>NZ_LNWY01000025.1 GCF_001681715.1 Tritonibacter mobilis | reverse complement strand
ACAATACGCTGTTCCTAGGAACTGTGGCCGGCTTTGCTGCTTCAGCGCTTTTAGTGGTTTCAGTGATACTGCCGAGCCCTCAGGCCGCGGAACCGCGGGGAATTTATGACCGCACAACGCGTGGAATGCGCATTTACCTGGCAACCCCGCGATTGCGCGGCCTACTTGCGCTCAACCTTGCGGTCTCGGCAACCGGGGCGATGGTTCTGGTCAACTCGGTCGTTCTGGTGCGCGGCCTGCTCGGCCTGCCGGAAAGCGCGCTAGCCTGGACGATGTTCGCATTCGGCACAGGCTCCATGGCGGCGGCACTGCTGCTACCAAGGCTTCTGGACCGGCTTCCCGACCGCCCCGTCATGCTCTCGGGTGCCTTCCTCATGATTCTCTCCTTGCTTGGGCTCGCGGGAAGCATCGCCGCTTCGGATCTGCACTGGGGAGCTCTGCTTCTCGCCTGGCTGATTGCGGGCTTCGGCTATTCCGCAGTGCTGACCCCCGCAGGGCGGTTGTTGAAGCGTTCGGCGCATGCCGAGGACAGGCCCGCAGTGTTTGCTGCACAGTTCGCGCTGTCGCATGCCTGCTGGCTGGTCACCTATCCGCTGTCCGGCTGGCTGATGACACAGTTGGGTGCCATCCCCGCGCTGGTCACCTTGGCCGCGCTGGCGGGAATTGGGATCATGGTCTGTCTGCTGCTGTGGCCCAGCGGAACGGCTGGGGAAATCGAGCACACGCACGACGATCTGCCGCTTGACCACCCGCATCTGCGGGATCACGGGGTAACCGGGCACAAGCATGAGGTCATCATTGACGATCTGCACCGCAGTTGGCCGATGCGCTCCTGACATGCTGTCCATCGCCGGTCTGTTTACGGCGGCCTTGGTGGCTGCAACGCTCGTGCCTGCACAGTCAGAGGCTGTGCTCGCTGGGATGGTGGTTGTCGGCAGTCACCCGGTATGGCTGCTTCTGGCGGTTGCAACATCAGGAAATGTCCTGGGTTCTATCCTCAACTGGGCGGCCGGGCGGTATCTGATGCATTTCTCGGATCGCGGCTGGTTCCCGGTATCTCGTGCGCGATTGGATCAGGCAGCGGCTTGGTACGGCAAATATGGGCGCTGGAGTCTTCTCGGGTCTTGGGTGCCAGTGATTGGAGATCCACTGACGCTGGCGGCAGGTCTCCTGCGCGAACCGCTTTGGCGCTTCGTGCTTATCGTGACCATCGCAAAGGGCGGACGCTACCTTGTTGTTGCCGGCGTTGCATCCGCTGCCGCCTGACACGGGCAAACTTGCAGTCAGCTTTCGCCGCTCTGCATGAATGGCCGCTGTCGATTTTGGGTCAGAAATGCTTGACGTTTGGGTCAGAATTGAAAGCTGCGGTCTTGTAGTTTCTTTAGGTTTTGGTCGTTGATTGGGTCATAGGTGTTCGACGTTCCACACATTTGTTGAACGTCAGGCGAAATTGACCTAGGCGTCATAAACTGACCCAATCCACTGTTTTTGCCGTGTGGCTTGTTGCGTTGATCTGACCTTCCATTCGGAAAATCAGGGCTGATTTGCAGGTTCAGTCGGCGAAGCCGCCTGTTCCTGCTGATCTGCCACGTGGCGAACGCGGGAGGGGGCGAGGCAATGCTATTCGACCGGGTAGGTGCGGCCCGCAGGCGCAGCCGAGGACACGGCCCGGTCTAATCGGATTGCCCGAGGGGGAGGGTAGCACCCTCTCCCTGACGGCCAGGGGCGTTTGGCTTTTCCAAATCCCACTGGCCCACAAAACAGAAGCGGCGGGGCCATCAGCCCCGCCTCAGTGTTGCGGTCATTCAATTTTGAAAACTGAGTTCACAGGTTTGATACGCAACCCCTAGGGTCATGATTCATAAGCAATAAATTACGAGAGAAGCTAGGGCGATGGCTGAGAGGAACACCTTGGGGCATCGGTCATAGCGGATTGCCACGCGCCTCCAATCCTTGAGCCTGCCGAACATGATCTCGATACGGTTTCGCCGTTTGTAGCGGCGCTTGTCATATTTGACCGATGTCTTCCGCTGCTTCCGGCCTGGATTGCAAGCGCGTATGCCCTTGTCTTGCAAGGCTTCTCTGAACCAGTCGGCGTCGTAGCCTCGGTCTCCGAGCAGCCATTTTACGTTTGGCAGACTGCCCAGCAGAGCTCGCGCGCCGATGTAATCACTGACCTGCCCAGCGGTGACGAACAGGTTCAGCGGCCGAGCCTGGCTGTCACAGATGGTGTGCAGCTTGGTGTTCGTACCGCCCTTGGTGCGACCGATCAGGCGACCACGTCCCCCTTTTTCGGCAACCATACTGGTCGCCGTTCGATGTGCCTTGAGGTATGTTGCTTCGATCATCACGGTCTTCTCCTCGCCGTGTTTCGCAGCCAGCCCGACCATCATTCGAGCGAAGATGCCTTTCTCGCTCCAATGCTTCCAGCGGCTGTAAAGCGTTTCCGGGGCTTATGCGGCCCCACCGGGGCCACGGTCCCCTTCAACTGTGCGGGCCATAGGCTGCAGGGGCAGCGCGTCACCTTAACCCATTGCGGTTGATGAATATTACCCCACTCAGAACGCGGTTGTCATCGACCCGGGGCTTTCCGTGCGACTTCGGAAAGAAAGGTTCCAGACGCGCCATTTGCGCGTCGGTCAGCCAGAAAAGATCGCTCATGTCACAGCTCCATTTTCGGAGCTGTGAATCAGGCAGTGCGACCGAAATCAATGCATCCTGACCCTAGATCACGCAGCCAATTGTCCCAAAATCCCTGACGACGGACAAATATGGGGCGTGTTCGTAGGCGACGCATCAACAAGATGGATGAGACGGATGCGCGCCAAGTTCTGTGTCATTTTCTGAATATGTCACATTCCGTGAATGGTATGTGCCGCAAACATGATGTGTTTTTGCCATCATAAGATCACACTGCCTACCCAAGACGTAACACATGCAATGAATGCCGGTTGTCGCTGCCCTCATGGTGAAAGTGCCGGGATACATCGAAGCCATATCGCGTTCCTGCGCCGCCTATGAGGTGGCTCACATGTGCGCGGGGTGTTTCGATATCTTTACCTAATTCTGCCATTGGCAGAGTGTGTTTGTTACGAAGAGGCGTAGGCCATGCCCGAAATCGACATTATCCGGCTCGACGAGGATCCCCGGCAAAGCGATCATGGCATTCGGGCGGACACGGCGTCTCGCGGGGTTGATCTTGAGGGGGCGCAGATTGTTGCCACCTATGCAGATGGAACAACTGAGACCATTACCTGGAAGGCGCTGGACCCCTACACTGCCGGCGGAGCCACCGGCGACAACATCGATATGTTCTTCGGGTATGACTGGCACGAATTGTCCACGACCAAGACCCTGACGTCGCTGCAAATTGATCTCGCGCCTGCAAACTCTGTTTTCGATACCACCTACGCCAGTGACGGCAATCCAGATGACCCCTCGACAACCGGGTCGAAGGAGGGTTTTCCTTTCCAACTTTCCCCAGACTATGAGGATTTGAGCGGCAAGATCACCACGACCTACTCTGGTATTGCGGGCCTGAATGGCAACGCACCTGTCGGTGACCTCTACACCACGATGACGATTGACTTCACTGGGCTTCCCGGTGGGGGCTTATTGGGGGATCTGGTCTGGAAGTCCGATATCGACACGTTGACTGGCCCATTTGAGCCTGAACTTGTCGCCATTGACGATGTGATTTCGATTTCTGGAGATGGATCGGAAACCATTGATATCCTGGGCAATGACGAACATCCCGACGGCAGCACACTGACCATCACTCATATTGCAGGAAAACCGGTTTCCGCCGGGGACTCGGTGACGCTGAGCAGCGGTGAGGTGGTGAAGCTGAATGCGGATGGTACGCTCACGATAACCAACGACACACCTCATGATGAAACCAGCAGTTTCACCTATACGGTCAAGGACGACCAAGGACACAGTGACACCGGGTTGGTTCAAGTGGAAACCAAGGTCACGCCGCCACCTTGCTTTGTGGCAGGCACATTGATCAATACCGAGGTGGGGCCGATCGCGGTCGAAGATCTCAGCATCGGTATGCACATTGTGACCCGAGACCACGGGCTACAGCCTCTACGCTGGATCGGGCGCAGCCGGCGCTATGCAACCGGGCACAATGCACCGGTCGTTTTTGCCTCCGGTGCATTAGGGGACCATGGAGAAGTGGCGCTGTCGCCCAATCACCGCGTTCTTGTTACGTCTGAACTGGCGGATTTGCAGTTTGGTCAATCTGAAGTGCTGGTTAAGGCAAAGCATCTCGTCAATGGTGATACCATTCGTTTTCAGGCAGATGGCGCACTTGTTTCATATGTGCATCTGCTCTTTGACCGCCATGAAATCGTGTGTGGAAACGGGCTGGAAAGCGAAAGTTATCACCCTGGTGCCGAGACGCTTGAAGCATTTGATGCCGAGACACGGGCCGAAGTTCTGGAACTCATGTCAGATTGGCAAAACTACGGCCCCTCCGCACGCCTGACGCTAAAGTCGCGAGAAAGCGCTTTGTTGCAGCTTTGAGCGCTCGGCTGTGAGGCTGTGCCGAATGGCTGTATCTCTGTAGTGGGCACACGAGCCCGTCAGGGCCGGGCTAATGTTCAATCCTGTGCTCGGGGCCTTTTCGGTCGCGCGGCTACGGATCAGTTCATTCGCAGGCGCAATTATAAGACGCGGCGCAAAAATGCGCGCGTGCGCGGGTCTTGGGGGGTGTTGAGAATTTGGTCTGGCGGGCCCTGTTCGACCACGTCACCCCCAGTCATGAAAATGATCCGATCCGCGATTTCGCGGGCGAATTGCATCTCGTGCGTGACGATCAACATGGTTTGCCCCTTTTCAGCAACCCGGCGCATCAGATCAAGCACCTCTCCCACCCATTCTGGATCGAGCGCAGAGGTTGGCTCATCAAACAACATCAGATCGGCATCCAATGCCATCGCACGACCGATCCCAACCCGTTGCTGCTGCCCGCCTGAAAGTGCAGCTGGGTAGGCGTTTGCCTTATCCAACAGGCCGGTTTCTTTCAAAATCGCCTCTGCGCGCGCATCGGCCTCCGGGCGAGAGAGGCCCTTAACCGTGATCAGAGCCTGCGTGATGTTTTGTTGTGCGGTCTTATTGGCAAAGAGCGCATAGTTTTGGAACACAAAGGACGTGCGCCGCCGCAACGCGAGGATATCGGCTCGGCTTGCTTGTGCGGCGTCTACCGTCAAATCGCCAACCCGGATCAATCCGCGGTCCGGCTGGTCGAGAAAGTTCAGGCTGCGCAGCAGCGTCGATTTCCCAGTGCCAGACGGGCCAATAATGACCACGCGCTCACCCGGTTCGATCTCAAGCGAGATATCGCGAAGAACGGTTGTCTCGCCAAAAGATTTGCTGAGGCCGGAAATGCTGATGCCTGCGGTCTCGCTCATCGTGCGTGCGCCTTGTTCAGGTAGGTTTCCAGATGACGCTGACCAAAAGAGAGCGCCTCGACAATGCCCCAGTAGATCGCGGCGGCGACCAGAAAGGCTTCGAAGTAGAGAAAGCTGCCAGCAGCTTCTTTTTGCGTCGCGCCCATCAGTTCGGTGACGCCCAGCGTAAACGCCAGAGACGTGCCTTTGATCATGTCGATGAAGTAGTTGACCAGCGTCGGAGCTGCGACGCGGGCGGCCTGTGGCAGGATGATCTGCCGCATCATCTGGCCTTGCGTCATGCCAACCGCTTGGGCGGCTTCCCACTGGCTGCGATCAACCCCGAGGATGGCTGCGCGAATGCTCTCGGCCATATAGGCCGAGAAATGCAGCGTCAGCCCCATGATCGTTGCGGTCACGCCGTTGATGGTGCCAAGGAATGATAGCACCTGTGGCAAGCCATAGTAGAACAAGAACAGCTGAACCAGCAGCGGTGTGCCGCGAAAGAAGCTGATAAACAGCCGTACCACACCATCAAGAACCGGAATCTGAAAGACCCGCTCGACTGCAAGGATGGATGCCAGCACCAGCGCACAGGCCATGCCGACAACCGCCATAAACAGCGTCAGGGGAACATAGCCCAGCAGGATCGGAACCAGATCCCACATGTATTCCAGATTCAGGCCTTGCACAGGATTACTCCGCCACGGTGATGTCGGTGCCGAACCATTTGTTCGAAATCTCCGACAGGGTGCCGTCTTCTTTGAGCGTGGTCAGCGCGGCATCAAATTTGTCACGCAGCGCGATACCGTTTTCATCAGTGCGGAAGGGCAGGGCGTTGCGGATTTCGCTGAAAGGAGACCCCGCGAGCGCGAGCGGCAACGGGCTTTCGGAAATCAGCTGCGCCGAAGACACCCGATCCATCACAAAGGCATCGACACGGCCCAGAGCGGTATCTTGTGCAATGTTGCTTTCATAGGTGCGGATCTCGATTTCAGAGGCGTTCGGAAGTGTGTTCAGCAGCTCCTCAAAATTGGAGCCAAGGTTCACGGCCACGGATTTCCCGCTCAGATCAGAGGTGTTCTTGATGGTGTCCTCATTGCCGCGTTTGACCACGACCTGCGCGCCATCGTAGACATACGGCTGAGAAAACGCGAATTTCTGCTCGCGTTCGGGCGTGATGGTGATCTGATTTGCGATAGTGTCGATGCGGCCGGATTCCAATGCGCCAATCAGGCCCGAGAACGACATGGTGACAAAATTCACCTCATCGCCGGTTTCTTCGGCGATTGCGTTGATCACATCAACTTCAAACCCTTGCAGTTCATCCAGCTTGACGAAGGTGAAGGGAAAGTAGCCGCCGGACATGCCGACATTGATGGTTTCCGCATGGGCAGTGCCGAATGCGGTGGCGAGGGTGAGTGCGGTGATGGCGATCTGTTTCTTCATGGGTAAGCTCCATTGACTTGACCCGCAGGTATCGATCAGGCGGCGCAACTTCAATGCCACGCATGCAGACAGGTCCGACATGGTGAATAATACGCATGACGTGGGAAATTGTTCCCGTGGCTATGGGCGTATTGAAACACTGTTTGATCTCCGAGCCGGGTCATGAGAACGGCAGACAGGCAGGCCATAAAAAGAGCGCGCCCGGAGGGGGTGGTTCCACACCGGACACGCTGTTTGTTGCCAAAGCTTATCGGCTAAATGAGATCTTCAGGGAGAATGGGAACTGAGTTCCCGGCAAATTGTTCGGCGCTTTGGGGAACCTGCGTGCGCTTTTGATTGCGCTGAGCGCCGCCTGGTCAAAGGCAGCCTGTCCTGAGGACCGCGCGATACCGTAATTCAGCAGCTGCCCATCGCGGCTGACCGTCAGTCGCACAACAACCGACCCGTCGCCTCGCCCCCCTGAGGGGTAGCGTTTGCGTCGCTCGATACGCGAGCGAATTTTTGCGCCCCAAACAGCGACGAGTTTTGCCTGTTGCCCTTTGTTAAGGGTTGTATTGGCGCTCGTCGAGGTTCCTGCCTGCGATGAGCCACCCGAACCAGCGGCGCGTTGTTCGGTGCGCCCGGCGCTGTTGTTTTGCGCTTTTTGTCCGGTTTCAGGAGCTTCTTCCGGCTCAGGCTCGGGTTCAGGTTCTGGCTCGGGTTCCGGTGGTGGCGGCGCTGTTTCCGTATCGATTTCAGGCGCATCTACCTTTTGGGGTTCAGCCATGGCCAGTCGCACTTCGGCGCGGGGGGCGGGGGTGTTATCCAGTTGCGCAAGTCCGGGGGGAGGAGGCGTATCCATCTCTGGTGCATCCAGAACCTCTTGCTGAACTTGTGGCGTTTCTGGCGGTTTTTCCCACTGTTGCACCATCTCCCGAACCGTCGGAGCAGCGCCGGCGATTGAGACGACATATTCGCCCCCAGCCCCACCGGCCTCACTGCCGTCTTGTGGGAAACTGGCGAATATCGCCACGTGAACAGCAAGTGCGAGGCCAGAAAATAGGCTGCCTTCGATCCAATGTTTCATCTTGGGCTCACCACCAGTTCGACACGCGCAAAGCCTGCCGCCGACAATTGACCAAGCAGCCCTGCAGCGGCGGCGGCTTCTAGTTCTGCATCCGCACGCAATTGTAAAACGGCATCCTGCGACGATACATCTGCCAACCGAGACAGAGCGGCGTCTCCTTCAAAGCCGTCAAATGATAGCTTTCCACTCTTATCCACATAGAGCGTGGCTTGGGCTTCGAGCGGAGTGTCCAAAGCCGCCTCTGGCGGGGTGACCTCGAACGGGTCAGGTTGTGCCAAACGGGACGTCATGAGGAAGAAGATCAGCAGCAGGAACACTACGTTGATCATCGGCACAATTGATTCCGCGCGAGGGCGGCGGGGGGCGTCTGTAAAATCCATCTGCGGTTACTCCACCAGCACCACTGAGGTGAATCCAGCGCTGCGCAGACTTTCTGTCAGGGTCACGATCCGCTGCAGGTTTGCACCATCTTTGCCGCGCAAGATCAAAACGTCGCTTTTGTGTTCCATCAGGAGCTCTAATGCAGGTGCGAGCGCCTCTTCTGGAACGAGACGTCCATTCACAAAGACCTGCGCTGGGGCGACGTCGATTAATCGGGGCGGCCCGGTATACTCGCCACCGCCCGCAGCCAGCGGCAATGTCAGTGCAGCATCAATCCCAAAACGTGATGCCAGCATGAAAAAGACAAGCAGCAAGAACACCACATCGATCATCGGGGTGAGGCTGGGTTTGCGGCGTGGCCGCTGTGGCATGTCGTTTAACAGCATTGCGGATCACTCCGCCGCAAGGCGGATCTTGCTGGGCTGTTCGCTGACAAAAAGACGCGTTGCCCCATCCTCGACATCACGGCGGATACGATCAATCACGGCTTCGAACCACGTCAGCGCGGCGGAGGCGGGGATCGCCACGGCCATACCGGCGGCGGTGGTCAAGAGAGCCTCCCAGATACCGCCAGCGAGCATCGCCGGATCTGCCTTGGACCCGGCGGCCTGTAACGCCTGAAAGGCTGCGATCATCCCCATCACTGTGCCGAGAAGACCCAGCAGAGGCGCAATGGTCGAGATCAGTTCCAACGCCCCTAGACCGCTGCGCGCAGAGCCCAGTTCGCGTTTGGCGACGCGTGCTGTTTCTTCGCGTGCGTGGGCCTCTGGCATCGACTTGAGAGCGCCTAGTGCTGCGGCCACCACTTTGGAGCGCACGCCTCGACGGCCATGAACTAGCGCCAGCGCGCGATCCGCATCACCTGCCTCATAGGCGAGAATTGCCTGACGGGCTTTGCCCTTCGACCATGCACCAATGAGCGCAAGACGCCAAATTTTCCAAAGGATCAGCGCAAGGGTGACAACCGACAGTGCCGCGATGGCCCAAATGGAAGGGCCACCATCTTGCAGGAATGTCTTTGCTTCTTCGAACGCGCCGCGTGCCATTGATTGAACGTCGCCAGGGGTTGCGGGCTCTTCGAGGATGGGCTGTTCTTGCACTGTAGGATCTTCCACGGCGGCCTCTGCTACGGGTGCAGAAGTTGCAGTGTCATCAGGCGCGCTCGTGCTCGCATCACCAGCTGCGCTTGTCTCCGGTGCCGTTGTGAATTCTGGCGTTTCGGGCGCTGGTGGCGCAACCATATCTGTGCCGACTTCCGGCACAGGCGGTTGCGGGGTCTCTGCTTCTGGAGCGATATTCTGCGCGAGCGCAAAACCCGGCAGCAGCAAAAAAGTCGAGATAAGTAGGGAGGTTTTCATATTCGGCTCCGTGTAGCAATACATGGCGCAACGGTGCTCTTAGGGGGCATCTCGCTGGCAGGCTGACTTGGCTACACGGCGCGCATCATAGTGCTTGCCGAAGATGGCTAGTGGAGGATTGCCCTCCTGAATTGGCGCCTAATTTAGCATAGCATTTTTGTCAAGTTAACCCTGCGTATTGGAAATTGCAGGCCGGGTCCAATATGCGGCGATATAATGCTCTTTGGTATTCAGCCCCTCGGTTTTAAAAGCGGCTCGCAATTTTTGCGCGGCTGCCTTTTCGGCTGCAAGCCAGATCATCTGATCGGGTCTGTTGCGCATCGTTTCTATTGCCAGATCGCCAAGGTCGGAATCTGACTCTTGCACATATTCGATGCTTACACCGGGGTGGGTTGGCATCGGATAATGGGCTGAGGCGCTGCAGGTCTGTTGCAAAACCACATGCCCACTGGCGTTTGGCTCCAGTGCCTCAAGGATGCGCGCCACGGCGGGAAAGCCGGTTTCATCCGCATACATCGTGATCTGATCGACCTCTGGAATGCCACCACCACCTGGCCCGGTCAGTCCAACGCGAGTGCCGGGCGTCACGTTCTGCGCCCATGCGGTCGCGCGTCCGCCTTCATGGATGAAGATATCAAAGGTGAGCCGAGACGTGGATATATCCATGTCGCGCACGGTATAAACTGGCCGATGCAATGCGGCCTCCCCCTTGGGCCAGATGGTTTGGCCACTGTCTGACAAATACGGCCATTGCGGTTCCTGACGTTCGGGATTAGGCAGAGCGAGGCGGAAATGGATTGAGTCTGTGGTGAAATGCGACAGGTCTTCCGCCAGTGCGGTGACACGCAAGAATCCACCGGCCAGGGCTGTCACGTCCTCGATCGTTATAAACTGAAAGTTCGGTGGGCGGTTGCCAGCACTTTCCTGAGCATCTGACCAATGAATTGCCTTTGCAATTTCGGGCGAGAGTTCGTGCACGATATCCTGCAGGCTTTCTTTCAGCACATACAGCCAGTCAGACCGGCTCGACCCGATTTCTGCAATAGGAGCCTCATCCCCTTGCCAAAAGCGATAGGTGCCATAGGCGGTTTTGAGTTGAATTTCGGTTTCGCTGTCTTGCGCCAGCGGTAAGTCGAATTCCTTTGCACGATGTTGGATCGCGTTGCGTAAGGTCGGATATGAGATGTTTGGCAGCAAAGTATGCGCTGCGAATGGGAACTGCTCTTGTATGGACATGAAAGCGTCCTTTTCAGGTTGGAATGATATGAGGTGTGCCGTGATTTGGATCGGCGATAATCGTGCAGGACAGGCCAAAAACATCCTGCATCATGTTCTGAGTAATGACGGATTGCGGGGTGCCGGTGCTGTGGATCTGTCCCCCGCGTAGGGCAACGATGTGATCACAGTACCGGGCCGCAAGATTGATATCGTGTAAAACCATAGCGATGGTACGACCGGTTTCACGGTTGAGTTTGCGTACGAGTTCAAGCAACTCGACCTGATGCGGCAGATCTAGGTAGGTTGTAGGCTCATCAAGCAGCAGGAGCTCTGTGTCTTGGGCCAATGCCATGGCGATCCATGCGCGCTGGCGCTGGCCTCCGGACAATGTGTCTAATACGCGCTCTTCCAGCCCGTTGAGGCCAGTGGCAGAAATGGCTGCTGCAACGGCGGCCGCATCCTCGACAGAGTATTGTCGCCAAGCTGATTGATGTGGTGTGCGCCCACGCAGGACCAGATCTCGCACCGTTAATCCTTCGGGCGCGACGGGGGACTGAGACAGGATAGCCAGCCGGCGGGCGATGGATTTGCTGTTTTGCGCTGCGATGCTTTGACCGTCCAGGATCACTTGCCCGGAACTTGCTTTTTGTAGCCGGGCAAGGCTGCGCAGCAATGTCGATTTTCCGCAGGCATTTGGGCCGACAATTGCGGTGACTTGACCATCGGGCAAGCCGACTGACAGGTGATCCAGTACAGTGGTTCGGTCAAACTTGACGCTCAGCTCACAGGCTGCGAGGCGGGGTTCTGCGCTCATGGTCTAGAGGGCTCCTTTGCGAAATTGGGCGACGAGCAGCCACATCAAAACGGGGGCGCCGATCACGGCGGTAAAGACCCCTGCGGGCAGTTGAACGACAGAAAGCATACGCGCTGCGGTGTCCGCGCCTAGCGTGACCAAAGCGCCAACCAGCGCCGCCGCAAACAGGACGGGCGCCCCGGTTTTCAGCACCCTTCGGGCAACCGGGCCTGCCACAAATGCTACAAAGGGCAGAGGGCCTGCGACGCTCACGGCGAGGGCTGCAAGCAGAACGCCAACACCGGTGATGAGCAGACGCAAACCGGCCAGTCGGAGGCCAAAACCATGGACGAAGTCATCGGACATAATCAGACGGTTCAATGGAAATTGTAGCCAGATCAGAACCGGTGTCAGCGCGGCCAGACCGCCCCAAATCAAGGCTGCATCCGCCTGATTGCGAGCGTTGAGCGTACCGGTCAGCCATTGTGCCATATCGGCTGCGCGCTGCTCGTCGGTCATCGACATCAGCAAATCGCTCGTCGCGCCTAGGGTGAGGCTGGCCCCGATCCCCACAAGGATGAGGCGGTAGGGGTCAATACCAGATTTTCCGTTTCGATCCCATGCAAGCAGCAAGACCAGTGCTGCCGTCAAAAGCCCGCCCGTTAGGGCCCAAGGCAATACAAAACGTGCAGATCCAAATACGAGGATCGCAAGTACCGCAGCGCAACTTGCACCAGCGTTGAAACCAATCACATCTGGTGAGGCCATCGGGTTGCGCAGCATTGATTGAAAAATGGCACCGGACACCCCAAAGGCCGCGCCCGCACCAATCGCAACGAGCACACGCGGCAGGCGGTGATCCAGCAGGATCATCTGGCTGATCTTGTCCAATTCACCGCGATAGGCTGTCCAGAGATCGCCTGCACCCAGATCAAACTGACCCAGTTGCAAGGCCATACCTCCCGCAATCAGTAGAGCTAAGAGTAGCCCCATTCCGATGAGGAGGTGTCGTCTTGCAAGGCGTACAGACAGGGAGCCAAGCCGGACTGTGTAGATCATAGTTTGCGCACTCCCTTACTGCGCACAAGCCAGATCAGGACCGGGCCGCCGATGATCGCAGACATCACACCGGCCTGCATGTTGCTTCCGAACATGCCAGAACGTGCAATCAGATCTGCAAGCGCCATCAGGGTTGCGCCGTAGACTGCACTGTAAATTGATAGCCATCGCATATCGGTCGGGGCAGTGACGCGGGCCAGATGCGGTACGATCAAGCCGATGAAGGCAATTGGACCGGCCATCGCCACCGTCGTTCCACACAGAAGAACAATGGCGGCCCCGGTCAGAAGTTGCAAAAATCCGACTCTCACACCGAGGCTTTGTGCGGTACTTTCGCCAAGTTGTAGCGCGTTGAGGCTGAACCCGGCGGCAAATGCCAAGACCAATCCCACGATAAGAAACGGCATCAGAGTTGCCACCATGTAGAATGTGACGTTGTCAAAACCGCCCAATACCCAGACTCGATAGACCTCTAGCGAGGAACGGCTGACGAGAAGTAACCCACGGATCAGCGCATAAAAAAGGGCGCTTACGGCGGCTCCGGCGAGGATCAGTCGCCCAGTGCCAGAAGGGGCGTTTCCACCAAGTGCAAAAACCAGCGCTGCGGCAATTGCAGCCCCTGCGAGCGCGGCCCAGATAAACTGGGCAGGGTCAGTTAGCCCGAGCGCAATCGTGCAGATGACAACCCCAAGAGCTGCACCTGCGTTGACGCCCAACAGGCCGGGGTCTGCGAGTGGGTTGCGTGTGAGGGCTTGCATCAATGCACCAGCGACCCCGAGGCAGCCGCCGCAGAGCAACGCGCCAACCATGCGGGGCAGACGGATCTGCCATAGCACGATGTGATCTGCCGTATCGGGATCAAAAGAAAACAGCGCTCGCCCAATATCTGCCCAACCAATGAGGCGCACGCCAAGGCGCAAGGACAACAAAGCGCTAATCAGCATGGCAAGAATACCAATGCCGAGCCACATCAGGCGATGAGGGCGGTGCCCACTGAACGCGACGGAGGAGCTGTCAGCTGCCATCTGAAACGCCTTTTGCCAGAATACCAACTTTTTCAGAGCTTGTGACGGTGGTTTTGGGATCGCCGTCCATGGCCTGCTCCAGCAATGGCTCTAATTCATCAAGCGCGTAGTCGAGACTGAGCGGGCTTGAATGCGACACCGCTGACGACAGCAACGCACCTGAATAAATCTCGCGGCCCTCACGGTAGGCGCGCATGAAACGGCGCAGTGGAAGCCTGTTTAGGCGATCAATGGACGCACCGCTGTCGAGCCAGATCAATACATCCGCATCTATGGGTGATAGGTCTTCTGGCGAAATTGGAAAATAGCCCATGCGTGCGCCTGCATTGGTGCGAATAGCATCCGGCATCACGAACCCAAGCTGTGCGAGGAATTTTCCCCGGAGATCTGTTTCAGTGTATGCGCCAGTGGTACCCGCCCAGACCATGATACCCGTGGCGCCTTGCCAGTCCGGGTGGCGCTGACGCAATGAGGTAAAGCGCTGATCAATCCGGTCGATGACCTCGGTTGCACGCGAACTGCGTCCTGTTGCTTTTCCAAGCCTCATCAGCATGTATTGCCACGCCATGCTGTAATCCCCTTCGCCGGGCGCTGGCGCAATTGTGGGGGCAATTTGCGACAGAAGATCATATTCTCGTTGGGTAATCCCAGACCACTGCGCCACGATCAGATCTGGCTGGAGCGCTGCGATTCTTTCAATGTCGATTTCACCCTGCATCACGATCGGGGTTGCCTCACCAAGTGCCTTATTGGCCCAAGGCCAGACACCCTGAGGGTACGGTCCATACCATTTGCGCAACGCGTATGGCACCACCCCGAGGGAGAGCAGAAAGTCATGTCCAATGAAGCTAAGCGAAACGACGCGCTTGGGTTCCGCTTCAATTCGCGCAACGCCGTAGATCGTTTCGATTTCGACCGGAAAGCTCTGGGCCATAACGCGTGCAGGGAGCCATGACGCAAAAAATAAGGCGATGAGTAGAGCGAAACAGCGCATTATGTGCTGCTTTCACTTTGGTTGATATGGTCAGACAAGTCATTGTTGTTGAAGCATAAATTGTAGATTTCTGCGCGAGGTTTGCTCTCGATATTGCCCAGGTGGAGGTCCATGCGTGCAAACTCGCTTGATTGGTTTGGTGCTGCGGCGTCGATGCTGCGTTTTTTGGCGGCAACGGCTTGAATGCTTCAGCGGCTATAAAACCTATTTAAAAGAGTCAAGTATATAGCTGCTCGAAGATTTCCTGCTGAGGCGCTTTCTCGCGTAAACTTTGAGAGTCCGCGAAGGGTCGAAGAGAGCGCACTTATCGGACTGGCGGGTTGACAGTTTGGTGGAGCAGAGTCCTAAATATCCAACATTTTCGATTTTCAGGGATGAAATGCTGTTTTCTCGCCGATCCGCCGAAGACGAGACCGTCGTCGCCATGCTCGCATCAGCGATCCGGCGCGATATCTCCTTTGGTGTGTTGCACCCTGACGAAAAACTAAAAATCGAAGCCCTGCGCCAGCGATACGGTGGCTCTAATCATTCCATGCGGGAAACCCTGCGCATGCTGGTCTCCGAGGGGATGGTTGAAGCAACCAACCAACGTGGATTCCGGGTGACCTCCGCAACAGAGGATGATCTGGCCGACATCCTCATGATGCGGATCGAGGTAGAGAAACTGGCACTTGAACGCGCAATGAAGCACGGTGGTGTTGATTGGGAGGCGGCCGTCGTCGCAGCGCATCATCAGATGATACGTGCCGAAGACCAGCTGTGCCAGCAACCAGATGACGCCACGGCGCTTGGCTGGGACGAGGCCTGTCGATCCTATCTCACGACCCTGATCTCTGCATGTCGATCACCACGCCTTCATGAGATGGTTGGGCGGTTTTACGATCAGTCCCGCCGGTTCCGACTGGCGCGTCTCAGGGAAGGGCGCATAGATTTTGGGGCCCGCCGCGACCGGCATGAAGCCCTGAAATCTGCAGTGATGGAGCGTGATTTTGCATCTGCGCTCAGACTGCTGGAGGAAGATACGTGCGCAGATTTGCGTGGTTAATAAACTGACAAATACGACCGGATGCTTGCCGGTCAACGACCACAGGGAGGACACCATCATGACATTCAACAGACGACAGACACTGGCGCTTATGGGCGCGGCCGCCGCGTCCGGCCTCGCAGCTCCAGCTATTGCGTCGGGCAAAAAGCCGGTTGTGGGCGCACTGAGCCTTACGAGCCATTCAGGAAGCTTTATCGCACTGGAGCGCGGCTACTTCAAAGAGGCGGGACTTGATGTCGAATTGAAGTTCTTTCAGGCGGCACAGCCAATGGCGGTTGCGATTGCCTCTGGTGATGTAGATTTTGGCGTGACCGCGATTTCCGGCGGCTTGATCAGCCTTGCAGACAAGGGCGCGGTCAAGGTGATCGGGGGCGCTCTCTCCGAGGAGCCGGGCATCGACGGCCAGAAAATCCTCGCCTCCGACGCGGCGTTTCAGGCTGGCCTGACCTCAGCCACAGGTCTGGACGGCAAACGGTTTGGTATGACCACGGCGGGATCGTCCTTTCACTATATGGGATCAAAGATTGCGGGAGCCGAAGGCGGCACGCCACAGTTCGTGCCTTTGCAAAAAGTCGGCGCAATCATCGGGGCGCTCAAATCTGGCCAGATCGACGCATGGTCCATCGTGCCCCATATCGCGAAACCGCTGGCCGGTTCCGGCGCGGTGCATATCATTGGCAATGTCGCGGACTATTTGCCGAATTATCAGGTCACGACCGTTTTCACATCAGCCAAGAACGCCAGCGATGAGCGGGGTCTGACAGAGAGCTTCCTCAAGGGTTTTGGCATGGGGGTGTCGGATTACAACGCCACTATGGTTGACAAGGAAAACGGGGACGAGGCGATCAATGAGATGGTCGATCTGATCCACAAATATGTCTACACTGATCGCCCGCGCGAGAAGGCCGCGCCGTCGATCATCAATGGCTCCATGCGTCTGAACAAAGATGCTGCGATCAATGTCGCTTCTGTTGCAGATCAACTGGCGTGGATGCAGGCGGAAGGTCTGGTGAACAGCGAGATCACGCTGGAGACCTTCCTTGATACTAGCTACGTCGAGACCATCGGCGCCTGAACCGGAACTTCCGGGAGCGGCGGTGATGCCGCTCCCCACACAAGGCATATTCTCATGGATATTCGACTGGACGGGATCAGCCATTCTTATGGCGAGACCGAAGTCCTGAGGGACATTTCTCTGGACGTGGCCTCTGGGCAGATCGTCTGCCTCGTGGGGCCATCTGGATGCGGTAAATCTACGCTCCTGCGCTTTCTTGGCGGGTTAGAGCGGCCGTCAGCCGGTCGGGTTTTGCAATTGGGAACGCCGCCAGAAGGATGCCTCAACCCGCTCACCTATGTGTTTCAGGATTTCGCGTTGCTGCCTTGGCGCAGCGTACGCGGGAATATTTCCCTCGTGCTTGAAGATCACGGAATTCGCGGAGCCAAGGCAGAAGAGATCATCGCAGATGTGCTTGCGCGCACAAAGCTCACGGACTTTGCCAAAGCGCTGCCCAAACAACTGTCTGGCGGTATGAAACAACGTGTCGCGATTGCGCGGGCACTGGCAGTAAAGCCCGCGGTGATGCTGATGGATGAGCCGCTCTCGGCACTCGACAGTCAGACGCGCGAATTGCTGATGGATGATCTGATTGCCCTTTGGGAACGACAGCCTTTTACGGCAGTCTACGTCACCCATAACCTCGCTGAGGCGGTGCGTCTGGGGCATAAGATTGTCGTGCTGTCACGGCGTCCCGGGCAGATCCGTGAAGTGGTCGAAATCAAAAAAACCCTATCGCAGCGTGGTTATGCAGACCCGGAGTTAGAGCAGGTTCAAAAACACCTGTGGAACCTGATGCGAGACGAGGCCCGCGCGGCGGACGAGGAGTTGCTCAATGTCTGATACCTCTCTTTCCCGACAGCCGCTTGAGGTCCGGTTTCGCGGTGGTGGCTTTGCGCCCGGCAATCGTCGCTGGGTGGGCCTGGCGGTTTTTGTTGTCGTCATCGGGTTTGTCGAATGGGGCACGCGTGTTGGTTTCATCTCTGCACTGACGCTGCCTAAGCCCTCGGATGTCTTCGCGACCTTGGTCGAGCTATGGCAATCTGGTTTGTTTTTCAAACACATGGGGCCTTCGCTGACCCGGCTTGCGGTGGGGGCCGCGCTTGGGGCGAGCCTCGGGGTGGGGGTCGGTATACTGATCGGCCTGTTTTCTTACATCCGTGCTGGTTTAGTGCCGGTTATGGCGGCAATCTTTCCCATTCCCAAAATCGCGTTGCTGCCGTTGTTTGTGATTTGGTTCGGCATTGATGAGGGGTCGAAATACGCTCTGATCGCCTTTGGCACGTTCACGCCGACAGTGGTTGCCACCTATGGTGCGGTGGACAATGTGGATCGCTCCTTGATCCGTATGGGGCAGAGCTTTGGTCTGTCGTGGTTGTCAATTGTCCGCAAAATCGTCTTGCCGGGGGCGATGCCGGGTATCCTCTCGGGCCTGCGTA
The DNA here is from genome assembly GCF_001681715.1 of Tritonibacter mobilis. Taxonomy (GTDB): domain Bacteria; phylum Pseudomonadota; class Alphaproteobacteria; order Rhodobacterales; family Rhodobacteraceae; genus Epibacterium; species Epibacterium mobile. Next base: position 35,310 of record NZ_LNWY01000025.1, on the reverse strand, counting down.
TCAGTCTTGCGATTGCAATCATCCTGCTTGTGGCCGCAGAAATGCTGGGGGCGCAATACGGGATCGGTGCCTATATCCTTGAGGCAGGTTCCCTTTATGATCTGGAGCGTCTGTTCGCGGGCGTGGTCATCCTGTCGCTGCTCGGGGTACTTACGTCCGGGGCCATCGGCATGATTGAGCGGCGGGTGCTGGGCTGGCGTTCCTGAGGGAGCGCCGCGCCAAGTCAGGCATTCCAAAGCACCTTGCCAAGGCCGCTGACATCATAGCCGCCCATGCTTGCCGCACGTTGGGCGAACGCTTCGGTCTGACAGAAGGTCAAGAAACACTGAAATGCGGGCTCGAACCACGCTTTTCGGTCCACAAGCAACGCGAATTTTTCTTCGATGAGCGGTGTGAAACTTAACTCGTAACTCTGTGCGACGGCCTCTAGGCCAAAGGTCACATCTGCGGTGCCACGTCGAATGCTCTCGACTGCTTCATCTTCAGAACGGGCCACGTCTGACTGTGTCAGTTTGCCAAGATTGAGGCTCGTTTCAGAGGCTAAATCGAGAAACAGCCGATCCGTGCCAGAGCCCGCTTGGCGCGGCACAAACCGCAAGTCCGCGATGTCATCGAGGGCTGTCAATTCATGGCCATCGCCCCGATAAACGAGCCCACGCTGGCGGCTGGCAAAGTGAATCAGAACCGCGTTTTGACGCGCGGCCATTCGCTCTACAATAGGCGTATTCCATTGGCCGGTTTTGCTATCACGCAAGTGAAGTCCGGTGGCGATCCCGTCACCCTTGATGAAACGCTCCAACCCATCTTGCGAGCCGTCGACATAACTCGCAAGGCCAGACCGTGACTGGCGCATCGCCCAATCCAGCAGGGGATCATGACTGCCGAGCAGGATTTGTGGGCGTTCCATGGGCGTGGTGTTGTCACCGCCAGATTTTGCCCGTTCTATCCACGCTCGAATTTCGAGCGCAGGAAACAGCAATTTACCCGTAGCCCGAGAGCAGGGCACCTCACCCGATGCCGCGAGATCATAGATTTTGCGTTCCTTGAGGCGGAGCAACTCCGCCAGTTCAGGAACGGTGAGGTATTCGTGGTCTGGCAGATCAAATTTGGTCATGGTGCAGTCTAATAAGGGGGCGGCCGAAACACTGGCCGCTCCCCTTTGACTGTATCAGTTCTTCGGTGCGTTGGGGAAGAACAGTTGCTGCTCGCTCACTTTATAGGCGGCAATGGCGTTTTGGCCTTCATCCGAGATCAGCCAATCTGCGAAAGTCTTGGCGGCCTCGGCATTCACCGATGGGCATTGCTCCTGATTGACTGGGATAACGCCATACTGGTTGAACAGATCGTCGTCACCTTCGACCTTGATGGTGTAATCCTGCTTGTTATCAAAGCTGATCCAAGTGGCGCGGTCGGTCATCACATAAGCGCCCATGCCGATACCCGCATTCAAAGTGGCCCCCATGCCAGACCCAGTTTCGCGATACCACTCGCCAGAGGCTGCGGTGGGGTCGACACCTGCATCCGCCCAAAGGGCGACCTCTTTCTTATGAGTGCCGGAATCATCGCCACGCGACGCAAAGAGGGCACCGGTTTCGGAGATCTTTGCCAGCGCGCCTTGCACATCATTCATGCCTTCTACGCCTGCGGGATCGGCGTCGGGGCCAACAATGACAAAATCATTATACATCAGATCGGTGCGCGTGGTGCCAAATCCGGCCTCAACAAACTTTTCTTCCGCCGCCTTGGCGTGGACCAACAGCACATCCCCGTCGCAGTTCTGTGCGTTCTTGATCGCTTGACCAGTGCCGACTGCGACGACGTTCACCTGAATGCCGCTTTTGTCCTGAAACAGCGGCAGCAGGTAATCATAAAGACCCGAGTTGGCAGTGGATGTGGTCGACTGCACAATAATGGATTGGTCCGCCGCTATCGCGCCCGTGGCGAGGGTCAGCGCGGACAATGTCGCGCCAATGGTGTGGCTCAGTTTCATGTAGGATCTCCCTAGAGTTTTGGGTCAGAAAACAAGTCTGCCGTTCAAATAATCCCGCGCCGCAGGGGATTGCGGATTGGGAAAGAAATCGCGCGCGGCACTGTGTTCTGCGACACGGCCGCCTTGCAAAAAGACCACGTCATCAGCGAGGCGTTTGGCCTGCCCGATGTCATGGGTCACAAGGATGATGCGAATACCGCGTGCGCTGGCATCAAGAATGATGTCCTCAATGGCCTTCACCGAAGCGGGGTCAAGGCTCGCCGTTGCCTCATCAAGGAACAAGACCTCGGGTTCGGATGCCAAAGCGCGTGCAAGCGCCAAACGCTGCGCCTCGCCCCCCGACAGCCGCCGCGCCGGGTCGCGCGCTTTGTGGAGCAATCCCACGTGCTCAAGCAGCGAGTCCCTTTGTGTGAGGGGTTTGCGTCGCGCTTTCAGGACAAAATCGATGTTGGCTCCAACAGACCGGCGCAACAGAACCGGCTTTTGAAACACCATGGCCTGACGGGCTGTGACCTCCGTCGGGGATTTTCCGCCCCACTCGATCCGCCCAGCTGTTGGTTGGATCAATCCATGCAGCAGTTTCAACAACATGCTTTTGCCAGCGCCATTCGGACCCATGATCACCGTGCAGCCACGGGGGGCAAGATCTAAATCAAGCCCATGTAAAATAGAGGTCTCAGCGCATTTTAGGCCCAGATCGCGCACGCGCAGCGGCAGCAGGCAAGGATCGGTCGTTACCCGTTGGGCGGTTGGGCTGAAGGTTGCGATTTGGGCATTAGACATAGGCTTGCCTCCGAGCGCTCATACGAAGGCCTTGCACCGCGGCATTCACGCCGAGAGCAATCACCAGCAGGATTAGTCCCAGCGCCAATGCCAGCGCCAGATCCCCTTTAGAGGTCTCAAGCGCAATCGCGGTGGTCATCACGCGGGTCAGATGGTCGATGTTGCCGCCAACGATAATCACTGCGCCGACCTCTGCCACGGCTCTGCCAAACCCGGCCAGCCCGACAGTCAGGAGGGAGTACCGTGCATCCCATAATAAGGCCGTCACAGTCTGCATGCGGCTCAGGCACAGGGAGCGAAACTGTTCGGCGTATTCGGCGTGCAGATCTTCGATCACTTGTCGCGACAGCGCCGCAACAATGGGAGCGATGAGAATGGTTTGCGCAATGATCATTGCAGTGGGCGTATAGAGCAGCCCCAGAAAACCGAGAGGGCCGGAGCGAGAGAGGTGCAGATACACCAACAAGCCAACCACAACCGGCGGCAGCCCCATGAGCGCGTTCATCAGCACCAAAACCGCTCCACGACCGGGAAAACGGCTAATTGCCACCAATGCACCAACCGGAAATCCAATGAGACATGCCAACAGCGTCGCGCTGAGACTCACGCGCAGGGAAAGACCGACGATCTCGAACAGATCGGCGTCCCCGGATATCACCAGCTGAACAGCCAATGAAAGAGCTTCTCCCATGTTTTGCAAAATTTACGCCTTTTGCATTTTCTCCGACGTAGAGATTAGCGATCCACACCTCCGTCTCGCAAGGGATTCCCAATTGCAGGCGATAAAAACCTAAGTTCGCGGACATTTTGGACCTTTGAGAGATGCAAAATTTCCCTCATGTGGACAGTTTGATCCTGTGTGGTGGCAAGATCAAAAGCCGCATCGCTCTGCATGTGCGCCAACGAATTTAATGGCGTCTTAACTGCATACGGTGGCTGGAGTGCCTCATGATCTCTCAAGAATGTTCGTTAAGTGCATGATTTATCGACCTTAGATTGATGCATGCTGGCATCACTTCATGCCCGGCCTGTCAAATTTGATGCATTTTCTTAACCCTATGCTTGAGAAACCGGGAGACGCCGTGCACAATTAGGGCAAAAATGAGGCAGAGCAGCCTGACACAGTCGGGGTGCTTCATACCGGGTCATTCCACTAAAAAACCGGAAGACCCTAGGGTGAAGGGAACAGAGAGTGCTTGCACGCATAACAAGCGCGGCAATTCGTGGGCTATTGGTAGCGCTGCTGGTCGTGCTGCCTTCTTTGCTGTTGCCAGTAGCGGCAACGCAGTCTCCGGAAATTGTTGCCTTTACCGCATTGCTCGCGGGCGGTTTGATTTTTGCTGAGTACTACTCAAATTTCCCGAGCTTTCTGGAATTTCGAGATGCGCCACCGTTGAACCGCAGCCGGTTCATCTTTGTATCGCTCTGCATGATTCTGCTCAGTCTTCTTGCAGGTCATCCTTTTCAGCCCACGGGTTTTTCCGCCTTGGTGCATAAGCTTGCCTTTACGGTTGGCGATGCGCTCGACTTTGCTTATTCGCCGGTGCAACTGGCGCGGTTGATGATGCCGTCGCATGTTCCGCAATATACGGTGGATCTGGTGCGGGCGGCTGCTGGGTTGTCTTATCTGATCTCATTGGTGTCGATTGCGTATTTCGCCTATGTGATACGGTTGCGGAACTGGCCTTTGGCAAGCGGCACTTTTAACGTCTGGGTGAACTTGCCGTTGTTCGACCCGACCACCGGCGGTGATGTGGTGACCCGGCTGCAACGCGATGCAAAACTACATATTGTGGCGGGCGTTCTGCTGCCCTTTCTGCTGCCTGCTCTGGTGCAGATGACCGCCAGCGTATTTGATCCTGCTTTGCTTGGCAGTCCTCAATTGCTGATCTGGTGCGTGACCGGCTGGGCGATGGTCCCAGCGAGTATGATTACCCGCGGCATGGCGCGCCTTCGTGTTGCAGATCTGATCGAACAGAAACGCCGCACCTTCAATCACGACAACGACCTTCAAGTCGTATGATTGGGCGAGCGGCATTTACGTGGCTGCTCGTGACCCTTTTATTGCCGCTTGGTGTGACGGCTGAGACCATACGCGTTGCGACCTTTAATGCAGAACTGAGCCGCAAAGGGCCGGGGTTGCTGCTAAAGGATTTGCGCGGTGATAATGAGCAGGTGTTGGCGGTGATCGCGACAATTGCGGCCGCAGACGCGGACATCCTTGCACTGCAAGGGTTGGATTGGGACCATGAAAATACCGCGCTACGTACTTTGCAATCGGGTATCGCAATGCGTGGCGTGGAGTATCCTTATTTCTTCATGCTCAAACCTAACGCGGGCGTCGCTTCTGGATTGGATCTGGATGGTGACGGCCGAACGGGTGAGCCGGAAGATGCTTGGGGGTGGGGGCGGTTTACCGGACAAGGCGGTATAGCGCTGTTGTCGAAGTTCCCTGTAGCGGCGGATCAAGCGCAAGATTTTACCCAGATGCGCTGGCAGGATTTACCAGATCATCGCATGCCTCTCACCAAAGAAGGGCAGCCTTATCCGAACGCCGCGACCGCAGCACAACTGCGGTTGTCGTCCAGCAACCACTGGGCGGTGCCTGTGATATTGCCGGATGGCGAACCGCTCTGGATCTTGAGCTTTCATGCGACCCCGCCTGTGTTTGATGGGCCTGAGGATCGAAACGGACGACGCAATGCGGATGAGATCCTGCTTTGGGTGCATGTCTTAAACGGTTTGCTCGGCGACAGGATGCCTGAGCCGTTTGTCCTGATGGGGGATGCAAACAATGATCCCGACCGCGGCGAAGGACACAAGGACGCAATTCATCGGCTGTTGAATGATCCTCATCTGCAAGCAGTCGAGCCATCGGATTCACAAGGCGCGCATACGGTGAATTGGGAGCGAACCGGCCCGATGCGGGTTGACTATGTGCTGCCATCCAAAGGCATGAATGTGATCGATTCCGGCATCCTGCGCAGCAAAGGCAGCCGCCACGGGCTGGTTTGGGTCGATATTAGGCGCTGAAAGCGCTTCATGCGCAGCATAATTGCGCTGCGATTATTGACCCCGCGACAGCGGCCCGCTACGCCCTTTGGCAACACGTCAAAGGAGTTTTCGAGATGTCTAACCCATCGATTCTGATTTTGCCCGGAGACGGCATCGGCCCAGAGGTTATGGCGGAGGTCAAAAAGGTCATTTCTTGGTACGGTGCCAAGCGTGACGTTCAGTTCGATGTGAGCGAAGATCTCGTTGGTGGCTCGGCTTATGATGCCCATGGCACACCGTTGCATGACGACACAATGGCCAAGGCGCAAGAGGTGGACGCGGTTCTGCTTGGTGCCGTGGGCGGGCCTAAATACGATGCGCTTGATTTCTCCGTAAAGCCCGAGCGCGGCCTTCTGCGCCTGCGCAAGGAAATGGATCTTTACTCCAACCTGCGTCCGGCTCAGTGCTTTGACGCGCTGGCGGATTTCTCGTCACTGAAAAAGGACGTCGTCGCTGGTCTCGATATTATGATCGTGCGCGAGCTGACATCCGGCATCTATTTCGGCGAACCACGCGGCATTATCGAGGAAGGCAACGAGCGTGTGGGGATCAACACCCAGCGCTATACAGAGTCTGAGATCGACCGCGTTGCGCGCTCCGCTTTTGAACTGGCGATGCGTCGCGGGAAAAAGCTCTGCTCGATGGAAAAAGCTAACGTTATGGAGAGCGGCATTCTGTGGCGCGAAGTTGTGACAGAAGTGGGCAAGGACTACCCCGAAGTTGAGCTGTCTCATATGTACGCAGATGCTGGCGCGATGCAGCTGTGCCGCTGGCCCAAACAGTTTGACGTCATTGTAACCGACAACCTCTTTGGCGACCTGTTGTCCGATGCGGCAGCAATGCTGACAGGTTCCCTTGGCATGCTTCCATCTGCGTCACTCGGTGCACCGATGGCCAACGGTCGCCCTAAGGCGCTTTATGAGCCGGTACATGGCTCCGCGCCGGATATCGCGGGCCAAGGCAAAGCTAACCCGATCGCCTGCATTCTCTCCTTCGCGATGTCCTTGCGCTATAGTTTCGATATGGGGGCCGAGGCCGATCGTCTCGAGGCCGCTGTTGAGAAGGTTCTCGCCGATGGCGTGCGTACCGCAGACTTGCTTGGTGAAGAAGGGGTAACCCCGGTGACCACATCCGAAATGGGTGACGCGATCGTTAGCGCGCTCGACGCGAGCCTCTGATATTATTCTCATATCTTTACGTTCAGGCCGGAGTTTATGCTCCGGCCTGTTGCTTTTTCAACAAGCTGTGCCCTGAGAGGTCATCACGCTCTTGCCACATCCCCCTCGTCAGAGTTAGCGCTATAGGTGAGAGGCGCATCGGTCGCCAGTAAAGACGAATGTTGGTGATTGGATGAACATTAAAGCGGCGCTTTTGGCCTTGCTGGCCTATGGAATATTCTCCACCCATGATGTGGTGGTGAAATATGTCAGTGCGGAAGTCTCTGCTTTTCAGATCGTATTCTTTTCAAGCCTGTTGTCCTTTCCATTGCTGACGTTGATGATGGTGCGCGATGCAACGCCCGGCACACTTCGGCCTAACCGCCCCGGTTGGATCGCGTTAAGATCGCTCGCCATGGCGATCATACCGGCATGTGCGTTTTATGCGTTCTCAGTGCTGCCGCTGGCGCAGACCTATGCGCTGTTGTTTGCAACGCCATTTCTGATCACCATCCTTTCAATTCCTTTGCTTGGTGAAAAAGTGGGCCTGCCTCGAATGGCGGCGGTGATTGCGGGGTTTGTTGGCGTTTTGGTGGTTCTACGTCCGGGTGAAACCGAGCTGGGGCTTGGTCATGCCGCTGCCCTGTTGGCAGCTTTTGGAAACGCTTTTCAGTCGGTCATTTTACGCAAGCTCAGGCATGTGGAACGCCGAGTGGTATTGATGCTGTTTCCGATCCTGACGACAGTGGTGGTCATGGGGGTCGCTCTTCCATTCGTCTATGTGCCGCTCACCGGCGCGCAGATGGGGGGATTGGTGATCATATCCGCCTTCGGGTTTTGTGCCACCTTGCTGCTGGTTTATTCATACTCGCTCGGGGAGTCGGCCGTGGTCGCCCCGATGCAATATTCACAGATGATCTGGGCTATCCTGTTTGGTGTCTTCTTGTTCCAAGAGAGTGTGGATCTGCTCACAATCCTTGGTGCGGGTATCATCATCGCAAGCGGCGTCTTCATTGTCCTCAGAGAGGCCCGGGGAGGACGCTCTTCCACGACGCCTGTCCTTAAATCCCGCAGCCGCCCCGTCCTAAGCAGTGGCTTTGGTTTGTCTTGGTTGTCCAAGTCAAGTTCTGATGAAAATCGCTCTGAATAGGGCTTGCAAATGCTGTGGGCTAAGTATAATTCACGCGCCACGGTCGGAGCGTAGCTCAGCCTGGTAGAGCACTGTCTTCGGGAGGCAGGGGCCGGAGGTTCGAATCCTCTCGCTCCGACCAATAAAACAAGGCGCCCTTGGGCGCCTTTGTTGCTTCTTACACAGTGCTCTGAGGTTTGCTGGTCCCATACTCAAGGTGTTACGTGCCGGGGTGTGTTGGCATGGATCAAGCATGAAATGCTCCACCAGCGCGCAGACTGTAAGAGCATCAAGCACTGAAGCGGTGGTTTACCAGGTACTTCGTTGTGGATAGGTCAGTGTGCTTCGGCACTCGAGACTTATTACATAGAATCAGCACCTTATTCGCTCTCATCGCAAACCTTCGCACCGCCTCCAAACAGGGCGATCAGGCCGTCTCCGTAGCCACCTCTCCAGACGAAACTGTCGTGGCCTCCATCGTATTCACACCAATGGCTTTCCATGCCTTTCGCCTTAAGTACGGCATGCAGTTGCCGAGATGTCTCGCGGATTTCGTAGTGTCCTGTTGTGCTGGTTTCAAAACGGCCTGCGCCGATGAAGAAGCGAATTTCCTCTGATAGATCGCTTTCGATCAAGCGGTTGGCTACATAAGATAATCCGTTGTCTGATGCTGCACCTTCTGGCGCCCACCAGTAAGACCCCGAGAGTGAGATGACGTTCCCAAACGACTGAGGTTTATCCAAGGCCGCATTGGTTGAGCCAATTCCACCGTAGCTGGCCCCCGCCAATACCGTGCGGGTCCGGTCGTGTTCCATGCCAAAATGCTGCAACGCGCGCGGCAGGAGCTCTTGGGCCATGAAGGCGCTGAAGTCCGGGTTTCCCGGCAGTTCCGCACCGCGATGGGCCACGTCGATCGGATCAATAAATACAGCCGCGACAGGGGGGATGGCCTGTGATGCCGTAAGCCGGTCGAGCATCTGGGGGATCTGCATCTCTGCGATTGCTCTGGGGCCGTCGAACATGAACAGAAGCACCGCGTCGTTTGCATCCGGGCTGAAGTTTTCAGACCGGAAGAAGGTGATTTCGCGGCGATTTCCGAGAACATCCGATGCAAAACTCTCTGAGGTAAGATCCGGCGTTTTCGCGCCTTTCAACGGAAAGCCCGGTTGCACAGGTGCGTTTTCCAAGCTCACGGTGGACCATTGTTGCCAGCGACTGGGTGCCGTTTCCGGCCACGGCGCGCGATTACGCGGATCTGCAGCGGCGGTTGCGAGAATTGCCATGCGCTGATCGCGCGGGTTCCCGTCAAAGCGCGGCACATCTGGGGCGAGCCGGTAGGACAGGCGGGTTTCGTCTGGCACCTCATATGTTTTATACCAGATGTCACTATCGCCAAGACGGGCTAGCCAGTCATGATCCGAAGAGGGGCCGCCAAGGAGACGCACATTGTTTGCCGCCCCGCGATAGAGAAACGTCATGAGGGTGCGGCCATCGACATGTTCGATGAGGGGCGTGCCTTGCGCCGAGACATCAATCCAGAATGCGTCAGAATTTGCACCTGCCTGCAGTGCGGTCAGGGTTTGTTGTAGTTTGGGGCTGCGCAGCTCATGGGTTGGTGCGTCTTGGGATCCATTGGGGGTGCGACGGGTGAGCATAATCTCATAGTCTGTGCCTTTAGCGCCAACAATTTCGAGCCGCGGCTCATCAGTGGCTGCGACGAAATGGATGCGTTCTGAGCCACCCGATCCGCGCGCCAGCAGGCGTTTGTCCGTTGCGTTTGGCGCGAAGATATAGACCTCGGCTTTGCCAGGTTGCAGATGGCCACTGTAGTAATCGCCGATGTTACCTTCCAGCGCGATGATGGCGGCAGTACCATCAAGCGTCCCGCTGACATTCAGGTCTTTTGTGTGGGCCGCCAACGGCAGGGAGATCCCTGCCGCTGCTGCCATGACCAGTTGTCCAATGCGCGACATCAGAATGCAAAGTCCATGGATGCGGTGACTGTGCGCCCGGTGCCCACAAAACAAGCGTAGGTGGACGCGCATGATGCGGTGTAAAATTTATCTGCTACATTGCGCACGTTCAGCTGCGCTGTCAGCCCTTCGAGGCGGGGATTGCGACGTCCGAAATCATAACTCAGTGCAAGATCGACCAGAGTGACGGCCGGCACTTCAAAGCTATTACTGCCGTCGCCTTGGCTTGTGCCGATGTAACGCAGACCGGCCCCAAGGCCGAGACCCGAGTCCATCTGATAGTTCGCCCAGATGGACGCTTGTTGTTGGGGCAAACGCGCGGGTGTTTTGCCGACTTCGGAGGGTCTGACGGATTCCTCCACGATGGCATCAACATAGGAGTAGCTCGCAATAAGGCTCAGCCCCTGAGCCAGTTCGGCGCGCCCTTCGAGTTCAAATCCCTTGCTGGCGATTTTTCCGGTTTGTTCATAGCCCCCTAAGGTGGAGTTATAGTTGAGTACGCCTTTCTGAGTGATGTCGAACAGCGCGGCCTGTGCAAAATAGCGGCCATCCTGAGATTGCCATTTGACCCCGATTTCGACTTGCTCACCTTCTGTTGGGTCAAATGCAGGGCTGCCGGGCAGCGGCGTTTCCGTCACGGGTTCAAAGCTGGTTGAATAGCTGAAGTAAGGCGCAAGCCCATTGTCGAGGCTGTAAAGCGCGCCAATGTGACCGGTCAATGCGCTGTCGCTGTAGGTGTTCACTGAGCCGGCCAGATTGTCGGTCACTTCGGTTTCGAACCAGTCATAGCGCAGACCGCCCGAGAGCATCAGTGCACCGATCTCGACACGGTCAGAAATATAAAGACCAGCCTGATGCGATGTTGTGTCGGTGTTGCTCTGGCGATCTGTTAGCGGGTAGTCTTCGGGGTTAAGACCGTAGACTGGATTGCGCCAATCAATTGAGGGCACCGAGAAATTGAAGCCCCAAGCGTAATCTCGTTTGTTGCGCTGCAGGTCGACCCCGGCGAGCAACGTATGTTCCGCCGCGCCTGTCGAGAACCGGGTTTCGAGATTTGTATCTAGGGCGATTTGGAACAGATCATCGGTGCCGCCCGATGCGGTCCGAGAGATCGTCACTTCATCCGCTGCAAGCGAGCCCCATGTTAGGCTGCGGTATTTTGTTGCAAAATCGGTGATGTGCAGGTTCGAGCGCAGAGTGGAGGCTGCACCGATTTCCTGTTCGTATTGGAGTGAAAACGCATGTGTGGTGCGTTCGGACTGTTGAAAGCTCGGATCGGAGACCAAGAAGTCACGCGGGATATATCCAAAAAAGGTGGGGTCCAAGGTGCCGAGGCGTTCGCGGAAGTTTCGAAAACCGGCGTCTGGTTCGTTTTGGCTCAGGAAGGACAAGGTCAGGCTGCGGCTGTCATCGGGGCGCCAGGTGAGCGATGGCATGATCGCGTAGCGACGTTCCTTCAATCCGTTTTCGGGGGTGTCAGACTGCTGTGCCATCCCAACGATACGCCAAGCGTACGCGGGGTTGTCCGCAAAACTGCCCCCCATATCAAAGCTAAATTCTGCGCGGTTATCCGATCCCAGCGTCAACCGACCACGCCGGGCGCTTTCACCGGTGGGGCGCTTGGTCGCGAGGTTTATTATGCCGCCGGGATTGGCCTGACCATAGAGAACGGATGCCGGGCCTTTGATGACCTCAACCCGTTCAAGCAACCACGGGTCCATCTGGCCAAATGAGTTGCGGCCAAACGCTAACCCATCCACGAACCGCGGGGCATAGCCAAACCCACGGATGTATGTTTCGTCATGCAGGTTCGATGTGCCGCGATATTCTGTAAAGACACCCGGCGTGTAACGCAGAGCCTCAGCAACGCTCTGCGCGCCTTGGTCTTCGATCTGGTCAGCTGGAACGACATTCACTGTTTGATCGAGGCGGACAAGTGCGGTGCCTGTCTTACTACCCGATAAGGTATTCGTCGCAATGTAACCTTCGACCACGCCATCTGCGTCCTCAGCGACGACGTTGATCTCTTCCAGCTCTGTGACGTTTTGGGAAAGGGCGGCTGACGGAATAACAACTGTCAGCATAAGCGCGCCGAGAGAGGTGCGGGTCATGCGCTTCATCATTGGGGGGTCCTTTTTCAGCTGTACCCAGCTCGGCAGCATGGCGCTGTCATGTATTCGCTAGGCGGTCAGAATACTTGAGTCATTTGCGAGGTTATATTAGTGCTGAGCGTAGCCCGTCGATAACATTGGCATTTGAGTAGCTGACAAACGCCTTTGATTTCGCGCCAACACGTAAAGCTCCAAAACAGTAGGCAGAGCACATGGGCGTTGAACGATTTCCCGGAAATTTTCGCGTTGGCGTTTTGAACCAGCGCGTGGACGGCGTCATGGCGGAAGACGGCAAGCTCGCAGAGCCTAAGGTTTCGCTTCTTTGCCTTTTGTCAGGGCGGCAAAAGTTTCAGTTGGGCGCGCAGGAGTTCGCGATGGATGCCACGCAGTCCCCGGCTGCATTGCTGTTTCAAACAGATGCGGCGCTGCCCGTTCGTTTCCTCGAAAACCAAGGAAACCCGTTGATCAAAACGGCTGTGTCGATGTCACCTGACTGGATGCAAGTGATCGGCGTCGGGCGGATGCCATCGTTGATTTCGGGCGCGGGGCCTCTGGCCTATAGGGCATGGAAACCCGGATCGGCGCTGGTTGCCTTGGCACGCGAGCTTGTCGAGAACGAAGCCAAGATCACTCGCATGGCATTGGGTCTTGATCTCTTTAATGGCGCACTCGATGATTTGCGCAGGCGTGCGGATGACCATGCGCTGGTAATGCAGCATGCAAAGCACTACATCTCTCAAAACCTCCATCGCCAGATTTCCTCCAAGGATGTGGCGGCGGCCTGCGGTGTCGGTTTGCGCACGTTCCAACGTCTGTTTTCGCAATATGAAGGTGTGGGGCTGGGGACATACCTAAGGGCTGAACGCACGAACGCGGGTCGGGATGCAATAGAGCGGCTTGGGTTAAGCATCAGTGAGGCCGCATATCGTGTTGGCTATTCCTCGCCTGAAAACTTTGCGACCGCGATAAAGAAGGCCTTCGGTGTAGCGCCGTCCCATTTTCGCCAACGTGACGAAAGGATTGGGGAGTAAGCCCAAAAAAAGGGCAGGGGACGCCCTATCGGGCAGTTTTTCTTCAGCGGTTCATGCAACATTCGAGTGTGGCGGCTGGTTCAATAGCCGCTGTCTGCATCAGCCAATCGATACTGTATCGCAGCAGTCAGTACCTATGCTGCCGCCATTTGAAATGCGCCTCATCTGGGGAATTCTCAGACGAGGCGCAGGTTTCATTGACTTTAGAATCTCGCTGTTACGCCCGCGACGACGGTACGTCCGCGCCCGCTCAATTCTTGGTACCCTGAGACGCTTCCCCCAGAATAGCCGTATTCTTTGTCAAAGGCATTTTCCACCGAGACAAAGAGTGTGGCGTGATCTGACAGCTCATAGCTGCCGTAAAGATCGACGAGTGTGTAGCTGTCCATAGTCTCCACGTAGGCTCCATCCGGCCAATTCGACCAGTCAAATGCTGCCTGTGTGGCTTTGCCCGTGTAACGCACGATCCCGCCAAGCGTCAGATGTCCATCCATGGCCCGGAACCCCAAGTCGAGAGACGCTGATGTATCAGGCTGAGCCGAGGTCAGACCGTTGCCCATCGCGGTTCCCTGTCCAATTGGTGCGGTATCCGTATCACTAAGTGACAGGTTCAGTTTTGCATAGAACCGACCGGTATCGACGCCGCCCTCCAGTTCGAGACCTTGCATGGTGGTGGTGTCATCGGCGTTGACCCACATCGCGCGGGTAAAAGACCGACCGGGAATTTCTACAAAATCATTGTAGATATAGTCATCAATCCGGCTGTGGAAGGCTGTTACCTTGAGCCACGCCTCATCGCCAGATGAAAATAGGCCAGTATCGCGATACTCTGCGCTCAGTTCAAAAGTTCGACTGAATTCAGGTTTGAGGTTGATATTGTTGGTTTCACCAGTGCCGACACCATCGCCAAACGGAACGAGACTATAGAACGCCTCATGCGTTGTGGGCGGGCGGAAGGTGTGGGCATAGCTGGCGGAAAGCATGACCTCTGAGGAGAGTTGGTAGTTGATACCAATGTTTGGAAGTAGCTTGCCTCCGTTCCTTTTTACCCAGTCATCACCGCAGCTTGGTCCCCCTGCTGGACAATCCGCTACGCCCGCGCTGTAGGGCGGGCGATAGCCATTGATGCTCCAGTGATCATACCGCAGCCCCCCGAGGAAAGTGATGCGCCCGTGGGTGAATTCTGCATCGGCAAAGATACTGGCTTTGTCGAGTTTGCCCGGATGATTGCCACCTCGCATCGCATGCGTCTGAAAATCATCGCGGTTCCAGCTGATCCCGTAGTTGAGCTTAATGTCTTCGCCACGTCCTGTTTGCAGCAGGCTGGTGTTGGTAATGGAAAAACCGGACGTCTCTTCCTGCGTTTTGCGCCCCGCATAAGACCCGCCCGTGCCCGGATATTCTAGATTTGTATCGTTATAATAGGCAGCGAAGGTGAGATCGATTAAATTGCCGCCGGGCGTGAACTGATAGTCGAGCGTCCATGTGCGGTTGTCCACATCCCAGCCATATCCTGAATTGCGGAAGCTGTTTTCATACCACCGATATCCCAGCGCCACGCGATGCTGATCGTTGGGCACGAATTCCACCTTTGCCAAAGCTCCACGTGGTGTATTGGCCGAGCCGCGATTCCAGTCAGAGCTGTCGAGCTCTCTTCCCGATCCGGTCTGGTATTCGCTTTCTTCGGATTCAGCATAGGCCAATACCACATCAATATGGCCTTGTTGCTCCCAAATCCCTTCAAACCGCTTCCCGATCGCCAGCACGCCGGAATGGTCAAAGCCGTTGCTCCCTGTTCTGAGGCGCGCCATGATTCCTTGGTTTTGACCGGCTTTCACAACATCGCTAAACGTGAGTGTACGGAAATTCGCAGCCCCAGCGAGGGTGCCGGCGCCGTGTGCGCCGTTGACCACGCCGCGTTCGATTTCGACGCCCGCAAGCAGTTCAGGATGCGTGTAGAGAAGATTGCCGCCGGAGCTTTCATGTCCTGCGGTATTCTTGAAGGTCTGCGGCACACCGTCGATCATGCTATTGACCCGGCCATATCCCGAAAGGCCGCGGATATTGACTTCAATTCCCGGCTGGTTAGGGCTTTGGCGCGTTGAAACGCCAGGCGTGGAGTTTAAGACATTCTGCGGGTTTGTCGCACTCTTGAGTATGAGGTCGTCGGAGGAAACAGCTGTGTCTCCCTCATGTCCTTCGGTGACTTTTATTTCCTGCAGCGCGTGAGGCTCTTGTTCGGCTGCATGGGCATTCAGCCCCCAAAGACTGAGCGCAGCACAACTGGTGGTCGTCGTTAAGACACGACGAAGTATTCGCAAATTTTGCGGCATGATCGTTTCCTATGAATTTTGAAAGACTGGCTTTCCTAAATTGCTACCGGAAACCGAAAATACTGGTTGGGAGCGATCTGAGATTAGCTGAAGGCGCTCATGTAAAAGCACATTGGTGCAAGAGGTGCAACTTTGGTTTTAATTGTAGATTATTGATCCACATGGTCTTGTTCTCAATCAAAAGCTGGTGGTTCGCAGAGGTGATGACGCAGGCGGGGATGCCGTGGCCTGTGTGAACACCACGCAAAATCAATGAATTATCACCTGTTTTTATTGAGTTTAAAGCCAATCGATTACGAGGGCCGCAAGCCCAATTGCTGACGTTAACCCTACTCAGCTCGCACCTGTCATCAACATGTGGATTCGGGTGAGGCTTCCGGCAGGTTGAAATCCACCTGAAGCGCGCCGCATTGCCAGTCCCGACCGATGGCGTCGCGCAGGACATATTCCTGCTCTGGCCCGTAGAACGCGCCTTCGTCTTCAAAGATCGTATAGGGATGACCGGCTTAGCTGCCCCCAACGGGCGCCTCCTTGGGCCCGAACCGCTGCGCGAGCACGGGTGTAAGTGCGATCTCGATGCGATTAAAGCCGATGTTTTGCGCCTCTAGGTTTTCGGCGATCCCGACTTGCAGCAGGCCCAGCGCCCGCACCTGACTGCGGGCTATTTCATCGAGGGCATCGTTCTGACGGGTAAAGGCCGACCATGCACTCAACTTTCAACTTGGACTATTCAGTTGGCGCAGCTCAGCCACTGTCGGCTGCTCATGTTATGCTCGCGATCCGAGTAGAAGCTGTAACCGAATGAGCCGCTGGTGAAAGTGAATTCAACTCATGTAAATGAGTGGTACCGCTGACCGGACTCGAACCGGTACGCCCATACAGGCTAGAGATTTTAAGTCTCTTGTGTCTACCATTCCACCACAGCGGCACATGGTCGTGATAGGTTGCATGGAGAGCCTCTTCAAGTCAAAAAAGCCCTGCCAGGGGGAAACGAAATTTATACAGATAGTTGCAGAGTTTTAAGTAGAGGTCCTCAACACAAAGCACTGAAATGGACCTAGTACCCTCGGGCATAGGCTGACCTCACAAACTATCGTGTTCGTCCACCGTTTCATCATGCAAGAGCATTCGAACGGGTCCACTTTGGTTGGAGTGAGTAGCGAAAGTCACCCTTCGCAATCTGACAACATCAATTTGTTGACTATAGATTTCCATATACAGAATCGAGAACCTGCATGGCGGACTGAGGAAGTTGCCGAAATCTGTTGCGGATGATGAAACAAGGCGAAACCATGATCGGGTCAGCCAGATCGAGAGCAACCAGTTTGGTCCCGAGCGGCCCGTGCGCCAGCATTTTTGCGACTTCTTCAGATTGTGGCGCGATCATCTCTTTTGACTCGAGCAACGACAGAACCACCAACAAAGAGGACGAATTGGTGACCCGCGTTGGTGTTTCAACCTTTTTTTCGTGAAAGGCGGCTTCGACGGCCTGACGGATCGGGGAACCTATTTCCTGCACGACCCATTCAAACGCGGTGAGTTCTGCCAGATCAATGCGCGTCTTGCTGGCTAATGGGTGTTCCGGGTGTACGAGAAGGGAAACGATCTCGCTACGCGCGGGCTGAAGGCGGAAATCACGCGCGTCATACTCCGGCGGGATGCGGGCGATCACAAAATCGAAACGACCTTCGACCAGACCGCGCACCAACTCCGTGGAAGGGCCGACTTCGATGGTCATTTCGATATCGGGGGCTGACGCTTTGATGGCACGGATCGCGGGCATCAACAGCCCAACCGCAGGCCCTGTCACCGCGCCAACTCGGGCGCGGCCCGCCTGACCCGACATGATCCGGCGGGCGTCTTCATCAAGTGCATGATATTCTTCTAGGATAATCTTGGCGTGCCTGATGCAGATCTCGCAAAGCGCCGTCGCCACCATTCCCTTGGGGTGACGCTCAAAGAGCGGGCCGCCCACGCGTTCTTCTATCTCGGCGAGGATCCGGGATGCAGCGGGTTGCGACATGCCGACCATCTGAGCAGCTCTTTGCAGCTGACCGGATTCCGCGATTTTCATCAACAGGTTGAGATGTGCTGGTTTGAGGTGACTGGCTAAATCCATACTGGTGTATACCATAAGTGATATGCAGAATCTCGAAAATTCGAATTGAGTGGTATGAATTTCACCTGTTACCCATCTTCAGGGTTCGGGAGGACCTGAAAGGGAGATGAAGCACAGCCGGGAGATGCTGGCTTCAAGTTGGAGGAACACCATGCAGTTCAAGAAAATCCTGGCCTCGGCCAGTGCTCTTGCCATTCTGGCGACAGCGGCATTGGCAGATGGCACTGTCGGGATCGCCATGCCGACCAAGTCTTCGGCGCGCTGGATCTCGGATGGCAATTCCATGGTCGATCAGTTTGAGGCCGCAGGATATGAGACCGATCTTCAATATGCGGAAGACGATATCCCGAACCAGCTGGCTCAGATCGAAAACATGATTACCAAGGGGGTCGATGTACTGGTGATCGCCGCGATTGATGGCACGACCTTGTCGAACGCTTTGGAAAATGCGGCGGCCTCTGGCATCAAGGTCATTGCCTATGACCGGCTGATCCGCGACAGCGGAAATGTCGATTATTACGCGACATTCGACAACTTTAAGGTTGGTGTGCAGCAAGCGACGACGCTGGTTGATGGCTTGAAGGAGCGCTTTCCGGATGTAAAGCCTTGGAATGTCGAGCTGTTCGGAGGCTCGCCCGACGACAACAATGCGTATTTTTTCTATGATGGCGCGATGAGCGTGCTGCAACCGCTGATCGACGACGGCTCGATCCAGGTTGTGTCTGGCCAGATGGGTATGGATACCGTGGGGACCCTGCGTTGGGATGGCGCTGTTGCACAAGCGCGGATGGATAACCTCTTGTCCGCAAATTACACAGACAAGCCCCTGCACGGTGCCCTATCCCCCTATGACGGTTTGTCGATTGGTATTCTCTCATCTCTCAAGGGCGTGGGCTACGGGTCTGGCGACATGCAGATGCCGATTGTGACCGGGCAGGATGCGGAGGTGCCTTCGGTCAAATCCATGATCGCGGGCGAGCAGTATTCCACCATTTTTAAGGACACGCGCGCATTGGCTGGGGTGACCGTGGGTATGGTGGATGCGCTGCTCAAAGGCAGCGAGCCAGAGATCAACGACACGACAACCTATGACAATGGCGTAAAAGTCGTGCCCTCATATCTGCTCGAACCACTGCCGGTGACGGCTGCGAACTGGGAAGAGGTGCTTGTCGGTTCGGGCTACTACACCATGGACCAAATCCAGTAATACCTGCGTAAACAAAGGATTTTCCTTGGCCTGCCCGGGCATTTGTGCGGGCAGGTCCACAAAAAGTCCGAGAGGGTTTTATGTCCGCACTTCTTGAAATGCGCTCGATCACGAAAACCTTTCCTGGCGTGAAGGCACTGGATGAGGTCAGCCTGACGGTCCGCGAGGGAGAAATTCACGCGTTGGTCGGGGAAAACGGAGCCGGGAAATCAACACTGATGAAAGTTCTGTCCGGTGTGTATCCGGCGGGCAGTTACGAGGGTGAAATTCACTATTCCGGCGGTTTGGCCGAGTTCCGCAACATAGCCGACAGCGAGAAACGTGGCATTATCATCATTCATCAGGAACTGGCACTTGTGCCGCTTCTGTCGATCGCGGAAAACCTGTTCCTGGGCAACGAGCAAGCCTCGCGCGGGGTTATCAACTGGCATGGCACCTTTCGGCGGACAGAAGAACTGCTGCATAAAGTTGGCTTGCGCGAGGCACCTACAACACTGGTCGGCAAACTGGGCGTGGGTAAGCAGCAATTGGTCGAGATTGCCAAGGCGCTGTCCAAAGAAGTGCGTCTGCTGATCCTCGACGAGCCAACGGCAGCACTGTCGGAAAGCGACAGTCAAGCGTTGCTGGATCTGCTGCTTGAGTTGAAGGCACAGGGCGTGACCAGCATCATCATCAGTCACAAGCTCAATGAGGTGCGTCGCGTCGCTGACAGCGTCACTGTCATTCGTGACGGGGCGACCGTTTCCAGCATGGATGCGCGCACGCAGGAGATCACCGAAGACGCCATTGTGCGCGACATGGTTGGCCGGGATATGGCGCATCGCTATCCGGCCCGGAGACGTGTTGCAAAAGATGTTCTTTTCGAGGTTCAAAACTGGAATGTCTGGCATCCCGAACAGTCTGACCGGCAGGTGATTAAATCGGCCAATCTCAAGGTATGCGCTGGCGAAGTCGTGGGGATCGCAGGGCTTATGGGGTCCGGCCGGACTGAGCTCGCTATGAGTATTTTCGGCCGTTCTTATGGTCAAAACATCTCGGGCTCAGCCCGTATTAAAGGGCAGGAGGTGGATGTCAGCCGTGTTGATCGCGCCATCGACGCCGGGCTTGCCTATGTGACCGAAGATCGCAAAAGCCTTGGGCTGATCCTGGAGGAGCCGATCAGTCGCAACGTATCGCTCGCCCACCTGCAGGGTGTCTCACAAAACGGAATCCTGAACGACAACCTCGAAACAGAGGTGGCCGAGCGCTATCGCAAGGCGATGAATATTCGCACGCCATCTGTATTTCAGAAGGTGATGAACCTGTCAGGTGGCAACCAGCAAAAGGTGGTGCTGTCCAAATGGCTCTTTGCCGAGCCTGGGGTTCTGATCCTGGACGAGCCGACACGCGGGATCGATGTCGGTGCCAAATTCGAAATTTACGGGATCATCAACGAGCTCTCCGCGATGGGGAAAGGCGTTTTGATGATTTCGTCCGAGATGCCCGAACTCTTGGGCATGTGTGATCGCATCTACGTCATGAACGAAGGCGCTCTGGTCGGTGAGTTGACCGCCGAAGAGGCCAGCCAAGAGCGGATTATGTCGCTCATCGTGACCGAATAGAGAGGAGCAAGGAATGACACTTGCGCAAGCCACCACCACCGAAGCAGAGCCGATGCGGATCGGTGAATATCTGTTGGGCCATCTGCGGACTTACGGGCTGCTTTTCGCGCTTATCGCCATCATGATTTTCTTTCAGATTTCGACGTCTGGTACATTGCTGCGGCCGGTCAATATTACCAATCTGCTGCTACAAAACAGTTACATCATCATCATGGCGCTTGGGATGCTGATCGTCATCGTGTCGGGAAACATCGACTTGTCGGTTGGGTCTGTCATGGGCTTTGTCGGTGCGCTTGCGGCGGTGATGATCGTGCAATTGGATGTGCCTTATCTCTTGGCTATCGTGATCTGCCTTGTCGTCGGGGGCCTGATTGGTGCGGCGCAGGGATATTGGGTCGCATATTGGAAAATCCCGTCGTTCATAGTGACGCTTGCAGGAATGCTGGTGTTTCGTGGGCTGTCTTTGTTGCTGCTTGAAGGTCAATCTGTCGGACCGTTCCCGCGGGAATTTCAGGCCCTGGCCAATGGGTTTGTGGCGGACGTCTTTCCCGCAGGAATTGGGCAGACATTTGCGGCGATGTTTGGTGCGCGACAGGTGAACGTCCTAGCGCTTGGTGTCGGGATCATCGCGGCAGTCGCAATCGTCTGGAGCGGCCTGCGCGCCAGAGCCCGCAATCGCGCATACGGTGTCGTGGACGAGCCGCGCGCGTTCTTTATTGCCCGCAATGTGATCGTCGTAGGAGCCATCGTATTCATTATGTTCAAGCTCTCGACCTTTCGGGGCTTGCCGAATGTGCTGATTACCATGGGTGTGCTGACCATGATCTACGCGTTCCTCACAGAGCGCACCGTGCTGGGGCGCAGGGTTTATGCGCTAGGCGGCAATCAGAAGGCGGCGAAATTATCTGGCATTAAGACCGAGCGGCTGACTTTTCTGGCCTTTGTAAACATGGGGGTGCTGGCAGCGGCGGCGGGTCTGGTCTTTGCCGCGCGCCTGAACACTGCGACGCCAAAAGCAGGGTTCGCGCTGGAACTCGACGTGATCGCGGCAGTCTTCATTGGCGGCGCATCCATGTCCGGCGGGGTGGGCACGATCGTTGGGGCAGTGGTCGGTGCATTCTTGATGGGGGTGCTCAACAACGGCATGTCGATCATGGGGATCGGCATCGATTATCAGCAGATGATCAAGGGGCTTGTTCTGCTCGCCGCTGTCATCTTTGACGTCTACAACAAATCAAAGCAGGGGTAAGCTATGGCGTTCGAACCCGCACCCTGGCCGCGCAGGCTCCGCTCGCAGGAATGGTATGCCGGAAACGGTCGCGACACGATCTATCACCGCGGCTGGATGAAAAACCAAGGCTACCCACATGATCTGTTCGACGGGCGTCCGATCATCGGTATCCTTAATACTTGGTCCGATCTGACACCTTGCAACGGGCATCTTCGCGAGTTGGCTGAGAAGGTGAAGGCTGGCATCTGGGAGGCGGGCGGTTTCCCCGTCGAAGTTCCGGTCTTTTCAGCTTCTGAGAATACGTTTCGTCCAACAGCGATGATGTTTCGCAACCTCGCCGCCATGTCGATTGAAGAGCAGATGCGAGGGCAACCAATCGATGGTGCGGTGTTGCTGGTTGGGTGTGACAAGACCACACCGTCATTGTTGATGGCGGCGGCTTCTACTGATTTGCCATCTATCGTGGTGACGGGCGGGCCGATGCTGAACGGGTATTTTCGCGGTGAGCGGGTCGGATCAGGCACTCATTTGTGGAAGTTCTCCGAGGCGGTGAAGGCGGGCGAGATGACACAGGACGAGTTCCTCGAAGCCGAAGAATCCATGAGCCGGTCATCCGGGACTTGTAATACCATGGGCACCGCTTCGACGATGGCGAGTATGGCTGAGGCGCTTGGTATGGCTCTTTCAGGCAATGCTGCAATTCCAGCTGTCGACAGTCGCCGCCGGGTGATCGCGCAGATGTCAGGACGACGCATCGTTCAGATGGTGAAGGATGATTTGAAGCCCTCGGACATTATGACAAAGCAGGCCTTTGAAAACGCAATCAGGACAAATGGCGCGATCGGGGGGTCAACCAATGCAGTGATCCACATGCTTGCCATCGCGGGCAGGGTCGGGGTCGATCTGACGCTGGACGATTGGGATCGTTGCGGGCGGGACGTTGCCACGATCGTCAACCTGATGCCCTCGGGGGCCTATCTGATGGAGGAGTTCTTTTATGCAGGTGGCCTGCCTGTCGTTCTGAAACGCTTGGGTGAAGGAGGGCAGTTGCACAAAACTGCGCTAACGGTATCCGGACAAACGATCTGGGACGAGGTGAAGGATGTCCGCAACTGGAACGAAGACGTCATCCTGCCGCTCTCCAAAGCGCTGACCCAGCAGGGCGGCATCGCCGTGGTCCGTGGCAACCTTGCCCCGCAGGGCGCGGTTTTGAAACCTTCGGCTGCCACACCACAGCTGCTCAAACACCGGGGCAGGGCGGTCGTGTTCGAGGATATTGACGACTACAAAGCTAGGATCAATGACGAGGCGCTCGACATAGACGAGAGCTGCGTGATGGTTCTGAAGAATTGCGGCCCAAAGGGCTACCCCGGCATGGCGGAGGTCGGCAACATGGGGCTGCCACCCAAAGTTCTGAGGAAAGGTATAACCGATATGGTTCGTATCTCGGATGCGCGCATGTCGGGTACGGCTTATGGAACTGTCGTTTTACATACCTCGCCCGAGGCCGCAGCAGGCGGACCCCTTGCGGTGGTCAGGACCGGGGACATGATTGAATTGGACGTAGAAGCGCGACGTTTGCACCTCGATATTCCCAACGCTGAACTGACGGCCCGGCTACAGGCTTGGGCGCCGAGCCACGAGCAAGTTGATAGCGGCTATCTCTGGATGCATCAGCAGCACGTGCAGGGCGCGGATACCGGCGCTGATCTCGATTTTCTGAAGGGTTGCCGCGGATCTCCTGTCGGAAAGGACTCTCATTGATGGAAATCGCATTAATCGGCATCGGAAAGATCGCAATCGACCAACATGTGCCCGCGATCCAGAACAGCCCTGACTGGAATTTATCTGCGACCGTGTCACGTCATGGTACAGTGGCGGGCGTTCCTGCCTTTCATGATTTTGCACAGATGCTGGAAGAGCGGCCAGACATCCGTGTCGTGTCGCTCTGCCTGCCGCCGGTTCCACGGTTTGACTATGCGGCTGCGGCAATCCGCGCGGGTCGGCACGTGATGCTTGAAAAACCGCCCGGTGCGACGCTGTCGGAATGCCACGCGCTCAAAGCGATGGCGCAAGCTCATCGGGTGTCGCTTTATGCAACGTGGCATTCACGGCAAGCAGACAAAGTGCTTGCGGCAAAGGCTTGGCTTGCAGAAAAGGCGCTGCAGAAACTGACGATCAACTGGCGAGAAGATGTGCGGCAATGGCATCCCGGGCAAGACTGGGTGTTTGAGGCAGGCGGTTTAGGTGTCTTTGATCCGGGCATCAACGCACTGTCGATCCTGACGGAAATTCTGCCTGAGCCAGTTCATCTGACCGGGGCTCAGCTCCACTTTCCCGCGAACCGCGAGGCGCCAATTGCAGCGGAATGCAGCTTTCATCATCCGAGGGGAGCTGAGGTGTCCATGAACCTCGACTGGCTGGAGCCCGGTGCGCCGACATGGACCATTCAGGCCGAAACCGATCAAGGCATTATGATCCTAGAAAATGGTGGTGATAAGCTGACGATTGATGGCGAGATTGACGAAAGTGTCTCGGATCTGACCGGTGAATACCCTCGTCTTTACGCTCAGATGGCCTCTTTGGTGCAAAGGGGGGGCATAGATATGGATCTGTCGCCCATGCGGCATGTGGCCGATGCTTTTACACTCGGCAAGCGCATCACCGTTGAACCCTTCGAATGGTAATCGACTGAGCGGGGGCTGGGAGTCGTTGAGCACCAAGTCCAGCGCAACGCTGACTCTTTCGCTTCTCTGGCAGTGCAGAGGGCAGTTTTCATGCAGGTTTCACGTCTTGGCGTGACCTGAGACTGAGAGGTCAAAATGCAAAATCCACTTACCGGTATTCTGCCGGTCGCTCCAACACCGTTTCACAGCGATGGGGCCATTGATCCCGATGGGATGCGGCGCGTGCTTGATTGTATGATCGACCAAGGCGTTGATGCGATCTGTATCCTTGCCAACTATTCCGAACAGTTCCTGCTGTCGGACGAAGAGCGCGCGACCCTCACTCGGGTCAGTCTTGACCATGTGGCGGGCCGGGTTCCGGTCATTGTCACGATCAGCCATTTTGCAACAGACATCGTCATACACCGCGCGAAAGAAGCGCAGAGTTTGGGGGCGTCGATGCTCATGATGATGCCGCCGTATCATGGCGTGGGGCTTGCTCCTTCTGAACAGGGAGTGTTCGAACATTTTGCGGCCGTCTCGAACGCGATTTCTATCCCGATCATGGTGCAGGATGCTCCGCTATCGGGAGTGTCCTTGCCCGTACCATTGCTGGTCAAGATGGCGAAGGAGATCGAACACGTCTCTTACTTTAAGATCGAAACACCGTTTGCAGCCGACAAACTCGCCGCGCTGATCGACTTGGGCGCAGAGCATATTGTCGGACCATTTGATGGCGAAGAAGCAGTGACCTTGCTGGCCGATCTTGATGCAGGCTGTACGGGAACGATGACCTCGGCACTGCAGCCGGAAAAGATCCGCCCCATTGTAACAGACTACCGTGCAGGCAACATGGAGGCGGCACTGGATCAGTGGAAGCTATGCCTGCCGCTGATCAACCACGAAAACCGCCAGTGTGGGCTGCGCGCTGCAAAAACGGTGATGATGGAGGGTGGCGTTATCGGCTCTGATTACGTGCGCCATCCGCTGACTCCGCTGTCGCCACGTACCAAAGAGCGGCTTATTTCGCTGTCACGAGAACTCGACCTGATCGCGCTGCGCTGGGGTAAATAAAGAGGTAATTCATGGCGTATCGACCGCACGGAAAACACTTGATTAGAGGCGCATGGATCGGCTCTGCCACCACTTTTGCGTCGCAGCCGATCGACGGACTATCGCACGAGACGGCCAATGGTGACGCAAAGGATGTCGATCGCGCGGTTCAAGCCGCAGAGGACGCGTTCTGGACCTTTGGCTCTACCTCTCGCGCAGAGCGGGCAGCGTTTTTACGCTCCATCGCGGAGGAGATCGAGGCTCGGGCAGATGAAATCACAGAAATTGGCGTTCGAGAAACCGGCCTGCCTGAGGCGCGATTGCAGGGGGAACGGGGCCGGACCACTGGTCAGTTGCGTCTGTTCGCAGACCATATTGAAGTGGGCGAATACCTCGACCATCGTCACGATCCCGCATTACCGAACCGTCAGCCTCTGGCACGACCGGACCTCAAGATGGTGCAGCGCCCCATAGGGCCAGTTGCGGTTTTTGGTGCATCAAACTTCCCGCTCGCCTTTTCTACAGCCGGCGGCGATACCGCGTCAGCCTTGGCAGCCGGGTGTCCGGTTGTCGTTAAGGGCCACCCAGCCCACCCAGGCACAGGCGAAATTATTGCCGAAGCGGTCCTTGCCGCGATCACGAAATGCGATCTGCATCCTGGGTGCTTTAATCTTGTGCAAGGCAATACGAAGGAATTGGGCGCCGCATTGGTGCAGCACCCGCTGATTGCAGCGGTGGGGTTCACCGGATCGCTCGGTGCCGGGCGCGCGCTCTTTGACTTGTGTGCTAGCCGCCCAACGCCGATCCCGTTCTTCGGCGAATTGGGCAGTGTGAACCCTATATTCCTGCTGCCAGAAGCGATGTCAGCGCGGAGCGAGGCCTTGGCCCAAGATTGGGCCGCATCACTCACCATGGGAGCAGGACAGTTTTGTACCAATCCCGGCGTGGTCGTTTTGATGGAGGGGCCCAGTGCAGACTTTTTCACTGAAACTGCGCGTTTGGCCCTGTCTGAGGGTGGTGCCCAGACCATGCTGACCGAAGGGATTGCAAACAGCTATCGGGCTGGCTGCGAACGGGTTGCTAACATGAGTGGAGTAACGGAGGTTCTGAGTTCTGCCTGTGATGGGCGCAGGGCAAAGCCGTACCTCTCCGATACAACGGGCGAGGAATGGCTGGCAAACGACACGCTCGCTCACGAGATTTTTGGCCCATTTGGTGTGATAGTTCGAGTAAAAGATCGTGAGGAGATGCTTGCTGTGGCGCGCGCTCTCAAGGGTCAACTGACCTGCACGCTGATGATGGATGAGAGTGACAGCGACCTTGCGCACCACCTCATGCCAGTTCTTGAGCGAAAGGCAGGGCGTATTTTGACCAACGGCTATCCAACCGGAGTCGAGGTTTGCGACAGTATGGTGCATGGCGGACCATATCCTGCATCGACCAACTTCGGCGCGACCAGTGTGGGAACGCTGGCGATCCGGCGTTTTCTGCGTCCGGTTTGCTATCAGAATATGCCTGACGCGCTGCTGCCCAACGACGTGAGCGGCTTATGACAGCACCAGATTGGATCGCGGTTGATTGGGGGACATCCAACCTTCGGATTTGGGCAATGCGCGCCGATGACACTGTTCTGGAACGGCGTAAATCGGATCACGGGATGGGTCGTCTGCGAGAGGACCAATTTGAGGAGAGCTTTCTGTCGCTTGTCGAAGACTTGCTGCCAGACCGCCCAACTCCGGTTTTGGTTTGCGGTATGGCTGGGGCGCGAGGCGGCTGGCGGGAGGCAGGTTATGTTTCGGTTCCCGCGGCCCCGCAAAACGGGACCGTATCGCGGGTTATCACGAATGATAGTCGCATAGATGTGCGCATCTTGCCGGGCTTGTCACAAACAAACCCGCCGGATGTGATGCGGGGCGAAGAAACTCAGATAGCTGGTGTTCTCGCCCGAAATCCGGAGTTTGACGGCGTAATCTGCTTGCCCGGTACGCATACAAAATGGGTGCGCGTCGCAGGTGGCGCGGTCCTTGAGTTCAGGACGTTTATGACTGGAGAGTTGTTTGCCATTCTCACGCAACACTCGATCCTACGGCAGAGCCTCGACGGTGATTGGGACAATGCCGCGTTTACCGACGCCGTGTCACAGGGTTTAGCCACCCCTGAAGACACCAGCGCGGCGCTCTTTGGTTTGAGAGCGCAGAATTTGCTCGCCACAACAGGTCGCGGGGAAACGCGGGCGCGCTTATCAGGAGTGTTGATAGGTTTGGAACTCGCTGGGGCGCGTTCGTTCTGGGAACAAAACCCTGTAATTCTAGTGGGCGAGAAACGGACAAGGGAGCTATATGCTTCTCTGGGCCGACTTGCGCCCGAGGTCCGCCACGCCGAAACTGAGGACATGACCCTCGCAGGTCTCATCGCTGCACGGTCTGCGCTAAAAGGAGAAGATGTGTGATCCGAAACATTATGGCGATACTGCGCGGCGTCACCCCGGATGAAGCCGTTGCAATTTGCGGGGCCCTGATCGATTCAGGCATTACCATCATTGAGGTGCCGCTAAATTCTCCCGATCCTCTCTCCTCTATCAGCCGCATGGTTCAAGCACACGGAGTACGGGCCAGTATTGGAGCCGGAACAGTGCTGACATCTACACAGGTGGGCGAGGTCGCCGCGGCAGGCGGGCGCTTTGTGGTTTCGCCGAACGTAAACCCAGATGTTATTCGCGCGACCAAGCAGATTGGGCTTACATCCTATCCGGGGGTGATGACGCCTTCTGAGTCTTTCACGGCTCTGGCCAGTGGTGCAGATGCGCTAAAGTTCTTCCCGGGTGAGGTTATCGGGCCGACCGGACTAAAGGCTGTCCGTGCAGTTTTACCATCTGAAGTGCCCTGCTGGGCGGTCGGTGGCGTTTCACCAACAACATTGGGGCACTGGTTTGCGGCTGGGGCCAATGGCGTCGGCGTTGGGAGTGCACTTTTTAAGCCGGGGGATACGGCTCAAATCGTAGCAGACAAAGCCGCCGCATTTGCGGCGAGCTACGACGAGGCCCGACCATGACAGATATTGCGACAGTATTTGATGAGCGCGCCTGCGAATTGGGGGAAGGCCCGTTGTGGCACCCTTTGCGCAAGCACTTGTTCTGGTTTGATATTCTTGGCCATAGACTCTTGTCCCGTGTCAACGGTCAGGCCTTGGAATGGCAATTCAGCGAATGCCACTCTGCCGCGGGTTGGATTGATAAAGACACATTGCTTATCGCCTCGGAGACTGGGCTGTGGAGATTTGATATTGGCACAGGTCATCGCGATTTGATTTGTGAACTTGAAGCCAACAATCCTGATACCAGATCAAACGATGGTCGCGCCGACCCAAAAGGCGGGTTCTGGATCGGCACCATGGGAAAGCGCGCAGAAGCCGGATACGGCGCGATTTACCGGTATTATCGTGGCGAGTTGCGAAATCTCTGGTCGGGCCTGTCGATCCCCAATTCGATCTGCTTTTCTCCGGATGGAAGCACTGCGTATTTTGCAGATACGCAGCAGGGGCGGATTTTGAAGCAACCGCTTGACCATGAAGGGTGGCCCAAAGGGGAACCCGGCGCCTTTGCTGATCCCGGATCCGAAGGTTTTAACCCAGACGGTTCGGTGGTTGATGCACAAGGTGGCCTTTGGAATGCGCAATGGGGTGCGGGTAGGGTAGTTCGGTATTCTCAAGACGGAGAAGTTGACCGGATCATTGAAGTGGCAGGGTTGCATTCTTCTTGTCCTGCGTTTGGTGGGCCGAATATGCAGACACTTTTTGTAACGACGGCCTTTGAGGGAATTGCCAACCCAAATCCATCTCAGGGCTGTGTTTATCAAGTTCCCGTGGAGCAATCAGGTGTTCCGGAACATGCTGTACGGTGCTGAGTTCGTAGATTTGTTCTGATAGGGGCGCGGGTGATCTATGCGCTGTTGGCCGTGATGGGTCGCCGCTTGATACCTATTTGTGCCATCCATCCACATCGCAACACGGGGCGTTGTCATCTAAGGCCAAATACCTGAACGCCCGTGGGTTCGCGAGCAGTTGTCAGGCGTGTGACATCATCAAAAGCCGCAGGTCTATTCCCCTGACCCCGTGCCGTATCCGCAGGCTGCCAAATGGCGGTACACGTGTGATGGCGGGCAATCGATTTATGACCGATTAGGAAAAATGCGGAGGGCCCAGCCAAGCCTCATATTCCTTTCCTTTGCACACCGCCCGTTCTTCCATCGGCGCAAAATTGCTCTCTGTTGATGACGCAAGGCACCCTCTTGCAACTGAATACAGATTCAGATTGGATGACTTCAATCATAACGAGAAAAGCTACCAACAGACGGAGAGTCATCATGAAAATTCGCACAACATTGGCGTCCTCGGCACTTGCCTTGGGCCTCGCGTTGCAGGCGCATGCGGCGGATGTGCCTGAGGGCGTAACTTTGGCCGCTGATCAGTCCTATACCTTCTGGCTTTTGGATGCGATCAAGTCGATGGACCCGCAAATCAATACCGATGTCGAAGGTTCTGATGTTCTGCGTAACATCTTTGAAGGGCTCTACAACGAAGACGGAAACGGCGACTTGGTTCCCGGCGTGGCACTGGATCACGAGGTGTCGGAGGATGGTAAAACCTACACATTCAACCTGCGCAAAGATGCCAAGTGGTCGAATGGCGAACCAGTGACCGCTGCGGATTTTGTTTATTCTTGGCGTCGGTTGGCCAACCCTGCGACCGCGTCGGAGTACGCGTGGTACATGGAATTGATGCAGGTTGAGAATGCACCTGAGGTGATCGCGGGTGACAAATCTCCCGAAGAACTTGGTGTGCGTGCAGTGGACGACCACACCCTAGAGGTCAAGATCACGACACCGTTGCCCTATTTCCCCCAAATGCTCGTCCACGCATCAACCTTCCCGGTGCTACAAAGTGTTGTGGAAGAGCATGGGGATGACTGGACCGATGCGGGAACGCTGGTGGGCAACGGGGCCTATACTCTGACCGCGCATCAACTGGGCGAACGGGTCGTCATGGAGAAAAACGACACCTATTGGGATGCTGACAATGTGGTGATGGAAACACTCACGGCATTGACCATTAATGATGTGAACCAAGGCTTGACACGCTACCTTGCGGGCGAGCTGGATCGGGTTGATATTCCCGCTGGGCAATATCCGCGGCTAAAGAAAGAATACCCTGAGCAAGCGGTCTCGACCCCTTATAATTGTTCTTACATCTACGTGCTGAATGTGGGGGAAAAGGGTCCTGAAGCCTTGCGCGATGTGCGGGTTCGTCAGGCGCTGGCCTATGCGATTGACCGCGACATTATCGTCGACCGCATTCTGCAGGGGGGGCAAAAGGCCTCATATAATTGGACCCATTGGGCAATTGCCGACTTTGAGCGTCCGGAGTTGGCATGGGCGGATGAGATGGATCAGTCTCAACGTCTCGAAAAAGCCAAGGCCCTGATGGCAGAGGCTGGATATGGATCAGACAATCCGCTTGATCTGACGCTGCAGTACAACACGTCCGAGGACCACAAGAAGATTGCCATCGCGGCCTCACAAATGCTCAAGCAAATCGGTGTGAACATCACGCTCGATAACTATGAGTGGAAGGTTCACACTGATCGGATGCATAATCAGGACTTTGACATGGCGCGTTATGCGTGGTGCGGAGACTACAATGAGGCGTCGACCTATCTGGACTTGATGACCTCTTACTCTGGCCACAACAACGGCGAGTTTTTCAACGACGCCTATGACAAGGTCATGAAAGATAGCAAGACCGCTGAAAATCCGCAGCCGCTCTATCAAGACGCTGAACGCATTCTGGCGGAAGAAATGCCGATTATCCCGATCTATCACTATGCCAACGTCGATATGATCGCCGAAGATATCAAAGGTCTGCCGCAGAACAATGTGAACAATAACTGGTATGGTAAGGATCTATACCGCGTCGCGGAGTAATCCTACTCGGGCGAGCGGTCCTTTTTGGTGGATCGCTCGCCTTTATACCTAGCCACCTCGACTTGTTCCGGGAGCGACAGTCTTGTTCACTTACATCCTTAAGCGTCTTGCTATTGCGATCCCGACGCTTTTGCTTTTGATCGTGATTTCCTTCGTGTTGATGCATTCCGCCCCCGGCGGGCCATTTACATCGGAACGGGAATTGCCGCCGCAGGTCTTGGCCAACCTAAATGCGAAATACGGCCTCGACGATCCCTTGTGGAGGCAGATCGTCAATTATGTCTGGGGGATCGTCAGCGAATTCGATTTCGGCCCGAGTTTTGTCTACAAAGACCGCACGGTAAACGAGATCATCGCGCAAGGCTTCCCGATCACATTGACCTATGGGCTTTTGTCCTTCGCTGTTGCGGTGATTGTTGGCGCGAGCCTTGGTGTGGCAGCAGCCATGCGACACAACTCTCTGTTGGATTATGCCGCAGTAGGTGTTTCCATCGGCGCGCAAGTGTTGCCCAACTTCGTGATGGCACCAATCCTCGTACTGGTCTTCACACTGTGGCTCAGTTGGTTGCCGGGAGGTGGCTGGCAGGGACCCGAATATTGGATCATGCCAGTGATCGCGCTTTCAACGTCTTTCATGGCGTCGATCGCGCGGATCACGCGCTCATCCATGCTTGAGGTGCTGACCTCAAACCATATCCGTACAGCGCGTGCGAAAGGCCTGCCCGAACGTCAGGTAATTTTGCGTCACGCGCTGAAGCCTGCGATGCTTCCTGTCATTTCCTATCTTGGTCCCGCCTTTGTGGCGATGATCACAGGCTCGGTGGTGGTTGATATCTATTTTTCGACCGGCGGCATCGGCAAGGCTTTTGTCGATAGCGCCCTGAATCGCGATTACGCAGTCATGATGGGCGTGACGATCCTGATGGGGGCGCTGACCATCTTCTTCAACCTCGTGGTCGATATCCTTTATGGATGGATCGATCCAAAGATCAGGTATTAACATGGCAATGACACCGGAACAGGCCGTCGAAGCCAATGCGCTCGTTGGAAAAGGCCGATCCCCATGGTCTGATGCACGGCGGCGTTTCTTTCGCAACAAGGCGGCCCTTGTGGGGCTCGCCATCCTCGGTTTCGTGGTGGTTTTCGCACTCTTTGGAAATTTTTTCGCACAGTGGTCGAACGAGGAACTCGACTATAACGTGATGGGGCAGGTTGCCGAATTGGGTGGGCCATCATTCGCAAGTGGCCACTATTTTGGCACTGATGATCTGGGACGGGATCTCTTTGCGCGTACGGTACAAGGAACGCAAATCAGTCTCGCGGTTGGACTGGTCGGTGCGCTGATCGCTTGCATCATTGGTACTCTTTACGGGGCTATCGCAGGTTACGTCGGCGGGCGTACAGACAACATCATGATGCGGCTCGTCGATATCTTTATGGCGGTGCCTTACATGTTTGTGCTGATCCTGCTTTTGGTCATGTACGGACGCTCGATTACGATACTATTCGCGGGCATAGGTGTGATCTCATGGATGGAAATGGCGCGCATCGTGCGGGGCCAGACGTTGACCATCAAGGGCCGAGAATTCGTCGAGGCCGCCCGTGCCACGGGGGTGTCCGCACCAGTAATCATTCTGCGCCATATTGTGCCAAACCTGCTTGGTGTGATCGCGGTATATGCCACTCTGCTGGTGCCGCTGATGATCCTGACCGAGAGCTTCATTTCGTTTCTCGGCCTTGGGGTACAGGAACCCCTGACCTCTTTGGGGGCTCTGATTTCCGAAGGGGCTGGGACCATCGCTTATGGCACCACCTGGCAGTTGGGTTTTCCTCTTCTGTTCTTCTGTCTCACGCTGTTCGGCCTGTTCTTTGTGGGTGACGGGCTGCGAGACGCACTTGACCCCAAGGATCGCTGATGTCGCTTTTGCAGATCAACAATCTCTGTGTCACTTTTGACGGCGAAGACGGACCGGTGCATGCGGTCAATAACCTCTCGCTTTCCATCGACCGTGGTGAAACCTTGGGCATCGTCGGTGAAAGCGGGTCTGGCAAATCGCAAACCGCCTTTTCTATTATGGGGTTGCTCGCCCCCAACGGACGTACCGAAGGCTCCATACGTTTTGATGGGCAAGAGATCTTGGGTGCAAAGCCCAAGGTGCTCAATAAAATTCGAGCGGAGCGGGTTGCGATGATCTTTCAAGATCCAATGACGTCGCTCAACCCCTATATGCGGATATCTGACCAGATGACCGAAGTTCTGACATTGCATCAGGGTCTGTCAAAGCGAGACGCGCTCGCAGAGTCGATACGCATGTTGGATGCTGTAAAAATCCCTGCAGCGAGGGAACGTGTTCGGCTCTATCCGCATGAATTTTCAGGCGGCATGCGACAGCGCGTGATGATCGCCATGTCACTTTTGTGCAAGCCTGACATTTTGATCGCAGATGAACCGACAACTGCGCTCGACGTGACCGTGCAGGCGCAGATCATGGATCTATTGGGCGATTTGCAAAAAGACTTTGGCATGGCGACGATCCTGATTACGCACGATTTGGGGGTGGTCGCGGGGTTTTGCGAACGTGTGCTGGTTATGTATGGCGGTCGCGTGATGGAGCAGGGCCCCACAGAGCCGCTTTTTGCGGCTCCCTCGCATCCTTATACGTGCGGATTGTTGGCGGCAGTGCCGCGTGTCGATGATGCTGACGCCGCAATGAAGGCAATCCCCGGCAACCCGCCGAATATGGCCGCTCCGCCGGAAGGATGCCCCTTTCGCCCACGCTGTCGCTTTGCCGCGGAGGATTGCCGCGTAATGCCCGCGCTAACAGCTTTTGCCGAAGACCGCGCGCGCGCATGCCAGCGCCCAGTTGAGGAGGTCGCCGCATGAGTCCACTTCTCTCCGTCCGCAAATTGGATATCAAATTTCAGCTCGTGCGCCCCGGCGACATGCCTTGGACCAAACCGCGCTATCTGCACGCGGTCAACGGTGTGGATTTCGATCTGGAGGCGGGCAAAACGCTCGGTGTTGTCGGCGAGTCTGGCAGCGGCAAGTCTACAATGGCGCGGGGTCTGATCCAGATGGTACCGGCCACGGGGCAGGTGACGTGGCGTGGTGAAACCGACCTTCTGTCGCTCAGTCCACGCCGGATGAAACCATACCGCTCTGAAATCCAAATGGTGTTTCAGGACCCGCTGGCCTCGCTGAACCCTCGTATGACACTCGGGCAAATCATTGCCGAACCACTTGCGACGCACCGCCCAGATATTCCGGCCAAGGAACGCCGCAAACGTGTTGCGCAGATGATGGAGCGGGTGGGATTGTTGCCGCAGATGATCAACCGCTACCCGCATGAGTTTTCCGGTGGCCAATGTCAGCGTATCGGTATTGCCCGTGCGCTTATCGTTGAACCAAAACTCTTGATCTGTGATGAACCCGTCTCGGCGCTGGATGTTTCAATTCAGGCACAAGTGATTGAGCTTTTGAAGGAATTGCAGCGTGATTTGGGGTTGGCGATGATCTTTATCGCCCACGATTTGAGTGTGGTTAAAAACATCTCTGACGAGGTTATGGTGCTGTATCTGGGACGGATTATGGAGAAGGCGCCAAAAGCTGAACTCTACAATGATCCGCAACATCCCTACACACAGGCGCTTCTTTCGGCGGTGCCAATCCCTGATCCGGTGGCGGAGCGAGCAAAGCGCATCATGCCGATGGTAGGTGACATGCCGTCCCCGATGAACCCGCCCTCCGGCTGTGTCTTCCGTGGTCGGTGCCCGCGTGCTCAAGACGACTGCGCGCAGATCGTGCCACAGCCCAATACTGGCGCACATGCTACAGCTTGCCTTCATCCGGGGCCGCAATACTCGGGTGAAACCACCTAGGACGTGTTGACAAAA
>NZ_LNWY01000024.1 GCF_001681715.1 Tritonibacter mobilis | reverse complement strand
TTTTGTCAACACGTCCTAGAAGGCCACAATAATGCGGCAAGCTCCAGCACACCTGTCGGATTGAGCAGACCCGTTGCTCGCTTGTGGCGCTGCTTGCGCCCCGCAGTATGATTTCCGCACGCCCCTGTCGCACCTACGGCATTGGATATCAGACAGCGTGTCGCGATGGATCGTTTTCGGACTTCGCTCAACCCAACACCATATCATCACGCTGCGACGCAAACTGGCAGTTCGATTGCCTTTCTCAACGGCTGCGGCCCTTCTAGAGTTGAGATGCGACCTCCTCGCGTGCTCCCTCCCACCGTGACGGTATCACCAGGACCCTTCCCCCTCGCACATAAGCCTATGGCGCACAGTCTCCTGATATCATGCGGTTTCACTCGGCTCTCAAAAATAGGGCGAGGTCCATAAAAAGACGCCCCGCGTGGGCGCGCGGGACGTCAGTAAGCCGGGTTGCGGGACAAGAGGGGGGGTTAGGCAACTCCGGCGGGGGGAAGGCTGTGCAGCGGGCTGTGGTCCTTGGTGCCCGTCAGCGGGGTAACTTGTAGCTGGATCAAGACAAGCGTGCCCGATCCAGGGTTTTCGATGCGACGCGAGCGACCACAGGGGATACGGGCGCTCTGCCCTTCCCAAACAAGTCGAACATGATCGCCAAGCGTCACCAACACCGATCCCTGCGCGACAACCCAATGCTCCGCGCCCCCCGCACCGGCGCTGAGTTCCAACGCGGCTCCGGGCGCGATGGCCATACGCTGCAGGGTAAAACCAGGCCCCATCGCGAGGGTTTCGTGACGGCCCCATTTGTGCTCGGTGCTACGCGCTGTCAATGCGTCGTCTTCGGTGGCCTGAGCAAGGCTTGCGTAGACTGCCATCATATCGGCAGCATGCGGGTGCAGATCAGAGGAAGCGGCACGTGCAGCGCCTGAGAGATCTTCTGCAAGATCCTGATCCCAAGCAGATATCGCGCGATCGGCCGCTGCATCCTGATCCCATTGCTGTACTTCGCTCCAGGCCGGATCAAGCTGAATGGCGCAGACGTTATCGATCTTTTCTGCAACCGCTTTTTCAAAGGTGATCGCTTTGACGCGCCGGTAGGTTGCCGCATCCAACATCTTTGTCCCATCGACTGCCTCGGCCCGCTGCAACGCATTCTTGACCGGCAGAAAAAGACGGCTTGCGTGGCTCTTGAACGCCGCAAGCAACACGTCAACGCGGGCGACATAGATCCCCATGCCCCAGAGCTGATGGTTGCCCTGCAATAGATGTGAAAGCGTGGTTTGGCGGCCAGAGGCCAAAACGCGACTTACGGCCACCGGCACGTTCTCATGCGGCTGAGACACCACTTCCATAATGCCGTAGCCAGCATAGGCCCGTGTGGTGCGCTGACCAAGCATCACAATCTCGCCGCGCTGCGCGGCAGGGATGGCGTTGCAGAGCGCCAGATCGAGCTTGCGCGCATCTTCCAAATCGGCAGAGGCCGGAGCGACGACCACAAGTGCGCCGGGCATGTGACGCAGGGAGAGAACCGCACTCAGGAGGGCTGCGGCAGGCTTGTGGGTGTCGGGTTCCACGATCAGGCGGGCTTTGCGGTGTGCGGATTGACGGTCGACCAGCGGCGCGCTGTCTTGGGTGGTGACAACAACCGGTGCTGAGAAGACGTCGCCAGACAGGGCGGACAAGAGCCGTTCAAACCGGCTGGGTGCGCCGGGCGCGGCTTCCAGAGGCATTGGGCACACCCCGCTCGCCCGTTCACTTGACTGGTGTACGCTGCCTGCGAGAATGATGGGGTGTAACATTGGAACCTCTTGGTGTTTGTATTCCGATGTGTACAAATCTAATTGAGTTTGCATGTTCGTACGTCCTATCCATCGGTTTCTGCGGCCCTCCCCAAAGGATAGGACCACGCCTTCGGGATAGGGTTTACCCACGCCGAGGGTCACAAAATCACAGAATTTTCAGGTAACATTATTTCGCCGCCCACACACTAACGCCCGTTAACCATGATCTGGCTAACACATTGGGATCATTAACCATTAACTTGAGAATCAGTGCCAGCACAGCCACTGGCGCTCCTCCCTTATACGCAGTGGCGATCCATTCAGGGCTGACGTCAGCGCGGGGCCAGAGTATGGTCGCCTCATGAGCACACCCGTTTCCTCCATTAAGAACCTCGGCCCCGCTTTTGAGGCCGCCTGCACCCGTGCGGGCATTCACTCGGCCGAAGAATTGCGTGCCCTTGGCGCCGATGCGGCCTATGGCAAGTTGCTCGAGAGTGGCGGCAAGCCGCACTTCATCGGCTACTATGTGTTGGTGATGGCGTTGCAGGGCCGCCCGTGGAACGACTGCAAAGGCGAGGAGAAGAAAGCGCTGCGCACACGCTTTGATGCGATCAAGGACCAGAGCTTTGACAGCGACCGCTCGGCATTTGATGCGATCCTGAATGAAATCGGTGTGGTGGAGCGTCGCCCCGGCTGAATTGCAGGCCATATCTCACCCACAAAAAAGCCGCCACGCGCGGGGCGTGACGGCCAAAATTCTCAGCGGTTCAATGATTGAACTAAGTTCGCCGTCGATTGCTCAACGGCTAAACTATTAGCCAACCAGCTCGAGACCGGAGAAGAAGTAGGCGATTTCTACAGCTGCGGTTTCCGGAGCGTCGGAGCCGTGCACAGAGTTTTCACCCACGGATTCTGCAAACTCGGCGCGGATGGTGCCGGGGGCTGCGTCTGCCGGGTTGGTTGCGCCCATGATTTCGCGGTTCTTTGCGATAGCGCCTTCGCCTTCGAGAACCTGCACGACCACCGGAGCGGAGCACATGAATTCGCACAGCTCGTCATAGAAGGGACGCTCGGCGTGCACTTCATAGAACTTGCCAGCCTGTGCTTTGGTCATGTGGATGCGCTTTTGTGCAACAATGCGCAGGCCTGCTTCTTCGAACTTGGCGTTGATTGCGCCAGTCAGGTTGCGGCGGGTTGCGTCGGGCTTGATGATCGAAAAAGTGCGTTCCAGTGCCATCGGGCGATCTCCTTGAGACATTCTGAGGTCGATTAGGTCACGGTGGCCGCGATGACGGTCGCCGCAACATTCTGGCGCCGGGTAGCACGACAGCCCGCCCATGGGAAGAGGCTTGTGCCCAGCGCTTAGGCGAAAGCCGCGTATGGATCAGCCATGCGCGGTTTCCAATGGATCCTGAAGGTCGACAACCAACACATAGATCGCCGAGATCAGTGCCAGAAGGCTTGCGCCCAGCATGATCCCCAGCACCGCATAGGGCGCGGTCTCCGGCTGTACCGCGATCCCCGTCACGGTGGTCAATGCCGCGCCCAGCGCCACCGTCATTGCCCCCGAAAGCCCTGCAGCGCTGCCCGCGAGTTCCGGGCGTACGGACATCAAACCCGCACTGGCATTGGCGATGGTCAACCCGTTGCCCAGCCCGACACATATGGCAGAGCCGAAAAAGACCAGCTCACTCCCCTGCCCAATCCAGAACAGACCAAGGCCCAGCGCAGGCCCCACACAGGAGATCACCCGACCGATCATAATTAGCGTCATGAGGGGAAGCCGCTGAGCCATTTGCCCGGTGACAAAGTTCCCCACCATGAAACCACAGGTGATGATGCCGATCCCCAGCCCCACCATTGCCGGGCTGAGATCAAACCAAGCCGCAGCCACCATCGGCGCGCCCGTGACAAAGGAGTAGAACCCTCCAATCGAAAAGGCGACGCAGGCCGAATAGCCCCAGAAGCGGCGCGAGGCAAAGAGATGCGGATAAAGACGCATCTGCGCCCGGAACGTGGCTGAACGATTGGTATTGGTCTCTCCCATATCGCCCCACGTGAGCCAGAGCACCAACAGCCCAAGTCCCGTATAGAGCCAGAACCCTGCCCGCCAGCCAAAGGCCATATCAAGCGCGCCTCCGATCATCGGCCCGGTCATCGGGGCCAACGCCATGATCATTCCCATATAGCCGAGTTTACTCGCCGCTTCGCTGGGCGGGTACATATCGCGAATAACCGCGCGCGAAATCACCTGCCCGCTGATGATCGCGCCTTGTAGCAGGCGAAAGCCGAGAAACACCCAAATGTTGCTTGCCAATGCGCAGCCCACAGAGGCCAGCACGAACATCGCACAACACAACAGCATCACCTTACGCCGACCATAAAGATCCGACATCGGCCCCATGACAATCTGAAGCGCTGCAGAGATCGCGAGGTAGCCAGCAACCGAAAGATTGGCGAGCCCGTAGTCGACCTGAAACTCTTTGGCGATGCCGGGCAGCGAGGGCAGGAACATATTGAGCGACAGCACCGACAGTGCAGTGCCAACGATCAGTGTCATCAGCGTTGGGGGTGTTTGGGCTGCGCGCAGCATCTGCCTATCCGTTCTCTCCGCGCGTGACAGCGATGGCCTGTGCCGGCGGATACCTTGGGTCCTGCATATGTTAAACAGTGCTCTTGGTTCGGATACAAGTGCGCTATTCTTAGATGCCTGCCCTAGCTGAGCCGTGTCACCTCAACGCGCAGCACACCGGCGTTGTTGCCGTACATTTGCCATGCGTCATTGGCAAAGAGGTAGAGATAACCGCTTTGACTCGGCGCGATCACCGCTTCCTGACCAAGGCAGTGGTATTCGTGATCAGAGACCTCGTCCTCGCTGGTTTGAGTCACCTGCCCGTTGGCGATTGCTCCGATAAGCGCAAACCAAGGCGCGCCATCAATGCGGCGCGAGAATGGCACATCAGCGCTGGCAAATCCCTTGCGCATCCGGATCGCTTTGCGCAGCAATTCGGGAACCGCCGCCAACGCATATCCGATCTTGCCCAGATATATCCCCGGATTTGCCCCATCAGCGGTGGCAGGGATCGATGCATCCTGCCATTGCCCTTTGGCCTTTATCCGGTATTGGGCCCCCCGCTCCAAATATACCCCGGTGGCGTTCCAACGCTTGCGTGCCGCCGCGATGGTCTCGGTGCTTTGGGCGACGCCCAACACATGGGTGGGCCAATAGCTTTTTTCTCCCGGTGGGGATGTCATGTGCCGCGCAATCACCGAGGCATCAAAACGGGTACGGCTGGTCCAATCGGCCACATCGGCTGCGGCCTCCGACACCTCGGGGACAGCACGCGGCCGGGTGGGACGCAAACGAAACCAGCCCAGATAGGAATTGTGCCGCCGCGCGAACGCATCCGGGTTCATACGCCCCGGTGAGATCTCGCGCAGAGCAAGACCATTGGCCCGTGCCTCTTGCAGCATCCATTCCAGCGTCAGATCCCCAAGGCCGCTATCGGCGTAGCTGCCGCCGACATCACCGTGAACGCCGGGGAACCAACGCTGTTCGACATCCTGCCCCCGCGCCCAATCTGTCCAGAGCGTCGGGGTAAAATCCTTGCGCCGCTCATCCATCGCCAGCGCATGGCGGGCGCATTCCACATTGCGGCCCAATGTGGTGTCGCCAAACTCATGTTTGAGAACATCCCCAAGGAGCAGCCGCAACAGCCCCTTGTCATCCGGAATGCCCAGCGCGCCGACCGTGTCCCAAACGCCGATGAACCGAAAGCCGATATCTGCTGTCTCGTTGTGGAACTGGACCGACACTGGGCGCTCTTCCAGAAACTGTTTCTGAAGCCCTGCCTTCTCGTCTCCTGCTTTGCGCGCCTGATAGGTCCGCATCAAGCGTTTCACCACCTCCCAGCTGTCCTCATAGGGCGACAGATGCGCGGGGCGTAAATCAGCAAGCCCCACTTTTGAGACCATCCCCGCAAGGCTCCGTACCGTGTAGGCCCCTCGACTGAACCCAAACAGATAGATCTGATCGCCCGGCTCATAGGTCTCGGCGAGGAACTTGTAAGCACTCATGATATCATCTTCGAGCCGGAGCCCGATGGCCCCTCCCAGCATGCGTCGCAATAGTCCGCCGGATGTGCCGACCCCGCGCCGGTAGTAATCGATCTGTTCGATCCCATCATGACCGGTCCGGGCCACCAGAGAATGCAGCTTCGCCACATTGGTCGGTGTCGGCACGCCTCCGGTGTGCTGATCTGCGGTGTTCCATGTGCCATCACAGCAAATAATCAATCGACGCATGATAAAATCCCCCTTTGGTTCAATCTCGCCCCCGTGCCGCGCACCCATCACGCCCCAGAGGCTGCCTCAAATAATGTCTAGCGTAACATGGACGCGATCCTCGCCAATGTGAGAAATCCGCTGTTCTTGCGCATAACTCATGACTGCCTCGTGACGGATAGTGATTGACCACCCCGGTCCCTTTCGACATGAGAGACCTCATGCTTAGGATCGATAACATTACCTATTCCGTCGAAGGCCGCCCCCTTATGGAGGAGGCCTCTGCCACTATCCCAACCGGTCACAAGGTCGGTGTCGTGGGCCGCAATGGCACCGGCAAATCCACCCTGTTCCGCCTGATCCGCGGAGAGCTTGCGCTGGAGACCGGTTCCATCACCCTGCCCTCTCAGGCGCGGATTGGCGGTGTGGCACAAGAAGTCCCCTCGTCGGACACATCCCTGATCGACACGGTGCTGGCAGCCGATACCGAGCGTGCGGCGCTGATGGCCGAGGCCGACACCGCAACCGATGGCACCCGCATTGCGGAAATCCAGACCCGGCTGGTGGATATTGACGCATGGTCCGCCGAGGCCCGCGCCGCCTCGATCCTCAAGGGGCTTGGCTTTGACGATCAGGACCAGCTGCGCCCCTGTTCCGATTTCTCCGGCGGCTGGCGGATGCGCGTGGCGCTTGCGGCGGTGCTCTTTGCACAGCCCGACCTGCTGCTGCTGGACGAGCCGACCAACTACCTCGACCTTGAAGGTGCGCTGTGGCTCGAAAGCTATATCGCGCGCTATCCGCATACGGTGCTGATTGTCTCTCACGACCGCGGGCTTTTGAACCGGGCGGTGGGGGCGATCCTGCATCTGGAGGATCGCAAGCTGACGCTCTATCAGGGCACTTACGACACCTTTGCCGAAACCCGCGCCGCGCGCATCGCCGTGGCACAATCCGAGGCGCGCAAGCAGGAAACCCGCCGCGCCCATCTGCAAAGCTTCGTGGACCGCTTCCGCGCCAAGGCCTCAAAGGCGAAGCAGGCCCAGTCTCGTCTCAAGATGATCGAGAAGATGAAACCGATCTCAACCCCGCAAGAGGCCGCGCTGCGGGCGTTCACTTTCCCGGAACCCGAAGAGATGTCACCGCCGATCATCCAGATCGAAGGCGGTGTCACCGGCTATGGCGACGTGGAGATTCTGAGACGCCTCGACCTGCGCATCGACCAGGATGATCGCATCGCGCTTCTGGGTAAGAACGGTCAGGGTAAATCCACCCTGTCCAAACTGCTCTCGGACAGGCTGCCCCTGATGGCGGGCAAGATGGTGCGCTCGTCCAAGCTGCGCATTGGCTATTTCGCCCAGCATCAGGTGGACGAGCTTTATGTGGACGAAACCCCGATCGATCACCTGCGTCGACTGCGTCCCCATGAGGCACCCGCAAAATGGCGCACGCGTCTGGCGGGCTTTGGCCTGCTGGCCGCGCAGGCCGAAACCGCAGTCGGGCGGCTGTCCGGTGGTCAAAAGGCCCGCCTCAGCCTGCTTTTGGCGACGCTCGATGCGCCCCATATGCTGATCCTCGACGAGCCGACCAACCACCTCGACATCGAAAGCCGCGAGGCGCTGGTCGAGGCGCTCACCGCCTATAGCGGCGCGGTCATTCTGGTCAGCCACGATATGCATTTGCTGAGCATGGTGGCGGATCGGCTCTGGCTGGTGTCAGATGGCACCGTGGCGCCTTATGATGGCGATCTCGACAGCTATCGCGAAATGCTGCTGATGCGCGACAAACCCGCCCGCAAAGCGGATGCAAAAGCCGCGTCCAAGCCAAAGCCCAAGCGCGCCAGCCGCGATCAGATCCTTGCCCTGCGCAACGAGGTCCGCAAGGCCGAGGCCCGCATCGAGAAACTGACCGAGATGCAGGACAAGCTGGACGAAAAGCTCGCCGATCCGGAGATCTACGAGTCGAGCCGTGCCGGTGACCGGGCGGTCTGGCAGAAAAAACACGCCGAATGCATGGACGCGCTGGACCGCGCCGAGGAACTCTGGATGAAGGCACTTGAGAAACTGGAGGTCGCCGAGGCGCAATGATCGACACCGCGTTCCTGATCACCTCATTTGTGACGCTCTTTGTGATCATTGACCCGATCGGGTTGATGCCGGTGTTTCTGGCGTTGACCCAGGGCATGACCAGCAAGCAACGCCGCGCCATCGCCATTCGTGCCTCGATCACAGGGGTCGGCATCCTCGCGGTCTTTGCGCTGTTTGGCGAAAGCGTTCTGGGCTTTATCGGGATTTCCATGCCGGCCTTTCGCGTTGCAGGCGGCATCCTCTTGTTCCTCACCGCGCTCGATATGCTGTTTGAGCGCCGCACCGCGCGTCGTCAGCACCAAGGCGACGAGATCGCCCCCGAGGATGATCCCTCTGTCTTTCCCATGGCTATTCCGCTGATCGCGGGGCCCGGTTCCATCGCCACGGTGATCCTCCTGACCGGGCAGCATCCGGGCATCGAGGGCTTTGCCTCGGTGATGGCCATTGTAGTGGCGGTGATTGCGCTAATGCTGGGGATGTTTTCGATTTCGGGCCTACTGGAGCGTCTGCTGGGTCCCGTCGGCATCAATGTGGCAACCCGGTTGCTGGGGATGCTTCTGGCCGCGCTTTCGGTGCAATTCGTGCTTGAAGGTCTGCGAGCCTTTGGCTTTGCCAGCTAGACATAGGTGCGGTGAACACCTACCTCCCTGATATGGAGGACAAAGACCCATGAATTCAGACGATATCGGCCAGCTGATCTATCTGGTCCTGCTGCTACTGGCAGTGGGATCTTGGGTCTTTGTGCAAAACCGTCAGACCCTTGGTAAAACAGCCCAACAATTGCTGATCTGGGTTTTGATTTTTCTCGGTGTGATTGCCGCCTACGGCCTCTGGGACGATATTCGCGCAACGGTCATGCCGCAACAGGCCGTGCTCTCTGAAGAAGGCCAGATCTCAGTGCCCCGCGCCCGTGACGGACACTATTATCTGACGCTCAAGATCAACGATAAGCCAGTGGAGTTCCTTGTCGATACTGGCGCCAGCGACATGGTCTTAAATGCCGAAACGGCACAACAACTCGGGATCGATACGGGGTCTCTTGTTTATCTGGGGCGTGCGATGACGGCCAATGGCGAAGTCCGCACCGCGCGCGTGACACTCGAGAGCGTCACCTTAGGGCCGATCAGCGATCAAAATGTCTCGGCTTGGGTCAATAAGGGCGCATTGGAGCAATCCCTGCTGGGGATGGGGTATCTTCAGCGTTTCTCTGGCATTGAAATTCGCAACAATGAGCTGATCCTCACCCGTTGAAATCGTGCCTCACGGCGCGGGCCTCCGGCGGGGATATTTGTGGTT
The DNA here is from genome assembly GCF_001681715.1 of Tritonibacter mobilis. GTDB lineage: Bacteria > Pseudomonadota > Alphaproteobacteria > Rhodobacterales > Rhodobacteraceae > Epibacterium > Epibacterium mobile. The sequence continues at coordinate 136,272 of NZ_LNWY01000024.1, read as the reverse complement.
AGAAGAAACTGGAACCTGCCACACAAGCGGCGCGCGCCCATGCGGCAGGTCCTCTCCTAACACGGCCATCGGCTTCCCAGCCTGTTCCGCAATCCTATCAGTGCGCAAACTGGTTACCGAAACCTTTCTGCATGGCACAACTGACGCTCTTCTAACGCTAAATATCCCGGGGTGAATTGGCCGCTCGGCCAAGAGGGGCAGCGCCCCTCATTCCCCGCTTTCGGCCTTTTTCTCCCAGCGCCCGCCTTCTTCGGACCAATATTGCGCCGCACAGCCTGCCGCCGTCAGCGCCTTCCACTGGCCGCGCGCCTGCTGAACCGCATCCGGATCGGTTCCGTCAAACAATATGCAGACCCGCTCCAGCGCGGAGACTTCCTCGGGCGTCACCTCTGCCCCATCCACGCTCATCACACAGGTGGCATCGTTTGGTGCATCAGCGGACGTGGTCAGCAGGATCGGCTGCAGTTTATCATGGGGGCCGCCTGCAAGCCCGTGCGGCAGGAATGTCGCGTCCCCGCCCAGCCAAAGCGTATCATCCAGCCACGCTAACCGTTCAGGATCACGCCCGCGCACGGCGATACGCCAGCCCGCGCCCCGTGCCTTGTCGAGCAAAACAGGTAGCGTTTCCTGCAAGGGCTTGCGGGTCAGGTGATAAAAATAGGCGGCCCCCATTGCGGTGTTACTCTGCCTCGAACTGATCTTGTACCAGACGGCTCAGCGCCATCACGCCCCAACCGGTCGCCCCTTTGGGCGCATAGGCTGTGTTGGATTTCACTGAGGCCACACCGGCGATATCCAGATGAATCCAGGGGGTGCCGTCCTTGATGAAACGTTGCAGGAACTGCGCCGCCGTGATCGAACCCGCCGGGCGACCACCGACGTTTTTCATATCCGCCACATTGGATTTGAGTTGATCGTCATAGGCCTGCCCCAAGGGCATCCGCCACGCGCCTTCGCCTTCGGCCTCAGCGGCCTTGAGGAATGCAGAACAGAGCTTGTCGTCGTTGGAGAACACGCCCGCATTGTCATGCCCCAGACCGATGATGATCGCGCCTGTGAGGGTGGCCAGATCGATGACACCGGCCGGTTTGAACCGCTCTTGCGTATACCAGAGCACATCACAGAGCACCAAGCGCCCCTCGGCGTCCGTGTTGATGATCTCGACCGTGTCGCCCTTCATGGATTTCACCACATCACCGGGACGGATCGCCGTGCCGGAGGGCATGTTTTCCACAAGCCCCACAAGCCCCACGACATTGGCCTTTGCCTTGCGCAGCGCCAGTGCCCGCATGGTGCCCGCAACAACGCCCGCGCCGCCCATGTCCATGGTCATGTCTTCCATGCCGGCAGCCGGTTTCAGCGAGATACCACCGGTGTCGAACACAACGCCCTTGCCGACCAGCGCCAGCGGGGCTGCGTCCTTGTCGCCGCCGTTCCATTTCATGACAACAACCTTGGAGGGGCTGGCAGACCCTTGGCCGACACACAAGAGCGTGCGCATGCCGAGCTTCTCCAGCTCGGCTTCCTCCAGAACCTCCACCTCAAGACCGAGCGAGGTCATGTCCTCCAGCCGCGCGGCAAATTCGGTGGTGGTCAGCACGTTTGCGGGTTCGTTGACCAGATCGCGGGTCATATGCACGCCTTCGGCCACCGCCATAAGCGGCGCAAAGGCGGCTTCGATCTCTTCGGGCTTATTGTGGCCGATGGTTACGGTGCCGGGCGTTTCCGAATCCGCGGATTTATGCGCATCAAAGCTGTAGCTGCGCAGCGCCAGCCCCAACGCCAGATCGGCGGCGCGGGACATGTTCCCCGCCTTCACCGTCAGCGCTTTGTTGCCGCGCGCTTCGGCCAGTTTTGCGCCAGCCTTACGCGCCTCGATCGCGGTGATGCGACGGGGGAGCACAACAACATGCAAGGCCTCAGCCGCCAGACCCGCAGGCCATGCCAGCGTGATCACCTGACCGGTCTTGGCCTTAGCAAACCCATCGGAGGCGATCAGACGCGCCACCGCGCCCTTGCTCAGTCGATTGGCGCTGCGGGCAGCCTGATCCATTGTGCCTTCGGGCGTGACCACCACGGCCAGATGGCCTTCGACCTCGGCCAGCGATTTCGGATCAAAGGTAGAAAAACGGATCGGGGTGAGCGCGCTCATTCAAATCTCCTGTGGTTGATCTGCTCTTGTCGCCGCTTACGCATCTGGCTGACAGTCCCGTAACAGGTAGCTGTTGGCAATGCTGAATACCAGAGCAGGCAGTGCGCGAATTACAATCCTTACCGATCAGGCATCTGCCGGGGAAGATTGCAGTTTTCCCCCCCGCACAATTCCTCTAAGGTCCGGCGAACAGTCCGAGCGCAAGATCTATGGGGGGATCGGGTGTCACGATACGACAGATATGTGCTGTCGCAATATCTTTTGTTCTTTGGCTTTTTTGCCTTGATTCTGGTGGCCGTGTTCTGGATCAACCGGGCCGTTAGCCTGTTTGACTGGCTCATTGGCGACGGGCAGAGCGTGTTGGCGTTCCTTGAGATCTCCGCGCTGAGCCTGCCGAACCTTGTGCGTATGGTGTTGCCGCTGGCAGCCTTTGCCGCAACGGTCTGGGTCACTAACCGGTTGAATTCAGAGAGCGAACTGACGGTATTGCGTGCAACAGGGTCTAGCCCCTGGCAATTGGCGCGCCCCGCCATGGCCTTTGGCGTGTTGAGCGCGGCGATGATGTCGGCGCTCAGCCTGTTCTTGCTGCCTGCGTCCTTGGCTCAAATGCAACTGCGCGAGGCGGAGCTCTCGCGAAGTGTCAGCGCCAAGCTGTTGAATGCAGGTAATTTCTTGCACCCCAGCGCGGGCATTACATTCTTTATTGGCAGCATTGATCCCGATGGGACACTCAACAATGTATTCCTGACAGATCAACGCGACCCCTCGGTGGAAATCACCTACACCAGTGACCGCGCCTATCTGGTCCGCGAAGACGACATGGCGCATTTGATCCTCGTGGATGGTCTTGCACAGCGCAAAGAGGCGCATAATGATCGGCTGTCGACCACGGCCTTTGCCGATTTCTCATATCCATTGGGCGACCTTTCGCCTGCGCGCACGATGGGCGCGCGACCGCTGCGCAATATCCCTACTCTTGATCTGCTCAGGGATCGCGATGACATCACTCAAAACGAGGGCCACAGCGCCGGTGCGCAAGCAGAAGAGCTTCATCTGCGCTTTGCCCGCGCTGCCGTGACCTTTGCGGTGGTGATGATTGGCGTCTCTACCCTGCTGCTTGGTGGCTTTAGCCGATTTGGCATCTGGAAGCAGGTTCTGGTGGCCTTTGTGCTGCTGATCCTGATTGAGGGTATGCGTGGCGTGGTCTCTGAGCCGGTGAGAGACAATGCGCAAATGTGGCCATTGATCTATCTGCCCGCAGCGATTGGCGTGCTGATATCCGTGATTTTCCTGCATCTGGCGACCCGCCCGCAGGCTCTGGCCCGCTTCAGGCCGCGCCGCAAGCAGGAGACGGCCACATGATTCTCGATCTCTACTACGCCAAGCGCTTTTTTCAGTGGTTTTTGGTGATCGCCGCTGTGTTGATGAGCCTCGTCATGCTCATTGACCTGAGCGAGCAGTTCCGCCGTTTCGATGGGCAGGATCTGCAATTCGGACAATTGCTGGAGCTGACGCTTCTCAACACACCCGCAGCCCTGAATGAATTCCTGCCGCTGATCATGATCCTGACCACCATCGTTCTTTACGTGGGAATGGCGCGCAGCAGCGAACTCGTGGTCACGCGCGCGCTGGGGCGTTCCGGCATCCGGGCCTTGTTGCCGCCTGTGGTGGTTGCGCTGATCCTCGGTGGGCTGGCGGTGAGTACGCTCAACCCGATTGTTGCGGCCACCACCAACCGCTTTGACTCGCTGTCGGAAAGCTACCGTCAGACTGGCGGCCCGGCGGCCGTGTCGCTGAGTGGCGAAGGGCTGTGGTTGCGTCAGGGCGGCCAGAACGGGCAATCGGTCATCCATGCTGCCAACTATCGCGGGGATGCGGAAAACCTGTTTCTCTATGATGTCTCGATCCTGACCTATACTCCGGACGGTGGTCCGACGCGGCGCACCATTGCCGCTGAGGCCCGGCTTGATGGCGAAGACTGGGTGCTGCGTGACGCAAAAGTCTGGCAGCTGATCGTTGGCGTCAACCCGGAGCGCAGCGCCAAAAGCTATGACGAATTGCGCCTGCCCACCACGCTGACCAATGAACGCATTCGCGACACTCTTGGCTATGCGGAGGGGATTTCGATCTATGAGCTGCCCCAGACCATCAAGTCGCTCTCTGAGGCTGGGTTTTCGACCACCCGGTTTCAGGTCTGGCTTCAGGTGGAACTGGCACGGCCCTTGTTCTTGGTGGCGATGGTGCTGGTGGGGGCGGCCTTTACCATGCGCCACACCCGCCTTGGGGGAACCGGCATTGCCGTGCTGACGTCGGTCCTGCTGGGTTTTGCCCTTTACTTTGTCCATAATTTCGCGCGGATACTTGGCGAAAACGGGCAGATTCCGATTTTGCTGGCCGCGTGGGCGCCGCCAGTGGCCTCGATACTATTGACGATGGGATTGCTCCTGCATGCCGAAGACGGTTGATTTCATAAAAAAGCGGCGAGGAGCGCTGCTGTCCACGGTTGTACCTTTGTGGCTGGGGCTTATGGCCGCGCCTGCGCTGGCGCAGACCTCGGCTCTGGCATCAGAAGCCGTCGGCGCGGCCCCGGCCATGCTGGTGGCGGATCGGGTTTTTGTATCCCCCGACCGCAAGCTCGTGGCCGAGGGCAATGTCGAAGCGTTTCAGGGCGATATTCGCCTGCAAGCCAATCGCATCACCTATGATCGTCAAACTGGTGTCCTCAATATGGAAGGACCGATCCGCATCGATCAAAGCGGCTCCATCACGGTGCTGGCCAATGCGGCGGAACTCGACAGTGGCTTGCGCAACGGGATTTTGCGCGGCGCGCGCATGGTATTTGACCAGCAGGTGCAACTGGCCGCCCTGCAGATGACGCGCGTCGAGGGGCGATATTCTCAGCTCTATAAAACCGCCGTCACCTCCTGCCATGTCTGCGAGGACGGAAGCCCGCCCCTATGGCAGATCCGCGCAGAGCGCATCACCCATGATGAAGCCGAACGTCAGCTCTATTTCGAAGGTGCTCAGCTGCTGATCAAGGATGTGCCGGTGTTCTATTTTCCGGCCCTGCGCCTGCCCGATCCAACATTAGAGCGCGCGGACGGCTTCCTTGTACCGTCGCTCTCCAGTTCCTCAACGCTCGGGCTTGGGCTGAAGCTGCCCTATTTTGTGACCATCGGGCCGCACAAAGACCTGACCATCACCCCTTATCTCTCTGAAAAAACCACCACGCTTGATCTGCGCTACAGGCAGGCCTTCCGCAATGGCGACATCGAAATCTCCGGTGCTTTCAGCCGCGACGATATTCAGCCCGATGACAGCCGGGGTTATCTATCGGTACGTGGTGATTTTGATATCCCCTATGATTTCAAACTGGGATTTGATCTCAAGACTGTCTCGGATGATGCCTATTACGCGGATTACGATATCTCGGATACAGACCGCATTCGGTCCGAATTGTCCCTGAACCGGGTGCGGCGTGATCAGTTGATCGAAGGGAAGATCTACAATTACAAAACCCTGCGCGACGCCGAAAATCAGGATTTCATCCCCTCGACGATCCTGACCGGTACATTTGAACAGCGCCTGTTTCCCAAATATGTCGGCGGCGAATTACGTCTGCGGCTGAATGCAGCGCAATTCACGCGAAAATCCTCGCTGGACGCCACGCTTGCGGATGCCAACGGACGCGATATGAGCCGCGTCTCCGCCGATGCCACATGGCTGCGCAGTTGGATTTTGCCTTGGGGCGTCGAATCCATCTGGACCGCAGGCATCGGCATCGACAGTTTTGCGCTCTCTGATGATGCAGCCTTTGACAATGACGCCACCCGCGTGACCCCAAAGGCCGCATTGACCCTGCGTCGCCCGATGACCCGCCAGACCGCCTCCGGTGCGGTGCAGGTGCTGGAACCGATCGTGCAATTTGGCTGGACCAATGTGAACGGCGACGACACGCCGAATGAGGCCAGCAATATCTCGGAATACGACCAAGGCAACCTGCTTGCTCTCTCACGTTTTCCGGAAACCGATGTGCGAGAAGACGGCGACACCTTGATTTATGGCGTGAATTTCGCACATTTCGACACCACCGGCTGGTTTGCAACTGGCACCATCGCCCAGATTCATCGCGACCAAGCGCAGTCAGGCTTTACCTCTTCTTCGGGACTGGACGGACGAAACTCAAACGTGCTTGTGGCCGGTCAACTGGGCCTACGCAACGATCTGACCCTCACGGCGCGCACCCTGTTTGACGAAGAATGGTCGGTGACAAAGGCAGAATTTCGCGGCGATCTGGAGCGTGACCGGGTCTCTCTTGCGGGCAGCTACTTGTGGCTGCAGGCCGATCCTGCGGAAAACCGCGTGCAGGAAACCTCGGAGCTGTGGTTTGACGGCGCCTATGACCTCAACCAGATTTGGCGCGCAAGCGCCAATATGCGCTATGACATTACCGATGGGCGCGCGACCCGTGCAGGCCTTGGTCTCACCTATCGCAATGAATGCGTGACCCTCGACCTATCGCTCAGCCGTCGCTATACCTCGACGACAAGTGTTGAGCCATCAACAGATTTCGGATTTACACTGTCGCTCAACGGCTTTTCCGTAAAGAGTGGCGATACAACAAGCAGGCGATCATGCAGCAATACGTAAACTTCCGCCAGATTCCGCTGGCCCTGATCAACTGGACCCGTCAGGCAACCTGCGCAGGCGGGCTGGCACTTGCGGTTGCATTGACGCTCCCCGCCGCCGATGTCGGGGCGCAGGGGCTGTTTTCGCCCGTGATCACCGTCAATGAGGATGTGATCACCACCTACGAGCTGCAACAGCGCGCCCGTTTCCTCACTGTGCTGGGCTCTGTTCAGGGTGATCCGCTGGAAACCGCCCGCAACGATTTGATCGAGGACCGCCTGAAACGTCAGGTCATGCGCGAAGTCGGGCTGACGCTGAGCGAAGACGAAATCACCGAAGGCATGCGTGAGCTGGCGCAGCGTGCCAATCTGTCGCTCGAGGAATTCCTTTCTGGCCTGCGTCAGGCAGGTGTGGACCCGGAAACGGTGCGTGATTTCACCTCTGCCGGACTTGGCTGGCGCGAATACATTCGCGGCCGCTTCCTTGCGCAGGCACGCCCGTCCGAGGCCGAAATTGACCGCGCCATGGGCACCGCCGGCACCGGTAGTGTGCAGGTGCTTCTGTCGGAAATCATCCTGCCACTCACCCAGGAAAACGCGGCGCAAATTCAGGAACTTGCCACTCAGATTTCCGAACTGAAGAACGAGGCAGCCTTTACCGCATCTGCCGCGCAATTCTCCGCCTCCGACAGTAGCGCCAATGGCGGGCGTCTGCCGTGGATGTCGCTCAGCCGACTGCCGCCACAGCTGCAAGAGGTTGTGCTTGGGCTGGAACCCGGCCAGATTACCCAACCTCTGCCCATGCAGGGCGCGATTGCCATTTTCCGCATGCGCGGTCTGCGCGAGGTCGACGGGCGCAGCGCCAGCTTTGCGGCGATTGATTACGCCACCTATCGCATTCCCGGCGGGCGCAGCGCCGAGGCTCTGGCACGCGCCACAGAGCTTCGCAATGAGATCGACACCTGTGATGATCTTTATGGCATCAACAAAGATCAAAACCCGGACATCCTATTCCGTGGCAGCAAAGCGCCCAAAGACATCCCACAGGATATCGCGCTGGAACTGGCACGGCTGGACGCCAATGAATCCTCGGCAACCCTCACCCGCGACAATGGCCAGACCCTGCTGTTCGTCATGCTCTGCGGTCGCACCAGCGAATTGGTCGCCGCACAGGAAAACGCACGCGCATCAGTGGCAAACGCATTGGTGCAGCAGCGCCTCAACGATCTTGCCGAAAGCCATGTGGAACAGCTGAAAGCCGACGCTCGGATCGAGATCCAATGACACCAACGCCGCAGGTGATTGCGCTCTCCTGCGGCGAACCTGCGGGGATCGGACCGGAGATTGCCGTCGCCGCATGGGATCATCTGCGCGCAGACTGTCCTTTTGTCTGGATCGGTGATCCACGCCACCTGCCTGAGTACACGCAATGGCGGCAGGTAAATGCGCCTGCGGACGCACGTGATGTCTGCGCAACCGCCCTGCCCGTCATTCCGCTCGCATTTGCAGGCGATGCCGCCAAAGGCCGGGCTGATCCTAAGAATGCCGCCGGGGTGATCCAGTCCATTGAAACCGCGGTTGGCTTGGTCACCTCCGGGCAGGCTTCTGCGGTCTGTACCGCTCCAATTCACAAAAAAGCGCTGATTGATGGAGCGGGCTTCTCTTATCCCGGCCATACCGAATTCCTCGCCGCGCTCGCAGGCGTGGATCATGTGGTGATGATGCTCGCCAGCGCGCAGCTGCGCGTGATACCGGCGACCATCCATATCCCCCTGAGCGCCGTCCCAACGGCCCTCACCCCCGCCCTCCTGCGTCAGGTCATCACCATCACCGCAAGTGGCCTGCGCGATCAGTTTGGCTTCACATCCCCACGCATCGCCATCACGGGCCTGAACCCCCATGCGGGCGAAGGCGGCGCCATGGGACAGGAAGAACTCGACTGGATCGCGGATCTGATCGCTGACATGCAACACGAAGGCCATGCTCTCACCGGCCCCCACCCCGCCGATACATTGTTTCATGCAGCGGCCCGGCAACGCTATGACGCAGCGATCGCAATGTATCACGACCAAGCGCTGATCCCGATCAAGACGCTGGATTTTGACAAAGGCGTCAATGTGACCCTTGGTCTGCCTTTTATCCGTACCTCTCCGGATCACGGCACCGCCTTTGACATCGCAGGCCAAGGCCTCGCTACCCCTTCAAGCCTCATTGAGGCACTGCGTCTTGCACAATCCATGGCGGCCACGCGCGCGGGCTGACCTGCCTCTTCTAACCCAAAATATCCCGGGGAGTGTGAGGGGCTGCGCCCCTCACCTGAACAAGCCTGCGCGCAGGGCATTTGCCCGGCGCACCGTTTCACAACAAAAGCCGCTTTCCAGATCGGTATCGGCCCCTTATGAAGACGCATCATGAGCGCCATCGACAATCTCCCCCCGCTGCGTGAGGTCATCGCGACCCATCAGCTCTCGGCCCGCAAATCGCTGGGCCAGAATTTCCTTCTGGATCTAAACCTGACTGCGAAAATCGCGCGTCAGGCTGGAGATCTGACTGGCTGTGACGTGCTGGAAATCGGCCCCGGCCCCGGCGGCCTCACGCGGGGGTTGCTGAGCGAAGGCGCTCGCAAGGTGCTCGCCATTGAAAAAGACCAGCGCTGCCTGCCCGCGCTGGCAGAGATCGCCGATGCTCATCCGGGCCGCCTGGAGGTGATCAATGGCGATGCGCTGGAGATCGACCCGCTGGCGCATCTGACCCCCCCGATCCGCGTCGCCGCCAACCTGCCCTATAACGTCGGCACCGAACTGCTGGTACGCTGGCTCACCCCAAAGGACTGGCCGCCGTTCTGGCAAAGCCTCACCTTGATGTTCCAACGCGAAGTGGCCGAACGGATCGTGGCGCAACCCGGCTCCAAAGCTTATGGGCGGCTTGCGATCCTTGCGCAGTGGCGCGCGGAGGCCAAGATCGCCCTGTCGCTGCCACCGGGGGCCTTTACGCCGCCGCCAAAAGTGTCCAGCGCCGTGGTCCATCTGACCGCCCTGCCAGAGCCGCGTTTCCCGGCCGATGCGGCCATCCTCAGCCGCGTGGTGGCTGCCGCCTTCAACCAGCGCCGCAAGATGCTGCGCGCCTCGCTCAAAGGCGTCTCGCCCCAAATCGAGGATCACCTGAACGCCGCAGGCATCCCGCCTACAGAACGCGCAGAGCAAGTCAGCCTAGAAGGGTTCTGTGCCCTCGCCCGCAACCTCGCGCAGACTTGATCTCTCCGAGCGGTCAAAAAAACACCCAACAACGTAAAAAACCCCGCAGCAAGCGCTACGGGGTTTTCTTTCATCTCATGCAAAGCAGCCTTATTCGGCGGCTTCCTGCGGCTCATCCGGCTTTGGTTTGGGCTTTGCGCGGCTGCGCTTTGGCTTGGCCTCCGCCTCCGGTTTTGCCTCGCCGGTCTCTCCATCTTTGGGAGCTGCCGGTTTGCGGCTGCGTGGTTTGCGCGCCGGCGCTTTCTTGGCGGGTGCAGCCTCGGGATCGGCAGTCTTGCCTTCCGGTGTTTCCACCAAACCGCTGTCATCCTGCGGCACCTGAGGCGCGGCCTCACGCGGGTCGGCGATCTCGGGCTGTGGCCCATCACCTGCAGCAACCTCGGCCGCTTCGCGCTCCTGACGCTCTAGACGCTCGGCGCGCTCACGGTCACGCTCAGCTTGGCGTTCGCGGTTCTGGCGTTCCTGCTCTTCGCGCTTGGATTCGATCTCGCGCTGCGCCTCGTTCAGCATACGCAGGTAATGTTCCGCGTGCTGCTGAAAATTCTCGGTTGCCACACGGTCATTTCCAAGCTGCGCATCGCGCGCCAGCTGGTTGTACTTATCGATGATTTGTTGCGGCGTTCCGCGAACCTTACCCTCGGGTCCAGAGCTGTCGAACACGCGGTTGACAACATTGGCCCCATTCGGGCGATTACGGTTCGACTTCGAACGCGAACGTGATTTTGACGATCTCATATGCCTAACGTCAGCCTTGGTTCTAATTGTCGAAGACCGCGTACCGCGCTTCCTGCGCATGGGCCTGCGAACGTTTTTGGGCTTGGCGTCGCCGAGAGGTCCGTTGACGTCCTCTTGCAACAGCGACACCTTGAGTAACCACGTTCCTCCGTCACAAACAAGGGGGGAACGTCGGTTTTTTGTCTCTTTTTGCATGGAGACTTCAAAATATAGCGCAATTGGGCCCTAAAGTCACGGATTTCGGCCCAAAACGACACGATCCCGACTATCGAGATCGGGCAGCACCGTCACCTCAACTAGGCCCGCAGCCCGCATCATTTCGGCCACAGCGGCCCCTTGGGTTGGACCGATCTCAACCAGCACACGCCCCCCTTGCGCCAGATGACACCCAAGCCCCGCGCAAATCAGCCGATAAGCGCTGAGACCATCAGCCCCATCCGTCAGCGCCATTTGCGGCTCATGTTCGCGCACCTCTTCCGAGAGATCATCCATCTCGTTCAAGGCGATATAGGGCGGGTTGGAGACGATCAGGTCAAACTGGCCTTTGACGGCAGAGAACCAATCCGACTGGCGAATGTCAGCCCGTGCCTCGACCCGGTGCAACACCGCATTGGCGCTGGCCTGCAGGCAGGCAGCCTCGCTCAAGTCCACACCGAGGCCCAGCGCACCCTGCTGTTCCGCCAAAAGCGTCACCAGAATGCAGCCCGAACCCACACCAAGATCCAGCACCCGCTCGAATGGTTCTGATAGGGCAGATTCGATCAGGGTCTCAGTTTCGGGGCGCGGATCCAGCACCTCCGCCGAGACCTTAAACCGGCGCCCGTAGAAATCCCGCTCGCCGATCAGATGCGACACCGGCACCCGGATCGCCCGCAGGGAAATCAACTGGTCGTAGCGCTCTGCCACCTCGTGCGAGAGTTCCTCGGGTGCAATCAGCGTCACCCGCGCCGCCTCAATGCGCGCCGCATGGGCCAGAAGCACCCGCGCGTCGCGCGCCGGATCGTCCACCCCCGCCGCCCGAAGACGTGCGGTCGCAGCAACCATGGCCTGCGCGGCGGTGGTGGTCATTGCCCCATCTCCGCCAGAAGTTTTGCCTGATGTTCGGAAATCAGCGCATCGATGATCTCATCCAGATCTCCCCCCATGATCTGCTCTAGCTTATAAAGCGTGAGGTTGATCCGGTGATCCGACATGCGCCCTTGTGGGAAATTATAGGTGCGGATGCGTTCCGAGCGATCTCCCGACCCCACCTGAGAGGCGCGATCCGCTGAGCGTTCGCTGTCGATGCGCTGCCGTTCCAGATCATATAGCCGGGTTTTCAGCACCTGCATTGCGATCTCGCGGTTGCGGTGCTGGGATTTCTCGGAACTCGTCACCACCAGTCCTGTGGGCAGGTGCGTGATCCGCACCGCCGAGTCGGTGGTGTTCACGTGCTGCCCGCCCGCACCGGAAGAGCGCATGGTATCAATGCGCAGGTCATTGGCGTCGATCTTGATATCCACGTCCTCAGCCTCTGGCAGTACCGCCACCGTGGCCGCAGAGGTGTGAATGCGCCCGCCACTCTCGGTGACAGGTACGCGCTGGACGCGGTGCACACCGCTCTCATACTTGAGCCGGGCAAAGACACCATCGCCATTGATCCGCGCCACCAATTCCTTGAGCCCGCCCAGTTCGGAGACCTGCTCTTCGATCACGTCGATCTTCCAGCCCTGCGCCTCGGCATAGCGGCTGTACATACGGTAAAGATCACCGGCAAACAGCGCCGCCTCATCGCCCCCGGTTCCGGGACGGATTTCCAGGATCGCCGCACGGCTGTCGGCTTCATCTTTGGGCAAGAGCGCCAGTTGCAGCGCATGCTCCGCCTCTGGCAGCGCCGCCTTCAGGGTGGGAATTTCTTCTTCTGCCAGCGCCTTCATATCCGGATCGGCCAGCATTTCCTCAGCCTCGGCCAGATCACTCAGCAACTGGCGATAGGCGCTAATTTGCTCTGCAACCGGGCGCAGGTCGGAATATTCCTTGGCGAGTTTTGCAATGTCGCCGCCTGCCCCATCGGCCATTGCGGCTTCAAGGTACTGATAGCGTTGCAGGATCTGTTCCAGCCGGTCTTCGGGGATCATGTCGTGGCGTGTCTCGCTGTTGGGTGCGCCTCTTGCTTTGGCGCGGGGCTTCACCTGTGATAGGCTAGAGCCATGAAACATGCCAGTGGTCTTGTCCGGTTTGCAGCCTGCGCCGCTCTTGCGGCGGGGGCTGCTTTTGCGCCATTCGCGCGGGCCGATGTCACCGGCCCTGGCGGCAAAACCATTGATTGCTACTGCACCGACACCAAAGGCGGGCGTATTGAGCTGGGCGAAACCATCTGCCTGCAGGTGGATGGGCGCATGTTCATGGCGCAGTGCCAAATGTCGCTGAATGTGCCGATGTGGCGCAAGGTCGAGGATGGCTGTCTCTCAGCGGAAAACCGTTTCAGCCCGCTGCCCCAAACACTCCCGCGCCTTTAAGGCGCTGATCGCCGGGCGATAGCCCGGCGCCCGGCCCAACGGGAGCGGATCAGCGTTGCTGATCTGGCGACGGGCGGGAGCCTCCCGCTTGGGCTTGTCTTTACTCGGATGCGCGCTCCGGCAGGATGCAGAGCAGTTCGTAGATCAGGTTGGCCGCCACCAATGCGGTATTGCCCGACGGATCATAGGGCGGCGACACTTCCACCAGATCGCAGCCCACCACATTCAGCCCCTTAAAGGCGCGGATCAGCTCCAGCGCCTGCATGGTGGTCAGCCCGCCGATTTCAGGCGTGCCGGTGCCCGGTGCAAAGGCCGGATCAAGGCTGTCGATATCATAGGAAATATAGACCGGACGTGCGCCAATATCGCGGCGAATTTCCGCGCCCATATTGTGCAACGAACGATTCCACAGCTCGGACGCAAGGAAATGCTGAAAGCCCCAGCCCTGTGGTTCCTTGAAATCATCCGGCCCATAGCCGGTGCCCCGCAGACCGATCTGATAGACCTTGTCGGCCTCTAGCAGCCCCTCCTCATAAGCGCGGCGGAACACCGTGCCATGGGTTTCCTTCTCGCCGAACATCTCGTCATTGACGTCTGCGTGGGCATCCACATGGATCACCGCGACGGGGCCGTGTTTGCGCGCAATCGCGCGCAGGATCGGCAGGGTGATCGAATGATCTCCCCCCATCGCCAGCGGCATCACCCCGGAGGCAAGGATCGCATCATAGCTTTCCTCGATGATGCGCAAGGAGTCCGCAAGGTTGAACGTGTTGATCGCCAGATCGCCAATATCCGCGATATTGAGCGTCTCAAACGGCGCCGCGCCCGTGGTCATGTTATAGGGGCGGATCATCGCGCTCTCGGCGCGGATCTGTTTGGGGCCAAACCGGGTGCCGGACCGCCAGGATGTGCCAATATCCATTGGCACGCCCAGAATGGCCACATCCAGCCCCTCCAGCGAGGTGGCCTGCGGCAGTCGCATAAACGTCCCCGGCCCGGAAAACCGTGCCAGATCATTGCCGCTGATGGGTTGATTGAACTCGCTCATCGTCCTGTCATCCTCCAGCCCAGAAGGCAGATAATACTCATGGCCACATGGGCGCCCGCAATGGCGGTGGCGCCGGTGGTGTCAAAGGGCGGTGAAACCTCGACGATATCGCCGCCCACAATGTTGATGCCACGCAGGCCCTTCAGGATGGCCTCTGCCTGCGCCGTGGTCAGACCGCCCCAGACCGGCGTGCCGGTGCCCGGCGCATAGGCCGGATCAAGGCAATCGATGTCAAAGGTTAGATAGACCGGCCGGTCGCCCAGAACCTCGCGGATGCGGCGCGCGGTCTCGACCGGGCCGATCTCATGCACGGTGGGGGCATCGATGGTCGGCACGCCGAGATTGTCCTCATTGGTGGTGCGAATGCCCACCTGCACCGAGGTTGCGGGATCAATAATGCCGGATTTCACCGCCTTGTAGAACATCGTGCCATGATCGACGCGGCTGAAATCATCATCGGCCCAGGTATCGCTGTGGGCATCGAAATGCAGCAACGAGATCGGCCCGTATTTCTCAGCATAGGCCTTGAGGATCGGAAAGCTCACATAATGGTCGCCGCCAATCGCAACCGAGGCCGTCTCCGTCGCCAGAATGCCCCGGATATGGTCCGTCAGCGTGTCGGGAAAGGCCGGAACATTGGCATAATCAAACGCCAGGTCACCATAATCCACAATCGCCAGTTCGCTTGCAGGGCAAATGTCCCACCCATAAGGCGCATCCGGGCTTTGCAGGGCAGATGCCTCACGCACCGCACGCGGCCCAAGCCGAGTGCCGGGCCGGTTGGTCACCGCCTGATCAAACGGGATGCCCGTGACCGCGATATCCGCATGTGTCAGATCCTTAGTGTAGCGCCGTCGCAGAAACGATGTTGCCCCGCCAAAGGTATTCTCAAAGCTGAGACCCTTAAGATCCTCGCGAGTAAAGGCTTGATCTACCTGTGTTTTTGCGTCTTCCAGCGCCATGTCGGACTGCTCCCTATTCTCGGGTTATGCTCACGTCCTAGCCAATGCAGGCGGGCTTGTCATCCGAAAGCCCGCCACCGATTGCGATTTCACGCCAAAGGCTGTGCTTTCTCCACCAGACGGGCAAAGAACGACGCCCCGACCGGAGAGATCTCATCGTTGAAATCATATTCCGGGTGATGCAGCCCGGCGGTGTCGCCTTGACCAAGGAACAGATAAGCGCCGGGACGAGCTTGCAGCATATATGAGAAATCCTCCGCCCCCATCTCGCGGCCCGCATCCCCCTGCACATTAGCATCGCCAGAGATTTCGCGCGCAATATCGGTGGCAAAGGCCGCCTTTTCAGCATCATTGATGGTGGCGGGATACCCAACCGCATAATCAAGCTCTGCATCCACTCCGTAAGCCACCGCACAGCCCTTCACGATCTCATCAAAACGCGCCATCACCATGCGCTGCACCTCCGGATTGAAGGTGCGCACCGTGCCGTTGATATAGGCGGTTTCGGGGATCACATTGTCGACGGTGCCGGTGTGGATCTGAGTGACGGAAATCACCAGATCCTCGGTCGCATGATGGTTGCGGCTGACGATGGTCTGGATCGCTTGCGCCATGCCACAGGCGGCCATCACCGGATCACGGGTCTCATGCGGCATTGCACCATGACCGCCCAGCCCTTTGATGTTGATGGTAAACTCATCCACCGCCGCCATCAGCGCGCCCGGCGTGGTGACAAAATGGCCAACCGGCAGCCCCGGCGCATTGTGCAGCGCGTAGACTTCCTTGATGTCAAAGCGCTCCATCACGCCTTCCTCAACCATGATCTGCGCGCCGCCGATCACCTCTTCGGCGGGCTGGAACAGCAGCGCCACCCGGCCTTTGAAATTGCGCGTCTCGGCCAGATATTTCGCCGCGCCGAGCAGCATCGTGGTGTGCCCGTCATGGCCACAGGCATGCATTTTCCCCGGTTCCTGAGACTTGTAGTCCAGATCGCGCACCTCGGTGATCGGCAGTGCGTCCATATCCGCGCGCAGACCAAGGGTCGGCCCGTCGCCCTGACCCTTGATGATGGCCACAATCCCGTTCTGCGCGATCCCGCCGTGGATCTCATCAACGCCGAATGTCTCAAGGATCTCAGTCACATATGCGGCGGTCTTTACGGTGTCCAATCCCAGTTCAGGGATCTGGTGAAGATGGCGTCGCCAGGTCTTCATGTCTTCGGCATAATCGGCGATGCGGTTCACGACCGGCATGGGGTGGACTCCTGTCAAATAGTCGGGATGATGCAGCAGAACACGAAATCCCGGGCAGGTGCAATGAGCGACGACAGGTTGATCCACGATGAAAATGCAGGAATCGAACGGCTCTTGGAAATTATGCGTCGCCTGCGCGATCCCAAAACCGGCTGCCCATGGGATATCGAACAAAGCTTTGCCAGTATCGCGCCCTACACCATCGAAGAGGCCTATGAGGTCGCCGACGCCATTGAGCGCGAAAAATGGGACGAGTTGAAAGGCGAGTTGGGCGATCTTCTGTTCCAATCGGTCTTTCACGCGCAAATGGCAGAGGAAGCCGGGCATTTCACCTTTCAGGACGTGGTCACCACCATGTCCAACAAGATGGTCTCGCGCCATCCACATGTGTTTGGCGACGAGAGCCGCGATAAATCCGCCGACCAGCAAACGCAGGATTGGGAGACGATCAAGGCCGCCGAACGCGCTGCCAAGGCAGAGACCGGTGCGCTGGATGGTGTTGCCGTGGGGCTGCCCGCCTTGCTGCGGGCCTACAAGCTGCAAAAACGGGCCGCGCGGGTCGGGTTTGACTGGCCGTCCGCCCAGAACGTGCTGGCCAAGATCGCCGAAGAATCTGCCGAGTTGGTCGAGGCTCAAGAGAGTCTCACTCAGGATGAAGTCGAAGAAGAGTTTGGCGACCTTCTGTTCGTGATGGCCAATCTGGGCCGCCATCTCGGCGTTGAACCCGAAGCCGCCCTGCGTCGCACCAACGCCAAATTCACTCGCCGTTTCAAGGGAGTAGAGGCCAAACTTGCCGCTCGCGGCAAGCGCGCAGAGGACAGCGATTTGGATGAAATGGACGCGCTTTGGAACGATGTAAAAGCTGAGGAAAAAGCCCGCAGCTAACCCGCCCGCCCGGCCTCTGACGCCGGAACTTTGATCATTTGTTGTGCGCTTGCGCTCAAAACACATAGCCGTGCAATGCACAGACCCCGGTTTGTCGCCGCCCACTTACCCCGATGGAGCCCCCCAATGCCCCCCCGCAAAATTATCATCGACACGGACCCGGGACAGGACGATGCGGTCGCAATCCTGCTGGCTTTGGGCTCTCCCGAAGACATTGATCTGCTCGGGATCACCACGGTCGCCGGAAATGTGCCGCTGGCCCTGACGCAAAAGAACGCCCGCATCACCTGCGAAGTTGCAGGACGGCCAGAGATCAAAGTGTTCGCCGGCTGTGATGCCCCGCTGGAGCGCCCCCTCGTCACCGCCGAACATGTCCACGGCAGCACTGGCCTCGACGGGCCGGATCTGTTTGAGCCCACCATGGCGTTGCAGGACCGGCATGGCGTCGAGTTTATCATCGACACCCTGCGTGCAGAGGCCCCCGGCACCGTGACGCTCTGTCCTCTCGGCCCGCTCACCAATATTGGAGCGGCTTTTCGCAAAGCTCCCGATATCATTGATCGCGTTCAGGAAATCGTCCTGATGGGAGGCGCTTATTTCGAGGTCGGCAATATAACCCCGGCTGCAGAATTCAACATCTACGTCGATCCCGAAGCCGCCCGGGACGTCCTCGCCTCGGGCGTCAAGATCACCATGATGCCGCTTGATGTCACTCACAAGGCGCTGACCTCGCGGGCACGGGTTCAGGCCTTTCGCGACCTTGGCAGCCGCGTCGGCAACTTCACCGCAGATATGCTTGATTTCTTTGAACGATTTGACGTTGAGAAATATGGCTCCGAAGGTGGTCCGCTGCATGACCCTTGTGTGATTGCCTACCTGATCCAACCAGAACTGTTCTCCGGCCGCCACATCAACGTCGAGATTGAGACCGCCTCTCCCCTGACCCTCGGGATGACAGTTGCGGACTGGTGGGGCGTTACAGACCGTCCAGCCAACGCGCTGTTCATCGGCGATGTCGATGCAGACGGTTTTTTTGCCCTGCTGACCGAACGGCTGGGCCGACTATGAGTGCCTCTCTACATCTCGCCCGCCCCGAAGATCTGGAAAAACTGCTCACCTTGGTGGAGGGATTTCACGCCGAAGAAGGCATCGACAGCACGGATGAGCAACGGCGCGGCGCGCTGCTACCGCTCCTCGAAGGGATCCCCTATGGCGCAATCTACCTGATCGGCCCGGTGCGTGCGCCTATCGGCTACATCATTGTGACCTTCACATGGTCGGTGGAGTTTGGCGGCCTCGATGGGATGATTGATGAGTTCTTCATTCGCCCCGCCGTGCGCGGACGCGGCATCGCCACGGAGGTGCTTCATGCCCTGCCCCGCACCCTTGCAGAGGCAGGCGTGCGCGCCCTGCACCTCGAGGTTGATCGCGACAATGAACCCGCAATCAAACTCTACACCCGCGCCCGCTTCAGCGCCCGCGAGCGTTACATTCTCATGAGCCGCGCGCTCTGATCAACGCCGCCGCCTTTTCAACTTCTTATAAATATCTCGGGGAGCGCGAGGGGCTGGCCCCTCGCCCCCTCACCTCACACCTTGATCAGAGGGATATGCGGGGCGCGCGCCTCTGGGATCAGACCTGAAATCCGTGGATCATCCGCAATTTCAACAGCGCGCCCATAAGGCACAAACCCCGAGCGCGTATAAAACCCTAGCGCCTGCGGACTGTCGAGCGTACAGGTATGCACAAAGAAGCGGTTGATATCGCGGGAAAATGCACGCGCGATGGCATGTTCCATCAGCCAGCGCCCCACACCGCCACCGATCAGATCTGCGGACAGGCCAAAGAACGACAATTCGCAATCCCCGTTCGCCATCCACTCCAGTTCCAACAGGCCCAGATCCTCGCCCTGTTTTTGCACCGACCAAACCTCGACCGCATCCGATTTCAGATGCGCCGCAAGGTCCGCCTCTTCCCAAAGCAGGCGTGAAAACCACAGGTAATCCTCGCCCACAAGGCGGTAGAGACCACGATACCACGCCACAGAAGGCGCATCATGCAACGCCAACGTCAGATCTGGCTGCGGTGCGCTCTTACGCGGCTTTGGGCGCACTTTCATCTCCAGATAGGTCACAACGGACGCCAGCTTTCCCACGGGCAGGTCGGTGATGCCATCCGGCAAGGTTGGGGCAAATGTCATAGCGCGCATCCGAGTATTTTGTATCCAATCTCCCCATGACTAAGGCGCTGTCCGCGCTTGCACAACCCATGCGCCAAATGCAAAACGCCCCGGATCTCTCCGGGGCGCCTGCCATCAAAGAAGTGCGTAAAAATCAGCCCTTGAGGATCGAACGCCCCGCATATTCCGCGATCTCGCCGAGGGTTTCCTCGATACGGATCAGCTGGTTGTATTTCGCGAGCCGGTCAGAACGCGCCAGCGAGCCGGTTTTGATCTGACCGCAGTTGGTCGCGACGGCGAGGTCAGCGATGGTGGCGTCCTCGGTCTCGCCAGAGCGGTGCGACATCACATTGGTATAGCGCGCGCGATGCGCCATATCGACTGCTTGCAGGGTCTCGGTGAGCGAGCCGATCTGGTTCACCTTCACCAGCATGGAGTTGGCACAGCCGCGCTCGATGCCTTCTGCCAGACGCACCGGGTTGGTCACGAACAGATCGTCGCCCACCAACTGCACCTTATCGCCAATCTGGTCGGTCAACGCCTTCCAGCCGTCCCAGTCATCCTCGGACATGCCGTCCTCGATCGAGATGATCGGGTAGTCATTGACCAGAGCGGCCAGATAGGCGGCGTTTTCTTCCGAGGTCAGGGTCTTGCCCTCGCCCGACAGGACGTATTTGCCGTCTTTGTAGTACTCAGTGGCTGCACAATCGAGCGCGAGGTAGATCTCCTCGCCGGGCTTGTAACCCGCCTTCTCGATGGACTTCAGAATGAAATCAAGTGCTTCACGGGTGGAGGCAATGTTGGGGGCAAAGCCACCCTCATCGCCGATCCCGGTGGACAGACCCGCCGCCGACAGCTCTTTTTTCAGGGTGTGGAACACTTCAGAGCCCATGCGGACCGCGTCGCGGATGTTTTCCGCAGCGACCGGCATGATCATGAATTCCTGAATATCGATCGGGTTATCCGCATGCTCGCCACCGTTGATGATGTTCATCATCGGCACCGGCAGAACCCGTGCCGCCGCACCGCCGACATAGCGATAGAGCGGCTGGGTGGTGAAATCCGCCGCCGCCTTGGCCACCGCCAGCGACACGCCGAGGATGGCGTTTGCGCCCAGACGGCTCTTGTTGTCGGTGCCGTCGAGTTCGATCATCGCGCGGTCGATGGAGACCTGCTCGGTGGCATCAAAGCCCACCAGCTCATCGGCGATCTCGCCATTGACGGCTGCAACCGCCTCAAGGACGCCCTTGCCCATGTAACGGGACTTGTCGCCGTCGCGCTTTTCCACCGCCTCATAGGCACCGGTCGATGCGCCAGACGGCACCGCCGCGCGGCCCATGGTGCCGTCTTCGAGAACGACATCGACTTCGACGGTGGGGTTGCCCCGGCTGTCGAGGATCTCGCGGGCGTGAATGTCGATAATGGTGCTCATCGCAAATGGTCCCTCACTGTGACACGATTTGCCCCCGGTCATAGCAAGCCCGTGTAAAAAGTAAACCTGAGGCGTTATCGCTAACGGTCGTTATTCGAGAGGTTTAACCCTAACATTGGGAAATTTTCTCCACTGCCCTCGCTGCCCTCACCTCACGCCGCGACAAAAATGACGCGGCAGCGGCGTGAAGCATCACGATGGTAGCGCTCACCCTTGCGTGCAATTCTTAACAGATCAAGCATACGCGCATGTCCAAACCCATCCGATTCCACGAATTTCTCCTCAGCAACGCGCCCTATCTTTCGGCGGGTGTGCTGCTGACCTTTCTGTCGAGCTTTGGGCAGACCTTTTTCATTTCGATCTTTGCCGGGCAGATCCAGACGGAGTTTGGTCTCAGCCATGCGGGCTGGGGCGGGCTTTATATGGTGGGAACTACGGCCTCGGCTCTGTTGATGGTGGCGGCGGGGGGCCTCTCGGACATTTTGCGGGTGCGTCAGCTCGGTGCCCTCGTGCTCTGTGGGCTGGCGGCGGCCTGCGTGCTGATGGCGCTCAATCACAACTACTGGGTCTTGCCGCTGTCGATATTCGCTCTGCGGTTCTTTGGTCAGGGCATGAGCACCCATCTGGCGATCGTCGCCATGGCGCGGTGGTTTGTCGCCACGCGCGGACGGGCGCTGTCGATTGCGGCACTTGGCGTTGCCCTTGGGCAGGCCCTCTTGCCACTGATCTTTGTGGCACTGATGACGATACTGGACTGGCGCACGCTCTGGCTCGTCAGCGCTGCCGTTTGCCTTATGGGCGCACCTGTGTTGGTGCGGTTGCTCTCGCAGGAACGCACGCCGCAATCCTCCTCAGAGGATGTCAGCAGCACTGGCATGGACAACCGCCACTGGACGCGCTGGGAGGCTCTGCGCTCTCCGGTGTTCTGGTTGATGGTGCCATCCATTCTGGGACCTGCGGCCTTCACAACGGCATTCTTCTTTCACCAGCTTCATTTTGCTACTACCAAAGGCTGGACCCTGTTGGAACTGGTGGCGTATTTCCCCTTTTTTACCGTGATGTCGGTCGTCTCAATGCTGGTGGCGGGCTGGGCGCTGGATCGCTGGGGCGCAACACGGCTGATGCCGCTTTATCAGCTGCCCCTGGTCGCGGCCTTCATCATCTTTGCCACCGTCTCCAGCGGCGTGGGCATGGCTGCGGGGTTCCTCTGCATGGCGGCCTCGGTCGGGGCGCATTCGGTACTGCCAAGTTCGTTCTGGGCCGAAGTCTACGGCACCCGCAGTATTGGCGCGATCAAGTCACTGGTGATGGCGGTCATGGTCTTTGGCACCGCCGTCGGGCCGGGCCTGACCGGGCTGCTGATCGACCTTGGCATCAATTTTGACAAGCAAGGCTATGGGATCGCGGTATATTTCCTGCTCACCACCCTCTGCATGGTGTTCGGTGTTGCAACCGCACGCGGGCGGCTAACAGCCGCCACCGCCTGAGATCAGGCGGGCTGTACCGCCATCCGCGCGGCCCGACGGGCCAGACGGCGTTCACGCACAAAGGTATAAAGCCCGGTGGCAATGATCAGCGCCGATCCCAGCAGCGTCATCGCATCGGGGCGCTCGGAAAACACAATCGCGCCGCCAATCATTGAAAACACCAGACGCGAATAGCGAAACGGTGTGATGACCGCCGCGTCGGCAATCCGCGTCGCTGTGACGATGCCATAATAAGCCACCACCCCAAAGATCGTACCCCCTGCGAGCATCCCCCACTCAAAAGAGGTCGGCGCAACCATTGTCTGTGGTGTCAACAACAGCATCGCTCCGCCCGCGACGACAACCGCAAGATAGGCCTGAACGCTCACCACAGAAGACGGAATGCTTGCGGGCATCCGGCGGGTCATCAGATCACGCGCAGCCACGCAGAGCACCGAAACCAGCACCAACAGCGCGTTGGGCTCGAACCCTGCCAAACCCGGACGGATGATGATCAAAACACCGATAAAGCCCACAAAAATCGCACTCCACCGGCGCCAGCCCACTTGTTCCCCCAGAAACAGGGCCGCGCCCATGGTGATCGCCAACGGCGTCGCCTGAAACACCGCCGCCACCACCGAGATGTCGACCAAGGCCAGCGCGGTGGCAAAGCTCATCGCAGCGCCCCCTTCCGCCAAGGCGCGCAACACAGGCATCGGCTGCCATGCATCGCGGCTCCAGAGACTCTGTTTTTGCAAGCGCAATGCGACAAAGAACACAACACCCGCGCCAAGACCGATGAACAAGAGGATCTGGCCCACAGCGAGGCTGCCGGAGAGTTGCTTGATGAACAGATCCTCGATGGTAAAGCCAACCATCGCGATCAGCAGCAGCACAATACCTTTGACATTATCCATGGGGCGCGCGTCCTTGGCGAAAGCTCGGAAATTTTGCCAGCCATCGCGCGATGCGACCGCATGACGCAAGGCCCAAATCATGCCCGCATCAGCAGAAGTTGTGACGCCATGCATTCACAACGCTGATAGGTCATCCACCTGCGGGATATGGATTGTCATGGAGATAAAGCCAGCCTGACGCGGTTCAGCCGTTCTTTTTGAGTGGCACGCCATAGAGTTCGAGCTTGTGGCCCTTGAGCTGATAACCCAGCTTTTTGGCGATTTTTTCCTGCAGTTCTTCGATTTCCGGATCGCAGAATTCGATCACTTCACCGCTGTTGAGATCGATCAAATGGTCATGATGATCGCGGTCTGCATCCTCATAGCGCGCACGCCCATCGCCGAACTCAAGCCGTTCAAGAATACCTGATTCTTCAAAAAGTTTGACGGTGCGATAGACCGTCGCCAAAGAAATCCCGGAATCCTGTGCATTGGCGCGGGCATGCAATTCTTCCACATCCGGGTGGTCGTCGCTTTCCTGCAGGACGCGGGCAATGGTGCGCCGCGGCGCGGTCATACGCAGGCCGCGGGCCTCGCAGCGGGAGATAATCGTATCTGTCATGCCTGTTACGTCCCTGTCGTTCACTGCGGGGTCCCTTGCTTGGCGCTTCTTTTTAGCGAATGCAAGCCACATCGCAAACAGCCAACTTGCCGCCCCCACCATTGACATTTGTGCCGCGCCACGCCATTTGCGCCTCAGGCACACCCTCTGCCGCGTGAGCAGAGATCCGCAGCGCCGCCAGCCCATCAATGGTTTGGCCCGCCCCTGTCCCTTGCACTTGCTGATGTTAGCAGGCGTTGAATGGGCAGTTTGCAACGGATCTTGTCGGGGATGCCATGGTTCCAAGATCACGCGTGGGGCTAGTTGCGGCAGATCGACCGAACGGCATGCGGCCGTCTGGGTCTGAGGTCTCCGCCCCACTGAATGATCGGGAGGTACGGCTAAACGCCTGCCCCCGAAACGGCTGTGCGCCTGCGGGCGGCAGCTGTTGAGAGGACTTTGAATGACTGAATTTTCCACGATGGATCTGCCCAAGCACCTGCACACCCGCATGGAAGCCATGGGTTTTAACACCCCCACCCCCATTCAGGCGCGCGCGATCCCGCATGCTCTGAACGGTCAGGATGTACTGGGTCTCGCCCAGACCGGCACCGGCAAGACCGCGGCCTTTGGCGTGCCGCTGGTGGCGCAGATGCTGGAATATGGCCAAAAGCCCGCCGCCGGGACCGTGCGCGGTTTGATCCTTGCCCCGACGCGCGAGCTTGCAAACCAGATCGCTGAAACCCTGCGTGGCCTCACCGAAGGCAGCCCGCTCAAGACCGGGCTGGTGGTTGGCGGTGTCTCCATCAATCCGCAGATCAACCGATTGTCCCGTGGCACCGACATTCTGGTCGCCACGCCCGGACGTCTCTTGGATATTCTCGACCGCAAGGCGCTGGATCTGGGATCTTGTGACTTTCTGGTTCTGGACGAGGCCGACCAGATGCTGGATCTGGGCTTTATCCATGCCCTGCGCAAGATCGCAGCGCTTCTGCCCGAAAAGCGCCAGACCATGCTGTTCTCGGCCACGATGCCCAAGCAGATGAACGAGATCGCAAATGCCTATCTCAAGAGTCCCGTGCGCATTGAGGTGACCCCTCCGGGCAAGCCCGCCGCCAAGGTGACACAGTCCGTGCATTTCATTGCCAAGGCAGAGAAACTCAGCCTTCTGAAGGAGTTGCTGGCCAAACATGATGGCGAGCGTACGCTGGTCTTTGGCCGCACCAAACACGGCATGGAAAAGCTGATGAAGGTGCTGGACAAGGCAGGCTTCAAGGCCGCCGCGATCCACGGTAACAAAAGCCAGGGCCAGCGCGAACGGGCGTTGAAGGCCTTTAAGTCAGGCGAGATCACCGTTCTGGTGGCGACGGATGTGGCGGCACGCGGGCTGGATATTCCGGATGTGAAATACGTCTATAACTACGAGCTGCCCAATGTGCCGGATGCCTATGTGCACCGGATCGGCCGCACCGCGCGCGCGGGCAAGGATGGTCAGGCCGTGGCCTTCTGTGCCCCCGATGAGATCGGCGATCTGAAAGCGATCCAGAAAACCATGGGCATCACCATTCCTGTGGCCTCGGGCCGCGCCTGGGAAGAACTGCCCGATCCGGCCGCCAAACCCGCGCGTGGTGGCGGACGTGGTCGCCCCGGCGGCGGTGGTGGCCGTGGCAAAGGCAGCGGCAAACCCGGTGGTGGGCGTCGTCGCTTTGGCGGTGGCAAATCCGAAGGGCAGCCCGGTGGTGGCGAAGCCCGGAACTCCGCGGGCGGTGGCGGGCGGCGGCGTAAATCCTGATCGAAGCGCCCTTTCGAACAGCGCGCCTACGGCGCGCAGGCTCAAGATCCGTGGATCTTGAGCCTCCCTCCCGGGCATTCTCCCGCCCCTTTCACAGGCGCTAAAGCGCCAACAAAAGCGTTGGGCCGCGCAGGCCGCGCCAAAGGCGCGGCCTGCGCCCCCGGGCGACGCGGAACGCGGCGCAAAACCTCTTGCCTTGGCAGGGCAGACCCTTCTGCTCAGGTGCCGCAGAACGTCGCCTGTACAACCTCATCCTCCGCAGGGGGGCGGCGCAGATCGGCAAATTCTTCGCTGGTCTCAAACGGCGCCGCCAATGCGGTCATCAGACGCTCAAACGGTGCATAATCACCTGCCACCGCCGAGGCGATCATCTGCTCGATCCGGTGGTTGCGCGGGATCAGAACCGGGTTGGCACGCGCCATTCGCGCTTGGGCATCAGTTTCGCGTTGTATACGCTCTTTCCAGCGCGCCTCCCACGCATCAAAGCTTGCAGGCTCAAGAAACTGATCGCGGGCATTTCCCTCAAAAAGCGCGCGGAAGCTATTGGTGAAATCGGCCTGCCCTTGCGCCATCACTTGCAGCAGATCGCTCACCAATTCCAAATCGCCCTCAGCGACAGTGCCGATGCCGATCTTTGCACAGAACTGGCGCAGCCATGCTTCTTGCAACAGATCCGGCATAGCGTGGACGATTTCGGTTGCTTCATCGAGCACGCTTTCGGGATCGTCCTCCAGCTGAATCAGCGCCGTGGCGAGTTGCGCGAGGTTCCAGACCGCGATCTGCGGCTGGTTCGCATAGGCATAACGCCCGGTGCGATCAATCGAAGAAAACACCCGGTTTGGATGATAGACGTCCATAAAGGCGCATGGACCATAATCGATGGTTTCCCCTGCGATGGAGGAGTTATCCGTATTCATCACCCCATGAATGAACCCCACGCCCATCCACGCGGAGATCAGCTCTACCTGTGCATCCCGCACCGCCCGCAACAGCCCCATTGGCCCCTGCGCCTCCGGGTAGTGGCGCGCAATAGCGTAGTCCGTGAGGGTCCGCAGCGCCTCTTGATGGCCGCGCGCGGCAAAGATCTGAAAGGTGCCCACGCGCAGATGGCTCCGCGCCACACGGGTCAGAACCGCCCCGGGCAAGCCCCCCTCGCGCCAGACCGTCTCGCCCGTTGCCACGGCTGCCAGCGCCCGCGTGGTCGGGATACCCAGCGCGTGCATGGCCTCAGAGACCACATATTCCCGCAGAACCGGGCCGAGCCAAGCGCGCCCGTCGCCATTGCGCGAATAAGGCGTGGGACCGGAGCCCTTGAGCTGGATATCACGGCGAATGCCATCGGTGCCCACAACCTCGCCCAAAAGCACCGCGCGCCCATCGCCAAGCTGCGGGTTGTAACTGCCAAACTGATGCCCCGCATAAAGCTGCGCCAACGGATCAGCCCCCTCAGGCACCACATTGCCGCCAAAGATGTCGGCCAGTTCCTCATCGCGCCCGCGGGTGATCCCCAACCGGGCGGCAAGCGCGTCATTGAAGGCGATGAGCCGAGGGGCCTTTACCGGGGTTGGGGCCTGCCGGCTGTAGAACTCGGGCGCAAGTTGCGCATATGTATTGTCAAACGGGATATCGAGGGTCATGGGCCAAACATATGCCGCCCCACCTGAATTACCACCCGCAATCACACCAACTCCGGAGCCATAGTGCATGACGCAGGACATGAGCGCAGATGAGATTATCCAGATCCTTGGACTGGAACGCCACCCCGAGGGCGGCTGGTACCGCCAGACCTGGGTTGAGGACACCGGCGAAGACCCCCATCGTCCCTCATCTCGGCCCTGTGGCACCTGTATCTACTTCCTGCTTGGCGCGGGCGAGCGCAGCCACTGGCACCGGGTCGATGCCACGGAAATCTGGCTCTATCACGCAGGGGCGCCGCTCATCCTCTCCCTTTCAGAGACCGACCAAGGCCCGGCCAGCGATCACCTGCTGACCCCAAACCTGCGTGAGGGCCGCCCGCAGGTGATTGTTCCCAAAGATCACTGGCAAGCCGCACGCAGCACTGGCGCGTGGACATTGGTCAGCTGCACGGTGTCGCCGGGGTTTGAGTTTTCCGGCTTCACCCTCGCGCCGGAAGGCTTTGACATTCCACGCAACTAACCACGCCTGAGGTATTTCGCTTCGGGCAAAGCCCGAAGCGACCCGCGCCGCGCAGCCGTTCCGGCTGCGCGGCGCTCGGCCCAACGGGAGCGGGTGCATTTCATATGCGGCCCGCGACGGGCGGGAGCCTCCCCGTCCTTGAGAAACACATTAACTGGCGCGCGCAGTCCAACCCTCGGGCACCGTCACAATGCCGCCGCCGACACAGGCGCGCACGCCGGTTGTGCGGGGTGCAGAGGTTGCCATGCCCCGCGCCACCCGCACCGCCAGATAGGCAAAAGCCTGTGCCTCCAGCATATCGCCATCCAGCCCGACGGCCTCCACTGGTTCCACCGGGCAATCCAGCGACACGCTGAGCATTTCCATCAGCACCGGGTTATGCCGCCCCCCACCGGTGACCAGCACCTTTGCAGGGGCCACAGGGCAATGCTCCATCCCCTGCGCCACCGCAGCGGCGCACATGGCCGTAAGTGTAGCAGTGGCATCCGCATTGCTCAACTCGGTCACAAGACCAATCATTTCCGGAAAATCATTTCGGTCCAGAGACTTCGGCGGCATCCTTGAGAAATAGGGTTCTGCCAGAAACAGCTCCAGCGCGCCATTCTCGACCACACCTTCACTGGCCACCTTGCCGCCTTCATCCATCTGAAGGCCAAGACGCGCCTGCAGGAAATCATTGATCGGCGCATTGGCAGGCCCTGTGTCAAACGCCAGCAAGGCACCCGCATCCTCGGGGCGCTCCACCCGCGGATCAACATAGGTGAGATTGCCGACACCCCCGAGGTTCAGAAAACACAACGGCTCCGTTGCGCCAATGTAGCGTGCGCAGGCGTGGTGGAAGAACGGCGCCAGCGGTGCGCCCTCGCCGCCCATACTGACATCATCAGTGCGGAAATCCCAAACCACCGGTCGCTCCAGTGCCTCTGCCAGAATGCCACCGTCGCCCACCTGAAGCGTGCCCTGCAAACGCGGCGCATGTGCGACCGTCTGGCCGTGAAATCCGATCAGATCCACATCCAGATGATCCTTCATCACCTCGATATGCGCGGCCTCAACCACCCGTGCCGCAGCCGTTACCGCATCGCCACTCCATTGGCCGAGGGCCGCTCGCAGCGCCTCACGTTCCGCGCTTGAATAGGCGCGATAGCCCGTCTCGCCAAAGCCGAAAATCGCCTGTCCGTCGGTCTCCAGGACCGCAACATCCACCCCATCGAGCGATGTCCCGCTCATCGCCCCCAGCGCCCGCACCGGGCCTGACTTGGATATGGCTCTGCTCATCTCTGCACACTTCCTTGCAAAACCGGGCCGTACCGCCCGTTGGCAGACATATTACACCGCGCAATTTGTCCCGAAAACAGGTTCCAACCGGTTGCGATGCGATTTATACAGCCGCTTGCATATTCAAAAGCCGAGGCATGCTATGACCTACCATCCGAAATCGGACTTCATCGCCATCATGATGGAACGCGGGTTCCTGGCGGACTGCACCGATTATCAGGGTCTCGATGAGGCGCTGGTGAGCGGTACGCAGACGGCATACATCGGCTATGACGCCACAGCACAGTCGCTGCATGTGGGTCACCTTCTGAACATTATGATGCTGCGCTGGTTGCAAAAAACCGGTCATCGCCCGATCACCCTGATGGGCGGCGGCACCACCAAGGTCGGCGATCCTTCGTTCCGCTCGGACGAACGCCCTCTGTTGGGGCCCGAGCAGATCGACGCCAATATCGCCGGCATGCAGAAGGTATTTGCCAAATACCTCGACTACGGCGAGACTGGCGCGATGATGCTCAACAACGCCGAGTGGCTGGATGGGCTCAATTACCTTGAGTTCCTGCGCGACATCGGCCGGCATTTCTCGGTGAACCGGATGCTGTCCTTCGAGAGCGTGAAATCGCGCCTTGATCGCGAACAGTCGCTGTCCTTCCTCGAATTCAACTACATGATCCTGCAGGCTTATGACTTCCTTGAGCTAAACCGCCGCTACGGCTGCGTTCTGCAGATGGGCGGCTCGGACCAATGGGGCAATATCGTCAACGGGATCGACCTCACCCGCCGGGTGCTGGATCACGAGATTTTTGGCCTGACCTCGCCGCTTCTGACCACCTCGGACGGGCGCAAGATGGGCAAATCGCAAGGTGGCGCGATCTGGCTCAATGACGAAATGCTGAGCCCTTATGAGTTCTGGCAGTTCTGGCGCAACACCACGGACGCCGATGTGGGGCGGTTCCTGAAACTCTATACCGAGCTGCCGGTTGCGGAATGCGACCGTCTGGGCGCGCTTCAAGGGTCTGAGATCAACGAGGGCAAGATCATTCTTGCCAATGAGGTGACGTCGCTCCTGCACGGGGCCGAAGCCGCCAAAGCCGCAGAGGCCACCGCGCGCGAAGTGTTCGAGAAAGGCGGCGTGGGCGATGATCTTCCGACCCTGTCGCTCTCGGCTGCAGAGCTGGGCGAGGGTATGTCGATCGTGCAGATCATTGTAAAATCAGGTCTGGCCAAATCCGGCAAGGAAGCCAAGCGGCTGATCTCTGAGAATGGCGCAAGGCTCGATGATGCACCGCTTACGGATGCGGGTTTGATGATCGACGCGGCAGCGCTTGCGTCGCCGATCAAGCTCTCTGCGGGCAAAAAGCGCCACGCGCTGGTGCAGCTCGACGGCTGAGCGCCTAGCGCAGATCAAGAGCTGTCAGGAGGGGCGTTGCCCCTCTTGGCCTACGGCCAATTCACCCCAGGATATTTGGGGTTAGAAGAATGAGCCTTGCGATTTCGTGCTACAGGAAGGCGAAATCGATCAACGTCAGTATGATAAAGGTTGGAATTGACAGCGCCGTGGCGATCAACAGCGCCGCGCATTTTGTCATACGCGCGCCGGGGGCGGTTTTTCCGTAGATTTTAACGGTCCTTTTCATGGTTTCATTAACCATGAATTAGGTTTCAATCCTGTTAATGGCGTCATGTTTGATCTTGGCTCCGCAGCTGTCATGCCCCGCACCTTGAAGCGTACAGAAACCATCCGCGCACTCCCGCAATCGACCGAGTTTTCGCGTGCTCTGCAGATGTTGGGACAACGCCCGATGCGTCTGGACCGCATGCAGGATATGCTCGTATTGCGGCGGAAAGTTTGGGGCCTTCCGGTTGCGATGATCAATCGCGCAGAGCTTCACAAACCCGCACGCCTGCTGGAAATCCTGCAAGAAGAAGGGCTGCGGCGCACGCCTGTGATTTTATCGCCGGAACGCCCGGTACCCGAGCTTGCACGTCTTGGGGCGCTGCCCCTGATGACTCCGGCCAGTGTTGGCGTGGTTGATATCCACCCTGATCGTACTCTGCGACGCAGCGGGCTGGAGCAGAAATGGCGCAATCGGCTCTCACACGCGGAGACACAAGCTTTGCGCATCACCCGGCAGAACATGCCGATGGTCCCCGATCACTGGCTGCTGCGCGCCGATGCCGCGCAACAGAAACGGCGACGCTATCGCAGCTGGCCCACCGCCCTGACACTGGCCTATGGCGAGGCCAATCGCGGCGCGGCCAAACTGTTTGAGGCGCATGAGGGGCGCGAGACGGTTGCAGGCATTCTGGTGCTCACCCATGGCGATGGGGCAACCTATCATATCGCGCATAGTACGGATCGCGGGCGGGGTCTGTCGGCGCATAACCTATTGATTTGGAACGCGATGGAGTGGCTTGCCTCTAAGGGCATTCGCCAGCTCGATCTAGGCGTGATTAATACTGAGGATGCCAGCGGGCTTGCACGGTTCAAACTGGGGACTGGCGCGCGCCTAGAACGTCTGGGGGGAACATGGCTCTATTGGCCTCCGATGGGACGGCGTTTGGCGCCTCTGGCGTCGATCGATCTGAACCTGATGGGGGCCTGACTCTCGCCTCAGGGGGAATGACCGCACTAGACAGCTTCGGCCTGCCATGATTATTTGAACATGTGTTCATTTCATGGGAGGAGCGGGACAGATGAAACTCGCAACCACACGCGCCGTGGTCACTGGCGGCGCATCCGGTCTTGGGGAGGCCACCGCTCGCCATTTCCGCAACGCAGGTGCTGAGGTGACCATTCTGGACCGGGACGTTGATCGTGGTCAGAAAATCGCTGAAAGCATCGGTGCGCATTTTGCTGAAACCGATGTGACCAGCGAAGACAGTGTTGAAGCTGCAATCGCGCTGGCGGTGGAGAAAATGGGCGGCTTGAGCGCGGCCGTAAACTGCGCCGGCATCGCTCACGCGATCAAGACAGTTGGCCGTGACGGCCCGCATCCCCTTGGTGCGTTTCAGAAAACCGTCGATATCAATCTGGTGGGGAGTTTTAACGTTTCGCGTCTGGCGGCGGCAGAGATTGCAAAAAACAGCCCCGAAGCAGATGGCGCGCGAGGCGTCATCATCAACACCGCTTCGATCGCCGCTTTTGATGGTCAGAAGGGCCAAGCGGCCTATGCGGCGTCCAAGGGTGGTATCGTGGGCATGACCCTGCCCATGGCACGAGATCTCGCTTCTTCAGGGATTCGGGTGATGGCGATTGCGCCGGGAATTTTCATGACGCCGATGCTAGCGGGCCTGCCCGAAGAGGCACAAGCCCAGCTTGCCGCCGATGTGCCAAACCCTGCCCGGCTGGGGCAGCCGGAGGAATACGCGCGCCTGGCCGGGTTCATCGTCGAAATGGGCTATCTGAATGGCGAGGTGATCCGCCTCGACGGCGCGCTGCGGATGCGTTGACTCCCAGGTGTCAACGGCGGGAGCCCTCCCGCCCGTCCTCACCGCCCCCAAAGGGACGGATCGATCCCATTGGGCCGAGCGCCGCGCACCCCGCAGGGGCGCGCGGCGCTGGTCGCTTCGGGCAAAGCCCGAAGCGAAACACCTCATCCGGCGGCTTTTTCTTCCAAGAGTAGCCATTCCTCTTCGGATGCGGCCAGTTTTTCCTGTCGCTCCACAAGCGCCTCAGTGGCTTTCTTGAACTTCACCGGTTCGCGCGTGAACAGCTCTGGATCTGCCATCAGCTCTTCGAGCTTGGCGATCTCCTTTTCCAGCCGGTCAATCTCGTCGGGCAACGCCTCAAGCCGGTGCTTTTCCTTGAAACTGAGCGCCTCTTTTGGCGATTCGGCTTTTGGCTTCGGCTTAGAGGCTTTTGTTTTTTCGACCTTTTCGGGTCCCTCAACCGGCGCGCGCTGTGCGAGATAATCGCTCCATCCGCCCGCATAGGCCGTGGCCTGCCCCTGACCTTCCATCGCCACCGTCGTGGTCGCCACACGATCCAGAAAATCGCGATCGTGGCTGACCAGCAGCACGGTGCCGTCATAGGCGTCCAGAAGCTCCTGCAGCAGATCCAGCGTCTCCACGTCTAGATCGTTGGTCGGCTCGTCCAGCACCAGCATATTCGACGAGCGCGCCATCAGTTTGGCCAACAACAGCCGGGCCTTTTCACCGCCCGAAAGCGAGCGCACCGGCGCGCGGGCTTGGCGCTCGTCAAAGAGGAACTCCTTCAGATAGCCGACCACATGTTTGGGCTGCCCGCGCACCATCACCTGATCCGCCTTGCCGGAGATCCCCATCAACGGGTCGGCGGTGAGGTTCTCCCACAGGCTCGAATCACCATCGAGCTGATCGCGAGTCTGGTCGAACACGGCGATTTCCAGATTGGTGCCCAGTTTGACCGTGCCCCCATCCGGGGTTTCCTGCCCCAAGAGCATCTTCAACAGCGTCGTCTTGCCCACCCCGTTGGGGCCGACAAAGGCCACACGCTCGCCGCGCTGCACAGTTAGGGAGAACCGGTTGAGGATCTGCTTGTCGCCAAAGCTTTTGGCGATGCCCTCGGCCTCGATCACCTTACGGCCGGATTTTGGCCCCGCCTCCAGTTCCATCGCCGCCGCGCCCTGCCGCTTGATCTGGCTGGCGCGTTCGGATTTCAGATCCTGCAAAGCGCGCACCCGGCCCATGTTGCGTTTGCGCCGGGCCGAGATCCCCTCAACCGCCCAGCGGCTCTCGGATTTGATCAGCCGGTTGAGCTTGTGGCGCTGCATGTCCTCGTCTTCCCATACCTTGTCGCGCCACGCTTCAAAATGCTCAAACCCCTTGTCCTGACGGCGTACCTGACCACGGTCCACCCAGAGCGTGGCACGGGTGAGTGCGCGCAGGAACGCCCGGTCGTGCGAAATCAGCACAAAGGCGGCGCGCGTCGAGGCCAGCTCGCTCTCCAGCCAAGAAATCGCTTCAATATCAAGGTGGTTGGTCGGCTCATCCAAGAGCATTAGCTCGGGCGCTTCGGCCATAAGCTTGGCCAGCGCAGCACGGCGGCGCTCGCCACCAGAGGCAGTCTCCACCGGACGGGCGGGATCGAACTTCAGCCCCTCTCCCGCGCGTTCCACCTTATAAAGCTCGCCGGGTTCCAGCTCTGAGGCGGCAAAATCCCCAAGCGTCGCAAACCCCTCCATTTTGGGGTCCTGCTCCATATAGCCCACGGAATTGCCGGGCGGGATCACGATGGAGCCGGCATCCGCCTCCACAAGACCGGCCATGACTTTCATCAGGGTCGATTTACCCGATCCATTGCGCCCCACAAGCGCCACCCGGTCACCGGGCTGCACCACGAGGTCGAGGTCGGAAAACACCGGATCGCCACCAAAGGTCAGCGAAATCCCGGACATCTGCAAAAGAGGAATACGTGCCATAGGAGCGGAGCTAAACCGCGCCGCTGCCTTCGTCAACGTGTCATGAGATGCAGAAGGTGCGCCTAGCCCGCAACAGCACGCAGCAGGCGCTTGCGGGCGGGGGGGATGGCACCGATTTCAAGGCCGGTGAACACATGCAGCGTGTTCATATGCCGGTCGACCACCGCGTGATCGCTGACCCAACCGCCCATCATCAGATAGGTGCGCAGCAAGGGCGGCATCCGCAGCATCGCCTTTTTGGCGTCCGGTTTGCGGCGCAGCCGCGCGGCAAAGCGGAACACATCGGGTGCCTTAACACGGGGCAGCCAGCGTTTGGGGGCCAGATGGCGATGTTTCAGCATCGCAAAGGCATCCAGATAGTCTTCGGTCTCGGTCCCGGCAAACGACGAACAGCCAAACAGCATCTGGATGTTCTCACGATCCACAAAGGTGGTCATCGCCCCCCATGCAACGCGCAAAATGTCCGGGTCATTCCAGCCCTGATGGATGCAGAACCGGCCCATTTCCACCATGCGACCCTCAAAATCCTGCAACCCCGAGAGATCGTAATACTGTGCGGAATAAGTGCGCGCGACCTCTGCGCCGCCCTCCAGAACCAGCATGCGGAAACAGCACACCAATGCCCCGTTGCGCGTATCTTCGACCAGAACATGGGCGCAAGTGTCGTCAAACCCGTCGCGATCAATCTCTGCAGTGCGAAAACACAAGGTCCGCAAAGCCTGAACCGCAGTGACATCCGCAGGCGTTGCCGCAAGCCGGGCCTGATAGCGCCCTTTCGTCAGCAAAATTTCGGCATCGGAGAACGTGTCGGGGGATTGGGACCGGGAGGACATGGCCATGGTCTGCTCGCGTCTGCTTGTTCATTAGCTTGCGCCGCCCCAAGAGGCGACGGGTGCTTTGCATTGCTATCACAAAACATGTGAAGTCCGGGTGACGAATTCATCCCCCGGACCAAATTTAACTGCTGCCATGCGATATCGCAGGGCCTTATTGCAGGAAGCTACCCGGATTAAAGTTGCCGAGGTTGCCAATCAGCTGACGCAGGAAGGTCTTGTCTTCGAGGCTCGAGTCGGTGACCCGGCGCTCCAGCGGGATGACCCGACCGTCTGCCAATGTGTAGCGCTGAACGCTGTCGACAACGCCGCGCCCGTCAAAGGTGATCGCGACCAGATCGCGCGAGACCACCTCAGGCTGCTTGGCGCCAAAGCGTTTGATGCGCGAGGTCACGTAGTAATAACCGCTGTCATCCACGAGCGAGTCGATGGTCGGCTCTCCGATGGTCTCGGAAACCGAATCGCGGGTATCGACACCGACCACAACTTCGTTCAAGAGTTCCGGCCCCGGAATCCAGCCATGCTTGCGATATTGGGCGGTACAGGCGGTCACCACCACCAACGCGCCGACGAGAAGCGCACTCCGCATCGCGGATTTTACGGTCTTCGGACTTGCAATCATGCGCTTCCCCTGTCGTTCGGGTTGATAAAGACTGAAGTCCCGATTACCTAACTCGAGCTAATGGTTCAAGAAATGAAAGTACACTCGTGAGTTCGACCCCACCTGAAACTGCCGCCCTGCGGGTTGCCGATCTGCCGCAGAACCGCCCCACGCGGTTCACACTGACGCCAGAGGCCAAAGCGCTGACGGATATTGCCAGTGAGCTGGGCGTTGACGCGTTGCGCAAGTTGCGTTTCGAAGGCGAGATCAAGGCCCGCGGCAAACGCGACTGGGTTCTAAAGGCCAAACTCGGCTTTACCGTAACACAGCCCTGTGTCGTCACGCTGGAGCCGGTAACAACCCGGATCGACACCGACGTGCAACGCCTCTTCCTCGCGGAGCTCGACATCCCCGACGAGGCCGAAGTCGAGATGGGCGAAGATGATAACATCGACGAACTTGGTGACGTCATCTCTCCTTATGATGTGATGCTGGAAAGCGTTGCGCTCAATCTGCCGCAGTATCCGCGCAAGGATGGCGCGGAACTTGGTCAGCATGTGCATGCTGAACCGGGCACGCAGCCGATGACGGATGAGGACACCCGCCCCTTCGCAGGGCTTGCAGATTTGCTCAAACCCGGCGACAAGGACTCCTGAGACAAAAGGCTCAATCGGGCACAGGCGACCGTGGCTTCGGTGAAAGGCGGAAATTTCCACCCTTCTGATGTTGGCACTGGCGCTCAAGACCGCTGAGCTCTAAGAAATCGCTTGCGCAAACGAAGATTCGCAGTATTTTCGCGCGCTCATCGGAATTTTTGGTTGGACATCGGAGAGACTGCGGCCTACACGCACGTCACACCGGACGTCACACCGATTGACACGGAAACATGAAACGCGCCTGAAGGCTCTGCTGCTTGATGGCCCTAGTTAGACAAAGGTTGAGACATGGCTGTCCAACAGAACAAAGTATCCAAATCGCGCCGCAACAACCGCCGCGCGCACGATGCTCTGGTTGCTGCAAACCCGAACGAATGCTCCAACTGCGGTGAACTGCGTCGTCCTCACCACGTGTGCCCCTCCTGCGGCCACTATGACGACAAAGAGATCGTAGCTCAGGCCGACGAGATCGACCTGGACGAAGACGCGGCCTGAGTCGAAACGGGATCACGAATGCCAGGCAGGCACGCAGTCGTATGACGGGTAACACCGCTCCATCGCAGGCAGATGCCCGCCGCACCGTGATTTCGGTGGACGCCATGGGTGGCGATGCCGGCCCGGCCGTAGTGGTCGCGGGCATCGCCAAATCCGCGAGCAAGAATCCCGACATCGGGTTTCTGCTCCATGGCCCTGTCGAACAGCTTGAACCCCTTGTGGCCCGCAGGAAAACCCTGAAGGGCCGCGTGGAGATTCGTGACGCACGCGATGTGGTCACGATGGAAGACAAGCCAAGTCAGGTCATGCGCAATGGCAAGGGCACCTCAATGTGGTCTGCCCTCGAATCCGTGCGCTCTGGCGAGGCGGATGGCGTGGTATCCTGTGGCAATACTGGCGCGCTGATGGCGCTGTCGATGCTACGGCTGCGCAAACTTCCGGGCGTTAACCGCCCGGCGATTGCGATTCTCTGGCCCTCGCGCAATCCGCAGGGCTTTAACGTCATGCTCGACGTGGGCGCCGATGTGCGCGCCGATGCAGAGGATCTGCTGCAATACGCCCTGATGGGCACCTCCTATATCCGCAACTCGATGGATCTCCCCTGCCCACGTGTGGGGCTGTTGAACGTCGGCACCGAAGAGCACAAAGGCCGCGCAGAGCTGAAAGAAGCCTATGCGCTGATCTCTCAGAACGC
The DNA here is from genome assembly GCF_001681715.1 of Tritonibacter mobilis. Lineage (GTDB taxonomy): Bacteria > Pseudomonadota > Alphaproteobacteria > Rhodobacterales > Rhodobacteraceae > Epibacterium > Epibacterium mobile. The sequence goes on along the minus strand of NZ_LNWY01000024.1, from coordinate 98,375 downwards.
GGAGAAGGCTAATTTCGAGTTTGTGGGCTTTGTCGAGGGCAGCGACATTCCCGGCGATATCGCCGATGTGATCGTGACCGACGGCTTTACCGGCAATGTCGCGATCAAAACCGGCGAAGGCACCGCCAGCCTGTTGCGTTCGGCGATGCGCGAAGCCTTTGAATATTCGATTCTATCGCGCCTTGCGGCGCTGTTGGCCTATACCTCGCTGTCGCGCCTCTCCAAGCGGATCGACCCACGCCGGGTGAACGGTGGCGTTTTCCTTGGCCTCAATGGCACTGTTGTGAAATCACATGGTGGTGCCGATGCGACCGGTGTTTCGGCCGCGGTGAAACTGGCGTTTCTCCTTGCAGAACAAGGATTTGCGGAAAAGCTTGCAGCCCGGGTTGCATCCGCCGTAGAGCTTGCCCAAGATGACGCAACGTCCGCAGACGCGGGCGGTCCCGGCGATTCTGAGACCGGGAGTTTGAATTAGAAGGCAGGCAAACGAATGACGCGACGCGCAGTTGTGATTGGCGCAGGGCACTACCTCCCCGAACGCATTGTTGAAAACGCGGAATTCGAGGCCACGCTGGAGACCTCAGACGAGTGGATTCGCTCCCGCTCTGGTATTGAACGCCGCCATTTTGCCGCCGAAGGTGAAACCACCTCGCAAATGGCGACCCGTGCAGCCGAGGCTGCGCTGAAATCCGCCGGTCGCACCGCAGAAGATGTGGACGCCATCGTGCTGGCCACCTCAACCGCCGATCTGACCTTCCCCTCTGCCGCGACTATGGTCCAGTCGCAACTGGGCATGACCAAGGGCTTTGCCTTTGATGTGCAGGCGGTTTGCGCGGGTTTTGTCTATGCGCTGTCCAATGCCAATGCGCTGATTGCCTCCGGTCAGGCCGACCGGGTGCTGGTTATCGGTGCCGAGACGTTTTCGCGCATTATGGACTGGAGCGACCGCTCAACCTGCGTGCTTTTTGGCGATGGCGCTGGCGCGCTCCTCCTGGAGGCGCAAGAGGGCGCAGGCACCCCAGAGGATCGCGGTATCCTTGCCACGGATCTGAATTCTGACGGTCGTTACAAGGACTTGCTCTATGTGGATGGGGGTGTGTCCACCCAATCCACCGGCCATCTGCGCATGCAGGGCAATCAAGTATTCCGCCACGCGGTGGAAAAACTGGCCTCAACTGCAACCACCGCGCTGGAACGCGCCGGGGCCAGCACCGACGACGTGGACTGGATTGTCCCGCATCAGGCAAATATTCGTATTATTCAAGGCACTGCAAAGAAAATGGGCTTGCCCATGGACAAGGTGGTCGTGACCGTTCAGGATCACGGGAACACCTCAGCTGCTTCCATTCCACTGGCTTTGTCCGTCGGCGTTGAGCGTGGCCAGATCAAACCGGGTAATCTCATCGTGACCGAAGCCATTGGCGGCGGTCTGGCGTGGGGTGCTGTGGTTTTGCGGTGGTAATGCGAGGGAAACCGCGTCTTCCAATTCATTGATATTGACAGGTAAATTCCTGACCTCCTATTGTTTTGGGAAACAACGGGGATGGCAATGACAGAGAAAACGATTACGAGAATGGATCTGAGCGAGGCAGTGTTTCGCGAAGTAGGCCTGTCACGCAACGAAAGCGCGCAACTGGTGGAGAGCATGCTCCAGCATATGTCCGACGCTTTGGTGCGCGGCGAACAGGTAAAGATCTCTTCCTTTGGTACCTTTAGTGTGCGCGATAAATCCGCGCGTGTCGGGCGCAATCCCAAAACCGGTGAAGAAGTGCCGATCCAGCCCCGCCGGGTGCTGACCTTCCGCCCCTCTCACCTAATGAAAGATCGCGTCGCGGACGGAAATAAGAGTTAACCGTCGTCGACTATAATGTTCGATGTCTCAATCTTGGCCCCCATCAGCGGGGCCACATCCATTTGCGCCAATCCTGTGCGCCACAGTGAATAAAGGGTCGTCCCAATGTCCAAGTCTCCTGACGCCTTTCGCACCATCAGCGAAGTCGCAGAATGGCTGGATGTCCCGGCCCATGTGCTGCGGTTCTGGGAAAGCAAATTCACGCAGGTAAAGCCAGTCAAACGCGCGGGGGGGCGGCGCTACTATCGCCCCACCGACATGCTGCTTTTGGGCGGCATTCAGAATCTGCTGCACGACAAAGGCCTGTCGATCAAAGACGCTCAGGCGCTCTTGCGTGAAGAAGGCATCCAGCACGTCCAGTCCTTGTCCAAACCTCTTGATGGCGAGGAAGAAGACGAATCACCGATTGAGGCAAAACCGGCGAGCAAATGGGTTGATCCCGCAGCCGCCGAGCCCGAGGCGGAAAAGCCGCGTCGCCCAGTGGTAGACCGCGAACCCCTCAGTGAAGAGGAACACGCGCCGCGCAAAGTGGCACCGCCCGCACCGCCGCCCTACCCTGCGGGACCGCCCAAAGCGGCCCCCACACCTGCGGCACCGGGTGCCGACGCGCCGCAGGCCGACGTTGCACCTTCGGCCCCTGTTGAGGCGCCATTGCCTGAATCGGATACGGCGCATGCACCGGCAAGCACCTCGCATGAGGTGGAATCGCCCGCGCCTGACTCGCCGGCACCTGCCGCCGCCGCCCCTCAGGCGTCAGAAAACGTGGCACCCACAGGGCCTGTGTCAGACGACAACACACCGATTGCAGATCATGCGCCCTCCACCGCGTTTGAGGATATGGGCGCTGCGCCTGTCGCTCCCTCACCGACAGCTGCACCGCAATCGGATGTCGCGCCTCAGACCACACCTGTCGCCCCAGCGTCCACTCGCCCGCCAGAAGCGCCTGCGCCCTCCGTTGGCGCCGCTCCTGCGGCTCAACCTGCCCCGGCTTCGGGTGCAGCGCAGCCCTCGCAGCCCAGCCTCTCTGCCGACGAGCCAAGCGAAACGGCACCGGCGGAGCTGCCACAGTCTGAGCTTTCGGCTGACGATCACTCAACCGACGCGCCCATATCCGCCGCGCCGCAGGAACAGGCCGTCGATCAGATTGCCATGCCCTTTGATCTGCCCGATGCCCCCGCACCCACGCGGGATGTGGCAAGTCAGGCGCAAGCGATCCAACAGGCCACCTCCCCGGCTTCTGCACCTGCACCGACAAGCGCCGCAAGCGCTCCCGCATCGAGCCATCAACAGGATTTCTTTGCCGCGCCGCCGCAGCAACAGACCGCCACCTCGCCTCAGTCGGAGCCTCAGTCGGAGGAGTTGCCAGCGGGTTTGCCCGAGGTTTCGCAAGAGCTGGGCACCGATGAGGCCACTCCCGAATCTCAGCCCATGGACGTGGCTCCTGCGACAGAGATGCGCGCGCCAGAGGTTTCCGAAGATATGATCGCAGCCGAGGACGTGGCGACAGAGGAGGTTGCGCCCTCTTTTGACGCACCGCCCGTTGACGAAAGTGCCGAGTTGCCAACAGAGGCGACCCCCGCTGCAGATCCTGTCGCAGAAAATGATTTCTCCTCAGACACCCCGGACGAGGTCGCAGAGACCGAGTTTGGCTCGACAGCAGAAGAAGAGGTGACGCCCGAAGAAACGGTCCAAGTGCCAGAACCGGCTCCGTCCTCCGATCCGGCTGCCGAAATGGCTGCGGCCATGGCGGCAGCGACAGCCGCACTTTCTGAGACACCTTCCGTCGAATTCGAGACAGACACTCCGGAGTTTGCCTCGGACACCACTGAGACAGACATCACCGATGCGGATGCTGAAAACATCTTTGCCGCAGTGGACGAGCCGCAGGATGATGCGATTGCGGACGCCGAGACCTCTCTCGATGCCGCCGCACAATCCTCCCTCCCGGAATCTGACTTTACCGCTCCGGATCAAGACCTTGCGGATGGTATGGATGCGGAACACGCGGCACCAGATGTTGCCGAGGCACCAGTCTCCGATATGGAACTGGGCAACAGCAGCACGCAACCGCGCCCCCGCATGATCGAGGTTTCAGACACCCCCACAGGTGATCTTCCGGCTGGATTGTTGCAGCGTCTGTCCGCACTCAACGCGCTGTCGGCTGTGCAGCAAGGGGAGCTTCGTGAAATTGCAACAGCCCTGCGCGGCATCATTGCATCGCGATAACCTTTGAAATCCCGCGCCCCCCGTGGGCACTTTGAAAAAGCGTGAAAAAATCGAATTCGCCTCTTGCCCCTGCCGCAAAAAGCAGTAGAAAGCTCCAACAACGGGCTATGGCGCAGCCTGGTAGCGCGTCCGTCTGGGGGACGGAAGGTCGCAGGTTCGAGTCCTGCTAGCCCGACCATAACAAAACGCCCGAGCGGTCAACGCTCGGGCGTTTGTGTATCCGCCACCTGCTTTGCCGTTGGTTTTCAAAGAGAATTCGCAACGCGCATCAAAGATATTGTGGCACGACAGAATATGCGTCAGCCTCCCTCGGGACAGGGACGCCATCAGGGGAACGGCATATGACCGGTGTTTTGCCCAGCCAGACGATCGAAACCATGCTCGCGCGCGAGGAGATCAAACTCGCCGCCCCCTTGATTGAGGGCCAAATCCAGCCCGCCAGCCTCGATCTGCGATTGGGCACCGTTGCTTACCGGGTGCGCGCGTCGTTCCTCGCGGGTCAGGGCCGCACTGTGGCCGAGCGCCTTGAAGAGTTTGAAATGCACCGCATTGACCTCAGCGATGGCGCGGTGCTGGAAAAGGGCTGCGTCTATGTGGTGCCCTTGATGGAATCGCTGGACCTGCCCTCAGACGTCACCGCCGTGGCCAACGCCAAAAGCTCCACCGGGCGGCTCGACCTTCTCACCCGCACCATCACCGATGGCGGCGAAGAATTCGACCGTATTCGCGCAGGCTATTCCGGCCCGCTCTATGCCGAGATCTGCCCGCGGTCGTTTTCCGTTCTGGCGCGTCCCGGCATGCGCCTCAATCAGATCCGCTTTCGCAACGGTCAGGCGGTGCTTGACGATGCCACTCTGGCCAAGCTGCACGCCGAAACCCCGCTGGTGGATGGCGAGGCTGTCATCGAGGATGGGCTGGGATTTTCCGTCGATCTGCGCCTGCCCGGCACCGATCTGGTGGGCTACCGCGCCAAACCGCACACGGGCGTGATCGACCTCGACCGGATCGCCGCCTACGACCCCCGCGACTATTGGGAGGAAGTGCGCAGCGACAAGGGCCGGATCATCCTTGATCCGGGGGCGTTTTATATCCTCGTGAGCCGCGAGGCCGTGCATATCCCGCCCGAATACGCCGCTGAGATGGCGCCTTATCTTGCGATGGTCGGCGAGTTCCGGGTGCATTACGCGGGCTTTTTTGACCCCGGCTTTGGCCATGCCGAAGCGGGCGGCGCTGGCTCTCGCGGGGTGCTTGAGGTGCGCTGCCATGAGGCGCCGTTTGTGCTCGAACACGGGCAAGTGGTGGGCCGTCTGGTTTATGAGCGCATGGCCGAACTGCCGCAACAGCTCTATGGCGCGGGCATTGCCTCGAACTATCAGGGCCAGGGGCTGAAACTGTCGAAACATTTCCGCGCACCGGAGTAACCGCCAGATCAACGCGGGTAGCTGACGCGTTCCAGATCTGCCGTGACATCGGCCTGCGCTGCACGTTCCAACACTGTCGACAGTGTCAGATAGGTGCTGGTGCCGCGCACGCCCTCAATGTCGTAGATCTTGGACAACAGCCCCTCCAGCGCATGCGGGCTTGCGACGCGGACCTTCATGATCAGGCAAGTATCCCCGGTGGTGGAGTGGATTTCCTCCACTTCGGGAAATTGCTCCAGCGCAATAATCTCGCGGGTCTTGCCCCAGCCGATGGTATCGACATGAACAAAGGCGAGAATGGGTTTGCCCACCTGCGCGCCGTCGATCTGTGCTACGGTGGCCTTAATCGCGCCAGACGCCCGCAACCGTTTCACCCGTTCATGCACCGCCGGGGCCGAGAGGCCGACCTGCTCGCTGATGGCGGCATAGGATTGGGTTGCGTCGCGGCTCAATGCGCCTAATATTTTTCGGTCCAGGGCATCAATACCCCGGCTGGAACGGGAGCTGCTCCGAATGGTCTCTGTTTTTTCCATCTCTCGGTCTTTAACATCTTCACAGAATGACTTTCACCGATTAGGCCAAACTGCCGAATGAAATTCAACATCAATCGAGACCTCTCATGTCACCTTCTGCCCCGCCGCTCTGGATCTCTATCGCCACATTGATGTGTGCCATTGCCATCGTGGGCACCAACGCGCTGCTGCTGTCGCCGCTGGTGCAGACGGTGGGGGCGGATCTTGCGGCCAGCCCGGCGCAGGTGCTCTGGGCCTCCAGCGGCTATGGGCTTGGCGTGGCGGCGGCGGCGCTGATGCTCGCGCCCATAGGCGACCGCATCGGTGCAGGCCGGCTGTTGCGGATGGCCCTTGCCGCGCTGACGCTTGGCTTTATCGCGAGCGCGCTGGCCCCCACGCTGGTCGCCCTGATCGCAGCGCAGGTGCTCTGTGGGATCGCCGGGGGGGCCGCGCTGCCGTCGATCTACACCATGGCCGCCGTGATCGCACCAAAGGGCCGCGAGGCGCGTGTGGTGGGCGCGGTTCTCACCGGCTGGACACTGTCGCTGGTGCTGGGCGTCAGCCTTGCTGCGTGGAGCGCAGAACTGGTGGGGTGGCGCATGGTCTATGGTGCGCTGGCGGCGCTCTGTGCGCTGGTCTGGGGGCTCAGCGCTCCGCTGGCACGTCTGGACGAGCCGGGCGGATCGGCAAGCTCACCTCTGAGCGCGCTCAGGGTTCCGGGGATGGGACGCGGCATTCTGGCCTCTGTAGGGCTGATGCTCAGCTTCTACGTGACCTATTCCTACACCGGCGCCCATGCCACGGTCACCCTTGGTCTCAGCACCGGTCAGGCGGGGCTGTTGCCACTGATCTATGGGCTTGGCTTTGGGGGCGCGGTGCTGCTCGACCCGCTTTTGGACCGGATCGGCATGGCGCGGGCCACAACGCCGGTTTTCCTCGCGCTCAGCCTTGTTTACGTGGCCATGGGTGTCTTTGGTGCCAGCTATCCGCTGTTTCTTGCACTGGCGGTTCTGTGGGGGATCTTCCAGCACTTTGGGCTGAACCTGCTGGTGGCGCGTCTGACGGTACTGGATGTGCGCCAGCGCGGTGCCATCATGGGGCTTTACTCCACCACCACATATCTCAGCGTCTTTGCAGCCCCGTTTGTCGGCGGGATCGGATTTCAGGCCCTCGGCATCCTAGGCTGTGTGCTGATATCAGCCGCGCTCACCACGATTGCCGCGATTGAGGCGCTCAGCCTGCGCCGCACACTCCCCTTCAGGACTGATCCCGCTGCGCCCGACGTGCCCGACGCGCCTGCCTGACTTCACGGATGCGCTCACGCTCGGCCTGTTCTTCTGGAGTGCGTTCGGCGCGCTGCGGCGGGTGATCTCCACGGCTTGATTTCTTGCCGCCGCCACGTTTGGCGACAGCGTTGATCCCGGCGTTTACGCCCGCGTTCACCGCCCGCCCGATCAGGCGGCGCAGGACCATATTGGCGATCCGGTCAAATCCCATAAAAACCTCGCTGGGGTTGCTGTGATATCAACTGCACTCTTCCATATAGGGGCAGAGTGCGGCGATTTCTTGGCATCGCGCACTTGCATCAGTCTTCGTCGAACAACTCTGGTTGTTCTGCGTCGCGGCGTTCGTCCTCGCTGTCGCCCTGACCGATGGGGAATGCGCCCGGTGGTGGGCGGTTTTCCAAGAGCCCGGCGGCGCGCAGCTCCTTAAGCCCCGGCAGATCACGCGCGCTTTCCAGACCAAAGTGATCCAGAAAGGTCGGCGTCACCACAAAGGTCACCGGCCGCCCCGGTGTCATCTTGCGCCGCCCCAGCCGAATCCACTCCATCTCCAGAAGCTGGTCGATGGTGCCGCGCGACACCGATACGCCGCGGATCTCTTCGATCTCGGCCCGGGTCACCGGCTGATGATAGGCGATGATCGCCAAAGTCTCGATGGCGGCGCGCGACAGCTTGCGGCTCTCCACCGTTTCCTTCTGCATCAGATAGCCAAGATCCGGCGCCGTGCGCATCGCCCATGTATCGCCCACCTGCACCACGCGCACACCGCGCCCCTCATAGCGCTTGCGCAGATGCTCCAGCGCCTCGCCCGGGTTGCAGCCATGCGGCATGCGCGACATCAGATCGCGCACCGTCACAGGCTCCGCACTGGCGAAGAGCACCGCCTCCACCATGCGTTCCTGTTCCGCCATGGGGGGCGCATCAAACAGGCTGTCGCTGTCACGGCGCGGCGGCTGCTGCGCGTCAGTCTGGGTCTGGTCGTCCAATCAACTCTCCTCTGGCCGGTTGCGCAGCTGGATCGGGGCAAAACTCTCGCTCTGGCGGATTTCCAGCTTGCCCTCCTTCACCAGTTGCAGCGAAGCGGCGAATGTCGCGGCGGTGGCCGAGCGGCGCTTGACCGGGTCACTGTGCCAGCCATCCGGCAGGTAGCTCAGCATATCGGTCCAACTGCCGGTAAAGCCAAGCAGCCCGCGCATGCGTTCTAATGCTTCTTCCATGGTGAACACGCTGTCACGGTCCATCACAAAGGGGCGGAATTCATCCTTGGTGCGGATGCGGGCATAGCCCTGCATCAGGTCGAGGAGGTTCGCGGTGTAGGTCACCGTCTTGATGCGCTGCACATCCTCGGCCTGTCCCCGCGCAAAGAAATCGCGCCCCAACCGGTCACGCGCCATCAGGCGGGCCGCCGCATCGCGCATGGCCTGCAAACGCTCCAGTTGGAAGGCCAGATGTGCGGCCAGTTCCTCGCCGGAGGGGCCTTCCTCTTCGGGGTCCGGGGGCAGCAGCAGGCGGGATTTCAGGAACGCCAGCCAGGCCGCCATTACCAGATAGTCGGCCGCCAGCTCGATGCGCAGCTCCTTGGCCTTTTCCACAAAGGTCAGGTACTGGCGCGCCAGCTCGTAGACAGAGATCTGGCGCAGATCGACCTTCTGCGTGCGCGACAGCGTCAGCAGCAGATCAAGCGGCCCTTCAAAGCCCTGCACATCCACGATCAGCGCCTCCGCTTCGAGCCGCTCCTCGACCGTCAGTGTGTCCTCTGGAAATAGCGAGTCTTCGTCAGCCATATACCTGTCCGCCCATGAGGGCAGATAGTTCCGCTTCCACCGCCTCGGTGTCAAGCGCAGCAGGGGTTTGGCGGCAGGCGAATGCGGCCTCGGCGCGCCGTTGTGCGGCGTCAGTCATCAAGCCGGCAGCCTCCACAACGGCAGCACGGGCGGCCAGCGAGGAGTTGCAGAACAGCGCAACATCGCAGCCTGCATCGAGGGATGCCCTCGCAATTGCCCCGGCCGCCATGTCTGGATCGTCTGGCCGCAGACCTTCCCCCCGGTAGGGCGCTTCGTCCCCACCCAGGCTCGGGCGGTGTCCTGGTTTCTGAAGCTCAGGTGCCCACAAGGCCTTCATCGAGATGTCATCCGTCATCACCAGACCATCATAGCCCAGTTCCTGCCGGATCACCTGCATCATCACAGGCGAGAGCGTCGCCGGGCGCGGATCAAACGCGTCGTAAACCAGATGTGCCGTCATCGCCATCGGCAGATCCCTGAGTTGCGCAAAGGCGGCAAAATCCTCGGCCCGCAGCACCTCGACCGGGGCCGTCACATGTGGCAGATCATGGTGGCTGTCCATGGTGGAGCGCCCATGTCCGGGGATATGTTTCATCACCGGCACCACGCCACCATCCAGATGCCCCTCGGCACAGGCGCGGGCAATGGCGGCCACATCGGCGGCATCGGTCCCGTAACAGCGATTGCGCAGGAACGGATGCGTCCCCGCGCCCGCGACATCCGCCAGCGGCGCACAATTGCTGTCGATGCCAAGGTCGTGCAGTTCCGCCGCAATCAGCCGCGCCCGCAGATACATCGCCCGCATGGGGTCAGAGGCTGCCTCCAAATGATCCAGCGCCGGACGCCACTCGCGCGCAAGCGGCGTGCGCAACCGCTGCACCCGACCCCCTTCCTGATCAATGGTGATCAGACAGTCATGCCCCGCCGCCGCGCGAAAATCATCACACAGCGCGCGCACCTGATCGGCGCTCTCGATATTGCGGGCAAAGAGGATAAAGCCAAAAGGCGCTGCTTCTCGAAACAGCGCCTTTTCATCAGCCGTAAGACGCAGACCTTCTGCGTCGAGGATCGTCGCACCAAACCGCATTGGATCAGCGCATCGTCACAGGGATACAATCCGCATTGCCCGCCACAAGGGCAGAGCAGAAGCGACGTGCATCCGACAGATCTTCAAATCCATGGGCGCGCAGACGGTAGAAAATACGGCCACCGCTTTCGGCGCGCTGCACCACCCGCGCCTTGTCATCAAAGAACTCACCAAACTTGGCGCTGATCCGGGTCCATTCGCTGCGCGCCACTTCGGCGCTCTCATAGGCACCAAGCTGAGCCAACCGCGTGCCCACTTCAAGGCTCTTGGGGTCGATATCAACGGTACCACGCGCAGGTTGCACAGCTGCCGTCCCGGATGCAGGCGCAGGCGAGAACCGGGCCGGGCGCACCAGCGGACGCGGGGTTTCACGCACACCCGGCGCATTGCGCACCGCTGCCGGAACAGTGGTGATCGCCGCAACATCCGTGGTGTCCAAAGGTGCGGGCTGCGTGATCGAGGCAGATGTTTCGCGCAAATCCTCAAGCGGGATCGCATCTTCGGTGAGCGACGCCACAAGTGCGTCGATATCATTGTTGCGCTGCTCCAGCGGCGACACCTCTGCCACCTCTTCTGGGCCTTCAACCGTGGCACTCAGGCCAGAATCCTGCGCGGCATATTCTGCTTCCAACGCAGCTTCTTCCTCAGCCGCCTGTGTCAGGGTTGGGATCGGCTGGTCATCTTCGGTCAGCGCAATCGCCTCGGGTGCCAGTTGCAGACGGTCTGCCGGATCTTCGGCGATGCCATTGGCGGCGACCGAATTCACCGCAAGCCCCTGATTGTCGGCCAATTCACCGCCCGGGTTCTCCGGCGCAATCCGCATCGGTCCAGAAAGCGCGCTCACCACGGGTACACCGGACACATCCCGCATGATCAGCTTGTAGCCCCACATGGAGATGCTCACCACCAGCGCAATCGACGCCGCAGCGCCCAGAAATGCCGCCATACGACCCAATTCGCTGCGACCGGGCGGAGGCGCAAAAAGCTCGGCCTCATCGCCACCATAGCCATCGCCATAGTCGCCCACATAGTCATAACCGGCTTCGGGATACCCGCCTTGCGCGCTTGCTCCTCCTGTCGCCCCCCCGACACCGGAGAAGGTGCCGACATTCACGGTCGGCGACTGGCTGATGCCAAAGCTCGGATAGGATGTCTGCGCCACTGGCTCCGCCTCGGGCTCCGCCGGATAGCTCTGCACCGGATCGGGTGCGCGCGAATACTGATGAGAGGAGAACGGATCGAAAGCGGAGCCTCCGCTGTCACCATCGCCATTTGAAGAGGGAGCGCCCGCGCCCACCTGTGCAAAATATGCCATATCCGCCTCACTGCCCGATTATCGCAGACACCCCACCACCGAAATAAGGGCGGGATATCTGCGCTTTGGGTCTCTTGATCTGCCTCGATCCGGCGGTTCGGGTGACTTTGGTGTCACATCTCCTGCGCCGGTTTGACGCCAAGAATACCAAGCCCGGCGGAAATGACAATGGAAACAGCCCGCGCCAGCGCCAAATTGGCATGTGTTGCCGATTCGCTGCTCTCGTTAACAAATCGTAAACTTTCTTCAGATTTGCCAAGGTGGTACAGCCCGTGCAGATCTGACGCCAGATCATAGAGGAAAAACGCAATCCGGTGCGGCTCATTGGTGCGCGCCGCGATCTCAACCTGACGCGGCCACTCGGCGATTTTCCGCGCGACCGACAGTTGCGCCTCATCTGTAAGCTGGCCCAGATCCGCCGCGTTCAGTGTCGCATCATCACAGGCGATCCCCGCCTCGCGCGCTTTGCGTAGGGTCGAGTGGATCCGCGCGTTGGCGTATTGCACGTAAAAGACCGGATTGTCCTTGGACTGCTCCAGCGCCTTATCGAGATCAAAGTCAAAGCCCTGATCGTTCTTACGTGTCAGCAGCATAAAGCGGGTCACATCCGCCCCCACCGCATCAACCACATCGCGCAGGGTCACAAAGGTCCCTGCCCGCTTGGACATCTTGAACTCCTGACCGTCCTTAAACAGCTTCACCAACTGGCAGAGTTTAATATCAAGCGGCACCTGACCATCAGAGAGCGCCGACACCGCCGCCTTCATCCGTTTGACATAGCCGCCATGATCGGCCCCAAAAATGTCGATCAGCATGTCAAAGCCACGGCTGACCTTGTCATAGTGATAGGCGATATCGGGCGCAAAATAGGTCCATGCGCCATCGGATTTCTTCACCGGGCGATCAACATCATCGCCGTGCTCGGTGGATTTGAACAGGGTCTGGACGCGGGGCTCCCAATCGTCAGGCTTTTTGCCCTTCGGCGGCTCCAGCACGCCTTCATAGATCAGGCCCTTGGCATCAAGGCTCTCCAGCGCGGCTTCGATCCGCCCGGTGCCATAAAGCGATTTCTCCGAGTAGAAGACATCCATCTTCACGCCCAAGAGGCCCAGATCCTCACGGATCAGATCCATCATCATCTCGGTGGCAAACGCGCGCACCTCTTCCAGCCAGACATCCTCGGGCTGGCCAACGAAGGTATCGCCAAACTTCTCTTTCAGCGCCGCGCCGACGTCTTTCAGGTATTCCCCCGGATAGGTGCCATCGGGGAATTCCACACTCTGGCCATGGGCCTCGAGGTAGCGCAGATAGGCGGAGCGGGCGAGCACATCGACCTGCGCGCCGCCATCGTTGATGTAATATTCGCGGGTGACGTCATAACCTGCGTAATCCAAAAGGCTCGCCAAGGCGTCGCCAAAGACCGCACCCCGCGTATGGCCCACATGCAGCGGGCCTGTCGGATTGGCGGACACATATTCCACGTTCACCCGTTTGCCCTGCCCCATGTCAGAGCGGCCATAGGCCTCACCCTCATGGAGCGCCTTGCCCAGCACGCCCTGCCAGACCGACAGATCCAGCCGCAGGTTCAAAAACCCCGGCCCCGCCACCTCGGCAGAGGTGATGCGCGCATCCTGACCGAGCTTTGCAGCCAGCGCCTCGGCAATATCGCGCGGCTTCATCTTTGCAGGTTTCGCCAGAACCATCGCCGCATTGGTCGCCATATCCCCATGCGCCGCATCTCGGGGCGGCTCCACGGCAACATTGGCAAAATCGAGCCCCTCCGGCAGGGCCCCCTCGGCCGTCATGGCCGCAAGGCTGTCGATCACAAGCGTACGGATATCGGTAAAGAGGTTCATATCTGGCGTCCCATAGGTATCAGCTTCTGCGGATACCGAGGGGCGCGCTCAGGGTCAACCGCCTAGCACGGCCTGCCCTCAGCCACCCCATCTCTTCTAACCCCAAATATCCCGGAGCGCGAGGCAGAGCCTCGCATCCCCGACCGCCTCAAGAGACGTCAGAAAATCACGCCCCAAGCGCCAGCTCATCATAAAGCTGCAGTGCAAAGCGATCCGTCATCCCGGCGATATAATCCGAGACGATCCGCGCACGGTCCGTCTCGCTCTCGGCTTTACGGATTTCTGCGTGCCAACGCTCCGGCATCGCCATGGTGTTCTTAAGGTAATAGGCAAACAGCGCCTTCACCACCACGGCCACACGTTCGCGCACCACCATCACCGAGGGCGCGCGGTACATCTGCGTGAACATAAATCCCCGCAGCTCTTTCAACTGAGCCCAGACCTCATCCGAGAACGTCACAACCGCATGATCCAATGCGCGGATTTCTTCGACCGATTGCGCGCCAGAGGCGGCGACCTTGGCCCTAGATGTGTCGATCACGTCGCTCACCATCACCCCGAAGAACCGGCGCAGCGCCTCATGGCGGCGGCGACTCTTATCAAGGCCCGGATATTTTGCATCCACCTCCGCATAGGCCGGCGCAATAATCGACAGGCTGCACACATCGTCATCGTTGAACAGGCCCGCACGCAGACCGTCATGCAAATCGTGGTGGTTATAGGCGATGTCATCCGCCAAGGCCGCCACCTGCGCCTCGGCGCTGGCGTGAGTGTGCAGCTCCAGATCAATACCATTATTACAGGCCGCCAGCGCCCACGGCAGATCGCCGACCACGGGGCCGTTGTGCTTGGCAATCGCCTCCAGCGTCTCCCATGTGAGGTTCAGCCCATCAAATTCGGCATAGTGTTTTTCCAGCGCGGTCACGATGCGGATCGCCTGCGCATTGTGATCAAAGCCGCCGTAAGGCGCCATCATCTCATGCAGCGCATCCTCGCCAGTGTGGCCAAAGGGCGTATGACCCAGATCATGCGCCAGCGCCACGGCCTCGGTGAGCTCCTGATTAAGCCCCAGCGCCCCCGCAATGGTACGCCCCACCTGCGCCACCTCGATCGAATGGGTCAAACGGGTGCGGTAATTGTCGCCCTCGTGCTCGACAAAGACCTGTGTTTTGTGCTTTAGCCGCCGAAAGGCGCTGGCATGGATAATCCGGTCCCGATCCCGTTGGAACGGCGAGCGAAAACTGCTCTCTTCCTCGGAAACGGATCGCCCGCGCGAACGGTCGGGCATGGTGGCATAGGGCGCGTACATGTGTTTCTTTTCCCCGGCAAATCTTGTCGCCTCGCGCGCACCTTTCTATATTTGACCTGACGCTGCAACACGCCATCGGAGAAAACCAGCATGCAACTGCCCCCAAAAGTGACGGATCGCGCCTTTGACCGGCTCGCCGAGATTGGCGCAGCGGATCAGGGCCAGGCCCTGCGCATCGCGGTCGAAGGCGGCGGCTGCTCGGGCTTTCAGTATGAAATCGCGCTCGACACGCCCAAGGCGGATGATCTCGTGCTCGAAGGCAAGGGTCAGAAAGTCGTCGTCGACGAAATCTCCCTGCCCTTTCTGGAAAACGCGGTGATCGACTTCACCGAGGAACTGATCGGCGCGCGCTTTACGATTGAGAACCCCAACGCCACCTCCAGCTGCGGCTGCGGTACGTCCTTTTCCATGTAATCTGAGGGTAGTCGCTGGCGTGCTGGGGGCTTAGCGCCCCGCCCGCCACGCGCCACCGCGCCGGACACTGCGCCCTTCGGTGATGCCGCGCGCCTCAGGGCGCCCGCGGCGTCGGCTGGCGTTGGGCGTGACGACTGCGGCGGCCACCGGCACCCTGCGCGTGCCCTGCGCCTGATCCCAGATCAAAAACACCCCGGATGCCGCAACCACTGCCATCCCGAGATAGGTCGAGACAAAAGGCACTTCGCCGAAAAACAACAAGCCGATCAGGGCCATCCAGACAAATTGCAGATTGAGCAACGGCGTCACCGTGTAGGCTGGCAATTGTCTCAGCGCCAGAACCAGCAGCCAGCGCGCGCCAAACAACAATACGGCATAGGCTCCGATCCACCCGACATCCGCACCTTCCATCGGGCGCCAGACGAAGGGCAGAAAGCACATCATCACGATGCCCAGCGTCAGATTGGGGTAAAACACCTGCGCCAAGACATTGCTGTCATAGCGGCTGATATAGCGCGCCATGATGATCGACAGCGTCCCAAAGCCCACGCCACTCACCGCCAGAGCCGAACCAATGACACCGCCCACCTGCACCGTCGGGCGCATCACCAGAATACCCACGACCCCAAGGCTGAGCGCCAGCCACACGACAGGACGGATGCGTTCCTTCAGGATCACCCCGGACATCAGCGCCGCCATCAAGGGCATCAACGCGATAAAGACAAAAACCTCCGCCAGGGCCAGATAGCGAAACGCGAGATAAAACGACGTACAGGACAGAACGGTCGCAGCCGAACGCAGCATCATGGCCCGCCTGCAGGTGGTCCGCAATCCGTCGGGGTGCCCCTGCACCCGGCTGACAATCGCGCAAAACCCGGCAACCAGCAGACCGGAGACCGCGAACAATTGTGCCGGGGCAAATCCCCCGGCCATCATCTTTACGATCCCATCCGCAGCAGCAATCAGCCCCGTGTAGAGCAACACCGCCAACACCCCTGCGGTGATGGCATTCATGCGCTGCCCACTTGGCCGAACCGAGAGAATGTCTCAAAGAAAGGTTCGAACACTTGAGTGCTTTCTTCGGCGCGACGCAGCACGTCCCCCTCTTCGGAACTGAGCGATTGCAGCAGCGGCTCGCGCACCCGCGCCCAAGATCCGGGCGCTTGATCCAACAGGGTATAGAGTGCCATCGACATGCCTCGCAACGCACCGGGACGCCCCGGCCCTTCAATCACAACCGTACCTTTACAGTCTGCATCAGAAAAACCCGTGCGTCCAACCAGAAGTTGAAACCAGTTGCACATAAGGTAGGGATGGTAGTCATCGTGACCGACCCGCCCCGGAACGGATTGCAGGGTAAATCGCTGTGTTTGTCGCTCCAGCCAATGGCACCAATCTTGCGGCGGCTGCTCATCGCAAAACGTAAGAGCAATACAAATTTCGGCCAAAAGATCGGAATCCTGATCCAAAAACGCAATCAAACCGGCAAATAATAGGCTTTGACGCTCTGGTTCTTCCAGTTGCAGCGGCTTACGACCATATTCTGTGAGGTAAAACACCACATGCGTGAGCTCATAAGCCGCCTTACGATTTGGCACCGCAAAGCCTGAGGTGCGCCGCATAAAGGCGCGCAGTCGGTCATCAAGCCCCTCTACATCGCGCAATTCAACGCCGCGCCGTGCCAGCAACCTGCGCGCCTCTCCCCGTTGCAGATCCGACAGCTCATGCGCGCCTACATTCTGGCTGGTAATCCATTCAGCCATAACTTCGCCCCGCTGTCCGGGAACGCCCAGATCCTCGAGATCGAGGCAGATCGACAGAATAAACCGGTAATACTGACGGAAAAAATTCAGATGCCGGAGGCTGCCTTCATAAAAAGGAAGCAGTGGCTCAAGACCGCCTTCAGATATATTACAATCTGTGGTTTCTAAAACATTGAGAAGCTCTGCATTTTCTTTCAACCACAATACATCCAACGGATCTCTTCGGAATGAACCAAAAGATTCCAATAATCCAGACACACCGGTTCTGGCTTTATTCAGACGCGCATTGGAAAAAGAAAGTACCTGCCCCATGAATACCTCTCAGGACGTAAAGAGATTGCCTCGGTGACCCGGGGAATCCGGATCACGAGACATATTCAAATAAAGCCAAGCGAGCGCTTAGCTTTCAATGCAGGTCGAAGACACCATCTGGGTCGCGTCGCCTGCCAGTGCATCCGTTGCGGAGGCGGAAATACATGTGGAACTATAAAGCGATACGTGACCGCCTTCATGTTTGCCATCGAGACATGTGGAGCTTACGAGCCCAACATTTTCACCAGCAAATGCGCCCGTTTCAACGGTAACTTCTACGACGGATTTCCTCAGTGCAACCACGGAACTTCTCCTTCTTTCCGAGCAATCAACATCTAAAAACCTGCCACCTCAAAAAAATAAAACAAGAGAATTTCAACATCCCTCACATTTAAACGCATTCACTCTTCCTTAATTTTTATTAACATCCAATTGATTCATCAAAACTATTTAAGTTATTCACAGAAATTACACAGGTTTATTCACACGCTCAATATTGCAAAACCAAATGATGTATACCCTTGGTTGCACAGGAAAACTTGCGGCTTGCCCCGGTGCAGGTGATTCTCTGTGGTCTGCAGTTGCCCCTCGGGGTGCTGTTGCTTGCGGCACTGACGGATTTCGGCGATAGACAGGAAGACGCGCAGAACGGAGGCCGCCATGAAGATCGCCAGTTTCAACATCAACGGCATCAAGGCCCGTGTGAACGCCTTGGCCGACTGGCTTGACGAAGCCCAGCCCGACGTCGCGGTGCTGCAAGAAATCAAATCCGTTGACGAAGCCTTCCCCCGTGAGATGTTTGAAGAGCGCGGCTATAACGTGGAGGCCCACGGTCAGAAGAGCTTCAATGGGGTGGCGATCCTGTCAAAACTGCCGTTGGAGGATGTGAGACGCGGCCTCCCCGGCGATGACAATGACGAACAGGCGCGCTGGATCGAAGCCACGGTGGTAGGTAAGCAAGCGATCCGCATCTGTGGCCTCTACCTGCCCAATGGCAACCCGGTCGAACTGAACGACGACGGCACGCCGGTTGCCGGGGGTAAATATGCATATAAACTCGGCTGGATGGAGCGCTTGAAGGCGCGCGCCGCAGAGTTGATGGCAGAAGAGATGCCCGCGCTGATGGCGGGTGACTATAATATCATCCCACAGGCAGAGGATGCCAAACGCCCCGAAGCCTGGCGCGAGGACGCCCTGCACCGCCCTGAAAGCCGCGCCGCCTTTCAGCGTATCGTGAACCTTGGCTTCACCGAAGCCTTTCGCGCCCGCACCCGTGGACCCGGCCATTATACCTTTTGGGACTATCAGGCAGGGGCGTGGAATCGCGATGATGGCATCCGCATCGACCATTTCCTGCTGACACCACAGGCGGCGGATCTACTGCGCGACTGCCAGATTGACAAAGACATTCGCGGCCGCGAGAAACCTTCTGATCACGTACCGATCTGGGTAGATCTGGATCTCTGACACAATAATCGCGCACAGCGGGCGCCCTCCCGCCCGTCGCGGACAGCATTAAAATGCGCCCGCTCCCGTTGGGCCGAGCGCCGCGCAGGCGCGCCTGCGCGGCGCTGGTCGCTTTGGGCAAAGCCCAAAGCGAAACCCCTCATCAAATTCAGGAGTGATTAGCGCGCCGTTTCGTCATGGCGATAGATCCAGTCAAACTGGCTCACCATTTTTTGCGGGGCGAGCGCCCCTGCCACACGCAAGATCTGGTGAGCAGGCCAACTCAGGGGCGCGCGCAGGTGATATTTCCAAGCGTTGCCATTGGCTGCCTCCACTACTTTGGTAGCGCGCGATTGACGACGGGCCTGATAGGCTGCCAATCCCGCCTCCAGATCATCCGCCGCAGACAGGCAATCCGCCAAAGCATAAGCATCTTCCAGCGCCATATTGGCCCCTTGCGCCATAAAGGGCAGCGTTGGATGTGCCGCATCCCCCAAGAGCGCCACACCGTCACGCCCCCACACCTGCGCCACCGGATGGCGAAACAGACCCCAAAGCTTCACATCGCGCACATCCGCCAGCATCTCCGCCGCAAGGCCGCCGAACATCGCGAACGCCTGCCGCAGATTTTCGGGGTCATCCCCGAGGCTCCAGCTTTCTTCCGCCCATTGCCGCCGCTCCTGAGCCGCCACAAGATTGACCAAAGAGCCGTCTTTCAACGGATAGGCCACCAGATGCCGCCCCGGCCCCATAAAGACCTGCGCTTCTGCCGGCAGATCAAACCGGTTTGGCACCGTGGCTCGCCATGCCACTTGGCCAGTAAACTTCGGCGCCCCTGCGGCGTTGAGCACCGGCCGCACCCGGGAGTGCAGCCCATCCGCGCCGATGACCAGATCAGCGCAGCATTTGGCCCCATTGGCCAGCTGCACCGTCGGGCGTACGCCCGGCACCACTGAATTTACCTTTTGCAGCAAACGCACCTGCGCGCCGGAGCGGCGCACTGCATCCGCCAGCAGATTGATCAGATCGGCGCGATGCACAAAGTAATAGCGCAAGTCATGGGCGTATTGATCCAGATCGAGACGCAGCACCTCGCGCCCCTCACGGTGATGGCGCAACACCACGGCGCGGGCGCGTTGCGAGCACCACGCCAGATCATCAGCAAGCCCCATCTCCTGCAACACCGCAACCCCGTTGGGCGTGACCTGCAGACCTGCGCCAACCTCGGATATTTCCTCGGCCTGCTCCAGCACCGTCACCTGCGCCCCAAAACGTTGCAGCAGATAGGCAACCGCGAGGCCCCCAATCCCGGCACCAATGACCGTTATCCTGATATCCTTGAAATCCATGCACCCAATGCCTGCTTGCTGAACGCAAGCTCATAACAAAAAAGCGCCGGAGCAAAAGACCCGGCGCTTTATAAACTTGTGGATGACTATAATTTTAGTCGTCGCGATGGACCTTTTCGCGCCGCTCATGCCGCTCCTGGGCCTCAAGGCTCATGGTGGCAATCGGGCGGGCGTCGAGACGTTTCAAAGAGATCGGCTCTCCGGTCACGTCACAATAGCCATATTCCCCCTCGTCGATCCGGCGGATCGCGGCGTCGATCTTGGCCACCAGCTTGCGCTGACGGTCGCGTGTGCGCAGTTCAAGAGCCCGGTCGGTCTCTTCACTTGCACGATCTGCCACGTCTGGAATGTTGCGGGTGTTTTCCTGCAGGCCCTCGATGGTATCCCGGCTTTCATCCAAAAGCTCGGCTTTCCAATTCAACAACTTGCGACGAAAATACTCCATCTGCCGTTCATTCATAAACGGCTCGTCTTCGGCCGGGCGATAGTCCTCCGGCAGAAACACGTCCTGCTTCATTTCGGCTCCTTCGGTCTGGCCCATAATCTTGGTCTCTTCAAATTTTCCAAGCATCCTGGCTCCCCCATGCCGCAGCGTTTAATCCCAAGTGCCGCGAATGTCACTACACAATAGTTGCGCGCTGTGATTATACCGGACCCTGGCATACCAATTCGGCAATACTGTGGCGCAACCGGAGGGAGAGTTCATGTTATTTCAGGGCACTAAGGACTATGTGGCAACCGAAGACCTGAAAGTGGCAGTCAATGCCGCCGTCACTCTGGAGCGCCCCTTACTGGTCAAGGGGGAGCCGGGCACAGGCAAAACCGAACTCGCCAAACAGATCGCAGACGCCCTAGGGTTGCGCATGATCGAGTGGAACGTGAAATCCACCACCCGCGCGCAGCAGGGACTTTATGAATATGATGCGGTTTCACGTCTGCGTGACAGCCAATTGGGCGAGGAACGCGTCCATGACGTGAAAAACTACATCAAGAAAGGCAAGCTCTGGGAGGCCTTTGAGGCAGACGAGAAGGTCGTGCTGCTCATCGACGAGATCGACAAGGCCGATATTGAGTTCCCCAACGACCTGCTTCAAGAACTTGATAAGATGGAGTTTCACGTCTACGAGACTGGCGAAACCATCAAGGCCAAGCACCGCCCGGTGATGATCATCACCTCCAACAATGAAAAAGAGCTGCCCGACGCTTTCCTGCGTCGCTGCTTTTTCCACTACATCCGCTTCCCCGATGCCGAGACGATGAAGAAGATCGTCGAGGTGCATCACCCCAATATCAAGCCCGACCTGCTGTCCGCCGCGCTGACGCAGTTCTACGAGATCCGCGACACCCAGGGCTTGAAGAAAAAACCCTCCACCTCAGAGGTGATCGACTGGCTGAAGCTCTTGCTTGCCGAAGACCTGAGCCCCGAGGATCTGAAACGGGATGGTGCCAATGCACTGCCGAAACTCCACGGCGCGCTCCTGAAGAACGAACAGGATGTGCATCTGTTTGAGCGCCTCGCCTTCATGGCCCGCCGCGGTCGCTGAGCGCACGGGTTTTCCCAATCGATCCGCGGCAGAGGCTGCACTTGCGGTAAATTCACGACACCCGCCACCGCTCTGATGCCATTTGATGGCAGAACTTGCGGTCCCTTCAAATTTTTGCCCAATTCTTAGTCATACTCAGTGTTTTCGCCGGGAACCTCTCCCGGTTGCTGGTGAGGCGGAACGGAAATGTGGATTTGAAACTCTATTCCTTCAGCGGAGCGCCTCAGCGTAAGCGGCGCGCAGGGGGCGCGTTGACTCCCAAAGCGCTGCTCTTGGGCTGTGCGCTGGTGGTGGCCTGTGGCCCCGCCGATACGCCGCCGTCGCGCGCATCCGCATCGCTGACCATGGATCTGCCGCCCATTCGCACCTTCCCGACCCGCGCCGCATCGCCGCCGCAGCGGTCCAACTCCGATATGGCGCGGGATTTTCTGGATCTGAGCTTCCGGCTGGAAGGTGGCACCGAGATGCCTGTCTTCACCCGCTTTGAAACGCCTGTAACTGTCGCCATCACCGGCAAAGCACCCGCCACCCTGCGCCCGGATCTGGAAGCGCTGTTGTTGCGCCTGCGCAATGAAGCCGGGCTCAGGATCAACCTGCGTCCCGCTAGTGACGTGCCCGCCTCCATCACAATCGAGGCCGTCAGCCGCGACCGTATTCAGCGTCTCTTGCCCCACGCGGCCTGCTTTGTGGTGCCCAATGTCAGCTCGATCGAGGAATACCGCCGCACCCGACGCCAGCCTCAAACCGACTGGAAGAACCTGCGCAGCCGCGAACGGCTTGCAATCTTCGTGCCCAATGATGTGAACCCGCAGGAACTGCGGGATTGCCTGCATGAGGAACTGGCGCAGGCCCTTGGGCCGCTCAATGATCTCTATCGCCTGCCGGATTCGGTCTTTAACGACGACAATGTCCATGCGGTGCTGACCGGGTTTGACATGCTGATGTTGCGCGCGACCTATGATCCGGCCCTAAAAACCGGAATGCGCCGCGCGGATGTCGCCGCCCGCCTGCCCGCGATCCTTGCGCGGCTCAATCCTGCGGGACAGCACCAGCGCTCGGCCCCATTGCCCGCAACGCCGCGTGCATGGATTGCAGCGGTGGAAACCGCCTTGGGGGGATTTGCCAACCGCGCCCAACGGGCCCGCGCCGCAAACACTGCCGCGCAAATCGCGCGTGAACAAGGTTGGCAGGACCATCGCCGCGCCTTTGGGCATTTCCTGATCGGGCGCAGCCTGCAAGCCACCGCCCCGGAACAGGCCGAAGCGCATTTTCGCACCGCTCTGAACTACCTCGGCTCCGGTCCGGACACCGCGCCGCACCGCGCATTGAACCAATCGCGCCTTGCGGCCTACGCCTTGCGCGCCGGAAACACCGCACGGGCGGAACAGTTGATCGACGCCGCCTACGCGGCCGCACAAACCAGTCAGAACGCGGCTCAGATGGCGACACTTTTGTCGCTCAAGGCCCATATCGCCGAGAGCCGCGGCGACAAACGCACCGCCGCCGCCCTTAGATCAGAGAGCGCAGGCTGGGCGCTTTATGGCAATGGTGTCGATGCTCTGCCGACCCAGCCCCTGCGCGAGGTTGCCGCAGCAGACCCATCCGCGCATCGCTGACCTTGGCACCCGGTCCAAAGCCGGGCTATATGCAGGCCAAAGACCCCCAAACGGTCGTTCCAGCCATCCCGGCGCTGCCGCTGGCCAGAACACCCCGAACTCTGGACCTGTTTCTTATGATCGTCATCATCGCCCTGTTCTTCGGTGCAGCCCTTGGCGCCTTCAAGGCCCGCAAACGTGGCGGCAATCTCGCCGATATGCTGCAATACGGGGCTGTCTATGGCATGATATTTGGTATCCTTGGCCTGTTCGGCACCATCATCACCCACCGCATGCTGGTCTGACCCAAAACAACGGAGACCTCATGTTTCAGCCCTTCTTTGAGAACCTGCGCGCCGCCGCCGTTCCGGTCTCATTGCGCGAATATCTTGCGTTTCTGGAAGGGCTCAAAGCGGGTCTGGCCACCTATGACGTGGAGGCGTTTTACTATCTCGCCCGCGCGGTGATGGTCAAAGACGAGCGCAACCTCGACAAATTCGACCGCGCCTTTGCCGCCACCTTCGAAGGTCTCGACCAGATCCCCGCCTCTGCGGTGATGGAGGCCGTGGACATTCCCGAGGAGTGGCTGCGCAAGATGGCGGAGAAACATCTCTCGGCCGAGGAACGCGCCGAGATTGAGGCTCTGGGTGGCTTTGACAAGCTGATGGACAGCCTGAAAGAACGCCTGAAAGAACAACAAGGCCGCCATCAGGGGGGCAACAAATGGATCGGCACTGCCGGAACTTCGCCCTTTGGCGCCTATGGCTACAACCCCGAAGGCGTGCGCATCGGCCAGAAGGAAAGCCGCCACCAGCGTGCGGTCAAGGTCTGGGATAAGCGTGAGTTCAAGAACTTAGACGGCGATGTTGAGCTGGGCACGCGCAACATCAAAGTGGCGCTCAAGCGCCTGCGCCGCTGGGTCCGCGAGGGCGCGCGCGAAGAGTTGGACCTCGACGGCACCATTCGCGCCACGGCAGAAAACGGCTATCTCGATGTGAAAACCCGGCCCGAGCGCCACAATGCCGCAAAGGTCTTGTTGTTTCTCGATGTGGGCGGGTCGATGGATCCGCATATCAAGCTGGTGGAGGAATTGTTCTCCGCGGCCCGCAGCGAGTTCAAGCATCTGGAATACTATTATTTCCACAATTGCCTCTACGAGGGTGTGTGGCGCGACAATCGCCGCCGCTGGGATGCGCAGACGCTAACCCATGAGGTGCTGCGGACCTATGGACCGGATTACAAATGTATTTTTGTCGGTGATGCGTCGATGTCACCCTATGAGATCGCCTATCCCGGCGGGGCAAATGAGCACTGGAACAAGGAGGCCGGTCAGGTCTGGCTGGAGCGCGCCCGTGCGCAGTGGAGCTCGCATCTTTGGATCAATCCGGTGCCGGAGAAATACTGGGAATACACTCATTCCATCCAGATGATCCGCGAGATTTTTGAGGATCGCATGGTGCCGATGACCCTCGATGGGCTGGAACGCGGTATGCGGGAACTGACACGTTAAAGGACGTGAGATACGCACCTTAACACATTGTAAAGGCTACGCTCTCTCAGATCGCAACCCGCATTTAGGGGAGCGCTTACTTTACTGACCCACAAAAAGTATCAGCCCTATTTCCCCAATGTTTCGCGCACGAAACAATAGGTCAGCTTTGCTGCCACATACCTTAGGGCACAGGGCCAATACTATCCCCAGAGCCCCCACGCCCCCAACAGGACCACCGGCACAAAAAGCCACCCCTGCGGCAAAACTCCATAGGACACCCCGCGCAAGGGCGGCACTGCGATGCCAATGCCCGCGCTCACCGCTGCCAGCAGTATCCCCGCCAGCGCCATGTCCGTGCGCCCAAACGCACCGAGACATAAAAACAGCGCCATCAGCGCCAATGCTCCGGTCACCAGATGCCAGCACAAAAGAACCGTTTCACGCACGACCGGGATGAGCTGCTGATCCGCAGCAAGGGGCCGCGCACATTGCCGTCCCCCGATGATCCCATGCACCAAGGTCCAGACTGCAGCCAACGCCGCCGCGCTCAATAAGAAGACATTCATCGGGTCAACTCCTGCTCAGTCAACAGCAGTGAACACCGGCCCCGGCAAGGGCGCTATAGGAACAAATGTCGCGGCGCATTAGGTGATCGGGGAGGCTCCCGCCCCTTTCAACACAGGCAAAGCCTGCATCAAAAGCGTTGGGCCGGGCGGCGGCCGCGCCGAAGGCGCGGCCGCCGCCCCAGCGCGATTTGCAAAGCAAAGCGCAATACCTCCCCTGTTTCACTGGCCGCACCCGGCTCAGCTGCGGTCCAGCACCTCAACCGACAGGATCGTGGGCAGGTGGCGTGCAATCTCCAGCCATTGGTCGCCTTCGTTGAAACTGGCAAAGACCGATCCAGAATTGGTGCCGAAATAGACCCCTGCCGGATCACGCCGATCGCCTGCCATGGCCTGACGCAGCACGGTGAAGAAACACCCCTCCTGCGGCAACCCGTCACGACACGCCTGCCAGCTCTCGCCCCCATCGCGCGAGCGCCAGACCGCTGCCGCCGCATCTGGAGGAAACCGCCCAAGCATGTCGCCATTCAATGGCAGCGTCCAGATCGTGTCCGGGTCGCGGGGGTGCACATGGATGGGAAACCCAAAGGTCGAAGGCAGGCCCGCGTTGATGTCGTCCCAACTGCGGCCACCATCGCGCGACTTCCAGACCCCATGGTGGTTTTGCTGATAGATCAGATCATTATCTCCCGGAGCGCGCACCATGTTATGAACGCAATGCCCGGTCTCGCCATCGCGCGGCGCTGCGGGGTGGTCGTGATGCGCGCAACTTTCCGCATTGGACATCCGGTTGCGCCGTTCCCAAGTCTCACCGCCGTCCTCGCTGGCAAAAACACCGGCAGCCGAAATCCCGCACCACAGGTGCGACGGGCGCTCCCGGTCGGTCAGGATCGTGTGCAGCACCAGCCCCGCCGCGCCCGGATTCCAGCTGTCTGCCGAGGGATGATGGCTCAGCCCGTCAACACGCGTCCAGCTCTCGCCGCCATCGCGGCTTTGCAACAAGGATGCAGGTTTCGTGCCCGCATAAAGCACCCCCTGCCCGATCCCGATGGACCAGATCTGCTGGAAGTCACTGCCAAAGGGCAGCTCGACGGGTTCATAGCCGATCATTGCCGCAAAATCGGGATCATTCTCGGCCCAGTCATCAGTGGTACCTCGAGTAAGGCGCGTGACCTGCCAGCTTTCGCCTTGATCCGATGAGCGCCAGATCCCGGCCCCATTCCACTCGCTGCCGCCGCCAGCCCAGATCGTCCCGCTCTCGGCATCGCCGACCACATGGTTGATCGGCCAGCCCTCACAGAAGGGGCCGCGCACGCGCCACCCGGTCCGATCCCTGCCCCCGTCGATCAGAAACGCGCCCTTGGTCGTGCCCACCAGTACCGTGACCGTGCCATCCATGCTTCCCCCTCCCGTATCGCCAGAAATATGCCCTAAGGTAACATGGCGCTGGCACACGGCCCCTTTAAAATTGCGCGAACCGCTTGCCGCAGAGCCGAAACCCGCCCATATCAGGTTCATGCTGAGACTGACTCCCATCCTTTTGGCGGTGATCTACGGGCTGGTGATGTACCGCCTGTCCGTTTGGCGCACCCACCGCGAACTTGATGCCCGCTCGAGCGAGCTGGCCGATCCGCATCTCAAACGTATGACCGACCGGCTTGCCGCCGCGCTGGAACTGCCGCGTATCCCGGTCTACATCTATGAGATCGACCCGGTGAACGGTCTTGCCGCCCCCGATGGGCGCATCTTCATCACCCGTGGATTTTATCGCAAGTTTCAGAACGGCGAGGTCACGGATGCGGAGCTGACAAGCGTTATCGCGCATGAGCTGGGCCACGTGGCACTGGGGCACGCCAAGAAACGGATGATCGATTTTTCTGGCCAAAACGCGCTGCGCACAGTGCTGATGATGGTAATAGGGCGCTATATTCCCTTTGTCGGTCCGTGGATTGCGGGTGTTCTTACCAGCCTTCTGGCGGCGCGCCTGTCGCGCGGCGATGAATACGAGGCCGACGAGTATGCGGCCGCCCTTCTGACCAAGGCCGGGATCGGTGTGGAGCCGCAAAAGAGCCTCTTTCGCAAGCTGGAAGAACTCACCAACTCCCGCGCGGGCATGGCCCCTGCATGGCTCATGAGCCACCCCAAGACGGATGAGCGCATTGCCGCGCTTGAACGTCTCGAAGGCAAATGGACCAACGCCTGACAATCGGACCGGATAAATAATTCCGCGCTTGCCCCTTGTTCCGCTCACAGGGCATCCCCACCTAAACCTTCCGGCAAGGAGAAGGTTTTCATGCGCTATTCCGTCCTCGACCTCGCCCCGGTGCCAGAAGGGTCCACCACCGCTCAGGCGCTTGCCAATAGTGCCGATCTGGCCCAACACGCAGAGCGTTGGGGCTATCACCGCTACTGGTTGGCGGAGCATCACAATATGCCCGGTATCGCCAGCGCCGCAACGGCGGTGATGATCGGCCATATCGCGCAGGCGACCTCCACCATGCGCATCGGAGCGGGGGGTATCATGCTGCCCAATCACGCGCCTTACATGGTGGCAGAGGCCTTTGGCACATTGGCCGAGATCCATGGACCGAGGATCGACCTCGGTCTGGGGCGTGCACCGGGAACCGATATGGCGGCGATGCGTGCGATGCGACGCGGGTTGCAGGACTCCGGAGATCGGTTTCCGCAGGACGTACAGGAATTGATCTCTTATTTCGGGCCGCAGCGTGAAGGCAGCAATCTGCGCGCCATACCCGGAGAGAACACTCAGGTTCCGGTCTGGATGCTGGGATCAAGCCTTTACGGCGCGCAGCTTGCGGCGACTTTGGGGCTGCCCTATGCGTTCGCCTCGCATTTTGCGCCGCAAGCGTTGGAGCAGGCCTTTGATGTTTATCGCCGCCAGTTCCGCCCCTCGCCGACCCTCGCCGAACCCCATGCAATGCTCGCGATCAACGTCTTTGCCGCCGAGAATGATGCCGAGGGCGAGCGGCTGCGCACCACCATGCAGCAGGCTTTTGCCCGCCTGCGTCTGGGCATGCCCGGCAAGCTGCCCGCACCGGTGGATGATATCGCGGATGTGTTGGCGCCGGAGATCCTGGCAGGGGTCAATCAGGCGCTGACCATATCGGCGGTCGGATCAAAGGAGACGGTGCGCGGAGATCTTGCGCGACTGATCGAAACTTATCAGCCGGATGAGGTGATCCTGACCGGGCAGATTCACGATCACGACGCGCGGCTGCGCTCCTTTGAGATCGCGGCAGAGATTTTGGGGAACAGTTAACAAAGGACCGCCTCCGAGCCTGAGTGGGGGTATAGCCCCCTCCCATGGGGAGGGTCGGGGGCTGTCCGACCTCTCGGTCGGACGTGGCCTTGTTATTGACCCAAAGCCTTGGCAACCCGTGGCAAGCGCGCCTTTTTCAACAGCGCCCGCATCTGCCAGACCTCGCCGGACAGCCGGTTCGCCTCTGCCAGAACCGCCTGCCCCACGGCTTCGATACCTTGGGGATCTTTCAGCCAAAAGTCATAGAGCAGTTCATCCGGCGCGCTGCGCGTCAGCCCCTCCTCCGCCAGTGTCTGGCGGGGAAAGTCCTTTGCGTTGACGGTCACAATGCCATCCGCATGGCCCGCAATCGCAGCAGCAAGCACGTGAATGTCATTCTCATCCGGCAACCACAGACGCGCCTCATGGCCCGAATTGGCCGCAACCGCCGCCTTTGGCCAGCCCGCGTTCAGCAGCGCGATCTCGGCTTTGGCCTGCGCCGCACCGGTGGGGCCAAGTTTGACCGCTGCCCGTTCCCACTCGCCCAGAATACGCGCCGACCAGAGCGGCACAAAATGCCCCGCCCGCGCCGCCCCCAACAGCATCTCGCGCATCACCGTCGGGTAGAGCACACAGGTATCCAGCAGCAGCTTCACAGGTGAGCCCTCAATCGAGACGGAAGAACACGGCCTTCAGATAGCCGCTCTCGGCCAGCTGCGGCATCTGCGGATGATCCGCGCCCGCATAGCCCGTGTGGAGCAGCTGCCCACGCCGCCCGCCCTTGCCGATCCCGCGTGCCGAAGCATTGCGGAACCGGGTCAGATCCGCCGCATGGGAGCAGGAACACAGACCCAAATATCCGCCGGGCTTCACCAAGGGGGCCGCCAGCTTTGCCACCCGCTCATAGGCGCGCAACCCCGCCTCAAGCGCTTGTTTTGAGGGCGCAAATGCGGGTGGATCACAGACCACCACATCAAATTGCGCGCCCTCCGCGCCAAGTGCCGCCAGCACGTCAAAGGCATCGCCTTGACGGGCTTCAAACCTGTCGCCGTGGCCGGAGGCCGCGGCGCCCGCTGTCGCAAGATCAAGCGCGGCAGCAGAACCGTCGACGCAGGTCGCATGCCCCGCGCCCGCCGCCAGCATCGCCAGACCAAAGCCCCCCACGTGGGAGAACACATCCAGCACCCGTGCGCCCGGCGCCACCAGACGCGCGGCAAAGGCGTGGTTGTCGCGCTGGTCATAAAACAGGCCGGTCTTCTGCCCGCCGGTCAGATCCGCCATATAGGTGGCGCCATTCATCACCACCGGCACCGGTGCCTCGGGGGCCGCGCCTTTCAGCACCGCATTTTGATCGTCCAGCCCCTCAAGCCCACGGGTGCGCCCGGAGGCGTTTTTCAGGATCACCGTGCAGCCAGTGACCTCGCCCAGCGCCTGCGTCAAAGCCTCCAGATGGGCCTCTGCCCAAGCCGCATTGGGTTGCATCACGCATGTGTCGCCAAAACGGTCGATCACCACGCCGGGCAACCCATCGGCTTCGGCGTGCACCAGACGATAGAACGGCGCATCGTAGAGCTGGGCGCGCAACTCCTGCGCCCGCGACAGGCGCGCGGCACACCACGCCACATCAATCTGCGCCTCCGGGTTGCGGTCCAGCATCCGGGCGATGATCTTGCTTTCGGGGTTTACGGCCACCAGCCCAAGGCTGCGGCCCGCCTCGTCCTCCAGCACCGCGAGGCTGCCGGGCGCGAGTTTCTTGGTGCGCCGGTCGGTCACCAGTTCGTTGGCATAGACCCAAGGAAAGCCGTGGCGGATGGCGCGGGCATTGGATTTGGGCTTCATCTTCACGCGCGGGCGTGTGGGCGGGGTCAGGGATGCATCTGTCATGGCTCCACATACCCCGAGTCCCTGCCCGCCCCAAGTGAGAAAACGAAGGCGCGCGGCGATGATTTCACCACAAATGTCGCCACGCCGTCGGACGGGATGCCGGGCGTGGCAGGTTCAGCTGTCAGTCGCGCCATTCGGCCTGCGCAAGGATTACCCCGGAAACGGAGCAATCGCAGGTGCGATATAGGTCAGTGGTTCAGAAAATGCGTTTCGCGTGGGTTGATCCGTTGCGGTACAAGCGGTCAGGATTAATCCCAGAATGCCAACTGCAACGACAGATGTGATACGCACGATAACCTCCTTTTGGGGGCACGATAGGCCCGCACTGTTTACACTGTCCTTCTGAGCGCGAAACAGGGCGGAAATCTGGCGCGATGCGTACATTTTAAGGAGTTGTTAACTATGTTTGAGGGCGCGTGCTCAATCACGGGGCCACGCCGCGGTATGGCGCAGCAGATCTTGGCGAGAGGCAGCCATTCCGCCTGTTGGGATTGGATCAGCTCTCGCCGTTTTGTCCAGAGTTTTGCCCAGAACCAAGATCCGTCAACGGTGCGCGCTCGCGCGAGCGCCAGCCACCGCGCCGCTTGGGCCGTACAGCACCGCTCAGGCCATCCCGCAACACCTGCGTCATCGGATGGTCGGGAAACTGCGGCCCGTATTGCGCCAAGAGCGTTGAAAGCGCCGCATCGGTGTCAAAATCCATCGGCGCAGAAAGTGCCCAATCCAGAAAGATGCTCCGGCATTGCGAGGCATCGAGCCCCTCTATCCGGTAGGCCTCGCGAACCAACCCCTTGGGGTCCAGAGATGCGGTCTCAGCTGAGGGTTTCGTCATCATTTTCGTCCTTCATCTCAGCCTCTGGGCCAATGGCTGTGTCGATGCAATCTGCGGCCTGTGCATAGGCGTGTTCAAGCGCCTGTTGCAGGCTGGCGATACCGTCAAAGCCGGTGCTGCGCTGCAGGAAGGCCGCCCCTCCCTCACCGCGCACCGCGCCATCTGACCCTTTGCCCGCAATCAGCCGCGCAGCACTTTGTACGGACCAATATAGATCATAGGCCGCGCGCAGGTTTTGCGCCTGCGCGTCACTTAACCAACCGCTGGCGACACCGGCCATCAGACCATCAACGACCGAGCGTGTGGGTTGCCCGGCCAAGAGCGTTCCCGCCTGTGCTGCCAGTTCAATATCGAGCATCCGGCCCGGCCCGGTTTTCGCGTCCCACGGCCCATCGGGTGATTTTGCAGCCGCAAGCCTGCGGCGCATCTCGGCCACCTCTTGCAGCACCACCCTTCGGTCCCGCGGACGGGCGAGGAAATCGCAGCGGAATTTCTCCAGATCCCGCGCGAGTGTGTCCTCTCCGGCCACCACACGCGCCCGTGTCAACGCCAGATGCTCCCAGACCCAGGCGTCGTTCTCCTGATACTGGGTGAAGCTCTGCCAACTCGTGGCCACCGGCCCCTGATTGCCAGAGGGGCGCAGCCGCATGTCCACCTCGTAGAGACGCCCCTCCGCCATGGGCGCGGTCAGGGCAGTCACCATCGCCTGAGTGAGGCGGGCATAATAGGGGCGCACCGCCAGCGGGCGTTTGCCATCGGACATTTCATCATCAAGCGGGTCGTAGATCATGATCAGATCCAGATCCGAGCTCGCCGTGAGCCGCCCTGCCCCCAGCGACCCCATCCCGAGGATCACGCAGCCGCGCCCCGGCATCGGCCCGTGTTTGGCGGCAAATTGCGCTGTAACCTTGGGGAGCAAGCCAATGATCACCGCATCTGCAATATCCGCATAGTGCTGACCGGCGGTGTCGGCATCGATCAGACCGCGCAGGTGATGCACCCCGGTGCGAAAGTGCCATTCACGGTGCCAGCGTCGGGTCAGGTCAAGCTGGCGTTCATAGTCGCTTTCACTGTCCAATGCCTCCCTGAGTTCCGCAATCAGCGCGTCACGTCCGGGCCAGTCGGCAAAAAAGCCGCCATCCAGCACCGCGTCAAACACCGAAGAATTGCGTGACAGGTAATTGGCGAGCGCGGGCGAGGTGCCAACAATATCGACCAGCAGATCAATCAGTTGCGGGTTGGCCTCAAAGAGGGAAAACAACTGCACCCCGGCGGGCATCCCGGCCAGAAACCCATCCAGCGCCAAAAGCGCTTCGCCCGGGTTGGCGGTGCGCGACAGGCGGCTCAGCAGTTCTGGTTTCAGACGTTCAAAAATCCGCGCACCGCGATCCGAACGCAGCGCCGGATAGCTGGGCCAGCGCGCAATCACCAATTGGTCGAGATCCTCCGGCAGCGGCTCTGCCGGTTTGGCGCTGGTGCCGGGCGCAAAGAAATCCTCGGTCAGACGGTGCACCTCTTCCAGCCGTGCGCGCAGATCCGCAAGAAAGGCCTCCGGCTCCACGTCCATCAGGCAGGCCACGCGCGACAGACCTTCCTCGGAGGTGGGCATGCGGTGGGTCTGGGCGTCATGGACCATCTGGATGCGATGCTCGATCTCGCGGTGGTCGCGGTAGTGACGCGCCAGCGTGTCGGACACCTCCGCCGAGATCCACTCGGCGCGCGATAGCGCCTGCAACCCCTCGACCGTGCCACGCACCCGCAGCGACGGATCGCGCCCCCCGGCAATGAGCTGGCGGGTCTGGGTGAAGAACTCAATCTCGCGAATGCCGCCGCGCCCGAGCTTCATATCGTGCCCCAGAACCGTGATCGGGCCACCGGTGCCTTTGTTCTCGCGGATGCGCAGGCGCATGTTGTGGGCGTCTTCAATGGCGGCGAAATCCAGATGCCGCCGCCACACGAACGGCGTCAGCGTCTTGAGGAACTTCTCGCCCGCCGCGATATCCCCCGCACAGCTGCGCGCCTTGATATAGGCGGCCCGCTCCCAAGTGCGGCCAAGGCTCTCGTAATACTGTTCCGCCGCCGCCATCGCCAGCGCCACTGGCGTCACCGACGGGTCCGGGCGCAGCCTGAGATCGGTGCGAAAGACATAGCCCTCGGCGGTGCGGTCATTCAGCGCCGCGCTCATATTGCGGGTGGCGCGTACCATGGCCTGACGGGCCTCAAGGAAGTCATCCCGTTCAAACCGGGTTTCATCAAAGAGGCAGATGAGGTCGATGTCAGAGCTGTAGTTCAGCTCATAGGCGCCCATCTTGCCCATGGCAAAGACGCTCATCCCGCCTGCGGTGGCGATGTCGTCTTCGCTCATCCCCGGCAGCTTGCGCCGTTTGATCAGCAGCGCGATTTCCGCCTTCAGCGCCACATCCACCGCTAACTCGCCAAACCGGGTGAGCGTGCCGGTGACCTCTTCGAGCGGCCAATGGCCCGAAAGATCGCATAATGCACAAAGCAGCGCGATCCGGCGTTTGCCTGCGCGCAGCACGGATTTCACCTGATCCGGGGCAGAGGCGCGGCAGGTTTGAAACACCGCGTCGCGCGCGCCTTCGGGATCGGACAGGGCCGCCTCGATCCAGTTCCGCTCGGAGCGGATCAAGGTTTGCAGATAAGGGCTACTGCCCGCCGTGCCGCCCAGCAGTGCCTGCCACTCGGAAGGCAGATGGCCATGATCAGACAACACCTCGGTGCTGATCGAGGAATCATAAGGGCGCGGGCAGCGGTGAACCTGAAGCGAATGAGACATGGCGCGAGACTGTGACCCCCGCCCTTGGGCGTCAATCCCCAAACACCGCGCAACCGCCTCTGTTCCGGTGGAATTCTTCGGCACGGCCCAAAAATCGGTAAGGTCTGAAACAAATGGTGACGGCGCTTACCATTTCAGACCTTCCACAAATCGCAAAACTGCGATAACATTATTTCGTGGTCACGTTCCCGTTTCGGGGACCGAGTGATGCAGGTAATGAGTTGCCCGCCCGTTCAGACCCGCTCTGACGGGCGCCCGGAATGAACCGGGCCACCGGGCGTTTTTTGAGTACACATGGTTTTGGGAGCGTGGCCGCACCCTGCACCTTTTGCTCAATCCTTCATATGGTGCCCTTCATATGGTGTCCTCGGCGCAAGCAATGGGGCGCGCATGGTTGCATTTACCCGATAAAACCTCACAAAAAACGAGCCACCATCAGAGATTATCCCCAAAAAATCAATGCCTTCATAAGTAAATGTGAAAAACATTTACATACGCCCTTGAAGGGCGATCTCCTGCTGCACATATCGGTAATGTAAATGAAGTTCACATTCACCCCAACGCCGTGGAGAACCTGATGACAAGTTACACGACCAACCTGCCGCCGACCCCGCATCAGGGGTGGCTTGCCAAAAGCGAAGCCTGGCTCGACTCAAAAGGAAAAGGCGCATGGATCGCGACAATGGTCCTTGGCTTCATTTTCTTCTGGCCTGTCGGTCTTGCAATCCTCGCCTATATGATCTGGAGCAAACGAATGTTCAAATCCTCCTGCCGCCGCCGTTCGACCCATATGCATCGTGGCTTTCACGCCATGAAATCCAGTGGTAACAGCGCCTTTGACGCCTATAAGGCCGACACGCTGGCGCGTCTGGAGCAGGAACAGACCGACTTTGAGGCATTCCTCGCCCGGCTGCGCGCCGCCAAGGACAAGGCAGAGTTCGACCAGTTCATGGACGAGCGCGCCACCCGCCCCGATGAGGGCGAAGACGAAGCAGACGAAGACGCCCCGCGTCCGTCTCAGGCCTAAGACTCCTTCTCTGCCCGGCTCACTCCGGGCAGAGTCCCTATTTTGAGATATTATCGACAACCCCGCAGGAGCCCCGAATGACCGCCCTCCCCGATCCAGACATGCAGGCCGAGTTTTACTCTGGTGTCACCGCCAAACGCCTGTTTGCCTTCCTGATCGACACTGTGTTGATCTTTGCCATCGCGGCGGTGATCGTGCCCTTCACGGCCTTTCTCGGCCTTCTGGTCTGGCCCATGCTCTATCTGACCGTTGGCTTCATCTACCGGGTTGCGACACTGGCCAATGGCTCCGCCACATTGGGTATGCGCTTTTGCGGTATTGAGCTGCGCGAACACTCCGGCGCGCGACTGGACGGCGGCAGCGCCCTGTTGCACACGGTTGGCTATACGGTCTCCATGGCGGTGCCGATCCTGCAAATCATCTCGATCCTGTTGATGCTGACCACTGCACGCGGTCAAGGTCTGAGCGACCATATGCTTGGCACCGTGATGCTAAAGCGGCGCGCATAAGCGCGCCGCCATCCCGACGCACAGCCGCGTTAATCCAATTTGCACATGGAGGCTTGTCAGCCACGGGGCGGTTGTTATCATCAAAGATCAAACCACATTGATGTCGGACCGTCTGCACTGGACGGTCCTTCACGTCTTTAATGAGAGCCGCTGACCCCACATATGCGCCACACGCTTCCCATTGCTCCTCAGTTTTACGTGACTGCGCCGCAGCCCTGCCCCTATCTCGAAGGGCGCATGGAGCGAAAGCTGTTCACATCATTGCAGGGCGATGGGGTGGAGCAGTTGAACAACTCCCTGAGCCAGCAAGGCTTCCGGCGCTCGCAGAATGTCCTCTATCGGCCGTCCTGCTCTGATTGCTCCGCCTGCATGTCGGCCCGGATCAATGTGGCAGAGTTCACTCCCACCCGCAGCCAGCGCAAGACCCTGAACCGCAGCCGCCATCTGGAGCGCCGCGCCACGTCCCCTTGGGCGACAGAGGATCAATACGCGCTGTTTCGCGACTATCTGGACCAGCGCCACGCCGATGGCGGCATGGCGGATATGGATGTGTTTGAATATGCGGCCATGGTCGAGGAAACCCCGATCCGTACACGGGTGGTGGAATACACCGACCCGGAGACCAATGCGCTGACCGCCGTGGCGCTCACCGATGTGCTTGAGGACGGTCTGAGCATGGTCTATTCCTTCTACACACCGGATTTGCCGCAGAACTCGCTTGGCACCTTCATGGTGCTTGATCATATCGAGATCGCGCGCGAGGCGGGCCTGCCTTATGTCTATCTGGGCTATTGGGTGCCCGGCAGCCAGAAGATGGGCTATAAGGCCAAATTCTCGGGCCTTGAGGTTTATTTTGGCGGCGAATGGGTACCGCTCAAAGATCCGGAGAGCTTTGCTGCCGAAGAACACCCGCTCTCGACCGCCCCGGTGGCGGAACAAGTGGCCAATATCCAACTGCCCCAAGGCAAACACCCCTCCAAGAGGTAACTTTCGTGCAATATCTCCACGCTGTCGCCCTTGTCGTACCCGATTACGACGAGGCCATCGCCTTTTACTGCAACACTCTGGGCTGGCAGCTGACCGAAGATGTGGATCAGGGACATAAACGCTGGGTGCGCATCCTGCCTCCCGGCGCATCACAGGGCAGCCTGATCCTCGCCCGCGCCGAAGGCGACACGCAACAATCCACCATCGGCAATCAGTTCGGCGGCCGCGTTGGCCTATTTCTCGCCACCAATGATTTTGAACGCGACCACCACGCGATGCAGGCTGCAGGTGTCACCTTCGAAGAAGTCCCCCGCCATGAACCCTATGGCACTGTTGCCGTCTGGCGTGATCCTTTCGGGAACCGCTGGGACCTCATTCAGTTCACCTGACCCCATAGCTCTTCTAACCCCAAATATCCCGGGGTGAATTGGCCGAATGGCCAAGAGGGGCCGCGCCCCTCACACCTCACACAAATGCAAAAGGCCCCGCAATCGCGGGGCCTTTTTCCGTTTCACAGCTATGCGCCGGATCAGTTCGGGATCAATGCCGGGACAATGGTCACAATCGCCGGGAAGAACCACAGGATCGCAAGCCCCAGCACCTGGATCAGTACGAAGGGCAGAACCCCGCGATAGATATGACCCGTGGTAACCTCCCGAGGTGCCACCCCGCGCAGATAGAACAGCGCAAAGCCAAAGGGCGGCGTCAGGAAGGAGGTCTGCAGGTTCACCGCAACCATGATCGTCACCCATTTGGGATCAAACGAGCCGCCATAGATCACCGGCCCGACAATGGGGATCACGATGTAGATGATCTCGAGAAAATCGAGCACAAAGCCAAGGATGAACAAGACGATCATCACAATGAGGAACACCGTCAGCTCATTGTCAAAGCTCTTCAGGAACTGCTGGATATAGTGTTCGCCCCCAAAGGAGATCACCACGAGGTTCAACAGCTGCGAGCCGATCAAGATGGTGAACACCATCGAGGTGACCTTGGCCGTTTCGCGCACGATCGGCGTCATCACCCCGCCCCGGAACAGCACCCAGATCCCATAGAGCAGACCAAAGAGCGCAAACAGATAGCAGCCATAGGCAAAGAAGAACGCCGCATAGCTTTCTGCCGGAACCACGTCCTGATTGATGCGCAGATCGAAATTCACGCCGGTCAGGATCGCAAGGATCACCGCAAAGGTGGCCCAGATGATGATATTGCCCGACTGGCCCTCGTCCTTGAGACGACGATAGGCTGCCAGCATGATCGCCCCCCCTGCCCCAAGCGCCGCAGCCGGCGTCGGGTTGGTGATCCCACCCAGGATCGAGCCCAGCACCGCGACGATCAGAACCAGCGGCGGGAACACCACCCGGATCAGATCATTGCGGGCACAGCGCGCCGCCGCTTCCTTGCAGCCGTAAAGCGCAAGCAATGTCGGCAGCAATATCCACGCAACCGTGGCGGAGGCCGAGGTCGTGGGTGCAATCGCCAGCACATCCACCAGCGCCAGCAGCAAGAGGCCAATGGCCCCGAGGATCAGCGGCTTGGCATCGCGCGAGGGTGCCACCCCACGGCCCACAGCTAGCGTCAGACCCAAGAGCACGATGATCGTCGCAATCCCGGTACCGATAGGTGCGGCATTGTCGATCTTCTGCGCCAGAGCGGTGGCCAGCTCTTCTTCCGAGAGCTTATGCGCCTCTTCTACGCCACCCGCGGCGTCGATTTCGGCTTGTTCGGCCACAGCCGCATCCCATGCGGACTGACCATGCAGGTCGATCATCGCCGCCTGACAGTCTGGCCCCACATTGGTGCGCAGGCTTGCAGTCTGCCCCGCGTCGGAAAAGGCCGATACGGTGATGTTCTGGCTGCCCACCAAGTTCACGCTGCTCAGAAGCACGGTGCCGACAATCAAAGCCGCCGGAACGCCGAGGAACCATGTCAGGCTCTCGCCTCGGGTGATCGGCTCCTCATTGGCCGCACCCATCTGCACCGCCGGTGCTTTTTCCGGGTTCAGCAGCGCGTAGCCAAAGGCATAAAGCGCATAGAGAAGGGCAAGCATGATGCCCGGCAGCAAAGCCGCCTGAAACAGCGTGCCAACGGAAACCACCGCAGGCTCACCCAGATAGGTCAGCGCATCGGAACAGCCCGCCTCCTGTGCGCGGTTTTCCTGCGCGGTGGAATAGAGATCACCGGCCAGCGTGCCCAGAAGCACGATCACGATGGAGGGCGGAATGATCTGCCCCAAGGTGCCTGACGCTGCGATCACACCCGTCGCCAGTTCCGGCGAGTAGTTGTTGCGCAGCATGGTCGGCAGGGCCAAGAGGCCCATGGTCACAACGGTTGCGCCCACGATCCCGGTGGAGGCGGCAAGAAATGCGCCCACAACCACGATGGACACCGCCAGACCGCCCGGAAGCGGGCCAAAGACGCGCGCCATGGTGGTCAGCAGATCGTTTGCGATCTTGGAGCGTTCAAGCGTGATGCCCATCAGAACGAACATCAACACCGCCAACAGCGTCTCAATGGAAGCGCCTGCCAGAACCCGCTCGTTGATCCGGTTCACAATGAAGGACACGTTGCGGTCCATCGCAACTTCCCAGCCTTGCGGGAATACGGGTTCGCCGATCCGTGGCAACTCCGGGTATCGGAACACCGAAATCACATCCGGCTTCACGCCGGAATTGACAATATCGCGGTAGGCCTGACTGGAAGTGTCAATGGCCTGATGCATCAGCAGACCGGCACTGTCCAGTGCGGCGATGATCCCAAAGGAGATGACCCCGGCGCCCCCGATGGCAAAGGCCACCGGAAAGCCCGAGAGAATGCCCCCGAAGAGGCAGAGAAAGACGATGATCAGGCCGATTTCGACGCCATCAAGTCCGAATAGCATGGGTGCTGTCCCTTAGTTAATGAGCGCCTTCATAGGCTTCTTCGCCTTCGCCAAGCGTATCTCTGTCGAGGTATTTCCCTTCTGACTCTTCGCCCTCGATGAACTCGAGGAAAGAGCGATAGAAGAACGCCACCGCATGCAGGAACACGAGGCCCGCAAAGGCGACCAGCAGGATCTTAAAGAGGAAATAGCCGTCAAAGCCGTTGGGCGAGAAGCCGATGGTTTCGACATTCCAGCGCAGCGCGCGGGCCTTCATCACCAGACGGTCCAGCTGATCGGACGCCGAAGGTTTCGGCACGATCAGGTGACGCCACAGGAAGAACCAGCCGTACATCCACGTCAAAACCGCAACCGGCATCATGAAGATCAGCGAGCCGACCATATCGACCACACGTTTGGCACGATGCGAAATCCCGGCATAAACGAGGTCCACCCGCACATGGCCGCCCTGCACAAAGGTGTAGGTGACACAGAAACACACCACGAGCGCGTTATAGAGCTTCAGCTCTTCGGCGAACCACGAGATGTCTTTTTCCAACGCGATCCCGAGACCGAAACTCATGTCCGGGCGGGCAAAGACGCGCTGCATGAACACGATGATGATCTGCTGAACCACCATCAACAGCCCGGCCCAGGCAAAGAAACGGCCCAAGCCGTTGGCAAAGCCCTCAAGCGCGCGCACCATGCCCCACATAAAGCCGCGGAAGTACATTCCGACGCCCGTCAGTACGAGGAACGTGGTGAAGATCACAAAGAAAAACTCGACCGAGCCACCGTAGTAGACAAAGCGCATCACAGAGGCTTTGTCCTCGGTGGTGCCAGCCCAGGTCAGCCAGTCGAGCCATAGCTCGGGATGGGTGACGGCATAGCCGAGATTATAAAAGGCGCCAAAAACATTAGAGGCGAGCCACCATAGGAAGCCGCCAATCGCGCCAAAAAAGGAAATACTCATGTCGTCCTGCATGGCTCCCCCGGAAGTTCAGGCAAGCGGTCGGGCGCGTCTGTCATCGGAGAGCTCCGGCGACGCAGCTTTTTCAGACCGCGAGTGCAAAAGAGATCCCCCGCACCCTGCGCGGGGGATCCGTTTCAAGTTCACAACCGGGGATTAGCCCAGAACGCGGTCGCGCTGTGCAACATAGGTGCCGGAGGAGGTGTTGATCCAACCCGAAGAGGACTTCATCGACGCCATCGCGCTGTCGTAGATCTTCTTGTAGAGATCGTCGCCCATGTTTTCCTGATGCACTTCCATGGAGGCCTTACCAAAGGCATCCCAGACGCTATCGGGGAATTCCATGACCTTGACGC
Organism: Tritonibacter mobilis; assembly: GCF_001681715.1. Taxonomy (GTDB): domain Bacteria; phylum Pseudomonadota; class Alphaproteobacteria; order Rhodobacterales; family Rhodobacteraceae; genus Epibacterium; species Epibacterium mobile. The sequence goes on along the minus strand of NZ_LNWY01000024.1, from coordinate 57,768 downwards.
CACCGGCCTGCAGACGCTGCAGCGCTGCACCGTTGTTGGCGAGGAACTGGCTCAGGTTCCACTGGTGCGCTTCGGCAGAGGCGATCTCGATCACTTTCTGATGCGCTGGCGACAGGCTCTCAAAGACGTCGCGGTTGGTCGCAACAGAGAGACCCGCACCCGGCTCGTGGAAGCCCGCGGTGTAGTAGGTCTTGGTGATTTCCTGGAAACCGGCTTTTTCATCCGCCCAAGGGCCGATCCACTCGGTGCCGTCAATCGCACCGGAGGAGAGCGCCTGATACACTTCAGAGCCCGGGATGTTCTGAACGGATGCGCCCAGTTTGCCCAGTGCTTTACCGCCGAGACCCGGCATACGGAACTTGAGACCGTTGAAGTCATCGGGGCTGTTGATCTCTTTGGAGAACCAACCACCCGCCTGTGCGCCGGTGTTGCCGCCGAGGAAGGATTTCAGACCAAAGATCTGACCCAGCTCGTCGTGCAGCTCCATGCCGCCGTCCTGATAGTACCAGTTCGCCAGTTCCTGCGCGGTCATGCCGAACGGCACAGCGGTAAAGAACGCATAGGCCGGGTGCTGACCGACGAAGTAGTAGTCGGCACCGTGATACATATCGGCCTGACCCGCGGTCACGGCGTCAAAAACCTCAAACGCGCCAACGAGTTCGCCTGCGGCCTTAAGGTCAACGGTCAACGCGCCATCAGTCATGGCGGTGATGCTGTCGGCCACGCGCTGCGCGGAGTCGTGCACGCCAGCAAGGCCACGGCCCCAGGTGGTGACCATGGTCAGGGTGCGGTTGCCCTGTGCGTAGGCCGGTGCGGCCAGAGCTGCGGATGCGGCAGCAGCGGAGCCACCGATTGCGGATGTCTTCAGAAAGGATCTGCGATCCATGTTGTTGGTTCCTCCCAAAACGTATCGACCGCCGTGGTGCACGAAATCGCCCTTCCCCCGCGGCCTCTTTGAAGTGAGAACACCCTAACGGGACCGTGAAACATGTGAATACCAAGTACTACGTAGAAACGGCGATTTTTTCACTCGGATCGGTGTCATTCACATCCTGGACGCGCCTGTTCGGGGCGATCACACAGAGCCCACAGGTTTCCGGGCTTTGATTCCTTGCGCCATTGCCGTAACGATTCGAAACACACCCCGCACGCCTGCCCAAAGAGCCAAATTCGGGACCACAAGATGATCCGGCGCCTGTTTCGTCCGAACTACGCACAAAAGCTGTCGCTGCTAGCCACCCTGCCCCTGATCGTGGCGGGCCTGTGCATCGCCGCGCTGGTCGCGCATCAATCCCGCTCCATGGCGGAACGCGAGATCCAGGTTCTGGAGCGGCAATTGATCGAGGCCAAGAAAGCAGAGCTGCGCAATTACGTCACTCAGGCGCGCAACGGGTTCATGCATATCTATGGCCCCGCTGCCCCAAATGACGAGGAGGCCAAAAAGCAGGTCACCCAGATCCTGAGCGCGATGATCTACGGCAAGGATGGGTTCTTCTTTGTCTATGATTACGACGGCACCAATCTGGTGAGTCCACGTCAGACCGAGTTCATCAACCGCAATTGGGCGGGGCTGACCGATGGCAATGGTGTGCCGGTGGTCAACACCTTTATCGAGATCGCCCGTCAAGGGGCGGGCTGGCACAGTTTCATGTGGGAAAAACCCTCTACCGGCGAAGAGGCGCAGATGATCGCTTATGTGGTGGGCCTGCAGGACTGGCAATGGGCGGTGGGCACAGGTGTGTTTATCGACGATGTGATCGCGTCTATCGCCACTTCACGCATGGAAGTCGAAAACCGGGTCCGCCGCACCTTTATATATATAGGTGCGATTACACTGGTGGCGCTGATCTTTGTGTTCGCCTCCGGTATGCTATTGAACATCCGCGAGCGCAGGCTGGCCGATGCCAAGCTCAAGGAGCTCACGCAGCGCGTCTTTGACGCTCAAGAAGAAGAGCGCGGCCGGGTTGCGCGCGAATTGCACGATTCCATCAGCCAATTGCTGGTGGGGGTGCGCTACGCGCTGGAGACCGTCAAACGGCGCATCAGTCGCGGTGAATTTGACGCCGCAGCCAGCCCGCTGGATAAAGGCGTCGACGGGCTTGCCACCGCCATCACCGAGGTGCGCCGTATCAGCCGCGATCTGCGCCCCGGTGTGCTGGATGACCTTGGCCTTGGCCCGGCGCTTAAGGCGCTCACCGATGATTTTGCCGCCCGCACCGGCATTGAGACGGAGTTTACCACCGTGGTGTTTCGCAACCGCCTCGACCAAGAAGCCAAGATCGCGCTATATCGGATCGCCCAAGAAGCGCTCACCAATATCGAACGCCACTCTGGCGCAACCCGTGTTACCATGGACCTGCGCGGACATGAGAATGGCGCCACCATGCGCATCAGCGATAATGGCTCTGGCCTGCCCACCGAACAGGACCGCAGCCACGCCGGGATTGGCCTGCGCAACATGCAGGAACGGATGGAACAGCTTGACGGCACCATCCGCATTCTGTCATCTCGCGCAGGCCGCGACAGCGGTACCGTCATCGAGGCCAGCTTGCCCCTGAGCCACCTGCTGCCACCCGGCGACGAACTCGCCGCCCACCGGCTCCCCTGATCTATGCGGGCGCGGCGCACAACACAGGAAAGCTGGCGATTGACCAAAGCGAGAGACAACAGATGAGCGGCCCAACCCGTGTTTTGATCGTAGACGATCACCCGATGGTCGCCGAGGGCATCCAGTCCATTCTGGAAAGCTACAGCGATATCGAGGTCATAGGCGCAGTCTCCGGCGGTCGAGAGGCGATTGCACAGGCCGAAGCCTGCGCGCCGGACGTCATTCTGATGGATCTCAATATGCCGGATGTCGGCGGCCTCAGTGCGACGGAAATCATCCTTGAACGCCGCCCTGAAACCCGGGTGCTGATCCTGTCGATGCACGATAGCCCGGAATATATCTCCACTGCCCTCAGTCACGGCGCAGTGGGATATGTGCTCAAAGACGTGCAACCCGAGGAAATCAAAACCGCCATTGATGCGGTGATGCGCGGCACGCAATACCTCTGCACCGGGGCGGCAGGATCGCTGTCGCCGCAATCGCATACCAGTCGCGAGGCCCTGACGGGGCGCGAACAGACAATTTTGCTGGAACTCGCACAGGGCAAATCCAACAAGGAAGTCGCCCTCACTCTGGATATCTCGGTGCGCACGGTTGAAACCCACCGCAAGAACATCAAACGCAAGCTCGGGATTTCTTCAACCGCAGGTCTCACCCGCTACGCTCTGGAACATGGCGTACTCCAAGGCACAGGCCGCGGCATCTGAAACAGCACGAGGGCGTCCTCCCGCCCGGCGCCAGATCGGCAAAGCCCGATCCGCTCCCGTTGGGCCGGGCGCCGGGCTGACGCCCGGCGCGGCGCACAGTTGCCAGTCTTCCGCCCAGCCTCCTCTTCTACCCTCAAATATCCCGGAGCGCGAGGCAGCGCCTCGCAAACGGCACCGCGCATCTGCGCGGTGCTCCCCCTGCGCGCCGCAGGCGCTCCTCAAAGCCCTCCAAACCACATGTCGCAGCGCCAGCCATTACAAAATCACGCATCAATATTGCCATAAATATCGCAAACCAGCCCTCAAACGTAAGATAAGTTCACAAACCCGCGAAAAAACCGCCTTTTTGCGGTTGACCCTCCGCCGCCTGCCCCATAATGTCCCCGTCAATGCATGATGGAGACCCTGACGATGGCTCAGCTAGTCGTAATTGTAGGACACACGCGCATGGGCCGGTGACGGTAGACCATAATCGAACCCATGCGCCTCCGATCCTCAAAATCGGGGGCTTTTTTATGCGATACACACTGACGTTAGACTGACGCGAAGAAAGACGATGTCGTGAACTGGAGCAAAGCAGATGACACGTGAAATGACCGGCGCAAAAATGGTTGTTCAAGCCCTCAAAGAACAGGGCGTGGACACGGTATTCGGATATCCCGGAGGCGCTGTCCTACCCATTTACGATGAAATCTTTCAGCAAAATGACATTCGCCACATTCTGGTCCGTCACGAACAGGGCGCGGTGCATGCCGCCGAAGGCTATGCGCGCTCCACCGGCAAACCCGGCGTTGTGCTTGTGACCTCAGGCCCCGGTGCCACCAATGCGGTGACCGGCCTGACGGACGCGCTGTTGGATTCCATCCCGCTGGTGGTTCTCACAGGTCAGGTTCCGACTTTCATGATCGGCTCTGACGCCTTTCAGGAGGCCGACACCGTGGGCATCACCCGCCCCTGCACCAAGCACAACTGGCTGGTGAAGGACACCAACACTCTGGCTTCCACCATCCATGAGGCCTTCCACGTTGCCACCTCTGGACGCCCCGGCCCGGTGCTGATTGACGTGCCAAAGGACGTGCAGTTCGCCACTGGCACCTATCAGCCGCCAAAACCGTCGGCCTCGCATTATCAGCCCGTCGTGAAGGGCGATATGGAAGAGATCACCGAACTGGTTGCCGCAATCGAGACCGCCAAACGCCCGGTGTTTTATACCGGCGGCGGTGTGATCAACTCAGGTCCTGCCGCCAGCCAGTTGCTGCGCGAACTGGTTGAGGCCACGGGCTTTCCGATCACCTCGACATTGATGGGGCTTGGCGCTTATCCGGCGTCCGGCAAACAGTGGCTTGGCATGCTCGGGATGCATGGTCTCTATGAGGCCAATATGGCGATGCATGACTGCGACCTGATGATCAACGTCGGCGCACGCTTTGACGACCGGATCACCGGCCGTATCGATGCCTTCAGCCCCAAATCGGTAAAGGCCCATATCGACATCGACCCCTCCTCGATCAACAAGGTAATCCGCGTCGATATCCCGATTGTCGGCGACGTGGGCCATGTGCTTGAGGATATCCTGAAGGTCTGGAAAAGCCGCGGTCGCAAGACCAACACCGAGGCTCTGGCGAAATGGCAGGGCCAGATCGACGAGTGGCGCGCGGTGAAATGCCTGACCTACGAGATGTCGGAGACCACCATCAAGCCGCAATACGCGCTGGAACGTCTGGAGGCGCTGACCAAGGGGCGGGATCGCTACATCACCACCGAGGTCGGCCAGCACCAGATGTGGGCGGCACAGTTCCTTGGCTTTGAGGATCCAAACCGCTGGATGACCTCCGGTGGGCTGGGCACCATGGGCTATGGAACGCCTGCCTCCATCGGGGCGCAGATCGCGCATCCGGATGCGTTGGTCATCAACGTCGCAGGCGAAGCCTCTTGGCTGATGAACATGCAGGAAATGGGCACCGCGACCCAGTACCGCCTGCCGGTGAAACAGTTCATCCTCAACAATGAACGCCTTGGCATGGTGCGCCAGTGGCAGGAGCTTTTGCATGGTGAGCGCTACTCGCACAGCTGGTCCGAGGCGCTGCCCGATTTTGTAAAGCTCGCCGAAGCCTTTGGGGCCAAGGGTATCATCTGCAAAGATCCCAAGGATCTGGATGATGCGATCATGGAGATGCTTGAATACGACGGGCCGGTGATCTTTGACTGTCTGGTGGAAAAGCACGAAAACTGCTTCCCGATGATCCCCTCGGGCAAAGCCCACAACGAGATGCTGCTGGGCGCAGCCGAGACGCAGGGCGTGATCCAGTCCGGCGGCGCGGTTCTGGTCTGATCATCTGAGATTTGCTTGCAAGGCGCGCAGCGCCTTGCCCCGATATTTCGAGGAAAGGGACTGACATGTCTGCCCTACACATCAAAAAAGGTGCTTCCAAGCACTCCGCCTATAACCTACGCCCGAATTTCTCCGACACGCAGGAGCGGCACACGATCACCGTTCTGGTGGAAAACGAACCCGGCGTACTGGCGCGCGTTATCGGGCTGTTTTCAGGCCGTGGTTACAACATCGACAGCCTCACTGTGGCCGAAGTCGACCACACCGGGCATCTGTCACGTATCACCGTGGTCACCACCGGCACGCCGCAGGTGATCGAACAGATCAAGGCGCAGCTTGGTCGCATCGTGCCGGTGCATGAGGTCACCGACCTCACCGTGGCCGGCCCCTTTGTGGAGCGTGAACTGGCCATCGTCAAAGTGGTCGGCGAAGGCGAAAAGCGCGTCGAGGCGATGCGCCTTGCGGATATTTTCCGCGCCAAAGTCGTGGATACGACGCTCAACAGCTTCATCTTTGAAATCACCGGCACGCCCGACAAGATCGACGCCTTTGCCGATCTGATGCGCCCGCTGGGTCTGACCAAGATCGCCCGCACCGGCGTTGCCGCACTTTTGCGCGGTGAATAACCGCTGCGCATTTCAGCCCGTGTAAAAACAAAAAGCGCACCAAATGGTGCGCTTTTTTTGTGTCCGCTTTATGATCCGGGGTCGCCTGAGACGTAATCGTTAAGCGCGCAGCAATTCCGGGAAAGGCAGAATTTTTGCGCTTTTGCGTTCTCCGGTACTGCGGCGCCCCTCAACACGGGAACTACATCGTTCCGGGATCGACAGGGTGGCCACCTCTGCGCCCTGATGGGCGGTATCAACCGGCTCCTCGCTGCGGTTCTGTTCGCCGCGTTTGCGCGCGCGCAGCACCTCCGCAAGGCTCGGTTCAGCACTTGGTTCAACCACTTGTACGCCGCCGGCCATGCGCACACCACTTTCATACCGGCTTTCGAATTCTACCAGATCGCCCTTTTGCAGCGAGATCGCATCAGCGACCTCCTCCTGCTGCATGTAGTAGGCTAAATCTCTTTGATCTTCACACCAGATGACCGCTTTTGACTTTGCGGTATCGGCCCATACGACAACCCCGATCATTGCGGACCCCATTTTTGCCCGACTCTATTCTGCGTCAAAAGACGGAATTCAAACATCCCAAAGTTTCGAATAGGGAATTGCAATTTGTGTCGGCATTGATACGCTACAGCGTCATAAACTCCGCAATTGAACCTAACTCGCGTCACTTCATGATGCCCTTGCGAACCATCACGCCGCTATCCCGGAACAAACATGTTAAAAAGCTCCCGATCCCCCGCAGAATTAAGGACAGTGTTCGGAGACAATCTGCGCAGTCTCGCTCGGGAGTATCCGTCCATCTCGGAGCTGTCGCGGCGCCTGGGCATCAACCGAACGCAGTTTAACCGCTACCTCTCTGGTGAGAGCTTTCCCCGCCCCGATGTGCTCGACCGGATCTGCAACTTTTTTGAGGTCGATGCGCGGATTTTGCTGGCCCCGGTGGAAACCCTCGACCGTCCGGAAGGCAGCGCGCTGCACAGTGACTACCTCAAGGATTTTATCGACGCGGGCCTGATGCGCGTCACCGAGGATGTATTTCCAACAGGGTTTTATCGCTTCACCCGACGCAGTTTTATCAGCGACGAGAGTTACGTTCTGGGCATCGTGCATGTGAAACGCATTGATGGTGTCACCTATGTGCGCGGATATGAGCCGCGCGCCGGCATGCGCTATCAAGGGCTGTCCACCCATGGCCCCTCGCGCGAGTATCGCGGCTATATGACCTGCCATGAAGATGGGGTGGCCTTTGTGCTGAGCCGTCGCAACACGCTGACCTATTCGTTCAACTATCTTGCGCGGGTCTCAGCGGCGGAAAACAGCCTCTGGACCGGTTATGTGGCACGCACCATCCGCGAAAGCGAAAGCGGCGAGCGGGTGCTGCGGATGATCTATGAATATCTGGGCAATGATGTCAGCACCGCCATCGCGGCGGCGCGCGGCTGCGGCTTTACCACCGCGCCTGAGATCATCCCCTTTCACCGTCGCCTGTTGCAGCTGGGCACACCGTTTAAGTAACGTCCTCCTCGACCCGCAGCAGCCGGTAGAGATGCCAGCTGGAATGCCCAAGCCACGGCAGCACGATCAGCAGGCCGAAGAACCCCGGCAAAAGCGCAACAAAGGTCAGCGTGGCAATCATCACAGCCCATGCCAGCATCGGCAGCGGGTTTGCCTGCACATAGGCAAAGCTGGTGATCATCGCCGTTACAAAATCGATCTCGCGATCGAGCAGCAGCGGCAAGCCCAACACGGTGATCATATAGATCAGCAGCGCAAAGAGCGCGCCGACCACCGTGCCCACCCCCAGCATCATCACCCCCTGCGTGGTCAGGAACACTTCTGACGAGGTGGAGACATTGACCATCGGCATATGGCCAAGAAACAGCGCAAAGATCATATGACCAAGGAAGAACCAGAACAGAAACACCACGATGATAATGGCGCAGATGGATGGCAACTGGCGGCGACTTTGTTCAAAGATCACGCCAAATATCCGCCCCGCATCCAGCCTGCGCCCCTGCTCGATCCGGTGAGAGACCTCGTATAGCCCCACCGCCGCAAAGGGGCCGATCAGTGGAAAGCCGATGGCCGCCAGAACCAGCCAATAGCTGGTTTGCGTCCGAAGCGTCACCCAAGCCATGAACCAGCCCGCAAGCACGTAGAAGCCGGCAAAGATCAGGCCATAGATGGGCTTGGCGCAGAAATCGCGCCAGCCCCCACCGAGCGCCTGCTTCAACGTTGCCCAGCTGACGCGTCGCAACTCTGGCACGCCCAAGGGGCGCGTGATGGGGGCGGTGGTTTCTACGGTTTGCGTCATCTTGCTCCCTTTTGCCTGGCCTGTCCGAGCTGAGTGTGAGGTGTGCGGCTATGTGGCCGAGCGCGCCCGGTGATACCCCTGCCCTAGCCCAAGGATCTGCGCGTCGCTGCCATGGGGGCCGATGATTTGCAGACCAATAGGAAGCTGGTCTGGCCCGCCACGTCCGGCTGGCACCGCAAGCGCAGGCAGCCCGAGGAGGCTTGCGGGCACCACCACCTCCATCCAGCGGTGGTAGGTGTCCATCGCCTGCCCTGCGATCTCTTTCGGGTAGTCCCATTCCACCGGGAAGGGCCAGCATTGCGCGCTTGGCAACAGCACCGCGTCATAGCTGTCAAACATACGCGCAGCCGCACGCATCCAGCCCGCACGCAAATCTGACGCCTCTTGCACCTCTTGGCCCGAAAACCCCAGCCCCCGATCAAGCTCCCAAAGAGCGGCCTCTTTCAACTGATCGCGCCGGTCCTTCAGCGCGCGCAAGCCCGCAGCCACGGCAAAGGAGCGCAGCGTGATCCAGCTTTGCCAGATTTTCTCAGCCGGATAAGGAGGCGCCAGACGATCGACCTGATGGCCCTGCCCCTCCAGCGTTGCAATGGCTGCCTCGCAGGTGTCGAGGATGCCCTCCTCCATCGGATAGGCCCCTCCCCAATCGCCAAGCCAGCCCAGCCGCAGCGATTTAGGTGGGCTGAGCGGAGATACTTTTTCGGCCCCGCGGTGCAGTGGCAGGCGCGGATCGCCGCCAGACATCACATCCATCAGCAGCGCCAGATCATCGGGTGTGCGCGCCATCGGCCCATTGCTGGCCAGCGTGTGCAAAAAGACATCGCCAACCGGTTCAGACGGCACCCAGCCCCAGGTCGGGCGAAAGCCGTAGATCTCATTCCAGCCCGCCGGATTGCGCAGGGACCCCATCATGTCAGAGCCATCCGCCAGCGGCACCATTCCCGCAGCCAGCGCAACCGCAGCCCCGCCAGAAGAGCCCCCCGCAGACCGGCTTGGGTCCACCACATTGCCAGTTGCGCCGTAGACGGGATTATAGGTGTGCGAGCCAAGGCCAAACTCAGGCGTATTGGTCTTGCCGATCACGATCACGCCCGCCGCGCGCAGCCGCGCCACAAAGATATCATCGTCCTGCGCCACCTGCCCCGCAAAGATCGGCGATCCCTGCGCGCAGACCAGACCCTTTGCATTGGACAGATCCTTGATCGCCATCGGCACACCGTGAAGCGCACCGCGCTCATCCATCGGCACCGCATCTGCTGCGCGCGCCTCTGCCATCAGCTCCTCGGCCGGGCGCAGGGCAACAATCGCATTGAGTTCCGGGTTGCGCTCAGCGATCCGCGCAAGCGTGGCTTCCATCAAAGCCTCGGCGGTCAGCGACCCGCGCGCAAGGTCCTGCAAAATCTCGGTGGCTGTCCTGTCGCAAAGCATGATCGCAATTTCCTCTCAGTCTATATGACTGAGAGCCTAGGACGCCGATAACGGTCTGCAAAGCCCCTAAAATTCTGCCGTGCTGCAGAATGTCCGATGCGCAGCCGTTGACAAATAGATGCCTATGAGATGCATCAATAATTTGTACGGAACTTAGAATTGGCAGGACTGGAACGCGCCTTAGCCGCGCGCCTCATTCAGGCGAGGCCTCACAGGTGAAAACCTACGGCGACTGGATGCGCGCTGTCAGGATCTTGATGCTGGCGGCACCAAATCCAACCGCAAATATCCCTTCAAACCCACGGCGCAGTTTGAGGTAAATCCTTGTCATGCTCTGCGATGAGAAAAGCAGCGCATATCCGTGAAACACGAGCGCACTCTGTACCCCAACCGCCGCAATGACAATCATCAGGTCCTGAACGCCGGTTCCAGCCGGAACCCCAAGAGAGAACAAAGACCCAAAGAACAATATTGCCTTTGGGTTGGTCAGATGGAGCGCCAAGCCCTTTGCATAAAGGGAGCGTTTTCCACCCGCAAAGGACTTTGTGGCCAAGTCCTTGCTGGAGAGCGCAGATCGTGCCGCCTTATACGCCAGGTACATCAGATATGCGGCACCGAAGTAGCGCACCATCTCAAAGATCCAGACATGCGCCAGCATAACGGCCCCAAGGCCCATTGCCGCAGCAACCGACCACGTCAGAGATCCGGTGGTGATGCCCGCAGCCAATGCAAGCCCCGAGGCCCGGCCAGAGGCCATAGAGGTCCCCGCAAGGGCAAGCGTCGCAGGACCGGGGCTGGCCACGGCGATCAAAGCCGCAAGGAGAATGAGCGGAAGGTTCACATCTAAAAGCATCGGATCTCCTCACAGCAATTTTGCTCACCGTTTCGCACGCATCCCCGATTGTCAATTTCCGGCTCGGTCCCACCCGTCATCACAGGCGCCCGCAGCGCGCCCGTCAGGGCGCGCTGCCACGCCCAACGCCGGAAGGGCATCTGTGATGCCTGCACCGGGGGCGGGAGCGCATGCGACGCAAGAAAAAACCCCTGACCATCCGGTCAGGGGTTTTCAGATAGGGTTTGGCAAAAAGAGGCTTAATCTTCGCTCTTAGCGTCGGCGCGGCTTTTGCCTGCGACTTTCATCGCCAGTGTCGCGGCCATAAATCCATCCAGATCACCATCCAGCACCCCTTTGGTGTCGGCGGTCTCATGGTTGGTGCGCAGGTCTTTGACCATCTGATAGGGCTGCATCACATAAGAGCGGATCTGGTTGCCCCAGCCCGCGTCGCCCTTGGCTTCGTGCAGGGCATTCACCTCAGCGTTGCGACGATCAAGCTCCAACTGATAAAGGCGCGATTTCAGGGCCTTCATGGCGATGTCGCGGTTCTGGTGCTGCGATTTCTCGGATGAGGTCACCACGATGCCCGTGGGCTCGTGGGTGATCCGCACCGCAGAGTCGGTGGTGTTAACGTGCTGACCGCCCGCACCGGACGACCGGTATGTGTCGATGCGGATGTCGGCTGGGTTGACCTCGATCTCGATATTATCATCAATCACCGGATAGGCGCCCACGGCGGCAAAGGATGTTTCGCGCGTGCCCTTGCCAAAGGGCGAAATCCGCACCAACCGGTGGGTGCCGCTCTCAGACTTCAGCCAGCCATAGGCGTTGTGGCCCTTGATCTGATAGGTGGCGGATTTGATCCCCGCCTCAGCGCCCGCCTGCTCTTCCTGCAGATCAACGCTAAAGCCCCGGCTCTCGGCCCAACGCACATACATCCGCGCCAGCATCGACGCCCAGTCGCAAGCCTCGGTACCGCCCGCGCCTGCCTTGATTTCAAGGAAGGCATCGTTGGGGTCGGTCTCGCCATCCAGAAGCGCTTCCAGCTCTTTCTGGGCGGCTTTTTCCTTCAGCGCCTTCAAGGTTTCCTCGGCGTCCTTGACGACCTCGTCATCCTCTTCCATCTCGCCAAGCTCAATCAACTCGACGCTATCGTCGAGGTCCTGGCGAATGCCCTTATAGGTGTCGATTGCGTCGACCAGAGATTGACGATCCCGCATCAGCTTTTGCGCCGCCGCCGGGTCATCCCAGAGGTTGGGATCTTCCACACGCGCATTGAATTCCTCAAGCCGGAATTCCGCCGTCTCCCAGTTCATCCGCTGGGCAAGCAGGTCGAGCGATTTTTCGATATCGGCCACGATGGTCTGGATCTCGGCGCGCATGAGCATTCCTTGAAATCTTGTTTGAGAGTGGGTGATACCGCACGTCCGGGACCACTACAAGAGTGCGGGCAAGCGAGGATTACTCGCCTGCCCGCATCAAAACGATTGGGGATGGTTAGTAAAGCCCGCCAGAGCTTACGTCGCCAAAGGTGGCCTTGGGCCCCAGCACGGCGGTGCCGCCGCTGGAGGTGGTGACCTGACGCCCGGATTCGGTGACCTCCTCAAAGAGCGGCAGGTTGGAACCCATGCCAAAGCCCCCATCAAAGGCGAGACCAAAGATCGGCTCTTCGCCATCGCGGAAATACTCCGCCACCACGTTGGCACCCCCAGCTTCATTGGGCAGACGGCTGCCGGTGTAGCGGTCGATCTTGATGAAGTGGCCACCGGGAGGCACCTCGAACGGGCCGCCACCGTATTTTTCGGTCGCCTTCTGCATGAACTGCTGGAACACCGGACCGCAAAGCGTGCCACCGTATCCGCGACCGCCCCGCATCGGGCGCGGGTTGTCATAGCCAAAATAGCAACCAGCCACGATGTTCGATGTGAAGCCCACAAACCACGCATCCCGCGCGTCATTGGTGGTCCCGGTTTTGCCTGCTGTGGGCACTGGCAGATTGATAACGCTGGAAGCGGTGCCGCGATCCACCACACCTTTGAGCATGGAGGTCAGCTGATACGCGGTGATCGGGTCCATCACCTGTTCACGGTTGGTCACGATCTTGGGCGCGATGCCCTGTTCCAACTCCGTATAGCTACAATCGACGCAATCGCGATCATCATGGCGATAGATCGTCCGGCCAAAGCGATCCTGAATACGGTCCACCAGTGTTGGCTCAACCCGCTCACCGCCATTTGCAAACATCGCATAGGCTGCAACCATCTTATAAAGAGTGGTCTCTTCCGCGCCGAGGGAGTTGGCGAGGAAGGTGCCCATGTTGTCGTAGACACCAAAGCGCTCAGCATAGCCCGCCACCACCGGCATCCCGACCTCTTGCGCCAAACGAATGGTCATAAGGTTCCGGCTCATCTCGATCCCGGTGCGCAGTGGTGTGGGGCCATAGAACTTGTGGTTGGAGTTCTTGGGCCGCCAGACCCCCTGCGGTGTGTTCACCTCGATGGGGGCGTCGATCACGATGGTTGCGGGGCTGTAGCCACTATCAAGTGCCGCTGCATAAACGAAGGGTTTGAAGCTGGAACCCGGCTGACGCTGCGCCTGTGTGGCGCGGTTGAAGACCGAATGCTGGTAGGAAAAGCCCCCCTGCATCGCCAGAACCCGGCCAGAGTTCACGTCCATCGCGACAAAACCGCCCTGCACTTCGGGAACCTGACGGGCGGACCAGTGTTTGACACTGTCGCCATCGCGGATCGCCATCGCGTGGATCACATCCCCCGGCTTGAAGTTGTCAAAGAAGTTGCCGCGCATCCATTTGATGTCAGAGCGTGGAATGGTTCCGGTGCCTTCGACGCTTTCAACCCCGATGGTCAGCGCATTGTCTTCGACCTTCAGAACCACCGCTGGCAGCCATGCGCCATCCTCGGTGATGATATCGCGAGAGGCATCGGAATTGCTCAGCGCCTCGCGCCAACTGGTTTCCTCGCCCAGAAGCTCCGGGTCGATCTCGGCGATCGGACCCTGCCAGACACCGGTGCTGCGGTCGAACTGTTCCAGCCCCTTGCGCATGGCAAGGGCCGCTTCTGTCTGCATTTCCTCGTCGATGGTGGCGCGGATGGTGAAACCACCGGTAAAGAACTCCCCCTCACCAAAGTCGACAGACAATTGGCGGCGGATTTCATCGGTAAAGTAGTCACGCGGCGGCAGTGCCGTGCGGAAGGCGTCGAAATCACCGTTCTGAACCGAACGCAGCGGCTGGTCGCGCTCCACTTTATAAACGGCTTCAGAGATATAGCCGTTCTCTTTCATCTCGCGCAGCACGTAGTTGCGGCGATTGAGCAGGCGTTCATGTTCGCGCACTGGATGGTAATCCGAGGGCGCTTTGGGCATCGACGCGAGCGTCGCGGCCTCATGCGGTTCCAACTCGCCAAGCGTTTTGTTGAAATAGGTCTGCGCCGCTGCCGTTACACCATAAGAGTTCTGACCGAGGAAAATCTCGTTCAGATACAGCTCCAGGATCTTATCCTTGGACAGCGTCTCCTCCAGCCGTGTGGCGAGGATGATCTCTTTGATTTTACGCTCCGCGCGACGGTCGCCGGACAGAAGGAAGTTCTTCATCACCTGCTGGGTAATGGTGGAGGCACCGCGGACGTTTTGACCACGCGATTTTACCGCCTCGATCCCAGCAGCCAGAATGCCGCGCGCGTCATAGCCAGCATGAGAATAGAAGTTCTTGTCTTCGGCCGAGATAAACGCCTGTTTCACCAGCGCCGGAATTTCATCCGAGGGCGTAAACAGGCGGCGTTCCTTGGCAAACTCGTCAATCAGCTGCCCCTCGCCCGAGAAAATCCGGCTGATGGTTGGCGGCTGGTATTGCGCCAGTGATTCATGGCTTGGCAAATCCCGGCCATAGACCCAGAAAATCGCCCCTATGGACAGGGCCATAACCCCAATGCCAAGGGTGATGGTACTGAATATGGATCCAAAGATGGACAGAATGAATCTGATCACAGTGTGGGCCTCTCTCGCACGATGCGGCCCCTTATAGGGGGCAAGGTGACAAGGGTCAAAACGAGTTATGGCGGCACCAAAGGCACCACCGGTTAGGAGGTAGCGCGCAGCTTAGCAGATGCCAGCGCGCCTGTATCCTCAGATTGGGATATGAGGGCATAAACCGGCAAAAACCAGCGAAATCGGCGATAAACTGCGGGGAAGATGATGGCACGTCGCATCACCTTGACGTGTAGACAACTGGCTTACTGGCGCACCAAGGCCCGGCGGGCGGCGTCTTCTTCGCGCCATGCCAGCAAACCGTTCAGAATGCTTTGCGCCGTTTTTGCCTGCCAGTCGGGATCAGTGAGCAACTCCAGATCGCGTGGGCTGGACATAAACCCAAGCTCAATCAGGATGGACGGGATGTCGGCGGATTTCAGCACCGAAAACCCAGCGGATCGCAGCGGGCGACGGTTGACCGGTCCGCCCTGCTCCATCAGGGCCTCAATCACCGAACGCGCAAGGGCCGTGCTGCGCGGATGGGTCTCTTGGCGGGCCAGATCGAGCATCACGTCCGTGACCTCATCATCTGCATCGGTCAGATCGCTGCCTGAGAGCAAATCGGCGCGGTCGTGGCGCTCTGCGAGCTTGGCAGAGGCCACATCGGAGGCGTCTTTTGACAAAGTGTAGACCACCGTCCCATGGGCCATGCCCTCGGTGACCGCATCTGCATGCAGCGAGATAAACAGATCCGCGCCTTGCTGATGCGCCATGGCAATCCGGCGTTCGAGCGAGACGAAATAATCGCCCTCCCGGGTCAACAGCACCTCAAACGCGCCAGAACGCACCAGACGCTCTCCCAGATCATAGGCAAAGGCCAGCATCAGGTCTTTTTCCGCAATGCCTCCCTCGGCCTCAGCACCGGGATCAAGGCCGCCATGACCAGGATCGATCATCACCACCAAGGGCGCGTCCTCGTCGCGGGGCGCATTTGTGGCGATTTCAGCGGCACTTGGCAGATCAAGACGTGGATCACGCGGCGCACCTGCGGTGGCGGCAAAGGTCTCTGCATCCGTCGGCGCAAGCCGGACCAAAAGGGTTGCGGCACTGGTTTCTGCGTCGATATTCATCGCGGCCGTGCGCAGCTGCATCGGCTCTGTCAGTTTCAGCACCATCCGCGACCAGCCGGGCACATAGCCGCCAAACCGCGCGCTTTCGATTGTCTCGGAGCGGTCAAATGTCTCTAGCTGCAGCCCGGTCCAATCCACTTCCTGAAAGTCCAATACCAGCCGATACGGGTCGCGCAGCGCAAAAATCCGGTATGGCACCCCTTGGCTGAGGCCCAGTTGCAGCTCGACATCTGACCCTTTGTCCACAAGGCTGCTCTGTTCGGGCAGCACCCGCGCCAATGCGGAAAACCCCTGCGCCAGCGCCGCAGCAGGCGACAGGATCGACAGGGTCAGGATCAGGCAAGTCGTGAGGCGTGCCGCAAACAGTCGCATCACGCCCGCGCCTCCATAAAGGTCTTCAGCCGTGCAAGGCCTTCCTCGATATCTGCGGTAGAGCGCGCATAGGAAAACCGCAGCGTGGTGGCACCGCGCACCGGGTCAAAGTCCAATCCCGGCGTCACCGCGACCCCTGCGTTTTCAAGCACTTCTGCGGCAAAGCTGCGGCTGTCATCGGTGAGGTCCGAAACATCCGCATAGACATAAAACGCCCCGTCAGGCGGTGCGATCTTGGTGAACCCCGCCTTTGGCAGCCCCTCAAGCATCAGAGCGCGGTTTTTCGCGTAAACGGCAAGGTTGGCTTGCAGCTCCTCGCCACAATCCATCGCGGCGAGGGCCGCGACCTGACTGGCGTGCGGGGCGCAGATGAACATATTTTGCGCGATCCGCTCAATGGTGCGGATATGATCCTCGGGCGCCACCATCCAGCCTACACGCCAGCCGGTCATCGAGAAATACTTGGAAAAGGAGTTGATGACATAGGCGTCATCCGAGATTTCCAGCGCCGTCACCGCCTTAGCCTCGTATTCGATGCCGTGATAGATCTCGTCAGAGATAAAGCTTGCACCTTCAGAATGCGCGGCCTCCATCAGCGCCGCCAGCGCCGGTTTGTCGAGCATGGTGCCGGTGGGGTTGGCGGGGCTTGCCACCATCAATCCGGCAAGGTTCTGGTTGCGGATATCATCGGCCACCGGTTGCAGGCGATGCTCGGGCGCGGTCTGAATATCGACGGGCTGCATGCCAAGGGCGCTCAGGATCTGGCGATAGGACGGATAGCCCGGCGCGCCAATGCCAACCCGGTCGCCACTGTCAAAGAGCGATGTGAAACTCAGGATGAATGCCCCCGAGGAGCCGGGGGTGATCACCACCCGCTCCGGGTTCAGGTCCACATTATACCACTCGCCGTAAAGCCGTGCGATACGTTGCCGCAGCGCGGGCAGCCCAAGTGCAACGGTATAGCCCATGGCGTCACGCTCCAACGCATCGGCAAGCGCCCGCCGCGCGGCCTCTGGCGCGCCCGTAGAGGGCTGGCCCACTTCCATATGGATGATATGACGGCCCTGCTCTTCCGCTTTGCGGGCAGCTTCCATCACATCCATCACAATGAAGGGATCGACCTTGGACCGGCTTGAGTTTCGCATGTTGATCTCCCATGGTGCGGCCATGAGTTTTGACCGCGTATTCTCTCTGGCGTCAATCCCGTGTGCACGCCTGTTTCGACTTCTTTCCCACGCGGTCAGAGGCCGGTCGGGATATATGCAGACACAGGGTCTGATCTTGGTGGCGGCGCTGACGCTGGCCCCATTCGCCGCACAAGCGCAATCCATCCGGCTGCTGCGCGACGCTGATATCGAAAACGGTCTGACGGAATTGGCGCGTCCCATCCTGACCGCGGCGGGTCTTAGCCCGCGACGGGTGCGGATCCTGGTGGTAGATGACAGCAGTTTCAATGCTTTCGTGATCGATCATCGCGCAATATTTGTGAACTACGGGCTGATCCTAAAGGCGGAAACGCCTGAAATGTTGCAGGCGGTTCTGGCCCATGAAGCCGCCCATATCGCCAATGGCCATATCGGGCGGCGCATTCAGAATATGCGGTCTGCGAGCACCGCTGCGGGCTTGGGCACGGCGCTTGGGATGCTGGCCGCGATTGCGGGTGGTGGTGAGGCTGGCGCAGGCGTGGCTTTTGGGGTGCAATCATCAGCACTGCGCAATTTCTTGTCCCACACCCGCGCCGAAGAATCCTCCGCCGACCGCTCCGCCATCGGGTTTTTGACCGCCGCCGGGATCAATCCCAAGGGTATGGTCGACCTGCACCGCATCTTTGCCGGACAAGAGGCGCTCAGCGCCTCGTCGCAAGATCCTTATATGCGGTCGCACCCGCTGACCCGTGACCGGATGCGCGCGGCCGAGGCCTATGTGGCGAGTGCTGGTAACGGCCCCGCAACCAATCCCGAAGCCGCCTATTGGCTGGCGCGGGTGCAGGGCAAGCTTTCTGCGTTTACCCGTGCACCGAGCTGGACCAAACGGCGCAGCTCTTCCGAGACCTATGCGGATGTGAAGCGGATGCGTCTGGCTGTGGCGCAGCATCGCCAGCACAATTATGGCCGCGCCCAAAAAGAAATGCAGGCGCTTTTGGCCTCTCGCCCCAAGGATGCCTATTATCATGAGCTTTGGGGGCAGATCCTTTATGAAAACCGCCGCTGGGCGGCGGCAGTCGCGGCATTTGGCACTGCGGCAAAGCTGGCCCCAAATGAACCGCTGATCCTTGCGAGCCTTGGACGCGCAGAACTCGCTGCAGGCAATCCGCGCGCGGCACTCAAGACGATGGAAAAGGCGCGCGGTCTCGATTTTCGCAACGCAACCTTGCTGCGTGATATGTCGCTGGCCTACGCCCAGACCAAACAAACCGGTATGGCCGCCCTTGTGACCGCAGAGCGTTACGCCCTGCAAGGGCGGCTGAAAGATGCAGGCCCGCACGCAAAACGCGCAACGGGACTGCTGGCAAAAGGGTCTCCGGCGTGGCGCCGGGCCCAAGATGTTCTGATTGCCTTTGAACAAGACGAGAAAAGGAAACAAAAATGATTGCCCCGACACGCATGGCCCTGATGGCGGCCTGCGCGCTCTCTCTCACCGCTCCGGCGGCGCGGGCGCTTGATCTCGACAATATGACCCCCGGCGAACAGGAGGCCTTTGGCGCGGCTGTACGCAGCTATCTTCTGGAAAACCCGCAGGTGATCCTTGAGGCGGTGGATGTGCTGGAACAACAGCAGCAACAGGCCGAAGCGGCACGCGATGATGCCCTAGTGAAGGCCAACCTGCAGGAATTGCAGGACGATGGCTATTCCTGGGTGGGGGGCAACCCCGAAGGTGATATCACTTTGGTCGAATTCATGGACTACCGCTGTGGCTATTGCCGCAAGGCCGCGCCGGAAGTCGAGGCATTGCTGGCGGCTGACAAGAATATCCGCTTTGTCGTCAAGGAGTTCCCAATCCTTGGAGAAGCCTCCATGGTGTCTTCGCGTTTTGCGGTGGCCACCAAAATGGTTGCTGGTGACGAGGCCTATAAGAACATCCACGACACGTTGATTGCCTTTCAGGGGGAACCAAATGAGGTCGCGCTGCGTCGCATGGCTGAAGGTCTGTCACTGGATGCGGATGCAATCCTTGCCAAGATGGATGACCCGGAGGTGACGGACCAGATCCAGCGCACCCGCACTCTGGCACAGACCTTGTCGATCTCTGGCACGCCGACCTTTGTTCTGGAAGACGAGATGCTGCGGGGCTATCTGCCCGCAGACCAGCTTCAGATTATGATCGACACTATTCGCGAAAATCGCAACTGATCCACCCGCCGGGGGCTCTGCCCCCGGACCCCCGGGATATTTGGGGTTAGAAGATACAGGGCGTCATTCCGCCGCTTTGATCTCCTCAGCCGCTTGCGCATCCAGCGCGGCGGCTTTTTTCTCGACCTCTTCTACGATGTGGTCGATCATCTGGTCATTGGACATTTTGTGGCTGGCCTTGCCCGCCAGATAGACCATGCCGGAGCCGGCCCCGCCGCCGGTGAAGCCCACGTCGGTCATCAATGCCTCGCCCGGGCCGTTCACGACGCAGCCGATGATCGACAGGCTCATCGGGGTTTTGATGTGCTCAAGCCGTTCTTCCAGTGCCTCAACCGTCTTGATGACGTCAAAGCCCTGACGCGCGCAGCTGGGGCAGGAGATGATATTAACGCCCCGGTGGCGCAGCCCGAGGGATTTGAGGATTTCAAAGCCTACTTTGACTTCCTCGACCGGGTCTGCCGAAAGGCTCACACGTAAGGTGTCGCCGATCCCCATCCACAAAAGCTGACCAAGGCCGATTGCGGATTTGATCGTGCCGGACATCAGCCCTCCGGCCTCGGTGATGCCGAGGTGAATCGGCGCGTCGGTGGCATCCGCAAGCATCTGATAGGCGGCAGCCGACATGAAGACGTCAGAGGCTTTTACCGAGATCTTGAACTCGTGAAAATCATGATCCTGCAGGATCTTAATATGGTCGAGACCAGACTCGACCATCGCATCCGGGCAGGGTTCGCCGTATTTTTCCAGCAGGTGTTTTTCCAAGCTGCCCGCGTTCACACCGATGCGGATTGAACAATTGTGGTCGCGGGCGGCTCTGATCACCTCTGCCACACGCTTTTCATCACCGATATTGCCGGGGTTGATGCGCAGGCAGGCCGCCCCCGCCTCCGCAGCCTCAATGCCGCGTTTGTAGTGGAAATGGATGTCGGCGACGATCGGAACCGGGCTTTCGCGCACGATTTCCTTAAGCGCGCGGGCTGAGGCCTCATCCGGGACAGACACGCGCACGATGTCAGCGCCAGCCTCTGCGGCGGCCTGGACCTGCGCGATGGTGCCTTTGATATCGGTGGTCAATGTGTTGGTCATCGTCTGCACCGCAATGGGCGCATCGCCTCCGACGGGCACATTGCCCACATGGATTTGGCGGCTCTTGCGGCGTTCGATGTTCCGCCAGGGGCGGATGTGATTCATGGACATGGCTGCCTCGTCCTGCGTGTCGCGTGCCCCTTAGATAGGCCGACGCCCCGGAGCCTGCAATGGCTGTCCGGGGCGTTGTGCAAATCCATGGGTCATCCCGGCGCGATACACGCGGTATTGATCAGTCGGAGTTGGTGACCGGGCTGGTTTGGGTGGCGCGCAACTGGGCCACCATAGTGGCAAGCGCCTGATTCTGTTCTGCCTCAAGATCCGCGATCTGAAAGCGTCCGCTTAGAGCGTCAGGGGAGAGGTCGACGTTTTTAGTGACCTGCCCGCGCCCACCGACGGGGCCGTAGTGCTGGCCATTGACCGCAAAATAGATCGCGCTGCTCTCGCCGGTGCGTAGCTGTGGCGCATCCTCCGTCAGCGGCACCTCGAAGGTCTGTCCCGGCTCCATGATGGTTTCAAAGATCACAGAGCCATCGGCCGCTTTGACCTGAACCCAAGAGGGGCGCACGGCAATCATTTCGACCGAAGGCGCGCGGTCTTCCAGAACCTGCGGCACCGCGAGGTCGGTGTATTCATTTGCGGGCACCATGGCGTCGGCCAAGACAATGCCCGGCTGCTCAAACCCGGCGAAATTGCCGTGGGCGCGCGGATCGAGGGTGGAGATCGGCGCATCACGGGCCACCAGCACCGGCACATCAAGCGCCTGTGGGCGATAAAGACGGTCCAAAGCCTCGGTCGCGGGATCTTCGGTCAGTTCTGCCGCTGCAAGCGTCGCGCTGGCCAATGGGTCAAGCTCCGCAAGAACTTCTGGCGTTTGCTCGACAGGGGCGAATGTCACCTGCTGCACCTCGTGCAGAATTTTCCAGCCACCAAAGCCCAGACCACCGATTACGGTGGCCAGAACCAAGAGCGATCCGATGGCGCGCGGGTCAATCTGGCTGAGGAAGCTGTCGGTCACCGGTACAAATGGCGTGGCGGAATTGCTGAAGGCATCGCCGCCAAGACCATTGCTGCTGACGGCGGCCATATCACGGGGTTTGCGCACCGATGCCTCGGACGACATGCCATGGGCGACGGAAAATCCGCTTTCGGCGCAAAAGCCCGCAAAGGCCTTTTCCGGGTCCATGTTCAGATAGCGGGCGTAAGAGCGCACATACCCTGCAATAAACCCGGGCGTGTCGAAAACGGTCGGGTCGCAGTTTTCAATCGCGTCGATGTAAGAAGCCTTGATCCGGAGTTCGCGTTGTACATCCAGCAGAGACTTACCCATGGTTGCGCGTTCACCGCGCATCATGTCGCCAAGTCGCAACTCGAAATCGTCGAAACCGCGTGGCGGTTCCGGGGTATCTTCACGACGTCCAAAAGTGCGCTGCGTTAGGCGCCCGATCATGCCTGCTGTCCCATCAAGTCCTGCCGTTTTGCGACATTTACGCTGTACCAACCGATTCCCGATTCGTCAGCGCAGTTTCATTGATGAAAGAATAACACAATTCTGTTTAATGAACACTTAGCTTAGGTTCATCCGGCCAGTTCGGCGCGATTTAGCGCACAATGCGACCAAAGGTTATCCATTGCGCGGATCAGGTGGTCCATTTCGCCGGGCCCATGCACCGGAGACGGCGTGAAGCGCAGACGTTCGGTGCCCCGCGGCACGGTCGGGAAGTTAATCGGCTGCACGTAGATGCCAAAATCAGACAGCAGCATGTCCGACAACTTTTTAGTGTGGACCGGGTTTCCGACAATCACCGGCACGATGTGGCTGCCGTGATCAATAACGGGCAGGCCCATCATCTTGAGGCGTGTTTTCAGGTAACGCGCCTGTTCCTGATGCTTGTCGCGCAGCTCCTGCGCGGTCTTCAGATAGCGCACAGACGCTGCCGCCCCTGCGGCAATTGCAGGCGCCAGCGAGGTGGTAAAGATGAAACCCGGCGCATAAGAGCGAATGGCGTCGCACATTTTCTCGGAGGCGGCGATGTAGCCGCCCATGACGCCATAGGCCTTGGCGAGGGTGCCGTTGATGATGTCGATGCGATGCGCGAGGTTGTCGCGCTCGGTCACGCCCCCACCCCGTGGGCCATACATCCCCACCGCATGCACCTCGTCGATATAGGTCAGCGCGTTGAATTCATCCGCCAGATCGCAGATTTCCTTGATCGGGCCAAAATCGCCATCCATGGAATAGACGCTTTCAAAGGCGATGAGCTTGGGCGCGGCGGGATCATCAGCCTCCAGCAACTCGCGCAGATGGGCGACATCATTGTGGCGGAAGACCCGCTTGGCGCCACCGTTGCGGCGCACGCCCTCGATCATCGAGGCATGGTTCAGCGCGTCAGAATAGATGATGAGCCCCGGCAGCAGCTTGGGCAGCGTCGACAGGGTCGCGTCATTGGCAATATAAGCGGAGGTGAACAGAAGTGCTGCCTCCTTGCCATGCAGATCGGCAAGCTCGGTTTCCAGTTCTTTGTGATAGACAGTGGTGCCGGAGATATTACGCGTCCCGCCCGAGCCTGCACCGGTGGAGTCGATTGCTTCGCGCATCGCCTTCAGCACAACCGGGTGCTGGCCCATGCCAAGGTAGTCATTGCCGCACCAGACGGTGATCTCTTGTTCGCTGCCATCGGGGCGGGTCCAGACCGCATGCGGGAACTGACCGCGACGGCGTTCGATATCAATGAACGTCCGATAGCGGCCTTCTTCGTGAAGGCGTTCAATCGCTGCGTCGAGTTGTGCGGTATAGTCCACCGTCATCTCCATAGCTGTCTGCCGGTGCCACTCCGGCCTGGCTGCGTCTTGATCCCGACCTGCCCCTTGGGGCAACAAACGCCGCGATCCTTGTCGCGGTGTCTAACCGGCACCTTTGTCCTCATCAACGTGATAGAGTGTCACGGCCCCCATCATCCTTGATACAGGTCAAATAAACCTTTCAGAGGTTTTAGAACCATTCTGAACTTCAGGCAAGCTTACGAACCATCAAAGCTGCCATGCATCCTGCGCGCAAAACGCCGCAGGGGGCGGGCTGTGTTGCGGATAGGAAACCTTTGTTCTGCAACGGGTTTTACGTGGCTACCGTGCGTGCAAAAGCCCGGCACCCGCCGGAAACCGCTGGTGATGTTCTGATACAATCGTGCGACTGGCCCTTGTCATATTGCGCTGCTAGGCTCCGTCCCGAGACCCGCCCGGCCCTGTCGATGTGTCATCGCGCCCGGTGCGGGCAGGCACTATTTTCAGGAGCGACCCATGTCCCTTACCCCGGTTCTCGATAAGATCGATTCCGATATTTCCGCCGCCACCGACCGGCTGCTGGAGCTTTTGCGTATTCCCTCCATTTCCACCGACCCCGCCTATAAGGCCGACTGCGACGCCGCCGCAGACTGGTTGGTGAAAGATCTGAATTCCATCGGCATCAAGGCCGAAAAGCGCGAAACACCGGGCCACCCCATGGTGGTGGGCCATGTGGGCGAAGAAAACACCGACGGCCCGCATCTGCTGTTTTACGGCCATTACGACGTGCAACCGGTAGATCCACTCAACCTCTGGAACACGCCCCCCTTTGAGCCCAAGCTCGAAGAAACCGCCAACGGCACGGTGATCCGGGGCCGTGGTGCATCGGATGACAAGGGCCAGCTGATGACCTTTGTGGAGGCCTGCCGCGCCTGGCAGGCGGTGCATGGCACCCTGCCCTGCCGCATCACCTTCTTCTTTGAGGGTGAAGAGGAATCTGGCTCACCCTCGCTGATCCCCTTCCTCAATGCGGCCAAGGAAGAGCTGTCGGCGGATATTGCCCTGATCTGCGACACGTCGATGGTGGCGCGCGGGGTGCCGTCGGTGGCGTCGCAACTGCGCGGCATGATGAAGGATGAGTTCACCCTGATCGGCCCCAAGATCGACCTGCATTCCGGCCATTACGGCGGCCCCGGCCTCAACCCGCTGCGCGAGATGTCCCACATCATCGCTTCTTTCCACGACACCGAATCCGGTGCCGTCGCCGTGGAGGGGTTCTATGAAGGAGTGCATGAGGTGCCCGCCGATATCCTGCGCCAGTGGGAAGGCTGTGGCTTTGACGAAAAAGACTACCTGTCCAATGCGGGCTACACCGAGGCGCATGGCGAGAAGAAATATTCCGTGCTGGAACAGCAATGGGCGCGCCCGACTCTGGAGATCAACGGTCTATGGGGCGGCTATCAAGGCGCGGGCACCAAGACGGTGATTCCGTCCGAGGCGCATTGCAAGATCACCTGCCGTCTGGTGGGAGACATGGACCCGGCCGCATTGCGCAAGAAGATCCGCAAACATGTCGAGGATCGCCTGCCCACGGATTGCACCGTGAAGTGGGATCTCGATCTGGATGGTGCCCCCGCCTATGTGATCGACACCACCCGCCCCGAGTTTGAGGCCGCCCGTGGCGCGCTGACCGAGGAATGGAACCGCGAGGCGGTGTTCTCCGGCATGGGCGGGTCCATCCCGGTGGCGGGCTATTTCAAGTCGATCCTCGGAATGGACGCGATGCTGATCGGCTTTGCCAATGAGGATGACGCGATCCACTCTCCGAATGAGAAATATGACCTAGAGAGCTTCCACAAGGGTATCCGCTCTTGGGCGCGGGTGCTGGACGCGCTGAGCAAGGCATAAAGCGTTCCGGGGGCATTCAGCGCCCCCGTCTAAGCCACAAGGACAGCCCCCGACCTAGGGAGAGGGCTGTCCGACCTAATGATCAGACGATACGATCATTAAAATAAGCGCGGCTCTTATTCCTCTGCGCGCAGCACTGGCCTTGGGCGCGCGTGGTCATCCAGCGCCACGAAGGTAAAGATCGCTTCGGTCACCTGCTGGGTCTCTTCCTGATGACGGGCCCGCCGCCATGCTCGGACACGTATTCGCATCGAGGTCCGCCCGATTTTTAGCATCTCCGCATAAAGCGAGACCTCATCGCCAACCAGAACCGGGCGGTGAAACTGGATCTCTTCGACCGATACGGTCGAGGCCCGTCCTTTTGACACCCGCGCAGCAATGGTGCCTGCGGCAAGGTCCATCTGGCTCATCAACCAGCCACCAAAGATATCGCCCGCCGGGTTAGTGTCGGTCGGCATAGCAATCACGCGGATTGTGGGTTGGGTTTCAGGAGGGCTTTCTGGCAAAGACATGGGCTGGCTCTCATCTGTGAACGGATGGCTGGGGTCATCCCCACTGTGTCGCCAGCGCCCGCACAGGAAAAGGCAAAACCGCAGTGATCGCGCCTTGAGGCATCAAATGCCTGTGTTTTGAGAGCTTCAAAGAGAAAGGGTGAAAGTGGCGCGGTTGACGGGGCTCGAACCCGCGACCCCCGGCGTGACAGGCCGGTACTCTAACCAACTGAGCTACAACCGCGCATTTTCAGTGCTGACCTCTGCCAGCAGGCTCCCTCCGGGACGGTCCTGATGCCTTGTGACAGGCCCCACAGGCGGGGTGAAAGTGGCGCGGTTGACGGGGCTCGAACCCGCGACCCCCGGCGTGACAGGCCGGTACTCTAACCAACTGAGCTACAACCGCACTTTCATTGCTGACCTCAGCCAGCAGGTTCCCTCCGGGACGGTCCTGACCCTCCTAGGAGGCCCCTCAGGCAGGGCAACAGTGGCGCGGTTGACGGGGCTCGAACCCGCGACCCCCGGCGTGACAGGCCGGTACTCTAACCAACTGAGCTACAACCGCTTGCTGTTGCGTCCAGCACCGTGGCTGAACGTTGGGGTGTAATATTCGCAGGTCGCGGGGGGCGTCAAGCGCAGAAATGCCATTTTCCGGGCTTTCCACTGAAAAAAATGGCGGTTTTGAATAAGAGACTGAAAATCTTGGAGAATACCCCGCGATTAAGTCTTTCCGAGCTGAAACAGCGCCAGAAACTCCTGCGCGGCCTCCATGTCACCGCTGACAGTGACCATATTGGCCGCCACAAGGTCCGGCAGCGGCCTTGCACCATAGACCGCAGCCGCTATTGTGTTCCCCGTCCCCGTGATCACAAACGGGGCCTGCGGCGGGATCACAAAGCGGGTTTCAAGAGCCGCGCCGTCCAGACGCATCTCAAACGCCTCATCGGTGAAATCAAAGCCAGCAGTCAGGCAGCAGCCGGTGGCGCGCTCTTGGATCAGGTTCACCCCCATAGAGATCATCAGGGCAGACGGGCTGATGAATCGCGAAGGGTCATGTCCCGGCATCATCAGCGCCCAGCGGCACAGGGATTCCAGCACCGGCAGCAGGCCCCGCCCCTGCCCGCTCAGGGAATAGACCCCAAGCCGGGTGTCATGCAGCACCACGCCGATTTCCGCCAGTTGCGTCAAACGCCCGGTGAGCACGCTCGCGGTGATCCCCGGCAGACCGGCGCGGATCATCTGGAACCGCTTGGGCGTAAACATCAATTCGCGCACCACAAGCAACGCCCAGCGGTCGCCAATCAGGTTCAGCGCATGCGCCGCAAGGCAACCTTCGTCATAGCGCACACGTTTGGGTTTTGCCCGTTTAGTCACTTTTTTATACTTTCAGTTGTTTTTTCATACTATCGCTGACACGCTAGAGCCGCAAGCAGGGATTCGCCTGCCTGTTCATTTTGAGAGGTGATAAAACATGAGCTATTACACAGGTGCGCTGGTCGGGGTTCCGACGGCCAACAAGGACAAATATCGAGAACATGCCAAGGCCGCCTGGCCGCTGTTTCGCTCCTATGGCGCCTTGCGCATGGTTGAGACCTGGGGCAGCGATGTGCCAACTGGAAAAGTCACCGATTTCTATCAGGCCGTAGCTGCGCAGGACGATGAAACGGTGGTGTTTTCCTGGATGGAATGGCCCGACAAGGCGACTGCGGTTGCCTCATGGCAGAAGATGGAAAACGACCCCGCCATGAAAGATCTGCCTGAGATGCCCTTTGATGGCTCTCGCATGATCTTTGGTGGCTTCTCCCCGCTCTTTGCGGCCGGCGACACGCCCGACACCGGCTATTATCAGGGCTTCCTGCTCGCCGTGCCAGAAGCCAACAAATCGCAGTATGAGGCCATGATCGAACCGATCTGGCAGATGTTTCACAGCGGCGGTGCGTCTAGTATTACCGAAGTCTGGGGCACAGACATCCCCAAGGGCCAACGCACCGATTTCTTCCGTGCAACCAAGGCAGAGGACGGCGAGGTTCCGGTCATCGGTTGGACCACATGGCCGGACCGGGAAACCTATCTAAACGCCATCAAAATGATGAATGAGGACAAGGACAATCCCGACATTCCCGAAATGCCTTTTGACGGCATGCGCATGATGTGGGGCGGGTTTGAGCCTCTGCTTGACTATCGCGCCGAGACCTGACGCGCCCTGCTGCCCTGCGCCGCCCTTCTGTAGGGCGGCGTTTGCTATTTCATATCAAACGGCCCGACCACGCAACTTGCACCAACCGCGCACGCCGTTGCTACGGTCTGTCCGCGACACGTAGGGTCAATGTGCGACCCTCAGCCCCGGCCTCGGTAAGGCGGCACGCCTTGATCGGGAATCCATACGCCTTCTGGCAGTGGTCCTGTCTGCCAGAACACATCGATCGGGATGCCCCCGCGCGGATACCAGTAGCCACCAATCCGCAACCATTGGGGGTCGAGGAAATCGGCCAGACGGCGCGCAATAGAGATCGTACAATCCTCGTGAAACGCACCGTGGTTGCGGAATGATGTCAGGAACAGTTTGAGCGACTTCGACTCGACGAGCCAAGGACCTGGAACATAGTCGATCACCAGATGGGCAAAGTCCGGCTGACCGGTCATTGGGCAGAGCGAGGTGAACTCGGGCGCGGTGAAACGCACGTTATAGGCCACATCGGCCTGCGGGTTTGGCACGCGCTCAAGTTCCGCCTCTTCGGGGTTGGCGGGGATGCGGGTCTCGCCGCCGAGTTGCTTGAGGTTGCTGTAGATATCTTCGGACATCAGAGTCTCCATCACGTCAGACACCGCGCTTATTGCCCCAGATCAGGACATGCAGTTGCGGCAGGATACGGGGGGCGAACCAGCCATCGGCCATCGCTTTTTCAGTGAGCCAGCCGAGACGGTTGGCCAGTGTTTGCAGGTCGACCGGGGTCGCGGGATCCACCTCGGGATTGCCGGGCTGAAGATAGAGGGCAAGATCGCTGTGGCGTCTGTGGACCTCGCGCGCCCACTGGTAGTCGGTCTCGTCGAATATCACGATCTTCATGACCTGCTGTCGCGCGCCAGCACCGATGGCGCGGCAGCTGTCGAAGGCATCCCAGTCCACGTTCTCGCCGCTTGATGGCGGCTTGGGCGATAGAACCAGCGTGTCAAGTTCGGCAAACCACGGCCGGGCGATAGAGCCTTGGGTTTCGCAGGCAAACCGGTAGCCAGCTGCCCTGCCCTTGGTGATGAGCGGGCCAAAATCCTGAATGGCGGGATTGCCCCCGGACAGCGACACCGTCAGGGGCTGCCCGCCCGAGAGCTTGTGTACCTTGGCCCAGACAGCATCGGTCTCCATCGGTGCCCAGCTATGGCGATACTGGGTCTCTACAGCATGCAGGGTGTCGCACCAACTGCACCGATAATCGCAACCGCCAGCACGAACAAAGACGGTGGGCTCTCCGATCAACGCGCCCTCGCCCTGAATGGTCGGGCCGAATATCTCGGCAATACGCAGGGTCATGGCCGGTATTCCGCCCATGTTTTTGGCGTTTCGCTGACCAGCACGGCACGGGTTTCGGGCCAGCGCGCGGCGCACCAGTCATGGAAATGTTTCGCCATGTTCTCCGCCGTCGAGGAGCCCTCCAACACATCGTTCAGATGCCGGTGATCGAAGGTGTCATCGATATAGGTCTTGAGCGGCTTCAGATCGTGGTAATCGCGCACAAATCCCTCGGGGTTGAGGGTTTCGGCGGCCAGTTCGACCACCACGATATAGTTGTGCCCATGCAGGCGCGCGCATTGGTGGTCGTCGGGCAAATGGCTCAACTGATGGCTGGCCGAAAAGTGGAATTCCTTACGAATGCGAAACATCAGCTTTCCCCTCGCGTGGCGAGCGCCGTGATCCAATACTCCGGGTCAGCATAGGTGGTGGGGTCATTGACCCCGGCCAGATGAAAGGCCTCACGCCGCTCTACACAGGTGCCGCAGCGCCCGCAGTGGAACGCGCCACCTTTGTAGCAAGACCACGTCTCGGCAAAGGGCGTGCCATGCTGCGCGCCCTGACGGACGATCTCGGCCTTGCTGTGTTCAACAAAGGGCGTGTGCAGCCGGACATCGGCATACCCCTCCAACGCCGCCTGCTGCATGGCGTCGAAAGCGCGCGTAAAACCGGGACGGCAGTCTGGATAGATAAAGTGATCGCCGCCATGCACGGCGGTGGCCACGGCCGCATCGCCCTGCGCCGCAGCGATGCCAAAGCCGATCGACAGCATGATCGCATTCCGGTTTGGCACGACGGTGATTTTCATCGTTTCTTCGGCGTAATGCGCGTCGGGCACGTCGATATCGTCGGTTAAGGCGGAGCCTGTCAGCGCTCCACCGATGCCGCGCATGTCGATCAGGTGGAACGGCACGCCGAGCCGCTTGGCAGCCGCTTCGGCAAAGTCGACCTCCTTGCGGTGACGTTGGCCATAGTCGAAGGAGACCAGCCGGGTGAGCTGATGCTCATTGGCTGTGATATGCGCAAGCGACACGGAATCGAGTCCGCCTGAGCAGATGACAAGTGTTTTCATTTTGGGGCCCTTGTTTTGATGTCCGGGTAGGCTGCGACCGGATGGCGGGGCTTATTGCAGATCTCGCACAGATTGCAAGCGGCGCCGGTTCTGCATCACGATGTTCTGGGCTTAGACACCCGGTGGAGCAAGAGGAGTTGCTGATTAAGTTGCCCGCCACAGAATGAATTGCTAACAGAACGTAACCTCATCAAAGGTTGTCCCGGATCAACGTTCACATCCCGATCTCCATATACCTTCCAAGCAAAACCAAAGATGCATGGAAAGGAGATCAGGACATGCTTACCAGACGCGCCGCGCTTATTGGGGCCGCAGGGATTGCAGCGATACCAGTACTTCATAAGGCCGCTCAAGCAGAGGAGATCATGGACACATCCATGGTACCCCCTGCAGATCTATCAAAGCTCAATCGGGTGAAACGTAAATTGGTGCGCCCTCCGATGGTTCACGCGCACGAGCAGGTGGCCTCGACAGAGCCGCAAATCATCGAATTCGAGATGCAGATCATAGAGAAAGAGATCGAGGTTGATAGCGGAGCCTATCTGCAGGCCATGACCTTCAACGGGTCGGTGCCCGGACCACTGATGGTGGTTCACGAAGGCGATTATGTTGAGCTCACGCTCTACAATTCTCCTGAAAATCTCATGCAGCACAACATTGATTTCCACTCAGCAACCGGTGCCCTTGGCGGTGGTTCTCTGACACTGGTCAATCCCGGTGAAAAGACGACATTGCGGTTCAAGGCAACACGTCCGGGCACCTTCGTCTATCACTGTGCGCCGGGTGGCCCCATGATCCCGTGGCACGTCGTCAGTGGGATGTCGGGCGCGATCATGGTGCTGCCTCGCGATGGTCTGAAGGATCACAATGGCACCCCGGTCCGCTATGATCGCGTGTTCTACATCGGCGAGAATGACTTCTACATCCCGAAGGATGAAAACGGAGAATACAAACGCTTTGAAGATGTCGGAGAGAGCTATCCCGACACGCTTGAGGTTATGAATGGCCTCATCCCGAGTCACGTGGTGTTCAACGGTAAGGTCGGCGCGTTGACTGGTGATAACGCATTGCACGCATCACAGGGCGAGAAGGTTCTGTTCGTACACTCGCAAGCCAATCGCGACTCTCGTCCGCATTTGATCGGCGGACATGGGGATCTGGTCTGGGAAACCGGGAAATTCAACAACCCACCGGAGCGCGACCTTGAAACCTGGTTCATCCGCGGCGGGTCTGCTGGGGCAGCGCTTTACGAGTTTTTGCAGCCGGGCGTTTACGCCTATGTGAACCACAACCTGATCGAGGCGGTAAACCTAGGCGCAACCGCGCATGTCGTGGTGGATGGCGAATGGAACAATGACCTGATGGAGCAGGTCGAAGCACCAACGGCCTATGACGCTGCCTATGAAGGTAAGACCGCACTCCCATAACCCGCAGGTTTTATCAAAGAACAAGGTCGGCCGGCACGATCGGCCGGCTTTGAAGCGCTTGGGAGATCACCAATGAAACCATCACTCAAGAGTGTTGTTGCCACAAGCCTTGTGGTTTTGATTGCACTGGGTGCCGCGGTTGTGACCCGCGCGCCCTCCCCCAGCCTGTCACCAGAGGTGGACCTCATTGAGATTCCAAGCGGGCGCATCAGCTATCGTCCGTTTGGCAATTTTGTCGAGAATGGAAAATCACGCTCACCACGTCCCTACGAGATTGAGGTCGCGGGATTTTCCATCATGAAATACCAGGTCAGTCGCCGCGAATACGCAGCCTGTGTCGCCACTGGCGCTTGCCCCCCGGTGCCAACAATGGGCGGCGATTATCCGCAAACCCACGTAAACTGGAAAGACGCCCGCGCCTACGCAACTTGGTACTCCCGCAAGACCGGCGAGAACTGGCGCCTGCCCAGCGACATGGAATGGCAGCTGGCCGCAGGCGAACGCTATGGGGATGCCGCCCCTGACACCCGAGAGATGGATCCCGGACAACGTATGCTGGCCCAATACGCGGCAGGAACTTTACTGCGTGGAACCGCCAGTCCTGCGTTGCGCCCGGCGGGCGGATTTGGCCTCAACTCGCGTGGTATTGCAGATATATCCGGCAATGTCTGGGAATGGACCGATGGTTGTATGCAAAGTGGCTCATTGCACCCGGACGGCACCGTTCGAGAGAGCGAACCCTATTGTTGGGTTCGCATTGCGGGCGGCATCCACCGCGCGGCAATCGTCGATTTTGTTCGCGACGCCAGCGTCGGCGGCTGTGCCGTGGGGCTGCCACCGGATCATCTGGGATTTCGACTGGTTCGGGAACAGGCTGAGGCTCCCGAATCTTGGTGGCGATCTTTGTGGCAAAGGATGCGCCCCGGTCAGGACGCCTGACTGTAGCGCCCGTTCATCGGTGCATAGGCATCAAAACAGCTGGCGATGATCCGCGTCAGCGCCCGGCCCTCTGGCAGTATTTCAAACCCATCGGGCCGGATCTGAACCATGCCGTCGAAACGATCAATCACGAGGGCGGTTTCTGGTCGCAACGCTTCCACAAGAGCTCCGAATTCTCTGGACAGCTCCGCGAGATCCAGCTGGAAATCACACATGATCATCTCGATGGCGCGGGCGCGCAACAGGTCTGCGTCGCTCAGTATGTGGCCCCGCGCTCCAGCCAGTTCTCCCGCTTTGATACGCTGGACATAGGCCGCAGTGGCGGATGCATTCTGGATATAGCCGGTGGGAAGTCGCGACACCGAAGACGCGCCCAACCCAATTAGGGTGGAGCAGCTATCATCTACATATCCTTGAAAATTCCGCCGCAACCGCCTTGTTTCCATGGCACGTGCCAACCCGTCATCAGGCTTGGAAAAATGATCAATCCCTATGCTGCGGTAGCCAGCCTCCCTGAACCGCGTTGCAGCGTATTCGGCAAGATGAAAACGCTCCACCTCTTTGGGCAAGGCCGTCTCATCGATCAACCGCTGTCGTTTGGACATCCATGGCACATGCGCATACCCAAAAAGCGCAATCCGATCCGGTGCAAGATCCAGCACCTTTGAAACGGTATCATTCAGTCGAGTGATGTCCTGATGTGGCAAACCGTAGACCAGATCGGCATTAAGCGACTGAATGCCAGCCGCGCGCAGATCCTCCACACATTGCTGGGTGACATCAAACGGCTGCAGGCGACCAATCGCGTCTTGCACTTTGGGATCAAAGTCTTGAATCCCGAGCGAGGCCCGGTTCATCCCTTCCTCTGCAAGTGCCGAGATCTTTTGGCGATCCACCATGGTCGGGTCGATTTCCACGGAGAACTCCCAATCCCCGGTCGGCGGGATCACCGCCTTAACCGCTCGAGCCAGCCGTTGGATCAGCTCTGGTGGCAAGATTGTGGGTGTCCCACCGCCCCAATGCATCCGCCCCATGCGCAGGCCCGCAGGCAAGATCTGTTTTAGTAGCGCCAGCTCTTGTTCCAGCGTCGTGATGTAGCTTTCAACCGGGCTGAGCGTCTTTGTCCCCTGCGTGCGGCAGGCGCAAAACCAGCACAAGCGCTCGCAAAACGGGATGTGCAGGTAAACAGATACGGGATCACGGGGATCAAGCGCTCTCAGGGCTTCGGTCTGCTCTATGCTGCCGATCTTAGGCGCAAAAACAGGCGCGGTTGGGTATGAGGTGTAGCGGGGCACCCGTGCCTCAAAAAGGCCATGGGCTCGAAGGCGGTCAATCTGTGTCATGGGGAGACCATGCGCCCAAACGCAGGGCGAGACTTTGCGTGGGCTCAATATCCCGGCTCAATTTTCAAAAAAACACAGTGGACGCAAGGCACACGCGCTCGGGCAATCTCCAGCTATTGGCCAATCAAAGGCGAGCCGGAATTGCGCCCACTGATCAAAGAATTGCACGATGCAGGCACCGAGATTGTTTTGCCGGTGGTAGACGCACACGCGCCACTGGTCTTTCGGCGCTGGATACCTGCAACGCGCATGATGGCGGTGATTGAAACATCCCGGTTCTGCCCACAGACGCGCCCAAACGAACGCCCAACATTCGATTGGCCCCTTGCGCAGGCAGGAGCGCGGATGGCTATCGGCTCGGACAGGGTGGCGGCTACTTTGATCGCGCACTCGCAAACCTAACCCCGGCACCCCATGCAATCGGGATTTGGCTGTTGCAATCCCGTATGGCGACAATCCATCCCAGCCGCATGACATAAGGCGCGACATGATCGTAACCGAGCAGGGGCTGACCCAAGGCTGAGTGATGCAGGAAAGTCGAGCACGCCGGTTTTGGAATTTTCTCAGATGTCCAAACCGTGATTTTCTGATAGGTCGCTGCGCAACAACACATGACTGACGCCAGCATGAGGCCGCTTTGAAACAGCTCGATGAAAGCCTGCTCGCGGGTTTACCCCCGTTCAGTCGCCTGCAGCGCGGAGAAATTCGCGAAATTCTGGATCAGGCCACACCGAAGCGCGTCGAGGCCGGCACCGAAGTCTTTCACGAAGGCCATGACGCAGAGCGGTTCTATCTGCTGCTCGACGGCTACATCCGCGTCGTCAAAGTCACGCCAACCGGCGAGCAAATCATCGCATTGCATATCTCTCCGGGGCAATTGTTCGGCATTGCTCCCGCCCTCAGTCGAGACACCTATCCTGCCACCGCAATCTCTGTGGTCGAATCCATCGCCCTTTCGTGGCCGGTCCGCCTCTGGGCAGATTTCACTGCACGGTATCAGGGGTTTGCGACCGAAAGCTACAAGACCCTCGGTGAGCGGCTCGGCGAAATGCAAAGCCGAATTACCGAACTGGCCACGCAGGCGGTCGAGCAGAGAATTGCAACAGCGCTGCTGCGTCTCGTGAACCAGTCGGGACGCAAAACGGACCAAGGGATCGAGATCGCCTTCCCCATCACACGGCTCAACATCTCGGAGATGACCGGAACCACCTTGCATACCGTGAGCCGCCTGCTCTCGGCATGGGAGCGCGACGGCATTGTTGCCTCACGCCGCAAACATATCGTGATTACAGACCCGCACCGCCTGATGCTGTTGAGTACGCCGGAGAGCTAGACCTCTGATGGTCACGAGCCGGAAGCGCATCGCGCGCCCGGTCGCCGCTGTGGCGGTCGAGCCTTGTCTGGATCACGCAGCATCGCACGGAATGCCTGTTCCCGCAGCCCGTATTCCTCACACGCGTCGATCACAGTGTGAAACGGGGCGATAGGACAGCCCGGGCAGAGCATTTTATAGGCGAGAAACACCGCCACCATCTCCGGCCAATGTGCGAATAAATCTGCAAGCGGCAGATCCGGGTCATCCGGGTCGTGTTTGGCCATCGGTCAGATCCTCCTATTCATACATTCTGCATTCACGAACAGATCCGAACTTTGCGCTTGCGCAACATCTGACACACGTCGGTCACTAAGGGTTGGGTATCCGCAACTGTACTCAGGACCGCGACATGTCAGAGATACTTACCAAATCGCGGGCCAGGAACGTGTTTTACGGAGGCTCCTTGTTCTTCGTTGTCGTGTTCGTGGCCATGACCGTGCATAGCCACCGCTATATCGTCGAGACCTCCACCGCCGGAATGCCGCTCACCGATGAGGTGCGCCTCGGCAAACACGTCTGGGAGCGCGCCTCCTGCATCAACTGCCACACCCTGCATGGCGAGGGCGCATATTTTGCCCCCGAGGTCGGCAATGTGATGACCCGCTGGGGCGTCCTCGATGACCCTGAAGGGGCCTATGAGATCCTTAATGGCTGGATGCAGGCCCAGCCCTCCGGCGTCGAAGGACGCCGCCAGATGCCATTCTTCGATCTCACAGAAGAAGAGACCCGCGCCCTCGCAGAATTCCTGAGATGGGCCGACCAGACCGATACCCAGAACTGGCCCCCCAACGACGCAGGTTGAGGGAGACGCGCAGCAGGCGATCAGATCACCCAGTGTCGGATCGCTGCATGCGCAAGGAGAAAAGCATGAAATATCAATCACAAAAAGTGGCCTACGCCTATTTCTTGGTGGCGATGGCCTTGTTTGCGATCCAGGTCTT
The DNA here is from genome assembly GCF_001681715.1 of Tritonibacter mobilis. Taxonomy (GTDB): domain Bacteria; phylum Pseudomonadota; class Alphaproteobacteria; order Rhodobacterales; family Rhodobacteraceae; genus Epibacterium; species Epibacterium mobile. The sequence continues at coordinate 21,220 of NZ_LNWY01000024.1, read as the reverse complement.
GGGCGGGCTACTCGCTGGCTGGATCTACATATCCCCTAACACGCTGAGCGAGCTTTTACCGTTCAACGTCATCCGCATGCTGCACACAAACGCGCTGATCGTCTGGCTGTTGCTCGGTTTTTTTGGGGCCGCCTACTATCTGGTGCCCGAAGAAAGCGAGCGCGAGCTGTTTTCAGCGAAACTGGCCTATATCCAGCTTGCGATCCTAGTGGTCGGCACGCTTGGGGCTGTGGTGTCCTATCTCGTGGGCATCCATGGGGGGCGCGAGTTCCTCGAACAACCGCTTTGGGTGAAATTCGGCATTCTCGTCGCGGCGGTGATCTTTCTGGTGAACATCTCGCTCACGGTTCTGGCCGGACGCAAAACTGCGATCACCAATATCCTGCTGATGGGGCTTTGGCTTTTGTGCCTCTTGTGGGTCTTTGCCTTCATCAACCCCGACAATCTGTCACTTGATAAAATGTACTGGTGGTTCGTGGTTCATCTCTGGGTGGAGGCCACGTGGGAACTGGTGATGGCGGCGATCCTTGGCTACTTGATGCTGAAAATGACTGGCGTGGACCGGGAGGTGGTTGAAAAATGGCTCTATGTCATTGTCGCAACTGCATTGTTTTCGGGCATTCTGGGCACCGGTCACCACTTCTTCTGGATCGGCACACCGGGCTACTGGCAGTGGATTGGCTCAATCTTCTCTGTCTTTGAGGTGGTGCCTTTCTTCGCGATGATGAGCTTCGCCTTTGTGATGGTTTGGAAGGGCCGCAAGAACCATCCCAACAAAGCAGCCCTGCTGTGGTCGCTGGGGGCCTCTACCGTCGCCTTCTTCGGCGCAGGCGTCTGGGGGTTCCTGCACACGCTGCATGGGGTGAATTTCTACACCCACGGCACCCAAATCACTGCAGCACACGGTCACCTCGCTTTTTATGGGGCCTATGTCGCTCTGAACCTTGCCATGTTCACCTATGCGATGCCGCAACTCAGAGGTCGCGCACCCTATAATCAGGTGCTCAACATGGCGTCCTTCTGGCTGATGACCGGTGGCATGTGCTTCATGACCTTTGTGCTGACGTTTGCCGGCACCATCCAGACCCACATGCAGCGCATTGTTGGCGACTACTACATGGATGTGCAGGACCAGCTCGGCCTCTTCTACATGATGCGGTTTGGTGCCGGTGTTGCGGTTGTCCTCGGGGCGCTCCTGTTCATCTACAGCCAATTGGTGGTGCGGCGTGAACTCATCGCGCCCGGCCCAGTCACCGCTCCGGGAGAATGATCATGAACGCTATCAACACTCCAAAAGTCCCGTTCTATCAGGCGGCACATGACGAGGTTTCGGTCTTTGAAATGGCACAGGCCAACCAGTTGCCCGTGCTGCTAAAAGGGCCGACCGGATGCGGCAAAACCCGCTTTGTGGAACATATGGCAGCCCGGCTTGGGCTGCCGCTACACACGGTTGCGTGTCACGACGATCTGTCTGCCGCCGATCTGATCGGGCGCTATCTGCTCAAAGGTGGCGAAACTGTTTGGGTGGATGGGCCACTGACCCGCGCGGTGCGCGAAGGCGGTATTTGCTATCTCGATGAGGTGGTCGAGGCCCGCAAGGATGTGGCCGTGGTGCTGCATCCGCTGACCGATGACCGTCGTCGGTTGGTGATCGACCGCACTGGCGAAGAGCTGGTCGCTCCCAAATGCTTCATGCTGGTGGCAAGCTTCAACCCCGGCTACCAGAACATCCTGAAAAAGCTCAAACCTTCGACACGGCAACGCTTTCTGTCCATTGGCTTTGAATTCCCGGATGCCAAAATTGAAACCGCAGTGGTCGCCGAGGAAAGCGGCCTGGATCATGATCGCGCAGCGGCTCTGGTACGACTGGCGGGGCATATCCGAAACCTCTCGGGTATGGATCTCGAAGAAGGGGTCTCGACCCGGCTGTTGATCTACGCAGCCACGCTGATTGCAAATGGCATGAGCGTGGATCGCGCGCTGGAGGTGGCAATCATCGCCCCCCTCAGTGACGAGGCAGACGTCTGTCAGGCGCTGCGCGACCTCACTGCATCTGTCTACGGGTGACATCATGGTGCACGCGCTTGATCTTCTTGAACCCGAAGAGACCGTGGGCAACCTGTGGCACAATATGGCCACGCGCATCGGGGCTGAACGCCCCGATGCAGAGGTAGCAGTGCGCTACAATGATATGCGCAGCAGCATTGCCACCCTGTTTCGTGCGCTGGGTGGCGACAGCGGCGTGGAGATTCTTGAGGCACCAGCCGTCGCGCTAGAGCACCGAACAGCGCTGCTGCGCCGTCTCGGCACCCCGCGTGAGATCGGCTATGTCGCCAGCTTTGATGGTGAGCGGCTGCGCCTGCCACCGGTGATGGCGGCGTTCCCGACCCCAACTCTCAACCGACAGGCCTATCTGTGGCTCGCGGCCATGGCCGCTCATATTGACCTGCCCAGCGCAGTTGGTGATCCTTATCAGGCAGATCAGGGCGAGATTGCCGCCAACGCACAAGCAGCGGATCGGGCCTTTGCCGCCTGCCCCGGATTGCGCAGCGCCTATGGTGCGCTCTGCGCGCATATCGCGGCCACACGACAGCGCAACAACCTGCCCCGGTTTGAGGCCCGCATCGAACGGATAATACTTGACCAGCTTGGATTGCCCTGCGCTGTTGTCGACCGATGCGATTGCACTGCACCGCGCGGATACCGCCGCTTTCAATCGCTTCCAATCTGGTTGCGCCTGCCCGCAGCACGCACGGGCCGCCCGCCTGCCGCCGACAGTGACCAATTGGACACCGCCAGTGTGGCGATGGCCACCCGCAAGACCGGTCTTCGCGAAGAACGCGAACAGGCCGGTCGCAAGGACAGTTTCATCGTTCACCGGTTCGAGTCGATCCTCTCTTGGGCCGAAAGCCTGAACATCAACCGGATGGTGGATGACGACGATACCGAGAACGCACAAAAAGCGGCGGAGGATCAGGACAACATATCCCTCTCCCAGCAGATGAAACGCGCAGCCTCGCGCCTGCGGATATCGCTCGATCTGTCGCCGCAGGATGCCGAACACGAACGCTTGGCAGCGCGCTATACCTACCCGGAGTGGAACCACCGCCTGGCACGCCACATGCCAGACCATACGCGTGTGCTGGAGGTCGACGCCGAACCCGCCACCGATTTCAGCCCGGACCCGCGTTTGGTGGCACGGGTGCAGCGCCAGTTTGCGCCACTGATGCCGAAACGTGTGATGTTGCCCCGGCAACTGGACGGTGAAGAGTTGGATCTGGACGCGGCTGTGCAATCCCAAATCGACCTGCGCATTGGGCAACAAGGCAGCGACCGTGTATGGCAGACCAACCGCCCCATGGCGCGGGATCTCAGCGTCGCGGTTCTCATTGATTGTTCCCGCTCAACCGAAGCCACCGTGGGCGCACGCCCTGTTATAGAGACCGCCCGCGAGGCACTCGCCGCGCTGGCTGCCGGGATTGCAACCGCTGGAGACCGCCTTGGCATCTGGGGGTTTTCCTCACTGCGCCGGGACCGGGTCTTTCTGACTCGCGCCAAACGCTTTGATGAGCCGATGGATGCGAATATCACCGCCCGGATCGGCAGCTTCACCCCCGGTCACTACACACGGTTGGGTGCAGCGATCCGTCACGCCTCGGCCCAACTGACCCAGGAAGGCAGCGCCCGCCGCCTGCTTCTTGTTTTGACCGATGGCAAGCCCAACGATCTTGATCACTACGAAGGCGTGCATGGCATCGAAGACAGCCGCATGGCAGTGCGCGAGGCCCGCGCGCTCGGGCATGCAGTGCATGCGGTTGTGATCGACGCAGATGGGCAGGACTGGTTTACGCGCATCTTTGGCCGCGCCGGTTTCACCTTGCTGCCAGACCCGGACAGATTGCCCCGCGCCCTGCCCGAGATCTATCAATCCCTCACGATGGAGCACTAAAATGAAACGTCTTTATTGCGCGCTCGCATGTGTTTTGGTCCCGTTTTCCGCGCATGCCGAACGCTTCGAGCGCCCCATTCCACAACCGCAAACCGATGTCGCGGAGTTCTGGTTCTTCATGGCTTCTCTGGTGTTGCTCGCTGCGTTGGTCTGCGTTCATCTGCTGGTGAGCCGGCGATGACCCGGCGCGTCTCGTGGAAATTGGTGGCGGGTCTCTACCCCTTTGCGACGGGGGCCGCTGCCATCAACGTCTTTTTTGCCTCGCTGATCGGCAGTTGGCTTGGTTGGGACGTACTCACCCCACAAATGAGCGTAGTGATCGGTGGAGTACTCGGCCTGCCTGCGGCGTGGATGTTCGCACGCCATATCCGAAGACTGATCATTCAGGCCGAGAACACATGACCGGCTGGATAGAATTTATTGTGGCGATGGCGGCATTTATGCTCGGCCACCTTCTGCCGCGTGTTGGCGGCCTCAGGGGAAATCTGATCAAGTGCTTGGGGCGGCGCGCTTATTTTGCCCTTTACGGGCTGGTGTCGCTGGTCCTGTTGGGCTGGGTGATCTCAGCCGCAGGCCGCACGCCCTACGTTGAGCTGTGGCCTCAGGCACCATGGATGCGCTGGGTGCCATTTGCGGCCACCCCCATCGCGTTTGTGCTGGCCGCCTGCGGGCTGGGTGTTGCGCTGCCCGACAGCCTTGGGGCCAGTCGCAAGCGCAAGTATGATCCCACCCACCCCGGCTTTGCCGCGGTCAGTCGCCACCCTGTGCTTTTGGCCCTCGCGCTTTGGGCCTTGACGCATCTGCTGCCCAATGGCGATCTGTCCTATGTTTTGCTGTTTGGTCTTTTTGCACTGTTTCCATTGATCGCGATACCGGCATTTGACCGCCGAGCCCGCAACCGCGATGGCCAAGACGCCTTTGTCGGCGCGCCGATCCTGTCGGTTCGGCCAGTGTTTGATCGCGCCTGGTGGCGACAGAACGCCCGCCCTGTTCTGATGCGCAGCGCGATTGGGGTATTGTTCTGGTGCGTCGTCTTGCACCTGCATGCCCCGGTTATCGGTGCATGGCCATTTCCGTGATCTCCCCGGCACCAGATTTGCCCATCAGGCACGTAAAAGATGCAGACGCCCCCGCCTGCACCTGCATTCAACGGGTTCACATGTCAGATCACCCATTGCGCAGCGGCGTGGCCCGCTTGCGATCCTGCCGTTGCATCGCCAACCACGGCACGAGTTTCCAGCAAAGCAGCGCAAACGACAGCGTCCAAAACAGCGCCGCCAGATCAAGCCCCGTGACTGCGCCCGGAAGCTCGACATGAGGGAGCAACCGCCCCAACAATGCAGGCACCAAGCCGATAAAGGCGAGGTTCAGCACCGGCCCTGACACCAACGCACGTCCTGTGTGGCCCATTGTCGCCCGCATCATCACAGCAACCGTCATCCCGCCAATTGCGCCAATACCCCAGATGTGCAGGCCAGCGCTCGCGTCGAGAACCCCAATCGCCGCCAGCGCATGTGCCAGCATGCCAATCGACGCAAACAGGAAGGCGATATGCAACATCGCCAATATCGGATTGCGCAGCGTCGACAGACCACGCCACCGCGCCAGACGCGCTGTCTGCAGCAGCGCCGCCAAACACATCAGAACCGCAGCACTCAGGCTCTCTGGCCAAATGACCCAAACCACCAGCGCCGGAATCGTGGCAAGAAGGCTCAGTTGGTCAAACTTTCCGAACGGAGCAGGAAGAGCGCGATATCCCTTCTGGTTCAACCAGTTGCGGGTAAAGCTGGGAATGATGCGCCCACCGATCAACAACACAAGGAAGATCACCAGCGCAAGGCCCAACCGGCGGCTGACGTCTGCTTGCCCCATCAGCGCACTCTCAACAAAAAAGCACAGATTACTCACTCCAAGAAGCGAGACAGGCACCAGAACCATCAGGTTGCGCCAGTTTTTTCCCGAGATGATTTCCCGCGCCACAAGTACCGCCAACACCAGCAGAAACGCACTGTCGACACTGGCAACCGCACCCCATGACAGGGGCACCACCCCCAATACAGCAAGGCGACCCGCCAACCACAGCATTAGCATGGCACATAGCGGCCAGCCCCGGGTCGGCATGCCGCCGGTCCAGTTAGGCACCGCCGTAAACAAGAAACCTGCAATCACTGCGCTGCCATAGCCAAAGATCATCTCATGGCTGTGCCAATCGACGGGCATCAGGACACTTTGCAGCGTCAGCCCGCCCGTCCAGATCAACATCCACAGCGGTATGATCACAACGGCGAACAGGCACGCCGCCATGAAGAAGGGGCGAAATCCGTAGGACAGAAAAGCGGGGCCGGAATAAGAGTGAGGGTGGGACATGGCTTATCTCCTCTAGCGGGACACAAAAGGCGACACCGCGATGGTGCCGCCTTTGCTCGGTGTGATCTGGACTGTCCGATCACTGAACTTGCGCAAACAAATCTTCAAAGCGGCCTTTGGATTTGCCTTTTTGCGTGACACCCTGCGCCTCTTCGAGATTCACCGCCTCCCCAACCTGAATGAGGGCCACCATACCCATGCCATAGTGCGGTGTGCATTTCAGCCCATAGAGCCCCTCGGCATCGACGGTCAGCTCGTAGTCGACGTTGAACTTGCTTTTAAAGCGCTCTACTCCCTCGGGCAGCATCCCTTTGATGCTTTCGACGTTGTGGCCCTTATCTGTTGCAATGAAATGAATGACATCGCCGGGCATGGCTTTGACGTATGCAGGTTCAAAAACCATCGCGCCAGCCTCACCCTTGTTGAGCATTTTGACCTCAAAGGTCTCCGCTTGGGCGATGGCCGCAGTGCACGCGAAGACAACGGCGTAGCTGATTTTCTTGAACATCTGAGTTCCTTTCATGCGTTCTGAAGATCTCGTTTCTGAACGCCTTATCGACCATCGCCGGAACGCATTTGTTGTTCTTCAACAAACTTCAAAGCAGAGAAAAGATATGCCAGCGGGTGAGAGACAGGAATTCTGCCTGTGTTCAAATTGACGAACGCGTCAACGCCAAGCGCACACGAACCGTGCCGCCAGATTCGCAAGGAGGGCGAGGAGGAGAAATGCGCTGCGGCTTACGTCGGTGTCAGCCGAGCGCTGATTGCGACATTTGCAAAGCCTGAGGATATGCCAGCCAGGCGACGGTTCCACGCCGCGCGAGTAATGGAGAGAGCAAACATTCGCCGCAAGTGCAATCACCACCATTCATGGGGTGGAGGGATGCGGGCGCCCTGGCCGTTCGCTTCAACAGCTCAATGTGTGCAGAGATTGCGAGAGGTGCAACCGGAAGTTTAGGAAAGCGGACTATCACCACACCGCACGAACGGTCGCAGTCGCCAAAACGCGGGAACTCATGTCGCGTCTACCCCGCTGCAACCGATAAAACCATGTAGATCACCGTGATCAATCCCAAACTTCTTTATTCATGCGCGTGTCTGAGGGTGCAGAGGCGTTCTTTCAACGGAGTCATCGAAGCCTTCTGTTCAAGCGGTTTCGATGGTGGATCACGGCAAAGACCAGTTTGCCTTCGATGCTGCTGGCATAATGCTGTTCGTGCATATCACTCTATTTGGCATCGCGCTCCATGATCCATTCGACCTCTGGCGCGGGAACGAAGCGCCAGTTGCGGCGGGGGCCGGCCATGACGTTGAGATAGTACATCTCGAACCCGTGCGGCGCGCCGCAGGGGTGGTGGCCGCGTGGCACGCAGACCACGTCGCCGTCATGCACCGCCATGGTCTCGTCCAGCTGCAGATCATCGGTATAGACCCGCTGCACCCCGAAGCCATTCGCCGGGTTGAGACGGTGGTAATAGGTCTCTTCGAGATAGGTGATGCGCGGAAAATCATCCTCGTCATGGCGGTGGCTGGGGTAGGACGACCAGTTGCCCGCCGGGGTGAAGACCTCGGTCACAAGCAGCGCATCGCAGTAGTCCTCGTGCTCCATGGCGATGTTGTTGATGAAGCGTGTGTTGCTGCCGGTGCCGCGCTGGGTCAGCGCGATCCCGTCCGGCCCGATGCGCCGCGCCGCGTGGCCGCCCTTGCCTGGGGCGCTGCAGACCGCGATGGTGCAATCCGTGGTCGCCTCGGCGCTCCAGTCGGTGCCGTTCGGCAGGTAGAGGCAATGCGGCGGCGTCTTCTCGAAGACCGAGCTGCGATCGCCCAGCTCGCCCCAGTCGCGCCCGGCACCGGATAGACGGGCCTTGCCCTCGACCATCACGAGGATGACTTCACGCTCCCCCGTGGCCTCGGCGACGGTCTCCCCGGCCCGCAGGCGGTGAAGGCTGAACCCGACATACCGCCAGCCCGCGCTTTCAGGCGTGATGCGGTGAACTTCGCTATGGGTGCCGAAGGGGCGATGCAGAAGTTGGCTCATGTCCTGTCCTTTCCGTCAGTTGACCAGCCGCACATTGGCGATCTGGCCGAGATATTCCTCGAAGCGGTCCCTCTGCTTCTGGCGCTCTGACACCTGCGGCACGGCAACGTCCCAGAAGAAGCCGTGATCACCGGCGAAGGTCTCGAGCCCGGTGCCGGGGAAGTCCTTCGCCACGGTCTCGATGACGATCACCGTGGGGATGTTGCGGCTGCGCGCGGCGGCGACCTCGGCCTCGAGTTCGTCGGTGCCCGCTACCTTCACCGCATGGGCGCCCATCGAGGCCGCGTGCATGGCATAGTCGATCTCGGGCTGCACCTCGACGTTGCAATCGACGTACATGTTGTTGAACGGCTCGCCGCCGCAGCCCATGGTCTGCAGCCGGTTGATGCAGCCGTAGCCCCGGTTGTCCGTCAACACCACGGTGAAGGGAATGCGCCGCATCACCGCCGTCGCAAGCTCGGAGTTCGCCAGCATGTAGCTGCCGTCACCGACAAAGCAGATCACCTCCCGCTCCGGCGCGCCGAGCTTCAGCCCCATGGCACCGGCCACCTCGTAGCCCATGCAGGAATAGCCGTATTCCATGTGGTAGCCGCCCTGGCTTGGCTTCCACAGCAGCTTGAGCGCGCCGGGCATGGTGCCCGCAGCGCACATGGCGATGGCGTCCGGATCGGTGGCCCGCTGGACCGCGCCGATGACCTGCCCGTCCGTGGGCTTGGCGGCCTGGTCCTCGGGGCGGGCGCAGTAGGTGTCGACCGCGCGCAGCCAGTCCTCGCGTGCGGCCGCGTCCGGGGCCTCTGCCCTGTAGTCGCCCAGCGCCTCGCCCAGCGCCTCCAGCGTCACCTTGGCGTCGCCCACGAGGCTTTCCGCCCGGTGCTTGGCGGCGTCATAGCCGTGGATGTTGATCGACACGAGCCGTGCGCCCTCCCCGAAGAGGGTGCGCGAGCCGGTGGTGAAGTCCTGGAACCGCGTGCCCACACCGATCACGAGATCGGCGTTCTGCGATGCGGTGTTCGCCGCCGCCGAGCCATCCACCCCCGAGGCACCGAAGTTCATCGGATGCGCCTGCGGCAGGCCGGATTTGCCCGCCTGCGTTTCGGCCACCGGGATGCGGTGCCGCGTGGCAAAGTCGGCAAGGGCGTCCTCGGCCTGCGAATAGATCGTGCCGCCCCCGGAGATGATCACCGGGCGCTTCGCCTTGCGCACCATGTCCGCCACGCGGGCAAGCTCATCGAGATCGGGGCGCGGACGGCGGATGTGCCAGACGCGCGGCTCGAAGAACTTCTCCGGATAATCATAGGCTTCGCATTGCACATCCTGGCAGAAGGCCAGCACCGCCGGGCCGCAGTTGGCCGGATCGATCATCATGCGCAGCGCGCGCGGCAGGGCATAGAGGATATGCTCGGGCCGCGAGATCCGGTCGTAATACCGCGCCACCGGGCGAAAACAGTCGTTGGCCGACACCGTTCCGTCATCGAAATCCTCGACCTGCTGAAGCACCGGGTCCGGGCGCCGCGTGGCAAAGACATCGCCCGCAACCACAAGCAGCGGCAGACGGTTCACATGCGCAAGCGCCGCCGCCGTAACCACGTTGGTCGACCCCGGTCCGATGGACGAGGTGACCGCCATCGCCCGCGTGCGCTTTTTGGCCTTGGCATAGGCAATGGCCGCATGGGCCATCGTCTGTTCGTTCTGCCCGCGCCACGTGGGGAAGACGTCGCGATAGGCATGCAGCGCCTCGCCCATCCCCGCCACGTTGCCGTGGCCGAAGATCGCCCACATCCCGTCGATGTAACGGTCCAGCTTTTGCTCGCCTACCGCTTCGCTGCCTGAGGCGGCGGGTGTCATCTGCACCGACAACCACTTCACCATGGCCTGCGCCGCCGTCAGCCTGATCGTGCCGCCACTCTTGCCCATAATGGCTCTCCCTTTCAGAGGCTCACGCCCCGTCTTTTCATCAACAATATTCCCGGGGCTCCGAAGACGCGGGGGCAGCGCCCCCTCCCCCGTCTCAGGTTCAGGCCGCGTTGCGCCGGGCCTCTGCCCGCGCCTCATCCCACAGATCGCAAAGCCGCCGGAACCGCTCGGCCATCTGCGCCACCGCGTCCTCGTCCGACAGCGCGCCCTTCATCCAGGCCCGTGCCGCGTCGCCAAAGATCGTGCGGCCCACCGCAAAGCCCTTCACCAGCGAAAAGCGCGAGGCGACCTCGAAACTTGCGGAAAGCTCGGCCTCCGGCGCGTCAAGGCCAAGCACAACGATGCCGCACGTGTGCGGATCGTTCTCCTCGATGGCGTTCACCGCCTGCGTCCAAGCCTTTACGGTTTTGAGCGGCTCCAGCTTCCACCAGTCAGGGTAAACCCCGGCCTCGTAGAACTGGCGGATGAGCGTCGCGGTGGTGCTGTCGTCGACGGGGCCGACCTTCGACGGGATCACCTCGAGCAGGAATTCGAGCCCATTGCGCCGCGCCGCCGTCCAGAGCGCCTTGACCTTCGCCTCCTGGTGGGCCCGCGTTTCGGCATCGTCATCGGGGTGGCAGAAGACCAGCAGTTTGACCACGTTCTCCCGTGCCCATTCGCGGAACTGGCCCATGTCCTCGCCCAGCTCCGGCTCGAAGCGGATGGGGCGCGAGCCCGGCAGCTCGGTCGGCCGCCCGATCCACAGACCGGAGCCGGAGGCCGCATGCAGCGCCGCCCGCCCGATGCGGTTGTCGCAGAGAATGCCGTAGCCCCCCTGTCCGTCCTGCACCTGCATCGCCGCCTGAAGGCACAGCTCCTTGAACGCGCCGCCCTTCTCGAGGGTGTATCCCTCCATCTCCTCGAGCTGCATCCGGTGATCGAAGGCAAAGGTCCGCACCGTCGACCAGTCACCATGCCGGTTGGTCGCCCAATGCACCTGCTCGAGCTCGGCATCATTGCGCAGATCGGTGCGCTTGACGCCTCTTTCGAAGAAGAACTGCAGCTCTTCCCAGGACGGATATGCCGGGGTGCAGCCGTGGCGCGACACCGCGAAGGCCCCGCAGGCATTGGCGTATTTGAGCGTCACCGGCCAGCTTTCGCCGTCAAGCCAGCCCTTGAGCAGCCCGCTCATGAAGCCGTCGCCCGCGCCCAGCACGTTGAACACCTCGATGGGAAAGCCCGGCCCCGAGACGCCAGCATCAAGGCTGTCCGGGATGTCGCCCTCGAAGGCCACGGCGCCCATGGGTCCGCGCTTGCAGACCAGCGTGGCCTTCGACACCGCCCGCACCGCGCGCAAGGCCGCAACCGTATCGGTGGAGCCGCCCGCGATGTGGAATTCCTCTTCGGTGCCGACGATCAGATCGAAGTAATGCAGGCTTTCCTGCAGCTTCGCCGTGACCTTGGCGCTTTCCACAAAGCGGCTCTCGCCGTCGCCATGGCCCGCCACGCCCCAGAGGTTCGGGCGGTAGTCGATATCCAGCGCGGTCTTCAGCCCGTGCGCGCGGGCGATCTCAAGCGCCCTCAACACCGCCGCCTCGGTGCGCGGATGGCTCAGATGCGTGCCCGTCGCCACCACCGACCGGCTGCGCTTCAGAAGCGCCTCTTCGATGTCATCCTCGCACAGCGCCATGTCGGCACAGTTCTCGCGGTAGAAGATCAGCGGGAACTGCTCTTCGTCGCGGATGCCCAGCAGCACCAGCGCCGTGAGCCGCTCTGGGTCCGTCACCACACCGTCGACACAGACACCGTGGCGCAGCAGTTCCTCGCGGATGAAGCGCCCCATGTGCTCGTTGCCGACCCGCGTGATCAACCCCGAGCGCAGACCCAGCCGTGCCGTGCCGCAGGCCATGTTGGTCGGAGACCCGCCGATATACTTGTCGAAGGACCCCATGTCCTCGAGCCGCCCGCCAACCTGCGAGCCATAGAGATCCACCCCGGCCCGGCCAATGGTGATTACGTCCAGATCTGCCATGTTCTTCCCCCCTCGCAGGCGTCTTGCGGGTCAGGAGACGTTGATCGTCTCGAATGTGAAATTGCGATGGAACGGCTCGTGGAAGACAATGAAGTCCTTCGTGTGCTGCTGTTCCATGTGGAAGCCATGCGCCGCCTCGTCCGCCCAGGTCTCGACAAAGACGAGACGGTCCGGATCATCGGTGCAGGTGTAGAAATCGTAGGCGATGCAGCCGGGCTCGGCCCGCGTGGCGGCCTGCGCGGCGGGCGCGCGGTCTAGGATCCTCGAACGCGTGCCGGGTTGGCAGTCGATGGTTATGATGAACTTGTAACTCACCGGATGATCGTCGCCTGAAGCGCGTCGATGGAGGACCGGATTCCCGCCTCGGTGGACATGGTGAAATCTTCCATCTCCAGCGACACCCAGCCGTCGTAGCCCATCATGCCGACCACCGAAAAGAACTCCTTCCACCATTGAAGGTCATGCCCCGCGCCGACAGCGACGTAGTTCCACGCGCGGTTCGCGACGTCGGTGACATCCTTCATCTCCAGCAGGCCGTTCACGTCGCACAGGCCGCGCTCGATGCGGGTGTCCTTGCCGTGAACATGGTGGATCGCCGGGCCGAGCGCGCGGGCAACGGCAATCGGGCAAGCCCCCTTCCAGAAGAGATGCGAAGGGTCGAGGTTCATGCCGACCATCTCCCCCACCTCATTGCGGAGGCGGAACAGGGTCTCGGGGTTCCACACCAGCATGGCCGAGAAATTCTCGAGCGCGATCTTCTCGACCCCTGCCTCACCGGCCAGCTTCACAAGGTCGTGCCAAAGCGGAAACGCGCGGTCTTCCCACTGGTAACGGTCGCGCTCCGGCATCTCGGCGGGCCAGCTCTTGGTGTAGGTCAGCCAGTTCGGCACCATGTCGCCCGGGGCTGCCTCGGGCAGGCCGGACATGGTGACGATCTTTTTCACCCCGATCTCGCCCGCGAGGCGGATGGTGTCCTGCATTTCCTTGAGGTGCCGCTTGCCCATCTCGCCCGGATCGAGCGGGTTGGCCGAGCAGTTGAGCGCGGCGATCGACAGGCCCCGCGCCTCGATCTCGCCAAGGCGGCGGGACAGCTCGGCGCGGTCGGCCAGAAGCGTCTCGGCGCGGAAATGCGGCGCGGGAGACCAGCCGCCGCCGGTCATCTCGACCCCCTCGACGCCCAGTTCAACGCATTTGTCTAGCATCTGGTCAAAGGGCAGATCGCCCATCACATCGGTACAGATGGAAAGTTTCATGCGATTTCCTTCCGCATGGCCTGGCTCAGGCTGATTTCGCCGGTGTAGAGCGCCGGTTTCTCGATCATGGCGATCTTCTCATGAGCGCCGCTCTCGACAGCGCGCAGCGCGGCATCGGCCACGAGGGTCGAGGCATAGCCGTCCCACGCGGACGGCCCGGTCGCGGTGCCCTGCCCTGCCGCCACGATCCATTCGCGGAACTCCTGGTCGTAGGCTTCGATGAAGCGCTCGCGCCAGTCCTCGGGGATCGCCTGCCGAATGCCGAACTGGTCGGACACCACGGTCGCGGGCCGGTTCGGCAGCGCAGCGACGCCCATCTCGCAGGAGACCTCGCCGCGGATGTCGTAGCCGTAGGCGATGTTGACCGAGATCTCGACGATCACGATGGCCCCCGACGCGCAGTGCAGCAGCACGATATGCGGGTCGCGCAGCTCGCCGCCGATGGTGGAATGACGCGGCAGACGAACCTCGACGCCGGTCACCTCGTCCGACAGCAGCCAGCGGGAGATATCCGCATCATGCACCAGCGTGTCGTTGAGCGGCATATCCGAGGTATAAAGCCCCTCGGGCACCGAAGCGTTGCGATGCACCGACTTGTACATCAGCGGCGCGCCAAGGGTGCCGGTGTCGATCACCGCCTTGAGGCGACGGTAGTCGGCGTCAAAGCGGCGCATGAACCCCACCTGCACGAGGCGGCGGCCAAAGGCGGTTTCCGCCTCGATCACGCGCAGGGCCGATTCTTCGCTGGTGACCATGGGTTTTTCGCAAAACACCGGCTTGCCCGCGTCGATGCAGGCCAGAAGCTGTTCCTCGTGCGCAGGCCCCCATGAGCAAATCACCACGGCGTCCACCGTGTCGGACGCAATCAGCGCCTTAGGATCGTCGAACACGGCCGCCCCCTCCGGCGCGGCTGCCTCAGCGCGGTCGCGCGAGATATCGGCCACTGCCGTGACCGCCACGCCGCTCAGCACCTGGGTGAGGCGGCGGATATGATCCTGACCGATCATGCCGGTCCCGATGATTCCGACCTTGAGGCTCATTTGCCCACTCCGTATTTCTCGACGTAACGCTTGGTTTCGGACAGCATGAAGCGCGCGCTGTCCTCGGCGCGGTCTTCCCAGCCGAAGACGCAGTTCGACAGCACGCCGTCGAACTTGAGGTCGGCGAGGGTCTTGAAGAAGAGATCCCAGTCGATCTCGCCCTCGCCGTAATCGAGGTGCTGATGCACCCGGACCTTCGATTCCGGCGGGTTGACGATGTAGCGCAGCTCGGACGACTTATTGTGATCGTAGGTGTCCGCAAGCCGCACATGTTCCAGCAGCCCGGCGGTGACGCGCAGGTTCGCCTCCATGTCGGGGCCGTAGAAGAAGGTGTGCGGCGCGATGAAGGACGCGCGGACCATCGGCGAGTTGATGGTCTTGATGATGTCGATGGCGGGGTGGATTTCCTCGATCCAGTCCTCGGGGTGCGCTTCGAGCGACAGCTTGATGCCCTCGCGCTCGAGGATGGGCACCAGCACGTCCATCGCCTTGAAGAACTGGCCTTCGCAGATCTCGGGGCGGTGGATGCCGCTCTGGTCGTTCAGCGACCGGTTAGGCGATCCGCCCCGGCCGAATTCCGACACGAACATCGGGCATTCCAGCTCCACCGCGAACTCGATGGCGCGCTTCCAGTTGTCGATCGCCATGTCCCATTCATCGGCATAGGGGGACGCCCAGCGGTACATTGGCTGGATCGTGGCAAGGCCGACGTTGTGATCCTTGAGCGCCTTTTTGAAGGACTGGATGCGCTCGGGGTAGAGCTTGGGCCGCGTCCACCACGAGAAGAAATCGGGGCGCGGCGACATCTCGACGTAATCATAGCCCAGCTCGGCGACCTTGCGGATCGTATCCTCGAGCGACAGGTGTCGGATCATATGGGGGTCGAGGGTGTACTTCATGATGTCCTCCCAAGGGGTCGTTGTCGGGCCGCGCCTCCTCCGGCGCGAGGTGTTTCAAAGGGCGACCGAGGCGCCGGTCTCGGCGCTGCGGCGGGCGGCATCCAGCACGGCGATGGTGCGGGACGCCTCGATGGCGGTGACCGGCGGCGGGGTGCCGTCGGCGACCGCCTTGGCGAAAGCGGCGTAGTAATCGTGGTAGCGGCCTTGCTGCGCGGGCACGCGCTCGTCGCCGTTGCCCACCCGCAGGACGGGCCAGTTCGCCTCGGGCTCGTAGCCCCAGTTTTCCGGATCGTCCGCCGGGCGCTCCCCGGCGAAAAGCTGCTGCGCCTGCACGTCGGTGGCACGGCTGGTGAAGCTGCCGTTCGAGCCGTAGGCCCGCAGTTCGCGCAGATGCAGATGGTTGCACTTGGAGGCGTTGATATGGCTGTGCTCGCCGCTCTCGTGGCGCAGGGTGATGGTGAAGCTGGCGTCCGTCCGGCCTTCGGGCAGCTCGAGGTGATCCATCTGGCAATCGACCGACGCCACCGGCCCCAGCAGGTAGATCATCTGGTCCACGAGATGGCTGCCAAGATCGCGCAGCAACCCGCCGGTCGGCCCAGCCTCGAGTGTCGCGGGGTCGTCGAAATCCATCCGTGAGTGGACGCGCCAGACCTCGCCCAGCGCGCCGTCCTTCAGCACCGATGCCAGCGTCTGCAGGTCGCTGTCGAAGCGGCGGTTCTGGTAGACGCCAAGCACGATGCCCGCCTCTTTCGCAGCACGATCCAGATCCAGCGCCGCGCCCTCTGAGGGGGCAAAGGGCTTGTCGGCGATCACATGCAGACCGGCCTCGATGGCCTCCAGCACAAGCGCGCGCCGGGTGTGCGGTGGGGTGGTGATGGTGACCGCGTCGCAGGCGCCTGCCTCGATCATGGCGGCAAGGCTGGGGAAGACCGGCACATCGGGCCAGTCGGCCTTTGCCTGCGCGACGGTGGTCTCGGCGCGGGCGACGATGCCGGAGAGGGTGCAGCCTGCCGCAGCGTCGACGAAGGGGGTGTGGAAGTGGCGCCCGCCGGTTCCGTAGCCGACGCATCCGATCCGCAATGTCATGGTTCGTGCTCCGCTTCGGGCATGAGGGGGGAATGCGGTGGCCCGTCCCGGAGGAGACATGGGCCGCGCCACCGCGACTGGACGGTGCAGGGCGCACCGCCGACGGGGGAGAACGGTCAGGCCGTGGGAGGCGGCGCGTGCCCGTCGTGGGTGTCCATGTAGCCGTCGATGGAGGCCTCGAGATCGGCCATGGACTCGCCGCCGGCCATGAGGTCGGCGATCTCTTCGCGAGACTTCTCGTCCCTTCGGAAATCGGCGGCAATCGCGCCGCGGATGAGAACCGCGAAATGGTCCCCCACCGCCATGGCGTGCATCACCTGGTGGGTGATGAAGATCACTGCGAGCCCTCGGCGCCGTGCCTCGCCGACGATGCGCAGGACGTGCGCCGCCTGCTTGACGCCAAGCGCCGCCGTGGGCTCGTCGAGGATCAGCACGCGGGCCCCGAAATGCACCGCCCGGGCGATTGCGAGCGATTGGCGTTCCCCGCCCGACAGGCCGCCACAAAGACGGTCGCCGTCGGTGATGCGGGTGATGCCGAAGTTCTGCACCGCCTCGACCGCGATGGCGTTGGCCTTGTGTCGGTCGAAAACCTTGAACGGACCCCAGCCCTTGGTGGGTTCCTGGCCGATGAAGAAGTTCCGGCCCACGGACATCAGCGGGTAGGTGCCACCGAACTGGTGAACGGTGGCGATACCCGCCGCCTGCGCCTCTTTCGGGCCCGAGAAGGTGACCGGCTTGCCGTCCATCAGCATCTCGCCGCGGGTGGGTTTGTGAACGCCCGAGAGGGTCTTGATCAGCGTCGACTTGCCGGCGCCGTTGTCCCCGAGCAGGCAGAGCACTTCGCCGGCGCGGACCTTGAGGGTGATCTCGTGCAGCACGTCGATGGGGCCAAAGCTCTTGTCGACGGCTTTCATTTCAAGAACGGGTGCGGTGGTATCGGTCATTGGATCACTTCCCCTTTTTCGAGGCGGACATCGAGGTTGCCATGTTGCGGAAGGTGTCGTTCATCAGGACCGCGATGAGCAGCATGACACCGATGATGAGGGACGACAGGTTCCGGTCGAAGGGCGTATAGCCGATGCCCTGCTGCACGATGGCCAGCGTTGCGGTGCCGAAGAACACACCGGCCACGGTGCCGAAACCGCCGGTCAGAAGTACGCCGCCGACGACTACGGCGATGATGCAGTTGAAGATCAGCGCGAAGTTGGTGGTGGTGGTGGCAGAGTTCGACAGGATCGCCTCGCAGGTGCCGGACAGGGCGGCGGCCATTGCGGCCAGCATGAAGAGCGCGATCTTCAGCTTATCGATGGGGATACCGGCGTTGCGGGCGCTTTCCTTGTCACCGCCAAGGGCAAAGATCCAGTTCCCCCAGGGCGACAGGTGCAGGACGTAGTAGAGTACCGCCGCCATGCCGAGCCACCAGAACACCGAGCTCTGGAACCCCCAAGCGTGGTAGTCGCCGAACATCGCCTTGGCCCACGCTGGAGAGGTCAGCGCCTGGCTGGTGGTGTCCGTGAGCCACAGTGACAGGAAGAGCGTGAGGCCCGAAACCGCGAAGAGCGTGGCCAGCGTGACAATGAGCGACGGCACGTTGGTGCGGGTAACCAGCATCCCGTTGACCCAGCCGACGAAGGCCGCGAGGCCGAAGGTGATGAGCAAACCGATGCCAACCGGCAGGCCGTAGTAGCCGACAGCGATCGCCATAGACATCTTGGCCGCGGGCACCATGGCCCCGATTGAGATGTCGAGCTCTCCGGCGATCATCAGGAAGCCGATGGGGATGGCGATGATGCCGACCGTCGAGGCCATGTTGACCCAAGAGGACGTGCCGTAGGGCGACAGGAAGTTCCGGTCGAAGCCGAAATAGGCGAAGAAGGCGAAGACCAGCACCATGCCCATGAACGCCCCGGTTTCGGGCCGCCGGAACAGGGCACCGACAGAGAACGGCGTCGAGGTTGCGGGCCGTGATGGCCCCGAAGTCTGCGATGTGGTTTCCATGGTCATATCTGTCTCTCTCGGCAAGATGCGGTGCCAGGCTTCGTTTTGAAGCGGCCCGTTTCGGGCGGGCATCCCGGGCCCTAAGCGGCCCGGGAGAAAGGTCAGCGGGCGCCCGCAGAGACCCCGGCCAGTGCGGTTTCGATGTTCGAGGCATCGACGATGGCGGGGCCGGTCAGCACCGGATCGGTGGCCAGCTCGGTGCCGAAGTCGATATGCGCGGCCAGCATCGAGGTGGCGAGAAAGCCCTGCAGATAGGGCAGCTGGTCGATGGCCATTTTCTGGGTGCCCGCCTGGATGCGGTTCAGGGCCGCTTCGCTGAGATCGAAAGCACCGACCATCACCCGGTCCCCTGCCCCGATCTGCTGCACCGCATTGGTGGAGGCATCGGCGGAGGACGCCGACAGCGAGATCACCGCGTCGAAGCTCTGGTCGGCGACCAGCTCGGACTTGATCGCCTCTGCAAGGCCGGTGATGTCGCCATCGAGGTTCGCCGGGGTGCGCAGGATCACGACCTCGGCGCCTGCCTCGGTGCCGCCCTTCTCGACGCCGCCGCAGCGGGCTTCGTGGTTAACCGCCCCGGGCGTGTGGATGTGGCAAAGAATCTTCTGCGCTCCCTGCTCGGCCATATAGCGCCCGCCTGCCTCACCGGCGACGAACTCGTCCGAGCCGAAGTAATTGATGCCGAAAATGTCTTCCTTCACGTCGAGACCCGAATTGTACATCATGATCTTGATACCCTGCTCGGCCGCCTTCTGCAGCGCGGGAACCTGCGCCTCGGGCACCCAGACCGGGATCGCGATGCCGTCGACGCCCTGCGCCACGGCCTGGTTGATCAGGTTCACCAGGTCCGGGCCGAAGTTGTCGTAGTTCGGGGTGCGCAGGTAGTTGACCGAACCGCCATTCGCCTCGACCACGAGGGTCGCATCGTCAACGCCCTTCTTGATGAGGTTGAAGAAACCGTCCTCGATGGACCCGGCGATCACCGCGATGTCCGCCGCGGATGCGGGAACGGCGGTCAGCGCGAGGGCAGCTGCGGCAACGGTGGCCTTGAGGGTCTTGGTCAGGTTCATCCGGGTTTCCTCCCTTGGATCGTGGGTGCCGCCCCAGGGGCGGCGGTCTGGCATCTGTCGGCCCGCATCTCCTGTCCGCATCGACGGACGCCCTGTGCGGGGCGTGCTTCCACCGCACCGGCACGGGGTGCCGGGGGCGTTTGGTCCCGTGTGCTGCGCGGCCCTGCCACGCGACACCCGGTCATCGGGTCTGTCTGCTTGCTCCGGCCTGCCTCCCAGCGGGACCGGATTCTGCCTCGGCACTCCTCTGTGCCCGGCACCTACTGAATGCATCATTGACATTGAATGGATCAATATCCGTAATCTGTCTCAAAGCGTTTCGTTTCAAATCATCCCATAATCGAGATTAAATGAGACAAAATGAAACACTGGATCACGACCGGAGAAGCCATGTCCCGACCCACCATCAAGGACCTTGCGCAGGAGGCAGGGGTGTCCGTTTCCACGGTGAACCGCGTCATCAACAATGCCCAGGCGGTGCGGGGCTCAACGCGCGAAATCGTTCTGGGAGCCGCTGAAAGGATTGGATTTTATGGCCTCGGCAGTATCGAGCATTCGGTCCTGCAAAGCCGTGAGACCATCCGCCTCGGGGTCATTCTGCACCAGGGGCACCGGGTGTTCTACCGCGAGCTGGGCGCCGCTTTGCGCCGTGCGGCAGAACAATACACCGGGGCCAACGTCACCCTCGAACTCGAGTACATGGACGACCTGTCACCGGACCATATCGCGTACAGGATTACCGAGGTCGGGCAGCAGTGCGATTCGCTCGGCGTGGTGGCGGCAGAGCATCCGGTGATCTCCGACGCGATCACTGCGCTGCTGGACAGCGGCACCCCGGTGTCGGCGCTGATCGGGCCTTTGTCGGCACAGGGCAACGTCGGCTACATCGGCCACGACAACTGGAAGAAGGGGCGCACCGCCGCCTGGGCCTTCCATCATACCTGCCGCATTCCCGGCAAGATTGGTGTGCTGCTGGGCAACCATCGCTACCGTAATCAGGAGATCAACGAGAGCGGCTTTCGGTCCTACCTACGCGAACAGGATGCCGGTTTCACAGTGCTCGAGCCGCTCCAGACCTTCGAATCCGCCGCCGTCGCCCGCGAGATGACCGAGAAGCTCCTGAGCGAACATCCCGACCTGTGCGGTCTCTTCGTGTCGGGCGGAGGCATCACCGGCGCCCTGGCCGCGCTGAAGGACCGGCCGCGCCGCAAGGACTTTGTCTGCGTCGCCTACGAGATCTTCGACGCGACGCGGGCCGGGCTCATCGACGGGACGATCACGATGACCCTCTCCTACCCGATCAGGTCCTTCGCGCGCGAGATCATCGCGACCATGGTGAAGGCTCACAAGGCCGGTCCCGACGCTGGCGCACAACGCGTCAACATCCCAATCGCAATCCACACCTCTGAGAATGTGTGAGACCCGCCAAATCGCCGCCCTTCGACGGTTGAAAGCGCCTCGCCCTGTCAAGGCTGCATGCGGCATATTTGAGCGAAGGATGGCCACGCAACACAAAATCCCGAAAGGGCTTGGAACCGGTCATCCCCCCCCAGCCGGCGCGAATGACGGCTTCGGGCTAGGTCATGTTGACAAAT
>NZ_LNWY01000023.1 GCF_001681715.1 Tritonibacter mobilis | reverse complement strand
GCCCCCGCCCCCTCGCGATGCGCAAAGCGCAGCGCAAAACTTCAATGGGGCCAATCCGTAGCTGTTAGCGAAACGCCGCCAAATTGCCGTCACGCGTCACCACATAAAGGGTGCCATTGGCCACCACGGGCTCGGTTGTTGCGCCGCCCTTGATCTCCACTGTGCGGGTTTGACGACCGTCAACCGGGTCAAAGAACCGCAAAAGCCCGTCGTTGGACGCAACCACCAGCTGACCGCCTGCAAGAATGGGACCGTGATGGGCGACAATCTCTGCGCGTTTTCGCGGCTTATCCTTAAGATACCCCGGCAGGTCTACCGACCAGATGGGACTGCCGTCATTGGCGTTGAGGCGCATCAGGCGGCTGCGATCGTTGACCAAAAACAGGCTACCGCCCGCAGCCCAGACCGGACCAAAAGTGCCCTCAAACGCGGTCCACAGACGCTCGCCCGAGGCTACATCAAAGGCCGCCGTGCGGCCTGAATGGTTGCCGACGTAAACACGATTTCCGTCCATGAAGGGCGCGCCCGTCACGTCGCTGATCTGCGAAATCGCGCTGCCGGTGCGCGCACCCGCGACCGAAGCGATCCAGCGGCGGAAGCCCCCGCGGCGGAACGTGCCGATCAAATCACCAGAGCCAAAGGCAAAGATGGAAATCTCAGATCCAACAACGGGTGCCGGAGCTCCGAGGATGTTGGACGCGCTGGGACTCGCTTCCATTTGCCATGCGATCCGGCCATCTTTGGTGTCAATCACCCAGGCCGTATCGTCCCCGGCCACAAGATAGAGGAGTCCGTCGCGAATCGTCGGGCTGCCGGAGCCTGTGGCGTCGAGCTCTTGTCGCCATACGGGTTGGCCTGTCTTCGCATTAAGCGCACTCAGAACACCAAAGCCCGAAGACACATAGACCACGCCATCCGCATAAGCGATGCCGCCACCTGTGGCGTCGCCCTCTTCGTCGCTTGCAGGCTCAATATTGCGCTGCCACAGGACCGCGCCCGAAGGGGATACCGCAGAAACCTTGGATGCCGCATCCAGTGTGTAAATCTGCCCCCCGCCCACAACGGGGGCGGCTGTGATGCGCTGCTTGCGGCTGTCACCTGCACCGATATTCGTCGACCAGATCAACGAGGGCGCGGCAGAAAGTGCCGCATGGGTGGTCCGCGTGGTGGGCTGGCCGGGGCTTTGTTGCCACGAGCTGTTGGTGACCGCACGCGGCAGCGAGATCGCAACCGAGCGATTTTCAACAACGCCGCCCCGGCGATCCGCGTGGATATCCTCACGTGCACCGCGCAGGATTTCCTCCGGCTCGGCACAGCCCAACAGAAGAGCCGCCATCGCCGTTGCCATCACGCTTGCACGCAGGCCGAAACCACCTGGAATTGCCGTCATCACCCTGCCCCTGTCATTATTCATGGGTCATTATCACTGGTCCCGCCGGATCTGCTGTCGCGCAGACCTCAGCCTTCCTGAGCTTCCGCCTCCGGCGATCCGCCAAGGGCTACAATCACTTGAGAGACCCGCTCTTGCAAGTCCCGCGACACGCCAGCCGAGGCTGCGATCTCTTTGAGACGCGCCAGCGCGGCGTCCGTGTCGCCTGCCTCAATATCGAGAAGCGCCAGTTGCTCGCTTGCCAGAAATTGCAGTGAGCCGCCTGCTGCAGCGAGCGTTTCAAGGCGCAATCTGCGGTCCTCGACAGGCATGGTCTCCGCCTGAAGGATCACAGATTTGAAAGCTGCGATGTCACGGTAGACCTGCGGTAGCTCGCTTTGCTGTGCCACGGCATCCAACAGGCTCGCTGCTTTCTCGGGTTCGCCTGCGTCCGCCAATGCAGCCGCTTGCGCAAAATCCACAACAGCTTTCGCACCCACCTCACCGGCGGAAATATCCGCCAGTGCCACCGCGCGATCTGCTGCGTCATTTGCTGTGAGCGCTGCCGAAATCTGGTCTCCGACGTCCTGCGCCGCACTGACGGCCTTGGCGCGGCTGTATTCACGCCAAGTCGCACCACCGACGATCAGCAGCACTGCCACAGCACCGATCCAGCCATAACGCTTTAGCATCAGGAACAGGCGGTCGCGGCGGACCTCTTCTGTGACCTCATCGATGAAACTGTCGGTATCGCTCATGAAACGGCCCTTGTCGCTCAAATCTCCACACCCATATACGGGCACGGATTGTCTTAGTGTCGATGTGACATAGCCTGTGCTGCGGGACAAGCCAAGTCCCGTCCACTCCGTCAGAAAATGCCGAAAATCACGGCTGAACCTGCGCCTGCGGGTCAGAATCTTGGTCGATTCGTGTCATTTTGCGTGACAAGAGCAATCAGAACCATTTTCTTAACGCGCGAAAACACCTAGGTCTGTCATCGTGGCAGATCCCAACCTTGCCTGCTTTATTGCAACAGCTGAATGTGACCTTCTTCACAGTGTGACGCGACGGAACACGGTAGATCTCACAGAAAAGTGTCCAATTTCGGAGTCGATTTTTACGATGCGCATAATCCCTCTTCTGACCGCCCTGGTCGTGACACTTGGCCTTTACGCCTTGGTCATGGAGCGCGACAGCCTGCTGGCTTTCGCCCGCGGCGAAGATACCACTGAGTTTGAAGACACCGCCCCAGAGGCAGACGCGCGCACCGAATTGGCCGATGCTGGCGACACCGGCGTTCACGTGGCAGTGGTTGCAGTGCACAGCAAAGCGCGCGCCATCGACAATGCGGTGGTCCTGCGTGGCCAGACCCGCGCCATGCGACAG
Source organism: Tritonibacter mobilis (assembly GCF_001681715.1). Classification (GTDB taxonomy): domain Bacteria; phylum Pseudomonadota; class Alphaproteobacteria; order Rhodobacterales; family Rhodobacteraceae; genus Epibacterium; species Epibacterium mobile. Next base: position 44,765 of record NZ_LNWY01000023.1, on the reverse strand, counting down.
GTCAATGTCATGGCCGAGACCGCCTCCACCGTGATCTCAGAGCCCCTACGCAAAGGCGCATCGGTCGAGAAAGGCGATGTGCTCTGCGAACTCGACCCAGGAACACGTCCCGCCTCGCTCCTCGAAGCCAGAGCCCGATTGGCCGAAGCGCGCGCAAATGTCCCTGCCGCCGAGGCCCGCCTTGAGGAGGCCAAAGCCGTCCTTGAAGAAGCGCGCATCAATCTCACTGCGGCCCAGAAGCTCTCTGAAGGCGGCTATGCTTCGGAAACCCGACTTGCATCGGCCAAGGCCGCTGAACGCACCGCGCAGGCTGCAATCGCCACTGCCGAAGGCGGGCTGACGTCGACCCATGCCGGGATCGAGTCCGCTGTCGCCGCCGTTGATGCCGCGGAAAAGGAAATGGATCGCCTGGTGCTTCATGCCCCGTTCAATGGTATCTTGGAATCAGACACCGCCGAACTTGGCAGCCTGTTGCAAGCCGGGAGCCTCTGCGCCACCGTCATTCAACTCGATACCATCAAGCTGGTGGGTTACGTGCCGGAAACGTCGATCAACCATGTCTCGCTGGGGTCCAAAGCGGGCGCGCGGCTGGCGACCGGGAAGCAGGTGGCAGGGACCGTCTCTTTCATCAGCCGATCTGCGGATGAGACAACCCGCACCTTTGAGGTAGAAATCACCGTTGCTAACCCGGATCTGGCCATTCGCGACGGCCAGACCGCAGAGATCGTGATCGCCGCCGAAGGCACCAAGGCCCACCGTCTGCCGCAATCGGCGTTGACACTGAATAACGAAGGCCAACTGGGCGTGCGCGTGGTGCGCGAAGATAAAACCGCAGGTTTTGTGCCCGTCACATTGCTACGCGACGAATCCACCGGCGTCTGGATTGATGGCCTGCCCGAAGAAGCAGATGTCATCACAGTGGGTCAGGACTTCGTCACCGAAGGCGTCGCCCTTGACCCTACCTATCGGGAGATGAGTGAATGATCGGTCTCGTCAACTGGGCCGCAGATCGTGCGAGGATGGTCCTCGCCTTTATCGCCATCTCCCTGCTGGTGGGGGGCTTTGCCTATGTGAGCCTGCCCAAAGAGGGCGAGCCCGATATTGAAATCCCCGCCCTGTTCATCTCCGTACCCTTCCCCGGCATCTCGGCCGAGGACTCCGAGACGCTGCTGGTGAAGGTGATGGAAACCGAGCTTGCCGATCTGGACGGGCTCGACAAAATGTCTGCCACCGCTGCCGAAGGTTACGCCGGTGTGGCGCTGGAATTCGACTTTGGATGGGATAAAACTGCCGTCATGGCGGATGTGCGCGATGCCATGGATGCCGCCGAGGCGGAGTTTCCGGAGGGCGCGGAAAAATACGCCATCCACGAAATTAACTTCTCTGAGTTTCCGATTGTCATCGTGAATATGTCCGGCCCGGTGCCGGAACGCACAATGGCGCGGCTGGCCAAGGACTTGCAGGATGACCTTGAGGCGCTGGATTCCGTGCTTGAGGCCGGGATTGCGGGCAATCGCGACGAAATGGTCGAAGTCCTGATCGACCCGCTGCGTCTGGAATCCTACAACGTCACTGCGGTCGAACTGATTAATGTTGTGCAAAACAACAACCAACTGATTGCCGCCGGTGAGGTTGAGAGCAATCAAGGCACCTTCTCGGTCAAGATCCCATCGTCCTTTGACAGCGTCGAGGACATCTACGGCCTTCCCGTCAAAACCAATGGTGATCGGGTGGTCACGCTGGGGGAATTGGCACAGATCAATTTCACGTTTGAGGACCGCCAAGGCACCGCGCGATTTGATGGTCGCGACACGGTGGCGCTTCAGGTGGTAAAGCGCAAAGGGTTCAATCTGATCGACACTGTAGATCAGGTGAAGGCGACGCTTGCAGAAGCGCAAGACAAATGGCCGCCCGAGCTCAAGGCCGCTGTTACCCTTGGCACATCCAACGACCAAAGCCGCGTTGTGGGGTCCATGGTCAGCCAGCTTGAAGGCTCTGTCCTGACGGCTGTGGCGCTGGTGATGATTGTGATCCTCGCGGCTCTTGGCAGCCGCGCCGCGCTTCTGGTGGGCTTTGCGATCCCAACGTCCTTCCTGTTGTGCTTTGCGTTCCTTGCGTTGATGGGAATTTCAGTCTCCAACATCGTGATGTTCGGCCTGATCCTTGCGGTGGGGATGCTGGTGGATGGTGCGATTGTGGTGGTGGAATACGCCGACAAACGCATCGCCGAAGGCACCGGACCCATGCACGCCTATGTGGAGGCCGCTCAGCGGATGTTCTGGCCGGTGGTTTCCTCCACCGCGACAACGCTCTGTGCCTTCTTGCCGATGCTATTCTGGCCGGGTGTGCCGGGCGAGTTCATGGGTATGTTGCCGGTAACTCTGATCTTCGTTCTTTCGGCCTCGCTCGTGGTTGCGCTGATCTATCTGCCTGTCATGGGGGGTGTCACAGGTCGGTTGAGCCGCACGTTTGGCAACGCCTCCGATGTTTTGCGCCGCACGCTTCCTTGGGCGGTGCGCGCGGCCTTGGTGCCGGTGGCGCTTTGGGGGATGTTCGTGGGCGCGATGCAGTTGCTCAACCCGGGCTATCTGTTCGCGGGGGCCACCGGTATGCCGGCGGCGCTCCTTGGGGCTGCCATCTTTCTATTGTCCGCTGTAGCAGCTTCTATCACCCTTGGCGCAGCAGAACTGCAGCACCGCCAGCGTGGCGTCGTCGCTGGCAACCGCCTGCGCGGGTTCGGCTGGTTTATCAAGATGATCGTCGGCAACCCTGTGATGCCAGTGGTCACGCTCTTGGTGGTGGGCTTTGGCATCATGACAGTGTTCGGTCTGTTCCAGACCAACAATCGCGGGGTCGAATTCTTTGTCGAAAGCGAACCCGAACAGGCCACCGCCTATGTGCGGGCACGCGGCAATATCTCGCTCCATGAAAAAGACGAGATGGTACGCGCCACCGAGAATTTGATCATGCGGCACCCAGCTGTAATCAACGTGTTCTCCTTTGCGGGCGAAGGCGGTCTCAACACGGATGCTTCTGGTGCCAGCACCCCGCCCGACACCATCGGGCAGGTGCAGTTTGAGATCATCCCATGGGAGGACCGCCCGACCAAGACCGAACCAATCCTCGGTGGCCTCTTTGAGCGCGAAGTGACCGCCGACGAATTTGACGGCGACACCGTGCTCGAAGAGCTGAGCAAACTCACCGATACGCTTCCCGGTTTCAAAGTTGAAATCAAAGCGCTCGAAGGTGGACCCGCGTCAGGCAAACCGGTGCATCTGCGCATCAAAGGCGACGATTGGGAACCGCTGCGCGCGGCCACCAATATCGCCCGCACGCATTTCGAAGAGACACCGGGACTGACACTCATCGAAGACAGCCTGCCCCTGCCCGGCATCGATTGGGAAATCGACGTGGATGTGGCAAAGGCGGGTCGTTATGGCGCCGATGTGGCCACCGTCGGCGCGATGGTGCAATTGGTGACACGCGGCATCTTGCTCGACACCATGCGGGTGGACAGTTCGGACGAAGAAATCGAAATCCGCCTGCGCCTCCCCGAAGAGCAACGTGTGCTGTCTACACTCGATACGCTCAAACTGCGCACCGAAGAAGGTCTGGTGCCGCTGTCGAACTTTGTCACGCGCAAGCCTGTGCCGAAGCTCGCCGAGATTTCGCGCATCGAACAGCAGCGTTACTTCGATGTAAAAGCGGATGTTGAGCCGGGTCTCAGCAGCATCACCATGCAGGACGGCGATGGTGAAACCGTGCCTCTTGCAATCGTAAAAACCCTTACCGAAGGCGCAAGTGCCGCTGGCGACACAGTAACGCTCCCCAATGGCGCAACGGCCGAGGTCAAGACCCTAACCGGGTCCGATTCTGTTGATGCGCTGCGTGAGGCGATTGCAGATGGCGACACCCTGATTACCCCAATCAATGCAAACGAGCGCATCGCGGAGTTGACCAAATGGCTGGAAACCTCGCCATTTGATGCCTCGATTGATTGGGAATGGACGGGCGATCAAGAAGAGCAAGCCGAGTCCGGTGCCTTCCTTGCCAAGGCCTTCCTCGGCGCACTTGGGCTGATGTTTGTGATCTTGCTGGCGCAGTTCAACAGCTTTTACAACTCGGTGCTCGTGCTGTTGGCGGTCGTTCTGTCCACCACCGGTGTGCTGATCGGCATGATGGTTATGCAACAGCCGTTTTCCATCATCATGACTGGAACAGGCATCGTGGCGCTGGCGGGGATCGTTGTGAACAATAACATCGTTCTCATTGATACCTATCAAGAATTCAGCCAGCACATGCCACGGCTCGAGGCCATCATCCGCACCGCAGAGGCCCGCATCCGTCCGGTGCTGCTGACCACCATCACCACGATGGCGGGTCTGGCGCCGATGATGTTCGGCATCAGTCTGGATTTCATCAACGGTGGCTATTCCATCGACAGCCCAACCGCGCTGTGGTGGAAGCAGCTGGCAACTGCCGTGGTCTTTGGCCTTGGGGTCGCAACCGTGCTGACGCTGGTGGTCACACCGTCGCTACTGGCGATCCGGGTGTGGCTCTCGACCTATATGGCATGGATGGGACGTGTCATTGCACGCATAAGCGGTGGCAGCGGCAGCCAAGTGGTGCGTGACACAGAGCTTCAACGCAAAGCGCGCCGCCTGCCCTCGACCGAAATCGATTGGCTGGGCGAACCTGCGGCGAAGGACACGGATGATGTGTCTACTTCAAACGACACGGCCGACGATGCCGATACCCCGACAGGACGCTCTCCCCTTAGGGCCGCTGAGTAATCCGACACAGACAAACGCCCCCTCTGAAATCTCAGAGGGGGCGTTTTTTTATTCCCGATTGACGGCTGATATGATGATCAAAGCCTCGGGCGCAGAGTCTGATCAGCTCTTGTCGTTCATCGGTGCCTGTTCCAGCACGTCAGATTGCTCGGCCTGATCGATCTCTTCCATATCGGCCACACCGTCTTTGTTGACATCAACCATCTCGAACTCCTTCTGGGTCAGCGTAGGATACTCCTGCTGAAGCTCCTTGAAGGTCAGCGCGCCTGCCTGCTCAACTTCTGCCATGGCGGGGGCTGCGATCAGGGCGCTCAGGGCTGCGGTGGTCAGTGCAATGCGTTTCATGATGTCCTCCTTTGAGGTCTTACTCGTGAATTTGAGAGCGTTTGCCCTCGTGACACCACATCACCTAAGAACCATCCCTGTGATCTCCAGCGCCACGCGCCCTGACCTGTCCAGATCGGCGCGCGTCTGCCGAGATCGCGTTCTATCACAAGCAAGGTGTCGCACAGACGTCCGCTTTGGCAAGAAATCACCTATGCGTGATGGAACAAAGTTCCAGACCAACCGGCATTACACTGATATTAAATGACTTTTAGAGATACCTCCGGCAGGTATGCGGCTTCGCTCTGTCGACCTCAACTTGCGTCACCGCCAAAACACATGCAAATATCAAAATCCTGTTTGCACGGCGCGACAACCGCCCTGTGTCGATGACCAGTACAGAGTTCTACGAGATGCCTAAGTCCGCCGCAGCCAGAATTGGGCGCAAACGCACCGCATATGCGGTTTTGGGTTTTGTTATGATGGGTCCAAAATCTGGCTATGACATCAAGCAGGCGATCTCACGCAGTACGTCATTTTTCTGGAATGAAAGCGCCGGCCAGATCTACCCCATCCTGCGTGCTCTTGAAGACGAGGGGCTAATAGAACGTGACACGACCTCCCCGACGTCTACAGGCAAACGCCAGCGGCAAATGTATCAGATTACCGATCGTGGGCAGGCGGCGTTGCAGGACTGGATCGCAGGCCCAAGCAGTGATGTCATCGTGCGCAATGAGCTGCTCCTGAAGATGTTTTTTGGCGCAAGCGTCGCGCCAGAGGTCATAATCAAGATGTTGGAAGACCACTGCCATGGTCTGCAAGATCGCATCGCCTTTTTCGAAGAAATCATCCGACAGCGCCAGGCTGAAGAAGCCGCAGGAAAATTGGCAAACGCCGCCTTTATGATATCAACGCTGGATTACGGGTATCGCATGGCCAGTGCAGCGGTGGATTGGTGCGATGCAACGATTGCGTCACTCAAAGATCTCTAAATTACGTTGTAAGTGATGTGCTTTTGCTCTGGGCTTCGTGTCAGGGCGGCCTCGGAACATTACAAAAGAAAATCCCGGCACCTCGCAGCGCCGGGATCTTTTATCGGATCTGCGGATCACCCCCACAGATCTCAAGACGTGCTGACGTTAATCAGAAATCTTCCCACAATTTAGCTGCGGCATTGCTGCTGCTCTTGCTGCTTGCAACCGCTACATTGCTGGGTTCGGGCGTGTAGTGCCAATCGTCCCCATGTGCGGACGGAGCAACCATCTCAGGCTCCTCAGCCGCTGCGGGTGCGATGGGCGCCACATTGCGTGTCCCTGCGCCAAGTTTGAAATGTGCAACCATTTCCGCAAGGTTCACCGCATTGGCCTTGAGCATATGGCTCGCAGCGGTGGCCTCTTCGACCATCGCAGCGTTTTGCTGCGTGACCTGATCCAGTTCAACCATGCCGCTGTTGATATCGCCAAGCCCGGCGGATTGCTCGCTCGCACCCTGCGCAATGTCGGAAATCAAACCGGAGATTTGCGTAACGCGCTCCACGATATTGTGCAGCGCCTCTCCCGCTTTGCCAACCAGATCGACGCCGCGCTCCACCTGTTTGGAACTGTCACCGATCAGCGTTTTGATCTCCATTGCCGCACCAGACGAACGTTGTGCAAGTGCGCGCACCTCGGAGGCCACCACCGCAAACCCACGGCCAGCTTCCCCCGCTCTTGCAGCCTCAACACCCGCGTTCAGCGCCAGAAGATTGGTCTGGAACGCGATATCGTCGATCACACCAATGATCTGCGAAATATGGTTCGAGGATTGCTCGATCTCCGTCATTGCGGACACGGCATTATTAACGATGGTACCGCTGTTGACCGCTTCGGATTTTGCCTCTTCCATGGTGTTGGCAACGCTGCCAGCACCTTCGGCGGCCTGACGCACAGATGCGGTCAGCTCATCCAGAGCGGCTGCCGTCTCCTCCAGAGTTGCGGCCTGGCTTTCTGTGCGGCGCGCCAGATCGTCAGAAGCAGAGCTGATCTCGGTCGAGCCGTTCTGGATACTATCGGCTGCATCCACAACGGCCGAAACCGTATCGAACAGCCGATTGACCAGGGCATTGAAATCCGTGCTGAGTTTTTCGTAATCAGCGGGGAAATCTTCCTTGATGTTTACGGTCAGATCGCCAGTAGACAGCTTGCCAAGTGCGTCGGACAGAACGCTCACCACATGCTCTTGCACGGCATCCTGTTTGCGTTTTTCTTCTTCCATCCGCTTCTGCTCAGCAGTGGTGTCACGGAAATCCACCAGCGCCTTGCCAAGCGCGCCGATCTCATCACGGCGGTCGGCCTCAGGAATGTCGCGCGTCGTGTCGCCATGTTGCAAGGCATCAATATGCGTGACCACATCCTGGATCGGACGCGACACCGCAACCGCAATCATATAGAAGATCACCGAAAACGCGGCAAAGATCGCAAAACCAAGGCCCGCCGCGACCATGTTCGCATGCATGATCTGATTGGCGATGATGGAAGTATCCAGCGCCCAGACCATATTGCCGGCTTCCTCGCCTTCAAACATCAGTGGCGTCTTGAAATAGGTGAAATCCCCATCCTCGAGCCGCATTTGATCAGACTCGAGCAGACCATTCGCGCGCTCGATCCATACCTCCTGCATCTGATCGCCCTTAAAGGCTTCTGCCAGCACATCACCGCTGCTGACGACACGCGCAAAAACAAATGTCTCGCGCTCAGCCAGCGAGGCCAATGTGGTATTCGCCAAATCGCCATCATAGTTCCACGCCGCCGTCGCAAGAGGTGCGGCAATGTAGGACTCCGTCAGCGATACCTGCTCTTCAAAGCCGGTATAGAGCGCCGTAGACAGGCGTTGAGCCCAGAAAGTCGTGATCACACCGATCATCATCAGTAAGCCCGCCATCCCGGGAAGCAGGATTTTGCGCTTCACTGGCATGTTCCGGAACCAAGACGTTAAGAACATGGTGTCCCTCCAAATTAATTGGGGTCACTCTCGCGCAAATGCATTTTTTTTCAGTTAAACCTTTGCCGGAGGGGCTACGCGAAAACAGCATAAAACCTCCAATTTTCGATACATACGAACGATCCCCTCGTCCAACCGTTGCTCAGCACCGGCGTAGCTAGGGGCAGTGCGGCTCGGTCTGACGAGAAATTTGCCTTTTCCCTCAAATTTCTGCTGGACGCCCCGAAACTGCATCGCTATACGAACGCTCACACTCCGGCGTAGCTCAGCGGTAGAGCAGTTGACTGTTAATCAATTGGTCGTAGGTTCGATCCCTACCGCCGGAGCCAAAGATTTCAAGGACTTAGCGCTCATCCGCTAAGTCCTTTTTCTTTTCGAACACAGAATAAGTACAGAAAACACTGCTCGGATCGGTGTTTGTGGATCATTTGTGACCCAGTTCCATGTTCTACCGCTAACTACCGGCCTCTAAACGCTTTTTCTCCTCCGCCGCATATTGACGTAGAGATTTGCCCTTTTCCTTGCGTTGAGTGGATCGGTGCAGTTCAAGGCGCCCTGCTGTATTGAGCCCTATCTGCCAATTCCTTCGGGTCCAATACACTCCTTCGGCTACGTCGAGGTTGTCAGTGTCGATGGTTAGGTCGGCAGCACCCATATGCCTTTCCTCGTCTGTAATGGCGGGATTTGGCGAAGTCTGGTCATAGACGTAGGTGAGATGTATCCGACCGGAATGCTGATCCCGGTGGGGCTTCGCGGTAATCGAATGCGAACGCCCGTCGGTCGAACTGAGGCCAGCCTCGACTTTCAATCGGAACAAGGAGGCCGTTACCTGAACGGCCATAGCATCCACCTGTTCTTGCGTTGAGTGCAACTCTTCTTTGTTAGTGACCGAGTAAGCCTGCGCCCCATCCAGCATCTTCTTGATCGTCGGCCAATTGGAGCCAGTTGTCCCCAGCCATACTCCATTCAGGTCAGGTAGCCATCTGTTGAAAGCGGGTATCCAGCGCCACACAACCCGCCAAGGTGCCCAGTAGCCGGTGGGCCCGAAAAACCCCGCGAGGAAACCCAAGAGCACGGGAGGTAAGTAACGGATGAGGTGTTGGTCAGTCACAGTAAAACCTAACAGCAGAGCAATGTCGTCGGCGTAAAGCGAGACCGCCACAATCAACGCGACAGCGGAACCAATCCATCTCCAAGGCAACAGTGAATACACGATTCGTTCTCCGATTCTTTTCTGGCCCAATCCCCTTGAATTTCGTCTGCGCGCCCACCAGATAGAGGGGATCGACAGAGGCAGGTGCCCAAAATGTATGATTTCTCAAAGCGGATTTCCAGCTTTCACAACCAGCACGTCCGGCTGAGCAACGATCAGCGCGCGGACATGAAGCGCAGACGCGAAACCAATCTCGACCGTATCGAGAAGGGTCTCGAAGAACTGGAAAAGCCAGCCTTCAAAGAAACCATCAATCAAGGTGGTTACGCTCAAAAGACCATGACCCAACCGCCGGAATCCGACCAGGAAAGCCGGTACGACATCGATCTTGGCATCGTTTTCAATCAGGACGATGCCAATGGACCGAGAACCACCCGTGATTGGGTTCGCCAAGCAATCGCCCGCAAGGCGACGAATATGAAGAACGATCCGGTGACCAAGAAAAAGTGTGTCCGGGTTGTGTATGCGGACGGGTATCAGTGTGATTTCCCCGTGTTCCGTAGGCGCTGGACCGATGTAGGCTGGCGCTACGAACTGTCTTCGGGCGATGAGTGGGTTGCCTCCGACCCTGCCGCCATGAACCAGTGGATTGAGCGAGAGGTTTCCTGGAAAAGCCCGGAGACTTCGGGCAGCTACCAGCTACGACGCATCATCCGATTTGGTAAGTTCTTCTCGAAGACGCATGCCGCAAGGCTCAAAAGGTCTTTTCCCGGCGGTTTGGTCGCTACCGCGCTATTCATTGAGTGCTACACGGCGGATGACGGCCGCGACGACAGGTCCTTCCGGGAGACGCTTCGCAGCCTGTCACAGCGTTCGAAATATACGCCCGTGTTTGCCAACGGAGTTCAAGTATCAGACGACAAGGATACCGACCGCATTGGTCGGTTGATCGACCAGGCTAAGGACTCCGTAAAGGAACTCGACAAACTCGACGCGGACGACATCACAGATTCAGACGCCAACAAGATTTGGAAGACCGTCTTCCGTCATAGCTTTTTTGACGATGCTTCTAAGAATGCGGCAAACAGCTCCAGTGCTCCCCTTGAAACCAAGAGCGCTCTTGGTGGTGCCGGTCTGGCCGCACCATTCCTTGCCTCGAAAGCAGCGGCCGCACTCTCAGATAGCGAAAAGCAATCGCGAATGGAGTCGGCGGTCAACGCCCGGAAAGAGAGCGGGAGTGGTGGCAAACCTTGGGCGGAGTGACGATACCGGACGCCCTCTATTCTGAGGTGCAAAAGGCAGTAGCTCATCATCAGCCAGAGCTGAGCGTTTCACGAACAGAAAGGCTAATTATTCTTGAGGGCCAGTTCCTTGCTTGCGGACCCGATGGGCCAGTCGATACGCCAAATGGGGTCTTCGATTCCTACAAAATCCAGGCGGGAGTGACAGCGGGATTTCCCGCTGAGGAACCAGTCGTTTTCGAGACCGGAGGGCGTATTCCGCGGATAGCTGATCGTCATGTTTTTCCAGAGGATGGGAACTGCTGCCTTGGCGTATGGGAGGAGTGGTTATTGACGGCACCAAATCATCGGTTTGAGACCTTTCTCACTGGACCGATGCACGACTATTTCGTCAGCCAGACCCACTTTGAGGTCAATGGCAGTTGGCCCTATGGGGAAAGATCACATGGCGTTCTCGGCGTTCTAGAAAGCTATGCTGATCTTCTCGGCGTGTCCCCCGACGCAAAAGTCATAGCAGACTATCTTCACCTGCTTTCTCGCCAGAAAATTAAAGGACACGCATTGTGTCCTTGCGGTAGCGGAAAACGCCTGAGGGACTGTCACAGCGATGATCTCCGAAGGTTGAGCCAAAGAATTCCGTCGTTTATGGCAAAACGGATGCACGCCACGATCACGCCACGAAAAGCCGCCTAAGAAACTGCTGGGGCCGGCGACCACGAAGGCCGCCAACTACATAAACGCCTAGCCCTTTGACTTCTTGCGCATCGGGACATCCACACCCTTCTTTCGCATAGCGGCCGCAACAGATGCGACTGAACGCGTAGTAGTCTTAGCGTCGGGGAACTCGGCCACGACCTGATCCACAATCGCCGCATAACCCAAATTTTCGTCCATCAGCAGCTTTTCAGTGAGGCGACTGATCGTCAGCTTCGGCTTGTCGCCTTCGGCTGCTTCCTCTGCCTCATGGATGGCTTGCTCAGCGTCTTCGGCAGCCTCGGCCTTGGTCGCACCGAGTTCTCTGACTTCAACAAAGATACTGCCCGGATGCTCGCCTTGCTTCTTTTGGGCGAAGTCAAGACGACCGCAGAAGCCCACTACTGTCCAACCGCCTTTGCCTTTCAGCAGAACAGCATGAGAGTAAGTTCGATCAGTCTCGCGGGTATGTTCCGATCCGTCAGGGGCAGTTGCAACATAGGTGGTCATAGCAGATCTCCTTTTGGAATTGGTGATCCTATGTTGTCGGGAAGCTGGGCCCCCGCGAGCCCCCTGAAATGATTTGGCGAGATGGAAATTTTGGCTCTCAGGCTGAAACCGCTCAATCCCTCGTTGTAATCTTTGCGTTACTAGGTACCATCAACGCATTTGGAGGCTCCGAATGCCACGAGTAAAACACTACCAATTTAACATGCGCCTACTCCGAGCAGGACGAACCGCAGCAACCGCATTTGGACCAAGCTTTGCACCGGGAGAACCCCGCGAACTTGAACAACGGCCTTGGGAAAGTATTGACGGTGCGACCCTCTATGTTGGTCAAATTTACAATAACCCGCCAGGCTGGACAGACTTTATTCGAACCGGTAGCCCTGATCTTCCTGGCGACCTTTTTGCCAGTGGTGCTGGTGCCGTGCTGTTTGTGCCGAGTGGGGGAAGAATACTCGCGATCTGTTTCGGCCATGTGCACATCGCATTAAACGATGACGCGTTCGTTAGGCAATTCGGCCTGAAAGTCACGCTAAATGCAGTCTCACGCGAGCAACTACGCAGTTTTGACACGGCAACACCAGATGCTGTGACTGTTCAAAAACGGGTTCAAACCAGCAAGGATAGCGACTTGCAAGCATTCGGTGTCGATATGTATCGAGACCTTGCAAGGGTGGCGGCAGGCACACCTAAAAATAAGGACTTCGCGCAGTTTGTGGCGGGTAAGGACGCCCTCAAAGTGATCGCAAAGGACAAGCCCGACGAAGTTCAGGCGTTATGCGATAGAATTTTGGCAATGTACCTCCGAGAAGACTATAAGGCAGATTTCTCCTGGGTTGACCGTATGCAGATGGTCTCTGAGAAAGACATGATCGCCCAACTAGATGAAAAACTATTTGAAGCGTTGGGAAAATTGCGCGCGGGCGAAAACGCTGACCTCCATATGTCGCCTCCAGAAATTGTCGATTACACAGAAGGGAATCAATTGCACTACAATGGCTTCGGAAGTCACGGCTCCGACTTTGAAAGCCTATCAATTGAAGACTACGTTGCGGAGTTAAACAGGTGCGATTTTGACGGCGAGGTAATCGAACTCAAAGAAAAGCACTACATCTCAGCCAAGAAAGACAACGACGAGAAGTTCGATCAAAAATGGAAAGTTTATGATTGCTTCATTTGCGAAACCTCGCTTGGGGAAGATGGCAACGAAAAATACTACGTTCTGTTCGCTGGGGGCTGGTATTGTGTCGATCAGGACTTCAAGGCCGAAGTAGATGAGGCATATGATGCCCTAGAGAAAGTCAACATCGTAGGACCAACCACGTGCCTCAACGAGAGAGACCTAATCGAAGAACTGGTGAATACCCGAGACGATCTCCTGAAGCTGGACCAAAAAAAGATCAACCCGAAGGGCGTTAAGTACGGAAACCTTGAGCCTTGCGATTTCTTTTCGACATCGCGCGAGTTCATCCATCTCAAGGATGGTCATTCATCGGGGTCAATTAGCCACCTCTGGTCTCAGGGGGTAGTGAGCGCCGAGGCGTTCGTTTCCGATCATGACTTTAAAGTGAAACTGCGCAGAATCGTTAAGAGTGAGAGCGACAAGAAAGCATGTGGCAACGCGTTTGAAGATCTTCTGCCTATGGCCGCTCAAAAGCCAGTCCGCACAGACTTCAAGGTGGTGTATGGCATAATGAGGAAGCCATACAAAGACGGATCATTGGGTTTGCCGTTTTTCTCCAAGGTCAGCCTGCAAGCCGCTGTCAAACGATTAGAGGAGTTCGGCATTCCCGTTGCGCTGGAGCTCATTCAAAAACCTGCCTCAGATGCGGAGGCTGGTGAAGAAGATTAGAAAATTCTCTGACATCTGATATTTTGTTAGCTGGCATGTCCCGCTAAGTCCTTGATTGGATTTGCACTTGGGGGGAGGCTACTCATTCGACACAGTATTGAGCACAGGTTTCTGGTTGTTTTCCACCCAAAATGAAACGACGCAGCGGGTCTGGCCCGCTGCGTCACCTATTGCTATTATGCCCCAAGTGGTTGCAGCCACTTGGATTGGTTCGGATCAGTCTAGAAAGTCTACGTCAGGAAATCGGTTCCTGGCCAAGACCAAAGCAATTGCCGGGGGTACAGATTTGCCCTCGGCAATCTGCTCTGCGACACTAACCAATTCGCCTTGCAATTGGATTTCCGCGTTATGTAGCTGCTCAGACAACTCGTTTCGGCGTTGTTCCAGTTTGACCGCGTTTGAAATCACCATGCCATTCATGCTGCCACCTCCGGCTCGTAGGCCCGAGAAAACGCGCCAATGAGGTCCTGCACGGCTTCGTCAATTGCCTTCAGCGCGACCTCTTCGTCATTGCCCGCAAAGTCCATGCTGTAATGCAAAGTATGGATGAGACCTGCTCCGTAGAGGTACCCGTGCTGTTCGACCAGGTGTTCGACCAGGCCAATGATCCGCAGTTGTTCCTCGGTGTGATTGCCAGCTTCCCGGAGCATCTCGACAGTGCCGTTTTCGAGGCAGCTACGGGGTAGAAGCAGGTTCAGCCGCACCAGATCGTGCACGGCATCTTTCGCTTGCGCGTCGTATTCAGAGGTTTCGGTAAACATAGGTATTTCTCCATTTCATATGCAGGCATCCCACGGCGGAGCGCCCATGAAATGGAGAGTCGCAGATCGAGGGCCGCCTGTATTCCAACGTTTGGACCGCGAGGTGCAAATAATGGTGTGGCCCGCAAGACACACCGCAGAAATGAGAAAAGCCCACGTCAATTCCTGACGCAGGCATTTCTCAATTCTTTGGCGATGATGGTTTGTCAGCCGCGCTTGTGCATGGCCAATCGGCAGACCGTGAACTCGCCGTTCCGTCCAAGTTCGCTCAGGTCGCTGATCGTCGAGGACCAAGCGTCAGCTTGCCAGTCCCACGATTTGTAACCGACCAGCTTGGTCGTCAGGAGCGGCCAGACGCCGGAATTGAAGGTGCGTTCCTGTTGCTGGCCATATTCGTCCTCATAGACGAGCCGGATGCTCAGATCATTCGGGCCATTGAGCACGACCGTATCCATCGGGGCATAACCCACGCCCTGCGTCGGTGCCAGGTCCATGTCAGTTCTCCATCAGGTTCTTGTGGGCTTCGGCCACGTCCATGCTGGTGATACCGCCCCGCTCCAGTTCCTGAGCATCGTCACGGGTCTGCATCAGCGCCTTGCCCATGTCAGTATCAAGGGCCCGCAGGTAGGCTTTCTCGAAGGTTTCGCCGTCCTGCTGCATCGATTTGGCCAGCGTATCGAGCTGGGTTTCGGCGGCTTCACGGTTCTGCCGTGCAGCCTTACGCACATCTTTGGTCATGGTCTTCTCCTCAATGGGCGAATTCGCCCGTTTGGCCGCAGTTCGGGCGGTCTCCACTTGGTTTTCAAGCTGTTCGACCTCTTGGGCCAGTTCAGCGACTTCTGAGCTTCGGCTTCGTCTCGGGCCAACCGCATCAAAGCGTCTTCCAGGTCTTTCTTGCGTGCTTCCAGCCGTGCCAGTTCTTCGGCATGGCGTTGTCCTTCTTGGCTCATCGGGTGGTCTCCATCTTTTCCAGCTCAGCTTGTGCCTCGCGGGACACATAGGGTTGCGGGGACGATGCTTTGATGCGGAGCAATTCCACCCGGAGGCTTTCGGCCACCCGTGCCTCGGCATCAGCGAGAGAAATGGCGTGGCGTTCCCGGATCGGGGTGTCGATGCCAAAAGTGCGGGCGAGCTTCACGCCGCCCGACTGGATCAGGGCTTTCACCAGGGGTTCGGCGGCCCGGTTGTTCGTCAGCGCCCGTTCGACGGCAGTCAGGTCACCACCAGCACCCGACACCTGCCCAACGTCCTTGCGCAGGGCATCGGCGTAGGCATCCCATGAAGACGCCAGAGCATTGAGCGCATCGTCCACCGCAGCGGCGAGTTTGGCCCGCTTCGATGTGGCATCAAGTGCGGCCTCGGCACGACGCCGGCGATTGTTCCGTTCGGCACTCACGGCAGCCCCTCGGCTGCGATCTTGAAGCTCGGCCAAGGCATCGTCCACGATAGCGATCCGTTCAGCCAAGGCGGCTGCGGTTCCACCGGGTTTCTTCCCGGCAATCATGGCTTCTCGGGCCTCGATGCGGGCTTTGTCGAGTTCCCCGCTCAGGCGTTCACGCTCGGCGTTCAATTCAGCAATGCGTTGGTCCAGTTCCTTCTTGTCCATATCGGTCCTCGGTTGGTGATCGTCGGGGAGCCGGACGGCTAGCTGAAAAGGAGAAACATGCTAGCCGTCCGGTGTCGGGAAAGGAGTTGAAATGACCCAACAACAATACGATGCCGCGTTTGCCTGCTGCGGGGGACCAGCGTGTGACTGTGCAGCGTGAAATGCTGGCTCAGGCTTCGCCCATAAGGTCGAGTTCCATTTGCCGGATAAGATCAACCGGTGCCCCCGGGGTTGAAAGGAATTGGCCAGGGTTGTCTTTCACATCTGACCTGTAAGAGCGCCAGCATCGAGGATTTGGGCAATCAATCCCCCTTTCAATGAATGCCTGCATCGCGGGCGTCACCCAACCTCTGGGAAAGGACATACTGCCGTGGATGAGCCACATTCCAACCAGCAACCGAACAGCATTGGCCCGCATCGAGAAATCCGAGGACGGCGGAAAATCCTCAAACGCCTCCATAACCAACGCCTCGGCCGCTTGCTTGGTCTTGGCATAGGAGATTGAAGGCAAAGGCGGGATTGGCCGGGTCGCAGGTTCACTCATTCGGGGTTCTCGGGCGTCATTTGCGTCCGGAACACCGTGCCGTTATCTCGCGGGCAAGTAAGCCAACAAGCCACCCCTCTGACATTGGATCAGCGGGTAACGAACATGATAGCTGAATAGGAACAGTCACTTACCCTCATCAGGGACAGAGCGAGCACTGAACCAGGAACAGTTTCGACCGATTTTTCGGGAGCGTTGGCTCGAACTGCGTGGCCTCAGAACGGCCAAGGCATTGAGGCCAACCACGTGTGAACGGCTTGAGCGGCGCTAATAAGGGCGGCTTTTGCAGCCTCGGGATTTGCAATGCCATACGCGACACCGATGGCGGCTCCCGCATCAATTGCTGCATTCGCCCGGTTCTTAATCCACCCAGCCAAGGCCGACGCCGCAGCCAGCAAGCAGTTGTTGCTCTGCTCCACGCTGCCAATGTCTGGTTCCTCAACCTGCGTTTGCTGCCGAATTTCATCAATCGCAGCCTTGACCTGCTGCCACTCGTCCCGAGAAACGGCCTGCACGATTTCCAGTTCTTCTGGCGGGTTGTTGTGGCCCATCATAGGCGGGGCTTGAGCTTCGGCCTCGAACCTATCCAGAAGCGGTTGGACTATTGCTTCCAATTCGTCCAAACGCTGGATCACCTCGGCGCGCGCTTCTGGCTCCGGCGGCACTGGTGCCTGATCTGCGATTATGGGTGGCCATTCGCCGTCCCCGTCAACAATCTCTCCCGCTTCAACGCGGTCGTCTTCCGGGTGTTCGTAGAAATCGCCGCCAGTCGTCGGTGCCCATTCGAGCGTTCCATCACCCTGCACACGATCCACCGCAAGCATCATCGTATCGAAGTCCACGGCGTCTGAGAACTCAGCTTGGATTTGGTCACTGGCGTCGAAGGGGCCACCCCAGAGGTAAACGTACCCGCCCATGTCCTTGTTGTATGGCGTATCGTTTTGGGGGTCCTCAAATTGCTGGTTGAACCACTCGACCATCATTGCGACTTGTTCCTGAGAACTCATCGCACTCACTTCTTCAGCGGTGTAGCCTTGAAAATCCCTTATCGATCCAAAATGTGAAGCCATTTATCGAAATCCGCTCGTGTTCTCTTTTCATTGAGAGATAAAGGAAAACGGTGAGTTCGGAAAGATGAACAGTGCGCACCCAGTCAGTCAGGCGTCCTCAAAATAGGGCGTGGCTACGATCCATTCGACCAATTGAGAGCGGGTTTCATCGTCAAGGTCCTTGCGCCTCTCGACTGCCCCGATTGCCTCGTCTCTCACCTTGGCGGATTGCCACGGCACGGGTTCATGCCTGGCATTCATCTCGGCCAACACCCCATCGTCAGGGTCGTGCAGATAGCCAAGGCAAACACGCATGGTTTCGGCACCATCGGCAAATACCTTGGTGGCTACGCCTCCGGGCCGCACGAACGTGATTTGTGACGAATGCTCAGTCATCAGATGCTCCCCCGGTCTCCTGTGGCATCCCCTGGACGACTTCGGCGTCGATCGTGTCGTGTCGCTCATCCGAGGCCGTTTCGGTCACCACGGGCCTCCGTACAGCCCCTTCGGGCTGAATGAGCCTGGGTTTGGCTGGCAGGGAGGTCTGAACGCTCGTGGAATTGTTGATCTGGACATTGGTCTGGGCGGGTCCATCCACGGAACTCATCCGCAGGGATAGGAGCTTGTTCAGGACACGGGGATCGACGCTCGCCGTCTCGAAACGATAAACCGGCTCAAAGTCATCATCCAACTCGGGTTCGCCCGTCTCAGGATCGAAGCACTGAACCCATTTGCCAGTCCCCATCTCTAAGGCCGTCTGGACGACCCGCATGGTCAATTCTTCTTCGAAAGCTGCCAGGGCCTCGTCCCAAGCCTCCGCAAAGTCAGGATGCTTTGCACGCCGGTCATAGAAGGTCCGCCGGGTCAGGCCAGTCATGTTGGCCGCATAGGTGATGTGGCCGAACTGACGAAGATAAAGCAGAAACTCGTCGCCCTTCTCGCCGTAGATGGGGCGGGTGATAGCTGCAATCTTGGAAGGCATCCGCGGGTCACTGGCCGGTTTGATCCGGTTCATCCTCATCAAGCTCATTTGGGTGCCTATTCTGTCTTCATCACTGTGCTTGGCTGAGGAAGGTGCCGATTAAGCCCTTGAAGTCATTCACGCCCCAGACACCAGAACGCCCAATTCTGTATCAATGGGGCGGCCTATCAGTGCGGGCTGATGACTTCGGATTTTTCACGGACAGCATCCTCGTTGCCGTTCGAGGTCAGAATGTCGTGTTCCGTTGGAGCCGTATACCAGCGATTTACAAGGGAGTGTGCCGGCTCACAACGTTGTGCAGTCCCAGTCTTCCAAGCTGGAAGATTTCTACGTCTACAAGACATTTTTGGAGCACTCCGTAACGTATTTTTTTTATTGCCTTGTAGACAATGTAGATCGTCGTAGACCGTTTTCGCTATATATATCCGGATTGCACGCTGCCCCTGTGCCCTGGTCCATGCCCCATGCCAGATCGGCTTATTCTACCAAGATATATAGCTTTAAGATCTACATGATCTACATCGTCTACAAGCCTTCCGAAACAAGGCCTTAGAGCCACGGCCTAAGATCAACAAAGATCTACAACCGTCTACGCCGTGACCGAATTGATGCGCTCCGATTGCCAGAACATCACCCATCGGCTCGGACATACCCCGCCGAAACACGACCGCCCAACCTAACGCTCCGTCTGTGCTTCCAGCCCAGGGTTTCCATAGAGCGCCGCAAACGCTGCGCGTGGCCTTTATTCTGCCGGTCGCTTTCCAAGCCGAGATAGCTGAGCAAGTCCTGGGTATGCACCTTGTCGGCGGGGGGAGGCTCACGCAACGGCGAGGCAACCCGCTCCCCATCGATCACTTCCTCGGCGTAGTCACCCGTACCAGCCTCAAAGGCCTGCCGTTCATTCTGCCGGTTGCTGAGCATAACGGCCAGCTTGTCAACCCAAGGATCATCAACCGTTTCGTCTGCCTGGCGTTCTGCTGCCATCGACCACAAAGGTTCAGGCAATACGTGGCCAACGCCCGATTTGAACAACGCATCAGCTTCGGCCCAGAGCTGGTCTCGATGCTCAGCAATCCAACCCAGATCAACCCTGGACCCGGAGGCCATTTCCAACGGCCAGAAACGTCGAGCACCCGTTGGGTCGCTCAGGTATCCGCCTTCGTTCACCGTGCCCGCAAATACAACACGGCGTTGATGATCTTCGGTGTTGCGACCATAAGGCGTCCGATACCTGTCTGTGGCTCGGGACATGAACGCCTTGAGAACGTCCATGTCACTTGCCCGAAGACCGGCCAATTCGGCAAACTCATGCACCCAGACACCTTCCAGGTTCATGGCTGCATCTTTGTTCCTCAGATCACCAAGCTCTGCGTCACTGAACCAATCCGGGGAAAACAGGTCCCGAATGCCCGTGGATTTCAAGGAGCCTTGTGGCCCCTTGATGACTGGCATCGTGTCCAGCTTACAGCCGGGTTGCCTTTGTCGAGCCACGGCCCCGACCATAAAGCATTGTGAGACGGCCTCTGTGTAATCGTCCCGGCCACATTGAAAGGCGGCTGTGAAGAGGTCCTTTACCCGGCTTGTCCCATCCCAAGTCAAGCTATCCAGATAGTCCAAGATCGGGTTGAACTTGTAGAAATAGGCAACCGTTGTGATTGCGTCCTGCACGTTTTCCTTGGACGGCTGGTAGTCCTTACGCTGGTGCTGTTCCATCAAGAACGTGCGGGCCAACAAGAGCAACTTGTCAGTCAGCACACGGCCATAGCCTTCACCCCAAGGCAATTCACCCATCAGAACAACCCGCTGCTTGAGCTCGTCAAACCTTGGATCGAGCTTGGAGCCGGTAATTGCCTTTAGGGCATTCTTTGCCGTGTCGGGGGCTACGCCGGTCTTCTTGTTGACGATCAAACCACCTTCATGCACCGGCTTCCTCTTGGGCGTGGTTATTGCCCCTGCTGGCACACCGGTTTGGTCCAGGTCGTCGTCAAAATCATCTGCTGCCGGCGTTCTGGGAATGGCATCTTCGGCCCCAGCGTCCCTCAGCAATTTATGCAGGGTGCGGAAGGTGATGCGATTGCCGTCATTGTCGGCGTGAAGGCTGTCCCATCGGATGCCGATCAGGGTCCCGTGGTCTGCATATGCGGGGTCTTGTGTGCACCAATCCACAAACTCCTGACGGCCATCCCCTGCCGTTGCATGGTGGCAGGCCTGCATCAAAGTGAGCCAATCGTCGTGATCTGCAAAGTCGGCTGGGTCCAGATGTTCAAGCATCTGAGCCAATTCTTCCTGATCGTGCTCACCCCCGCCAGTTGCCACGCTGCCTGATGGTCTTCGGATCAAATCGACAAGGGCCTTAGGTGCAGCCTCAGCACCGAGAGCATCAAGCTCGGGCGTGCCAGCCTTCCATGTGTAGGTTTTCTGGGTGTCGGGATGGATCGAGCCAGGAGCAACAACCTGACGGCCAACCGTCTTGAACTCAATCCCAGGGAACTGATCGTTCAGGCTGTCTCTGGTGGAAACATCCTCAGGCTTGGTCATGTAAATATGAAGGCCACCCGAGCCGGTTTCCACGGTCGAGTAGAGGTCCGGGTCCATGCCGGTCCAAAGAACCAGTTCGACAAACGGGTTGATTGGGGACGCCAAGGTCTGGCCCTCAGGAAATGCCCGTGGGTCCACATCCAAGACCAGTTCAAAGGGCCGCAGACGAACGCCCACATTGTTCCCCGCCTCCATATGCGTGATTTGGTCCTGGGATTTATAAGGACGCTTCATCCAGTTGCTATCGATCGGAGACTTGCCCCGCTTGCGTTTCTTGCCCTTGACCTCATCTTCGGCCGAGAACTTATGCAAAGGGAGAAGCTGGTATCCACCGGCCAGCAAGGGCGTCAGTTGTGACGCATCGGTATGAACACCCATTTTAAGCCCCCGCACGTTTGGCGTTGTAGGCCTCGATCACAGAACGTTCATAGAAAACGGCCGTCCCGATCTTCACGTAGTCAGGACCAGCATTCTTGTATTTGGTGTTGTTGCGGCGATTGCGAAAGGCCATCAGCGTGGTTGCCGGATGCCCGGTCAAGGCTGCGGCTTCCTTCGTCGTCAGAAGGTCCTTCAATGGTGTGCCAGAAGGCTTGGGGGCGTTATCTTCGGTTTCAGGCATGGCAGGCCTCCTATATGCTAAAGTATCGACCGGATTGTCCTGCTAGGCGGCTGTGGCAATCCGGTCTATCGATCAGAACAATACCGTGCCAAAATGTGCCCGTAACCTAACGTTTCGCAGGCACGAACGAACGCTGGTGTAAGGAAACCTTAAGCCAGTCGCCCAAAACTGATCGTAGGTCTTAGATCAAATGCTGGTGGAATTGTCTTGCCAGCTCCGCCTCATGGACACTCCACCTGTTCGGCTCACGTCTTGCGGCTTCGTCCCGCAAATATCCGTTTTCCCAGAAATTCACGTTGTCTGCATTCGAGTTGATCGCATCCAAAGCGGTGCCAAATTGAACGGTTATTTTCCCCTGCATATCTTCAACCCAATCAATCGGGAAAAGACCCAGAAACTCGGCAAGCAATCGAAGACAAGCATCGTCAAAGCCGTTGAAGCCCGCAGCCCAACCGGCCTCTATCACCTGCTCAACCGGATCGGTGCTGTCCAATTCAGCCTCTTGCAGGAGCATCTTGGCCATCTCGTATCGGTCTTCTTCGTTGGAGTAGTCCGGCATCGGGTCTCGGTGCTGTGTGACTGTAATCGTTCGCATTACGCTGCCCCCGACATCATGAAAGCGTCCAGGTCGTCACGGTGATAACGGACAATTCGGCCAACGGTCCGGTAAGACGGGCCAGTGCCCTTGCTACGCCAATTGTGCATGGTGCCAGGCGAGACCGAAAGGTATTTGGCAGCGGCCTCGGTTGTCATCCAAGGGGTGTCAGTTTGTGGATTGCTCATGCTGATAACTCCAATATCCAAGTGCGTCCAAATGGACAGCGATGAAATCAGGTTATCAGCTTGCAAGGTCTCGATATGCCAACGTGTTAAGGCATCGTACCATCATTCACGCAACACCAGCCTTGGCCAAGACCAAATCCTCGAGAGCTTGAGCATGGGGTCGAAGGGCTTCAACCAAATGCGTCTGATGCACATACCCGCCAGAGGCCCCTGGAAGCCGTTGACCCAACAAAAGTGCCCCTTCTGCATAGGGCACACCAGCAGCAATCATCATCGTTCTGGCATGGTGGCGAAGTGCATGGGGAGACGGAACACCAGCCCGTTTTGGCTCTGCAACATGGCCTGTGGCTGACCCAGGAGACGGCCAAAGCCAGGGCGAGTTAAGAGGCTCATCCTCCATCATTCTTGCCTTCAAGGTTTCGGTCAGCCAGCGACCCGTTGGGAAAGACCAAGCTCCACCCGTTTTCATGTGGGTGAAGGTCAGCACGCCAGCCTCGGCATCGAAGTCGGCACATTTCACACCAAGCAGGGAAGTTCTCCGTGCACCCGTCAGCAGGAACGCCCGTTGCAGGTCACGCATCAGGGGAGACATGGCTTCGGTCGTGGACCAGAAATCGGCCATGTCCAGTTCCCCTACTTCGCGCTTAGGGGTTGCAGGGACACGAAGGGCATCAACGGGGTTGGCCCCAATCGTTTCGTCATGGCGGCGGGCCGTATTCACAAGAGCTCGGACGGTGCGCATGACCGAACCACCCGTGGTCTTGCCGTGACGCTTTGTAAGCTGGTCCAAAAGCTCTCGGCAGTCCTGACGCGTAATGTCAGCCACGGCACGACGCCGAAGACGCCCAAGGTAGTTGTCCATGTGGTATTGGTAATTTCGGACCGTGGCGTCGGACAATTCACGCTCCTTCAGGTGCTCTTTCAGGGCTTGTTCCAAAGTTATGCCAGTGGACTCCGGCCCAGCCGTAGGATCGACGCCAGACTGGATTGTGGCCATCAGCTTTCGGGCCTCATTTCTGGCCTCGTTGAGACGGATATGGTCAGCCCGTCCGATCTTGACCCTCACGGTTCGAACGTGACGCTTTTCACGGCGGACATCGCTTTGAACGGCAAAGGTCTTGCAGGTCTTATGGCAGATGCACATCAGCCCCTTCACATCAGTATCCCGATGGATGCCCGAGCCAAGTGGGAGGTCCCTGATACGGGCCTCGGTGAATTTGAATATGGTCATGGAAAGTACAGTCCCGAGTACAGTGTTTGCGATTGATCCAGGTGGGCCTGGATGGTGCTACCGGGATGATATTGCTATGTTTTCAAGGGGTCGTACGCCCCGAAGGAGCCCGAATGGACCATGATTTGCTCGCAATCTCAGGCTGTTAATCAATTGGTCGTAGGTTCGATCCCTACCGCCGGAGCCAATTTACTTAAATTCAAGATCCGCTCGCTCTGTTCCTCTAATGGAATGAGTGTATTCGCGCCTACGCGGTGAGAATTCTTTCAGCCAAAGCTGCGCCTTATGCCTTTGCGCCGGCAACCGGCTCCGCGATGGCGTCGTGATCTACCAAATTCCACGCCAGACCAGTGTTTCGATAGATACGTTTGGCCTTGTGGGGATAATCCGCCACGTCATGGGCCAGCCTCTGCCCGATCACCAGACATCGAAACGTCTCTGAGCCCGTATTGCGGATGGAATGCGCAAGCCCGCCTTTGCGGTAGCCGATGAAGTCACCCGGAGCGATCTGGTATTCACGGTCGCCGATGTACGCGGTTGCAGTGCCCTCAAGCACGTAGACGCATTCGTCCTCATGGTGGTGCACATGATGCTCCGTCGTGTCATGCCCCGGTGCAACCTCGATGAGATGCACGCCAATTCCAGTGAGCCCTGCGAGATCGCCAAGGCTCTTGTTGATACGCTGTGCATCGGGATTGAGAAAATGGGTTTTTGCCAAGCCCTCCATCGCAGCAATCTCAGCCGCTGGGACCAAATAAATATCATCGCTCATTGTGCCTGCCCTTTTTGGGAATTGCAGCGCATAGGCGCGCGAGGGAACTATAGTCCCGGAGGTTCAATCCGCAAACTCGCACGCATAGATCGGTACAAATGAGAAATGAAAAAGACCCCGCCGCTAGGAGGCGAGGTCTTTTCCAGTCGCAATGCCCAATCTGGGAGGTCAGCCCTCGCCTTGGGGAAGGTAGGTCATCGGGTCCGGGGTAGATGAGCCAGGGGCCGGATCACGACAGGGCGTGCGACTGTCCAGGCAGCCCGTAACAAGATACGCGCAGACCAGTCACATGGACGGGTGCCCGGTCAGCGGGGCGGCGCATTGCTGAGCCGCCCCGCCTTGGGGGTGGATCAGCCGTTGTTGACCAACAGGCCTGCTTCTTGCGCGGCGGCGACCTCTTCCATGTCGGCCTCGCCATTTGCGTCCACGTCGATCTGCGCGAAGGTTTCTGCCGTCAGCGCCGGGTAAGCCACCTGAAGCTCTTCGAGAGACAGGGTGCCGCTGCCGTCAGCATCGACCTCGGCGGCAAAGTTGCTGGCCATTGCAGGTGCTGCGGCCAGAGTTGCGATAGCGGCGGCGGTCAGGGCAAAAGTCTTCATCGTTATACTCCACTCTTTGGTTTGTTTGTGTCGCTCGGCGTCGGTGCGCCTCGTGACAAGAATGAAGGTAGTGAGGGTCTCGGTGCCTCGCCAGAGGGTCAGAGGTCCTGCGGGATTTCGGGCAATGTTCGGCCTGATTTTCCCTTTTACACCGGCGACTTGGCGCGCGTCACAGTTCTGTGGACCTTTCCCCGCCACCCGAAATTACCAGATCTGGCAAAGCACCGCCCAAAATGGGCGATATCCAGAACTCGCAACTTTTACGGGAACAAAATCGCCAGACCGAAATCATCTCCCGCAGCGCAATCGCGCGATAATCTCCGCTCAGGTTTTGCCCGAATCCCATCAATGAAGAGGCCGAGTCGGTCAAAAAACCGCTCGGCCTCTTTCATGTCGTTTCCCGTCGTACCCGCGATTGGTGGCGTTTTTGCACAGATGCGCCGCCACACACCCCAAGAGCGATGGGTCAGGCGACGTCCCGATCTGCCTGCTGGCGCTGCCACAATTGCGCGTAGCGGCCGCCCTGCGCGATCAGCGCATCATGGGTGCCGGTCTCGACTACGTCGCCCTGCTCCAGCACCACGATGCGATCCGCCTCGGCGATGGTCGAGAGGCGGTGCGCGATGGTAATCACAGTCCGCCCCTGCCCGGCGCGCGCCAATGCCCCCTTGATTTCTTGCTCTGTGTCGGTGTCCAAGGCGGATGTGGCCTCGTCCAAGAGCAAGATCGGCGGGTTCTTCAGCAGGCTGCGTGCGATGCCCACCCGCTGTTTTTCACCGCCTGAGAGTTTCAGGCCCCGTTCACCGACCGGAGTGTCATATCCTTCGGGCAGGCTTGCGATGAAATCATGGATTTGCGCGGCGCGGGCGGCCTCAACGATATCATCCTCGGTTGCCCCATCGCGGCCATAGGCGATGTTGTAGCGAATGGTATCGTTAAAGAGCACAGTATCCTGCGGCACCACGCCAATGGCGGCATGCAGGCTCTTTTGCGTGACCTCGCGCACATCCTGCCCGTCGATCAACAATTGCCCCGCGCTTACATCATAAAAGCGGAACAAAAGCCGCCCAATGGTGGATTTGCCTGACCCGGTGGAGCCGACGATCGCCACGGTCTGCCCGGCCTCGACGGTAAGCGAGACGCCTTTCAGGATTTCGCGCTCTGCCTCATAGCCGAAACGAACATTTTCCAGACGGATCTGGCCACCGCTGACATTGAGGTCGCGCGCATCCGGGGCATCCTGCACATCCGGGGGCTGCTCCAACAGGTCGAACATCTCGCCCATGTCCACAAGGCTCTGCCGAATTTCGCGATAGACCGTACCAAGAAAGCCCAGAGGGCCCGTGATCTGGATCATATAGGCGTTGACCATGACAAAATCGCCCACGGTCATCTTGCCGCTTTCGACGCCAATGGCCGCCATCACCATCACGCTGACCAGCCCGGCGGTGATAATCACCGCCTGCCCGAAATTGAGCGCGCCCAGTGAATAGGCCGTTTTCAAGGCCGCCTCGGCATAGCCCTTCATGGCGACGTCATAGCGTGCGGCTTCGCGGTCTTCGGCACCGAAGTATTTGACCGTCTCGTAATTCAGCAGGCTGTCGATGGCTTTTTGATTGGCATCGGTATCTTGGCGGTTCATCTCGCGGCGCAGCTTCACCCGCCATTCGGTCACCGCAAAGGTAAACCACACATAAAGCACCACAGTCACCGCGACCGCGACCAGATACCAGATGTCGAACCACCATGCGAGCACCACCGCGACCAATGTCAACTCCAGCAGGAGCGGACCGATCGAGAGCACCAAAAAACGCAACAGGAATTCAACACCTTTGACGCCACGCTCGATGATACGGCTCAGTCCACCGGTCTTGCGGGTGATATGGTACCGCATGGACATCGCGTGGATATGGCGAAAAGTGGTGAGCGCCAGTCGCCGCAGCGCGCGCTGGGTGACGGGGGCAAAGATCACATCGCGTAGCTGCTGAAACCCGGTGTTCATCACCCGCGCCATGCCATAGGCGACCGTGAGACCAACTGCGCCGAGCGCCAGAACCGGCACCCCCTCTCCCGCCAGCGCGTCCACGGCGCCCTTGTAGAACACTGGCGTCACCACCGCGATTCCCTTGGCCGCGACCAACACCAAGATCGCCAGCAGGACCCGGATTTTCACTGAGCGTTCTGTGGCAGGCCAGACATAGGGCCAGACCTTACGTAGGGTGCGAAGGCCAGAGCGGCGTTCGTCTGCGGCGCTGGGATCATCCATCGGGGGCATTACAGCTCCTCTGTCAATTCGGCCCGGCACATGTCTAACGCAAGACCCGGCACAAGAAAGCGCGCCCCACGACGGGAGCGCGCCACATCATGAGTTCATCTAAGCCCTCACTCGGGCAGAGTGAAGATCTGACCGGGGTAGATCAGGTCTGGATCGCGGATGTCGGATTGGTTTGCTTCAAACACCCGCACGTAAAGATACCCGCTGCCGTAGCGTTGCTGTGAAATCGCCCAGAGCGTATCGCCTTCCTGCACGGTCACCGCCCGGATGGAAGGACGCGCCGCACCCGGCTCTGCATCGGCGGCCAGTGCTGGCTGCAGGACCTCTGGGGCCTCACGTTTAAAGGGCGTTTCCAGACGGCTCAGCACCATGCCGTCGGTTGGATCAATCTCATCCAGCCGCAAAGTGTAGATCCCCGGTGAAATCGCAGTCAGATTGCCGCTCCACTGCCCGTCTGCTGCGGTTTCCAGATCGGCGACGGGGCTGTTGTCCAGATAGACACGCACCATGGCGTCAGGCTTGGCCCGCCCCGCCAATTGAACGTCACCGGCATCTGTGTAGCTGATGGTATCCAATGCGACCTTGCCCACCAATTCCGGCACAGTGGGACGCGCAGGTTGCACCAAAGTGACGCCATCACGCCCCGCGCGCAGTACGGCGACCGATGCGTCAGATTGGGGCGCAGGGCGCGAATTTGTCGCCCCGGTCTGTGGCGCAGGTTGCGGCGTGTTGAGTGCAGCCGCAGACTCGGATTGCGCGATGTCTGGTGCTTGCGTCTCAGTGGCATTCGTTTCCTGCATCGCTTGCACTGTGTCAGACGTTTCTACCACATCCGAAGATTGCGGCGCGGAGACCTGTTCGTCATCTGCCTGTGCAACGGTATCCGATCCCAGTGCAGGCTCATCCGATGCGGTGGTTTCAACCGCCTGCGCGGGGGCTGGTGCGGGGGCGAGCACCTCTTCCTCAGGGGCTCTTGCGACAGTCGACGTGTCCTCGGCGGTCGCTGTTTCAGCCTCTTCTGATACAGCAGTCGTTTCAGGGACCACATCAGCGGCTTCAGCGCGCGCGACCTCTTGCGGGTTTTCTTCAGGCTGCGACACGTGCTCTGGTGCTGAGCTGTCGCTCAAACTTGGGCTGGTGTCGGTCGATGGGGCTGGCACAGGGTCCGGTGCTTGAGCGGTCTCGACCTCTTGGCCATCAATCGGGGGCGGTGATGCATCGCGGTCAGTCCCCACCTCTGGTGAGGCGATCTCATCCACTAGGGCTGCCGGCGCTGTCATCGGTGCGAGGATGAAACTATCCTCAGAGGCCAGTTCCTGACCATTGTGCCGCGCGAGGAGTGTCAACATGCGCGGCTCATCACTCAAGTCGATGGTGACAAAGGATACAAATTCCCCGGCATCCGGCACCGTCTGCGTGTCCAGCACCGCACCATCCAGCAGCACCTGCACCTCGACCCCGACCTGCGCTGATGCCGCAACGATTCCAGAGCCATCGGGTTCAAAGCGCGCAACCTCCAGCTTGGGGGCTTTCAGTTCAAACGCAGGCTCCGTGGAGGGTGCGTCCACCGGCGCATCTGCGGATGCCGCATCCACAGGCGCATCGGAAACCGCAGGGTCAGCGGGCAACGTCAGGGGCGCAGGCGGCACGGCAAGGCCCAAAGCCACCAGTTGCCGTTCGACCATTGCCTTGGCGCCTTCGCCCAGCATCCCACCCCGCGCGAGAAAGAACCCGCCCCCAACGACCACCACCGTGGCCACGGTGCCGATGGCCAGCCCGGCCCCCGCGCCTATCCCGCTTGTCTTCGTCATCTTGCGACTATTTCCTTTAGATCCCTTTGCCCCGGAGCACTGTTGCCGCGCTCTCGGTTGAGCAAACCTAGCAATACCGCTATGAGGGGTCAAAGCACGATGTTTCCGCGACATCGCGAAAATCCCGTTGAAAATGAAAAAGGTGCGCCATGGCTGTCACATCCGTCTGCGTCTATTGCGGCTCTCGTATGGGAGCAAAACCAGCCTATGAGGCTGCCGCCCGTGACTTTGGCACCGGGTTGGCGAATGCCGGTTTGCGACTGGTTTACGGTGCAGGCGATGTGGGTTTGATGGGCACGGTGGCGCGAGCAGCACAGGCCGCGGGTGGCGAGACCTTTGGCGTGATCCCAGAACATCTGGTTAACCGCGAGATCGGCAAACGCGATCTCACAACCTATGTGGTGACCGAAACCATGCACGAGCGCAAAAAAGTCATGCTTTACAACGCCGATGCGGTGGTTCTGCTGCCCGGTGGCATGGGCTCACTCGATGAGCTATTTGAGGCAATCACTTGGCGACAGTTGGGACTGCACAACAAACCCATCGTCGTGCTCAATACCGACGGCTATTGGGAGCCCCTGCGCGCCTTGGTGGAACATGTGGTCAGCGAGGGTTTTGCCGGGGCCGATCATGCTGAGCATCTGCAATGGGCCGATACGCCTGACGCAGCCCTGAAGGCCCTGCAAAGCTGATCCAGATACATGTTCGCCCCCGACATTCCTGCGGGGGCGAAACAGTCCACTAAGACGTCAGTCCAGACGACTGGCGATCTGCGCTCAGGCCGCCAGTTCATCCTTCACGATGCGTTCGATCTCTGTGATCGGATGATTGGTCAGTGTTTTGGGGATCTCACCTTGGATCAGGTCCTGCACCTCTTTGTGCAATTTGGGGCGCAAATCACCAAGCAGCTGAGGTGAGGCAACAATGATCACCGGACCAAGCTTGCCGCGGTGTGCCCGCTCATAGAGCAAATCCGCAATATCATCTGCAAAGCGCTCTTTGGCCAGTTCATGCCAGTCTGTGTCGTCCAGCGCGGACCGTTGGCCTACGCCCGTGTCCTGCTTCCGCCCCGGACGGTTGGCGGATTGTTCGCGGTCGGACGGGTTCTCCTGCTCTTCCTTCCTGCGCACCTCAAAATGCGGGTCCTGTGCATCCGTGATGTTTTCCAGAAGCAGCGCCTTTTCACTATCGGTCACGAGGATAAATGTCCCCTGATCCAGAATGTTCATGACTGATCCTCCTGTTCATTGGCCTTGGTGACACGGGTTGCCCCGGCTGGACGTTCGATTGCCCGCTTCTTCTCGTCTGTGCTGGCAATCTCTCGGGCCAGCCGACCACCGCTGCGCCCCCCGTGAGAGATCTCGCCCTCTTCGCCCAGAATATCCTTGGTTTCCTGATGGCCGTCCTTGGATCGCAAACGCTCTGCCATGTTGAGCCTCCATTCTATTGCCGTTCAGTCATCCAACGTCACAAGGCCTTCGGATGTTCCACGCTCCATGGCCGAAACATGGGCCAAGCAACTGAAATAGAGGGGCTTAGATAGAAAAAGGCCCCGCCCAAACCGGGCGGAGCCTCTCTCGTCAGTCCTCAAGCCGCAATTACATGCGGGAGGCGACGTTTTCCCAGTTCACCAGGTTGTCGAGGAAGTTCGACAGATATGCCGGGCGCTTGTTGCGGAAGTCGATGTAGTAGGAGTGCTCCCACACGTCGCAGCCCAGAAGCGCGGTCTGACCGAAGCACAGCGGGTTCACGCCGTTCTCAGTCTTGGTCACCTTGAGGCCACCATCGGTGTCTTTCACCAGCCACGCCCAGCCGGAGCCGAACTGGCCTGCGCCAGCGGCGGAGAACTCTTCTTTGAATTTGTCGACGGAGCCGAAGGATTCAACCAGAGCCTTTTCCAGCTCGGTCGGCATCGCGCTGCCGTTCGGGCCCATCATTTCCCAGAACTGGTTGTGGTTCCAGAGCTGCGAGATGTTGTTGAAGATGCCATTTTGGGCAACGGCGTCTTTGTTGTAGGTGCCGGTGATGATGTCTTCGAGCGACTTGCCTTCCCACTCGGTGCCCGCGATCAGCTTGTTGCCGTTGTCGACATAGGCTTTGTGGTGCAGGTCATGGTGGTATTCCAGCGTCTCGGCGGACATGCCTTTGGACGCCAGCGCATCATGTGCATAGGGAAGGTCGGGAAGTTCAAAAGCCATGGTGGCCCCCTGTCATTTAATGTTGCGTTCCTGAGGGATACATGCGTCTCAGCACCGCTTTGGTCAAGAGCTAGTGCAGGAAAACCCGAGTCAATTGCTTACCTTACAACGCCCTGACCCCGCCCCATCGCTGATTCCAAATCGCGCATCCACAACCCGCATCGTGTAACGCTGATCGGAAAGCGAGATTGAGAGTTCATAGAGATATTCAGACGGTTTCATACGACCATAAGCTCCGGGTTGTTTGGGGAGCACCCCGTTCATCACAAAACTGTGGGCCGGAAATCGGATGCGCACGCGTTTTTTTGTTCTGTTGGCGAGTTCACCGGGCACAATCGACGTCATTACATCCTTGATGTCGATGTTGGTTATAGTGATGTTCTGAAACCGGGCGTCTGCGGTAAAAGTGACCCTATCGGCGAGATAGGGGTGCTTGACCCCGATATTACTCAACTTGCAATCGAACGTCGACGCAAGCGCTCCCTGAGACGAAAGAGAAAGGCCTAATATAGCTGCGATCTGGAGTATTCTTTTGTGACGTTGTTTCATT
Source organism: Tritonibacter mobilis (assembly GCF_001681715.1). Lineage (GTDB taxonomy): Bacteria > Pseudomonadota > Alphaproteobacteria > Rhodobacterales > Rhodobacteraceae > Epibacterium > Epibacterium mobile. The sequence continues at coordinate 12,905 of NZ_LNWY01000023.1, read as the reverse complement.
TTTCCACAAACTAATTTCATCAATGGGCGCGTTGTAAGAGTGCACTTCAGTTAGCGCAGCACCCCTGCATCGAATGCGTTAGCGCAACTTTTTACAGGTTCCAATCGCTTGGCCGTACTGAGCCGCCAATCGCTTATCTTCCATCTCAACCTTAAATTCTAAATTCCGCAGATCGAGGGACAAGGTCGCGCGGAAAAGCTCTGGCTCATTTCGGAAGGTATTACGATTTGGAAATACTGCTGGCCCTGTACGTTTGTAATCTGCGGTGGGCCACTCCATGCGCAACCGATTTTGGCCGCGATATACTACCTTCGCCACGGTGTCATTGGTTGCTACGTTCTTAATCTGAACATCACGCAGCTTCACGTTCAAGAAATGCTCATCCGCCTCAAGGACCAGCGATGTCGGCAAATATGGGTGAGCAAACCAAACTTTTGTCAGTTTACATTCAAGCTGTGCCGCCGATGCGCCCGTGCCTAGACAGAGCACAGCCAAAATGGTCGAAAATAACCTATATTTCAATAATTTAATCCGAACTGTATTTCGTGCAACTATCAGGACCGGCACAGTGATCCTGCGCCAGACAGTCAGCGAGAACATCCAACTTGAAGAGGAGGTTACTTCGCGACTTCACAACTTCCGGTGCCACTGTCTCTGTTGTCGAAACTCGGCAAATTCAGCGTGATAAAAGCCTTGTTGCGTGCTTTGTCGTGCACCAGCGAGAAATCCATGTCCGAGGCGAGCCCGCCGTTGAACGGCATATCGTCGACGCGCCAACGCACACGCAGTTTGCTTGACGTGTTCTTTACGAATTTCGCAAGTTTAGGCGCCTGATCTGTATGCACAAGATAAGGGTCCATCACCAACGCACTGCCGTCGGGGCGCAGTTCAAAGACCACCTTCTGGGGGATCGTTCCACGACGCGTGGAATCGTTAAATTCGCAAACCCATGTCTCCGCAGACGCGAATGACGCAGTAAATACGAGTGATAAACACGCCAATACGATCCGGCTTTTGAACTTGAGCATAAAAAGGCTCCAATAAATGCTTCTATTGGTTTTTTTCTAAAAACAATGGCGGCCTTTGCGAAGGCCGCCATAAGAGATTTGCTATGCTGTTGCGCAAAAGCGTCAACTTAGGCGTAAATGCCGACCTTTGATTGCGGGTGCGCTGCGGTGCACAGCAGGTCGTACATATAGACCGCAACTGAGCGGAAGCAGACGATGTGGAACGACCCTGTTTCATCCAGCCAGAAAGCACCGGCGACCTGGGCGAAACGTGTGCGGCGGAAATCTCCTGCCTCAAATTGACCCGCCTCCAGATCCACTGGCGCAACTTTGGCAATCACCTCGCGGGCGGCATCGCCGCTGACCGCGAAACACGCCCGCGCATCGGAGACGTTCACCGCCATGTGGTGCTCTGTGGCGAGATCTTCGCTCAGCTTTGCGACGACCGCATCCGCGCTGTCGTAATCCACCAGCAGGAGCAACTCATCCGGTGACATCCACGCCGCCGCACCGCGATCACCAAAAGCGATCTTGCGCGTTGCAGGCACCTGCGTTCCGGTGGCGGCCTTGACCGCCGTCTGGAACTTCGCAGAGGCGAAATCGCCGCGCAGTGTGATCATACCGCCCAGACCGGTTTCCGTGACCTTGGCCAGACCAGCAAAGCTGGCCCCATTCATGGCACTTACAGCCTTAGACATTCTGCTTTTCCCCTTCTTTATCGTAGAAGATCGGGTCGACGATCTTGGCTTGGTAGATTTTCCCATCAAGGCCGGGGAAGTCGATCACTTCGCCCATGCGTTTGGGGCCATGCTTGACCAGCCCCATCGCGATACCGCGATCAAGGTTGGCGGAGTAGTAGGTGGAGGTCACCCGACCAATGGTGTTCTTCTGACCATTGGCGTTGGTGCCATTGCCCACCGCATAGGCCCCATCTGGCAGCACCGAGCCATCGACAGTCTCCAGACCCACCAACTGCCAGCGGTCAGGATCGGCCATGTGGCTGCGCGTCTGCGCCCGTTTGCCCAGGTAGTCCTCTTTCTTTTTCGACAGCGCCCAATGCAGACCAAGGTCCTGCGGGATCACGGTGCCATCGGTCTCGTCGCCGATCATGATAAAGCCCTTTTCGGCGCGCAGGATGTGCAGGCATTCGGTGCCATAGGGCATGACGCCAAATTCCTTGCCTGCCTCCATGAGGGCATTCCAGAAGGCCTGCCCCTCAGAGGCGGCGACCGCGATCTCATAGGACAGCTCGCCCGAGAAAGAGATCCGGTAAGCGCGCGCTTTAAAGCCGCCAATCTCGCCGTCTTTCCACTCCATAAAGGCCAGCGCCTCTTTCGAGAGGTCCATACCGCCGCCCGCCTGCGCGTTCAGCTTTTCCAAGACTTTGCGCGCGTTGGGGCCGACCACGGCGACCTGCGCCAGCTGTTCGGTGGCATTGGTGACGTAGACCTTCCAGTCCCACCATTCGGTCTGCAGCCATTCCTCCATATGGGCGTGGATGCGATCCGCGCCACCGGTGGTGGTGTGGCAGAGCCAAGTGTCCTCATTGATGCGCGCAACCACGCCGTCGTCCACGAGGAAGCCGTTCTCGGAACACATCAGACCATAGCGACATTTGCCGGGCTTCAGCGTGCTCATCATATTGGTGTAGAGCATGTCGAGGAACTTGCCCGCGTCCGGTCCTTTGACGATCAGCTTACCAAGGGTGGAGGCATCCAAGAGGCCGAGGTTGTCGCGGGTGTTCTTGACCTCGCGGTTGACCGCATCGTGGACAGTTTCGCCCGAGCGCACATAGGCATAGGGGCGCCGCCAGTGGCCGACCGGCTCCCAATGGGCACCGTGGCTGTCGTGCCAGTCATACATCGGTGTTTTGCGCAGCGGCTGGAAGATATCGCCACGGGCTTCACCGCCAATCGCACCCATGGAAATCGGATGGTACGGCGGGCGGAAGGTGGTGGTGCCGACCTTCGGAATCTCTGCGCCCAAGCTATCCGCAAGGATCGCCAAGCCGTTGATATTTGAGAGTTTCCCCTGATCGGTCGCCATGCCCAGCGTGGTGTAGCGCTTGGTGTGCTCGACGCTTTCATAGCCCTCGCGCGCAGCCAGCTGCACGTCAGAGACCTTGACGTCGTTTTGGTAGTCGAGCCAAGTTTTCATGCGCAGTTTGATGTCGGCCTTGGCGGGCATCATCCACACCGCTTCCATCGGCGCTTCAGTGAGATCAGAGGTCGCAACCTCAGCCACCGATTGCGCCGGACGTCCAGCCGCCTCTGCCGCTTTGGCCCCGGCTGCTGCCGCATCCGCCATCACAGCAGAGAGTGTAAGCGGACCAGAGGCACAGCCTGCAGTCACCACAAAAGGTTTGCCGTCATGACCGGTGGGCGCGCGCTCCGGATCGGGGCGGAAATGCGCCTGAGCGTCATCCCATGTCAGCTTGCCACCGCAGTGGGACCACAGGTGCACCACCGGCGACCAGCCGCCGGACATGGCAACTGCGTCGGCTTCGATCTCCTCTCGGGCACCGCCTTCGCCGTTCTGAGCGCAGATGGCGACCTTAGTGACGCGTTTGCCGTCCTTGACCTTTGCAATGGCGCGACCGCACTCAACGCGGATGCCAAGCGCGCGGACCTTGTCGGCCAAATCGCCGCCGCCGCTTTCGCGGGTGTCCAGTACACGGACAACCTCGACGCCTGCTTCATGCAGCGTGATGGCGGTACGATAGGCGTCATCGTTGTTGGTGGCAACGACGACCTTCTGGCCCGGGGTCACGCCCCAGTTCACCACGTAGTCGCGCATCGAGGCCGCCAGCATCACGCCCGGTACATCATTGCCCGCAAAGGACAGCGGACGTTCAATCGCACCGGTTGCAGTCACGGTTTGCGTCGCGCGGATGCGCCACAGGCGGTGGCGCGGGCCACCCTGTCCCGGCGCATGATCTGTCAGACGCTCATAGCCAAGGATATAGCCGTGGTCATAGACACCCGCGCCCATGGTGCGCGTGCGCAGGGTGACATTGTCCATCGCCTCAAGCTCAGCAACGGTTTTGGCGATCCAGGCGTCGGCGTCCAGCCCTTCGATGGTGCCGCCATCCACAGGTGTGCGACCACCCCAATGGGATTTTTCCTCCAGAACCAGAACCTTAGCGCCGGATGCCGCAGCGGATTTCGCTGCCTGCAATCCAGCCACACCACCCCCGATCACCAGCACATCACAGAAATAGTAGAAGTGCTCGTAGGTATCGGCGTCCTTCAACTCCTTGTCGGGCGCTTTGCCCAGACCTGCGGACTGGCGAATAAAGGGCTCATACACATGCTTCCAGAAGGGGCGCGGGTGGATGAACATCTTGTAGTAGAAGCCGGCGGTGAGGAAGCGGGAGAAGAACTTGGAGTTCAGCTCGCCCACATCATATTCGAGGCTCGGCCAATGGTTCTGCGACTGGGCCGCAAGACCCGAGAACAGCTCGGTGGTGGTGGCGCGCTGGTTCGGCTCAAAGCGGTCGCCGGACCCGAGGCCCACCAGCGCGTTCGGTTCCTCAGATCCAGAGGCGACGAGGCCGCGCGGGCGGTGGTATTTGAACGAGCGCCCGACCAGCATCTGGTCATTGGCGAGAAGCGCAGAGGCGAGCGTGTCCCCGGCGAAACCCTTGAGTTTCTTACCGTTGAAGGAAAACTCGATCTGTTTGGAGCGGTCGATCAAACGACCCTGTTTGGCGAGACGCGTGCTCATGATGCGACCCTTTCGCGGCAGGAGGTCTGGGAGCCTCCGGCGGGGATATTTGAGAGAAGATGAAACATGGAGGATCAGCCCTTGAACTCGCGCCAGGTCCAGCCCGGACGTTTGGCGGAGATCTTGTCCTTGATCTCTTGCGGCGGTTCGGTGGTCTGGGCGCTATAGGTGCCGAAGACTTCGAGCGTTTGAGTGCAACGCGCCGCATGGAACCACTTGCCGCAGCCGTTGACGTGACGCCAGCGTTCCAGATGCACCCCGCGCGGGTTTTCCTTCATGAACAGATAGTCATGGAATTCGTCATCCGTCGAGCCGGGACCGAAGCGTTTCAGATGCGCCTCGCCACCGCCATGGAGTTCGGTTTCCTCGGCGCGTACGCCACAATAAGGACATTCAAGGATCAGCATTGTGCGTGCTCCGTCGAAAGAGTTACAGCAGCGCCCTGCCCTGCGCATATGGCAGGCAGCGTCGCGGGATCAAAAGTTCGGGGAGCTGCCCCTGTCGCAGCACTGCCATTGCGCGTTGCTGCAGCGAAAGTCACACGTCGGGGCAAACGCGTGTCGCAGATGCGGGACACGCCACCAGTAGAGGCGGCGTGCCCCAACTGGTTAGTTGCCGTCGACTTCGCCTTCGACGACGCCGCCACCGGGCAGCTCGATGCTGACATCGGGTTCGTCCATCGGGTTTTCGCCACCAAGGACCATCCAGCCAATGACTGCGAGGGCGACGACCACACCACCAAGGATGAAGGCGAGTGCGCCGTTGCCGGAACCGGACGAATGTTGCGTTTGATCAGACATGGTTGCCTCCTGCGTCTCTGTGCATTCGGGGGCTTAACGCCCGAACCCACGCAGAAGTTCCCTTCTGACATTGCGGCAGGAAAGCCTGTGTCGAATTGAGAGCGGACGCACTGCATCAGTGTGCCACCCCTGCCGCGACGCTTTCGTCGATGAATTTGCCTTCTTTGAAGCGCATCATGGAGAATTCTTCGGCGAGGTTCGAATGCCCCGTCGCCATCAGCTCTGCCATCGCCCAGCCGGAGCCGGGGATCGCCTTGAAGCCCCCCGTTCCCCAGCCTGCGTTGACAAAGCAGTTCTGCACCGGGGTTTTGGAAATCAACGGCGAGCGGTCACCGGTCACATCCACGATACCGCCCCACTGGCGCAGCATTTTCAGGCGGCTCACCATCGGGAAGGTCTCGACCAGCGCGCGTACGGTTTCCTCGATATGATGGAAAGAGCCGCGCTGGGTGTAGTTGTTATAGCCGTCGGTACCGCCGCCGATCACCATCTCGCCCTTGTCGGATTGCGACATGTAGCCGTGCACGGTGTTGGCCATCACCACCACATCCATGCAGGGTTTGATCGGCTCGGAGACCAGTGCCTGCAAGGCCACGGATTCCACCGGAAGACGGAAGCCTGCCATTTCGGACAGCACAGAACAATTGCCCGCAACCACCATGCCGAGTTTATCGCAATCGATCGCACCCTTGGTGGTGTCGACGCCCACAACACGCCCGTTTTCGGTGCGCACATTGGTGACTTCGCATTGCTGGATGATGTCCATGCCCATGTCGGAGCACGCGCGCGCATAGCCCCAAGCGACCGCATCGTGACGGGCGGTGCCGCCGCGTTCCTGCCAAAGGCCACCAAGAACCGGATAGCGCGGACCTGCGAGGTTGATGATCGGCACCAGTTCCTTGACACGTGCGGGCTCGATCCACTCGGTGGAGACGCCCTGCAGCGCATTGGCATGCGCGGTGCGCTTGTAGCCGCGCACCTCATGTTCGGTCTGGGCCAGCATGATCACGCCACGGGGACTGAACATGATGTTATAGTTGAAGTCCTGAGACAGATCCTCGTAAAGGCTGCGCGCTTTCTCATAGATCGCGGCAGAGGGGTCCTGCAGGTAGTTCGACCGGATGATGGTGGTGTTCCGGCCGGTGTTGCCGCCACCGAGCCAGCCCTTTTCGATCACCGCAACATTGGTGATGCCAAAGTTCTTTCCCAGATAATAGGCGGTGGCAAGACCGTGGCCACCTGCGCCAACGATGATGACATCGTAATGGCGTTTGGGTTCGGGCGAGCGCCAGGCGCGTTCCCATCCGCTGTGGTAGCGGAGGCCTTCTCGCGCCACTGCAAAGGCTGAATAGCGTTTCATGAGCGAATCCAATGCTTCGTGTCTGACCTCAAGATATGACCGGGATCGCCCGCAGCACCGCGCCGTTAATCGTCGCGTTTCGTCAGGTTTGCGACATGAGGCGCAGGTTTGCACCACGGCTCTACCGGTTCGCATCTTGCCGCAGTCTTGCACATCCTGTCGGGGGCGGGACAGCGGGTCGCAGCAATAGGGCTTTTTTCCGCGCGCTCGCGCCTATAGATGGAACCAAACGGCGGAGAGACGATGGCTTTTTGGATTTTGACCGGTGTTGTGACCCTGATGCTTGCGGCAATGCTGGCAATGGTGGTGCTGCGCAATCGCAATGGTACGAGCGAACCCGCTGCCGCTTATGATTTGCGTGTCTATCGCCAGCAACTCAAGGATCTGGACCGTGACGTGGCCAGAGGCATCGTCAGCACGGGGGATGCGGAACGGCTGCGCACCGAAATCTCGCGCCGCATTCTGTCCGCGGATGCACAGGTTCAGGCGGCTGAGGCTGGCAAAGAACAGGACAATGGCCCCAGCCGGATCGCGGCGGTTGCGATGGTTTTGGTCATCGCACTTGGGACCGGCGGGCTGTATTGGCAGCTTGGCGCGCCCGGATATGGGGACTACAGCCTTGCCGAGCGGCTGGCACTGGCAAAAGAACGTGCCGAAAATCGCCCCACGCAGGCCGAGGCCGAAGCGCGCATGCCCGCCGCAACTGAGCCACAGGCTGATCCAAACTATCTGAAACTTGTGGAGCAATTGCGCAGCGCCACGGCTCAGCGCCCGGAAGATCCACAAGGTCAGGCCCTGCTTGCTCAGCATGAGGCACGGCTTGGGAACTTCAAAGCCGCATATGAGGCCAAGGCCCGCTATATAGAATTGCAGTCGGGCGATATCGACACGCGGGATCTGATTGATCAGGCCGAACTGCAAGTGATGGCCGCAGGCGGCTATGTCTCGCCCGAGAGCGAAGATTTGTTGCTTCAGGCGCTCTCCGTGACACCAGAAGATGGGCGGGCACGCTATTATTTTGGCCTGATGATGGGGCAGAACGGGCGACCAGACCGGGGCTATCGCATTTGGGCTGAGACCCTGAAAGACGGTCCTGCTGGCGCGCCCTGGATTCGTGCGATTGAGGCGCAAATCCCGGATATGGCAGGTCTCGCCGGGGTGGAATATGAACCGATTGCCCCCGGTGGAGAACCCGCAGCCCCCCTGCCCGGCCCCAGTGCTGAACAGGTTGAAGCAATGCAGAACTTGTCTCCTGAGGAACGCCAGCAGGTGATTGAGGGAATGGTCTCGGGCCTTGCGGAGCGTCTGGCGAGCGAAGGCGGCACCCCGGCGGAATGGGCGCGGCTGATCTCTGCCTTGGGGGTGCTGGGGCGCGACGCGCAAGCAGGCGAAATTTTTGCCGAGGCCAAGCAGCAGTTTGCTGACAATGATGCCGCGCTAGAGATCCTGAACGCCGCTATGGCGCAGGTGGAGGCCAACAAATGATCCATGACGCATTCGAGGATTTCGCAGCCACCCTACCTCAGATGACGGCGCTTGTCGGTCTGGATTTTGGCGAAAAAACCATCGGGGTTGCGGTCTCTGACCGGATCGGCGCGGTGGCCACCCCACTAGAGACCATCCGGCGTAAGAAATTCACGCTCGACAGCAATCGCCTGCTGGAGATCATCGCTGGACGCGACATCAATGGCATTATTCTGGGTCTGCCTCGCAATATGGATGGCTCTGAGGGGCCGCGCTGTCAGTCCACCCGCGCCTTTGCACGCAATCTGTCGCGTGTGACGGACCTGCCCATCGGGTTTTGGGACGAACGGCTGTCGACGGTGGCCGCCGAAAGAGCGCTGCTGGAGGCTGATACGTCTCGAAAACGTCGCGCAGAGGTGATCGACCATGTTGCGGCCTCGTATATCCTGCAAGGGGCGCTGGACCGGTTGCGCCACATCAAGAGCGGGTAAGTCATGACCGACGACGTCTGGAAGCGACAGGAGATTGAGAGCCCTTGCGTAAAGCTCTGCGTGATCCATCCGGAAACGCGGCTCTGTACCGGCTGCGCGCGCTCCATCGACGAAATCACCCGTTGGTCGAAAATGAGCGATGTGGAACGCTCCGAGATTATGGCCGCATTGCCGACTCGATCTGCGGCCCCCAAAGCGCGTCGGGGTGGACGTGCCGCGCGCTTGCTGCGCAAGAGGTAGCGGGCTGACGCCCGCGGCCTCCGGCGGGGATATTTGGTGTTAGAAGAGAGGCCCCGCGTCCAGTATTTGGCCGCGGCACTCTCCGCTAGTGCTGCAGAAATGGATAGAGACAGGGATCAGAGATCCGCGAGCCAATGGGCCTGCCACTGCGACATTTCGGGACGGAAGTAGGCGATCATACGGCCTTCTCCCTCAGGGACGGTCGCCGCATCTGACCAAGGCGCCACACCATGCAGGCAGAGCCTGTGCATCAGATACGCCTCCCCTGGTGCGGCATGAACAGTCACGCGTTTGCAAGTCTCAAACACCTCACGGCGCGCTGCGGTATAGGCGTCGGTCACATCAACAAGGTGCCATTCCTGCGCTGGCACCCCTTTAAATACGCTGGCAAAGGCCTCGCGCATGATTTCATGACTTCCTTCCCAGACCACCAGCGGAGCGGCATCGGGACTGGTCACGTTCAGCGGTAGCCCCAGAACCCAGGCATGCGGCTCCTCGACGCGACGGCGGCGGGCCCCCCCGAACATCTTGATCCCATCCACATGGGCTGCATCGCGATTTCGGCGATACCCAAAGGCCGCGTCGCTTTCCCCCCGTCTGGGACGTGGGTAGCCGGGGTATATGACGGATAGTTGTGCGCGGTGCAGCGGTGGAAGAACGCCGAGATGTTTGCTGATAAAATCAACCGCAGGTCCCTCCAACGGCGCGCCTGATGGAAGGCGGCCCTCGGCATCATTGGGCAGCGCGTCCACACCGATGAACCACGTCCCCTCACATTCGAGCCATTGAGCGTGAGCCGGGTCTGAGATTGCATCTGCTGCGGCGTCTCGCGCCTGCTCTGCCCAAGATCTGACGCGCGGGTCCATCGGAAAACGCAGCCAGCCGAATTGCCGGAAATGATCGAGCATCCCGGCCCCTACGCGGCGCGCGCGATCACAAGATCGAGCGCCTCCTCAATCAGCTCAGGCCCGGCCCCTTTGCGGCTTGCACCTTCGGAGAGATGACGACGCCATTGCCGCGCGCCGGGGCGCCCTGCAAAAAGGCCCAGCATGTGGCGGCTGATCTGATGTAGCCGTGCCCCCCGTTGCATCTCGCGCTCGATATAAGGGAGCATGTCTTGCACCACGCTAACCGGGTCTGAGACCTCACCAGTGCCAAAGATGCGCGGATCTGCAGCGCAAAGCACGTCTGCGGGCTGGTGGTATGCAGCCCTCCCGATCATCACGCCATCAAGTCCGCGCGCCAGCTGCGCCTGTGCATCCTCCAGCGTCGCAATGCCCCCGTTGATCGAGATATGCATGTCAGGAAAACTGGCTTTCATCTGGTGAACAAGCTCATAATCAAGCGGCGGGATGTCGCGGTTTTCCTTTGGAGACAATCCCTTGAGCCAGGCTTTTCGGGCGTGAATGGTGACGCGATCAACGCCCGCGGCGCGGATTTTCTCGAGAAATTCTGGCAGGACGTCCTGCGGGTTTTGATCATCGACTCCGATGCGGCATTTTACGGTGACCTCGACGTCCACGGCCTGCGCCATCGCCGCCATGCAATCGGCGACCAACTCAGGCGATTGCATCAAGATAGCTCCGAAGGCCCCGGATTGAACGCGATCACTCGGGCAACCGCAGTTCAGGTTGATCTCATCATAGCCCGCCTCAGCCCCGATCTTCGCGGCCTCCGCCAGCTCATCCGGATCAGACCCACCGAGCTGCAATGCGACCGGGTGTTCGCTAATATCATGGTCGAGCAAATGAAGCGCGCGCCCTCTGACCAGAGCCGGTGCCGTCACCATTTCAGTGTAAAGCAACGTCTCTTTTGACAGTAAACGGTGCAAATATCGGCATTCGCGCGTGGTCCAGTCCATCATAGGCGCTACCGACAACCGCGCAGCCCGCCAAATCCTTGATTTTCCTTCGATTTCTTTTCTCATCGTCAGATTTCCTTGACCGTCAAACTAGCCGATAATTGCATATTTTTGCACGTTCTGGCATGTTCCCCCAACAATGTTGGGGATTTTTTGGGGAATGTTGGGGCATGCCAGTCGTTGAACGTAAACGAGCCGATGGCTCGATGGCCTATCTGGCACAAATTGACATTATACGAAAGGGAGAGCGCTATCGGGAGAACCGTACTTTCGACAAGAAACGACATGCTGAGCAATGGATAAAATCTAGATCCAAAGACATCAGAGAGCTTGTCGAGAATGGTCAGGGCCATGAACTCAGAATGAAGGGGCGAAGACTCTCGGACGCAATCAAAGTCTACCTCGACAACCACAAACGAGAGATGGGGACAACGAAACGCCAGGTACTGAATACGATCCTGAACAACTTCGACATCGCAGATCGGCACTGCAGCGACATCGGCAGTCGGGAGGTCGTTGCCTTAGCACAAGAACTCTCCAACGGTGGACGATCACCCTCCACGGTTCACATCTACCTATCAGCGCTCAGTTCAGTTTTTGCGGTTGCTAAGCTGGCATGGGGATTTGATCTGGACCGGTCTGCTACAATTGATGCGATGACGGTGTGCAACCGACTTGGGATCACCGGCAGATCCAAAGCTCGAGATAGACGCCCGACGCGCGACGAATTGGAAGCAATCCTGGAATATTTTGAGACCAGTTACCTAAACCATCCGGGCTCCGCGCCCATGCACAAAATTACCCTCTTTGCACTGTTTTCTACCCGCCGGGAGTCTGAGATTGCCCGCGCAAAACACACCGATCTGGACCCTGAAACCAGCCGACTTTTCATAAAGGACATGAAGCACCCCGGCAAAAAGGCGGGCAACGATGTATGGTGTGACCTCCCTGCCCCAGCGCTACAGGTCGCGCAGTCCATGAAGCCATTCAAGAGCAAGGTGGAAAAGAAGCGAGCATTGATTTTCGGAACATCAAAAGACGTTATTTCCCGGCGTTGGACCGAGGCCTGCCGTATGCTTGGGATCGAAGATCTCGTGTTCCACGATCTACGGCATGAAGGTATCTCAAGGCTGTTTGAGATGGGAGAGACAATTCCCCAAGTTGCAGCAGTTTCGGGCCATCGATCTTGGGCTTCAATGCAGCGCTACACTCACCTTCAGACGCGCGGGGATAGATACGAAGGTTGGGAGTGGATCGAGAGAGTGACCAAGACTTAATCGGCTTCGCCCCGCGGCAGTCGGTCTCTCCATCGTAACAGTACACGTCATGTCATATCTGATTGCCTTCACGCCTAGCTGAACTAGGAAACTTCATCTGCGTAACCGGGATACCGCCAAACCGCTTGCAACCCAAAAACGACCTACATACGAAGCACCGCGAAGCCGCCGTCACAAGGGCGAGAGAACTCTGCAGATCTCCCACGAATAGGCGTTCAAGCCAGCACCGTTAGTCAAGGCAAAGCTGTGTCAGACACGGACGTTAGCGAGGCGCAGCAAGCATCTCTTACAAAGCTTCGGTATCAGCAATTAGCAGAGCAGAGTAGAGCAGAGCAGAGCAGAATTTTGCTGCATGCACACAGACGAGAACAGACGTTAGACTCAAGCACAGCTACATTTCGTCACCGAACGGGAAAGCTACGTAACAGAGTGCGCATTCCAAACTCGGTACTTTCCGCATATGTAAAGCTATCTAAAACAATCCAAGCTGACCGAATCAAAATCCGGCACAGAAAGTCATAATGGTGAACCTATTTAATTACAATGATCGCCTTGTCAGTATGTTTATTGAAGAGTTCGTTGAAGCCAAGTTCTCTAATTCGAGCTTTATTTTCACGTGTGTTTACAAGTCTGCCGACTTTCCAGAAGAACGTCAGGTTTTCCTAGGTCATGTTGACAA
>NZ_LNWY01000022.1 GCF_001681715.1 Tritonibacter mobilis | reverse complement strand
CCGCACACCAAATTCGAGGCTGAGGCGTATATCCTCACCAAAGAAGAAGGTGGCCGTCACACGCCGTTCTTTGCGAACTACCGTCCGCAGTTCTACTTCCGCACCACCGACGTGACCGGCACCGTGACTCTGCCTGCCGGCACCGAGATGGTGATGCCGGGCGACAACCTGAAGTTCGAAGTTGAACTGATCGCCCCGATCGCGATGGAAGACGGTCTGCGCTTTGCGATCCGCGAAGGCGGCCGCACCGTTGGCGCGGGCGTTGTGTCCAAGATCCTCGCGTAAGCGATGGGCCTCGCCTGATTTAAACGGCGGGTGACAATAGAAAGGGCCTCCCAACGGGAGGCCCTTTTCTCATGTTTTTGCGCGTTTTGGGCCTTCGCGCCGGGATGCCTTGCCTCGGTGCTCAAGGCTGTGCATACACATGAAAAATGGGTGTTTTCGCCAGATCGCCACATTGGTCTTCTGGTGGACGTGAAAACGGAAAGACGATTTTTTGCCTCGCACAGCATATGTCCATATCGGTACGCACAAGACTGGCACGACCTATCTGCAAAGCTGGATGCGCAAGAATGCAAATACGCTCGCACAACTTGGGATCGTGTATCCCGACATAGGCCTGACGCCAAAAGATGCTGCACATAAAGTGCTGGCGCTAGAGGCGCGCACCGCACCTGACACATTGTCCGAGACCGAGTCATGGGCGCAGCTTGCAGACACTGTTGCGGAAACCTCGGGCGATGTGGTGATCTCTTCGGAAACCTTCAGTGACCGGATGAAGGCGCCAGAACACGTCAGGCGCTTAGTGCGCTTCTTTGCCGACCTTGGGTTGCAGACAAAGTTCATTACCTTTCTGCGCGATCCACCCGCCTATCTGAACTCTCTCTATGTTCAGGCGGTCAAACGCTTTAATGCAGGCTGCTCTTTTGAGGACTACGCAGAGGAAAAGCTCAACCAGGGGTATTGCAACTATGCGGAACGCATAGAGTTTTTCGCCTCTGCTGCACCGGTGATTGCTTTGCCCTTTCGTCGCGACAGCAAGGCGTTGGAATATGTGTTTCTGGAGGCGATGGGTCGTTCGAGCGAAGAAATTGATCGATGCCAGCCACAGGCAATTTCTGTTCAAAACCCAAGCATGGGCCCATTTGCGATCCATGTCGCTCGGGAAATATATGCGCGTTTGCCCTCTGACATCACTGCACCGGAGCGCCGCCGCAGGCGTCTGGAGTTTAAGTCTGTCTTGACCAGACTTGAGGGGTTTGAGACGGGTTTTGTTGGCTGTGACAACGCATATGCCGAGAAAATACGTCACAGAGTTTCCCGTCAAACCGCAGCGGTCGCCGCAGAACACTTTGGCGCACCGTGGGAGGACGTTGTTCCAGCTGAAGCCATGTTCGACCGCTACGCCGCCCAACAGGAGCTGGAGTTTCCCGCTGAGCGTGTCGAGCCTCTGGTCAAAACAATGGTGGACGGCGATTTTGGCCCGCGCTGGCCTTTCGTGCGGCGCTGGGCGTACCGCCTCAAGCAAAAGGCGACGGGTCTGTTTTCGGCATAAACCAGAGACGGAATCGGTGCTGACATCGCCCTTAATTCCGGGATGCGCGGTATGATACCTGCGGTCATTGATCCGCGCGTGTGCTGGCAAGTGCAAAAATGCGAACTTCTCTCTTGCGTCCTCTCACGCACTCGCTTAGGAACGCCGCACCACAGGGGTATAGCTCAGTTGGTAGAGCGACGGTCTCCAAAACCGTAGGTCGCGGGTTCGAACCCTGCTGCCCCTGCCATTAAAATCAAGAACACCAGAAAATTCACCGCGATCCATCATCTCTATGCTGGGCGCTTGTGATTTTTTTCCGATGTTGCCAGATACTTCAACGAATTGACCGCAGATGCGCTCCATCCGAGCGGCGGGCCTTGAATTTGCCACCGCTCTCGGGTAGATCGCCCTCCTAGTCGACAAGAGAGAGTGCGAGAGCCCTATGGCCACCATCAATCCCGTTAAGTTCATCCAGCAGGTGCGCGCAGAAGTCAGCAAGGTTGTCTGGCCGACTCGCCGCGAGGTTCTGCTGACCACGGTCATGGTGTTCATCATGGCGGCACTGGCTGCGGCGTTCTTTGCAGTGGTGGATCTGCTGATCCGCACCGGTCTGAGCGGCATCTACGGGATCTTTGGCTAAGATAGGCATTTGATGCGCTGCAGCTGTTGTGGCGCCGTTGCCTCTTGATCTTGCCTGCTCAGAGGGATAGTTCAGCCGATACTGGATGAGGCGTGCGGCGATTCGCACGCCGATTTTTGTTGGACCGCAGCCAATGGCTGCACGGAGATATTTCGCGGCACAGGCCCGCAGGGAACAAGAAGGACGAGCAGGTTCATGGCGAAACGGTGGTATTCGGTCAGCGTTCTTTCGAACTTCGAAAAGAAAATCGCAGAACAGATTCGCACCGCAGTCGTGGAGCAGGGTCTTGAGGACGAGATCGACGAGGTTCTGGTTCCCACTGAGGAAGTGATCGAAATTCGTCGTGGCAAAAAAGTCTCGACCGAGCGCCGCTTCATGCCGGGCTACGTGCTGGTGCATATGGAGATGTCCGATCAGGGCTATCACCTGATTTCCTCCATCAACCGCGTCACTGGCTTCCTCGGCCCGCAAGGTCGCCCGATGCCGATGCGCGACGCTGAGGTGCAGGGCATCCTTGGCCGCGTCGAAGAAGGTGTTGAGGCACCGCGCACGCTCATTTCCTTCGAGGTGGGTGAGAAGGTCAAAGTCAACGACGGCCCGTTCGAGGATTTCGACGGTATGGTCGAGGGCGTGGACGACGAGAACCAGAAACTCAAGGTCACCGTGTCGATCTTTGGTCGCGAGACCCCGGTGGAGCTGGACTTCACGCAGGTCACCAAACAGGTGTAATCCACGCCTGTTTCGGCAGACATGCCGGACATTGCATCGCATTTCCCATTGGGAACCTGACGATCGGCCCCTAGAGTGGGGCCGATTTTGTTTTGTTCACTGGAGTTATGCGCCCATGAAATTGCTCGTCGTGTCGACCAACGCTGCCCAGACGATGGGGGGCGAGGCGATGAAGGCGCTGCAATACATGCAGCAACTGCTGGCGGATGGTCGCGACGCCACCCTCATCACCCATGAGCGCTGCCGTGATGCCTTGGCCGGGGAGCTGCCAGCGGATCGGGTGATCTATGTGCGCGACAGTGCCATGATGAAAACCTGCTGGCGCACGCCGGGTCTGGCGCGGTTTGTGAACGGTTTCTTCCATGTCGAGGTCGCCCGGATCTGTCGCGGCTTTGATCCCGCACAGGTGGTGATCCATTACTTATGTCCGATCTCACCGGTGGAGCAGCGTTTCCCACCAAAGGGCTATCGCTATGTGATCGGGCCGCTTTCGGGCAATATCTTCTATCCACAAGGGTTCCAGCATCTCGCGGAAAAAAGCCTGCGACTGCAGCAGCGCATCTATCGCCCTCTGCAAAAGGCTCTGGGGCTGGTCTCTCGCCAGTTTGTGCGCGCCGACACGGTGTTGGTTTCGGGCTATGTGCGCACGCGAGAGGCATTGGGCTGGGCGGGCTGTCCCGAGGCTCGGATGCGGGATGTTTGGGATGCGGGGCTTAGCGATGACCTCTTTGCGCGTCCCCGTGTGTGCCCGGCTGAAAACCCGGCGCATTTTGTTTGGATCGGCCGCATGGTGCCCTACAAGGGGGCGGATCTGGCTATTCGTGCGCTGTCTCAAGCCCCACAGGAGGCGCGGCTCACGCTATATGGGGATGGGCCGCAACGTGCCGCGCTGGAGGCTTTGGTGCGGGATCTGGGTCTCTCTGAGCGGGTGACATTTGCAGGCTGGCTCGCGCATGAGGATCTGTCGCAGGAGTTGGGCCAATATCGTGCGCTGCTGTTCCCAAGCCTCAAGGAGGCCAATGGCATTATTGTGCAGGAATGCATGGCCATTGGCCTGCCGGTGGTGCCGTTGCGCTGGGGCGGCCCGCTTGGGCTAGCCACAGATGAAGAGGCGTTGTTCGTCGAGGCCCATGATCCGGCACAGGTGGTGCGGGACTTGGCCGCCGCGATTGTAGAGTTGACGCAACAGCCGGAACGCGCCGAGGCTCTGTCAAAAGCGGCGCGGATTAAGGCTGAGGCCGCGTTTCCATGGGCGCAGGTGGCACAGAGCTGGTACGCCGCAGCCCTTGCGGCGCATGATGCGCATGATCAAGGCGCAAAGCGCAGCGCCGGGGGTTGATTCCTGCAGCAAGGGGGCGTATCAGCCGCCAATCTGTCCGGTTCCTTAACCGGGCGTGATTCTTGTGGGAGGCCCAAGCGTCGCGACGCGATGGGTCGAACCACGCAACGTAAAAGAGCTCTTGGGCGCGCCCAAAAGCTGTTGAAAAGGAGACAACCACATGGCTAAGAAGCTTGTTGGTTCGATGAAACTGCAGGTTCCTGCAGGTCAGGCAAACCCATCCCCGCCGGTCGGTCCGGCGCTGGGTCAGCGCGGCATCAACATCATGGAATTCTGCAAGGCGTTCAACGCCAAGACCGCAGACATGGAGCCCGGCGCTCCGTGCCCGACCGTGATCACCTACTATCAGGACAAGTCCTTCACCATGGACATCAAGACGCCGCCCGCGTCTTACTACCTGAAGAAGGCTGCAAAGATTAAATCCGGCGCGAATAACCCGAGCCGTGAGACCGCAGGCACCGTCACTGCCGCTCAGGTGAAAGAGATCGCCGAAGCGAAGATGAAAGATCTGAACGCGAACGACATCGACGCCGCGATGCAGATCATCCTGGGCTCCGCCCGCTCCATGGGCATCGAGGTGAAGTAAGATGGCAAAGCTCGGTAAACGTACCCGCGCAGCGCGCGAAGCCTTCGCAGGCAAATCGAACCTCACGATCGAGGAAGCCGTCGCACTGGTGAAGGCAAACGCCAACACCAAATTCGATGAAACCGTCGAAATTGCGATGAACCTCGGTGTTGATACCCGTCACGCAGACCAGATGGTGCGCGGCGTTGTTGGCCTGCCCAACGGCACCGGCAAAACCATGCGTGTTGCCGTGTTCGCACGTGGCCCCAAAGCTGAAGAAGCTCAGGCCGCTGGCGCGGACATCGTTGGCGCAGAAGACCTGATGGAAACCATCCAGGGCGGCACCATCGAATTTGATCGCTGCATCGCAACCCCGGACATGATGCCCGTCGTCGGTCGTCTGGGTAAGATCCTCGGCCCGCGCAACCTGATGCCGAACCCCAAAGTTGGCACCGTGACCATGGACGTGAAAGCGGCCGTGGAAGCAGCCAAGGGCGGCGAAGTTCAGTTTAAAGCTGAAAAAGGCGGCGTTGTGCACGCAGGCGTTGGCAAAGCGTCCTTCGACGAAGCCAAACTGGCTGAAAACGTGCGCGCATTTGTGTCCGCAGTGGCCAAAGCGAAGCCGACCGGTGCCAAAGGCGCCTACATGAAAAAGATCGTCCTGTCCTCCACCATGGGCCCGGGCGTGACACTTGACGTGGACGGTGCAGTTTCCGAGTAATCGGACCCTTCCATGTTTGAGAAAAGAAAGGCGGCACTTCGGTGTCGCCTTTTTTTGCGCAAGATCTCCGTATAGTGAGAAATCGGCAAGGTATCCGGCGCCGATAGGGCGATCGGGCAGAAAGTGCTGATTGGCAAAATGACGAGTGAAATGAGTGCGGAAATGGCACCAACTGTAACGCAGGTTTGGCGCGTGGGCGCCATCATGAATGAACCTCTCAAAGAGGTTCTGAAGTTCTGCGCGTGGTATCTCGCGCTGGGTGCTGACGAGCTGACGATCTGTTTTGACAATCCCGATGATCCAGCGATTGAAGCCCTCTCCGAACATCCTCGCGTGCGTTGCATTCCCTGCACCCCGGCATTTTGGCAATCGCTTGGCCTCACAGCCGAGAGCGCATTTGTCAAACGCCAGAATGCAGCGCTGACATGGATCTATGGGCAATATTCCGACGGCTGGCTGCTGAACGTCGATGCGGATGAATTCATGTATTTCGAGGGGCGCGGTGTAGCGGATGTGCTGCAGCAAGAAGGCGGGCAGGCGCTGTCGATCCGGGTCATCACAGCAGAGCGTGTGATTGCGCCCGAAGGGGTGGGCGAGACCTTGTTCCGTCGCCCCATGGCTTATGATGTACGCAAATCGGTCTACGGCACGGATGCGAAACTTTTTGGCCCCAAACGGTCCGGTCTGGTGGGGCATCCGCAAGGGAAATCCTTCGCGCGGTGCGGTGTTGCGGGATTGCAGCTGCGCCAACATTGGCCGCGCGCTGGCAGCGTGGAGGCCGGAGAAGAGGTTCTGCTCGATCACCATGATGGCGCGCATTTGCTGCACATGATCGGGGCCGATTTTGAAATCTGGTGCAACAAGCTGGCATGGCGCTGCGGGTCGCGCGGCTTTACCGATCCGCTGACAGAGCGCATTGAGGCGGCACTGGCTTCCTCACAAAGCGAAACGGAGTTGCGGGATCTGTTCTCTCGCCTTCATGCGCTTCGCCCTGATCAGGTGGCGCATCTGGAACGAGAGGATGCGCTGTTGCGGCTCGAGTGGGATTTGACCGCGCTGGTGCAGCGAGAATTCGACATCGATCTGGAGCGCATCGCCACGCCTGGATGACACATACCCGATGGGTTGATGTGTCGTTTAGGGGTTGGAAATTGTGACCCGCAGGATTATGTAGCCTCCACGGAGCAAAGCGTGCGATTCGTCGTGCGCTTTTCTCCTTTTCGTCCAAGATGGTGGGTGGCCTGTCGATCGGGCCTTAATTTCCCTCCTGAGACGGGTAGGACCAATGAAAGATCGAGGGTTTTTCGACTCTCGGGCGACTTTGGCTGAAACCCCGTAAAACGGACTTGACCGCCATACCTTTCGAGGTGTGGCAGAAAATGAGCCGGGGCATCTGCCCCTAATTTGGAGAGAACTGTGGATAGAGCCCAGAAAGAGAAAGTGGTCGAGGAACTCGGCCAGATCTTCGAAAGCTCTGGCGTGGTGGTCGTAGCCCACTACACCGGTCTGACAGTTGCCGAGATGCAGGACCTTCGCGCACGTGCTCGTGACGCGGGCGGCTCCGTGCGTGTTGCCAAAAACAGGCTCGCCAAAATCGCCCTCGAGGGTAAACCGTGTGAAAACATGGCTGACCTGCTGACAGGGATGACCGTTCTGACCTATTCCGAGGATCCCGTGGCAGCAGCCAAGGTGGCCGAGGACTTCGCCAAGGAGAACAAGAAGTTCGAAATCCTTGGCGGTGCAATGGGCGAGAACGCTCTTGACCGCGCAGGCGTTGAAGCCGTGTCGAAAATGCCGTCCCGCGAGGAGCTCATTGCTTCCATCGTTGGCTGCATCGGCGCACCGGCCTCCAACATCGCCGGCGCAATTGGCGCACCTGCAAGCAACATCGCAAGCATTCTTTCGACCATCGAAGAGAAGGCGGAAGCTGCGTAAGCGGTTGGCACTTAATGACTGGCGTAGGGTGATATTACCCACGTTGGAACACACATCTGTAAACGGAAAGAGCTAATACAATGGCTGATCTGAAAGCACTCGCGGAAAGCATCGTTGGTCTGACCCTGCTGGAAGCACAAGAACTGAAAACCATCCTCAAAGACGAGTACGGCATCGAGCCCGCAGCTGGCGGCGCAGTGATGATGGCTGGTCCTGCAGGCGGCGAAGCAGCTGCTGAGGAAGAGAAAACCGAATTCGACGTCGTTCTGAAGAACGCCGGCGCATCCAAAATCAACGTCATCAAAGAAGTCCGCGGCATCACCGGCCTGGGCCTCAAAGAAGCGAAAGAACTGGTCGAAGCCGGCGGCAAGATCAAAGAAGGCGTTTCCAAAGACGAAGCCGAAGACATCAAAGGCAAGCTGGAAGCAGCTGGCGCCGAAGTCGAACTGGCTTAAGCCCTTCGATAGAGGACATTCGGGCTGGATTTCCTGCGGGAAGTTCTGCTCTATAGGCCTCAAATCATTTGGCTGGATCCGGGGAAACCCGGGTCCAGCTGAACCTGTCTCAGAAAGGGGCCTTTTCACCCGCGTTTGGGTGGCCCTTTTCTCAGGCGAGGTTCGTTGGATCGGGAGGTCGCCATTCGGGACGGTGGCCATGAATTGATCCAGACCACGCTGTCTCTGACGGATGAGGTGCCGGGGCCCGGCGGCTGCCTTGTTTGTTGAGAACTCTGAAAGGTGAACTCTGACATGGCTCAAACGTTCCTTGGCCAGAAACGTCTTCGCAAATATTACGGCAAGATCCGCGAAGTGCTGGATATGCCGAACCTCATTGAGGTTCAAAAATCTTCTTATGATCTTTTCCTGCGCTCCGGCGATGAACCTCAGCCGCTTGACGGCGAAGGCATCAAAGGCGTGTTCCAATCGGTTTTCCCGATCAAGGACTTCAACGAAACCTCCGTTCTGGAGTTCGTGAACTACGCGCTTGAGCGTCCCAAGTACGACGTCGACGAATGTATGCAACGCGACATGACCTATTCGGCACCGCTGAAGGTCACGCTGCGTCTGATCGTGTTCGATGTCGATGAGGACACCGGTGCGAAATCGGTAAAAGACATCAAGGAACAAGATGTCTTTATGGGCGATATGCCCCTGATGACCCCGAACGGTACGTTCATCGTGAACGGCACCGAACGTGTGATCGTTTCTCAGATGCACCGCTCACCGGGTGTGTTCTTTGACCACGACAAGGGCAAAACCCACTCTTCCGGTAAACTGCTGTTTGCTTGCCGCATCATCCCGTATCGCGGCTCCTGGCTCGACTTTGAGTTCGACGCCAAAGACATCGTCTTTGCCCGCATCGACCGTCGCCGCAAACTGCCGGTGACCACGCTTCTTTATGCGCTGGGTCTCGACCAAGAAGGCATCATGGATGCCTATTACAACACCGTCGACTTCAAGCTTGAGAAGTCTCGTGGCTGGGTCACGCCCTTCTTCCCCGAGCGTGTGCGTGGCACCCGTCCGACCTACGACCTCGTAGATGCCGCCACGGGCGAAATCATCTGCGAAGCGGGCAAGAAAGTGACCCCACGCGCGGTCAAGAAGATGATCGACGAAGGCACCATCACCGAGCTTCTGGTGCCCTTCGAGCATATCGTTGGCAAATATGTTGCTAAGGATATCATCAACGAAGAAAACGGCGCGATTTACGTCGAGGCTGGCGATGAGCTGACCCTTGAGTATGACAAAGGCGGCGAAATCATCGGTGGTTCCGTCAAAGAGCTGCTGGATGCGGGTATCACCGACATTCCTGTTCTGGACATCGACAACGTCAACGTCGGCCCCTACATGCGCAACACCATGGCGGCAGACAAAAACATGGGTCGCGACACCGCGCTCATGGACATCTACCGCGTGATGCGTCCGGGCGAGCCGCCCACCGTCGAAGCGGCCTCCGCGCTGTTTGACACTCTGTTCTTCGACAGCGAGCGCTATGATCTCTCTGCCGTTGGCCGCGTGAAAATGAACATGCGTCTGGCTCTGGATGCAGAAGACACCCAGCGTACCCTGCGCAAAGAAGACATCGTCGCCTGCATCAAGGCGCTGGTGGAACTGCGCGATGGCAAGGGCGACATCGACGACATCGACCACCTCGGCAACCGTCGTGTGCGTTCCGTTGGCGAACTGATGGAGAACCAGTACCGCGTTGGTCTGTTGCGCATGGAGCGCGCGATCAAAGAGCGTATGTCCTCTGTCGAGATCGACACCGTGATGCCGCAGGACCTGATCAACGCCAAGCCTGCCGCCGCGGCTGTGCGTGAATTCTTCGGCTCCTCGCAGCTGTCGCAGTTCATGGACCAAACGAACCCGCTGTCGGAAGTCACCCACAAACGCCGTCTCTCGGCGCTTGGCCCCGGTGGTCTGACCCGCGAGCGTGCCGGCTTTGAGGTGCGCGACGTTCACCCGACCCACTATGGCCGGATGTGTCCGATTGAAACGCCGGAAGGTCCAAACATTGGTCTGATCAACTCGCTGGCGACCTTTGCCCGCGTGAACAAATACGGCTTCATCGAGACCCCGTATCGCGTGGTGAAAGAAGGACAGGTGACCGATGAGGTTCACTACATGTCCGCCACCGAGGAAATGCGTCACACAGTGGCGCAGGCGAACGCGAACCTTGATGAAGACAACCGCTTTGTGAACGACCTCGTGTCCACCCGTCAGTCGGGTGACTACACGCTGGCACCGAACGAGAGCGTTGACCTGATCGACGTGTCGCCGAAACAGTTGGTATCGGTTGCGGCCTCGCTCATTCCGTTCCTTGAGAACGACGATGCTAACCGCGCTCTGATGGGTTCGAACATGCAACGTCAGGCGGTTCCGCTGCTGCGCGCAGAAGCGCCGCTGGTTGGTACCGGTATCGAGGAAATCGTGGCGCGCGACTCTGGCGCGGCGATCATGGCGAAGCGCGCAGGCGTGATCGACCAGATCGACGCTCAGCGTATCGTTATCCGTGCAACCTCCGATCTGGAGCTGGGCGACGCAGGCGTGGACATCTACCGCATGCGCAAATTCCAGCGCTCGAACCAGAACACCTGCATCAACCAGCGTCCGCTGGTGAAAGTGGGTCAGACGGTCGAGAAGGGCGAAGTGATTGCAGATGGTCCCTCCACCGATATGGGTGAACTGGCGCTCGGTAAGAACGTGGTCGTCGCGTTTATGCCGTGGAACGGTTACAACTATGAGGACTCCATCCTGATCTCCGAGCGTATCGCGCGTGACGACGTCTTCACCTCGATCCACATCGAGGAATTCGAAGTCGCCGCCCGTGACACCAAGCTCGGCCCGGAAGAAATCACCCGCGATATCCCGAACGTCGGTGAGGAGGCCCTGCGCAACCTCGACGAGGCGGGCATCGTCTACATCGGTGCCGATGTGGAGCCGGGCGATATCCTCGTGGGCAAGATCACACCGAAGGGCGAAAGCCCGATGACGCCGGAAGAAAAACTGCTGCGCGCCATCTTTGGTGAGAAAGCCTCCGACGTGCGTGACACCTCGCTGCGCGTGAAGCCGGGCGACTACGGTACCGTTGTTGAGGTCCGCGTCTTCAACCGTCACGGCGTCGAAAAAGACGAACGTGCGCTGCAGATCGAGCGTGAAGAAGTCGAACGTCTGGCCCGTGACCGGGACGATGAGCTCGGCATTCTGGACCGCAACATCTACGCCCGTCTGCGTGACCTTCTGCTCGGCAAAACTGCCGTCAAAGGCCCCAAAGGCGTGCGCGGCAACACCGTCATCGACGAGGATCTGCTGGACAACCAGCTGACCCGTGGTCAGTGGTGGATGCTTGCTCTGGAAGAAGAGCAGGACGCTCAGATCCTTGAGGCCCTGAACGAGCAGTACGAAGCACAAAAACGTGCTCTGGACGCCCGTTTCGAGGACAAGGTCGAGAAAGTCCGTCGCGGCGACGATCTGCCCCCGGGTGTGATGAAGATGGTCAAAGTCTTCATTGCCGTGAAGCGTAAGCTGCAGCCGGGCGATAAGATGGCGGGTCGTCACGGGAACAAAGGTGTTATCTCTCGCGTGGTGCCGATGGAGGACATGCCATTCCTCGCAGATGGTACCCCGGTAGACTTCTGCCTTAACCCGCTCGGCGTGCCGTCGCGCATGAACGTCGGTCAGATCCTTGAAACCCACATGGGTTGGGCCGCACGCGGTCTGGGTCTGAAAATCGACGACGCACTGCAGGACTATCGCCGCACTGGCGATCTGACCCCTGTGCGTGATGCGATGCGTGAAGCCTATGGTGAGAACGTCTATGAAGAGGGTATCTCTTCCATGGACGAAACCCAGCTCATCGAGGCCGCAGGCAACGTCACCCGTGGTGTGCCGATCGCAACGCCGGTCTTTGACGGTGCGAAAGAAGATGACGTCAACGACGCGCTGGTGCGCGCGGGCTTTGACCAGTCCGGTCAGTCGATCCTGTTCGACGGCCGCACGGGTGAGCAGTTCGCACGTCCGGTGACCGTGGGCATCAAGTATCTCTTGAAGCTGCACCACCTCGTGGACGACAAAATCCACGCCCGTTCCACCGGTCCGTACTCGCTGGTTACCCAGCAGCCGCTCGGTGGTAAGGCGCAGTTCGGTGGTCAGCGCTTTGGTGAGATGGAAGTCTGGGCTCTGGAAGCTTATGGCGCCGCCTACACCCTGCAAGAGATGCTCACCGTGAAATCGGATGACGTCGCTGGCCGGACCAAGGTCTATGAGTCGATCGTCAAGGGCGAGGACAACTTTGAAGCGGGCGTACCGGAATCGTTCAACGTTCTGGTTAAAGAAGTCCGTGGCCTCGGCCTGAACATGGAACTCCTGGATGCGGAGGTTGAGGAGTGAGGGGGCTTCCCCTCACCCCACGTCCCCCCTTCCGCAAGATTTGAGGTATCAAAATGAACCAGGAAATCACCAATAACCCGTTCAACCCGCTGACCCCGCCGAAGGTCTTTGACGAGATCAAGGTGTCGCTGGCCAGCCCGGAACGGATCCTCTCGTGGTCCTACGGCGAGATCAAAAAGCCGGAAACCATCAACTACCGTACGTTCAAGCCCGAGCGTGACGGCCTGTTCTGCGCGCGCATCTTTGGCCCGATCAAAGACTACGAATGTCTCTGTGGCAAATATAAGCGCATGAAGTATCGCGGCGTTGTCTGCGAGAAATGTGGTGTTGAAGTTACCCTTCAAAAAGTGCGCCGCGAGCGCATGGGCCACATCGAACTGGCGGCACCTGTTGCGCATATCTGGTTCCTGAAGTCGCTTCCTTCCCGGATCGGCCTCATGCTGGACATGACCCTGCGTGATCTGGAACGGGTTCTCTACTTTGAAAACTATGTTGTCATCGAGCCGGGTCTCACCGACCTGCAGTACGGCCAGATGATGACCGAAGAAGAGTACATGGACGCGCAAGACGCCTATGGCATGGACGCCTTCACCGCCAATATCGGTGCTGAAGCGATCCGCGAAATGCTGGCGGCGATTGATCTTGAGGCAGAAGCCGAGCACCTGCGCGCCGAACTGGCCGAGGCCACCGGCGAGCTGAAGCCCAAGAAGATCATCAAGCGTCTGAAAGTCGTGGAATCCTTCCTCGAGTCGGGCAACCGTCCTGAGTGGATGATCATGACCGTGATCCCGGTTATCCCGCCGGAACTGCGTCCGCTGGTTCCGCTGGATGGTGGCCGTTTTGCGACCTCCGACCTCAACGACCTCTATCGTCGTGTGATCAACCGGAACAACCGTCTGAAGCGTCTGATCGAGCTGCGCGCACCTGACATCATCGTCCGCAACGAAAAGCGGATGCTGCAGGAATCCGTTGATGCTCTGTTCGACAACGGCCGTCGTGGTCGCGTCATCACCGGTGCCAACAAACGCCCGCTGAAGTCGCTCTCCGACATGCTGAAGGGTAAGCAAGGTCGCTTCCGTCAGAACCTTTTGGGGAAACGCGTCGACTTCTCCGGTCGTTCGGTCATTGTGACCGGCCCCGAGCTGAAGCTGCATCAGTGTGGCTTGCCCAAGAAGATGGCGCTCGAACTCTTCAAGCCCTTCATCTACTCGCGTCTGGAGGCCAAAGGTCTGTCCTCCACCGTGAAGCAGGCGAAGAAGCTCGTTGAAAAAGAGCGTCCGGAAGTTTGGGACATCCTCGACGAGGTGATCCGCGAGCACCCGGTGATGCTGAACCGCGCACCGACGCTGCACCGTCTTGGTATTCAGGCGTTCGAACCCACGCTGATCGAAGGTAAAGCGATCCAGCTGCACCCGCTGGTCTGTTCGGCGTTTAACGCGGACTTCGACGGTGACCAGATGGCTGTGCACGTCCCGCTGAGCCTTGAGGCCCAGTTGGAAGCGCGCGTCCTGATGATGTCCACGAACAACGTTCTGTCGCCTGCAAACGGCGCGCCGATCATCGTTCCCTCGCAGGATATGATTCTTGGCCTTTACTACCTCACGCTGGCGCGTGAAGGCATGAAGGGCGAAGGCATGGTCTTCGGCAACCTCGATGAAGTTCAGCACGCGCTGGACGCTGGTGTTGTGCATCTGCACTCCAAAGTCACCGTGCGGGTTCCGCAGATCGACGAAGAGGGCAACGAGGTCTTCCAACGCTTTGAGACCACGCCGGGCCGTGCCCGTCTGGGCTCCTTGCTGCCGAAAAACGCCAAGGCGCCGTTTGAGCTGGTGAACCGTCTGCTGCGCAAGCGCGAAGTTCAGCAGGTCATCGACACCGTCTACCGTTACTGCGGTCAGAAAGAGTCCGTGATCTTCTGTGACCAGATCATGACCATGGGCTTCCGCGAAGCGTTCAAGGCGGGCATCTCGTTCGGTAAAGACGACATGGTGATCCCTGACAACAAGTGGACCATCGTCGACGACACCCGCGATCAGGTGAAAGACTTTGAACAGCAGTACATGGACGGCCTGATCACTCAGGGCGAAAAGTACAACAAAGTCGTGGATGCCTGGTCGAAGTGTAACGACAAGCTCACCGAAGCCATGATGTCCACCATCTCGGCGGTCAAAAAGGCAGAAGACGGCTCCGACATGGAACCGAACTCGGTCTACATGATGGCTCACTCCGGTGCGCGTGGCTCCGTGACGCAGATGCGTCAGCTGGGCGGGATGCGTGGTCTGATGGCAAAGCCGAACGGCGACATCATCGAGACTCCGGTTATCTCGAACTTTAAAGAAGGTCTGACCGTTCTGGAGTACTTCAACTCCACCCACGGTGCCCGTAAGGGTCTGTCGGATACGGCGCTTAAGACGGCGAACTCCGGTTACCTGACCCGTCGTCTTGTGGACGTGGCGCAGGACTGCATCGTGCGCGAGCACGACTGTGGTACCGAACGTGCGATCACTGCAGAGACTGCGGTGAATGATGGTGAGGTTGTGGCCTCCCTCGGCGAGCGTATTCTGGGTCGTGTTGCCGCGGATGATGTCAAACGTCCGGGCACCGAAGAGATCGTGGTCGCCGCTGGTCAGTTGATCGACGAACGCATGGCGGACGCGATCGAGGAAGCCGGTGTTCAGTCCATGCGCATCCGCAGCCCGCTGACCTGTGAAAGCGAAGAGGGCGTCTGCGCCATGTGCTATGGCCGTGACCTTGCGCGCGGTACCATGGTCAACTCCGGTGAGGCCGTCGGCATCATCGCGGCGCAGTCCATCGGTGAACCCGGTACCCAGCTGACGATGCGGACCTTCCACATCGGCGGCGTGGCACAGGGTGGTCAGCAGTCCTTCCTTGAGGCGTCCCAAGAGGGCAAGATCGTGTTCGAGAACACGAACACGCTCACCAACGCCAACGGCGAAGTTCTGACCATCGGCCGGAACATGAAGCTGATCATTCAGGACGAGCACGGTGAAGAGCGCTCCAGCCACAAGCTGGGCTACGGCACCAAGCTGTTCGTCAAGGAAGGCCAGCAGGTCAAGCGCGGCGACAAACTGTTCGAGTGGGACCCCTACACCCTGCCGATCATCGCTGAAAAGCCGGGTACTGCGAAGTACGTGGACCTCGTGTCTGGTCTGGCCGTGCGCGAAGAAACCGACGATGCCACCGGCATGACCCAGAAGATCGTGATCGACTGGCGTGCGGCACCGAAGGGCTCTGACCTGAAGCCGGAAATTATCCTTGTGGGTGACGATGGCGAACCGGTCCGCAATTCCCTTGGCAACCCGCTGACCTATCCGATGTCCGTGGATGCGATCCTGTCCTGTGAAGACGGTCAGAAGATCGAAGCCGGTGACGTTGTTGCGCGTATCCCGCGTGAAGGTGCGAAGACGAAGGACATTACCGGTGGTCTGCCGCGTGTGGCCGAACTCTTCGAGGCGCGTCGTCCGAAAGATCACGCGATCATCGCAGAAATCGATGGTTACGTGCGCTTTGGTCGCGACTACAAGAACAAGCGTCGCATCTCCATCGAGCCGGCAGATGAGTCCATGGAGGCCGTGGAATACATGGTGCCCAAGGGCAAGCACATCCCGGTTGTCGAGGGCGACTTCGTTCAAAAAGGCGACTACATCATGGACGGCAACCCGGCGCCGCATGACATCCTGTCCATCATGGGTGTCGAGGCTCTGGCGAACTACATGATCGACGAAGTGCAGGACGTTTATCGCCTGCAGGGTGTGAAGATCAACGACAAGCACATCGAGGTGATCGTTCGCCAGATGCTGCAAAAGTGGGAGATCTCCGACTCCGGCGAGACCACGCTCCTCAAGGGCGAACACGTCGACAAGCAAGAGTTCGACGCGGCAAACGAGAAGGCGCTCAGCCGTGGCAAGCGCCCGGCACAAGGCGAGCCGATCCTTCTTGGTATCACCAAGGCGTCGCTGCAGACCCGCTCCTTCATCTCCGCGGCCTCCTTCCAGGAGACCACACGAGTCCTCACCGAGGCTTCTGTGCAGGGTAAGAAGGACAAGCTGGTCGGCCTGAAGGAAAACGTCATTGTGGGTCGTCTGATCCCGGCGGGCACCGGTGGTGCAACCCAGCAGGTGCGCCACATCGCATCCTCGCGCGACAATGTGGTCCTTGAGGCCCGTCGCGAAGAGGCCGAAGCGGCAGCAGCCCTTGCAGCGCCGATGGCGGATGATGTTGCGGATGCGGATTTCCTTGTGGAAACCCCGGAAAGCCGCGACTAAGCCCGACGGCTTGTTGCTGAATTGAGAAAGCCCCGCGTCCACCGTGACGCGGGGCTTTTTCGTTGCGCGCGCGGGGCCGGGCAGGCGGTGCACCAAGCCTCTTGGCAAGCGGGCGAGGGCGTGGTTTCTGTTGGTGGTCAAGGCCGGGGGAGAGAGACGACGCGATGGCGGCAACATTCAATATGGTAGGGGTCATCCGCTTCTCGCTGCTGACTCCGACCTTCAATGCAGACCGCTACCCGGATCTGGACGCCGCCGCTGAGGCGATTTTTGCACCCGACCGCATGGCACTGCGGCTGCACCTGTTTGAAAAGCTGTGCCTGCCTTCCTTGGTGCGGCAGGGGGACGCCGATTTCCATTTGGTGGTGGCGACCTCTGATCGTCTGCCGCAACCGGTGTTGAAACGCCTACAGGAGTTGCTTGCCCCGCACGATCATATGCGGCTGTTGCAGTTTGCGCCGGAGAACCACTTTCAAATCCTGAAAGAGGCCTATGGCGCGATTCCGGAACAGGGCGAAAGCCACCGTATCCTGTTTCGCCTTGATGATGACGATGCATTGGACGGCGGCTATGTGGCCCGGTGCAAACGGCTGGCTGCGGGGCTTCTCCCCTTGCAGGCAAGCGCCGAGACACCTTTTGCCATCGCCTTTAATCGCGGCATCTACCTTGTTCGCGAAGAAGGCCAGCCACCCGTCGTGGTGGACAGTTGCGAACGGGCGCCGCTCTCGGCGGGCACCGCGTTGGTGCGGCCTGTGTCCGGCAAGGGCAATCCCTATCGCTACAATCACCGCAAGTTTGCCCAGCATTATCCGCTGTTTTCGGATATTGCCGTTCCATCCTTTTTGCGGACGGTCCACGGTGACAACCATTCTACCCCGGCAATGATGGGGCTGACGGCGCGGCAGACCGAGGCCGAGATTGATGTAGACCTGCAAACCCATTTCGGCATGAGCCTTCGTGCGCTTAAGGCGATCTGACATGACAGGATCGTTGAGCCCGAACCAGAAAGGCGCGCTCCTGATGCTGGGCAGCATGGCATTCTTCACCATCAACGACACATTGGTCAAGCTGGTGGGAGAAACCGTGCCTTTGTGGCAGATCGTGACTGTGCGGGGCGTGATGGCGAGCGTCCTGCTGCTGTGTCTCGCACGCGCAATGGGTGCCTTGCGCTTTGATCTCTCGCGTCGTGACTGGGGGCTGGTTCTGGCGCGATGCGCGACCGAAATGGCTGTGACCTATTTCTTTCTGTCCGCACTGTTGCAGATGCCTCTGGCGAATATCACGGCGGTGCTGCAAATGCTGCCGCTGACCGTGACGCTCTGCGCGGCGTTGTTCCTCGGGGAAACGGTCGGCTGGCGGCGGAGCCTTGCCATCGCACTTGGGTTTATCGGTATGCTGCTGATTGTGCGCCCCGGTGGTGCGGATTTTGGTCCGGCGACGATTTATGCGTTGCTGGCCGTTGCGCTGCTGACGCTCAGGGATCTGGTAACGCGGCAGATGTCCCCGGCGGTGCCCTCGCTCACCGTGACATTTCTATCGGCGTTCTCGGTGATGCTGTTTGGCCTTGGTTTGGGTTTCGGCGAGAGCTGGCAGCCGGTGGGTGGGCGCGAGTGGCTCTTGCTGTCTGCCACCGCCGTGTTGATCTTGCTGGCCTATCTTTGTGCGGTGATGACCATTCGCGTTGGCGAAGTCTCTGCCGTAGCACCGCTGCGCTATACCGGACTCGTCTGGGCGTTGCTGCTCGGTTGGCTGGTGTTTGGTGAATTTCCCTCCGGTCTTACGCTCCTTGGGGCTGGGATCGTGGTGGCGGCGGGCCTGTTCACGTTGCTGCGCGAACGTCAGGTGGCCGAAAACACCTGACGCACATCTGCCTCGGATATGGCAAAGCGTGCCTCGAACTCTGCGACCTGCTCGACCGTGAGCGGCATCACGGGGATGGGCTTTACGCGCTTTTGCCGGGAGTCATTGGAAGAATGCAGCCCACGCACAAACATCGGCGCATCCGATAGCGTGATGGTGGGCATAAAGCGCAGGATCTTCTCATGGGCGAAATTCATGATGGTGAGCTTAGTGCCGCCACGCACATACATGCCAAGACCCGCGACAAAATAGGGACGGTGAATTTCCGCGGCAGAAATCCCATTCGCCCCGAACTCCGCCGCATAGCCCATATTGAAATCGACCGCCACGCTGCGATGACGCGCGACCAGTCCGGGGCAGTCTGAAATGGTGCCGCGCAACCGCTCGATGAAATCGACCGAGACTGCATCGTCATCATCATATCGAAACTGGAGGCACGGTTTGTCCAGATCGCGGCGCGCCTTGTTCAGAATGTCCTTCATGACAGCGCGCTGGGGCAATGGGGGGTATTTTTCAATCCGCACCTGCGGCATCCCCGCGACGAGGTCACGAAGACGTGCCTCGTGATGGGCGGGCAGGCTGTCACCAATGACGATGATCAGATCGAAATCGGGATCTGTCTGCGCGCGCAGACAGGGCAGGGCGACCGTTTCAAACAGACGAAAGCGCTCTTCAAGGCGGGCTTCGCCGTAGAGGAAAGCGATGCGCTCCTCGATGCCTTCGTGCTCTACTTGAAAGCCACCGATGGCAGGATAGGAAAATCGACAAAGCCCGATGACTTGCATCACTGGAAATCCTTATGAATAAACACGCGCGACTATGGCGGGCCGAACCCGGCCGGACAAGGTCTGCAAGCAGGGGCATGTGTTGACAAGCTCTGCGACTCTCAATATATGCGCGCTATCCGGCATGGGGGAGAAGTCCCTCTTACGCCGAACTCATATCTGTAGTGGCTCAAGGTCAGGGCACTTTTTTCACCCGGACCCTCTGTAAACCCACCGCGACGTTCACCTCGGAATGGGAACGTTTGCGGTTTTTGCGTTTGCGCAGACGCTGCTGAAGATCTCGCCGCACGGCGCGTGCCGTGCATGACATAGTGTTGCAAAACGGGGAATAACCGGAATGCCAACGATCCAACAGCTGATCCGCAAGCCGCGTCAGCCGAAAGTAAAACGCTCCAAGTCCATGCACCTGGAGCAGTGCCCGCAAAAGCGCGGCGTTTGTACTCGCGTCTACACCACCACACCTAAGAAACCGAACTCCGCTATGCGGAAAGTTGCGAAGGTTCGCCTGACCAACGGTTTCGAAGTGATCTCCTACATCCCCGGTGAATCCCACAACCTTCAGGAACACTCCGTGGTTCTGATCCGTGGCGGCCGTGTAAAAGACCTTCCGGGTGTCCGTTACCACATCCTGCGTGGTGTTCTGGATACCCAAGGTGTCAAAGACCGTAAGCAGCGTCGCTCCAAGTATGGCGCGAAGCGTCCTAAGTAAGAAGAAGGATAAGCATAGATGTCCCGTCGTCACGCTGCTGAAAAACGCGAAGTTCTGCCCGACGCCAAGTTCGGCGACCGCGTTCTCACCAAATTCATGAACAACCTGATGATCGATGGTAAAAAATCGGTCGCAGAGCGCATCGTTTACAACGCGTTTGATCGCGTTGAATCGAAGATCAAGCGCGCGCCCGTGGAAGTGTTCCACGAAGCTCTCGACAACGTGAAACCCTCCGTTGAGGTCCGTTCGCGTCGTGTGGGTGGTGCAACCTACCAGGTTCCCGTCGAAGTGCGCCCCGAGCGTCGTGAAGCGCTGGCAATCCGCTGGCTGATCACCGCTGCGCGCGGCCGCAACGAGAACACAATGGAAGAACGCCTCGCCGGTGAACTCCTCGATGCTGTACAAAGCCGGGGTACTGCCGTTAAGAAGCGCGAAGACACTCACAAGATGGCAGAGGCAAACAAAGC
This sequence comes from Tritonibacter mobilis, assembly GCF_001681715.1. Classification (GTDB taxonomy): domain Bacteria; phylum Pseudomonadota; class Alphaproteobacteria; order Rhodobacterales; family Rhodobacteraceae; genus Epibacterium; species Epibacterium mobile. The sequence goes on along the minus strand of NZ_LNWY01000022.1, from coordinate 2,267 downwards.
CTTCTCGCACTATCGCTGGTAACTCTTCAGAGGCTGATCCAATATGGCACGCGACTATCCGCTAGACCGCTACCGTAACTTCGGTATCATGGCGCACATCGATGCAGGTAAAACCACCTGCTCCGAGCGCATCCTGTTCTACACCGGCAAATCCCACAACATCGGTGAGGTGCACGACGGTGCAGCCACCATGGACTGGATGGAGCAGGAGCAGGAACGCGGCATCACCATTACTTCGGCTGCGACCACCACCTTCTGGGAACGCACCGAAGACGGCGAAACCGCTGACACTCCGAAGCACCGTCTGAACATCATCGACACGCCCGGCCACGTTGACTTCACCATCGAAGTTGAGCGCTCGCTGGCGGTTCTCGACGGTGCAGTCTGTGTTCTCGACGCCAACGCTGGTGTTGAGCCCCAAACCGAAACCGTGTGGCGTCAGGCTGACCGCTACAAGGTTCCGCGTATGGTGTTCGTCAACAAGATGGACAAGATCGGCGCGGACTTCTTCAACTGCGTTCGCATGATCGAAGACCGCACCGGCGCCCGCGCGGTTCCGGTTGGTATCCCGATCGGCGCCGAGAACGAGCTCGAAGGCCTCATCGACCTGGTCACCATGAAAGAGTGGCTGTGGCAGGGTGAAGACCTCGGCGCGTCCTGGATTCAGGTCGACATTCGCGACAGCCTGAAAGACATGGCTGACGAATGGCGCGGCAAGATGATCGAAGCGGCCGTCGAAATGGACGACGACGCGATGGAAAACTACCTGATGGACGGCGCAGAGCCCGACGTCGCGACCCTGCGCAGCCTGCTGCGTAAAGGTACGCTGTCGCTCTCCTTCGTTCCGGTTCTGGGCGGTTCCGCGTTCAAGAACAAAGGTGTTCAGCCGCTGCTTAACGCTGTGATCGACTACCTGCCGAGCCCGCTCGACGTTGTTGATTACATGGGCTTTAAGCCGGGCGACGAAGAAGAAGTTCGTAACATCGCACGTCGTGCTGACGACGACATGGCCTTCTCCGGTCTTGCGTTCAAAATCATGAACGACCCCTTCGTTGGCTCCCTGACCTTCACCCGGATCTACTCCGGCGTGCTGAACAAGGGCGACTCCATCCTGAACTCCACCAAAGGTAAGAAAGAGCGCATCGGTCGTATGATGATGATGCACTCCAACAACCGCGAGGAGATCGAAGAAGCGTTTGCAGGCGACATCATCGCGCTGGCGGGTCTGAAGGACACCACCACCGGTGACACCCTCTGCGACGCCAAGGAGCCGGTGGTTCTGGAAACCATGACCTTCCCGGATCCGGTTATCGAGATCGCCGTGGAGCCCAAAACTAAGGGCGACCAGGAGAAAATGTCCCAAGGTCTGGCACGTCTTGCTGCCGAAGACCCGTCCTTCCGAGTCGAAACCGACCTCGAGTCCGGTCAGACCATCATGAAGGGCATGGGCGAACTTCACCTGGACATCCTGGTGGACCGTCTGAAGCGCGAGTTCAAAGTCGAAGCCAACATCGGTGCCCCGCAGGTTGCCTACCGCGAGACCATTGGTCACGAGGTCGAGCACACCTACACCCACAAGAAACAGTCGGGTGGTTCGGGTCAGTTCGCTGAGGTGAAGATGATCATCTCGCCGACAGAAGCTGGTGAAGGTTATTCCTTCGAGTCCCGCATCGTTGGCGGCTCGGTTCCCAAGGAATACATCCCCGGTGTTGAAAAAGGCATCAACTCGGTCATGGACAGCGGCCCGCTCGCTGGCTTCCCCGTGATCGACTTCAAGGTTGCCCTGATCGACGGTAAGTTCCACGACGTTGACTCCAGCGTTCTGGCGTTTGAGATCGCAGCCCGTATGTGTATGCGTGAAGGCATGCGCAAAGCTGGCGCGAAACTGCTCGAGCCGATCATGAAAGTCGAAGTGATCACCCCGGAAGAATACACCGGCGGTATCATCGGCGATCTGACCTCCCGTCGCGGTCAGGTGTCCGGTCAGGAGCCTCGCGGCAACGCAATTGCGATCGACGCAAACGTGCCGCTCGCGAACATGTTTGGCTACATCAACACCCTGCGCTCCATGTCCTCGGGCCGCGCGCAGTTCACGATGCAGTTCTCGCATTACGATCCGGTCCCGCAGAACATCTCTGACGAGATCCAGGCGAAATACGCATAAGCGTGACGATTTGGGGGAGTGCCGCGGCCGGCGCTCCCTCCCAAAGCTAAAAGGAGGCCATCATGGCTAAGGAAAAGTTTGAACGTAATAAACCGCACGTCAA
>NZ_LNWY01000021.1 GCF_001681715.1 Tritonibacter mobilis | reverse complement strand
CAAATCAGCCCTGATTTTCCGAATGGAAGGTCAGATCAACGCAACAAGCCACACGGCAAAAACAGTGGATTGGGTCAGCTTATGACGCCTAGGTCAATTTCGTCTGACGTTCAACAAATGGGAAGTGGCGGACCGAGGAGGATTCGAACCCCCGACCCCTTGATTCGTAGTCAAGTACTCTATCCAGCTGAGCTATCGGTCCACTGAGGGCGGGGTTTATAGCTGGCCCTCGACGGGCGCAACCCCAAATCAGAACTTTTTTGAAACATCTATGACAGCACGCCCCGCTGATCGCTCAGGGGGCGCATACACTCCTAGCGGAAGGGAGGCGCGTAGAGGATGCCACCGTCGCGGTAGAGCGCATTCAGACCACGGTCGAGGCCGATCAGCGTGTCTTCTCCCAGAAACCTCGCAAAAATCTCTCCGTAGTTGCCGCCGGCAGAAATCGCTGCGACCGCCCAATCCTGATCCAGGCCCAGCATCTCACCATAGGTGCCTTCAGTGCCCAGCACCCGGTTGATCTCCGGATTATTGGTCGCGCTCGCCGCGAGCGTGGTGACGTTATCCTGCGTGATACCCAGCTCTTCAGCGATAATCAGGGCATTCAAGGTCCAGCGCACCACGTCGCCCCATTGATTGTCCCCATGACGCACCAAAGGACCAAGCGGCTCTTTCGAGATGGTTTCCGGCAGGATCAGGTGATTTTGCGGATCAGCAAAGGCCGAACGAGTCGCCGCCAACCCCGCCTTATCAGTGGTGTAGACGTCACAGGCCCCCGCCAGATACTGCTGTTGGGATTCCGCGTTGGTTTCCACCGGCACAGGCTCGTATGAGATGCCATTGGCGCGGAAGAAATCCGCAAGGTTCAGCTCGGTCGTGGTGCCGGTCTGGATGCAGACGGTCGCGCCGTCCAGTTCCTTGGCAGAGGTTACGCCCAATTCCTTGGGCACCAAGAACCCCTGACCGTCGTAATAATTGACGCCTGCGAATTCGAACTTCAGATCCACGTCGCGGCTGAAGGTCCATGTGGTGTTGCGGGCCAGCACGTCAACCTCGCCCGAGGCCAGAGCGGTAAAGCGGGTTTTGCTGGGGGTGGGAACAAATTCCACCGCCGTGGGGTCTTTTAGAACCGTTGCGGCCAGGGCCCGGCAAAAGGCCACTTCGGATCCCATCCACGTGCCATCCTCAGACAAAAAGGCAAAGCCCGGCAGCCCCGGATAGACCCCACATATGAGCTTGCCGCGTTCTTTGACCTCCTCAAGCGTTCCCGCCATCGCCGTGCCTGCACTCAGGGCCACAAGCGCCACCGTTAGTCTCAACATCCCCTATCCTCCCAGATGCCGCGCGGCTGACCGCCGCCAGATAGGGAGACTGTCAGACGATACCGGGCGAGAGTCAACATTTTTGAATTCAATTTAGGCATTGGTGACGTATTTTGAATTCACAAATGACGGTTTGACTGTCAAAAATGGCGACACAGCAGGTGATGTTGACGCCGCGCAGCCAGCGCGCCAGAACACTTGAATGAGCAAGGAAGACCAAATGCAACGCGGACAAAGCGCGCGTCAGACGGCGGATCGCATCCGAGACATGATCCTTGAAGGCCGGTTTGAGGATGGCGCGCCGCTGCGCCAATCCCGCTTGGCCGAAGAACTGGGTGTGAGCCGGGTGCCCCTGCGCGAGGCCTTCCAACTGCTTGAAACAGAAGGGTTGGTGGCGTTGCGCTCCAACCGGGGCGCCATCGTCAGCTTACCCTCCCCCAGCGAGATTGAGCAACTGGCCGAAATGCGCGCCCAAATCGAAGGCTGGCTGGCGCAAATGGCCGCGCGCTATGCCACCGAGGCGGATATTGCCAAACTGGAGGCCGCGCAAGCGGCGATGGAAACCTGCAGTGATGAGGATTGGTCACGGCACAATATCGCCTTTCACGAGGCGCTGCTGGCTCCGGCCAATCGTCCGCATGTGATCGAACATCTGCGCGCCCTGCACCAGCGCCTGTTCCAGCGGTTTGGCAAGCCGATCATCTCGGTGCGGGCACGGCAGCGGCAATTGCGCGAACACGCCGAAATTTTGGACTGTTTTCGCCGCTGTGACGGTGAGGCGCTGGCCGCCCATCTGGAAACTCATATTATCATGAGCGCCCGCCCGGCGATTGATCACATCCTCAATAGTCGCCGCTCGCAAAACGCCAGCAGATCAGAGAGTTAAACCGCGCCATCGCCTTTGGGCAGGCAAATCTCAAACACCGTGCCTTCTGGGCCGGTTCTGCCCAGCGTCAGTTGACCGCCGTGACCTTTGACCAGCTCCGCCGCAATCGCCAGCCCAAGTCCGGTACCGCCCTTGCGCGCGCCGCCCTGAAACGGGGTGAACAGATTGTCGAGTGCCTTTTTCGGCAGACCGGGGCCATCATCGGCCACTTCGATCCACCACGCATCCTCCTCTTCGCGCAAGGACACCGTAATGCGCCCATCGCGCCCTGTGGCGATGATCGCCTGCCGGGCATTGCGCACGAGGTTCATAACCACGCGAAAGATCTGCTCCTTGTCGCAGCGGATCATCGTGGGCAGCGGCACGGTATTGGCGATCTCCACCACCACATCAGAGGCCACGAGGTTTTCACTCTCTGCCACGTCATCAATGATCTCGCTGAGGCACACCCGGCCAAATGTCGGCGCCGGTTCTTCGGCGCGCCCAAAGGCCAGCGTGCCCTCACAGAGCGACACCGCGCGGGTGATGGAATTCACCAGTTTCGGCGCCAGACGTCGCACCAGAGGGTCTTCGCTCATCTCGATGCGGTCAGTGAACAGTTGCGCCGAGGTGAGGATATTGCGCAGATCATGGCTGATCTTGGCCACCGCACCGCCAAGCTGCGCCAGCCTCTCGCGCTGCTTTAGCGCATGGGTCAGTTCGGTCTGAAGCTTCTGCAACGCCTCTTCGGCTTCGCGCAGCTCGATCACCCCCGCCTTCGGGGTAATGATCCCACGTGCATCTTCGGGCGCGGCTGCATAGCGCTGCATATAGCCAATCACACCCTTGATCGGCTTCACCAGCACCATGCGCACCGCGATAAACAACAACACCGCCGTCAGCACAGAAATCACCGCCGAGAGCAGCAGAATACGCAGACCATAGTCGATCATTGCCGCCCGCAGCGGACCGGTCTCCATGGTGATCTCAATAAGCAGACCCGCATCCCGCACCGGTGCGCCGATCACCCGAATGATGTCATTGCCCGGCGTCGAAAGGCGCATCAACGCATCGCCGATCAGGGTCAGCGCGCTGGCGTCGCGCAGATCAAATGTCGCACCGATCGGGCGCGGGATGGGCGAGGACAGCACCAGTTGGCGCATCTCGTCGCGCCGAAGCACCACGTTATAAACGCCCGCATTCTCCAACAGCTCCCGCTCCAGACTGCTTTCGATCATGTCATCTGCCAACAGCGCAAGCGAGGCGATCTGAGCCCGCTCCAGACGGTCCTCCAGGTAGTCCTGCCGAAACCGAGAGATCGAGGGGACAAAGATCAACACTTCGGCCAACATCACGAAGACCGTTGTCAGGATCAGGAATCGGCCCGAAAGCGTGTTTAACATCAGTCCCCGTTTTCGCCTCAGGGTAGCCAGCGCTGCACCAGCCGGACAACCCGTTTTATGCCGGAATTTTCAAATAGTCTCGGTGAGAAATACGCCCCCGCGACCCGTTTGTTAAGTTCCGCGATTGTTGGATAAGGCGCAACCATTGCGGCGATTTGGCTCATCTTCATCGCATTGGCAATGGCAAGCGACCATGTGGCGATCAACTCTCCGGCCTGATGACCGGCAATGGTCGCCCCCACCGGGCGGCCCCTGACCACCATCACCTTGATGAAACCCTGTGCCTGACGGGTCGCAATGGCGCGGTCGTTGTGGCCGTAGTCAAACCGCGCCACCTCCAGTCGCCCCTCGTATTTTTTGCGCGCCTCAGCCTCCGTAAGCCCCACTTGGGCGATTTCGGGATCCGTATACGTGGCCCGCGGGATGTGGTCGCCCTTGGCCTTGGCAGGTAGGGCAAACAGCAAAGAGCGGATAATGACACTGGCGTGATAACCCGCCAGATGGGTGAATTGCCCCTGCCCGGCCACATCCCCGATGGCGTAGACTTTGGAATTGCTGCTGCGCAGGTCCGGCCCGACCTTGATCCCGGCGGGTGTCACATCGACCCCTGCTGCCGCAAGGTTCAGCCCGTCGATATTGGGCTTGCGCCCCACCGCCACCAAAAGATGCGAGCCAGAGACCGTCCCGGCGCTGGTCTGCACCACGATCTGGCCTGCCTCCTGACGCACAGCCTGCGCTGCGGTGTGTTCGCGAATGTCGATCCCTTCGCCGCGCAAACGCTCCAGCACAAAGGCTGCCGCCTCCGGGTCATCACGCCCCAGCGCGCCCTGCGCCTCAAGCACCGTGACCTTGCTGCCCAGACGGCGATGCGCCTGCGCCATCTCCATGCCGATCGGGCCGCCGCCAACCACAATCAGATGCGCCGGGCGCTCTTTGAGCTCCCACAGCGTTTCATTGGTCAGATAGGGCACATCCTCCAGCCCCGGTATCGGTGGCACAAACGGGCTGGAGCCGGTGGCAACCACGATCCGCCGCGCGGTGATCCTTGTCTCGCCAGCCTCCACCTCATTGGGGCCGACAAACCGGCCCTGTTCGCGAATGACCCGCACGCCAAACCCTTCAAACCGCTCCTGACTGTCGACCGGCGCGATGGTGTCGATCACCTCCTGCACATGACCCTTGGCCGCGGCATAATTCACCTGAGGCGCGTGATCCGCGATGCCAAACGCCGTGCCATGTGCCTGTGCATGAGCCATATGGCCGCTCGCCAGCAGCGCCTTTGACGGCACGCACCCGTAATTCAGACAGTCGCCGCCCATCTTATGCGCCTCAAGCAGCACCACATCGGCCCCCATCTGGCTTGCACCCGCCGCCAGCGACAGCCCGCCGGACCCCGCACCGATAATAAGCAGATCACATTTGATCGACTGCATCTCTCAGACCTCCGTCTTGCCGCGCAGGGCCTTGATCACAATGGGCAACGCCGCCAGGGCACACAGGCCAAGGATCGGCCCCAAGACATGCGGCTCCCACAAAAGGCTGAGGTTCGGGCTTTCGCCGCGATCAAACACCTCGCCCAAGCCGACACCAATCCATGTGAACACAATCGCCCCCGGAATGATGCCCAGCGCCGTGGTCCAAAAGAAATTCCACAGCTTCACCCCCACCAGCGCCGGCAGGAGGTTCGCGACAAAAAACGGCACCGCTGGCACCAAACGCAACAGCAGCAGCACCTCGATCTCGGTGTCATGAAGCGCAGCTTTCAGCCGCTGGATACGGCCTTCGCTGGCCGCCATCTTGGCCGATAGTGTCGCCCCCAGCCCCCAACGCGCGGCCAGAAAGATCGCCATCGCCCCGATGGTGGCGGCGATCACGTTGAACGCAGTGCCCGCAATCAGACCAAACAGGAACCCCCCGGTCATTGACGCCACCGCCGCGCCCGGCAGCGAGAAGGCGACGATCACGATGTAAGCGGCCAGAAACGCCAACACGAGCCCCACATAGTTCTGATCCCGAAATGCCAAAAGCGCCTCGCGGTTGTCACGCAGGGTTTCAAAGGACAGCACATCCCCGAGGGTCACAGCCCCAATGATGGCAACGACCGCCACAAGGGCCAACGGCACATGTCTGAGCCAGGTCTTTTGGGGCGGGGAGGACGGGGTTTCGCTCATCATCTCATATTCCTTACGCGGGCTCTGCAGGCATCCGTCGGTGTGACTGCTCTTTTGCTCTAGCGCTCTAGATGTGGGAATGGCGAGAGCGCTGCAGCCTCTCTCACGCCCGCTTGATGACGGCCTGCCGTTTCGTGATGATCCGGGCCCTTCGATGACAGAATTGAAACATTTCCTCGACGTTGCGCGCTGCGCATTTTGGTGTAAGTGATTCCCTTCGATGACGTGCCACCGCCGCGCCATTGGGCGATTTGCCCTGTTCGATCGCGCCGCGCCTCGTGTTTTTTAACAGAAATATGGCAGCAGGCGCTGAAATTCCCCGCATGGGGTTTGACAGCCGGGCATCAGGCGTCTAGAGACCGGGCTTCGAGATAGACCCCGGGGGGCGATTCCGCGCCGTACCCGATGACAACATTTGGAGACCGGAGCGATGAAACGCACCTATCAGCCTTCGAACCTGGTTCGCAAACGCCGCCACGGCTTCCGTGCGCGTATGGCCACCAAGGCAGGCCGCAAAATCCTGAACTCACGCCGCGCACGCGGTCGTAAGTCCCTGAGCGCATAAGTTTTCGCGCTCAGACGACTGGTTCTGACGGACATGACACCGCCGGAGGCTCCCATGGACGGCAAAGCTGACCAGGGGACACAGCCTCCGGCGGTGTCCGTTTGTGCATCTGCCACCCCCAAAACAAGCCGCGCCCCGCGCCCGTCCAAGCCTGCAAAGATTCGGGCGGGAATGGAACTCTTGACCAAACGCGGCGATTTCCTCGCTGCCGCCCGCGCGCGCAAGCAGGGCACAAGGTCGATGATGGTGCAGGGACGCAAGCGCGGCGACGATGGTCCGTTTCGGGTTGGCTTTACCTGTTCCAAAAAGGTCGGCAACGCGGTGATGCGCAACCGCGCCAAACGGCGCTTGCGTGAAATCGCGCGGCTGCTGTTGAAAGAGCATGGCAAACCCGGCTGGGATTATGTGCTGATCGGACGCGCAGGCGAGACCACCACCTGCCCGTTTGAGCAAATGCAAAAAGACTTTGCCTACGCGCTGCGCAAAATCCACGGCTCCTGACAGCGGGAGGCTCCCGCCCGTGTCGGGTGCATGAACATGCCCCCTCCCCCGTTGGGCCCAGCGCCGCTGCGCGGCGCAATCTGCCGCCCCATCAAAGTTGCACTGTCAGAGCCCAGCGCCTATGTCGGTGTCATGCGCTTTCTCGCCCGCCTCATCGCCCTCCCCGTCCGCGGCTATCGGCTGCTGTTCAGCCCATGGGTGGGCTTTAACTGTCGCTATCAGCCGACCTGTTCCGCCTACGCGCTGGAAGCGCTGGAGAGACATGGCCCCCTCAAAGGCACATATCTGATGCTGCGCCGCATTGGCCGCTGCCATCCCCTTGGCAGTTCTGGCTATGATCCGGTGCCCGGCGCCGACCCGGAGCATGACCGCTGCTGCGGCCACGACCACTAGGTCACTGGCGTTTTTCAAAGAAAATCGTAACCTCGCCCAACGTCACGCCAAAGCGCTGCATATAAGCGATGTTCAACAGACGCCCATCTTCCTGAAGCCACATCCAGTCGTCAAAATCGACCCGCATGCTATCGCCATCGGGCATCGGCAGATCAATGGTGTAGGTCCAGTTGAACGTGTCTCCGACCTCGCGCCCCTGCGCCTGCCCCTGCACCCCTTCGGCGGTGCCAACCCATTGATCCGCGCCAGTTTTCGTCAGCACCCAATTGCGTGTCTCGCTTGAGCCATCCGCATAGGCGAACCGCTCGTTCAAAGTGAGCTGCTCGCCATCCCATGCACCGTCGATATCCACTTTGAACCGTTGCCGCACTGTGCCAAAGCGATCCTTGAACTGACCGTAGGCCACTGTTTTTCCGGTAAAGTAGTCCTCAAGATTGAGCTGCCGATCGCTGAGTTTTGCATCCCCCAGCGAGGGCCGCCCGCAATTGGCAAGCCCCAGCATTGCCAGCACCGCAGCCACCATCAGCGCTACGCGCCATAGGTATTTCATCGCGCTCTCTCCCTGCTGTTACATGAGGGAATACGCCCCATCCCCCCGCGTGGATCGAAAGTCCGCGGATCTTTTGCGCAGGCTTCATGCAGGTTTTACTTGGCAAGCCCTCAGACAGGCGCTACGGGGCGCTTATGCTGGACCAGGACATCGACGACATTCACCCGCTCTTTCACGGCGCGCCGCAGACCACCGAGTTCAAAAAACTCCGCAAACGTATCGTGCGCTACACGCGCGAAGCGGTGGAGCAATATGGCATGGTGGAACGGCGCGAGGACGGCTCTGTGCCGAAATGGCTGGTCTGCCTTTCTGGCGGCAAGGACAGCTACACCCTGCTGGCCGTGCTCTATGAACTCAAGTGGCGCGGGCTGTTGCCGGTGGATCTGCTGGCCTGCAACCTTGATCAGGGGCAGCCGGGGTTTCCCGCCACGGTGCTGCCGGAGTTTCTGGAAAAGATGGGTGTGCCGCACCGGATCGAATACCAGGACACCTATTCCATCGTGATGGACAAAGTCCCGCAAGGACGCACCTATTGTGCCCTGTGTTCGCGCCTGCGCCGTGGCAATCTCTACCGTATTGCGCGTGAGGAAGGCTGCTCTGCCGTGGTGCTCGGCCATCACCGCGATGACATCCTTGAGACGTTCTTCATGAACCTCTTTCACGGTGGTCGTCTGGCCACCATGCCGCCGAAGCTGGTTAATGAAGAAGGCGATTTGTTTGTGTTTCGCCCCCTTGCCCATGTGGCCGAGGCCGATTGCGAGAAATTTGCGCGCTCGATGAATTATCCGATCATCCCTTGCGATCTTTGCGGCAGTCAGGACGGGCTGCAACGACAGCAAGTGAAACAGATCATTGATACATGGGAATCAAACAGCCCCGGACGGCGTCAGGTGATGTTCCGGGCGCTGATGAATGCGCGCCCGTCGCATCTTCTGGACCCTAAGCTCTTTGATTTTGCCGGGTTGGCGCTCAAAAATTTCGAAGATGTGACGGAATCCGAGGAAATCCCGCAGCTGCGTTAACTCCTCAGTCAGACCCGCGATTTAGTCTGTGCTTGCACCACCGGCGAAGTCGAAAGGTCTCGAACTCATGAATTTTCCGTATTCACGTCTCCTACAGCGGGTCAGAGACGGAATCTCGCAAGTGGTGTTCGGCCCGCCGATGCTGGCCTTCCTGCCTGCGCTCACCCTTGGGGCGTTCTGGTTTGGTGGCGAAAAAGCATTGGTGGCGGTGGCGCTCGGCCTGCCGCTGACATTTGCCCTCTTTTCAGGTTTCTCCCGCAAACGCGTGGTCACACCGGGGCGTGACGGCTTGACGGGTCTGTTGCTGGCGTCCGGGTTTGAAACCCACACGCGCGACGTTTTTAATCGCACCGAGGACAGTGGCCTGAAATCCGCGCTTCTGGTGATCGAGATCGACGATTTTGACGAATTGATTGGCGCGCATGGTCAGGATGCCGGGGATATCGTGATGCAGCGCGTCGGGGAGCGAATCCGTTCGGTTTTGCGCCATCGCGACACCGTGGCCCGGCTGGGGCGCAACCGGTTTGCGATTTGCCTCACCCCGATCATGCAGCTTGATCTTGAGCTGTGCATCCAGCTTGCGGGTCGTTTGCAGTACCGCGCGGAAGAACCCATTCCCTTTGGCGGCACCTCTCTCTTTGTGTCCTGCTCTATCGGCATTTGCCAGCGCCACCGCGTCCCCAGGGATGCGGGCAGCAGCTGGCTGGAGTGCGCGGTGGCCGCGCTCGACGAGGCGCTGATCGTTGGCCCCTCCAGCATCCGTGCCTTCTCTAGCGATACGCATGTGCACCTCAACCGCACGGATAACCTGCTGGAGGACGCAGCTTCCGCGCTGCAAAATGGCATGATCCAAGCATGGTTCCAGCCGCAGATTTGCACCGATACCGGCCGCGTCTCCGGGTTCGAGGCTCTTGCGCGCTGGTGTCATCCGGTAAAGGGCATGATCCCGCCCTCGGCTTTCCTGCCCGCACTGGAGCAAGCTGGCCTTTTGCAAAAGCTCAGCCAGGTCATGGTGCAACAGGCGTTGACTGCGATCAAATCATGGGACGCTGCTGGCCTCAAAGTGCCGTCGGTTGGGGTCAACTTTGCCACTGACGAGCTGCGCGACCCTGCTTTGGTTAACCGCATTCGCTGGGAACTTGATCGTTTCGGCCTCACGCCCGACCGCCTCACCGTCGAGGTGCTGGAAACCGTGATGACCGATCAGCCCGACGAGGTTGTGGCGCGCAATATCACGGCGCTTGGCGAGATGGGCTGCCATATAGATCTCGATGATTTTGGCACCGGTCATGCCTCGATTGCCTCCGTGCGCCGCTTTCGGGTCTCCCGGATCAAGATTGACCGCTCCTTTGTGACCAAGGCAGATCACGATCCCGAACAGCAGAAGATGATCGCCGCCATCCTCACCATGGCAGAGCGTCTGGACCTCAAGACCCTCGCCGAGGGGGTGGAAACCGCAGGCGAGCATGCGTTCTTGGCACAATTGGGCTGTGACCACGTACAGGGGTTTGGTATTGGCCGCCCGATGCCCTTCGACCAGACGCTTGATTGGGTGATAAACCACGAGGCTAAGCTGCAAGACGCCCCAGCCATCGGTCGCCAGCGTCACTGACAGAATTCACTGACAGGTTTCACTGACGACAGATACCACGCCGTCGCCTAGCTATCGCGGGGCAATCTAGGCGTGGCCAAAACGGCGAATCCCGGCGGCTGCAATACACGTCCGGAGACGCCCCCCTCTTATGCAACGAGACAGGCGGGCTGCATCCACTCTGATACGACTTGCCGCACCAAAGCCAATGTTTTTGGGGATTCCGCCCCCTGCGCGCACTACGATCCCCGGATTTCCCTTGACCTTCTGGACCGACCTCTGTTGAACCACACCCTGACTTTGCATGCATGAGGTGGCTGTCCAGATGGACGATCAGAACAAGAATCTATTGCTCGCAACCGCTCTGAGTTTCCTAGTGATCCTCGGCTGGTACTTCTTCTTCCCGCCCCCGGAAGAGGCCCCGCAGCCAGCGGCACAAGTCACCGAAACCACCGCGACACCGGGCGACACCTCTGGCCCTGCGGCCGCGCCCAGCGCCGGTGAAGCAACCGCTGAGGCTGACGCGGCCGCCACCGCCGAGGTTGACGCAGCCGAGGACGCCCCGCGCCTTGCGATCAACACGCCACGGGTTGAGGGCTCCATCTCGCTCAAAGGTGGACGTATCGACGATCTGCGCCTCAAGGATTACCGCGAAACGCTGGACGACGATTCGCCCATCGTGACGCTGCTGTCCCCCGCCGGTCAGGCCAACGCCTATTACGCGCTCTATGGCTGGGCGCCGGGCACAGGCCTCGGGATTGAGGACGTCCCCACTGCCAACACCCGCTGGCAAGCGGCAGATGGCGCAACCCTGACGCCCGAAACCTCGGTGACCCTCACGTGGGACAACGGCAAGGGGCTGACCTTCTCGCGCGAGATCGCCATCGACGAGGACTATATGTTCTCGATCACCCAGTCGGTCACCAATACCTCTGGCGAAAGCGTCGCGCTCGCGCCCTACGGCACCTTGGCCCGCCACGGCCTGCCTGCAAATCTTGAGAATTTCTTCGTCCTGCACGAAGGCGTCGTCGGCATGGCCGATGGGGAACTGGCCGAGATCGACTATGACGACATGACCGATTTCGACCCCGATCCGCGCGATGGTTCGCGCTCTCAGATCACTTCCGTCACTGAAAACGGCTGGATCGGTTTCACGGGCCACTACTGGATGTCGACGCTGATCCCCGCACCGGGCGACGCATTCCGCTCTATCGTAAAATACGACGAGCGCCGCGACATCTACCAAACCGACGTTGTCCTGCCGACCGTGACCCTCGCCGCAGGCGAAAGCACCTCGGCCAGCACCCAGCTTTTTGCCGGTGCCAAGGAATGGGCCACCATCCGCGAATACGAACGTGGCGGCATCGCAGGTTTCCTCGACTCGATCGACTGGGGCTGGTTCTTCTTCTTCACCAAGCCGATCTTTGCCGTGCTGCATTGGCTCAATGCCGCCATCGGCAACATGGGTGTCGCGATCATCGCGCTCACTTTCCTGTTGAAAATCCTCGTCTTCCCGCTGGCCTATAAATCCTATGCCTCCATGGCGCGGATGAAGGAACTGCAGCCCGAGATGGAAAAACTGCGTGAACGCGCAGGCGATGACCGTCAGAAGATGCAAAAGGAGATGATGGAGCTTTATAAGCGCGAGAAGGTAAACCCGGCTGCGGGCTGTCTGCCGATCCTGATCCAGATCCCGATCTTCTTCTCGCTCTACAAGGTGATCTTCGTCACGCTCGAACTGCGCCATTCGGCCTTCTTTGGCCCGTTCCAAGACCTCTCCGCACCCGATCCGACCTCGCTCTATAACCTCTTTGGCCTACTGCCATGGGGTGCGCCTGCGCCGGATTCGATCCTTGCGCTGGCCTTTATCGGCATCCTGCCAATCCTGCTCGGTATCTCCATGTGGCTGCAGCAGAAGCTGAACCCGGCCCCCGCCGATGAGACCCAGAAGATGATTTTCGCGTGGATGCCTTGGGTCTTCATGTTCATGTTGGGTGGTTTTGCCTCGGGCCTCGTGGTCTACTGGATCACCAACAACGTGATCACCTTTACCCAGCAGTACCTGATCATGCGTTCGCACGGCTACACGCCGGATGTGTTCGGCAATATCAAGTCGAGCTTCAAACGCGGTGAAAAAGCCGAGAAGGCCGATAAGAAATGACAGCAACTGTCAAACAAATGTGGCGGCACCCGATCAAGGGGATCGGGGCCGAACCACTGACAGAGGTCCGCTTGGAAACAGGCGGGCCTATGCCTTTGGATCGGGCTTGGGCGGTGCTGACAGGCACATCCGAGGATACCGGCGCGTGGCAGCCCTGCCGGAACTTTGCCCGTGGCTGTTTCGGCCCCGAGCTGATGGCGATCACCTCCGAGTGCAGCGGCGATCAGATCACTCTGCGCCATCCCAAACAGGGCGAGATCACCCTTGATCCGGCCACCGATGGTGCGCGGCTTCTGGACTGGTTGTTGCCGATATACCCGGCCGAGCGCCCCCAGCCCCACAGCCTGATCAAGGCCCCTACGGGCGGCATGGCGGATGCGAAATTCTCTGCCGTCTCGATCCTGTCGCTGACCTCGCTGAAGGCGCTGGGTGAGGCCTTGGAACAAGACCTCGACCCACGCCGCTTTCGCGGCAATCTCTGGATCGACGGCACCGCCCCCTTTGAAGAATTCGACTGGGTGGGACGGGAGCTGAAAATCGGCTCCACCCGGCTGGAAGTGGTGGATCGCATCACCCGCTGCCGCGCCACCGAGACCAACCCCGACACCGGCGAACGCGATGCCAACACGCTGAAGGCACTGCGCGAGCATTGGGGCCACACCGATTTTGGCATCCGCGCCAAAGTTCTGAGCGGTGGCGACATCGCGCTCTCCGACAGCCTAGAGGTTCTGTGATGCAGCTTCCCTTCCCCCTCGCCGAAGGTCCCGAAGCAGTGGCCGCAGAAACCGGGCGCAAGCTCTTTGCCGGCCAGTCCGAATTCCTCAAGGGTGTGGTGGCGATGTCCGGCCTGCCCCCGGCAGATCGGATTGAGGTCTGCTTTGCCGGGCGCTCCAACGTGGGGAAATCCTCGCTGATCAACGCGCTCACGGGCACCAAGGGGCTGGCGCGCGCCTCAAACACGCCGGGGCGCACGCAGGAGATCAA
Source organism: Tritonibacter mobilis (assembly GCF_001681715.1). GTDB lineage: Bacteria > Pseudomonadota > Alphaproteobacteria > Rhodobacterales > Rhodobacteraceae > Epibacterium > Epibacterium mobile. The sequence goes on along the minus strand of NZ_LNWY01000021.1, from coordinate 50,564 downwards.
CTTCTTCACCCAAGGGCCCGAGCTCTATCTCGTTGACCTGCCCGGCTATGGCTACGCCAATGCGCCGCTGGCGGTGGTGGAGAAATGGCAGCGCCTGCTGAAACAGTATCTCTCCGGTCGCCAGACCCTGCGTCGCGCCTTTGTGCTGATCGACACCCGCCACGGTGTCAAAAAGGTCGACGAGGAGATCATGAAGCTGCTGGACAGCGCCGCCGTGACCTTTCAGGTGGTGATGACCAAGGCCGACAAGGTGAAGGAGAAAGACCGCGCCAAGATCCTCGATCAGGTGCGCGACGCGCTCTCCAAACACCCCGCCGCCTACCCCGAGATCGTGCTGACCTCGTCGGAAAAAGGCGACGGCATCGCCACGTTGCGCTCCATCATCGCGCATCTGGACTAAGCCCCTGCGCCGCCTCATGCCATATCTGGGCCTGCTGGCTATCCTGATCGCCGGGTTGATCCCGGCGGGCTGGATGCCGGTGACGGCGCATGATGGCAAGGTGCTGCTGGTGCTTTGTACGGGCAACGGCCCAGAGGAACGTTGGGTCGACCTCGATGAGGGAACGCCCGCGCACGGCGAACACGAAGAGGACGAAAGCGCCAGCCGCAATTGTCCCCTCGCCGCCCAGCCGCAGCTCGCGGCCCATACGGCCACGCAACTGCCTCTGCCCCTGATGGGGCCGGAGCGTGATCTGTGGTATCGCGCCCCTTTCACCCATCACAGCGCCGGGTTTCACTGGCGCTATGATGCCCGCGGCCCGCCCGCTCTCTCCTGATCCTTCGCAAAATCACCCTGATTGCACCGCGCTTTGACGCGGCTTTACTGGTATGGAGAACTCCCACAATGGCACTCAGCCAAACCGCTGGCGCGGATAGCCGTCCCGCCACCCCGAATCTGTCGCAAAAATTCTATTTCGCCGCATGGCGCTGGCATTTCTATGCGGGCCTCTACGTCATTCCATTTCTCATCATGCTGGCCGTCACCGGCCTTGCGATGATGTATATTTCGATCTTTGACGGGCGCGATGGTGAATATGTTGCCGTGCCCGTCGGCGCATTGGTGCAGCCCATCGAGGCCCAGACCCAAGCGGCCGTGGACGCCATTCCCGGCGCCACGCGTGTTGAATGGATCGGCCCCAAGGCCGCAGATCGCGCCGCGGTAGTGCGCGTCGCAACCGAGGGCGGCATGCGCATGGTCGCCGTTGATCCCTACACCGCCGAGGTTGTGGAGACATGGGACCGCCGCGCGGGCTGGTATGACTTCCTCTCTGACATTCACGGCACATTGCTGATCGGCGACACCGGTGATCGCCTCATCGAGATCGCCGCAGGTCTCGCCATCGTTCTGGTGCTGACCGGGCTTTATCTGTGGTGGCCCTGCGGCGACTGGACCTCTGCCTTTGTGCCGCGCCTGCGCGCCAAGGGGCGCGCCCTATGGAAGAGCCTTCATGCGGTGATCGGCGTCTATATCTCGCTCATTTTGGTGGTGTTTCTGGTGTCCGGCCTGTCCTGGGCCGGGATCTGGGGCGAGCGTTTTGTGCAGGCATGGTCCACCTTCCCGGCGCAGAAATGGGAGGCCGTTCCGCTCTCGGACAGCACCCACGCAGACCACATGAATCATGGCGCCATGAAGGACACGCCTTGGGCGCTGGAGCAGACCCCGATGCCCGAATCCGGCTCTGACGCCGGGATCACGGGCCTGCCCGAAGGCAGCGCTGTGACCGGTGACAGCATCTACGCGCTGGCGCGCACGCTGGGCTACGAGGGGCGTTTTCGCATTGTGTTTCCCGGTAATGACACCGGCGTCTACACGATCAATCAGGACAGTATGAGCAACGACAGCGCCTGCCCGACGTGCGACCGCACCGTCCATGTCGATCAGTTCACCGGCAAGATCCTCGCCGATGTGAAATTCTCCGACTACTCACTGGCCGGGAAGTCCATGGCGGTGGGCATTGCCTTTCACGAGGGCGACATGGGGCTTTGGAACATCGTGCTGAACACGGTGTTCTGCCTCTCGGTGATCTTCGTCTGTGTGTCGGGCGTGGTGATGTGGCTCAAACGGCGCCCCTCGCGCGCAGGCCGTCTTGCCGCGCCGCCGGTGCCGCAGGACCTGCCGTTCTGGAAAGGCGCGGTGCTGATCGGGCTCTTTGCCTCATTGGCCTTCCCGCTGGTGGGTCTGACGCTCTTGGCGGTGCTGGCACTGGATGTGTTGATCCTGTCGAACCTGCCCCGCCTCAAGCGCGTGGTCAGCTGACCCTCGGCCCGGCTTTGCGCGCAAGGCCGGGCCAATCCCGCTCCGCTCAGACGTGTTGCGCGCCGTTCACTTCGATCTCGGTGCCGGAAATATAGCTGCTCTGTTCGGAGCACAGGAAATAGATCGCATCCGCCACCTCAGAGGGCTGGCCCAATCTGCGCAGCGGCAGTTTTTCCACGATCTTGTCGGTGCCCGGGCTCAGGATCGAGGTCTCCACCTCGCCCGGCGCAATCGCATTGACCCGCACGCCCATCGGCCCGAAGTCATGCGCCATCTCGCGCGTCAGCGCCGCCAGCGCCGCCTTTGAGGTCGCATAGGCCGCGCCCGCAAAAGGATGCACCCGGCTGCCCGCAATCGAGGTCACATTGACCACCGCGCCCTTGGCGGCCGCCAGTTCCTCCCGCAGGCCCCGCGCCAGCACCACCGAGGCAAAGAAATTGACGTGAAACACCTTGGCCCAGTCCATCAGATCGGTGTTGAGCGTGCTCAGCCGCTCCCCTTCCGGTCCCTTGGGCGAGATCCCGGCGTTGTTCACCAGCGCATCCAGCTTGCCATCCTCCAGCCGTTCCTGAATGATGCCAACCGCGTTGATGGTGTCGGAGGGGTCCGACAGATCCAGCTGCACGTGGTTTTCCTCGCCCCCGCCCCAAGGGCATTCCTTTGGGAAAGGCTGGCGCGAACAGGTAATCACCCGCCAGCCCTCGGCATTGAACCGGCGCACGGTGGCATGACCGATGCCCCGGCTGGCTCCGGTCAAAAGCAGGGTTTTACGACGCATGGGATGTCCTCTCGCGGGTGATGCTGCGCCTGCAACAGTAGCACTCGGCGCGGCAACGGCAATGGGATGCGTGGCTGTCAGGCCAGATCATCCTTGGCAGGGGCTGCGGAAATGCGTAACACCTCAGTGACACCCCGCTCCGGTGCGCCGGGGCCTCAGGACCTGACAGCGATGAAGACCCGAGACATGAACCGCGACTGGATTGCCACTGCTGAAACCCTCTCAAGCGCCCTGCCCTACCTGCAGCGCTATGACGACGCCATCGTGGTGATCAAACTCGGCGGTCACGCCATGGGCAGCGACGAGGGCATGGAAAGCTTTGCCCGTGATGTGGTACTCTTGCGTCAGGTGGGGGTAAACCCGGTGATCGTGCATGGCGGCGGGCCGATGATCAATTCGCTGCTCGACAAATTGCAGATCAAATCCGAATTCGTGAACGGCAAGCGTGTGACCGATGCAGCCACGATGGAAGTGGTGGAGATGGTGCTCTCCGGCATGGTCAACAAACGCATCGTGCAGGCGATCAACGCCCAAGGCGGCAAGGGGATTGGCCTCTCGGGCAAGGACGCCAACCTGATCACCTGCGAGATGACAGATCCGGCCCTTGGCTTTGTTGGCACCCCCTCAGAGGTGAACGCCGACATGCTGAAGAACCTCTTTGAAAAAGAGTTCATTCCAGTGATCGCCCCCATCGGTGCGGGCCGCGCGGGCGAGACGTTCAACATCAACGGCGACACCGCCGCCGGTGCCGTCGCCGCCGCGCTCAAGGCCGACCGGCTTTTGCTGCTGACGGATGTGGCGGGTGTCAAAAATGCCGAGGGCGTTGTGGTCACCGAACTCAAGGCCGCCGATGTCGAGGCCATGACCGCCGCAGGCGTGATTGCAGGTGGTATGATCCCCAAGACCGAGACCGCGCTGACAGCCGTCCGCGGCGGCGTACGCGCTTGCACCATCGTCGATGGCCGCGTGCCCAATGCAGTGCTGCTGGAGCTGTTCACCGATCACGGCGCAGGCTCGATGATCCGCAGCTGATCGCACAGATCACTAAACTCGCATCACGCGCGACTTGCCAGCACGCCCGGTTCGGGTTTTGCTAGCAGCTATGGTCGCAAATGATCCTCACGCACTGACCGATGACCGCTATGGGCAACTTGATGCGGCCCTCGCGCCCTATGGTCTGATGATTTACGGCGGCATTCACCCTAGACGTGTGCCCGTCCCCGAATACGACAGCGGCACGCTGATCCTGATCGGCACCGCTCCGGCGTTTTGGGAGCGCCTGCGCGCAGCACCAGAGGGACGCGACCAAGCCCCCGATCCGGTGGATCGCTATTCCCTGCGCGTGCTCAGTTCCATCGCTCGCAAGCACCAAGCGCAAGCTGTGAAATTCCCCTTTGATGGCCCACCCTACGCGCCATTTATCGCTTGGGCGCTGGCCTCCGGGCGCGCTTTCACATCTCCGTCGCAGATGCTGGTGCATGATGAGGTTGGCATGCTGATTTCCTACCGCGGAGCACTCCACTTTGACGAGACTTTCACGATCCCACCACCCAAATACCAACACTCCCCCTGCAAGACCTGCGCGACGCGGCCTTGCCTCTCTGCCTGCCCCGTACACGCGTTGGTTGACGAAGGCCCCTATAAGCTGGCAGCCTGTCATGACCACCTCGACACAGCACAGGGGGCGGAGTGCATGGCATCGGGCTGTATCGCGCGCCGAGCCTGCCCGCTCAGTGACGGTGCCGGGCGCCCGCCTGCGCAAACTGCCCACCACATGAGATATTTTCACCGCCCATGACCTGCACCCTGTATCTGACCCGCCATGCCAAATCCGCCTGGAACACCGACGCCCCCAGTGACCACGCACGCCCCTTAAACAAACGCGGCCGCCGCTCTGCCGCAGCCTTGGGCGCGTGGGTGCGCGAGCAAGAGGTCCAGCCCATGCAAGTTCTGTCGTCGTCGTCGCAACGCACCCGTGAAACCTATGACCTGATGGAGCTTGCGGCACCGGCAAGTTTTACGGAGCGGCTCTATCACGCGACGCCCGAAATCATCCATGATGTGCTGCACGAGGCAACACAGCCGCAGGTGCTTTTGCTCGGTCATAACCCCGGCCTGATGGAATTTGCCCATGAGATCGTGAAACACCCTCCGCCCCATTCGCGGTTCGACGACTACCCGACAGGGGCTACACTGATCGTGGAGTTCGACATTGCGCATTGGGCCGAAATGCAACCCACCAGTGGCCGGGTGATTGATTTCGTGGTCCCGCGCGAACTTTTGGGCGAATAATCCTTCTGTTCTGAATAGTTGCATGGACCCGAAGCGCAGGGTATCAAAGGCCACCGACATAGGAGTTTTGATGTCCCGTTGATGCCGGTGCCAAGGCACCAGTACCGCAAGAACCAAAAATGCGAAGGCAACCCATCCGGCTGCCGCTTTTGACTTGCGCAATACAAACATCAAATTCGTCGCCTGCAGGCGACTCTAAACGGGATACCCCTGACAATGATCAGACCCTATTCTCCGTCGGACAAACCGGCGGTTCTCCATATCTGGCGTGAAGCCAGTGCCATCGCGCATCCCTTCCTGAGCGCGGCCTTGGTCGCACAGGCCGAAGCCATGATCCGTGACCAGTTTCTCGACCTCGCGGAAACCTGGATGATTGACGCAGATAACACGCCCGCAGGCTTTATCGCCCTGCTCGGCAATGAGGTCGGCGGCCTTTTTGTACTGCCCTCGCATCAAGGCAAAGGGTACGGACGCGCGCTGCTGGATCACGCGCTGCACACCCGCGCGGAACTGGAACTCTGCGTCTTTGCCGCCAACCACCGGGCACGCGGTTTCTACAAGGCCTATGGTTTTCAGGCCGGGGAAGAACGGCTCAACGCCTTCTTCGATCAACCTGAAATCGTGATGCATCTTTCACGCTAACAACACGCAAACGGGCGGGGGAGCACTCCCGCCCGTCTCCCTCGCATTGAAATGCGATATCGCCCGTTGGGCCGGGCGCGCCGCTGACGCGGCGCGATCCCGCTCTGCCTTCAGCTTTTTGCAAATATCTCGGGGGTCGGGCCCGCAGGGCCCGAAAGGGGGCAGCGCCCCCTCACACCACATAAACAAGCGAAAAGGCCGGGCATTGCCCGGCCTTTTCTCAATTTGACAACAGGTCTCAGTGACCCAGGATCTGGCTGAGGAACAGCTTGGTGCGTTCGCTCTGCGGGTTGTTGAAGAACTCTTCCGGCTCGTTCTGCTCCACGATCTGGCCGGCATCCATAAAGATCACCCGGTTCGCCACCTGACGGGCAAAGCCCATCTCATGCGTCACACAGAGCATCGTCATGCCTTCTTCGGCGAGCTCGATCATCGTGTCGAGCACCTCTTTGATCATCTCCGGATCCAGCGCCGAGGTCGGCTCGTCAAACAGCATGATCCGCGGCATCATGCACAAGCTCCGTGCAATCGCCACCCGCTGCTGCTGACCGCCCGACAACTGGCCCGGATACTTCAGCGCCTGATCGGGGATCTTCACTTTTTCCAGGAAATGCATCGCGCGCTCTTCGGCCTCTTTCTTGGGCGTCTTGCGCACCCAGATCGGGGCCAGCGTGCAGTTTTCCAGAATGGTCAGATGCGGGAACAGGTTGAAGTGCTGAAACACCATGCCAACCTCGGAGCGGATCTTGTCGATGTTCTTGAGATCATTCGACAACTCGGTACCATCCACCAAGATCTTGCCCGCCTGATGCTCTTCGAGCGCATTGAGGCAGCGGATCAGGGTGGATTTGCCGGAGCCCGAAGGCCCCGCGATGACGATACGTTCGCCTTGGTTCACCGTCAGGTTGATGTCGCGCAGCACATGAAATGCGCCGTACCACTTGTTCATATCGGTGATCTGGATGGCGACCTCATCCGAGACTTTCATCTTGGAGCGGTCGATTTCTCGGTCGAGAGCAAGTTCAGACATATGTTGAACTCCTTAACGGTGGCCAGTCTGGAGTTTGCGCTCCAGATACATGGAATAGCGGGACATGCCGAAGCAGAAGACGAAGAACAGCAGCGCGATGAAGCCGTAAAGCTCCCACACAAGACCATTCCAGTCCGCATCAGCACGGATGGCGTTTGTCAGGTTCAGCGGGTCAAACAAACCGATAACCGACACAAGGGTGGTGTCCTTGAAAACGCCGATGAAGGTGGAGACGATGCCCGGAATGGAGATCTTCAACGCCTGCGGCATGATGATCAGCCGCTGCGCCTGCCAATAGTTGAGACCAAGACTGTCGGCCCCCTCATACTGACCTTTTGGCAGCGCCGCGAGACCGCCCCGGATCACCTCAGCCATATAGGCGGAGGCAAAGAGCGTCACCATGATGAAGACCCGCATGATGATGTCAAAGTTGGTCCCCGGGGGCATAAAGATATTCAAAAGCGTCGAGGCCACGAACAACAGTGTGATCAACGGCACGCCGCGGATGAACTCGATAAAGCCCACGCAGAGCGTCTTTACGATCAGCAGATCCGACTGACGTCCCAGTGCCAACACGATCCCGATCGGCAGCGACAGGCCAATGGCCACAACGCCGATGGTGATCGACAGCATGAAGCCCCCGAACTGCCGCGATTCCACCGATTCCAATGCCAGTGGGACCACTGAGGCCAGCGCTGAAGAAAACAGCGAGGCGACAAACAGCCACCACACAAATGCAGCGACAACACCGACGATCAAGCCGATCAGCTCCGATGTGCTCTGAGCGAGCGCCTTATAGACCACGTAGCCCAGCACAAACCCAAGTGCAGCAGACACCGGCGTCCACACGGTGCCACCCCACAACAGCCAAGGCATCAGGAACGGGTAAACTGCGGTGAAGTAGATCAGCTTGGCCGGAACCTTGTCGGAAAACAGCACCGGCGCCAGCGCGACAAACAGCAACACAAAGGCCAGAACCGGGCGCCAGCGCAGGTCAGCCGTCCCTTCCTCGTACCCATTGGGATAAAAGCCAAACAACAGCTGTGGCCAGCGTTCGGCAATCACGCCCCAGCACGCCCCAGCATTGTGGCCGCTGCGTCCCAGCTCTTCAAAGATCACGCGGCATTCTGGCAGCGAGGTGGCCGACCATGTCGGCACCCATGCCCAACCAATCAATCCGATCAGGATTTTGATCACGAAGTACAGCGACACCACTGTCAGGATCGAGTTGAACCAACCGGAGAACAGATTGGCGCGCGCCCATCCCACCACGCCAACTTCGCTGGCTGGCGGATCTTTGGGTGGCAGCATCTCCGTGCGAACGAAAGAAATGTCACTCATATTACCGCTCCACCAGTTTGACGCGATTGTTGTACCAGTTCATGGCGCTGGAAATCAGCAGGCTGATCGTGAGGTACACGAGCATACCCAAGAGCACGGTTTCCAACTCCCGCCCGGTCTGGTTCATGGTGATCCCCATCAATGTCCCGGTCAGATCCATGTAGCCCACAGCAATGGCGAGCGAGGAGTTCTTCGTCAGGTTCAGATAGTTGGAGATCAGCGGCGGAATGATAACGCGCAACGCCTGCGGCAGAACCACGAGGTTCATGATCCGCTTGGGGCGCAGACCAAGGGCCGCAGCCGCTTCTGTCTGACCTTTAGAGATTGCGAGAATACCAGAGCGCACGATCTCGGCGATGAAGGCCGCCGTATAGAGCGACAAGGCCAACCACAGCGCAATCAAGGAGTTGCGCAGATGGGTCCCGCCCGAGAAGTTAAACCCTTTCAATTCTGGATAACCAAGGTGGAAGCCCAGCACCAACATCAAGAGCGCAGATGGCACGATCACAACCGCGGCGCGGATGTGCCAGATCGTTGGCCGCCGCCCAGTGGATTCCTGCAGCGCGTCAGCCCATTTGCGAATGCGCATGGAAGCATAGAGGCTGCCGCCAAGCACGATCAAAAAGGCCATCAGATCGAGCGAGACATCAAAACGCAGCGCTGAATCGCCAAACACATGGATGTTGCCAAGCGAGTTGTGAAACAGCGGCTCTGGCACATAGACACCGCGATTGGTCACGGCGACGCTGTCAAAGACGCTCATCGTGGCTTCGGGAGTGTCCCCCCTAAAGGCGCGAGGCGCAGGCAGTGTCTCGATCAGGATCGCCATGATGAAAACGATCCACAAGAGCACCGGCACGTTGCGGAACATCTCGACGTAGATGGTCATCAAACGAGCGACAAGCCAGTTCGACGACAGGCGCAAGACGCCGATGATCACGCCAAGGATGGTTGCAGTGATACAGCCAAGAACGGCCACAACCAGCGTGTTCAGCAGACCAATCAACGACGCCCGCATGTGGCTGTCTTGATTGTCATAATCCAGAAGTCGCTGGTTGATGTCATAGCCCGCTGGCTCTGACAGGAAGCTAAAGCTGGGTTCTTTACCCAGATCCGTGAGGTTGTGAACGGTGTTGCTGATGATTGATCCGATAAGGATCATAAACCCGATCATGGCAACCACCTGAATGGTCGCGGAGCGATAGCGGGTGTCGTAAATCAGCATCGACAGCCGAAAACTCTCTTTCGGCGGGTCAGTCAAAGTCGACATATATAGGGATCCCCGAGGCCTGCAGTTCCAATCCTCCCGGCGAGGTTCATCCTCACTCTGTGACTGGCCGCAGATTTCGTTATTCTTTACTGGGAAGAAGGGCGCGAGGAGAACCTCACGCCCTTTCCGGTTTCAAAACTTAGCGGAACGGCGGTGCGTAAAGCAGGCCACCATCGGTCCACTGGGCGTTCAGGCCACGGGCCAGACCGACCGGAGTGTCCTCACCAATGGTCTTGGCAAAGATCTCACCGTAGTTACCACCAGCGGCCAGCGCTTTTTGAGCCCAGTCCGCGTCCAGACCGAGCATCTCGCCGAGGTTGCCCTCGGAGCCCAGCAGGCGGTTGATTTCCGGGTTGTCGGTGCCAGCTGCTTTTTCGGACATGTTCGCGGAGGTGATGCCCAGCTCTTCAGCTGCGACCAGCGCGTTCAGGGTCCAGCGCACCACGTCGCCCCACTCGTTGTCGCCGTGACGGACCAGCGGGCCGAGCGGCTCTTTGGAGATGATCTCCGGCAGGATCACGTGGTTGGACGGATCGTCAAAGGTCGCGCGGGTTGCCGCCAGACCGGATGCGTCGGTGGTGTAGACGTCGCAAGCACCCGCCAGATACTGCTGGCGCGCTTCTGCGTTGGTCTCGATCGGAACCGGCTCATAGGAGATGTTGTTGGCACGGAAGAAGTCCGCGAGGTTCAGCTCGGTGGTGGTACCGGTCTGAATACATACGGTCGCGCCGTCCAGTTCCTTGGCCGAGGACACGCCCAGCTCTTTGGGGATCATGAAGCCCTGACCATCGTAGTAGTTCACGCCGATGAATTCGAACTTCAGGTCAACGTCGCGGCTGAAGGTCCAAGTGGTGTTACGGGCCAGCACGTCAACCTCGCCAGAGGCCAGTGCGGTGAAGCGGGTCTTGCCGGTGGTCGGCACGTATTCGACCTTGCTCGGGTCACCGAGGACGGCTGCTGCCACAGCGCGGCAGACCGCGATGTCAAAGCCTTCCCACTCACCGTTGGCGTTCGGCGCAGAAAAGCCGACCAGACCGGTGGAGACCCCGCAGTTCAGTTTGTCGCGTGCCTTGACGTCGTCCAGCGTGCCGGCTGCTGCAGCACCGGCTGCGAGACCGGCCACGGTCAGCGCGCCAAAGAATACGGAATTGTTCATGTTTACCTCTTCCTGACTATCCACCTGAGTTGGTGGTTCTTTATCACCCACCCCGTCACGGTGCGGGCTGTTTGAAGCGAGGTTGGCCCCGCTTTCGTGGCCGAGTTTGGGCGGATTCATCAACGTACGTCAAGGGCAGTATCACCGAAATCAATGGGCTTTTCGCCTTGATCGGCTTGAGCTTGGTATTTTTTGGGCAATGGATTCGCGAATCATCGAACCCCTGATTCGACAAACGGCGCCCCGATTGGGACGCCGCATTGATTGACCGCCAACCGCTGGCGACAAGCATGAATTACTCAGCCTGCGCTCAGACCCGCGCGTAAAAACCCGCAGCGTGTTCAAAGGCCTGTTTTTTCTGGGCTTCAATAGCTTGCGCCTCGTCGTCCGGGCCCCAAAGCTCCTCTTGCCAGCGCTCATCAATGCGCGAGATTTCCCAGATCTCATCCAACGTGCGCCAGCCCTCTGCGGTGGCGAACCCAAGGATCAACGAACCGGTCAACCCCACCAGATCGTGAAACGCCGCGAGCTGAAACGGCGTCATTTGATGCACCCGCTTGCGCAGAACTTCCAGTGCAGCCCCGTCTTGCGGCGCATGCAGGATGCCAGCGCGCGGCAGCAGGCGTGCGCCCAGCGCAGCCTCGGCCCAATCCAGCGCCGCATCCCAAGATTCGCTCTGACGGGCGACCAGCCCCTCGGGGCTTTCGGCGCGGTAACACAACAGATCGCTGTCGCCGTACTCCGCCAGCATATCGGCAACCTCGGCGAACTGCACCGCCACCTTGTCGATCGCCGCATTGGCCGACCGCGTGTTGGGCATCGACAGCGGGTCGATCTGCTCGTCCTGCGCGTCCCACTCGGCGGCAATCGCCTCAGCCAGCGTCCGCGTCGGCACCACCAGCGCGGTTTTTGCCGGTGTTTTCACGCGCCGCCCGTCCAGCGCCACGGCAAAGCCCGCGCCGTCTTCCTCGACGCTCACCTCTTTCCAGAATCGCTTCTGTTTCCATTCACTCATCTTGGTCCGTCCTTCTTCGTCTCGGGCGTGGTCGCGGCAGGGTTAGTCCGGCCAGATCCGGCGCAACAGATCCGGCAGCGCGGCGAACTCCGCCAGCATGTGATCCGCCCCCAGATGCGCAGCCGCATGGTAGCCCCAATCCACGCCGATGGTCGTCACCCCGGCGGCGCGGCCCATGTCCATGTCAAATGTGGTGTCGCCAATCATCACCGTGTCGGCAGGCGGGATGCCCGTCTCCGACATCGCCGTGAGGATCATCGACGGATGCGGTTTGGAGGGGTGGTGATCGGCCACCTGACGGGTGACGAACATTCCCAGATCATGCCCTTCGATCAGCGCGTCCAACCCGCGCTGGGATTTCCCGGTGGCCACACCAAGGATGTATTCCGGCACCGCATGAAGCGCGTCCAGCACCTCCCGGGCTCCGGGATAAAGCGGTGAATGCGCCGCCCCTTTGTGCAAACGCTCTGCCTGAAAGGCGCGTTTGTAGCCCTCAACGAGCGCGTCCTGAACCTGCGCGGGCTGATCCGCCGCCAAACGCGTCATCGCCTGCGGTAGCGACAGCCCCACGATGGACAGGATCGCCGCGCGTGAGGGAGGCACCAACCCCGCACCTGCGAAAGCCTCATTCATGCAAGAAACAATCGTCCCCTGGCTGTCCACCAGGGTCCCGTCCACATCAAACAGAATGAGCTTCAGCGCAGAGGTCAAAACAGCGTCTCAAAGGGATCGTCGGCGGCCAGATCCTCGGTCCAGCCAAAGGTGTCCCAGCTCTCTTTCATATGATCCGGCAGCGCGGCGGTCACTGTCACCACTTTGCCGGTGACAGGGTGTTCGAACTGCAAACGGCGCGCGTGCAGGTGCAGTTTTTTCGAGATCAGACCGCCAATTTGCGCGCCCCAGCCATCGCCGAGGTTCTCCTGACCGGAACCGCCATATTTGCCATCGCCAATGATCGGATGCCCCATGCCCGCCATATGCGCCCGCAATTGGTGGGTGCGGCCCGTCACAGGCTCCATCGCGACCCAGCTCGCACGGCTCGCCACGCGGTAAAGCGTGGCATAAAAGGTATGCGCGCGCTTGGCCCCGGGCGTTGCATCCACATCGCGCGGATCAACGGGGATCATCTTTTCGCCCTCGCCGGATTTGCCGTGCCCCGGTGCCTTCACCAACCCGGTCTTGATCTCGCCAAGGTAGGGGGTCGGCACGCCTGCGACCAAGGCCCAGTAGATCTTGCGGGTGTTCTTGTGGCGGAAGGCTGCGGTGAGCCCCTGCGCCGCCTTGCGGTTGCGCGCCAGCACCAGCAGGCCGGATGTGTCCTTGTCGAGACGGTGCACCAGCCGCGGCTTGTCCTCGGCGTCAAAGCGCAGCGCTTCCGAGAGGCCATCCACATGTTTGGTCGTGCCGGAACCGCCCTGCACCGCCAGCCCCGCCGGTTTGTTGATCACCAGAACATCGTCGTCCTTATAGACCACGCAATCGCGAATCATCTTGGCGTCGGCATCCGAGATCTTCACCGGGCGCGCTTCGGCCGGTTTCATATCGCTCTCGGCCAGCGGCGGCACCCGCACCACCTGTCCGGCCTCAACGCGGGTGTTGGCCTTCACACGGCCCCCGTCCAGACGCAGCTCGCCCTTGCGGCACATCTTCTCGATGCGGCCTTGGTTCACATGCGGGAAAAGCCGCCGCAACCAGCGGTCGATCCGCTGGCCGCCGTCGTCTTCGGTGACGGTGATCATCTGCACGCCGTTCATGTCAGCACTCCTCTGGCCGCCATCATGCCAAGGGCAAGGGCTGCAATAGACAGGCCTGCGGAGAGGCCAATATAAAGCGCGGCCTGCCCGTAGGCCCCGCGCTCAAACAAGGTAACCGCCTCCAGCGAGAAGGCCGAAAACGTGGTGAAACCGCCCAGAACACCGGTCATCACAAAGGGCGACAGATGCGTCAGCCCCTTATGCGCCGCCAGCACCACAAAAGCACCCATCAGGGCAGAACCAAGGATATTCACCCCCAGCACCCCCAGCGGAAACGAGGTCGGCCCGAGCACGCGCAGCACGCCCACCCCCACGAGGTAGCGACAGCTTGCCCCAATCGCGCCGCCCAGCGCCACATTCAACACGGTTATCAACATGCCCGCTCCCTTCGCGCGAGGCGCGCTGGATGTCAAGTTTTGCGGCCCAATCGCGCCCCATGGCCGCTCTGCACCAGACGCAGACCGGGCCGTTCACAACTGCGTCAGCTTCCAGTGGGTGGAAGTCTTGTTCCCAACGCCTCGCTGGTTAGGCTCAGGCAAACGATATGAAAGCCCATCTTATGCGCCTCAGCCGACGTCACGCCCTGCAAGGACTCACCGCCCTCGCCACGCTCCCCGCCCTACCCCGTATGGCCCGCGCCACGGCCCATCGCCTGACCCTCGCGCCCGCCTCCCAGCAAATCGCCCCGCCAAACTACCCGGCCACGGATCTGTGGTGCGTCAACGGCACCATGCCGGGCGAAACCCTGCGCCTGAAACAGGGCGCACAGCTGGTGGCCGAGGTCGAAAACCGCCTGTCACAGCCCACCAGTCTCCATTGGCACGGCATCCGCATCGATAACGCCATGGACGGGGTGCCCGGCGTCACGCAGGACCCGATCCAGCCCGGTGAAACCTTCACCTATGATTTCGTCCTGCCAGATGCGGGCAGCTACTGGTACCATTCCCACGCGCAATCGGTGGAACAGGTCGAACGCGGCCTGCAAGGCGTGTTGATCGTCGAGGAACCGGATGCGCCGGATGTGGATCAGGACCTGCCGCTGGTGATTGACGACCTGCGTGTCACGGCTGAGGCCGCGGTCGATACCGCGTTCAATGCCCCGCATGATCTGTCGCACGCGGGCCGCATGGGCAATGTGCTCTTGTGCAACGGCAAGATGGTGGCGGACCACCCCGTCAAAACCGGCGACCGCCTGCGCCTGCGCCTCATCAACAGCGCCAATGCGCGCATTTTCACCCTCGGCCTTCAAGGGCTTGAGGGCTGGGTGATGGCCTATGACGGCATGCCACTGGCCACGCCGATGCCGCTGCCGGACCAACTTGTCCTCGCCCCCGCCCAGCGCATCGACCTCTTTGTCGACGTGACTGCCAAGGCTGGCGAGGACGCATTTCTCCTCCAGTTTGAGCGCGATGGCGGCTATGAGCTGGCCCGCTTTCCGGTGTCATCCGGCACCCGCACCCGCCGCACCGCGCCCACTGCGCTACCGCCCAATCCCGACTTTCCCATCGATCTGAACGCCGCCCGCAGCGTCGATCTGATCACCGAAGGCGGCGCGATGGCGTGGCTGCAAAACGCCAATTTCAAAGGCGAAGACCTCTCTGGCCAGGACCTCGCCCAATTGGGCCAGTTCTGGTCCTTCAACGGCACCGCAGGCCGCCCGATTGAGCCGCTGATCACCGCAAGCCGGGGGGAGACCATCCGCATCCGCATGGTCAACGACACCCAGTTCCCACATGCCATGCATCTGCACGGCATGCATTTTTCCGAGGTCCTGCCAGATGGCACCCTCGGTCCGTTGCGTGACACGCTCCTGATGCTGCGCGGAGAAACCCGCGAGATCGCCTTTCAGGCCCATAACCCGGGTGATTGGCTGTTTCACTGCCATATGCTGTCGCATCACGCCGCGGGCATGGGCACATGGGTACGGGTGACAGCCTGACGCCCCGGCTCTTCTAACCGCAAATATCCCCGCCGGAGGCCTTCAGGTTTTGCCCGCAAAACCTGAATTACTCTCCTTGGCGCTGGATGCGTTTCTTGGCAAAGAACTCCGTGCGCTTGCGCAGCTCGCGCTCAAACCCGCGTTCCACCGGCTGATAGAGCACAGGTCGTTTCACCCCGTCGGGAAAGTAATTCTGCCCCGAAAATCCATCCTCGGCGTTGTGGTCGTAGTCATAACCTTTGCCATATCCCTGCTCTTCCATCAGCTTGGTTGGCGCATTCAGAATATGTTTGGGCGGTGGCTCTGACCCCGTCTCCTTGGCCAAGCGCCGCGCCGCCTTATAGGCCATGTAGCCTGCGTTGGTCTTGGGCGCGAGCGCGAGGTAAATCACCGCCTGCGCCAGCGCCAACTCCCCCTCGGGCGAACCAAGCCGCTCATAGGCTTCCCAAGCTTGCAGGCAGATCGCCTGCGCTTGCGGGTCGGCAAGCGCAATGTCCTCCACCGCCATCCGGGTCAGACGCCGCGCCAGATACTTGGGGTCTTCGCCGCCCTCTAGCATCCGCGCAAACCAATAAAGGGCCGCATCCGGGTCTGAGCCACGCACCGATTTATGCAGCGCCGAGATAAGGTTATAATGCTCATCGCCGGATTTGTCATATTTCGCCGCCCGCCGCATCAGCCGCGTTGCCAGCGCCTCGCGGCCGAGGGGCTGATCGACCTTCCAAGCCGCGACCTGCTCGATCAGATTTAAGAGCGCCCGCCCGTCGCCATCGGCCATCTGATGCAGCGCATCGCGCGCCTCGGGCAACAGCGGCAACCGGCGTTCCAGTGCCTTTTCCGCGCGCTGCATCAGCCGCTCCAGATCCGCAAGGCTCAGACGTTCCAGCACCAGAACCTGCGAGCGCGACAACACGGCGGCATTGAGCTCGAAACTCGGGTTTTCCGTCGTGGCCCCCACCAGAAGGATGGTGCCATCCTCCATATGCGGCAGGAACCCGTCCTGCTGGGCCTTGTTGAAACGGTGGATCTCGTCCACAAACAACAGCGTGCCCTGCCCGTTCTGGCGCCGGATCTTAGCCGCCTCAAACACTTTCTTCAGGTCCGGCACACCGGTAAAGATCGCCGAGATCTGCACAAAATGCAGATCGGTTTCCTGCGCCAACAGCCGCGCAATGGTGGTCTTGCCCCCCCCCGGTGGTCCCCAGAAAATGAGCGACGAGAGGCTCCCAGAGGCCAGCATCACCCCCAACGGTGCCTCTTCGCCCAGCACCTGCTCCTGACCGATCACCTCGGCAAGCGTGCGGGGCCGCAACCGGTCCGCGAGCGGGCGCGGAGCGTCATTGGCCGCATCGTGATCGCGCTGAGCGCCCGCCTCCCCGCTGTCAAACAGATCCGCCATCGCTTAGAGCCGGAACCGCAACGACACGCGCTGGCCCTGTCGCAGCAGATCCAGCCGCATCCAGCGGCCACTGTTCATCAGAAGGTTCGCCACATCCTCGGGCGCTGTGATCTCCTCGCCATTGATGGCCAGCAGCAAATCCCCCGCGCGCACGCCGCCGCGCCCGGCATAGGGGCCGGGGTCCATCACCACCACCCCTTCGGTCGACAGCGGCAGCTGCATCTTGGTGATGACCTGCGGGTTCACCTGACCCACCACCAGCCCCGGCATCGGGGTTTGCTCGTTCAGCGTGATTGGATCAGCGGCCGGAGAATTGGGCGCTTCCATCAGCGCGACCTCAACGGTCTCGGTTTCGCCCTGACGCACCCGCGTCACCACGCTGGTGCCACCCAGTTCCGCCACCGACAGACGAAAGGCCATCTCGGAGGGCGAGTTCACCGGCTCACCGTCCACTGCCAGCACCACATCGCCCACCTCAAAACCCGCCTCGACAAAGGGGCTTTGCGGATGCAGCTCAGAAATCAGCATCCCATCCACCTGACCAAGGCCCAAGGCTTCTGCCAGATCGGAATCCACCGGCTGGCCTGTCATCCCTGCCCACGGGCGCTGAAATTCGCCTTCGCCCTCACGCGCCTGACGCACAAATTCGCGCACCAGATTGGCCGGGATGGCGAAGCCAATACCATTGGAGCCGCCCGAGCGGCTGAGGATACGGGTGTTGATGCCAATGAGATCACCATTCACATCAATCAGCGCCCCACCAGAGTTGCCCGGATTGATCGGCGCATCGGTCTGGATGTAATAGCCAAACCCCTGCCCGCCGCCGGTGCCCGTGCGCGCAAGGCCCGAGATAATGCCCGAGGACACCGTCTGCCCCACCCCAAAGGGGTTGCCGATGGCCAGGGTCAGCTCGCCCACCTCGACCTCATCGCTGTTGCGCAGGCCAAGGAATGGCAAGCCTTCGGCGTCTTTCAACTGCAAGATCGCCAGATCGGACGCCTGATCCGCAAGGATCACCTCGGCCTGATACTCGCGCCGATCATTGGTCACCACGCGGATATCGGACGCCTCTCCGACCACGTGATAATTTGAGACCACGATGCCATCCTCGGAGAGGATCACGCCAGAGCCGAGCGAGTTCTGCACCCTCGGGCGCGGCTGGGCAAACTGGCGAAAGAAATCATCAAAGAACGGATCATCCGCAAAGGGGCTGCGAGCGCGGTCCTGTCGGATGATCTTGGCGTAAATATTCACAACCGCCGGTGCGGCCTCGTTGACCAGTGGCGCAAACCCCAGTGAAATCTCGGTCTGGCTCTGCGGGACTTTGGTCTCTGCCTGCGCCGCAAGCGGCAAGCTGGTCACCAGAGCGAGGGTCAGGGGAAGGGCAAGACTGCGGATCATGGGGCCTCCGGACATATTATTTCGGTTCTGATGATATGCGGAGGCGGACAGGTGATTGCAAGCATGTGCAGAAAAACCGGGGCTTAAGGGGCGCTGCCCCTCCTGACCTGCGGTCAGTTCACCCCGGGATATTTTGGGTTAGAAGATGAAGGGGGCGGGATTGCGCCGCCCCAGTCCCCAATCAGCCAGCAAGGCGCGCGCCGAGGGCACGGCGGCTGTCCACCGCCTGTGCCAGTTTGCGCAGCTGGGTTTCGGTTTCCTCCCAGCCGATGCAGCCGTCAGTGATCGACTGACCGTAGGTGAGGGTCGACAAATCGCCGCCCGAGGGCAGGTCCTGGCGGCCATGCACCAGATGGCTTTCGATCATGATGCCGGTGATGCGGGTTTCGCCCTGCGCCATCTGATCGGCCACATCCGAAAGCACCTCGGGCTGTTTGGCCGGGTCTTTGGCGGAGTTGGCATGGCTTGCGTCGATCATCACCTGCGGGCGGATGCCATCGGCTGCGGCCTTTTGGCAGGCGGCATCAATGCTGGCCGCGTCATAGTTGGTGCCACCGCCCCCGCGCAGGATGATATGGCAATCGGGGTTGCCAGCCGTGGCGGCAATCGCCGCGAGGCCCGAAGGCGCCAGCGCCATGAAATGATGCGGTGTGGCTGCAGAGCGCACCGCGTCGATGGCAATCTGCACATTGCCGCGGGTGCCGTTCTTGAACCCCACCGGGCAGCTCAGGCCCGAGGCCATCTCGCGGTGGATCTGGCTCTCGGTGGTGCGGGCGCCAATCGCGGCCCAGCTGACCAGATCGCTGATGTATTGCGGCACCGCCGCATCGAGGAATTCGGTCCCCACCGGCAGGCCCATCTCGCTCAGGTCAAGGCAGAGTTTGCGGGCAATCGACAAGCCCTTATTGATGCGGAAAGACCCGTCGAGGTCGGGGTCGTTGATCAGCCCCTTCCAGCCTGCAATGGTGCGGGGTTTTTCAAAGTAGACCCGCATCACGATCTCGAGCTCATCGCCCAGCTCGGCGCGCAGAGGGGCGAGGCGGCGGGCGTAGTCCAGCGCGGCCTCGGGGTCGTGGATGGAACAGGGACCAACCACCACGACCAGCCGGTCGTCCACACCATGCAGGATCTTTTGAATGCTGGCGCGTGCGGACAGGACGGTCTCGCGCGCGGCATCGGTCAGCGGGTGTTTCACCGCGAGGGCTTCGGGGCAGATCAATTCCTGCATATCGGTAATCCGGAGGTCATTTGTCGGGGTCGCAGAGAGCGTTGTCATCGGGGCTTTCCTTTGGCGGGTGCCCCGTCTGGACCTCTGGACAACAAAAAACCGCCCTTGGTCCCGGGGCGGTTTGGTGCGGTATTCTGGTGTTTCTGTCAGTTCAATTCAGAAACGCGAAGACCCTCCGTCCGCCATGTGGCGCGGATAAAAGTAATACCAGAACTGAGCGAACTGTTGGGTCATGCGCCGGACGCTAGCGAAGATTCGCGCCCCTGTCGATCCCCAAAAATTGCCATGATTTCATCGCAGGCACCGGGAGGAACACGGACGGGAAAGGGTTTGTACCTGCGCGCCTTGCGACTAAATAGGACCAGCGGATGCTCCGCAAAGACCAAGATGACGGAGATCCCTGCATGCAACAGGCCAAGTTTCTCAAAGGCAATTTGCTGCGCCATATCACGGTGATGTCGCTCACCTCCTCGGTGGGGTTGATGGCGGTGTTTGCGGTGGATTTCATCGACATGGTCTTTATCGCCATGCTCGGCAAAGAAGAGCTGGCGGCGGCCGTGGGCTATGCCGGTGCGATCCTGTTTTTCACCACCTCATTCAACATCGGGATTGCCATTGCGGCAGGTGCGTTGGTGGCGCGGGCCTTGGGCGCGGGGGATCATGTACTGGCCCGGCAGCAGGCCTCTAACGCCTTGATATGGGGCGGGGTTTTCTCGGCTCTCTTTGCCGTGGTGATCTGGATTTACCTCTCGCCTCTGGTGTCGCTTCTGGGGGCCAACGGACGGGCGCATGATCTGGCGGTGGACTATCTGAAAATCATCGTGCCGACCTTGCCGCTCCTGTTGATGGGGATGGCGGGAGGGGCGATCCTGCGCGCCCATGGCGATGCGCGCCGCGCCATGATGGCCACCATTGCCGGGGGGCTGGTCAATGCGGTCTTGGACCCGATCCTGATCTTCGGCCTTAATATGGAACTCACCGGCGCGGCCCTTGCCAGTGCCGCCTCGCGGGTGGCGGTTGCGGTCTTTGCTTTGGGGCCGATCTTTCGCCACCACGGCGGGTTGGAGCGCCCGCCGCTGTCGCTGTTCATCGCCGGGCTTGCGCCAATCTTTGCGATTTCCTTTCCGGCGATTCTCACGCAGTTGGCCACCCCGGTCGGACAGGCCTTTGTCACCCGCGCCATGGCGGAGTTTGGCGAGGATGCGGTGGCGGGCATGGCGATTATCGCCCGGATGTCGCCGCTGGCCTTTGGCACCATCTTTGCGCTGTCGGGTGCTGTGGGGCCAATTGTCGGACAGAACTACGGCGCGGGGAATTTTGCCCGTGTGCGGCGCGCGTTTTGGGATGCGCTCCTGTTCACTGGTATCTTTGTGGCGGTGATGACGGCGATCCTGTTTGCCCTGCGCACGCATGTTGCCGCACTGTTTGACGCCGACGGCACCGCGCTTACGCTGATCTATCTATTTTGCGGCCCGCTTGCGCTGGCGTTCTTCTTTAACGGAGCGATCTTTGTGGCCAATGCCAGCTTCAACAACCTTGGCCGCCCGTTCAACTCCACCTGGCTGAACTGGGGGCGCAATACCATCGGGACCATCCCGCTGGTGTGGCTGGGCGCTCATTTTTATGGAGCATCCGGCGCATTGATCGGTCAGGCGGTGGGCGGTGTGATCTTTGGAATCTTTGCGATCTGGCTTGCGCGGCGCGTGATTGCAGAGGTTGAGGCCACAGGTGGCGCCCCCAAAGGCCCCGGCCTGTTCCAGCGTCAGGCGCGCCAGATCATCCTTGCTTTCAGTCGGCGCTAGGCTCTTTGGGCGTGGCGCGCCCATAGCCGGGGCGCCCTGTGCCGCTTTGGGCGACGTCGAAATTCCACACGATGCAGAGGTTGGTGAACATCGCACCAATAAACGAATAGATCAGCTGTTCGGGTGACAGCACCAGCGCCGCAGCGGCAAAAACGCAAGCGTCGACGCCCAGTTGGAACCAGCCAGCCTTGAACCCGGTGCGGTGCTCGATGATGATGCCAAGGATGGTCATGCCACCGGCAGAGGCATTGTGGCGAAAGATCGCGATCAGCCCGGCTCCGCTGCACGCCCCACCCAAGAGCGCCGCAACGCCGATGTGCAGCGCATCAAAGCTCAGGTAGTGCGGCAGGATCTGCGCCCCGGCGGAGATCCCCAGAACCACCATCACCGTGCGCAGGGCAAAAACCGCGCCGCGTTTGCTCCATGCAAGGATCAGGAACGGAATCCCGATCATAAAAAACAGCGGCCCAAAACCCAGCGGCAACACATAAGAGAGCAACAACGCAATCCCCGCCGTCTGCCCGGTCACCAGCCCCGCGGCCTTAAGGAACACCACGCCGAGCGAACACATCAACACGCCAAAGACCAGACCTTGCAGATCAAAGAGGGTCAGGAGGGGTTTGGTCTGTGTTGTGTTCATCAAAGCTGTCCTTGCGTTGCTGTGCATTGGTGATAGGGCGCTGCAGCGCAGAAAACAATGTCTGAGGCGCGCGGGAGGTGGATCACGCAAGAGTGCACTGGACCGAAGCCTTGTTAACGCTATCCTCCCGCAAAAATATGAGGAGGACGTCATGCGTATTCTATTCACCGGAGGGTCTGGCAAGGCCGGGCGTCATGTGATTGCCTATTTGCTGGCGCGAGGGCATCGGGTGGTCAACGTGGATCTGAAACCGCTGGACCTGCCCGGTGTCGACAACCGCATCGCGGATATTTCGGATGCCGGTCAGATGCACGATGTGATGCATGCTTGGGCGGGCTATGACGAGATGGAGCATCACCGAACCCCGCCCCCCTTTGACGCGGTGGTGCATTTCGCCGCCGTGCCGCGCCTTTTGATGACCTCAGATAATGAATGCTACCGGATCAATACCATCGGCACTTACAATGTGATCGACGCAGCGCTGAAGGCTGGTGTGCGCAAGGTGATCTTTGCCTCCTCCGAGACTACCTATGGCATCTGTTTTGCAGGCGGTGAGCGCAAACCCGAATATCTGCCCATCGACGAGGACCACCCGGTGGTGCCCGAGGATGCCTATGCGATGTCCAAGGTCGCCAATGAGCAGGCCGCACAGAGCTTCCAGCGCCGCACCGGTGCCGATATCTATGGGCTGCGCATCAATAATGTGATCGAGCCGCATGAATACAAGGCGAACTTCCCCGCCTATATGGCCGATCCCGACATGCGGCGGCGCAACATCTTTGCCTATATCGACGCGCGGGATCTTGGCCAGATGGTGCAGCGCTGTCTGGAAGTCGACGGCCTTGGCTATGAGATCTTTAACGTGGCCAACAGCGATCACTCAGTGAACCTGACCACCTCGGAAATCATCACCCATTACTATGACGGCATCCCCGCCAAGGAGATGGGAGAGGATGAGACCTTTTATTGCATTGAGAAGGCCGAGCGATTGCTGGGTTTTGCGCCTGAGCACAATTGGCGCATGTATCTTCATGACCCGCGCGAGGCGTAGGCGTCGGGCAACATTTGACTAGGCGCAGGCGGGGCTAGGGAGTATGGGGAGTGTCATGACAGATACCTTGCCCCCCTGCCCCGAATGCGCCTCGGTCTATACATACGCGATGGACGCCCTGCTGGTCTGCCCCGAGTGCGGCCATGAATGGTCTGCTGAGGCAGACACAGACGCGCCGGTGGTGCGCGACAGTGTGGGCAATGTTCTGGTGGATGGCGACACGGTGACAGTGATCAAGGACCTGAAGGTCAAAGGGTCCTCTTCTGTGGTCAAAGTCGGTACCAAAGTGCGCGGCATCCGTCTGGTCGACGGCGATCACGATATCGACTGCAAGGTACCGGGCATCGGGCAGATGGGCCTCAAGAGCCAGTTTGTGAAAAAAGCGGCGGATTAACCGCTAAGAAGGCTGTCAATTTGATCGGCAGCCAATTCCACTTGAGACTTCATCAGGCCGGAGTTGGCCGACCAGTTCTCAAGTTCTATCAATACCTGTTCATTCGCTCCCTTTTCTTTCAGGAGCTTCCGGTTTTCGACAACCAAATTCAATACTTGGTCACATTGGGCGCGCATCTCTAAGAGTGGGCCAATCACGTTCCGGGGATCGTTGTATAGCCCTTCTGCCTTTCTCAAAAGGCGAGTTGCTTCGAAATCCGCTAGCAACGCCGCTGATCTGGTATTCGCTTCGACATTTGCGATTAACGCGGCGGCTTTAAGCCGACGGTTTTCGGAATTCTGCGACGCAGAGTACCCAAGACCTAAAAAAGCAAAGAGTGTTTCAAGAACTGCCATTAATCACCTCAAACCCGTATTGAACAATAAGAACAAAATCTCTTTGCTCGGCAACGGCCAAGACCCGCGATGACAATACAAACATCTCCCGAGGGGAAAATCGGGGATTGTCTGGCCTAACGGTCGGACGAGACATCGTCATCATTCAAACAAAAACCCCCGCCCTGTTGCCAGAGCGGGGGAAAGGCAGACGGTCAGATGACCGCGAGATCTTATTCTTCGTCTTCGACGGCTTCGATTTCTGCCAGACGGGCCTTATCGGCTGCGCCTTTTGCGGAAACGTCGCGGTCTACGAATTCGATGATCGCCATAGGCGCCATGTCACCATAACGGAAACCGGCCTTCAGGATGCGGACGTAACCGCCCTGACGATCCTTGTAGCGCGGGCCCAGGACTTCGAACAGTTTCGCGACGTCCTTGTCCTCTTTCAGCTTGGAAGCGGCCTGACGACGGGCGTGCAGGTCGCCGCGCTTTGCCAGCGTGATCATCTTTTCGATGATCGGACGTAGTTCTTTTGCTTTGGGAAGGGTGGTCTTGATCTGTTCGTGTTCGATCAGCGAGCCAGCCATGTTGGAGAACAGGGCCTTACGGTGCTCGTGAGTACGGTTCAGGCGGCGATAACCACGTGCGTGACGCATTTTCTATATCCTTTAACTTGCGTT
Source organism: Tritonibacter mobilis (assembly GCF_001681715.1). GTDB lineage: Bacteria > Pseudomonadota > Alphaproteobacteria > Rhodobacterales > Rhodobacteraceae > Epibacterium > Epibacterium mobile. The sequence continues at coordinate 26,118 of NZ_LNWY01000021.1, read as the reverse complement.
TTGCTTTGTCAGGCAGCTGATGCGTGTCGGCTGCTCACCTTGGGGCGGAAGGCCCAGATTTTCCCCGGCAGGTCCGGGAATTTTGAAGGGGGCCTTAGCCCCCCTCAGATCGAAAGTCCAGCTTAGAAGCTGTCTTCGAATTTCTTGGCCAGCTCTTCGATATTGTCCGGCGGCCAGTCCTCGACGTCCATACCGAGGTGCAGACCCATGCCAGACAGCACTTCCTTGATCTCGTTCAAGGACTTGCGGCCGAAGTTCGGGGTGCGGAGCATCTCGGCTTCGGTTTTCTGGATCAGATCGCCGATATAGACGATGTTGTCGTTCTTCAGGCAGTTTGCCGAACGCACGGACAGTTCCAGCTCGTCCACTTTCTTCAGGAGAAGCGGGTTGAACTCGAGACCATCGTCCTCGTCCTGACGGCCTGCGGATTCCGGCTCGTCGAAGTTCACGAAGATCGACAGCTGGTCCTGCAGGATGCGGGCTGCAAAAGCCAGCGCGTCCTCGGGCGTGATGGAGCCGTCGGTGTCAACTTTGAGGGTCAGCTTGTCATAGTCTAGCACCTGGCCCTCACGGGTGGGCTGAACGTCGTAGGAGACCTTCTTGACCGGGGAGTAGATTGCGTCGATCGGGATCAGACCAATCGGAGCGTCCTCGGGCTTGTTCTTGTCGGCAGAGACATAGCCTTTGCCGGTGTTGACGGTCAGTTCCATGAACAGATCCGCACCATCGTCGAGGTGGCAGATGACGTGCTCGCGGTTCAGAACCTCGATGCCAGCGGTTTCGGCAATGTCGCCTGCGGTGACGACGGCCGGACCTTTGGCATTGATCGACAGGCGCTTGGGCCCTTCGACTTCCATGCGCAGGGAAACCTGCTTGAGGTTCAGGATGATGTCTGTGACGTCTTCACGAACACCGGCCACGGAGGAAAACTCGTGCAGCACGTTGTCGATCTGAACGGATGTGATGGCCGCGCCTTGCAGCGAGCTCATCAGGATGCGGCGCAGTGCGTTGCCGAGCGTCAGACCAAAGCCACGCTCCAGCGGTTCCGCAACGAGCGTTGCCTGACGTGCCGGATCATTGCCCGGTTTCACCTCAAGCTGCGTGGGCTTGATCAATTCTGCCCAATTCTTATGGATCATGCGTTCCCTCCATTCCTGTCTGAACCCCATGTCCAAAGGATCAGACGCCCGAGGTTTCTAATGACGAACTGAGGCCCTGCACATGGCAAGGCCCCAGTATTCTTTGCTGTCGCTTAGACGCGGCGGCGCTTCGGCGGGCGGCAGCCGTTGTGGGCGATCGGGGTCACATCACGAATGTTGGTGATGTTGAAGCCGATTGCGGCCAGCGCGCGCAGGGCGGATTCACGACCCGAACCGGGGCCTTGAACCTCGACCTCAAGGGTCTTTACGCCGTGATCCTGAGCCTTGCGGCCCGCGTCTTCTGCAGCCATCTGCGCAGCATAGGGCGTGGACTTACGAGAGCCCTTGAAGCCCATGGTGCCAGCGGAGGACCAGGAGATCGCGTTGCCCTGAACGTCAGAGATCAGGATCTTGGTGTTGTTGAACGAAGAGTTCACATGGGCAACGCCCGTTGCGATGTTCTTACGCTCTTTACGCTTCGTGCGGGTTTTATCACGTGCCATCTGTCAGGACCCTCCCTTACTTCTTCTTACCAGCAATGGCCTTTGCGGGGCCTTTGCGAGTACGAGCGTTGGTGTGGGTACGCTGACCGCGAACCGGCAGGTTGCGACGGTGGCGCAGGCCACGGTAGCAGCCCAGGTCCATCAGGCGCTTGATGTTCATCTGCACTTCACGACGCAGGTCACCTTCAACGGTGAAGGTTGCGTCGATATGTTCGCGAATCGCCAGAACTTCTGCGTCGGAGAGTTCGTTCACACGACGGGTTACGTCGATGTTCACGGCCTCGCAGATGGCTTTGGCGGATGCAGGACCGATACCCGTGATATAGGTCAGGGCGATCGGGACCCGTTTGGCAGTCGGGATGTTAACGCCGGCAATACGTGCCACGTGTCACTTTCCTTTTTGGTTGCGGTTCCGTAGCTCCAGAACCTTTTTTCACAACACTCGACCAATTGGCGTGTGCCAAAGGGTCTCGCATGTCTCGAGGTAATCAGGTGGACAACGCAAATTGCCCGCCTGGAATGATTCCCAGCAGGGATGTGGGTTCGTATGTGGATTTGGCGGATGGGTCAACCCTCAAACCGGAAGGAAACGGCGTGGGCTGTAACTCCTGTTGCGTCACGCAAGTATCGACCATCTCGGCAGAGTCAGCAATGCCCAATTTGAGAGCATATCGCCCCTGCCTTGCGCCCCCTGCCCCAAAAGAAAAACAGGCCGCCCATGGGCAGCCTGTCGAGAAATTCTGCGATGAGAATCAGGCTTACTCGCCCAAGATCCACGCGATGGATTTTTGCACCTCATCAATGGAGGCCATACCGTCGAGGCGCTGCAGGTTGCCCTTGGCCCAGTAGTAGCCAATCAACGGCGAGGTCTTTTTGTAGTATTCCATCAGGCGAATCCGTACGGATTCCTCGTTGTCGTCCGCACGCGCTTCTTTGCCCGCAGCGCGCGCCTCTTCGGCACGGTTGACGATGCGCTTTACCAGCACCTCGTCATCGACCTGCATCTCGATCACTGCATCGAGCTTCAGATCCATTTCCGCCAGAAGTTTCTCAAGCGCATCCGCTTGCGCCAGAGTGCGCGGGAAGCCGTCGAAGATGAAACCACCCTCTGAACCCTCCTGCAGGCGTTCACGGATCAGACCGATCACGATCTGGTCGGTGACAAGTTTGCCCTCGGCCATGATCGCGGCAACTTTCTTGCCCATCTCGGAGCCGGAGGACTGCGCAGCGCGCAGCATGTCACCGGTGGAGAGCTGAGTCATGTTGCGGCTTTCAACCAAATGGCTGGCCTGTGTTCCTTTGCCTGCGCCCGGCGGGCCCAAGAGAATGATATTGGTCATCGGCGAGACGGTCCCCGTTTGGTGCGTTTCTTGTTACGACCGCGCAGTTGGCTCTTCTCAATGAGGCCTTCGTATTGGTGCGCGAGAAGATGGCTCTGTACCTGTTGGATCGTATCCATGGTCACAGAGACCACAATCAGAACCGAGGTACCGCCAAAGTAAACCGGAATGGCGAAATTGTTGCGCAAAATCTCCGGCAGCAAACACACCAGTGCGAGATAGGCTGACCCGAGCACAAGGATGCGGTTCACCACATATTCGATGTATTCCGCAGTCTTCTTGCCGGGACGAATGCCGGGCACAAAGCCGTTCTGGTTCTTCAGGTTCTGCGCAACTTCATCCGGCTTGAACGAGACGTTGAAGGTGTAGAAATACGCGAAGAACACGATCATCCCTGTAAAGAACAGCAGATAGAGCGGTTGGCCGGGGCCAAAGTTCGCCAAGAGCCAGCTCATCACCGGGCTTGATGCGGAACCCTGGCTAAAGGTGGAGATCGTGGTCGGCAGCAACAGCAGCGAGGAGGCAAAGATCGCCGGGATCACGCCTGCCGGGTTGACCTTCACGGGCAGATGCGAGGAGCCACCATCATAGACCTTCATGCCGACTTGGCGGCGCGGGTACTGAATGTGGATCTTGCGCAGCGCACGCTCCATGAAGACCACGAACATGATCACTGCAACCACCATCACGATGACCGCGATGATCACCGCCGGAGAGATCGCACCAGACCGGCCAGAGGCAAAGAACTGTGCAATCGCGGCCGGGATTTCCGCAATGATGCCCACGAAGATAATCAGCGAGATACCGTTGCCGATGCCGCGGTTGGTGATCTGCTCACCCAACCACATCAGGAACATGGTCCCGCCCACCAGCGTGATCATGCACGACAGGCGGAAATAAAGACCCGGATCAAAAGCCATATCCCCCGCTTCCAGCGAAGCCGCAAGGCCATAAGCCTGTGCGGTTGCCAGCACCACGGTGCCGTAGCGGGTGTATTGGTTGATCTTCTTGCGACCCTGCTCGCCCTCTTTCTTGAGCTGTTCGAGCGCGGGCACCATGGAGGTCAGCAACTGCACGATAATGGAGGCCGAGATGTAGGGCATAATGCCCAGGGCAAAAATACCCATGCGGCCCAATGCACCACCGGTAAACATCGACACCATACCGCCAATGCCCTGCCCGGCGGTGTCCATGAACTGGCGCAATGCATCGGCGTCGATTCCCGGAACGGGAATCCAAGTGCCCAAACGATAGACAATCAAAAGTCCGATCGTAAACAGGATGCGGTTGCGCAGATCCGTGGCCTTGCCGAGCGCTGCCCAGCTGGTGTTCGCCGCCATTTGTTCTGCTGCTGATACCATAAAAGGAGTCTCTTCTTGCGAAAACGCCGCCCGGAACCGTTTTCCGGCTCGGACGGCGTATGGGAAAACTGATGACTTATGTAAGCGGCTTACGCGCCGCTCACAAGCCGTTACTCAGCTGCGGCCTCAGATGCCACGGTCAGGGCGCCGCCTGCCTTGGAGACTGCCTCAACGGCAGCTTTGGAGGCACCGGTCACAGCGATGGTCGCTTTTGCGGTGAATTCACCTTTGGCCAGCACGCGGATGCCGTCGAGCTTGCGACGAACCAGACCGGATGCAACCAGGCTGTCTTCGGTCACAGAAGCTGCGTCGAGCTTGCCTGCGTCGATGAATTTCTGGATCAGGCCGAGGTTCACAACAGCGTATTTCTTGGCGTTGGGCTTGTTGAAGCCACGCTTAGGCAGACGCTGGTAGAGCGGCATTTGGCCACCCTCGTAGCCGTTGATCGCTACACCGGAACGGGACTTCTGACCTTTGATACCGCGGCCACCCATTTTACCTTTGCCGGAACCCGGACCACGGCCAACGCGGGTCCGTTTTGGGGCTGCACCTGGGTTGTCGCGCAGTTCATTGAGTTTCATATCGCTTCTCCTACAGCCGGAAGTGACCCCATGAAGCGATCAGGGTCAGACACGGCATTTCTTGGTTTTGATTCTTGCAGCACAAAAGGCCACCGGGGGCGTATAGACGGGATGCGGTGCGGGATCAAGAGCGGCCTCACCCGATGCCCGCCTGATGCCCCAAGGCAGCGCGCGATATCGCGGGGCTATTTCTTCAACGCGCTGGTGATGGTGACCGTCTCTTTGGCACCGGACCTTACATTGACTGTCCCGCCCGTCACCGAGACCTCGCCCAGAAGACGCCCCAACTCATAGCCCCAGGTGTGATAGTCATAGCACCCGGGCTGCACCGCAAACGCACGCGTCTGACCCGGGTCGATGGTCTCTTTGGGGGCCATGGCATCTGGGGTGCGCTTGCCACAGGGGCTGATGCTGACCGATGTCAGCGCAAAAGGAGTGGCATTCCTGACGATCACTTGCGCCTTGGCCTGCGCCACAGGAGGCGTATTGGGCGTGGCGGAGCGCCCCGCGCCAGAGCTGTCCTTGCGCGCCTCCAGCACATATCGCTGCGCCGCCGCATCGAAACGGTAGTTTTCTACGCGGTAGATCACGCCGGTATCGGCATTATACTGCACCGCACTATACCCCGACGCGCCAGAATAGCTGGAGAAATTCGCCTGCATGTTCCGCCCACCCTGCGGGTTTTTGGCCACGGGCTTCCCGTAGAGAGCAATCACCTCTGAAATAGTGGTGCGTCCGGGTTCAATCGCGCTCATCAACGCCGCGCGCCCCTCCGGTGAATCCCCGATCTGATTAGAGCCGCTGATGTCATCGCTCATACAGCCTGCGGCCAAAGTCAGACAAATCAGGGCAATCAGGCTGCGCCGGGCGCGAAACATGGCCATTCCTCTCAGATAGACTGAGTGGACCGTGCCGCATCCCGGCCACGGTTGTAAATCCCACAGGCGCTGTCATGCGCCATTGGGGTGTATTTTACGGCGTCTCTTCCGCTGTCTTTCTGATGAGGGCGCTGAAAGTGATAAAGGGCGGCGCCGCCAGTTTGGAAGTGGATCGGAGGCGTCACCCTCCAAGAAGAACAGATATCTGACCTTGCACCCCCAGACGTCACTCCGGGGGTCCTGCTCCAGATTGGCCAGCCTGCCACGACCGGCCTGCGAGTTGCGCAACTCGCCGAACACAATGCCCTATCTACGCAAAGATCCCCCTACCGGACCGCGCGCCCCTTGCGCAACAAAAACGCCCCCACGATGTGGAGGCGCTTTTATGGGGCTGCTCATCCTAAGGGAGGAGGATCGGATGGCGACCGCCTTATCTCAGAGATCGAGCGTTCACGCGCCGTAAACGTGGGTGCGCGCCAGATCAGCGATATCGCAGCGGCGGATGCCGATGTCTGCCAGATCACGGTCGGTGAGCGCGTCGAGCTCGTCATAGGTGCGCTTATATTCCTTGTAGAGCGCCCAGGAGGTGCGGGCATTCTCTGCCACGCCACGCAGGCGGGCAAAAAGGGAAGAAGACGCGATGTTTGTGTTCAGTACATGTGCCATGTGTTTTGGTCCTTATCTCTAGCCGGGACGGGTTTCCGCGGCTCTTGTTGTCTCTGTTCAATTCCTTTGACACTTGCGAAGATAAGGCAGGGTGTTGGCGCTAACAACTGACAGTTCGGAACACCCGCTATGCTGCAGGTGCATAGACGATCTATTAACCCGCATTTTCCCACCTGACATTCCCCCTCCCTTTCGTGAGAGTGAACGAAAGACCCGATTTTCTCTCTTTCCCTTGCACACCAACCTCTTGCGAAGGTGCCATGACCGAACCCGCCAAAGACATTTACGACCCTGAATTTGTCGCCGACCTTTTTGATCGATGTTCCTCAAGCTACCGCAGCTGGAGCGCCGTGAGTTCGTTTGGGTTTGTCGCGATCTGGCGACATCAATGCGTCGCGCGCCTGCCGCGTCGTGCTGGACCGCACCCTGTTGTGGTCGACTTGATGGCTGGAACCGGCGAGGTCTGGCCCTACGTGCTGCGCCGGATACCCGAGGTTGCGACCATCACCGCGTTGGATATTTCGCATCGCATGCATCTTGAGGCCGTTGAGCGGTTGCATCGCAGCTATTCCGATAAGATCACACATATCGAAGCCAACGCGCTGCAAAGCGATCTGCCCGCAAACCATGCAGATTTACTTGTCTCGACCTTTGGGCTGAAGACCTTCAACACCGATCAACAAAGCGAGTTGGCAAGACAGATCGCACGCATCCTGAAACCCGGCGGCAGCTTTTCCCTGATTGAGGCCTCCGACCCCAAAGGATGGATGCTGCGGCCCTTCTATCGGTTCTATCTCGACAGGATGCTCCCTTTGATTGAGCGGTACTTCCTGCGCGGCGCGAATGATTTCAGCATGATCGGCGCCTACACGCAGAATTTTGGCGACTGCACATATTTTGCGGATGCATTGCGAGCAAATGGTCTTTCGGTCGAGATGAAGAAACACTTCTTTGGCTGCGCTACCAGTGTTGCGGGCACCAAGCCAAAGCACCACACGTAGGATGGCGCACGCCCACCGGCGCATCGCGCTTATCAACAGGAAAACGCCCCCGGATCTCTCCGAGGGCGTCTTTAGTGCATGTCGACAAAGAGGCTTAGCCGCGCTCTTCGACGATTTCCACCAGATGCGGGATCTTGTTGATCATGCCGCGTACGGAAGGGGTATCTTCCAGTTCGCGGGTTTTGTGCATCTTGTTCAGGCCCAGGCCGATCAGGGTTGCGCGCTGTTCGGCGGGGCGACGGATCGGGGAACCGATCTGTTTCACGACGATGGTTTTAGCCATGGATCAGTCTCCTTACGCTTCTGCTTCCGCAGGTGCTTCGTCCCGCTTGGGCAGGATGTCAGCAACCTTTTTGCCACGACGCTGAGCAACAGAGCGCGGGCTCTGCTCTTTTTTCAGGCCGTCGATGGTGGCGCGGATCATGTTGTAAGGGTTCTGAGAGCCAACGGACTTGGAAACCACGTCCTTGATGCCCAGCATTTCAAACACGGCACGCATCGGACCACCGGCGATGATACCAGTACCTTCCGGAGCGGTGCGCATGACCACTTTGCCGGCGCCGTGGCGACCGTACATGTCGTGGTGCAGGGTACGACCCTCTTTCAGCGGCACGCGGATCATCTGGCGCTTGGCTTGCTCGGTTGCCTTGCGGATCGCCTCGGGCACCTCTTTGGCTTTACCTTTGCCGAAGCCGACGCGACCTTTTTGGTCACCTACGACGACGAGCGCGGCGAAGCCGAAGCGCTTACCACCCTTAACGGTTTTAGACACGCGGTTGATCGCGACCAGACGATCTGCAAACTCCGGTGTCTCTTCACGATCGCGGCGGTTGCCGCGGCGGTTTTCACGTTCTGCCATTTGGCATTCCTTCATGATGTGACGAGGAAGTCAGACCGCCCCGTCAAATGTTCCAATCCTGGTGAGCCTGCCGCAAGGCCTGCTCCCGGATCATCGGGACCACCAAGGCGGTCCACTCTTTCCAAAATCGCTCGGGCGCCCCGGCCAGCGGGACGCCCGGTTGATCCTTAGATCTTCAGACCACCTTCACGCGCAGCGTCGGCCAGAGCCTTCACTTTGCCATGATAGAGGAAACCGCCACGATCGAAGTATGCTTCGGTCACGCCAGCCGCTTTCGCGCGCTCTGCGATCACGGAACCCACTTTGGTTGCCGCTTCGATGTTGTTCTTGCCTACAAAACCAAGATCCTTTTCCAGGGTCGAGGCTGCGGCGAGAGTCACACCTTTGACGTCGTCGATCAGCTGAACAGAGATGTTCTTGTTCGAGCGGTGCACGGAGAGACGCAGACGACCTGCGTTCACCTTGCGAAGCTTGTTCCGGACGCGCAGACGACGCTTCAGAAACAGGGTACGTTTGCTGTTTGCCATTTTGCTTGTCCTTACTTCTTCTTGCCTTCCTTGCGGAAGATGAACTCGCCTTTGTAGCGGATGCCTTTGCCTTTGTAGGGCTCGGGACGACGCCAGTCGCGGATTTTCGCCGCCACTTCGCCTACCGCTTGCGCGTCTGCACCTTCCACAACGATTTCGGTCTGCTTCGGTGCGGTGATGGTGACACCTTCCGGAGCAGTGAAATCGACGTCGTGGCTGTAGCCAAGGTTCAGCTTCAGGGTGTTGCCCTGCATCTGAGCCCGGTAACCAACACCCTGAATTTCAAGCTCTTTCTTGAAACCTTGGGTGACGCCCTGAACCATGTTGGCAACCATGGTGCGGGACATGCCCCACTGCTGACGCGCGCGCTTGGATTTACCGCGCGGCTCAACTTTCACCACGTTGTCCTCAACAGTGAGGGTGACGTCGTCAGTTGCGGTGAAGGTCTGGGCGCCTTTCGGGCCCTTCACTTCGATGGTCTGGCCGGACAGGCTCGCGGAAACACCGCTGGGCAGGTCGACCGGTTTTTTACCAATACGAGACATTGTGCACAGGCCTCCTTAGAAGACGGTGCAAAGCACTTCGCCACCAACGTTGGCCGCGCGTGCGTTTGCATCCGACATCACACCTTTGGGGGTGGAGACAATCGACACACCCAGGCCCTGACGGACCGACGGGATGTCATTGACGCCCATGTAAACGCGACGACCGGGTTTGGAGACCCGCTTCAGTTCGCGAATAACAGGTTCGCCTTCGTAGTACTTCAGGCTGATTTCCAGCGCCGGATGGCCGCGTTCATCAGTCGCGCTCTCATAGCCGCGGATGTAGCCCTCGGACTGCAGCACATCCAGAACCCAAGCGCGCAATTTGGACGCCGGAGTCATGACAGTGGATTTGCCACGCAGTTGAGAGTTACGGATACGGGTGAGCATATCGCCGATAGGATCGTTCATATTGTCTCTCCCTTACCAGCTCGATTTCACCATGCCGGGGATCTGGCCATTGGAGCCCAGTTCCCGCAGAGCGATCCGGCTTACCTTCAGCTTACGGTAGTAAGCGTGGGGACGGCCGGTCAGCTGGCAGCGGTTATGCAGACGGGTTGCCGAGCTGTTGCGCGGCAGTTTCGCCAGTTTCAGACGCGCTTTGAAACGCTCTTCCATCGGGCGGGATTCGTCATTCGCGATCTCTTTAAGCTCGGCACGTTTGGCAGCGTATTTGGCCACCAAGCGCTCGCGCTTTTTCTCGCGTTCGATCATTGCTTTTTTAGCCATGGTCTCTTCCTCTCCGCGATCAGCTGTTGAAGGGCATGTTGAAAGCTTTCAACAGCGCCTTAGCTTCCGCGTCGGTGTTCGCGGTGGTGGCAATTACGATGTCCATGCCCCAGGCTTCGTCGATCTTGTCGAAATCGATTTCCGGGAACACGATGTGCTCTTTCAGGCCAAGGGCGTAGTTGCCACGACCGTCGAAAGAGGTGCCGGACACACCGCGGAAGTCGCGGATCCGGGGCATCGCGATGGTGATCAGACGGTCGAGGAATTCATACATCCGCTCGCCACGCAGGGTCACCTTTGCACCCATCGGCATGCCTTCACGAACGCGGAAGCCAGCGATGGAGTTCTTTGCAACGGTGGTCAGCGCTTTCTGACCGGCGATCTTGGTCAGGTCTTCCTGAGCCGATTTCGCCTTCTTGCTGTCTTTGACGGCTGCACGGCCGCAGCCGATGTTCAGAACGATCTTATCCAGCTTAGGGATCATCATCTCGTTCTTGTAGCCGAATTCCTCTTTGAGGGCGCCACGGATGGTGTCCTTGTAGAGGGTCTTCAGACGCGGGGTGTAGGTTGCATCGTCAAGCATCAGACAGTCTCCCCGGTGGTTTTTGCAAAGCGCACCTTCTTGCCGTCTTCTTCGCGGAAGCCGACGCGGGTTGCTTTGCCGTTGGAGTCCAGCAGAGCCAGGTTCGAAAGATCGATCGGCAGGGCCTTGGGCAGGCGGCCACCTTGCGATGTCTGGGTCTGACGGGTGTGACGGATGGCCATGTTCACGCCATCTACGACAGCTTTACCGGCTTTGGGGTCAACGGAGGCAATGGTGCCTTCTTTGCCCTTATCGCGACCAGCAAGCACGACGACCTTGTCGCCTTTGCGCAGTTTAGCAGCCATTAGAGCACCTCCGGAGCGAGCGAGATGATCTTCATGAAGTTCTTCGCGCGAAGTTCGCGAACAACCGGGCCGAAGATACGGGTGCCGACCGGCTCGTTGTTGTTATTCAGGATAACAGCAGCGTTGCGGTCAAAACGGATTGCGGTGCCGTCTTCACGACGGACCTCTTTGGCGGTGCGAACGACAACGGCCTTACGGACGTCACCCTTCTTCACGCGACCGCGCGGGATGGCTTCTTTAACCGAGACGACAATAATGTCGCCAACGGAAGCGTACTTACGCTTGGAGCCACCCAGAACCTTGATGCACTGAACTCGGCGAGCGCCGGAGTTATCAGCTACATCCAGATTTGTTTGCATCTGGATCATGTGGTTTCTCCCGACCTTTGGGGCAGCGATGCGTGCTGTGATCCCCCAGGGTTTCGACTGTGCTAAAAAGCCTAGTCGCCAGGAGCCTGAATTTCAGGCTCTTAGGCTTCCAGAACTTCCCAGCGTTTCGTTTTCGATTTCGGCGCGCATTCGATGATGCGTACGGAGTCGCCGACCTTGAAAGCGTTCTTTTCATCGTGAGCCCGGTACTTTTTGGACTTACGGATGGTTTTCTTCAGAACCGGGTGTGTGAAACGACGTTCCACGGACACGGTGACGGTCTGAGCGTTTGCGTCGGAGGTCACGACGCCTTGCAGGATACGTTTGGGCATCTGTAGAGCTCCTTATTCAGCCGCTGCTGCGGCTTTTTCGTTCAGGATGGTTTTCACGCGAGCAGCGTTGCGGCGTGCCGCTTTGATGCCTGCAGTGTTTTCCAGCTGACCAGTCGCTTGTTGAAAGCGCAGGTTGAAGCTCTCTTTTTTGAGGTTTGCGAGTTCATCGCGGAGCTCGTCCACGGTTTTGTCGCGCAGATCCTTGGCGTTCATCGCCTTGCGTTCCTTTCCTTGGCACCAGAGGGCCCCTTATGGTGGGTCACCCTTTACCCTGGTGGGTTATGTCGTCTGCAGGATATGCAGAAAAAGAATCGCCCGACACAATCCGACTCGCGAATTGCGGTGAGCGATGCGTCCCTCTACAGGAGGGGGGCTGGGAGGGCAAGGGAAAGATGCGCGTCCCTTTGGACGACCGAAAATCTTTATGCTGGCCCCTTCCCTGCTCAAATAATCTCGTCCTCATCAAACATCGCTGCCCCATCAAGCTGCGCATTCAACGTTTCGATCTGCTGCTCAGCGGTTGCTGAGTTCACGGTGGCGATGTGAAACAACGCATCCCCTTCGTTCACGATGGGTAGGTTGGCGCGGCCGATGATGAGGCCCGTCTGGCTGGCGGTCAGCTCCATCTCTTCCTCGCCGAAAGGATCAGCGACGATCCCCAGCACGTCACCGGGTTCGACCATCTCACCGATTGTTTTATAGGCGCGCAGTAGCCCCCCTGCCGGCGCGCGCTCCCACGCGGAATCAGCGGCGCGCACCGGCACGCCTTCGGCCAATGGTACGCCGTCCTCAGGGATCATATCGAGCGCATGCATCACCCGCAGGATACCCGCAACGCCAACACGGGCGGATTGCTCGTCAAATCTCAGCCCCTCCCCTGCTTCATAGAGCAGAATATCAACGCCCGCCTTTTGCGCTTCTTTGCGCAGGGACCCATCGCGCAAGCCCGAGCGGATCACCACCGGCGCGCCAAAGGCATCAGCATAGGCGAGGGTCTCTTGCGCCTTGGGAGAAACGCGGATCTGCGGCAGGTTTGTGCGGTGGATCGCAGCGGAATGCAGATCAATACCAAGGTCTGAGCGGGCCACGATCTCGGTCATAAAGAGATGTGCCAGACGGCTGGCGAGTGAGCCGCCTTCGCTGCCGGGAAAACAGCGATTGAGGTCGCGCCGGTCCGGCAGATAACGCGAATGATTGAGAAAGCCGAAGGTGTTGACGATGGGCACAACGATCAGCGTGCCGCGCAAGCGCGAAAACTGGCGGCTGCGCAACAGGCGGCGGGCAATTTCCACGCCGATCACCTCATCTCCATGAATGGCCGCCGACACGAATAGCGTCGGGCCGTCCTCAGCGCCGTGGATGACATGGGCGGACATATTGACCGGCGTATGGTCGGACAACACGCTCACCGGCAGATCGACCGTGCGCCGGGTGCCGGGCGGAATATGAAAGCCGCCGATTTCAAAAGGTGAACGCCGCGCCATGAAAAAGCCTCTCGGAAGTGTTTTCCGAGAGGCTATGCAGCTTTGCGGGTATTTACAATCTGTCTGGCGCGCTCAGGCCCAAGCGTAATTGAAAGACACGGAAATCCGCTCGTCTTCGGACATGTTCATCGGCACCTCATGGCGAATGAAGCTCTCCCACAAGAGGACATCGCCCACATTTGGTGCCTCGTAGACAAAGGTGCGCAGCTCACGGCGACAGTCTTTGGTGCGGGGCGGGTGCGCCATCATCATCGCGTGACGCGGATCTTCCAGTTTCAGCGCCGAGGCCCCGTCCGGCATCGACACATAGGTAGTGCCAGAAATCACGGAATGCGGGTGGATGTGGCTGGCATGGGTGCCGCCTTCGGGCAGGATGTTGATCCAAAGATCCTCCAGCTTCAGTTCACGCCCGTCGAGATTGAGTTCCAGATCCTGCGCAAAGGCCGCGACATGCGCATCCAGCGACTTGACCAGATCGGCAAAGATCGGAAACCGCCACGGCAGATCGGTGAGCGACGCATAGGAGGTATAGCCGGGATAGCCGTTTTCCTCGCACCAGTCCTGCCCCGCCTCGTCATCCTCGGCGATGGTGATGCAGGAGGCTTCCATCTCCTGCGGGTCAATCTTGGGGCCGTGCTCGGAGAGCGCAGCCCGGTAAAGGCGGGTCACAAAGAGGGAATCGATCTGGGCCATGGCGCTCTCATAGCGCAAGCGCGACAGGTTTGGCGAGAGGCCCCGCATTCCAGATCTCTTCTTGCAAGGGTGCACACGCCAGACGTAGGCGTGTGCTGTATCATACAGGGTGACCGGTTATTCGTATTTCGCCATGATTTCGGCCTGCGTGCCGTCGTCAATCATGCTCTGCAGCGCCTCTTGCATACGTGCGACAAGGGCCTGATCGGTCTTGTGGCTACAGGCCACCGACATGGTGGTTGTCGAAATCACCAGCGCCTCTTCGATCTCGGCCCCATCGGCAAGTGCTGCCTCTAGGAACGAACCAGAGGTCGCCATCAGATCAATACGGCCCTGAAGCAGTTTTTTGAGCGTCGCAGATTGCGAGGGCGCGAGATCGATCGCCTCAAACCCTGCCTCCTCCAGCACTCCAACCGTGTAGTCCCCGGTCTGGGTGCCGGTTCGATATCCGCGCGCATCGTCGATTGAGGCCGGAGCGATATCGCTGCCCGCCTTGCGCACCAGAATGGTGCTGTCGCTCGCCAGAGGTTCAACCCACAGAAAGTTCGGGTCACGCTCTTCGGTGTGCGTGGTGCTGAACACGCAAGTATTGGGGCGGCGTTCCGCCTGACCGATGGCGCGTGACCATTGCGTCAGTTCCGCCTCATAGGTGATCCCGGCACGGTTCATCATTTCAAACACCTGATCCGCACCGATGCCGACGATTTCGCCGTCGCGCTCAAAATTCATGGGCGCGTAATCCTCGGTCAACAACATGACATCTGCGGCCTGCGCGGCCCCTCCAAGAGCAAGGGCGACGGCGGTGGCGACACTGGTTACGAACTTCATGAGGAAGCTCCCTTTTTGTTGGTTTCTATTCCGAGCCGGAGTTTATGTGCAGAATCTGAATGAATAGTTCTCAGCGGTCAGCTCTGGGAGGGTCATCAAAAACATAGGCGCAGCCCTCGATCACCATGCCCCGATCCGATGCCATTGGATTCCCCACCAAGAACCAACGCCAGCCTCCGCCGCCTGAAATCCCGCGGGAATAGGTGCAGCCATTGGCCAACGTCCAATAGGTGGCATCCTGATACCGATAGGGCGCCTGAGAGATCCGGGTGACCTGCGACGGGTCAGAACTGTCGATAGAAAGAGGCTCTTGTGTGCAGGACATAACAACACTCAGGCTTAGGACCAAACTGCAGAGCAAAACGCGTCGTATGGGTATCATGATGCAGCCTCGTTCGGTCAAAACGCGTGTCATCCACGCAGCACCAACCATAGGAACAATTCATGAACAATTGACCAATTCAGCATGAGACCAGCGTGAATTCACCCACCCGAGCCGATACTAACCGCCGCCATCAACATCCCAGAACAAGGAGATTTTCTTTGGCGGTGCAGCGCCTTAGCATCGCCGCATATCAAACACGCAGAAAGGTCACCGCAATGCTGGAAATTTGGGGGCGCAGATCATCATCAAATGTTCAGGCCTTGATGTGGTGCGTTGAAGAGCTGAACCTTGAGGCGGTCCGCCATGATGCGGGCTTTATCTATGGGGTGACCGACACGGATAGCTTTGCGAGGATGAATCCAAACCGTACGGTTCCCGTCCTAAAAGATAACGGTGGGGAAGCCTTATGGGAGACGGGCGCAATTCTGCGCTATCTGGCAGATCGCTACGGGCCCTCCTCCTTTTGGCCCAAAGCCCCCGCAGAGCGCGCACAGGTGGATAAATGGGCAGAATGGGCCAAGCTCAATGTCGCGCTGCAGTTTACGGGGCCGGTCTTTTGGCGGGTTGTCCGCACGCCGGAAGCCGACAAAGACCCGGAGGCCATCGCCCCTGCCCTTCGCGCTCTTCACGCAAATTTATTGATCGCCGAGGAGCACCTGCAGCACAACACTTGGCTTTCTGGCGATAGTTTCACCTTGGCAGACATTCAGATGGGGCATGTGCTCTATCGATATTTTGACATCGATATCGCGCGCCCGAAGCTGCCAAATTTGCGGCGGTATTATGAGCGCCTGATGGAACGCCCTGCGTATCTGGCGCATGTGGCAATCAGCTATGAGGAACTGCGCGGCGCTCTGCCCGGTTGAACCACCCGTCCGCAGGGCCGCCGTATCAAACGAAAAGCCCCCCGCCAGTTGCCTGACGGGGGGCTTAATCAGTTACGGAAAACCGGGATTACCAGTCTTCGCGCACCACGATGCGGGTCTGAACCGGCAGCTTCATAGCTGCGAGGCGCAGAGCTTCGCGGGCGATGTCTTCATTGACGCCGTCAATTTCAAACATCACGCGGCCCGGCTTCACTTTGCACGCCCAGAAGTCCACGGAGCCTTTACCTTTACCCATACGCACTTCGACGGGCTTGGAGGTCACCGGGGTGTCCGGGAAGATACGGATCCAGACACGACCTTGACGTTTCATGTGACGGGTCATTGCACGACGCGCAGCTTCGATCTGACGGGCGGTCACACGCTCGGGTGTCACTGCCTTCAGGCCGTAGGTGCCGAAGTTCAGGTCGGAACCGCCTTTTGCGAGGCCTTTGATCCGGCCTTTGTGCATCTTGCGGAATTTAGTACGCTTTGGCTGAAGCATGTCGCGTTCTCCTTAGCGATCGCCACGACGGTTGCCGCCTGCACCGCGAGGTGCCGGACCGTCCTGGAGTTCCTGAGCCTTGCGATCACGCGCCTGAGGATCATGCTCCATGATCTCACCTTTGAAGATCCAGACCTTGATACCGATGATACCATAGGGGGTGGATGCTTCAGAGTGTGCGTAATCGATGTCTGCGCGCAGGGTGTGCAACGGCACACGACCTTCACGGTACCATTCGGTCCGTGCGATTTCTGCACCGCCCAGACGACCAGCGACGTTCACCCGGATACCCAGGGCGCCCATGCGCATGGCGTTCTGCACGGCCCGCTTCATCGCGCGACGGAAGGACACACGGCGCTCCAGCTGCTGGGCGATGGACTCGCCAACGAGCTGTGCGTCGAGTTCCGGCTTGCGAACCTCAACAATGTTCAGGTGCAGCTCGGACTCGGTCATGGAAGCGATCTTCCTGCGAAGAACTTCGATGTCCGCGCCTTTTTTGCCGATGATCACGCCCGGACGCGCGGTGTGAATGGTCACACGGCACTTCTTGTGGGGGCGTTCGATGATCACGCGGGCAACACCGGCCTGCTTGCACTCTTCCTTGATGAACTCACGGATCTTGATGTCCTCGAGGAGGAGATCACCGTAGTCCTTGGTGTCAGCGTACCAGCGGCTGTCCCAGGTGCGGTTGATCTGCAGGCGCATGCCAACCGGATTGACTTTATGTCCCATTAGGCTTGCTCCTCAACTTGACGCACCTTGATGGTGATCTCAGCGAACGGCTTCAGGATCTTGCCGAAGCGACCACGGGCCCGCGGACGACCGCGCTTCATGGTCAGGTTCTTGCCGACCCATGCCTCGGCGACGATCAGTTCATCGACGTCAAGGTTGTGGTTATTTTCGGCGTTCGCGATGGCGGACTGAAGGCATTTCTTCACGTCCTGTGCGATCCGCTTGTTGGAGAAAGTGAGGTCGGTCAGAGCCTTGTCCACTTTCTTGCCACGGATCATCTGAGCCACCAGGTTCAGTTTCTGCGGGCTGGTGCGAAGCATGCGGATTTTCGCCATTGCTTCGTTGTCTGCCACGCGGCGGGGGTTTTTATCCTTGCCCATGACTTACTTCCGCTTCGCTTTTTTGTCAGCGGCGTGACCATAATAGGTGCGGGTCGGGGAATACTCACCGAACTTCTGACCAATCATGTCTTCCGAGACGTTGACGGGAATGTGCTTCTGGCCGTTGTACACACCAAAGGTCAGACCCACGAACTGGGGCAGAATGGTGGAACGACGGGACCAGATCTTGATCACTTCATTGCGGCCGGATTCGCGCGCTGCTTCGGCTTTTTTCAGCACGTAAGCATCGACGAAGGGGCCTTTCCATACAGAGCGAGTCATAGATTAGCGCCCTTTCTTCTTAGCGTGACGCGAGCGGATGATCAGCTTCTGCGACGCCTTGTTGGTGTTGCGGGTGCGCTTACCCTTGGTCGGCTTACCCCATGGGGTCACCGGGTGACGACCACCGGAGGTCCGACCTTCACCACCACCATGGGGGTGGTCGATCGGGTTCATAACCACACCACGGACGCTCGGACGCTTGCCCTTGTGGCGCATACGACCGGCTTTACCGTAGTTTTGGTTGGAGTTGTCGGGGTTGGACACGGCACCAACGGTGGCCATGCATTCCTGACGGACCAAGCGCAGTTCGCCCGAGGACAGGCGGATCTGAGCGTAGCCACCATCACGACCAACGAACTGAGCGTAAGTACCGGCTGCACGGGCGATCTGGCCGCCTTTGCCGGGCTTCATTTCGATGTTGTGAACGATGGTACCGATCGGCATGCCCGAGAACGGCATTGCGTTGCCCGGCTTGATGTCTGCCTTTGCGGAGGCGATGACCTTGTCACCAACTGCCAGACGCTGCGGCGCGAGGATATAAGCCTGCTCGCCGTCTTCGTACTTCACCAATGCGATGAAGGCAGTCCGGTTGGGGTCATATTCAATGCGCTCGACGGTCGCGGCGACATCAAATTTATTCCGTTTGAAGTCAACGATCCGGTAAAGACGCTTTGCGCCACCACCACGGCGGCGAGAAGTGATCCGTCCGGTGTTGTTCCGGCCGCCCGATTTGGTCAAACCCTCAGTGAGAGACTTGACCGGACGCCCTTTCCAAAGCTCCGAACGGTCGATCAGAACCAGCCCACGCTGGCCCGGCGTCGTCGGTTTATACGACTTAAGTGCCATGCTTTCTGTCTTCCGTTTAGCGTGCCGAGCCTTAGGTTATTATCTTTGGCCCAGCTATGTTAAAGCCCCCTGCCTTGGCGCATCCGCGCCGGGTTCAGGTGACCGATGAAGGGCCCCGAAGGTCCCTGGGTCGAATGTCCCGACAAAGATAACGGCCCCGGAACGAATCCGAGGCCTGTCAGGATTGGTGCCGCATAGCAGAGGTTGGGGAAGGTGGCAAGTGAACAGCGAACCATACCGCACTGGAAAAGCGAAAAACGTAGTTTATACTAGTCCCGTCGATGGCGAACACGATGAAATTATGCAACAAAGGTTTCTAGATGCTAACATTTGATGACGAAACAATTTCCAATCTCTTTGGTGCAGAAGACGCGGAGAACGAATACCCCGAGCGGCTAAAAGAGTATTTTTTCCGAAACAAAGCCTATGAAAGCTTGAAAGCCGACCTCCCAATTCGAGTAGTGGTTGGGTATAAGGGCGTCGGAAAGAGCGCACTTCTGAAAATTTGCCACCTCGAAGACCTCGAGGATGAGGTTTTGTCTCTTTGGGTGCGCCCAAATGATGTTTTTGGAAACATTGACACGAAAGCGAACAGTTTTCTACAACTGATTGAAAATTGGAAAACAGGTCTTTCGACTCTTATAGTAAGAAAAGCACTCGAAGGTTGCAATCTGTACGAAGACGCTAGCACAGTTTCAAAAATTCAAGGCGGTGCCCGCCAGCTGATATCTGTTCTATATGCAAAGCTTCAAGACGCGGCTGGGACTTCCCCCAAGGATTCGAAGAAGTTAATCGAAAACTTCCTTCGGCACAAAAAGGTCCGAATTTACTTGGATGACCTTGATCGCGGGTGGGAAGGTAGACCAGAGGACATAAAAAACATTTCCGCCCTATTGAATGCCATTAGGGACATGGCAGGGGACGATCGAAATGTACAATTTCGAATTGGCTTACGAACGGATGTTTATCATCTGGTAAGAACCTCCGATGAATCTACAGATAAGATCGAAGGGAATTTGGTATGGCTATCATGGAATAACCACGAAATTCTTGCAACTCTAGTGAAGCGAGTTACCTCTTTTCTTGGCGACTCGATTGACCAGCAGGATCTTGTGAAACTCCCACAGGAGGAACTTGCTAGAAAGTTGGACCCGGTAATCGAACACCGGTTTCATGGTCGCGGCAAGTGGGCAAACATTCCAACAAGAAGGATTCTCATGACGCTAACACGGAAGCGTCCTCGCGATTTGGTAAAACTATTCTATTATTCAGCGAAAGAGGCTCACAGTTCTCACTCTGGCATAATTACTTCGGGCCATCTCCAAAATATCTTTGTCAAGTACAGCAACGAGCGCCTTACTGATATTGTAAACGAATTCAAAACTGAGGTACCAAACCTCAAAGACGTTTTCCTAACGATGCGCCAAACAAGAAAAGAAAAAGAAAGCGGAATAGGTCCAATTTTTGACGATGGACAATTAGTATCTAAAATGAAGACTGCAATTCAGTCAGGACAAATATTCTTCACGAACGGAGATCAGATGTCGCCAATAGCTCTGGCTCGATTTCTATATCGGAGCGACTTCGTAACCGCCAGAATGGACATGGACTCTGGGATTGTCCGGAAGCACTTCTCTGACAACCAATTACTGGCCGAAACGCAAGCTCAGTTCGGCTTCAAATGGGAAATACACCCTGCATATCGATGGGCACTGGACCCTCAGCGCGATAGGCATGATCAACCTTTTGATCTTTCAACAGACTGAAATATCCGCACGTTGATATCTCAACAGAAAAAGGCCCCCGCTTTCGCAGGGGCCTTTCCAATTCTCAGACAACCAAATCTCAGAGTCCGGTGGACACGTCGATGGTGTTGCCTTCTTCCAGGGTGACGTAGGCTTTTTTCACGTCTTTCCGCTTGCCCAGCTGGCCGCGGAAACGCTTGACCTTACCCTTAGTGACGGTGGTGTTGACCGCTTTGACCTTCACACCAAAGAGAGCCTCAACAGCTTCTTTGATCTGCGGCTTGTTGGAGTCGATTGCCACCTCGAACACCACTGCGCCGTTTTCGGACGCCATGGTGGATTTCTCGGTGATGATCGGCTTGCGGATCACGTCGTAGTGTTCTGCCTTCGCGCTCATTTCAGGCGAGCCTCCAGTGCTTCGACAGCCGACTTCGTGAGCACGAGGGTGTCACGCTTCAGGATGTCATAGACGTTTGCGCCCATCGACGGCAGGATATCCAGACCTTCGATGTTTTTGGCGGCACGAGCGAAGCCTTCGTTGACGGCAGCACCGTCGATGACCAGAGCGCGTTTCCAGCCCAGGTTTGCAACCTGTTTGGCCAGAGCGGCGGTCTTGCCTTCGGCTTCTGCGTTCTCGATCACGACCAGTTCACCCGCTTTTGCTTTGGCGGACAGCGCGTGGCGCAGACCCAGCTTGCGGAATTTCTTGGTCAGATCGTGGCCGTGGCTACGCGGGGTCGGACCCTTGTAGATACCACCTTTGCGGAAGATCGGCGCGTTACGGTCGCCGTGGCGTGCGCCACCGGTGCCTTTTTGGCGGTAGATCTTCTTGGTGGAGTAGGAGGTCTCGGAGCGGGTCTTCACCTTATGGGTGCCGGCCTGCGCGTTGTTGCGCTGCCAACGGACCATACGGTGCAGGATGTCCGCACGCGGCTCCAGGCCGAACAGGTCTTCGGACAGTTCGATGTCGCCCGCTTTGCCGCCGTCCAGTTTGATCACGTCAAGTTTCATGCTTCACCCCCTTCCGCGGGTGCTTCAGCCGCAGCTTCAGCAGCAGTCTTCAGAGCCGCCGGGAACGGCAGACCTTCGGGTGCTTTCTTCTTCACGGCGTCTTTGACGGTGACCCAGCCGGATTTCGGACCAGGAACAGCGCCTTTGATGAAGACCAGACCACGGTCGGCGTCGGTTTTGACAACCTCGAGGTTCTGGGTGGTCACGCGTGCAGCGCCCATGTGACCGGCCATCTTCTTACCTTTGAAGACTTTGCCCGGATCCTGACACTGACCGGTGGAACCGTGGGAACGGTGAGAGATCGACACGCCGTGAGAGGCACGCAGACCGCCGAAGTTCCAGCGCTTCATTGCACCGGCGAAACCTTTACCAATGGAGGTACCGGTGACGTCGACTTTTTGACCGGTCAGGAAGTGCTCGGCGGAGATTTCCGCGCCCACTTCGATCAGGCCGTCCGCGGGAACGCGGAACTCAACCAGCTTGCGCTTGGGCTCAACTTTGGAGGCCGCGAAGTGACCGCGCATCGCCTTGGAGACGCGCTTTACTTTTGCGGAACCAGCACCGAGCTGAACGGCAGTGTAGCCGTCTTTGTCTTCGGTACGCTGAGCGACAACCTGCAGGCCATCAAGGGAAAGAACGGTCACAGGGATCTGCTTGCCGTCTTCCATGAACAAGCGGGTCATGCCCACTTTTTTTGCGATAATACCAGAGCGCATATGAATTACCCTCCGATCTTATGACTGCAGCTTGATTTCGACGTCAACGCCAGCAGCCAGGTCGAGCTTCATCAGCGCGTCCACGGTCTGAGGAGTCGGGTCGACGATGTCGAGAAGACGCTTGTGCGTACGGATCTCGAACTGATCGCGGGATTTCTTGTCCACGTGGGGACCACGCAGAACAGTGAATTTCTCGATCTTGTTCGGCAGCGGGATCGGGCCGCGTACTTGTGCGCCGGTCCGCTTGGCAGTGTTGACGATCTCTTGTGTGGACGCATCCAGCACACGATAGTCAAATGCCTTCAGCCGGATACGGATGTTTTGGCTTTGCATCGTATAGCCTTTTAGTCAGGCGTTGGGGTTGAGAGGAAGGTCCCGTGCTCGTCACGCACCCTCATCGAACCCAAAAGGCGGGAATCACCCCGCCCATCTCCCGCAGTGCGGGATGGGGCCTGTTACACCTGTTGCAACAGTGTGGCAAGGGGGAGGAGAGGCTTTATGGATCATCGCAAACTCTCCCTCTCAGAACGGATCAAAACAAAACCCAGAAACACCATGCCAACGCTAAAGCCCAAGAATACAATCTCGCCGATCCAAAGCCACACTACGGCTCACCCACGCCTGTCAGTGAACACCTCCGTATAATAAATTTTTCCCTGCAAATCGCACCCCTTGCGCCGAAGGTCGTTCTTGATGCGACGAGCGTCAATACTCAACTTTCGACAACGTCCACTGCTCCTCTGAGCCGAACTTTGTAAGTACATCTCCGGTGGATGCGAACGGTAAATAACATAGACTACTGTTCTCGGCTTGGAAAAACTCCCCCCCCTCCAGCCCAAGCCCCGTTACGCGCCTGCTTACCTCTTTCGGCGCGCGAGGTTGCGCGTTGCGACCCAAATGGGCGCTACTTGAGCGTCCTCAAGCCTCTATCTGGCGAGCCAACTCTCGCACTTCCCGCACAGATCACGGGGTGGGTCGCCCCTCATAGGTCGTCCCCTCCCTTACCCAATCAGCGCCGCTAAGAGACTTTTTCCCTTGGCAGATCGAGCCAGATCTTGTCACCGCGATAGCCACCACGCACCACCCTGCCCGCGGCAGTCTCCTGCGCAAACTCCTGTTCCCAATCGCGAAACCGGTCACGGGAAACCACGATCCCGCCGCTGTCGCGCGCCAGCTTTAGGATATGCGGATCAGCAGGCTCGCCCTTGTGCACCACATGAGACTGCGCAGACCGAAGACCAAGCCTTTTGGCAAAGCTCGGCCCGTTCAAATAGCGCCCGGCCACCAGATAGCCTGCGTTCGCGTCGAAGACTACGCAAGGGCGGTAGCCGGCTGCCTCCAACGCCTCGATAGCATCTATCACAGGCTCCAGCGATAGAGTCTCACCCTTCCAGTAGAGCAGGTTCGACCCATCAATAATGGCGAGCCTTGCGGCCTGTCTCCCACGACGACGCAGGAGAAAAAACAGAAGGCCAACTAAAAATGCAAAAAAGAGAAATTCAACCATAGGCGGATTTGCTCTGAAACCACTTTGCAAATCAAGGCGCAAATTCGTCGCCCGCTGACTTTAGCGGCACAACACTTTGAGCCCCGCACGCACTGATCCACCTCGCACCCCAATTGCCGCATTCAATAGAGTTTTTCACTCGTTTTAAACGAATTGCACATATCACACCGACAGACCCTGCAACGGGTCAGATCAACTACGGGGCGACCGATCATGCAAACTCAGTATATCATCAACGGCACAGAAATCGCAGTTCAGCTCGCAGCTGAGGACGCTTATGGTGTGGGCTCAGATGAGGTGTTGTCCACCAAATTCAACGATATCACCAAACACACCGACTGGTATGGCGCTGGCTATACGACGCTGAAGGCTGATGATTTTTATGATCCGGCCACGATCTACAGCGAAACCACAGCGGCAATTGTCAAGATCATCACTGAGTTACGCCCAGAAATTGACCTCAGTGGTTTTACACTAGAGCGGTATCACGCTTACGTCGACGATGCGCTCCATGGCGAGGTGATCAAACGTAGCCGACGCCTGTTTCCAGCCGACCTCGGCTTTGATAGCGCCAAGATACTTAAAAATTTTAGCACCTACCTCGGGGTTAATCTGAGCTTTACCAATCCGCAAACGAATACGGATGTTTGGATGATCGCGCGCATCAACAAGCCCAAAAGTCACAACTACAATACGGTTCACAAAGACATTTACGAAGCCTTCGACGAACACGGTTCCGTGCCCAAGATGGTCAATATCTGGATCCCTGTATGTGGCGTGAACGATTGTAGTGGGCTACCGATGGCCCCTGGAAGCCACCTTCTGCCAGAGAGCGAAATCACCCGCACCAAAGCAGGTAGCACGATGAATGCTCAGCGCTACAGTGTTGCAAGTATTCGCGATTGGGGCGGAAACTCCAATCTGGTGCGAGAAAACCCGAAATCTGATGAATTCCTGATTTTCTCCTCCCATCTGATTCATGGCCTCGCCCTGAACAACAACGAAGACGAAACGCGCGTCTCCTTCGAATTCAGACTATACGAAAAGCTCTGACAACGTGCGCTATGGCAAGATCGGGTTTGGTTGCTGGCAACTGGGCGGGGAACAGACCGTCAACGGGATGCAAAACGGTTGGCACGTGGGTCCTGAGGCGCAACGCATCAAGCTCATCGAAGACGCAATCACGAGCGGGATTGATGTATTTGACACAGCGCAAGCCTATGGCGACGGAATAAGTGAAACCTTGCTCGGAACAGCCGTAAGCCGTTCCGGGCAAAGAGACGATCTGCTGATTGTCACAAAACTCTCGCACCTCAACACGTTTGCACCGGACGAGATCAGTTGGCCGACGTTCCTCTCCTGTCTTGATGATAGCCGCAGGCGGCTCCAGATGGATGTGATCGATGTGGTGTTGCTACACGGCCCCTCACTAGAATTACTCTCTGATCAGGTTCGG
Source organism: Tritonibacter mobilis (assembly GCF_001681715.1). Taxonomy (GTDB): domain Bacteria; phylum Pseudomonadota; class Alphaproteobacteria; order Rhodobacterales; family Rhodobacteraceae; genus Epibacterium; species Epibacterium mobile. The sequence continues at coordinate 971 of NZ_LNWY01000021.1, read as the reverse complement.
GCGCTTTTTGAGAGGGCGCGAGAGGAGGGATACATCAATTCCTATGGTGTCAGCCCCCGCAGCTGGGAAGATTTGCAACATGCGACTGACATCGGGTTTGGCACCTATCTGCAATGGAACTATTCGGCGCTGGAGCGTAGGTGCGATGAACAGTTTTTATCGAAACTACATCGGCGCGGGCAGAGCTTCATTGGCCGCTCCACCCTGTTTCGCGGCCTGATCACTGAAACCTTCTTTCGCGATGGTCCCGCCTGCCCCTTTTATGACGCCAGAGACCAGCTTCCTCAGGTGCTTCTGGCGAAAATCCACGAGAAAATCTCTGCCTTGCGCCCCGTCGCACAGGCTCTTGATCTTACACTCAGCGAGCTTGCTATTGGGGCCGCACTGTTAAATGAGTTGTCGCTGTGCAGCCTTGTTGGCATCAGCAAGCCAGAGCACCTGAGTTCTGTCATCAAAGTCAGAGACCTACCGCAAACAAAGCTCGACGAGATCAAATCTGCGCTTGAGGCCCTATAGATGTACCGCAGCGCTAAGATAGAGCGCAGCCCTATCTCCTAGGGCGAATGCTTCATCTTTTCCCAAATACCTCGGAGCGCGAGGCAGCGCCTCGCAACAAAAAAGGGCCTCCCGCGAAGGGAGGCCCTCTCTATTGTCACTCGCCGTTTAAATCAGGCGAGGCTCTTCGCTTACGCGAGGATTTTGGACACAACGCCCGCGCCAACGGTGCGGCCGCCTTCGCGGATCGCAAAACGCAGACCGTCTTCCATCGCGATCGGGGCGATCAGTTCAACTTCGAACTTCAGGTTGTCGCCCGGCATCACCATCTCGGTGCCGGCAGGCAGGGTCACGGTGCCGGTCACGTCGGTGGTGCGGAAGTAGAACTGCGGACGGTAGTTCGCAAAGAACGGCGTGTGACGGCCACCTTCTTCTTTGGTCAGAATGTAGGCTTCTGCCTCGAATTTGGTGTGCGG
>NZ_LNWY01000020.1 GCF_001681715.1 Tritonibacter mobilis | reverse complement strand
CCATGTTCTGTCCACTCCCTGATGCGGAACTACTGGCTCATCTCAGAATCGATACCGCGCATGGCACCGCCTTGGACTTCAACGTCGACGCGGCTGCGGCGGCGAAGATTGCCAACGCCGCACGGGTTAACCCAGATGTTGTTCGATCTTTGACCTTTCCGGCAATGACGCCACGAGAAGCCTCGCTGACGGCTCAGATGCCATTCCAGCATTGCATGCAATGCGCCAGAGAGGGTCTTTCGCTCAGGCATTGGAGGCGGGCCTGGGCATTTGACTGCCAAGTTTGCGGGACGAGACTTGTGCAGACCCTTGGCAAACTCCGTGAGGAACAAATATCTGGAAAACTGATATACCGAGCGCGCCGCGGGGCAGAGATGCTTGAGTGCGCCGCGCGCTCGCGCGGCCCCAAGCAACTTCGGCGCGCAATGCGCGCAGTCACCTTTGCCATGTCACTCAAAACCTTCCGCGGGGATCCGTCGTTCGCTGTCCAGAACCCCAGATCGGAAGTTAGGCTGTTCTACCTCGCCGCAATCGCCGCCGCTCGATCTCATCCCTTGGCTAAGGCAGCCATCGTCAGCAAAAGCATCGACGACTATGCAAGGGTTGCTCTCTTGCGCGCCTTCGAGAAGGAGCCTCGATTGCTTGCCGCGGTTGATCACATCGCGCAAAGGTGCGCGAGAAACAGGGGCCCCATGACAGCCGTATCTCACAATTAAGGGCAAAAATTGTCGCCAAACGCGTCGCGTCTCAGATTAAAGGGCAACGCGACAACTCGTCTCTGCACCGATGACCGAAATCTTGACTGGCGCCAGCCGCGCCGCCGTCCAGCGCAACCTTGGCTGGTTGGAAGCGCGGGGTCTGATCCGTGAGGTGACCGGGCAGGGGCGCTATCGGATGTGGCGTGCAACGATATAGTAGAGAAGCCTTTTTGGATTTAGCCCTTTGCTGACCCAGTTGGCGCGTGAACGTCTAGCATTGAAATCGCTATTCAACCCTCTGCTTCTCGCGGTTAAGTGAAAATTTAACCCTTGAACCTCTAGTTGCTAGACGTTTTAGCGTGGAGCAAATCGATCTGACAGATCCGACACCGAAATAGAAACTGCGCGGAGCACGATACATGCTGACAAGACGACACTTCATCCAGACGACTACCGCATTGTTCTCGGCGTCTATCTCGAGTCCGCTCCTCGCTGACACCTGGCCCACTGAAGCGGAAAAGGCTGCTTGGGATGCACAGGTTACACCGCCGGGCTATAATCCAGCCACATCAAACCCGTGGGGCCTGCATCCGCGCTTTCTGCCGCAGCGGGTTGTAGCTAAAGATGGTCTTGTGGCCGGTGACATCCATGTCGATGCTGTTGCGCGCTATCTTTACCATATCGAGGAAGGCGGAACGGCGATGCGCTATGGCGTAGCGATTGCTCGTGGCAAACTTTATGAGCCGGGTGTCTACACGATTAAGCGCAAGGTCAGGTGGCCGCATTGGCAGCCAACACAGAACATGATTGACCGCGACCCGGAGCTCTACGCCGATATCGCTGACGGTATGGAACCCGGACCTGAGAACGCGCTCGGGTCACGGGCGCTTTATCTCTTTGTCGGGGACCGAGACACCTATCTGCGCATCCATGGTACACCACAGCCGCGAAGCATCGGCGGCCGAGCAAGTTCCGGTTGCGTCCGGATGGTCATGGCGCACATAAACGATCTGTATCCGAATGTGGAGATTGGCTCGATGGCGTTCCTATATTCGGCCGAGGACAGCGTGACTCCGCAGAGTTGACCCAAGCCGCGCCGTCAATCCGACGCTTGGACGCGTCAATCAGGATTGGCGCGCGACGCAGATGGGATTGCCGCCTGCCGATCGCAACGGGACCAAGGTCGTTTCCACAGGCCCACTATGCGCATACCAATAGCAATTATCTTCGGGACGTAGCCGTGCCGTGTTGAGATCCTGGTCGGGTGCAGCGAGGGCTGCGACAGATTCTGGAATATTCCCGACCCTGAATGGATCGTTGTCTTCCTTCGGAGGTACCGCACAGCCAGCCAGGGCCAATGTTGCAACCATGATCACCGCATATTTTTGAAGCATATCTATCTCACTTTTTGGCAGGTCAGCCGCGTCCACAGACTTGGCAACGCGTTTCAAGGTTCCGCAGATCGGTGTCCTTACTTGACCAAGTTTCTGTTTTAGCTCTTGAAGCTCTAGTTACTGTAGGGGCTATCTCAATGTGGAATGAACGAATCCCGAGGTCAATCCCATGTCTTCCAATGGCCACCGCCACGACCACAAGCACAGCTCTGACTGCAGTCACGATCATGTTGATGATCACAAACATGCGAGCGTAGCTCGCTACTCTCATGGAGATGGTGCTGCGTGCTGCGGTGCTGGAGCCAACACGGGACCGGCAGAATCCATCCCGTCGAATGGGCGAAGTTTTCAAGTTTCCGGTCTGGATTGTGCCGAAGAGGTGGCAATCCTGAATAGGGTGGTCGGTCCAAAAGTCGGCGGGACTGAGCATCTGGCGTTCGATGTCATCAATGGGCGGATGACAATTCTGGATACCGCAGTCGGGATTTCGGACAACGAGATTTCGCAACTGGTCGCGAGTACCGGCATGAGCGCAAAACCGTGGGACGCCGACAACGCAGCAGAGAATCAGGCCGCGCATCTGGCACGTCAAAAGCGGTTTACCGCGCTCAGCGGCGGCTTCTGGGTGGCAGGTTTTCTCTACCACATCGTCGAAACCGGCATGGGTGGTGCGCTCGGGCTATTCGCAGGGCACGGAGAAATGCCGATGCCACTCGCGGAAGCAGGGTTATTCGCGGTGGCAATTCTCTTCGGGGTCTGGCTGGTCGCGCCCAAGGCTTGGTCTTCCGCGCGACGGTTTTCCCCTGACATGAACTTGTTGATGGTGGTCGCAGTGGCGGGTGCCATCGGGCTGGGCGAATTCTTCGAGGCCGCGACGGTTGCGTTTTTCTTCTCACTTTCGCTTTACCTTGAGAGCTGGAGTGTGGGGCGGGCCCGCAACGCGGTATCGGCCTTGCTGGATCTGGCGCCGCCGACAGCTCGGGTGATCCGATCAGATGGCAGCGAAACCGATGTGCCTGCGGCAGAGGTCGCCGTGAACGATCGCTTCATTGTGCGCGGCGGCGACCGCATCCCCCTCGACGGTGAAGTGGTGGAGGGGGCGGGAGCCGTCGATCAGGCTCCCATTACCGGAGAAAGCGCGCTCGTGCCAAAGGAGCCGGGCGATGAGGTCTATGCCGGCACGATCAACGGCGAAGGCACACTGACGGTACGAGCGACCAAGGCAGCTTCCGACACAGTGTTGGCCAAGATCATCCGTCTGGTCGGTGATGCCCATGCCCGCCGCGCGCCGGTCGAGCAATGGGTGGCGAAATTCGCGCGCATTTATACACCCATCGTGATGGCGGTGGCGATCACCATCGCGGTGGTGCCGCCACTCTTGCTCGGCGGCGCCTGGGACTATTGGTTCTACAATGCGCTGGTCCTTCTTGTCATCGCATGTCCTTGCGCACTGGTCATTTCTACGCCGGTGTCCATTGTAGCAGCGCTGGCCGCTTCGGCGCGAGCAGGGGTGCTCATCAAGGGCGGCGCTTATGTCGAAGCGCCAGGGCGCACCACAGCGCTGGCGATGGACAAGACGGGAACGATCACCATGGGCGAGCCTGAGGTGGCGGCGGTTCACCCGCTGGGTGAAGCCTCCGCTCGCGAAATCATCACGCTGGCAGCCAGTCTGGAGGCGCGGTCCTCGCACCCGCTGGCACGCGCCATCCTCGCGCGCGCAGAAAGCGATGGTGTTTCCGTGTCTGCCGCAGAGGACACGCGGACCGTGCCTGGGCGCGGGCTCGAAGGACGCGCCGACCGGCGCGCGATCTGGCTCGGATCAGATCGGTTTGCCCAAGAGAAAGGTTTCAGCAATGCCATTCCGGCGGATCTTCGGGACCGGATCGAAGGGGCAGGCAGCACCCTGGTTGCCGTGGGTGACGAGACCGGCGTGACCGGCGTGCTGGAGCTTCGTGACCGCATTCGCCCCGATGCAAAGGGTATCGTTGCGCGTCTGCACGCGCAGGGTGTGAAGACAATCGTGATGTTGACGGGCGACAACGAACGCACCGCACGTGCGGTGGCGGCCGAGGTCGGCATTGACGAGGTGCGCGCCGAACTCTTGCCAGAAGACAAGGTGAAGGCCATCGAGGAACTGGTGGAATGCCACGATATGGTGGCGATGATCGGCGACGGCGTGAACGACGCGCCCGCAATGGCGCGCGCGCATTATGCCATTGCCATGGGGGCTGTCGGATCGGATGCGGCGATCGAAACGGCAGATATTGCACTGATGACCGACGATCTGGCTCGAGTGCCGTGGCTGATTACTCACTCTCGGCGGACAATGACGATTATCCACCAGAATATCGGTATATCGCTGGCAACAAAGGCGCTGTTCGTCGGGCTGACCGCGTTCGGGATGGCCTCGATGTGGGGCGCCATCGCTGCGGATGTAGGCGTTTCCCTGTTGGTGGTCGCCAATGCGCTGCGGCTTTTGAACGGCCATCGGATCAAGGACGGGCCTTCGGGCGGTGAACCGGTGGGCGAGCAGATGGCGAAGGGAGCACTGGCGCACGGTCATTGATCCGACGTCTTCGGTAGAGTAACCTCTGGCACCAACAGACCTCGCAAAAAGGGGCGTCGAGCAGTGACAAACACCAGATTTCCACGGCGCGCCTTTTTGATGGGCGGATTGGCCTCCTTCCTGTCAGGTTGTGCCAGCAAGTTCCGGTCTTACAACGGACCCGAAGTGACCCGGCTACGCATGTATAAGGCACAGCGGTTTCTGGTTCTGGACGGGGTGGATGACGTCTTGCGGACCTATCCCATCGGATTAGGCTTCGCGCCCGAAGGTCACAAGCAGTTCGAGGGGGACGGCCGTACGCCGGAGGGCTCCTACGTGATTGATCGGCGCAACCCGGAGAGCCTCTTTCACCTGTCGATTGGCATCTCATATCCCAACGCGGCAGACATCGCTTTTGCGCAGGCTCAAGGAAAGTCGCCCGGTGGCGACATTTTCATCCACGGAGGACCGCGCAAGGGGATCGACCCAATGAATGTCCGCGACTGGACGGCAGGCTGCATCGCCGTCACTGACCGCCAGATCGAGGAAATCTATGCCATGGTCAGGGACGGGACACCGATCGACATTTACGCCTAAGGATCAGGTGAAGCGGCGCCGCAGTGCGACGTTGATCGCCTCAATGGCCATGACCATGACGACGACCGCAATCGTGACGCTGGCGGCCTTATCATACTGGAAGGATCTCACGTAGGTCTGGATGTAGAAGCCGATCCCACCCGCGCCGACGATGCCGAGGATCAGCGACTCGCGCAGGTTCAGTTCGAACCGGAAAATCGTGTCGCGGGCAATGACTGGGGCCATCTGCGGCCAGATCGCATGCCTGAGCCGCACGAGCGGTCCGGCGCCGGCGCTTTCCAGTGCTGCGATCGGCGCGCGGGACACGCCGTCGATCGCCTCGGCATAGAACTTGGCGAGCATCCCCGTTGCATGAAAGGCGACCGCGATGATGCCGGGCAGCGGCCCGAGCCCGACAGCGCCCACCATAAGCATGGCCACGAGGATCAGCGGCACGGCCCGGATAAAGGCCAGCAGCGCGCGCACAGGGCCGAACACCATGCGCGAGACCATGGTCTCGGAGGCGAGGATGGCCAGAGGGATCGACAGGATCACAGCGCCGAGGGAACCGAGGATCGCTATTCTCAGCGTTTCCGCGCTGCCCTTCCTGATCTCGGCCATCACTGTCGGATCGGGCGGGAACATCCGCCCGAGAAAGTCAGCGATCCGCGGACCGGCCGAAACGAGACGCGACAACTCGACATCGGTCGTGGCGAAGGACCAGAGGATTGCGCCTGCGATCAGGGTGCTGGTCGCGAAGCCGCCGAACCTGCGGTGGCCCATCAGGACACCGCCCGGAGGCCGGAACCGGGCATCGGCTCTGCCTCCCGGTAGAGAGCCGCCGTCGCCTCGTCCTGCAACTCGGATGTCGGCACATCGAACACGATCCGCCCGTTCCGCATGCCGATGATGCGCTGCGCGAAACGCCGCGCCAGGTCGGGCTGGTGCGAGGAAAACAGCGCCGTTGCGCCGCGCGCTTGCGCCGCCCCGGTCAGCAGCGCCAAGACCTCCCCAGCGCGGGTGGGGTCGAGGTTGCTCACCGGCTCGTCGGCGAGGATCAGCCGTGGCTCCTGCGCGAGACACCGCGCAATGGCCACGCGCTGCCGCTGGCCGCCGCTGAGACTGTCGACCCGGCGTTCGGCGAGATCGGCAATGCCGCAATCAGTGAGGGCTGTGCGCGCAATGTCGAGATCATGTGGCCTTGGCGACCCCAGCAGGGCGCGCAGGGGCGCCATCCGGCCTAGGCGGCCGTTGAGCACGTTGCGCAGAACCGTGGAGCGTTCGACCAAGGCGAATTCCTGAAATACGAAACCGGTATCAGGTCGGCTTGCGCGCGGCGGCGGTTGGTCTGGATCGAGCGGCGCACCCAAGACTGAAACGCGCCCGCGCCAGCCGTGGAGCCTGCCATCGAGCAATGCCAGCAGCGTTGTTTTTCCTGCCCCGGACGGGCCGAGCAAAGCGACGCTTTCGCCGGTCGAAATCGTAAGCGAGACTCGCTCCAGCGCCGGAACACTCCCGCCCGGATGGGCAAAGTTCAGGTCGTCGATCCGGATGGCGGTGGTCATTCCAGGAGCCCATATCGCCGTGCCATGTCGCGCACGCCGTCATAGGCGGCAGGGTCGGCCCTGACATAGCCGTCCGGCCCGTAGAGATAGCGCAGCTTGTCGCGGTTCTCGGGCTCGTTGAGCCGCAGCATCGCGTTGGTGAAGCGGTCTTGCACCTCGGCATCCAACCCGGGTCGCGCGATCACGACATGGCTGGGGATTGGCGGGCTTTCCGCGATCCATGTCACCTGTGCTTGCTGCTGCGGCGTCAGGAGCAGGTCGGCATACTGGCTGGCACCCGCAGCGTCGACCAGACCTTCGGCCATCGCCTGCATGGCCTGCTGATAGCCGCCTGCGAAGAAGACGCGGCCGAAGAATGCCTCCGCCGCGCCTGGGCCGTCGATCAGCCGAGCCTCGACGAATTCGGCGAGCGGGTAGAGATAGCCCGATTCCGAGATCGGATCGGCGAATGCGATGTCGCGTCCGCGCAGGTCTGCAAGCGCGCCGATGCCACTGTCGCGACGCACGAAAATGCGTCCCGTATAACTCGGCGCGTCGCGGTAGACCTCGGAGAGAAGCGGCACCGCGCCGATCTCGGCCTCGGCCAGAACGAAGGGCAGGGCGCCCATGAAGGAGATGTCGGCGTCGCCGTTTCTCAGCGCCTCGACCGCCGCCGCATGGTCGATGGTGACGAACCCTTCGACGGGGACGCCGATCTCACTGGCCAGCCAGCCGCTGATGGCCTCTATGTCGCCCAGGAGCTTCTCGGGGTTCTCCTGCGGGATGAAAGCCAGCCGCAACGCAGTGTCCTGCGCGGCCAGCGGGGTTGCGAGCGATACTGCGCCCGCAGCGGCCAGCGCCAACATCGTTCTGCGGTTCATATGGATCGCCATCAGAATGCCCTCTCTTCGATTGCGTCGGCTTCGGACTTGAACGCGGTCCAGCTTGTTTCGGCAGCCACCCAGTCATCAGTACGAACGGCGTCACCAACCTCGGCCAGACGTTGGGCCAACGCGTAGACTTCAGGCCGCGCAGCCAGGTTCGACATTGTGCTGGCGTCCGCCGAAAGGTCCGCGGCCACGGTGTCGGTCAGCAGCAGGATATGTTTTGCATCCCGCTGCGGCAGCAGCGTATCAAGCGTCGAGGCGAAGGTCGTCAGTTCGGAGAATGCCAGCCGGAAGGCGGTGTTCTCGGCGTCGAATGCCTCATAGGGCTCGTCCGCTGCGCCCACGGTCTCCAGATAGGCCGTCAGGTCGGCCCGTTCCGCTCCGGTCAGGCCGAGCGACTTCGATTCGTCGAACCAGTCCACGACAGCGGCCAGGGTCGGCAGCGACCCGTCGTGGAAATAGGGCGCGGTGTAGACGGTGCCGAGCAGCGTGGGTGTATCCATCGCACCGGTGCGGGCGCCATCGTAGGCCAACGCAACCGAGCCGATATCATGGGCCTGCCGGTCCAGGAAGTTCGTGTCCGGGACGTGGCAGCTGGAGCAGGAACGGTCGCCGAGCGCCGCGAAGGGTGTATTGAAGATCGCTTCGCCGCGCTGCGCTGCCTCGGGAGCGGCTTCGGTCAGCTGACCATCCGGTGTCAGCATGGAGTTGGGCAGGAAGTCGAATTCGAGCATGTAGGCGAGCAGAGCATCCAGCATGAAGGGCGTCGGTTCATCGCCGCCGAACTCGTTGACGATGACGTTGCGGGTGAAATCGCGCAAGGAGGCGAAGCGGCCATCGCGGCCGTAGGGCCCGGTGAAGCGCAGGCCACGGAGGCTGGGGATGTCAATCGGATCATCACGCCGGTCATTGAAGATCGGGTTGAAGAAGGCGCCATCGACATCGATCGCGCCTGGTTGATGGCTCGCACCCGGAATGAAAAGCCTCTGGTTAACGTCCGATCGGTTGTGACAGGTCGAACAAGCGACCCCGAGACCCTGCGCCGGATTGCCAAAGATTTGCGCGCTGTCGAATAGCATGTCGCCATAGGCCACCAATGGCAGGTCGGTCTCGTCGATGCCCTGCTCCTCGAAATTGAGGACGAGGCGCGGCAGCGGATCCTGATCGAAGATGTCAAACCCCGGCGGCAGGCTAGGCGGCACCTCGATGGTGCGGCCACTCAGGACAACAGTTTCCGGCAGCGCGCTCAGCGTCCGGCGCGGCGCGAAATCGTCAACGAGGTAATTCTCGGCGAGATAGAGGGAGATGACTTCGCGCGCGGCTTCCATGGTTTTGCGACTCGCGGGTGTGGCACCAGCACCAAGAACACCGGCGGAACCTGTGCTGCTGTTGAGTTCCAGCCAGGCGAGGCCGATGCGTCTCGAAGCGTCGGGATCAGCAGCCGCGATACCGTCCGCGAACGAGCGATAGAGTTCTCGGGCTGTCCGCACGGCCTGCTGCGCACGTGCAGGGTCGTCGGCCATGACTGCTCGGTCCAGTTCCTCGTCGATCCGGCGCGCGATCAGCCGCGTCGCCTCGGCAAAGACCGCCTGGCGGTCTTCGCGAGTGATGGCGTCCAGAAGGGGGGCGGGTCCGATGTCGCTGTTGCCGTCCAGCCATGCCAATGCACCAACAGAGAATTCCGAACCCCGGTAGGGTTCGGCCCAGGCGGTCCCGACGTCATCCCAAGGCAGCGGTTCGAGATTTCCGAGGAAGAGAGTCAGCCGGTAGGCCGCCGCCTCGGGAAGCCATGGAGCCTCCTTGGCAGGCGTCGCAGCGACAGGTCCGGACAGGACGAGCGCACTTGCGAGTGCGACAATGAACGCTCCAAGGAATTTCTGAATCACCGCAGTCTCCGAATTCAAAAGTTAGACACGGCTAATTTATCTACCCTAAGCAAACAAGTTGTCAATCCTGCAGTTTCCCTGCAAAGTCCCAACTATGACAAAGCTGCAATCACAGGAACATGAACCGTTCGAAACTGTCGACAGGGCTCCCGAAGCACAGGCTGAGGGGTTCGCGACCGTGCGTCAGGCACATGAGAGCGAAATGGCGGAAGATTACGTTGAACTGATCGCCGAACTGATCGAGTCGCGCGGAGAGGCAAGGCCGGTGGAAATCGCCGAACGTTTTGGAGTGAAGCCGCCGACCGTGACCAAGAACATCTCGCGGCTCAAAGCTGCTGGCCTGGTGCGGCGGGAACCTTACCGCGCCATATTCCTCACGGATGCCGGTCGGGAGTTGGCCGAGGCCTGCCGCCGACGACACAGGATCGTCGTCGCGTTTCTCCTCAGCCTGGGAATCGACGAAGAGACTGCGGAACGCGATGCGGAAGGGATCGAGCATCACGTCAGCACGACCACGCTGGAGGCCTTCGAACACGCCCTCCTGCAATCTCAAAGCGGCAAGTAGCGCAGCATCAAGTTCTCGCGAAATTCAGAAAAGCAAGACTCAGGAGGCGGCGGCGTCAGCAGTCAAAGGCTGGTGGGTTGGCATTTGTTCTGATGGTCAACCTTAGTGCAGAAAATCGTTCGTGTCCTCTGAGCTTGGCCAGCCCGAGATAGTGTGCCCAAAATCTCTGACTGCGACGACGGTGCAGCGAGAATGTCGATCGCGGGAAAAGACGTGGATACAACCTTTGATTTGCTCCTCTGTTCAAAGCGCATAGACAATTGTCACCACCGTCGTCATGACGATGAAGAACATGACCAAGGCACCTATGGCGAGCGTCCGGCCCATGTCGCGGTTTGGCTCTGCTACTTTCAGACGCAATTCTTCGGCCGTTTCCGGAAACTCGAGCGCCGCGGAGTTTGACCCTCGCACCAACTCGTATCGTGAATTCCAGCGACGCACCTCGGCCGCGTTCCACCCGTTCATGACCAGAATGATCGCGGCGATCATCAGCATCGAGGACGGGACCCAGATCGTGTAGCCACCCATGGTTTCGTCGGACAGGGGATCGAGAAACCCGGTTCCCGCCGTTTGGTAGGAAGCATAGAGGCTCACCTCTTTGAGTGTCGTCAAGGAACCCAGAAAAATGTTTGAAACGATCACCGCGAAACCGGAGATCAGCCTTGCGCCGCGCCTCGCGCCCTCAGGGGGATCTCTCGGGTCGAAGAGCATGCCGAAATACCAGATCCCTGCCAGCACCATCGCAAAATGGGCGAACACCTCGATCGCCGCGATGCGCTGAGCAAGTCCGTAAAGCACTGGAATCTGCCAGATAAAGAGCGACGTGATGAGCGCGGCAGTGGCGGTTACCGGATGTGCCAAGAACCGAAATGCAAAAGATTTTCCAAGAGCGTCGAGGTATCGACGCCACCGTCTGTTCAAACCGGCTTGCAATAATCGCCACGGCTGAGAGACCGCGAAGAGTAGTGGTCCTGCAAGGCGGAGGAGAAGGTGCTCCACTTGGTGCACCGAAAAGAGGCTATGCCCCAACGAAGCCAGAGGCGCATTTGTGGCCGCGAGAATGCAGGTCAAGCCAGCGAGGAACAGGGCTTGCCGCCACATAGACACCGTCCCGCGAATGCGAGCGGATCGCACGAGGCCGCGCATGTAGACCCATGCGGCCAAGCTGACGGAAACAAGGGACACTGGCGAAATCGCATACCCAAACGGGTCGAAAAGGAGGAAGTAAGTGATCATCGGCTCCTGTCATTTTGTATTGTCGGCGTATCGACGGATACCGGTGAAAGTCGGGATGTTCCCACAGCGCCACCCCGGGCCAAGGACAGATCAGTGGACATCGTGAGATATTTGCCCTGCATCCACATGAGAAAAAGGTTTTCATAGAAACGTGAGAGCGGGTGGCCGGACTGACCGGCTGGCGCGATGAAATAGGATCCGGCTTCTTCCGAAAACGACATGACCGCCTGAAAATTGGTGCCCGCGCTGGCCGCGAAGGGGCGGTCATTGTCAGAAGATAACAGCGTTGCAATCAGTGTGTATGGATCGCCCGAAGATGGGGCTTCGAGAGACAGCAGATCGCTGATGATCCCACTCGATCGGATTGGCGCCCACCCCATATTCAAAGCGTGTGCTTCGCCCCAGACCCAATCTGACGGATCGGGTCCGTAGCGGTCGACAAGCCAGCCGATGGCATCATCCAGGGCCGCACGAACCTGATCCTGGCAGGTCTCGATGCGGGTGGACGGGCGGATGTCGCACCAGATTGCGCTCCCTCCGCGATCTGAAAGCACCGCAAATAGGATATCGGCATTTGGCCTGGCCCAGACCGTTGTCGCGGATGGAAATTCATCCTGAAGTATCCGTTTTTGCAACGCGCGCGCCCAGGCCCAGAACACGAGCGGTTCCGGTGAAAAGCGATCCATGTCGCCATTCCATTGGGCAAGTTGACCCAGAATATCGCCGCGAAACTCATCTGCGCGGTTCTCTTCGAGAGCGCCTGCGGAACCCACGAACCAGAGCTCTTTTGCCATTATAGGAAGAAGCGCCCGCGCGGCAGTGCTGACCGTGTCGCGCTGCGCCGCAATCGCGCCCTCGACCGAGAATATCGGTTGCCGCACATCAAGAGCTGCCAGACGGGCGTCTCGAAACGAGAAAGGCGTTTCGACCTCCCTGTCAGGCCAGCGAGCAAGGATTTCTCGGCCGATGGCAAGAATCTCCAATCCGGCTGGTGCCAGGTTCATGCTTGCGTCCATAGCATCGTTCACATCGGCGGACCGCGCCAGACGGTCAAGCATCATCAGAAAATTGCCGGCCTTGGCAGCGGTGGGACTCACTGGCTCTTTAAGGGCAGTCAGTGACAGAGATCGGAACGCCCAAGCGACGCGTTCGCTGCGACCGACGACAATGAAGGGCACACCCGGCATTGTAGCCCCAATCGCGGCTCCGGTCGGGAGTTGAATATCCGCCAGGTACCATTCAGAAGGCAGCGATAAGGGGCCACGTATATCGGCGGCGAGAATTGGTGCTCCCGAAGCTGTTCTGTCTCCAGGCAACGCCCAAGCATCGAGGCTGACCTTGGGCGAGGTCACAAACAGCTCGGGCAAAAGAGGTCGATCTGACAAGCCGGACAGGTCACTCTGGCGTCTCTCGGGTTGAAGATCGTTCAGAAACGCTTGGGCAAGTCTGAGACTATCGACGGGTCTCCAGGCAGCGATCATTCTCTCATCCGCGATCAACAGATCGGGTGAGCCTCTGCCGCGCCCGCCTTCGGATACCAGACCAAGCCACGCGTTGACACCAGCGGCATATGCGTCGAGCGCTTGGGCTGTCGAAGGCTCGACTTCGATCGTCTGGTCAAGTGGCAACAAGGCTTGCGCTGCCCGCCTTGCCCTCAATAACTGGCCAAGCCTGTCCTGAGCGTGAACGAAACCAAGCGCGAAATAGGCGTCCGCAGCGGAGTCTGCAGAAATGTGCGGTATGGCCGCAGCATCTCGCAGAATATCGACTGGACCTTCGATTCCCGCAACACTGAAATCCTCGTCATAGTCGGGGACGGAGGCGCGCAAAAGAAAGTAGACGACACCGGATACGGCCAGTCCTGATGCAAAAATCGCCAGGAGCAAGTACAGTAATATGTTGAACAGTCGTTTCAATTCGTTGCCGGTGCCAAAGCAATCTCAAGACGTGATGCGCAAGAGGATCACCGAGGCGAAAAAAGCGAGTAGGCCGAAAGCAATACCGAAGCCTGTCGCGTATTGAAGTATATCCAGGCGGTTCCCTTTCTGCCGTTGCGCCAGATAGCCACCCCAGAGCGCCCCTCCGACAAAGCCTGCGAGCACCAGCATCACGATTCCTCCGATTTTGATTTTTCTGAATTGAAACGTCGTCTGGCCGATCCGACGGTAAAGGCTAAGGCCCAGACCGCACAGATGAGCGCCAGCGATGTCCAATCACCGAAACGTGCGTAAGGTGTAGGCGCAAGCGCTGTCGGCAGGGTGGCATCTATGACTCCAGTTTGTCCGGTCTCGAGGCGCGCGATGATCTCTCCCTTGGCGTCGATGATCGCGGAAATCCCCGTGTTGGCCGCCCGGACCACAGGAAGCCCTTCTTCGACCGCGCGCATGCGCGCGGAGGCGAGGTGCTGCTCGGGGCCGATGCTGGTACCGAACCAGGCATCATTTGTTGCGTTGAAAATCCAGTCGGGGCGAAAAAGGTCATCGACCACCTGGCCCGGAAAAATGATCTCGTAACAGATCGCCACCGCGACCAGAGGCGCACCCGGGATCGCCAGCGTGCGTGGCCCTGGTCCTGGCGTGAAATCGCCCAAACCTTCGGTGAGCCGCTCGATCGGCAGCCAGCCTCTCAGGGGCACATATTCCCCGAACGGAACAAGATGATGTTTTGCATATCCCGTCAGAATTTCGCCGTTGCCGTCATAGGCTTGAACCGTGTTGAAATATCGGGTTTCCCCATCGCCCTCTACGCGGTCAGGCACTCCTGTCAAAAGGATCCTGCCGTCTGGCAGAACCGTGGATAACCGCCTGCGCGCCAAGGCGTCCTCGTCCAGAAAACCGGGAAAGGCCGTTTCCGGCCACAGCAGCAGGTCGAAGCGTCCAGGTTGCGCAGACAAGCTCAAGTATTTTTCCAGTGTTCGCTCGCGGCTGCCCGGTGCCCACTTCTCGACTTGCGGCACATTGCCCTGGACGATGCGCAAAGCGATGTCCGTCGGCGGCACATCCGTCCCTGAACGCAGCGCGCCGCCACCCCAGAGGCCCATCACCGCAGCGGCGAAGAGCACGAGAACAGGCACGCGTCTGTTTGGTGCCGCCACAATCAACACACCGGGCAACAGCCCGATAAAGACCGTGAGAAAGCTTAGCCCATAGCTTCCGACCCAGGCGGCCGGTTGGCGCAGGGCGGCATGTTCGACAAGAGCATAAGCGGCAAGGTTCCAGGGAAACCCCGTCAGGACATGACCGCGCAGCCATTCTGCGGCAACCCAGCAGGTTGCAAGCAGAAGACCTGCCGTAATGCCGCCGACAGCACGGCGCTGCATGATGGTGGCAAATAACATCGCCGCAATCGCTGGGAATATGGCCAGTCCGGCGGACAGTCCCGCGACTGCCGGGATCGCAAGGGCACCGAAACGTTCGGCATCGACGTAGAAGCTCTCGGCGATCCAGGAAACTCCAAACCCGAACTGGCCCATTCCGAAGACCCAGCCGATGAAGAAGGCGGGCGCTGTCGAAACCTGCCGGAGGACGAGAAAGAGTGCTGAGAAGGCGACCGGAACAACGATCAGCCATGAGAATGGTGGAAGGGTTAAAACCGTTAAACCGCCCGCTGCAAAGCTAATCCCTGATCGCAGGGGAATGTAACGGCCACGACCCGTCAGTGGTCGCAAGCCCGCCATCATGTGCCAGTTTTCAACTTGGCGCTCAACCAAGGGGCTATGAGCAGTAGGCCCACGCCACTGACCACGAAAACATCCGCCATGTTGAAGGCGGGCCAATGCGTGGATCCGACATAGAAATCGAGGAAGTCCGTCACACCCCGAAACCGGATGCGGTCGAGGACGTTGCCGAGCGCGCCACCGATAATCGCACCATAGGCGATAGCCTCGGCCCGGTTGTCAGTGCGCAATAACATGACAGTCAACCAGCCGCAGACCGCGAGGGCCAACACTGTAAGGCTCCACCATGGCGCTCCACCAAGTAATCCAAATGTCACGCCATCGTTGCGCAGGTAGATGAGATTGAAACCGGGAAAGACCGGAACTCCGGCGCTCAAATCTGCCGCATTGGCGACGACAATTGCTTTTGTCACCTGATCGACAAGAAAAGCAGTTCCAGCCGCAAAGAAACCTTGGAAATGGGACTGTTTCATCTCATCCTCCCAGCCATACATCGAGGAACAACATGATCACCAGGCCAACCGCGAGACCGAGTGTCGCCCTGTTTTGATGGCCAGAACGGTGGGTTTCGGGAATGATTTCGTGGCTGATGACGTAGAGCATCGCCCCGGCGGCGAAGGCGAGGCCCCATGGCAACAGCGGCTGCGAGATGCTGATGATCCCAGCCCCAAGAAGCCCGCCTACCGGCTCGACAAGACCTGTCAGGGCGGCAATGCCCCACGCACGGCGCCTGGAATATCCCTCACCAAGCAATGAGACCGCTACGGCGAGACCCTCGGGAGCGTTTTGCAGCCCAATGCCAATCGCAAGCGGCAAGCCACCAGAAAGACCGTCAGCCCCGAACCCGACACCAACGGCGAGTCCTTCGGGGAAATTGTGGATCGTGATCGCGATGATGAAGAGCCAGACGCGGCGCAGCGAAGCAGAGTCAGGGCCTTCCCGCCCCGACTTGAAATGCTCATGCGGCAGCCGTTCGTTCATCAGAGCGACCGCGCCCATGCCAAGCAAGATAGCAACACAAACGATGGCCGCCGGGAGAGCACCGTTGTCGAACTGTCCTTCGGCTGCATCGAGAGCCGGGATGATCAGCGAGAAAAACGATGCAGCGAGCATGACACCCGCTGCAAAGCCAAGTAGCAGATCGCGTGTAGCCCGGGATGGGATGCGCCCGAAAAGAACGGGGATCGCCCCGACCGCTGTCAGCGATCCGGCGGCCAGACTTCCTAGAAAGCCAAGGGTAATTGGGGAGAGGGGTTCCAAGCGTTGAGGTCTCGTCGATACGTCAGTCAGCGGCCGAATAACTGCTAAAGATCTCGGTCGATCCATCGCCGCGGATCAGGAAGACCTCATAAGCCTCTCGATCGTCTTCCGGTCCCATGCCCGGCGATCCATAGGGCATTCCGGGCACCGCCAACCCCACTGCATCTGGACGCTCATCCAACAAACGCTGAATGTCTGATGCCGGTACATGTCCTTCGATCACGTAGCCGTCGACCAAAGCCGTATGGCAGGAGACCATGCGCTGAGGCACGCCATTGTCGAGTTTGAAGCGCACAAGAGATCCCCCGAACATGTCCTCGCCTGTCGGCGCGAATCCGCTTTCCTCGAGGTGCTTCATCCAGGACAGACAACAGCCGCAGCCGTTTGTCTTCCGGACATCAATCTGGATCGCATCGGCGACCGCTTGCGCTGCGGGAAACAAGGCCAGCGTGACTGCAAGGGCGGGAGCCAGTCGTTTCATGGATTAAAGCCTTTCGGTTGTTGTTTGCACAAATTCGCTGGTGAGCCTCTCGGCCAGTAGCGAGCGTGCCTCAGCCAATCGCTCAAGTGCAGCCGTGTCATCCGCATCCCGCTCGGCCGCCTCTGCCAGTCTGTCGTCTGAGAGAGGATCGGTCGGGCGACCATCGACTAGAACCTCATAATGGAGATTTGGGCCGGTCGCGGTGCCGGTCGCACCGACGCGACCGATCATGTCTCCGGCCAAAACGCGCTGCCCTTGTTCGAGTGTGTCCGGCACCTCGCTGAGATGTGCGTATCGTGTCAGGGTGTCGGATCCATGCGCTATCTCCACCACCCGGCCATATCCACCACGACGTCCGATGAAGCTCACGCGTCCGGGTGCTGTCGCTTTCACCGGCGTACCGCGGGCCGCAGCAAAGTCGACCCCGGTGTGCATGCGCACATTCCCATAGACCGGGTGTGTGCGACGGCCAAAGACGGAACTCAGCCGCGCTCCTTCCACCGGTTGGGCAAAAACACGCAGGACCTCTCCATCGACATAGATCGTTGCTTCACCGCTGCCGTCATCCGGCCAGACGATCTCGTAGACCGTTTCACCAAGGTCCAGTGTGGCAAAGGCAAGTTCGGGCTGACCGATCCTCTCGTTTCCGTCGCGGGCTTCGCGCCAAAGAATACGCATCGTCTCGCCACCGGAAAGTTCGCGTCGAAAATCTACTGTGCCGCCCAGCATCTGCGCCATGTCGACCGCAAAACGAGCAGGGATGCCTGCTTTGTCCAACGCCGCGAAGACAGAGCTTTCGATCACTGCCTCGCCCGCGAACGTCACCATTTCAGGGTCTGGCTCCAACACGCGTGTGACAAGTTCTTGACCAAAGACCGTTTCGATCCGCACCCCATCGTCAACTGCCAGTTCCACGCGGCTCGGATTTCCGTCCACCTTTGAGATCACAGTGATCTCATGGCCCGGGCGCAATCGGCGCAGGTCATATTCTGCACCAAGCGCGAGCGCGATTTCGGCACGCGCAGGCGCAGCGATACCCGCGTTCGCCAGGACCGCATCCAGCGTCTCGCCCGACGCGATCTCACGCGACCAAGTGATCAAAGGCGGTTCAATCTCGGGCAAGGCGGTTTCTGCGAAGACAGATTGCAAGAGCGGCAGAGGTCGCATTGGGCTAGCATTGTCGGCGTGAAATGCAGCGGGCGGTGTCACATCGTAGTCGGCGATCTGAGGCATCGAGAGCGGATCGGGAGTCCAGAGGGTCGCTTCAGCAATCGCAGGAGGCACTGGCTCTTTAGAAAGAACGCCAGAAATGGCGATGGCGGTCAGCGAAAAAGCGCCTGCGACCACAGCGCTCGCCAAAACAATTCTAATCTTCATGTTGCCCCCTCTACGTCTTCTGTCAGTGCACGCCGGATCTTCGGCACTGCGAATTCTCTTGGCTCGTGATAGTCAATCATGGTGACGAGTTCACCCTTGGCATCGAACAGGAATACGCTTGCCGTATGGTTCATTGTATAGTCGCCGCCTTCGGTCGGGACGCGCTCATACGAGGCACGAAATCCTTCTGCAGCGCGGGCAACCTGGTTTGCCGGCCCAGTCCAGCCGCGAATAGCCGGATGAAAATAGCCGACATATTCGGCCATGGCCTCGACCGTGTCCCGCTCCGGATCGACTGTGATGAAGACCACGTTCATCCGCGCGGCGTCGTCCCCGAGATCTTCAAGCCAACCTGAGATATCCGATAACGTCGTGGGGCAGACATCCGGGCAGTAGGTGAACCCGAAAAACACCATGGTCGGGCGTCCGATCAGGGTTTCCGGGCCCACTTCATTGCCTTCGTGATCGGTCAGTCGGAAATCCATCGCCGACAGGGGGAGAGGCCTTTGGCCGGCCGGTTTTGGTGCACCGGGACCATCCACCCGCCACCAACCGACGCCGAGCATCAGAGCGACAGCGCCTACACCGGCTGCACCGTATTGGACCACATGTCGACGCTGCATCAGCTCTCCGGCCCGCGCGCGGCGATCCCCAGAATTGGGACCTCAACAGTCACTTCACCACCGTCCGAGAACGTCAGTGTCAGTGGGAAGGTCTCGCCTTCGATCATCGGGTTTTGCAGCTTCATGAGCATGGCGTGCAGCCCTCCCGGTTCCAATGCTACGCTTTGGCCCGGTTCAATCGTGATTTCGTCAGCAGGCGCCATAGAACTGACGCCGTCGGCGTTGGTTTTCGTCTCATGGATCTGGGGCATCACGGCCAGTGGTGTTGTAAGCCCGGTCAGCGTGACCGTGTCTTCACCGGTGTTGCGCACAGTCATATAGGCCGCACCAGGGCGGTTGACCCCGATTGAAGCACGGGACCACGCGTTTTCGACGACCACATCCTCCGAACCGGCAAATGCCGGAGTCGACATGCCCGAGAGTAGCAAGACAAGGGGCAAACCATTGATGTAAGATCGTTTTGTCATGAAGAATTCTCCTGTATCTGGCCGAGCATCAACTTTGGCTGGCCGCAACTTCCGCAGCCACCAGTCGCCGCAGTTCGGCCTCACCGAACGGGTCTAATGGCTTGGCGTTGACGAAGAACGTGGGCGTTTGTCGCACGCCTACCGCTTCGACATCAGCGCGGTCCTGATTGAGCACCGCCACGACACCGGGGGCCAGCATCTGTGTCCGAGCAGCTTCGACATCCAGACCACCGCTTGCGGCAATCTCAAGGATCAAACCCGGTGCCGGAGTGCCATGGGACGCCCATCGCGGCTGCTCGCGCAGGACCGCTTCCAGCACGGGTTCGAACACATCCTGCATCCGCGCAGCTTCGAGAACACGGATCGCTTCCACCGAAGCGTCCCCGTGAAACGCGGTGTATCGAATTACGACACGGATCGCATCACCGTGCTCAGCCATGATCTCTTTGACCACGGGATAGAATGCGCGGCATGCCTCGCAAGCTGGATCGAAAAACTCGACAATCGTGACAGGTGCCGTTTCGGGGCCGAGGATCGGGGAATAGGGCCGGATCAGCACATCGTTCACTTCGGGCGCGACAGGGACTGCCTCTGCCATGGGTTGGGGGCGGGTGGCATACCAGGCCGCGCCGCCAAAACCTGCGGCGCCAACAGCCAGAACGGATAGAACGAGGCCGCGTCGATTCATGTTTGTTTTTCCTTCAGTGAAAGGGCCGACAGCATCCCGATCATCGTGAAGGCGACAAGCGCCAACAGCGGAATCGGAATGCCGAAGACCACCTGGTTGTCGTCGGTACAAGAGGGGCCGGTCGCCGTGCAGGGCTGGATCGCCTCGGGGATCAGCCCGACATAGAGGCCGATGTGATACAACGCCACTGCCGCCCCCCCAAGCGCTAGCGCAACGCCATAGCGCCCCACGCGGGGATCCTGCCACCACAGCCCGAGCCCAAGAACGATAGCCAGGGGGAACATGAAGGCGCGCTGGAACCAGCAAAGGACGCAAGGCGTTTGACCAAGCACCTCGCCAATAAAGAGCACGGCAAGCGATGCGATAAGCGCAATGATCCAAGCAAGAACAAGGGCCGCTTCTCCGGAAAGGCGGGTCATGGCAATCAGATCCTCTTTCTCAGATCCGCAAGGATCTCTTCGGCGGGTGTGCCGTAGGGCCAGGAATTGGCGAAGCCCGCCCGCGGATCAAAAAGAAACAGGTGCGATGTGTGCCCCATTGTGTATCCACCCGGCGCGGTGGCCTCCTCGATCCTCTCAAAGAAAATTGGGAAGGTCTCGGATGTTGCGGCGATCTGCTCCGGCGTGCCGGTCAGCCCGATGATCCCAGCGTCGAACAGGGGCACATACCCGGCAAGTGCTGTCGGCGTATCCCGCTCCGGATCAATCGTTATAAAGATCGGCTGGACCTTTGCCGCCTCGTCGCCCAAGCCCTCCATCACGGCCGCGACTTCGGACAGTGTTGTTGGACAGACGTCGGGGCAATTGGTGAAACCAAAGAAGACCAGCATCCAGCGCCCTGCGAAATCTTCGTCTGTTTGGACCATGCCGCGATGATCCGTGAGTTCGAACTGCGCAAAGAAAGGTGGTTCGGTCTCGGCTTGGGCAAGGTCGGCGCGGTAGTCCGCCCACATTAGCAGCCAGATGAAAACGAACGCCGCCGCGCCCGCCAAAACCCATAGTACTTTCTGAAGATTTGAAAGCTTCACGCGCTCCGCCCGAATTTGATTCTATATTTTCAGCGCGTTTACACCCTCTAGCTACTGTAGGTTCAAGACTTATTATGGATGGAAGAGCGATGTTCACTGACCTGTGAGATGCCAAGCGGAACTTGTGCAAAAAAACGCTTAAAGCTACACGGGCTGTAGATAGTCTGGAGAGATGATATGCTGACAATCGGCACTTTGGCAAAAAAGACCGGGACGAAGGTGCAGACGATCCGCTATTACGAGCAGATCGGACTCTTGCCCGAGCCCGGGCGATCGGCTGGCGGTCAGCGGCGCTATGGAGATAGTGAGCTTGACCGTTTGTCTTTCGTCCGGCATGCGCGGCAACTCGGGTTCTCGCTGGACGCGATCCGTGAGCTTCTCGATCTGAGCGATCATCCGGACAAGTCTTGCGCGGAGGCCGATGCCATCGCTCGCAGGCAACTTAAGCAGGTTGAGCAACGTATGGCCCGACTTGAAGCCCTTCGGACAGAATTGCAGAGGATGGTGCATGAATGCAGCGGCGGGCACACGGCCGATTGCCGTGTGCTGGAGGTGTTGCGCGACCATTCCGAGTGCCTGACGGACCACGACGAGATCGGCGCCTGAGATGACCGCAGTGCTCGTCTATCCGCTCGCGGCCTTGGCTGAGATCGCCGGATGCTTTGCCATCTGGGCATGGTGGCGTCTTGGCGCGTCCCCTCTTTGGCTTGTCCCCGGTGTAGCGGCGCTGGTGGCGTTCGGCTGGCTTCTGGCTCAGGTCGACACTGTGGCTGCGGGACGCGCCTTTGCGGCCTATGGTGGGATCTATATTGCCGCGTCCATTCTCTGGATGTGGCTCGCCGAAGGGCACCGGCCGGACAGGTGGGATCTGCTCGGCACCGCTGTATGCTTGTTGGGTGCCGCTATCATCCTCGCGGCACCCCGCGGAGCGTAAAAAACGGCATTGCTCCTACAGTAGCTTTAGCTTTTACAACGGTGCGCGTTTCACAGGCTAAAGCAAGGCAGGAATTGAATGTTCGAAATCTCAGGTGTTGGAATCGTCGCGGCTTTTCTGGGTGGCGCTATATCCTTTCTGTCGCCTTGCGTCTTGCCTCTTGCACCTGGCTACGCCTCTTACATCGCGGGACAGCCCGCCGCGAAATCCGGGGCGGCGCGCAGCATTGCCGAACGGGCGCGCAGCGTGGTCCTGAGTTTGTGGTTCGTGCTCGGGTTTTCGACAGTCTTCGTGGCGCTCGGGGCCGGGGCAAGTCTTTTGGGCGGGATGCTCTTGCGCTGGAAATACGAACTCGGGCTTGCGGGTGGCTTCTTGATCGTCTTGTTCGGACTTGTCATGATGGGCGCGATCAAGATCCCCGCAATGATGCGTGACACGAGGCCCGACGTAAAAGTTGACGGCGGCAGCGCCGTTGGAGCCTACCTTTTGGGTCTTGCCTTTGCCTTTGGCTGGACGCCCTGCATAGGCCCTGTGCTTGGGTCGATCCTGGCAGTAAGCGCGACATCTGGAGCGGACGGGATGGCCTTGCTGGCAATCTACTCCGCAGGGCTTGGACTGCCGTTTCTAATCATAGCGCTCTTCACCAACGAGATTGCAGGCAGGCTAAAGCGGATCGGTGCGGCTGGTCGATGGCTCTATCGTATATCGGGCGGACTGATGGTGCTGATGGGTATCGGCGTGATGACAGGTCAGATCAGCCGCCTTGCCTTCTGGCTGCTCGAAACCTTCCCGGCCCTTGGCACTATCGGATAGAGCTGTGATCGAAAGTAACATTTGAGAAAAGGCTTGTCTCTCTAGTCACTGTAGAGATTAAGACTCCTCGTGAACGATTCGAGGAGAGACCCTGTGGCACCCACCGATTCCTATTTAACCGCAACAAGACTGCTGGATTTTGACTCGCCCTCAATCTCGAACCTGGTACGAGATCGTGGCTGGCATGACCTTGCCCGTGTCGACCGGATTGGCGCGGTTTATGACTTTGTCCGGAACGTGATTGCGTTCGGCTACAACCGCGTCGACGACATTCCCGCCTCTGCGGTGCTGACCGACGGCTACGGGCAGTGCAACACGAAAGGGACGCTTCTCATGGCACTGCTGCGCAGCGTAGGCATCCGCTGCCGACTGCACGGCTTCACCATCCACAAGGCCCTGCAGCGTGGCGTGGTGCCCGAATTGGTCTACCCCCTCGCACCGTCCGAAATTCTGCACTCGTGGGTCGAAGTCGAAACAGAAGAGGGCTGGATCAATCTCGAAGGCTTCATTCTGGACGCCCCCTTCCTGCAGTCGCTTCAGAAGGAATTCAGCGAAACAGAAAGCCTTTGCGGCTACGGCGCTGGAACGGATTGCCTGAGTGCGCCACCAGTCAGTTGGAACGGCGGCAGCACTTATATTCAGAAAACCGGTATCGTTCGTGATTTTGGAACCTTTGATGCGCCCGATGACTTTTATTTGAAATATAGTCAGAACTTCGGATTTGCGCGTGACTTTCTCTATCGCCACGTCATCCGTCACTGGATGAATGCCCGGGTTCGCCGCATCCGTCGTGGAATGTTGCCAAAGGTCCCTGGTCTCAGTCGACCGAACCACAGCCATGAGGAGAACAACCGTGCCGCATGATCATGACCATACCCACATTGATCCTGAATCAGGTGATCGTAGGGTCTCCATCGCAATCTGGGCCAACGGGCTTCTGACCGTCGCGCAGATCGTTGGCGGCATCCTTTCCGGCAGCCTGGCGCTGATCGCAGATGCCCTACACAATTTTTCGGACATGGCGTCACTGGTGATCGCGTTCGTTGCGCGCAAAATCGCCAGACGACCCGCCGATGAACGCATGACATTCGGCTATGGTCGGATTGAAATCGTCGCGGCACTCATCAACTACACGACCCTGATCCTGATCGGTTTCTACCTGATCTATGAGGGTGGCATGCGGATGATCGACCCGCCCGAGGTCGCTGGTTGGACGGTGGTGATCCTGGGCGGTGTGGCACTCGTCGTCGACACGTTGACGGCGCTGCTCACCTATTCGATGCAGAAAGGCAGTGTGAACATCCGTGCGCTTTTCCTGCACAACCTGTCGGACGCTTTGGCCTCTGTGGCAGTCATCATTGGAGGGTCCCTGATCATCCTCTACGACATGCGATGGGTCGATCCCGCAATCACCATCGGCATTGCCCTTTACATCCTCTATCTGGCTTTCACTGAGATTGGCGGTCCGATCAGAACCCTGATGCTCGGCAGCCCACCCGACATCGACAATGCAGCCGTCGTTGAGGCGCTGCGGAGCGTCGATGGTGTAGCGGACGTTCACCACGTGCATCTGTGGCAGATGGAGGAGCACAAGGCGGCGCTGGACTGCCACGTGGTGCTGACAGCGGGCGGCTGGGGTAAAATCGAAAAGATCAAGGCAGCGATCAAGGACCGGCTGAAGGAGGACTTCAACATCGCCCATTCCAGCCTGGAGTTCGAACACGAAGACCGCGCACACGAAAACGCCGACCTCTACGGTCACGGCAAGCCTGAAGAGGAGGAGAACCGTTTTCACTGAGCTTGTGAGAGGTCATGAAGGTGTGATCGACGTCGATTGCGAGTGCAAGCTAAGCGACAGCGACCTGAAACGGGTGCACGGCCTGCTTCAAGCCAGCCTGGCCTGGTCCTCGAACTCACGAGGTTCGAAGCCTTCAAGGTTCCGTCTGCTTCTGAGCCGTTGCAGAACTGCTGAGAGCCCGAATGCGTCCTATTCGCCAAACAGATTTAGGTAGAACCGATTTAAGGGCAATTCGAGACTCATTTGACGATCGAGATGGCTCGGACGCTTTGACATGCCGTGGGATTGGCGCAGCGCGGAACGTGGCGGATGACGACGGGCGGCTCGGTCACCTCGCGATCTTGCTGACCGCCGCAACCGCAACACGCATCATCATTGTTGCAATAGTATATTTTCGTAGGTATGCTGGGTGAAGATTGTCAAGGGTCCTTGCCATGCGTTTCGAATTCAAAAACCTCCCTCTGGCGGCCTTTTTAGCTCTCGCCTTGACCGGCCTGTTGATTGTCACTGAGAACTGACCCGGTAGCCCCATAAATTGTCACTGAGAATTGACCCATGTGAACACACTGCCCCGACGGTTTTGGTTGGGGGTATTTGGAGTGATCGACATGGGATTTTTGAGTGTCATCAGACGCTGGGCATTGCGTGACAATATGCCAATCAGAGAGATTGCGCGACGGACGGGTCTGTCTCGCAACACCATAAAGAAGTACCTGCGTGAGGGCGCTGTAGAGCCGAAGTTCAATACGCCCAAGCGCCCGAGCAAGCTGGACCCATATGCGGATAGGTTATCCGCTTGGCTTCTGATCCAGACACGAAAGTCACGCAAAGAACGACGCACAGTCAAGCAAATGCATGCTGATCTGGTGAAGCTGGGATATGACGGCTCCTATGAACGCGTCGCGGCTTTTGCGCGGGCCTGGCGTGACGAACGGCACCGCGCTGAGCAGACAACCGGGCGCGGCACCTATGTACCTTTGGTGTTCCAGCCCGGGGAAGCCTTCCAGTTCGACTGGAGCGAAGATTGGGCCAATATCGGCGGTGAACGGGTCAAACTTCAGGTTGCTCATATCAAGCTATCGCATAGCCGAGCGTTTCTGGTTCGGGCTTACCCGCTGCAAACCCATGAGATGCTGTTCGATGCTCATTGGCATGGCTTCCGGGTCTTCGGCGGCGTGCCCGGTCGCGGGATTTACGATAACATGAAGACGGCGGTGGACCGCGTCGGCAAAGGCAAGCAGCGCGACATCAATGCACGCTTCAAGGCGATGGCTAGCCACTACGTGTTTGAACCTGAGTTTTGTAACCCTGCGGCGGGTTGGGAAAAAGGCCAGGTCGAGAAGAGTGTGCAGGATGCTCGCAACCGCATGTGGCAGGTCATGCCTGTTTTTTCCGATCTTGAAGAACTGAACCAGTGGCTTGAAGATCGCTGCATCGCTCTGTGGGCGGAGACACCGCACAAGTCCTTGCCGGGGTCCATTACTGACGTTTGGGAAGCTGAGAAGTCCGTTCTTATGGCACTGCCGCCGGCATTCGACGGCTTCATAGAATACAGCAAACGTGTATCGCCGACGTGCCTGATCACATTCGAACGCAATCGCTACAGCGTGCCTGCCAGCTTTGCGAACCGTCGGATCAGCTTACATGTGTACCCCGAACGGCTGGTCATCGTCGCTGAGGGGCAAACGGTGTGCGAGCATGCGCGGATTATTGATCGATCCAAACGCAAGCCGGGCAAGGTCATCTATGACTGGCGCCACTATCTTGCTGTTATCCAACGCAAACCAGGTGCCCTTCGCAATGGCGCGCCGTTTATAGAGATGCCGGATGCCTTCCGCCAGCTGCAGGACCACATGCTGCGCAAAGAGGG
>NZ_LNWY01000002.1 GCF_001681715.1 Tritonibacter mobilis | reverse complement strand
AAATTCGAGTTCGTGCAAAATTTCACACAAACCCACATTTGTGTTTTTGTTCATTTGCGGGTTATTCCCGCCTCGTCTTCTAGTTCCTTCGTTCGCGCCTCGATATAGGCTTGCAGCTCACCGACCATCTTCCGGTCGGTCGCACTACAAGCGGTCTTGAACCGCGTGTGCAGGCTTGCCGGTAGATCGAGGCTCAGGCGCTTTGTCGGTTCATCCGTTGCCGCAGCTTTCGCCACCGGCTTCGATGCCCGTGTCGTGTCATGCCCTGCCCCGCCTCGCTCGAATGCGAGGATTTGGTCATCCGTGGGCTGCTTTGGCTTCGGAGCCGCTGAAAACGTCTTCTTCGACATACCGCTCAATCTCTTTCGTTAGGTGTTCAATCTCACGGGCGGCGTTGCTATCGTCGGCCCATTCGAAAATCGTTTGCCCCATGGTCATGCCTTCCGCGAAGGCGACCCGCTGCTCGATTTCGCTTTCCAAAATCGGCAAGCCAGCCTCTGCGGCCATGTTGCGGATATCCCGGCCAATCACGGTTTTCCCTATTTTGCGGGAAACCACAAACCCACATTTGAGGGTCGGCTTGAATTCTTGCGCCTCCTTCACTTGGCGCACGGTCAAGTCGGATGCCCAGGTCGAAAGCCCCGAGGGCTCAATCGGGAGCGCCACGAAGTCCGAGGCCACAATACAGGACCGGGCTATCTCTTCGGCATGAGGTGGCCCGTCGATGATTGTGTGGTCGTAATCTTGCGCCAGCTTGAGCGCGTCCCGTGCCATGTTCGCGCGCGCCATGCTCACGACCTGGAAGGGCGCATCTTCGCGCAAGCTCGCCCAAGTGGTGGCCGAGCCTTGCTTATCCGCATCTATCAGCAGCACCCGATGCCCTTGGCGTGCCAGGCAGCCCGCCACGTTCACCGAGAGGGTGGTTTTGCCGACGCCGCCTTTTTGGTTCAGGAAAGATATTATCATGAATCAACCTCACCACATTCGTGGGAATGCGTAAAGGCACAAACCCACATTTGTGCGCTTTTAGTGTTTGTACGCGCCACGTTTTTTGCAGAACGCCAAGAAATGCTTGTCCGCGTCCTTCACGTCGATGGCCTTGTCGTGGACCCACGACCGCCACTCGCTTTCGAGCACATAGACATCCCAGCCAGGCGCAAGACGCCGTGCCTCATCGTGCGTGTCGAGCTTTTTGAACCGCAATGCCTGGAAAGGCAGGGCGACGACCGCCTCAGCCGCCTTGGGACGGAAGACGACATTGTCCCCCTCGATGCCCATCACGTAATCGGGCATGTGGTCGTGCCCCGCATCGTCCTCGATAATCTTGCCGAGCAGGCGGCGGAATTCTTTCGTGGTCGAACTCGACCCACACTTGTCGCGCAAGAGCTCGATGCCGCATTTCCATTTTGGCTGTGAGCCGCAATGCTTTCGCGCCAGCTCGTAGAGCCGCCGTTCGAGAGGCTTACGCAGGAAGAAATATTCCTTGTTCAGCGTCAGAACATGGTTGTTTTCTATGGCGTCGAAAACCCAATCGGACAGGGTAATCTCTACATCCTGCATCCGCCCGTCGCGCGTTTCACGCACGATTTCCGCAGACTCGATGAGGCCGAAGACTCTGAAATACTCCTTGCCGCCCTGGCGGATGTTCGTCTCTATCTGCGTGCCTTGCAGACGCCGGAGCGCGTCCTTGAGCAGCTTGTAGCCTTGACCAGACGCCTGCCGGTTCGTTGCCACGAGTAGGTCATGCGCCTTGAACCGCAGCGTCCGGCTAACCGTTCGCCCCTCATTGAGCGCGGCCATACACTGGCTGATGCAGTAAATCAGTACATCGCGGTCATGCACCGTGGCCAGCCCGTACCGTGACGGCGACACTTCAATGAAGTTCTCGCCATTCTGATACCGCCGGGGCTTCATGTCCGGCTTTGTCGAGAGGGTGAAAACCGGGTGTTCCATCGAGGCCATGTCGCCCTTGGGGACGGCATCCACGATGTCACACACGAACAGGTCTTTTTGCGGATGACGGTCAGGCAGCAGAGGGGAGCGTGAATTCGTCATTTCACACACCGGCCAGCAAATTCAGGATTCGTCATTTCACACACCATAGGTTACTATCGTCATTTCACACACCACACGTCAAGACTCGTCATTTCACACACCGAGATGCCTGTAGATAACTTCGGCGCGGATTCGTCATTTCACACACCAGGATTCGTCATTCTACACACCGAGATTCGTCATTTCACACACCGATCCATCTGAATATGGTATTAATACCAGTCACTTACACATCAAAACTCACCGTGTAACTCTATTATAACTCTATTTAACTCTCCTTGGGCTACTATTCGCGCGCCACAAACCCACATTACCACAATGAGATATTTCACTACCCCATAGCTTCCAAAACTCAAACCATCAGCATGTCACCGTTGGTAGAACACGCAGGCATCGACGCCCGTGGTTATCGTGGTCCAGGAAGCCCCAAGGGCAGCACACATGGAAGCGTTGCTGGCTAAGAAGCGAGGAAGCGTCACCGTCAGGACAAGAGCCAGAACGACAGCACCCAGACCGAGCCATGGAAGGCGGGTTTTGAAGCGATCCAGCTTCTGTTCCCGTGCCCAAAACTGGCGCATGATGTCCGACCTGGCATCCTCAGCTTTCCTGAGAACCTCTTGGGTGTGGTTGGACGCCCGCAGCAGATCACCGGCCATCTGGCCAACCCGGGTGAGGGTATCGCCGATCCTGCCATCGATGGTCGCGCCAACAATCTCGCCGTAGTGTTCCGGGTCGGTTTGCTTCTGAGCCGCGAAGGCGGGCAGAGCGGGCTTCCGTCGCCGTCTTGTTCACCCGGTCGAGCACCCGTGTCTGATCATCCACCCGATCCGAGATGTTGGCGACAGCCGTGGCGAGAAGATCGAGCGTTTCGCGCAAATCATCGTCCGAGAGCGGGGCAGGGGAGGCGGGCATGTCAGACATGGCGGGTTGCTTTCAGGTTATCGGGCTTCAGGCGTGAACAGCCCGGCAAATTCGGGATCGGCGTAGTAACGCAGCTTTTGTGCAATAGCGGTGGCTTGCCCCTGGACGCGCAGGAGCTGACGATCCGGGGGAAGCTGCATGATTTCATCAGGGGTCAGCAGGTCGCGGCCCGTGAGGTTGTTCGAGAAGCTGGGGCCATCGCCGGGCTTGAAGCTGTCAGTCTGGAACCCGGCGGTTTCCTGGCCGATCATCTGACTCAGCCACTTGGCTGTCTCGAAGTCATTAACACCGAAGACCTGTTGCACCCCGGCATTGGCGATGAAGGTACCGGCGCGGTCGCCATAAAGGTCTTTGAGCTGGCTCATGTCCTGCAGGATCGGCCAGAGCTGAAGCCCGTAGCCTGCCATCAGCCCCATGGCGCGTTCTACGGCTTCCAGACGGCCCAGAGCGGCGAATTCATCGAGGAGGAAGAGGGTAGGGCTGTTGAGCCGCTGAGAGGCGTTCTGAGCGTCTGTGGTGGCCGTCAGGGCCTCAGCGTCCCGTGCAATGTCCTGGAGGGCCTGAGAGACCAGAAGGCGCAGCCAGCGGCTGTAGGCGTCCATTCTGTTGGGTGGCAGCACCAGGAAGACGGAGGTGATCCGGTGGCGCAGATCGGAGAAGGCGAAATCCGAGCGCGCCAGGCACTTCGCGATCCGGGGCGAGTCGAGGAAGTGCGTATGGCGTTGCGCGTTCGACAGGACCGAGGCGGCTTCCCGGTCCGCCTTGCCAAGGAAGCGGTTGGCGGCACGGGCGATCAACCCGCCTGCCTCCTCGCTATCCTGCATCAGTTCCAGCAGCGCCCGGAGTTTTTCCGGGGGCAGGGTGAGATACTCCCGGACGGTGGCGAGCGACCGGCGGTCGCGGTCCTCGTGGCAGACACAGAACATGATCAGCCCGCCGAGGATGGCCTTGGCCTCCTCGTTCCAGTGCGCTTCCGTCACCTGACCCGGCGGGTCCATCACCAGCGCCTCTGTCAGGGAGGCAGCATCCTCGCCCAGATCGAGGCTGTCAGGCGTCAGCCGGTCGAGCGGGTTATAGGCGGCAGAAGGATGACCGCTGACCTCAAACGGATCGAGGACATGAACTGTCCCGAAGCGCCGCCGGGCCTCGCCAGCGATCCGGGCGTTCTCGCCCTTGGGGTCAATGACCAGGACCGAGCGTTCCGCCGCCAGCAGGTTCGGGATCACAGTGCCAACGCCTTTCCCGGCGCGGGTCGGGGCGAGGGTGATCAGATGTGCCGGGCCGTCATAGTGCAGCAGCCGTCCCGTGTGCGGATTGCGCCCGATCAGAAGACCGGCATCTTCGTGCCCTTTGCTCCGCTCTAGCTTCATCAGTTCCTTGCGGTTCGCAAACCGGGCTGAACCGTGGCTGTCGCCGGTCAGCCCGAAATACGCATCGGCCCCGGAGGCCATGCGCCAGTACTGGAACCCGAAGACAGCACCCACGAACATGAATGGACCGAAGACCAGCCATTGCCAGGCGCTTTCGCCGGGCGTCTGGTCGAAGAAGGCGAAGATGAACGGCGTGGCCAAAAGCGTTCCGAGCATCGCTCCGAAGGCCATCGCTCCGATCAACCATCCGAGCATGATGGGCGTGAAGATCAACCGACCGAAGAAGCGGAACAGACCCCCGAAGACGAGCATCACGCTCCGCATCAGGACGCGCCGTCATCGGTAGGAGTAGGGGAGGGGGCATCCCACTCCGCAAAGGCCTTGCGGTCCTGTTCACGGGAGAGGTTATGGATCAGCCGGTCGAGCATGGCGGCGGCATTGGAATCCCGTTCCGCCAGGTCCATGAGCGCCCCGCCCAGGATCACCTTGCGCCGTGTATCCAGCTTGCGCTGTCTGGTGGCTTCCCGGTTCTTCAAAGCCTGAAGGCGGGCCTTGGCCTGCGCGTAGCGTTTCTCGGCGCGTTCAAGCTCAGTCTCGGCCAATTCGGGAATCCACTTCAAAGAGGGCAGGTGTAAAGGTTAGGCTTGCCACAACCAGCGATAGCGCTTACCCGTAGGCCTGTAAAGGACAAGGGCGCACTTATGCAAACTCTCCACCTGCGGTTTCGAGATTTGCGTGCGATCTCCTTGAGGCAGGGCCTCAGCCGATGGCGAACTCCGTCCGACGCGATGCGCGCCGGAATGAAAGGCCGTCCCGGCCTCTCAAACTCTCCGGGGCCAACTTTGGCAGTTGGATCGCGTCCCGCAAGGTCGCGCCAGCGTCTCGACCGATGCCCCACAGTGGGGGCCGGTCTGCCGCTGGCGCCTCCCTTACGGGGGGTTCGTGTCGTTGGACCTGACGGTGCCGACACGAACCGGGTTTGCCCCCGGCAAACCGCCAATGATCTGTTCCCATATCCCGCCCCCCATGAGGCTGGGGATCTGGGGACAGATCACTGGCAAGCCCGCGCGTCGGAGAGCCGTTGGCTCGCCTCAAGCGGGCTGTCTTTTCTCCTCAGACCGCGCCGGTTCCAGGCGCACTTTTGCGGAGAAAAGGCGGCTGATCGGATTGCCAATGTCAGGGCACCGGCACGGATCAGCTCCGGCGCGTGGGCGCGTTTGCATCACAGGCGGGGGGAGGGCGTATGGCCAGCTACCACCTCTCCGTGAAGACGATAAAACGCAGCGCCGGGCGCTCTGCCACGGCGGCAGCCGCCTACCGTGTCGGAGAGCGTATCGAGTGCCAGCGTGAAGGCCGCGTCCACGATTACACCCGCAAGCAGGGCATCGAGGAGACCTTCATCCTGACCCCGAAGGACGCGCCGGACTGGGCCTCGGACCGGTCCCGCCTCTGGAACGAAGCCGAGGCCAGCGAAACCCGCCGCAACTCCGTCACCGCCCGCGAGTGGGAACTGGCCTTGCCGTCCGAGATCAGCGCCGAGACCCGCTCGCAGATCACCCGCGACTTCGCCCAGGAACTGGTCAACCGCTACGGCGTGGCCGTCGATGTTGCGATCCACGCGCCGCACCGGGAAGGCGATCAGCGCAACCATCACGCCCATGTCCTGACCTCCACCCGCAAGCTGGAAGCGGATGGCTTCACAGCCAAGACGCGCGTTCTCGATTCCGCCAAGACCGGTGGTGTCGAGATCGAGCAGATGCGCGGCCTCTGGGCTGAGTTGCAGAACCGCGCGCTGGAGCGGGCAGGGGAGGTGGAGCGCGTCGATCATCGGTCGCTCGAAGCGCAGCGGGAAGCCGCGCTTGAGCGGGGCGATGAACTCTCCGCCGAGGAGCTGGACCGCGATCCGGAGCTGAAGCTGGGACCGGCAGCGAACTCCATGGAGCGTCGGGCGAAAGCGATAGCCGAGCGTCAGGGCCGGGAATACGTCCCCGTCACCGAGCGCGGGGCCGTGGTTCATGCTGCCCGGCAGGCCCGCGCCGCGTTCCGTGAAATGCGCGCGCGGCTAGAACTGGCGCGCGAGACCTACGGCATCGAGCGTGAGGCCGGGCAGGGACGTGTCTCTGCTGGTCTGGCTGCACTCAGGGCCGCAACCGCGAAAGATCGCAACCGCACCCCGGATGACTTCCGGGAGCGTCTGGCGCGTGTCGTGGACAGGTCACGGGACCAGGACGACACGCCCAAGCCTGAAGGCAGCAATTATGCGCGGGAGCGACTCAAGGAGATCATGGAGAAAGACGCCGGGCGCGATGGCCAGTCGGCGGTTCACAAGCTTGATGGTCACAGCGAGTATGACATGGGCGAGGGCACAGGGTGCGAGGCGCGCAAGCCATCCGTCAACGAGCGTCTGAAGGACGTGCTGAACAAGCCGCGCGAAAAGCTGGAGATCGAGGACGAGCGCGATCAGGAGAAGGAGCAGGAGGTTGAGAAGGATCGTGACATCGACCGTGATCCAGGTCTCAGTCACTGACGAGGCGATGAGAGGTCGTTTCCCCGTTCTTCATAGGAATGCTCGCCTGTGCGAACCCTATGCCGACGAGGAACGAAATAACTCCAGTTGCAGTCTTGAACTCGCGCACTCTTATCGCATTCTGCGTCACGCGCGTCCTGGCAGTGACAAGAATTTTCTCCTGCCCATCGTTTCCGACCGTCCGCATGATCCATAGACCGTACCAGCTTGGTCCTTTGCGTTCAGGATCGGCTTTACACAGCACTTCGACCGTATGTCCCTCCTCGGCAAGCGCCCGAAGGCCTTGTTCGGTGGTCACGTTGAGTTCGAGTTCAGTCGTTTGGTTCATCGCATAAACTGAGAAAGGAGAGACTGTCTCAGTGTGGCGGAATTCAACAATGCGTTCAATAGTATATTATTGGAGAGGCGTGTGTTTTCAGATCAGTTGGCTTCGGGCATGTTTGCCCATGATAGCCGGAGACTGTTGCCCGCTCTTTTTGGCAAGTTGGCCCGCTTTACGAGGCGTCCCGAAACTTCAAAGTCATCGTCAATTCTCACGACGAGCAATTTACTGAAATGCCTATCGAGACGCACATTGGTCTTTTCTTTGCTGTTGATCGGCGAGATTGTTTTGATTTCAACGAAGTCGTTTCCCAATCTACCATCGGAGCCTTGGGCATGGTTCTTGTGAAGTTTGATTCCGTACATGATCGCACCGAAAAGCTCACCAATGTCGCCGTAGACGTTGAGGTGCTGTCCAGTATCGCAGAAATATGCCTCTGCTAGCGTCAGCAGGTCCTGAAAGTACGGAACCAAAGTTGGATCAGCGTTCGGGTACTTAAGGCGTAGTTCAGCCTCGCGCTCAAGCTCAGCGAGGCGGCTGTATTTGGTTTCTTCTGGGTCGATAATGCTATCCCAACCAAGCCATTCGCCGTCAATCCAAAATGCGTTGTCTGGCCCTAGTACGTCGGCTGTCATTTGAAACTCCTATCCCAGAACAATACCCTAAGACTTTGAAAAGATTATGGCTGCCCTTCACTTCGGTTCACGCCTGTAAAGCTGATAGAGTTCAGTGATCCCGGCTAGGTGCCGGTCTCGCTTTGAGTGGTAGCCAGGGCAGGGGATCGACGGACTAGCGTCCGCTCACCCCAACCCTGACAGCTTCCATATCCTGTTGATCCGCCTGCCATCCCGGCAGGTCCGAGAAAACCGGCAAGCGCCGCCGTTGGCGTCGGTTCTGGTCGAGAATTCCGGTTCCTCCCACGCGCAGACGCGCGGTTCCCTCCCAAATTCACGCCCTCCACCCGGTTGTCACGGCCCCGCCAGGCCGCAGGACGGGCTTTGCCCTTACCTGCTCTGTCCTTCGGAATGCATGGGCATTCCAAAGATCAGAACAGGAAGGCCCGCCCATCGGCGGAAAGGGGAAGAGACCCGGCCCGCGTCACGCGAAGGAGGGTCACAAATGACCGCAGAGAAGTTTGACGTTTATTCCCATGTCACCAATCAGATCATCGCGCAGATCGAGGCGGGGACGCCGCCCTGGCGTAAGCCGTGGACCGGCGGCGGGGCGTCGGTCAGCTTGCCGGAAAGGTTCAATGGCGAGTCTTATCGGGGCATCAACATCCTGATGCTTTGGGCGACAGCGATGGCCAAGGATTACAGCTCAGCCCGCTGGATGACGTTCAATCAGGCCAAGCAGCTTGGGGGCCATGTCCGCAAGGGCGAGAAATCTGCAACCGTGGTGAAATACGGCACCGTTGAGCGCGAGGACGAGAACGGCGAGGAGCGCCAGATTCCCTATGCCAAGGCCTACCGCGTGTTCAATGCCGACCAGATCGAGGGCTTGCCCGCTGAATTCTACATCCTGCCCGACCCGCCCCGTGATCTTGGCACCGTAGCCGACCCCGCGTTGGAGGCCTTCTTTGCCGCGACCGGCGCGCAGATCGACGTGACCGAGGAGCCGCGCGCCTATTACAACATCAAGACCGACCGGATTCACATGCCGCCGATTGGCACGTTCCACCGGGCCGCAGGCTACTACGGCACCTTGGCCCATGAGCTGACCCACTGGACAGGGGCGACGAAGCGGCTGGACCGTTTGGGCCGGTTCAATGACCGCAAGGCTTATGCGTTCGAGGAACTGGTCGCGGAGATTGGCAACTGCATGCTTTGCGCGCAGATCGGGGTGGAGCCTGAATTCGATCAGAGCGCCGCCTACGTCGAAGGATGGCTGGAAGCGATGAAGGAAGACAGCCGCGCGATTTTCCGCGCCGCGTCCGAGGCGCAGAAGGCCGTGGATTACATCATGGACCGCACCGCGCAGGCCGACCGGATGGCCGCTGAGTAGCAGCCCGTATCACCGCAATGATCGAGGCCCCGTCAACAGGCGGGGCCTTTTGCGTTGTGGCGTGATCGAGGTGGTGGCGGTTTCAGGGTGACCTGTCGGCGGGCAGCCTGAAGGCCACCCGTCGACAGGCCTGGCGCTTCGCGCGGACGGGCGTTGATGCCCGGAGCCCGAAACTGTCGCACGCACCAGAAGTGTTCGTTTGAGGTGGTTAAAGGTAACTATCAGGGGTGGATGTCTGACGCCGGTCAGTGAAATGAAATTATACGCTGACCCCGAATAGCCAACCCACCCCGGCGGTGACGGCCATTGCAAACACGCCCCATCCAACAACGCGCAGAACGGCGGGCAGCACAGGTGCCGCGCCCGCTTTAGCGCCAAGCGCTCCAAGTGCCACTAGGGCCAGAACCGTCACGAAAAGCACGGTCGGTATGATCGCCGATGCCGGGGCCAGCCATGCGGCGGCGACGGGAACAGCAGCCGCAACCGAAAATGTCAGACCAGAGGCCAATGCCGCCTGAAGGGGGTTTGCTGCATGTATGTCAGAGAGCCCAAGTTCGTCGCGGACATGGGCGGCGAGCGCGTCTTTCTCCGTCAGTTCGCGTGCGACAACCTCTGCTGTTTCGTCGCTCAATCCGCGTTCCAGATAAATTGCTTTGAGTTCCTCGAATTCAGCCTCTGGCGTTTCCCGCAGCGCCGCCCTCTCGCGTTCGATATCAGCCCGCTCCGTATCGGATTGGGACGACACGGAGACATATTCCCCAGCGGCCATCGACATCGCCCCGGCAGCCAATCCTGCTGCACCGGCAATCAGTACAGCGCGGGGGCTTGGATCAGCCGCGGCAACGCCGACGACAAGAGAGGACACTGAGACAATCCCGTCGTTCGCCCCAAGGACAGCGGCGCGCAGCCAGTTGCTTCGCGTGATGTAGTGGGGGTCGTCCGAATGGGCGCTGATGTCTGTCATGTTGTTTCTCCGGATGCGTCTGGTGACGCGGCATTGGT
The DNA here is from genome assembly GCF_001681715.1 of Tritonibacter mobilis. GTDB lineage: Bacteria > Pseudomonadota > Alphaproteobacteria > Rhodobacterales > Rhodobacteraceae > Epibacterium > Epibacterium mobile. The sequence goes on along the minus strand of NZ_LNWY01000002.1, from coordinate 5,730 downwards.
GGTCTTGGCGTTGAGCGCTGCCTCCGCAGAGCCAAGGTGTTGATTGTCAGCCAGAAACTCTTCAATGAGCAGGCTGATGAACTGCGCGCGCCCGTCCGTCCCGGACTTAGAGTAGATGCTTGTGGCCTGCGCCCTGACCGTGCCCGCTGCGGTTTTGCGCACCTGTGCGATGCTGTCATTGTCCAGACCCTTCAGGATCATGATGGCGACATCGCGTTCCGCCGATGTCAGCCCCCACTCGTCAAAGAACGTTTCAATGATGTCCGCCAGATGGCCCTGAGCAATATCAAGGCCGATTTGCATGTCGGACACGCGCGAGAGCAAGCCACGCAACTCGATCATCAGGAAAATGACACCGCCAACAAGTGCTATGGCGGCAACGGACTCAAGCAGCAGGTGGGGATTATCGAGATGCCCGTCCTCGCGAAAATCCTCAATCACGTCTCCGATGAAGAACAGCGCGCAGATGGCCTGTAAGAGGATAAGGCCCGCAAGAACCGTTGCGCGCTTTTCCTTTGTCTTAGCAGGCCAAATCCGGAGCTTCATTCAACCTCTCGTCCGTAGGGAATTGTTTTTCTTCCGTTTATCATGGCGCGCACCAGATTGACACCAGATCGCCATGTATCGAACGCTACCCCGGCAACATGTAGCGCAACGGAAAACAACAACCAGCCGAAGATGACCTCGTGGGCTTCCTCGACCCAATCGACGCCAAAGAACGTAATCGTCGTCATCATGTAGCCGGTGATGCCGATGGCGATCACGCTGGCCCAGATATTATAGACCATCAGCGCTCCGAGCGGGTTGTGCGACAGGTGGATGGTCTTGTCTCCAGAGAGCATGGCGCGCAGGTGGTTAACGGCGCGGGCAGGACTGGGCGGGAACGCCGAGAAACGTGCGTGTTTGGGCCCGATCAGAGCCCAGACAAGACGCAAGCCGACCAGGCCCAGAGCGATGTAGCCGATCCATTCGTGCGTCTTGCTTTCTTCCTCGATAAACGTCCCATTGAGGAGGATTGTCAGAGCGAGTGACCAGTGGATCAGCCGCACCAGTGGATCCCAGACCGCAACCTCACGGGCGCTTACGCGCCCGCTGGTTTGCTGTGCGACGGCGGCCATCGCGTCAGCCCTTGAGTTCGAGCTTGGTGACCGCGCCGGTCTGCGGGTTCACATAGACTTCACCCATCTGGCCGTCGCGCACGAAATAGACCTCAATCTTGCCGTCTTCCATTTCCGCCTTGCGGACCTCATAGCCCATGGCGGTCAGCGAGGCTTGGACCTCTTCCATCGTTGTGCCGAGGATGCTGTCCATCGTGACATCTTCCGCAAGCGCGGGGGTGGCGAGCGCCATCATGGCGATCAGAGCGAGTTTACGCATGTGTCTGTTCCTTCCGGTTGGGCACCGAATTCGTGGTGCAAGAGGGCGGCAGCCCACTGCTGTCGCTGGTCGGCATTTGAGGCTCACGCGAAGAAAGCGCCATTGTCGCAAGGCTTATGAACCCTCAGTTAAGCGCGTGCTTAGAGCGGGTTTGTGCCGAGGATGCTGCTGGCCTCTTGGTCGAGTGTCCCGAGGAACCGGCACGTCAAAAACGGTCGTTTTTGGCCATCTGCCCTGCCCCTCGGCAAATCAAGCTGTTGATAAGGACAAAAACCCCAGCCAAAACCTTTGGGGTTTTGGGACGTTTATGGCACCATCATCGACATGATTATCGGATATGCCCGCGTCAGCACAGACGACCAGAAGCTCGAAGCTCAAACCGACGCCTTGACGGAGGCCGGAGCCGAGCGCGTGTTCGCGGATAAGAGTACCGGTTCGGCCAGGTCGCGGCCCCAGCTCGACCAGATGCTCGATCATCTACGCGAAGGCGACGTGGTGGTGGTCACGAAGTACGACCGGCTTGCGCGGTCGCTGCGAGACCTTCTCGACATCGTGGAAGTCATCGCGGAACGCGGCGCAGGGTTCCGGTCCTTGGCCGAGGACATCGACACGACGACCCCGGCAGGTCGCCTCGTGTTCCACGTGTTCGCATCCATCGCCCAGTTCGAACGCGAGCGGATATCGGAGCGCACCAGGGAAGGCCTAGAGGCCGCTCGCAAGCGTGGCCGGGTCGGAGGCCGTCCCCCTGCCCTATCGGCAGCGCAGCGCGACGAGGTGCGCCGGATGCGGGACGTTGAACACCGGCCCCTGGCCGAGATTGCCCGCTTGTTCAAGGTCAGCACAAAAACAGTCAGGCGGGCTTGATTACTTCAAAGCAGTGTTCACCGAGCTGATAAGTTGTTTCCATTGTTCCCGCTCTCGGTTGCTCAGGTCTGATGCCACATGGTCGCGTGACCATTTCACAAACGCCTTCGCGAGGCGGTACTTCGAAAAGTCTTTGATTTCACTTTCAAAAATGCTGACGATTGGTCTTTGTTTTTGCGCCTCTGCGGTGGCGGCAATGTCCCAACCGAGCTCTGTTTTTGCAACACTTGCCAGAGTGTCCCGCAACAGGTCTTCGACTTCCGCTGCCTTGATATCGTCAGTTAGAAAATCTTTCGTTCTTAGGATAGCCTTGTTTCCAAGGGTATGAACAAGTGTGTCTTGTTCAGCGGCTTGATTTCCTGCGTTGTCAGAATCCAGGAGAGCGGCAACCTTAAGGCCTTGTGCATGAAGAATCGTGGCAAAATAAACCACTTTCCCCGCAGTATTAGCAGGGACCATCGCAATTTTTTGATTTAAGTTGGCATCGTTCGCTTCTCGCAAAAGTTCTGACACCGCCTCGACATACCAGTAGTCTGTCAAGCCTTCTAAGATGAGGTTCTGTTTTTGAGTAAATAGGCTTTGGGCTAGATCGTACCCAAGTGCTTCTTGAAGTGGGAGGAGCGCAGCCGGATCGTTGGCGGTTACTGAAGTATGGACTTTCGTTCCTTCGTTGCGGTCTGTCATCTCCACGACTCGAACCAAGTCAAGTTCATCAGGCCCAACCAGAAACGGAGAGTGCGTGGTGAAAAGAGTTTGGTTCTTTTCTGCAAGCTTAGAAACCGTCTCCCGGAAGTCTCTTTGCTTGAGGCCATGAAGATGCAATCCTGGCTCATCAAGCAATAAAATTGCATTGTCATGCTTGTCTTGCGCTTCGGCAAAGAAAACCACGAAAAAAGATACAAGCCATTGAAATCCCTCAGAGCGCTGATCGAGTTCTACTTCGACACCTAACTCATCCTCCACAACGACTTTGAGATACTGTCCATCGGCTTTAATCCGAAGCCTATCGGCCTCCGCCCGATTTGGATTCGGGTTCCAGACTTCCCGAATGCTGTCAGTAAGCATGATGCTGGCAGAGTTTAGGCGATAGTCCCGCTTGTCGAGTTCGTCTCGAAATGTATCGAGTTCGACTATCTGACCATTCGGGCTAACACCTGCTTTTCCAAGCTTGGAGAGCTCATCGGCATTCAATCCAAGGAGCTTTAGCAAGCACATGTTCCCATAGTCGTAGCTGTCGTCTTCCAGTACGCCCGACGCAACTCGTTGCGCCAGCTTGGCAAGATGAATGATGGGCCTGACCCTGAAATAGTTGCTAAAGAGGACAAATTTCGGTGTTCTGGAGTCAAGAATTTTTAGCGCCTGTGACCGGTCCATTGGCTCTTGAACCATCGCTCGAAGCCTTCCAAGGCGCTCATTTTCTTTGGTGTCGTCCTCGTCAACAATTACGATTGCCTCTTGCAGCCACGGTTGAAGTGCGGCTGCTCGTTCTTCGGTGATGAAGTAAAATTGCTGCCATCCAGAAATAATCGCATCCAGTTTTTTTGATGGTAGTGTTGCTCCCTCTTCTGAGGGTGTCTGGCTATCGAGATGTTTCGCAAGCCGGAGAAGGTCATTCTCGATGTCGGAATACTTCTTCTGGGGCGGCAATCCTATTAGTTCGTGGGTCGCCCGGTTCCCAAGGTAGCGGGTTCGGGTATATTGAAGTCCTTCTATTTGAACGGAAGGTGGGAGGTCTGGCAAATCGTCTTCTACCGAAAACCAAACGGTGGCAACCGGTACATTCTTTGGGTCAACTTCCCCTTGATCGATCTTGTTAAGCAGCTTGCGTGGATAATCCCTGAGGCTATCAAAGCCGCTCACCCCTTCAGGTCGGTTGGTTTGTTGTAACGCTTGAAGAATGGCAGACTTTCCCGCCTCGTTCGGGCCGACCATGATTGTCTTTAGGTCTTCAACTTCAAATTCCCCTGTGTCGCGAATGCTTCGATAATTCTGAACTCTTGCCTTAATCAATTTCATACGGGGTCTCACAGGGTGTTGGTTATGGCTGCATAGAGAATCATAGCACTATTTGCGCATGTGCGCATAGAATAACGCAAAATGTTGTATACCTCTGACGCACAAAACCACATTTGTACATTTATGGGTCTCGGTGCGTTTTGCCGGACGGGTAGCCCACGATGATGCCAGTGGCCGGGTCCACTATCTTCTCGATGTCATCTTGAAGGCCTTGCGTCCGTATCATCGCGAAGATTCTGATTTCCGCATCCGGGCAGACCGCTCGCAGCAGTTCCGCACACGCGAAGCTCGTTCGGCCCATCGTCAGCACGTCATCCACAATGGTGATTTTGTCCGGCACGAAGAACGGACGGTCCGCCTCGATGCTATCCAGGTGAACCGGTACAAGCGGCCTCTCAGCCGCCGGCGAATTCGAAGAGCGTGGCACGGCCTTGGTTCGCGTCAGGTAGGTTTGCACATCCTGGCCAAACCCGTGCTCGTGCAAAACATCGCAGATGACCTTGGCAGGCCATAAAGCACCGTCCGGCAGAGGTGCAGAACGCGGTGCAGGCACAAGGGTCACGTCCGGCCCCAGGAACGGCTTTAGATTATCGGCCTTGGCGTCACGCAAGTGAGGGACAGCCGAGGCGATGATATCCACCCTGCCCGCTTTGATGGCACCACAAGTTCCTCTCGATCGTTTCGAAAGGTCGGAAGTGCCACGCGGGGAATAATTGGCGAACGTGCCGTACTCATAGCTCGAAGGCACGCACGCCCCCGGCAGTGTAGTTTGGGATGTCGAGCAAGATATCCGGCAAGTTCTCACGGCGCAGAACCTGCGCCCCATATTCGATGAGCTGCTTTGGCCAGGTCAGGTTCGGGTCGGTCGCGACGTTCTCAAGGAGGTAGAGGTCACGCCCGAGCCGAATGGCTTCCCAGCCCTGGTGGCGTGTCCCGCTCTTCTCGCTTGCCTCGATAACAATGGTCGCATCGCAGATGAGCGCCATGGTCCGGTTGCGGCGCGGAAAGTTCTCGCCCTTGCCCGGATAGCCTTCGGGAAACTGTGAAATCGCAAGGTGGTTGCGCTTAATCTCTTCAAGCAGTCCCGCATTCTTGGCCGGATAGGCTTTGGACAAGGGGGTGCCAAGCACGGCAATGGTGCGCCCGCCCTCTTCAATCGCGGTTCGGTGTGCCACCGTGTCGATGCCATCGGCCAACCCGCTCACCACGATGATGCCTTGCTCGACGAGCGCCCGCGTCACGGCCTTTGCGCGTTTGATGCCGTCCGGCGTTGCCTTGCGGGAGCCAACGATTGCCACGCGGGAGCCTTCAGTCAGCAACGAGGTATCGCCCGCCGTGTACAACACGTCCGGGGCGTTCTTCTCTTCAACTGGGCCAAGTGGCCCAAGGGCTTCTCTCGTTCTTAGCTCTGCGTGCATTTCCGTCCTAGCGATGCCTTTTGCGTCACCGCCCTCCCCTTTGGTTTTACATCAC
>NZ_LNWY01000019.1 GCF_001681715.1 Tritonibacter mobilis | reverse complement strand
ATTTGTCAACATGACCTAGATAACACCCCAGCGGAGGTAGATCTGGATGCTAAAAGCTGCGACCGCTCCACAAGACCTGGAGGCCCAACTGCGCGAAATCCTGATTGGATTGCCCCTGCAGGACGTGAACAAAACCCTGAGAGCAACGGGTGCGCATGAACCGATGCTGGTGGATATGCGCGCACGAGGCCTTCCCGCAGGAACCGATCTTGGTGGGCTACGCGCCGGAGATCGAGCGGCATTGCTGACATTTGGCCTCCGCAGGCGGATCTGGCAGCCAAATTTGCGCGTCCAGCTCTTAATTCACTTTGACAACACAGAGAGTGTCACCGGGGTTAAGGCGCTAAAACGCTTGGCAAAATAACCCATTCCTTAGATGTCGCCACATCTGAGCAGCCTCTGTGTGCCTTCCGCAATAGCATTGCCCGCCGAAGCAGGTTATAACCGAGCAAGACCACACCCGCGCGCCGTGCTGATGATCAGGACAACCACCACCCCACGGCGCGTCAGGCAGCATGTTTCACCCTTGACAAGTCTTGCGCAAACTTATGCTCTCTTGAGCGCGCTCATTTGTTTTCTCAGGTATCATCAGCCCTTGCAATTTGCGCCGCAGCCTCTAATTTAGAACCATTCCAAAACGAAACAGGCCCCGGACATCCCTGAGTGCCGGGTCAACCTGACGGAGAGCCGAGATGTTTATCCAGACCGAATCCACGCCGAACCCGGCGACCCTGAAATTCCTGCCCGGCCAGACCGTTCTGGATGCAGGCACCGCCGACTTCCCCTCCGCAGAGGCCGCATCAAAATCGCCGCTGGCGCAGCGCATCTTTGCTGTGAGCGGTGTGACTGGCGTTTTCTTTGGCAATGATTTTGTCACCGTGACCAAGGACGACTCGGTCGAATGGGACCACATCAAACCCGCCGTTCTGGGCGCGGTGATGGAGCATTACCAATCCGGCCAGCCTGTGATCGACGAAGGTCAGCAACAAGCCTCCGGACACGCCGAACACACCGGTGAAGATGGCGAAATCGTCAGTCAAATCAAAGAGCTGCTGGACAGCCGCGTGCGCCCTGCGGTGGCACAAGATGGCGGCGACATCACCTTCCACGGCTTTGATCGCGGCGTTGTCTATCTGCACATGCAGGGCGCCTGCGCGGGCTGCCCGTCCTCGACCCTGACGCTCAAGATGGGGATCGAGAACCTCTTGCGCCATTACATCCCCGAAGTGACCGAGGTCCGCCCGGTTGCCGTCTGAGGCAACCCCGGCTGAAACACCCCAAGCGCCCTACTCGGCGCGCTGTTACTGTGGCGGGACGCGGCTCTTGTTTCATGCCCCGCCAACGACTTCCTCCTACTGCCACTGCATAGATTGCAGACGTTGGACCGGAGCGCCGCTTGCGGCTTTTGCGGCCTTTTGCGACAATGCAATCGCAACGCCCTTGCCTGTCGACAAGGCCACCTGTGTCAATCCCGGTGTCTGGCGCTGGAACTGCACGGATTGCGGCTCACCACTGGCGGCACGGTTCGACTACTTACCCGGCCAGACCTATATTCCCCTCGGTATTCTCGATCAGGCGCAAGCGGCTGAGCTCGCACCACGTCTGCACAGCCATGCAGACAGCGCTCTGCCGTGACTCCATGTGGCGGATGGCTTGCCACGGGCCGGCAGCTCTGCCAGAGACCGGTTGAACGCAGCCACAGACGACAGAGACTAATTCGAGATGCCAACCGACGCCCCCCTGATCCTGGGTTTTGACACCTCATCGGCCCATTGCGCGGCGGCCTTGTTGCGCGGCGACAGCGTTCTGGCGCAGCGCCGCGAAGAAATGGCCAAGGGTCAGGCGGAACGCTTGATGCCACTGCTCGAGGAACTCCTGACCGAAGGCGGCGTGACATGGGCGGATCTGGACGCCATCGCGGTTGGCATAGGCCCGGGCAATTTCACCGGCATCCGTATTTCAGTCTCTGCCGCACGCGGCCTTGCGCTGGGACTTGATGTGCCCGCGATCGGTGTCTCCAGTCTTGAGGCGCAAGCCTTTGGGCAAGAAAAACCGGTGATCTCCAGCCTCGATGCGCGCCGCGACCACCTGTATCTGCAAATTGACTCTGAGCACCCCGGCCTGTTCACCACAGACAACCTGCCGCCACTGGCGACCGGTGCCCGTTGCATTGGCCACCGCGCGGATGAGATCGCCGCGCGATGTGGTGGCACCGTGGCGGAGGCACGCTACCCCACAGCCGAGGCCATCGCCCGTGTTGCGGCCACCCGCTTAGCACAACCGGATTTGCCCGCACCAGCACCGCTCTATCTACGCGAGGCCGATGCCGCCCCCTCGCGCGAGCAGCCGCCTGCCCTGCTCGATGACTGATCCGGTCCCTCCGCACACCACCCCAGAAGCACTCGCGGCCACGCATAAGGCGGCCTTTACCCAGTCCCGACCGTGGTCCGCGCAGGAATTTGCAGAGCTTCTGGCAGATCGTTTCACCACTCTGACCGGCGATGCCCGCGCCTTTGCAGTTGTTCGCGAAATCGCAGGTGAGGCCGAATTGCTCACCATTGCCACCCACCCGGCACATCAGCGGCAGGGCCTTGGCCTCAAGATCATGCAACAATGGATGCATGACGCGGCGACGCGCGGGGCAGAGGAGGCTTTTCTTGAGGTCGCACAAGACAATACCGCCGCACAGGCGCTATACTCAGCCTGCGGATTCGGCCTTGTTGGGATTCGAAAGGCCTATTATCCGCGACCACAGGCTGCAGCGGCGGATGCCATGCTCATGAAACGGAGCCTTCCTTGACGGAAGTGCATATTTTTAGACCGGATGGTCAAAAAAATGTTGACCCCGGGCATGCGCAACAGGCTAAATCGCTCCACCTTTTTGAACGGACACGCCCGCCACGCGGGGCAAAAAAGAAAAAACTGGGAGTAACTGAATGACCCTGATGAAATCGCTCATGGGCGCAGCTGCGGCAGTCGCGCTGACCGCGGGTACCGCACTGGCAAACCCGGCTGTCATCTTCGACCTCGGCGGCAAGTTCGACAAATCCTTCAACGAGGCGGCCTACAACGGTGCCAAGCGTTGGGCGGATGAGACTGGCGGCAAGTACCTCGAGATTGAGATGAAGTCCGAAGCCCAGCGTGAACAGGCGCTGCGTCGTTTCGCGGAATCCGGCGCCAACCCGATCATCACCACCGGTTTCGCCATGAGCGCGCCGCTGGAAGACGTGGCCGGTGACTACCCCGACACCAAATTTGTCACCATCGACGGCTGGGTCGATGCCCCCAACGTCCATGTTGTGAGCTTCTCCGAGCACGAAGGCTCCTTCCTCGTGGGCATGCTGGCGGCTGAAGCCTCCAAATCCGGCACCGTCGGCTTTATCGGTGGTATGGATGTTCCACTGATCCGCAAATTCGCCTGCGGCTACGCGCAGGGTGTCAAAGCTGTGAACCCGGATGCGACCGTCATTTCCAACATGACCGGCACCACCCCGGCAGCTTGGAACGACCCGGTTAAAGGCTCCGAGCTGACCAAGGCGCAAATCTCTCAGGGCGCGGATGTGATCTACGCAGCGGCTGGCGGCACCGGCGTGGGCGTTCTGCAAACTGCTGCCGATGAAGGCATCCTCTCCATCGGCGTCGACAGCAACCAAAACCACCTGCATCCGGGCAAGGTGCTGACCTCCATGCTGAAACGCGTGGACGTTGCGGTCTACAACATCCTGATGGCTGGCGACGATCTCGAAGTCGGCAAAGTCACCCTCGATCTGTCTGACGACGGCGTTGGCTATGCAATGGACGAGTATAACGCAGAGCTGATCACCGATGAGATGCAGGCCTCTGTCGAAGAGGCGAAGGCACAGATCATCGCCGGCGACATCAAGGTTCACAACTACACCAGCGACGACAGCTGCCCGGTTCTGAACTTCTGATCACATGATCCGCGCCCCGCTCCGCCCATGGCTGATTGCCCGGCGGACGGGGCGTTTGCATATGGCCCGGAGGTCGCGTCCCGCGTGCCCTCCGGGTTTGGTTTTTCCCGTCCCGGTCCTTCTTAACATGATCATGAAATCCCCGCGTATTCGCACGCGGGAACCGGCGATGAGATGACAGGGGAGCCCCGATGACGGCACCAGCAATCGAACTCAAAGGCATTTCCAAGGCCTTTGGCCCCGTCCAGGCGAACAAGGACATTTCCATCAGCGTCCAGCCCGGTACGATCCATGGGATCATCGGCGAAAACGGCGCGGGTAAATCCACGCTGATGAGCATTCTCTACGGATTTTATAAGGCCGACAAAGGCGAGATCTGGATCAAGGGCACCAAAACCGAGATCCCCGACAGTCAGGCCGCTATCGCCGCCGGGATTGGCATGGTCTTTCAGCACTTTAAGCTGGTTGAGAATTTCACCGTGCTTGAAAACATCGTGCTCGGCGCCGAGGATTCCGGCCTGCTGATGCCCTCGCTCTCTCGTGCCCGCAAGGAGCTGAAGGAGCTGGAGGAAGAATACGAGCTTTATGTCGATCCCGACAAACGCATCGACGAAATCGGCGTTGGCATGCAGCAGCGGGTTGAGATCCTCAAAGCGCTCTACCGCAAGGCCGAGATCCTCATTCTGGACGAACCCACCGGGGTGCTGACCCCGGCCGAGGCCGACCAGCTGTTTCGCATTCTCGACCGGCTGCGCTCGGAAGGTAAAACCATCATCCTGATCACGCATAAGCTGCGCGAGATCATGGAATATACCGACACCGTCTCGGTGATGCGGCGCGGCCAGATGACCGCCACCGTAAAGACCGCCGAAAGCAGCCCCGAGCAGCTCGCAGAGCTGATGGTGGGCCGTAAGGTCTTGTTGCGCGTCGATAAAGTTCCCGCCACCCCCGGTAAGCCGATCCTTGAGATCGAAAAGCTCTCGGTCGTCGACAGTGCCGGTGTGCAGCGCGTGAAAGACATTGACCTCACCGTGCGTGCGGGCGAAATCCTTGGCATTGCGGGTGTTGCGGGCAACGGACAGTCGGAACTGCTGGAGGTGCTTGGCGGTATGCGCGACGGCACCGGTAGCATCCGTATCAACGGCCAGCCACTGCCACTTTCGGGCAAGGGCTCGGACGCACGCGCCCGCCGTCACGCAGGCATCGCCCATGTGCCCGAGGATCGCCAGCGCGAGGGTCTCATCATGGACTTCCATGCTTGGGAAAACGTCGCCTTCGGCTATCACCGCGAGGACATCTATAAAAAGGGCTTGTTCCTCGACAACGCCGCCCTGCGCGCCGACACCGAGGCCAAGATGGAGAAATTCGACGTCCGCCCCCCCAATCCTTGGCTCGCCGCCAAGAGCTTTTCCGGCGGCAACCAGCAGAAGATCGTCGTGGCGCGCGAGATTGAGCGCAACCCCGACCTCCTGCTAATCGGCCAGCCCACCCGCGGCGTCGATATCGGCGCGATCGAGTTTATCCACCAGCAGATCATGGAGCTGCGCGACCAAGGCAAGGCGATCCTGCTGGTCTCGGTGGAGCTTGAGGAAATCCTGTCGCTGAGCGACCGGGTTGCGGTGATGTTTGACGGTAAGATCATGGGCGAACGCCCCGCAGATCAAACCGATGAAAAAGAACTCGGCCTCCTGATGGCCGGCGTCGCGGGGGAGGCCGCGTAAATGGAAAAGATGCCAAAATGGGCCGATGTGGTGCTGATCCCGGTGATCAGTCTGCTGCTGGCCGCCGTAATTTCCGCAATCGTGATCCTGCTGATCGGCGAAAACCCGATGGAGGCGCTGAACCTGATGGTCAATGGCGCGCTGGGGTCCACCTATGGCTGGGGCTACACGCTCTATTATGCCACCAATTTCCTCTTTACCGGCCTCGCGGTGGCGGTCGCCGCCCATGCCGGTCTGTTCAACATCGGTGGTGAAGGTCAGGCGATGATCGGCGGGCTGGGACTGGCGCTAGTCTGCCTCTATATTCCCTTCCCGCATTGGTCGATTGCATTGCTTGTCGCCGCAGTGGGGGCCGGGATCTTTGGTGCCGCATGGGCCGCGATCCCCGCCTACCTGCAAGCCAAACGCGGCAGCCATATCGTCATCACCACCATCATGTTCAACTTTATCGCGGCAGCGGTGCTGAACTACATGCTGGTGAGCGTCCTCAAGCCCAAGGGCGCGATGGACCCGGCCACCGCCAAGTTCCCCGAAAGCACGCAACTGCCCTCCCTGCATGAGATTCTCGCGCCAATCGGTATTGAGTTCTCCAAATCCGCGCCCGCCAATGTCACGCTCTTTGTCGGCATCGCCGCTTGTATCGTGGTCTGGGGCCTCATTTGGCACACGCCGCTGGGCCACGAAATCCGCGCCTTGGGCAAATCCGAGCGCGGTGCGGTCTACGCAGGTATTTCGCCGGTGCGCACGGTGATGATCACCATGCTGATCTCCGGCGCGCTCTGCGGGTTGATGGCCACCAACAACGTCATGGGCGAGGCCGAGCGTCTGGTGCTGAACGCCACCGAAGGCGCGGGCTTCATCGGCATTGCCGTGGCCCTGATGGGCCGCAACCACCCGTTTGGTGTCTTCCTCGCCGCGATCCTCTTTGGGTTCCTCTATCAGGGCGGCGCGGAGCTGGCGCTCTGGACCAATATCCCGTCCGAGCTGATCGTGGTCATTCAGGCGCTCGTGATCCTGTTCACCGGCGCGCTCGACAATATGGTGCGGATGCCGATTGAAAAGATCTTCCTCGCCTTCCGGAAGGAGAACGCCTGATGGATTTCCTGACACTCATTCAGGTGCTCGACAGCACCGTGCGCATGGCGACGCCGCTTCTGCTGGCCTGTCTGGCCGGTCTGTTTTCGGAACGCGCGGGCATCTTCGACATCGGCCTTGAGGGCAAAATGCTGATGGCGGCGTTTTTCTCTGCCGCCGTCGCCGCCGTCACCGGGAATGTCTGGCTTGGCCTTCTCGCCGGGATCGGCGCATCCATGCTGCTCTCTGGCCTGCACGGTCTGGCCTCGATCACCTTCCGTGGCAATCAGCTGATCTCGGGCGTGGCGCTCAACTTTCTGGCCTCCGGTCTCACGGTCTTGATTGCCGAGAGCTGGTTTCGTCAGGGCGGGCGCACGCCCTCGCTGCTGACCGAGGGGCGCTTCAACGGGATTGAACTGCCTTTCGCCATTGGACCTTCCGAAGCCGAAGCCGCAGGCCGCCCCCTCAGCGAGTTGATTGGCGAGGCCAACGTAATCCAGCAGATCTGGTCCGAGCTGATCTCCGGCCATTCCATTCTGGTCTATGTCGCCGCCCTGATGGTGCCGCTGACATGGTGGGTGTTGTTTCGCACCCGCTTTGGCCTGCGCCTGCGCGCCGTGGGGGAAAACCCAGCCGCCGTGGACACCGCCGGTGTTTCCGTGCGCGGGCTGCGCTTTGCCGCAATCGGCATTGCGGGCGTGCTCTGTGGCATCGCCGGTGCCTATCTCGCCACCGGCCTTCAGGCGGGCTTTGTCAAGGAAATGACCTCCGGTCGCGGCTATATCGCGCTGGCAGCCCTGATCTTTGCAAAATGGCGCCCCTGGCACGCGCTTGGGGCCTGTCTGCTGTTTGGTCTGTTGCAAGCGGTCGCCCTGCGGTTCCAGAGCATCCAGCTCGGCGGTGTGTCGATCCCGGTGCAGGTGATGGACGCCCTGCCCTATGTACTGACCGTGGTGATCCTCGCAGGCTTTGTCGGCAAAGCAATCCCGCCGCGCGCCGGTGGTCAGCCCTATGTGAAGGAACGCTAAAGCAAACGTCACTGCCCAGCTTGGTGACGAAACTCCGGGCAAACGCCGCACGCCTTAGCACGCGCTGTAGCGCCCCCGCCTCAGTCCTGAGCGCGGGGGCGTTTTTCTGTCGCGGGCTGTCGCTTTCAATATCAGCCTGTTCTATGGTCGAACCACACACAGCCCGTGGGTGTCATTCCCACGCCCACTCGCCAGCAGAAGACGCCTCAGCGATATGAACATTTACCTCCCCATCGCCGAAGTGGCCGTGAATGCATTCCTTATTCTGGGACTTGGCGGCATGGTCGGGGTGCTTTCAGGCATGTTCGGCGTCGGCGGTGGTTTCCTTCTGACGCCGCTCTTGTTCTTTATCGGCATCCCTCCGGCGGTGGCGGTGGCCACTGGTGCCAATCAGATCGTCGCCTCCTCCGTCTCCGGCGTGCTTGCGCATCTGCGCCGCCGCACCGTCGACCTCAAGATGGGGGCCGTCCTGCAAGCCGGAGGCCTCATCGGCGCAGCCCTTGGCGTTGCGATCTTTAACTATCTGAAATCCCTCGGGCAGATCGACCTGTTTGTGACGCTCTGCTACGTGGTCTTCCTCGGCATTGTCGGTGGTTTGATGTTCATCGAGAGCGTCAATGCCCTGCGCAAATCCAAACGCGGCGGACCACCCAAACGACGCCAACGCGGTTGGGTTCATAGCCTGCCGCTCAAGATGCGCTTTCGCACCTCGGGTCTTTATATCTCGGTATTGCCGCCGGTTGCGGTTGGGCTTTTTGTCGGGATGCTCACCGCGATCATGGGGGTTGGCGGAGGCTTCATCATGGTGCCCGCGATGATCTACCTCTTGGGCATGCCCACAAAAGTCGTGGTCGGCACCTCGCTGTTTCAGATCATCACCGTGACGGCGGCCACCACGATGATGCATGCGATCACCAACCAGACCGTGGATATTGTCCTTGCCGTTCTGTTGCTGATTGGCGGCGTTGTGGGGGCGCAGTTCGGCACCCGTATTGGCACATTGCTAAAGGCCGAACAGCTGCGCATTCTGCTCGCCCTACTCGTCATTCTGGTCTGCGCCAAACTGGCGCTTGATCTGCTGCTGGAACCCAGCGAAGTCTTCTCTGTGACCCCAATCCGGGAGGTGCACTGATGCCCCTCTTGCGCCTGATTGCCCTGACGTGTTGGGCTGCCCTCACAGCCAGCATCGCCGCTGCCGAAGAAGTCGTCCTCGGCCTCAGCCAGGACCGCGTTGCCATCACTGCGACTTTTGACGGCTCTGAAATCCTGATCTTCGGCGCGGTAAAACGCGAATCCCCCATTGCCACCGATGCCCCTCTTGAGGTTGTGGTCACCGTCTCTGGCCCCAGCGAGCCAGTGATGGTGCGTCGCAAGGATCGCGAATTTGGGATCTGGGTGAATACAGACGCCGTCACCGTCGACTCCGCGCCGAGCTTTTACGCCGTTGCCACCTCTGCACCGTTTTCAGAGGCACTCAGCGACACGGAAGATCTGCGCCATAAGGTCTCGATCCATCGGGCGATCCGTTCCGTTGGCTCCACCGTTGAAGGCGCGCAAACCTTCACCGAAGCCCTAATGCGTATCCGCGAGGAAAAGGGGTTCTATTCGCTACAGGAAAACGCCGTTGCCTTGGACGAACAGACACTGTTTCGCACCGCTCTGCGTATGCCCGCAGATCTGATCGAAGGCCATTATCGCACGCGTATCTTCCTGACCCGCGCAGGCCGGGTGGTGTCCCAATACGAAACGGTGATCGAGGTCAACAAGGTGGGGATGGAGCGCTTTTTGTTCAATCTCTCACGCGAACAACCCGCGATTTATGGCCTATTGGCGCTGCTGATAGCGGTGATTTCAGGTTGGGGCGCGGCAGCCGGTTTCCAACTTCTGCGCGACCGCTGAACTTGGCGCACCCGCGCCGCGCGTCAGCGCGGCGCCCGGCCCAACCAGAGGCCACGTGCCGAAAAGGCGCGGGGCATATGGGCGGGAGCGCCCCCGCCCCGGGTTTCGCCCTCTTCGGTGTCTCTCAGCCGGTGCCTCTCAGCCGCGCCCGATATAGGGCATTTTTGTTGCCATCACGGTCATGAACTGAACATTGGCCTCTAACGGCAGCTCCGCCATATGCAGAACCGAGCGCGCCGCATCCGCCACATCAAAGGTGTCCATCGGCGGCGCGTCCGGCTGCGCCTCGGCCTGTCGCTGCGCCAGATCCGCCACCATCGGCGTGCGGGCATTGCCAATGTCGATCTGCCCGCAGGCGATGTCATAGGCACGCCCATCTAGCGACAGCGATTTGGTCAGCCCGGTGATCGCCGCCTTAGTCGCCGCATAGGGCACACTATTAGGGCGCGGCACATGCGCGGCGATAGAGCCGTTGTTGATGATCCGCCCGCCCCGTGGGTTCTGGTGGCGCATCCGGGCAAACCCCGCCCGCGCGCATAAGAACATGCCATTGAGGTTGACGTTCACCGCCGCAAACCAATCCTCCAGCGCGATCTCGTCAATGGTGCCCGGCGGGGTAAAGATACCAGCGTTATTGAACACCACATCAATCCGCCCGGCCTCGGTGCAGAACCGATCAAACGCGGCCTCCACCGCGGCAGGGTCGGTCACATCCGCAGGCAGCACCACGGCACGGCGTTGCCCCTCGGCGATCTGCGCCAGCTTTTCCGCCCGCCGTGCCAACAGACCAACCGTCCAGCCGCGCCCCAGGAACAGCTCCGCCACCGCGCGGCCGATCCCGGAACTGGCACCTGTGACCAGAATAGATTTTGTCATACCGGGGCCTCCTCACCCTGAGCCTCAAGCGTCAATGTCGGGGCCGCCACCTGCCGCAAGTCATCAACCGGCAGCGGGCCTGTGGGCTTCGCCAACCGATTGCGCACCACCCAGATCAGCCGCTCCTGCGCGCGGGTGATGGCCACATAGGCCAGCCGCTTCCACAGGGGCTGGCCCGCCTCCACCCGCCCCATCCGGGCGGCTGCGTAAATATCGGGGGCAAAGACCTGTGCCGTATCCCATTGCGAACCCTGCGCCTTGTGGATCGTGACCGCCGCGCCATGCAAAAACGTGGCCCCCATGCGCGCGGCAAAG
Source organism: Tritonibacter mobilis (assembly GCF_001681715.1). Taxonomy (GTDB): domain Bacteria; phylum Pseudomonadota; class Alphaproteobacteria; order Rhodobacterales; family Rhodobacteraceae; genus Epibacterium; species Epibacterium mobile. The sequence continues at coordinate 156,022 of NZ_LNWY01000019.1, read as the reverse complement.
GGAATAAACGGTTCTTCTTCCTCGGGTTTTTCGATCTTCACGATGGAGGCGGCAGAGACCTGCGGGTCTTCTGCCCCCATCACATGCAGGCGCGAAAAGCCGGGTTTGCGGCCGGGGCCGAGGTAGATCACCTGCGCGCCCTTGATCAGGCCACGCGCCTCCAGATCCAATCGTTTCTTGCGGTGTTTCAGCGGCAGCTCCAACCCGTCACAGATCAGCGGTTCACCCTCAAGGAGTTGATCTTCGGGCGCGCCATGCACCGCGCGAAACGCGTTGATCAGCCGGATGCGCGTGTTGTTGCGCCAGACCAGCACCGGCGAGCGTGCCATCAGATCGACTTCGACCCGCTGTCCCCAGACCACGCGCTCGTCCTGACGGGCCTTGTCCTCCACCATACGCTCGAAATCTTCGAACCCCAGTTGCGGGTCCGCCAGCGCATGGGCCAGATCGAGGATCGGGTTGTCGGCCTCCTGTCGGTGAATGCGGTTGAGGATCAGCTTGTGCTCTTCGGGCAGGTCCTCAAACACCATTGACCCCGATTGGTTCACCGGTGCCAGCTGCGCCGGGTCGCCAAACAGCACAAGCGTCGGGAAAATCTCCTTCAGATCCTCGAACTGGCGGTTGTCCAGCATCGAGGCCTCGTCGACAAAGCCGATGTCCAGCGGCTCTTCGCGCCGTTTCCAACCCGTGATGAAATCCGAACCCCGCAGCCCTGCCGCCGCCAATGCACCCGGCATGGATTTGTTGGTGGCATAAAAGGCTTCGGCGCGCGCCAGCGCCTCCTCGCTCAGCCCCTCAATCTCGGGTCGCTCCCCCTCGCCCGCCAGCCACTCGGCAATGCGCTCATATTCGGGGTCATAAACCGGGGTATAAAGAATGCGGTGGATGGTGGTGGCCGGCACACCGCGCAGGCGCAGCACGCTTGCCGCCTTGTTGGTGGGCGCCAGAATGGCCAAGGTGCGTTTGTCGGCTTTCTTGCGGCTTTCATAGTCCCCGGAAACCACATCGACACCGGCCGCAGCCAAGGCTTTGTAAAACTCCGCCAGCAATAGCGTCTTGCCAGATCCGGCCTTGCCGATCACCGCGCTGACACCGGTTTCGCCCCGCGGCGGATGCAGCAAGTCCTCGCCCAGATCGACACCCGCTTTGCGCAGCTGTTCCGTAAGGGCATCAAAGGCTTGTGCCTGATCGTCAGAAAATTGCAGCGCGGGCGCTGGAGATATGGCCTGTGTCATGGCGCGACATTACAGGCGTGCGCCGGGGCACACCAGTGGCATCAGGCCCCGATCAGCCCCATCGTCACGGCCCCTGCCACCGCATGGGTCGTATTCTGCGCCTGCAGCTTGCTGCGCGCACCCTCGATGTAGACGCGGAGCGTATGTTCGGAGATATCCATCGCCTCCGCCGCACGCGCGCGGCTCATGCCTTCGGCGAGCAGGCTGAGGGCCTCGGATTCGCGCATAGACAGCGGTTGTTCCGGCAGCGGATAGAAGGACATCTCAAAATCCAGTGCCCGACGGTTCACGTAATGGGCCACAAGAATGAGATCACGGCTGTGTTTGCGCGTAAATTTATCCCACACTTCGCCCTTGCAGGTCTTGGTGATACTAAACACCGCATATTGTCCGGCAGGTCCGCGCACGGGCACGCTATAGCCCTGACTGCCGACCCCAAAGGCCAGTGAATCCTTGCGAAACGCTGCCGCCAGCCGCGCCGACCAGTCCAGATCGCGCCAATCGACAGGGTGAAACGTCGTGTAGCAGCCGATCACAACCGGGTCGATGCGGTGATAGCCCATGGCGGAATAACGGTCCTGCCACGCCACCGGCAAGGTCGAGCATCCGCTGATGCTGCCCGAACGGTCCACCCAGCGATAGAAGGCGTGATCCACCTCAAGGAGGTTTCGAAACTGCGCCAGAACCTCACCAATCTCTTCAAGATTGGCTGAACTCTCGATCATTTCGAGAATCGCGTTCAGGTTTTGACGTCGTACCATTCTATCTCGCACTTGCTGTCGGCGCTTTGCGTCCGACGATGCCGGGACCACGCTGCATATAACGCGCTGGTCCATTAAGTCGACCCCCGCTCAGGTCGGACCTGACGCTGGTTCTTAGAAAGTCTGTCGTGTCTGTTTCAGAGCGTTGCTGCGGGCCTGAGTCTTTTCGCGTGCCCTACATTAGATCTTTTAGATCTATTCTCCTACTATAAATTTCTGAGGCGCTTAAACCATCCCAACTTATGAGATATGTCATCGACATCGATCATTCTATCTGGGGTTGCATTGCACTGTCACCTTGCTTGACCAAATAGCGCAGTTCTCGCCTGCGAACCAGTCAACCCACGAAAAGGCCGCTTGGCAATAGGGTGGCCACCCCACGTCTCAAACAAAAACACCCGCCCCTAGGGGCGGATGTTTGAGCGTTCAGCAAAAGCTGGGGTTACCCGTCCAGCACTTCACCAAGTGTGCGCAAGCCAGTTATGGGCGCTTGAACCAGCACCGACATATTGCCGGGCTTATGTTCGTTGCGCAGCATCTTCATATGTGCTGCCGGCAGGTCCGCCCAGGTAAAGACCTCAGACATACAAGGGTCCAGACGGCGTTCAATCATCAGCTTATTGGCCGCCGACGCTTGTTTGAGGTGCGCAAAATGGCTGCCTTGCAGGCGTTTCTGGTGCATCCACATGTAGCGCACATCAAAGGTGCAGTTGAACCCGGACGTGCCCGCGCAGATCACCACCATGCCGCCTTTTTTCACCACAAAGGTCGACACCGGGAAGGTCGCTTCACCGGGGTGTTCAAACACCATATCGACATTATTGCCCTTGCCGGTGATCTCCCAGATCGCTTTGCCGAATTTACGCGCCTCCGTGAACCACTGCGCATATTCCGGTGTATTCACGGTGGGCAATTGCCCCCAGCAGTTGAAATCTCTGCGATTGAGCACACCCTTGGCGCCAAGGCTCATGACAAAATCGCGTTTGCTTTCGTCCGAGATCACGCCAATCGCATTTGCACCCGCCGTATTGATCAGCTGGATCGCATAAGACCCCAGCCCGCCCGAGGCGCCCCAGACCAGCACGTTCTGGCCCGGTTTCAGGTCGTGCGGCTCATGGCCGAACAACATCCGATAGGCGGTGGCCAGCGTCAGCGTATAACAGGCGCTTTCCTCCCACGTCAGATGTTTGGGACGCGGCATCAACTGCTGCGCCTGCACACGGGTGAACTGGCTGAAAGAGCCATCCGGCGTCTCATAGCCCCAGATCCGCTGGCTGGTGGAGTACATCGGATCACCGCCGTTGCATTCCTCATCGTCGCCATCATCCTGATTGCAGTGGATCACCACCTCGTCGCCGACCTTCCAGCGCTTCACCTTGTCTCCCACGGCCCAGACAATACCCGAGGCATCGGAACCGGCGATATGGTAGGGGGCCTTATGGCCGTCAAAGGGGCTGATCGGCTGGCCCAGTGCCGCCCAGACGCCATTGTAGTTCACGCCCGCCGCCATCACCAGAACCAGCACTTCGTTGCTGTCGAGTGTGGGGACATCGACCACTTCCTGCTGCATCGCAGTATCCGGCTCGCCATGGCGTTCCTTGCGGATCGCCCATGCGTACATCTGCTTGGGCACATAGCCCATCGGGGGGATTTCCCCCATTTCATAGAGGTCTTTTTGCGGTGCGTCGTAGGTCATCATGCCGTCCTGAGTGTCCAGAGCCATGTCGGCCTCCCTTGGTCTCGATCTGTCGGCGCAGTGGTTCTGCAACGCAGAATCGCGCCGTTCTCCCCCAAGGAGTACGAACGACGGAGTAACAAAGCAACCCCAATCAATCACTGTTTGTAATTTTATGACCCAGCGGATGCAGAATTTTCTTTTGCGGTCGCAGAAATCACCTCCGTCTCCGAAGGTGGTTCCAAGGCAGCAGGCACCAGATGCGCAATGGAGTTGGCGTAATACCGCAGCATATCGATCTGGCTCCGGTCCGGCGTGACAACGCCACCAGAGGTGCGGATCAGCTTGCGCCTGCGCATCTGCAATATCGCGCTCTGAATGGCGGCATCATGTGCGTGTTCGGGCAAATGGATGCTCGCCAGCGGCATACGCGCCACGGTGTCGCGCAACGCCTGCAGCAATGCCGCCTCACTCATCGCGCCGCGTTGCAACAACAGGTAGCTGACCATCGGCACTGGCAGCACCGGCACCACCTCTCCGATCCGGCGCATCAGCTCGGTCGACAGCATCCGCGCGCGATCTTCGCGAGAGGTCTGCGGCAGCTCGCTAACGCTGAGCGGGCGGCCAAAGCTCACCGCCGCCTGCCCCGCATGCTGATACCGCCCGGTCACCCAGAGCCAGAATTGCCGCAGCAAACGCAGCATCACCGCCCCGATCCGTGCCCGGAATCGCCGGTCGCCGGTCTGTGCGGCCCGGATCAGGATCTTGTCTTCCAGCACCCGGTCATAATTCAGCGCCACCGGCACAAAGACCACGTCCTTGCCGACCTCGGCGCTGCCATCCACGATGTATTTGAGCAAGCCATGCTTGGGCGGTGCCATCGCCCCCGTGAGGCTGAGGCCCCCCTCGGGGAACATCGCCTGCGTCACCCCTGCCCGCGTGGCGAGCCGCACATAAGCCGCCAGCACAGCCCGGTAGAGCGCATTTTGCGATTTGCGCCGAATAAAATAGGCTCCCATCGCCCGGATCAAACGGCTCAGCGGCCAGACCCGCGCCCATTCGCCCACCGCGTAGGACAGGGCCGAGCGTTTGGCGACCAGATAGGTCACCAGCACGTAATCCATATTGGAGCGATGGTTCATCACAAAAACCACGGTGGCGTCACGGTCGATGGCCTTCAAAAGCCCCTCATCGTAGCTGCCCAACCGCACCCGGTAGATTGCGTTCGACAGGAGCCGCGCCGCCCGGATCGCAAAGCTGAAATAGGTGAACGCCGAAAAGGACGGCACGATCTCGCGCGCGTAGCGCCGGGCCTCCTCAAAGGCGACGTTTTCCGGGATGCCCTTTGCCGCCGCATGGTCCGAGACCGCCTGCGCCACCTGCGGGTCATAGATCAGCCGCTGGATCATGTCGTAGCGGCGTGCCAGCTTGAACGGCTCGATCGGACGCTCCAACCGCTGATTGAGCCGCGCAACTGCCCTCTCCAGCCGACGGCGAAAGAACCAGCGCACCGAGGGAAACAGGAAATGCGACGCAAATGTCACCGCTGCAAACAGCAGGATCAGCACAAAAGCCCAAAGAGGAAGTTCAACAGTCTGCGTCATACCCGCACTCTTACTGTGCCCACTCTGCGGCACAACTGTAACCGTACATCTTCTGCAGGTGCAAAAGTCGCAGCGCAACAATTGCCGCAACGCGGCGAATTGACAAAGTATCATAATTCCAGTTTAGATCACCTCAACGTAACTTTATTGCTCACACGACGATTCACGAGGCCCGCCATGTCGCTCGCGCAGAATGAACGCCCCGAAGCCCCCAGCCGGGACCGGCCCTGGCTGATCCGCACCTATGCGGGCCACTCCACCGCCTCTGCCTCCAACGCGCTTTACCGCGCAAATCTCGCCAAGGGTCAGACTGGCCTGTCCGTGGCCTTCGATCTGCCGACCCAGACCGGCTATGACAGCGATCACGTGCTGGCGCGGGGCGAGGTGGGCAAGGTCGGCGTACCCGTAGGGCATCTTGGCGACATGCGGGAGCTGTTCGATCAGATCCCGCTGGAGCAGATGAACACTTCAATGACCATCAACGCCACCGCGCCGTGGCTCCTTAGCCTTTATATTGCGGTGGCCGAAGAACAGGGCGCAGATGTGTCAAAACTTCAGGGCACGGTGCAAAACGACCTGATCAAGGAATATCTCAGCCGCGGCACCTACATCTGCCCCCCGGCCCCCAGCCTCAAGATGATCGCGGATGTGGCGGAGTACTGCTATACAAACGTGCCCAAATGGAACCCGATGAATGTGTGTTCCTACCACCTGCAAGAGGCCGGCGCGACGCCGGAACAGGAACTGGCCTTTGCGCTGGCCACCGCGCAGGCGGTGCTGGACGAGCTGAAACCCCGCGTGCCCGCCGAGGATTTCCCGGCGATGGTCGGGCGTATCTCGTTCTTTGTAAACGCAGGCATCCGCTTCGTGACCGAAATGTGCAAGATGCGCGCCTTTGTGGACCTCTGGGACGAGATTTGCCTGACACGCTACGGGATCGACAACCCAAAGTTCCGCCGCTTCCGCTATGGCGTGCAGGTGAACTCTCTCGGGCTGACCGAACAACAGCCAGAAAACAACGTCTATCGCATCCTGATTGAGATGCTCGCCGTGACGCTCTCAAAAAAGGCCCGCGCCCGCGCGGTGCAACTGCCTGCGTGGAACGAGGCGCTTGGCCTGCCCCGCCCTTGGGATCAGCAATGGTCGATGCGGATGCAACAGATCCTCGCCTATGAGACCGACCTGTTGGAATACGGCGACCTCTTTGATGGCAACCCGGTGGTGGATGGCAAAGTCGAGGCGCTGAAGGCCGGCGCGCGCGCCGAGCTTGCCACGCTGGAGGGTATGGGAGGTGCGGTTGCCTCCATTGAATACATGAAATCCCGCCTTGTAGAATCCAACGCCGAACGTCTGAACCGCATCGAGGCCGGCGAGACTGTGGTGGTCGGCGTCAACAAATGGACCGAGGGCGAGCCCTCGCCGCTGCAAACCGAGGATGGCGGCATTATGACCGTCGACCCGGCGGTTGAGGCCGACCAGATCGCACGTCTCAATGCATGGCGCGATGCGCGCGATGACGCCGAGGTGGCCGCGGCACTTGAAGGGCTGCGCAAGGCCGCGCGCGAAGGCGAAAACATCATGCCAGCCTCCATCCGCGCCGCCCGCGCAGGCGTCACCACCGGCGAATGGGCCGAGGAGATGCGCAAGACCTATGGCACCTATCGCGGCCCCACTGGCGTCTCTGCGTCCATGTCTAACAAGACAGAAGGGCTTGATGATCTGCGCGACGCGGTGAACGCCGTATCGGATCAGCTTGGCCGTCGGTTGAAATTCGTGGTGGGCAAGCCCGGCCTTGATGGCCATTCCAATGGTGCCGAGCAGATCGCATTCCGCGCCCGGGATTGCGGCATGGACATTACTTATGACGGCATCCGCCTCACGCCGCAGGAACTGGTCAGCAGTGCGCAACGCGACTCAGCCCATGTCATCGGTCTATCCATTCTTTCGGGCAGTCATTTGCCATTGGTAAAGGACACATTGGCCCAACTTCGCGACGCAGGACTGGAAAATGTGCCTGTTGTTGTGGGGGGAATTATTCCCGAAGACGACGCAAATATGCTCCTCGATATGGGCGTTGCGAGAGTCTACACACCAAAGAATTTCGAACTAAATTCAATCATGAAAGATATAGTCGAGCTCGCAAAAACAAACACATCAGTTTAATTCCACTCAGACGAATTTCGCCGAAAAACGCTAAAAACGAAAATTAAGTGCTGAACTGCACTGAGAATTCGGGCATTAAGTGCATTAGCCCGAAGTTTTTGTCGTGGCTAAATTCTACGGAGTAAAACTTATGTCCCTCGATCTGAACCAAATGTCCCGAAAGGACCTGCTTCAGTTGCGCAAAGACGTTGAAAAGGCACTGAAAGATGCCGAACAGCGCGAACGCACCGAAGCATTGAAAGCTGCAGAGCAGGCAGCTGCTGAATATGGCTTCTCCCTCGATGAAGTCCTTTCCAACTCGGCAAAAGGTGCCGCACGGAAATCAAAAGCAAGCCCGAAATACCGCAACCCTGAAAATCCGGACGAAACGTGGACAGGCCGTGGCCGTAAACCGCATTGGGTCCATACGGCACTCAGCAATGGTGTCGATATATCCGATCTGGAAATTTGATACGGAAGGCGCGATTAAGTGACTGTGCATATTGGATCACAAAAAGGTGATTACGCCGAAACCGTCCTACTTCCGGGCGATCCTTATCGCGCCAAATGGGCAGCGGAAACATTTCTAAGTGATGTGCGCCTCGTAAATGAAGTGCGCGGAATGCTTGGATATACGGGCATGTGGAACGGACACCGGGTCTCGATCCAGGGCAGCGGCATGGGGATGCCGTCCTTGTCGATCTACACCAACGAACTGATCCGGGATTTCGACGTTCAGACATTGATCCGCATCGGATCCTGTGGCGGCATGCAACCGCATGTAAAGGTGCGCGATGTGATCATCGCGATGACCGCCACCAGCGTCAACACGCCCTCCCGTACCATATTCAAAGACGTGAACTTCGCGCCAAGTGCCGACTGGAGCCTGCTGCGCAATGCGGTGCAGGCTGCTGAAGCACAGGGTCTGTCGCCCCATGTGGGCGGGATCTATTCTTCCGACACCTTTTATGACGAGCGCCCCGACCTCAATGAACAGATGGTCCGCCATGGTGTCCTCGGAGTGGAGATGGAAGCGGCAGAGCTTTACACGCTCGCCGCGCGCTACGGTCGCCGCGCCCTCGCGGTGCTGACAGTATCCGACCATCTGCAAACCGGCGAAGCTCTCCCGTCTGAGGAACGCGAACGCAGCTTTGGTGAGATGGTGGAAATCGCCCTCGCTGCGGCTTTCACTTAAGCCGCGTTTCCCGGTATCCATTCTCTCCGTGTAAGGGAGTTGATGGATGCAGGGTATCACCAAAAAGGGCCGTCCCCAGTATAGGAACGGCCCTTTTTAATCACCGCTCTATCGCAGCCGCTCAGCACCCGTGACTGCGGTCATAGCCATTGAGAGCAGGGCTTTGCCACGCGGCAAGGCTGCCTTCTTTCGGGGCAAAGACCTCCACCAGCATCGGATAGCAGGCTGCCGTATCGCTGGAATGCTCGGCCGAGCAATCGCCACCCGGGCAGGCGCTCATCGCGCCCAAGAGGTCGATCTCGGCAAAAAACTCCAGATAATCGCCCGGACGCACCGGGCTTGCTTTCATAAAATACTGGCCGGTGTCGCGGGTAAAACCAGTGCACATAAAGACGTTCAGCACGTCATGCACATGCGGTTCCGCCTCCGCCAGCGACAGGCCAAGGTGATCGGCCAGCGCCCGGGTCAGGTTTGAATGGCAGCAATGGTGATACTGGCTGCCTTGCAGCAGATTGCCGGTGTAGGGATCACATCGCGTGCCAATCACATCATGTACGGAGCCGCCATAGGCATCGATGCCGTACCATTCCAACGTATCGGCAATGATCGTCGCCATCGGGCGCATATAAGGCAGGTTCGACCACAGCCGCTCGCCTGTGGTGACATGGGTGCCATGCAGGGCGCGGGTCTTGCCGGAAAAGAACCGCTCGGAAATGTCATTCCGGTTCCACAGGTTCAGATCCCCCACCTGCGGCCCCTCAATGGAGGAGATACGGAAAAACTGCCCGGCGGTGACCTCAAAGGTGGCGGCTTCGCGCGGCGGCACGGTGACCTCTGCGACCTTTTCCGCGCCATCGCGTGCCGCGCGATAGAGCGCCAGATCGGGCTTTGGCAGGGTCTCGTTTGGATAGCAAATCACCGGCGGCACCGCGCGGCGGGTGTCTGCGTCGGCGGGGATGGGGAATTGGGTGTCGGACATTCTGCGCGGGTCTCCCTGTTCTGTTTTCTACCTGATACATGGCTTAACAGAACAAGGATAGCGCCCGACCTTGGGTGAGTGAGTGCTGTCCGGCCTTGCAGCCGGACGATTGTTCACGCGCCTAGGGGCGTTTCAGCGTCCTGGTGACCTCAGAGCACCACAACATCCAGCGGCGGGAAGCCGTTGAAGCCAATCGACGCATAGGTGGTGGTATAGGCCCCACAAGAGTGGATCACCACGCGGTCGCCAGATTTCAACCCCAACGGCAGCTGAACGGGCTGCTTTTCATAGAGCACATCGGCACTGTCACAGGACGGCCCGGCCAGCACACAGGCGCCCATGGTCTCATGGTCGCGGTCGGTGGTGATCTTGTAGCGGATCGCCTCGTCCATGGTTTCCGCAAGACCGGAGAACTTGCCGATGTCGAGATAAACCCAGCGGTGCAGATCACTGTCGTGTTTGCGCGACACCAGCATCACCTCGGCGGCGATTGCACCGGCTTCGGCCACCAGTCCGCGACCCGGCTCCGCCATCACCTCGGCAGCATCGGGGAAGCGTGCATTGACGCGCTTCATCACTTCAGTGGCATAGACCTCAGGCGCCATCACCGCATTGCGATAGCCTGCCGGGAAACCCCCACCGATGTTCAGGAGTTTCAGGTCATGGCCTGCCGCGCGGGCCGCTTGCCAGACGTCGGCAACCTGATCGAGGATCGGCTCCCACATCTGAGGTTCGCGGGTCTGCGAGCCCACATGGAACGACAGCCCATGTGGCACCAGACCAAGCGCAACACAGCGATCCATCAGCCCCACCGCCATATCCGGCGCGCAGCCGAATTTGCGGCTCAGCGGCCAATCGGCAGAAGATGCCTCAACGAGGATACGAATGCAGATATGTGCGCCCGGCGCATGCTCGGCAAGTTTCTCCAGCTCTTCCACCGCGTCCGCCGCATAATGGGTGATCCCCAGCGCATGCGCGAATGCGATGTCTGCGGGTTTCTTGATGGTGTTGCCAAAGGTGATGCGCGCAGCAGAGGCACCGGCGGCACGGCACATCTCGATCTCGGCGCGGCTGGCCGCATCGAAATTCGACCCCAGCGCGCAGAGACGACGCAGGATTTCCGGTGCCGGGTTGGCTTTGACGGCGTAGTGGATACGCGCACGCCCCAGACCACGGGCAAGGCCCATGTACTGGCGCGCCACAGCTTCGCTGTCGATCACCAGCGTCGGACGCTCGAACCGGGTGTTGGCGATATATTGCAGGTGGCGGGGGACAAGAGTCACGTCGTCGCGGGTTGCAGACCCGGTCACGAATACAGTCATGGTCATCTCCAAAAGACCCGGCCATCTATGGCCGCTCAGTTCCATCAGAGACGTTACCGTCGCTACGTAACCCTAGGGCTGTGAACCCTTTCGACAGAGGCGCGTGCGTTGGCGTCTTAAGCGCGCATATCGGGCAAAACTTCGAGTCGATCAAGCACCAATTTCTGCAAGGAAGATATTTCTTTTCTGCATAGCTCCGCGCGCGGGCGTGCGCGCCACAGAGAGCGGGCCTGGGTGACGCGCCCGGATGCGCACATGCTTCGGCCCAATAGACTTACTGGCCGCCAATTTCTCCCTTGAGGAACAGTTCAGGGCTTTCCACCTCTTCCAGCTTTTTCCTGTTGATCCACCAAAACCGATTACCCACACTGCGCAGGAAACTGCGGTCGTGACTTACCAGCAGACACGACACATTGTGCGCTATCAATTCAGACTCAAGCGCCTCTTGTCCTTCGATATCAAGGTGGTTGGTCGGCTCATCAAGCAAGTAGAAGTTTGGGTTCTTCAGCCGCAAAATCAACATTGCCAGTCGCGCTTTCTGTCCACCAGACAAGGCGTCGATTTTGGTATCTTGCATCTGCATCTGCACACCCGCCCCGGCCAAAACGCTACGTGCGCGCTGATCGCCAATGTCAAATTCTCCAGTAACTGCGGACATGGGAGTGTGGTGATTCAAGAACTGACTAAGATGCTGATCGGAATAGGCGTGCACAACAGACGGCGCGCATTTCACTGGCCCCTCGTTTTCGGCCAGAGCACGCTGGATCATCTTGACGAGTTGTGTTTTTCCAGCGCCGTTGGCACCGAGAAGCACGATGCGGTCCCCTGGAAGAATCCACTTCTGCCCCGTTTTGTAGAGCAATCGACCATCCGGTGTTTCTACCGGCACGTCCTCCAATGTCACCAACGCTTTGGCATTGGTGCCGCTGTTTGCCAACTTGATGTCACCGGCGCTGCGGTCTTGGTGCGCAGGCTTGGCGGCGGCCTCAATTTTCGCCGCCCGCTCGTTGAGCTGCTTTGTCTTGGTCACCAGAAGATCAGAGCCGGAGTTGATACCGATGTTCTTCAACTTCATAGCTTGTCTGCGCAATTGTTGGGCCTTGTTCAAGTCATTCGCAAAGCGCCGCTGGTCAGCTGCGTCAGCGTCATCGAGCGCTGCGCGGGCCGCTGTGAAAGGCAGCGAAAACACGCGCGCGCTTTCCGCACGCAAGAAAACTGTTCGATTGGTCGTGGCATCCAGAAATGCCCGATCATGAGAGGTAATCACAACCGCCACATCGCGTGGCAGGCGCGACAACCAGTCTTGCAACATCCCGATGCGATACAGGTCCAGATGGTTGGTTGGCTCATCTAGCAATAATACATCGGGTTCCTTAATCCACTCGGCAGCCAACAGCGCTGTTCGTTGCCACCCGCCGCTTAGCTCGCGCAGTGGAAGGTGCTGCAGTTCATAAGGGACACTAAGGTCTCCCAGAACGACATCCACACGCCAGCTTTCGAACTCCGCCTGCTCAGCAGGCAAAGCGTTCAAAACCCAGTCGTACAGGGTCTGGGCGTATGCGTGCTCTGGAACGTATTGCGCTACATATCCAACGCGCAAACCACGCGCCCGAACGATATTGCCGTTTGTAGGCTCAAAAGCGCCAGACAAACATTCCAAGAGGGTGGTTTTTCCACACCCATTTGCAGCAACCAGTCCGATGCGGTCGCCTTTGGATATCGTTAGATTCAGGTCTTCAAAAAGGGGGGCACCAAGGATCACGCTCAAGGCGTTGATGTTCATAACAGTCATTGGAATCTCAGGTCATAGATTGAGGTGCCGCAGCGCGGCTTCTGGCAGACCGATTGAGATGTTATGCCTCGGGCCTGCCCTGCAAACGAATTTACAGGGCGTAACGGGGACCATGCTGAAGTCGGCGGATGATACGCATGTTCAGCTTGTGCCCTCCTGTTGTAGATCGTGACTGTCTGAACCGAGCTTAGAAAACAAATCTCGTTTCAGCAAGAGTCTCATAATAGCGAAGAACACGTGAGCCGCATCGTTGAAAATCGTTCAACGGGGCTCTGCAGCGCCCCCCGCCTCACCCGGAACGAACGGCGGCATCGCCAGATAGGTTCATGCAACGCGCGAGGAGGGCTCCCGCCCCTTTGACCCTGCATCACAGATGCCGGGCAAAGCCTTGGGCCCGGCGCCGCCCCTGACGGGTCGGCGCGGCGCATGTGGCGATGTTAGTGCGGGGCGCGGCGGCTGCAGTAGCGCGGTGGCCGTGCATCGTCATCAACGGCGCCACAAAAAGCGCAGTGCCAGCCCGGACCGCTGCGCGCACGCCGCCAGCGACAATCGCGTGTCAGCGTCGTGGTGTGACGGCGCCAATAAAGGTAGCTGAGCACCCCCAGCAACAAAAGGATCAGAAGAACCGGCATGCTCGCGACCTACACGGTGGCGCGCGCCGGTTCAAGCGAGGTGGCCTCAGGCCGCCTCGTAGTAGGCGATCACACCGTCCTGTGCCTCGACCTCACGGGTCGCAACAGGGGCTTCGGGGGTGTAATAGGACCATGCGTCCTCAAGCACTGCCAGCGCAGCCACAGCAGCAGCAGCAGTTTTGTCGGCTTCAACTTGGGCTTGAGCGATCGGGGCGGAGATCAGATTGGTCATCGGGTGTCTTTCGTCATGTCAGTATCAGCGCCTCCCTCGCGGGTAATCTAGGCTCAATGCTGCACTGCCGCATCAGACAGTTTTGCAAGGGGGTTATGCACCCCTTGCAAGCAAAGCTCTCCCAGACCCGTTGCGCCCCCGCCGCGCGCCCTGTTGAGCGGTGTTTCACCCGGATCTGTCAGGATCAATGCGTCGCGACACAAAGACGAACAGGAGACTGGCCCGCCAAAGACCACCCCCTCATTGGGTGCAGGCTGGGTCCGATCCGAGCTCATTTTCGGACATGGGGCTTTCACCCCCTTCCAATCCTCCGCCTTGATGGGCGGCCGCCTATTCTTCCTTCACGGGAGGACCCGTTTGGCCGATAGGCCGAACAGCCCCCGACCCTCCCCCCGGGAGGGGGCTTCACCCCCACCCAGGCTCGGGGGCCGTTCTCAGCTTGATCCCGTGAGGTCAGGCAAACAAAAACCCCGCAGCCGCTCTGGGCTACGGGGCAATTCATGCGACCTTTCAGTCCTGATTAATCAAACGGTGCGTTCGACCATCATTTTCTTGATATGCGCAATCGCCTTAGCGGGATTGAGACCCTTGGGGCAGGTCTTGGCGCAGTTCATGATGGTGTGGCAACGGTAGAGCTTGAAGGGGTCTTCCAGCTGGTTCAGACGCTCTCCGGTGGCCTCATCGCGGCTGTCGATGATCCAGCGATAGGCATGCAGCAACGCGGCGGGGCCGAGGTAGCGATCGCCGTTCCACCAGTAGCTCGGGCAGGAGGTGGAGCAGGACGCGCACATCACGCATTCATAGAGACCGTCGAGTTTCTTGCGGTCCTCGATGGACTGTTTCCACTCTTTGGCGGGGCGGTTGGTCTTGGTTTCCAGCCACGGCATGATCGAGGCATGCTGGGCATAGAAATGCGTCAGATCGGGGATCAGGTCCTTCACCACCGGCATATGCGGCAGAGGGTAGATTTTTACGTCGCCCTTTACCTCATCAAGACCATAGATACAGGCCAGCGTGTTGATCCCGTCGATGTTCATCGCACAGGACCCACAGATGCCCTCACGGCAGGAGCGGCGGAAGGTCAGCGTCGGGTCGACCTCATTCTTGATCTTGATCAGCGCGTCCAGAACCATCGGGCCGCATTTATCCATATCGAGGAAATAGGTATCGACCTGCGGGTTTTTGCCATCGTCCGGATTCCAGCGGTAGATCTGGAACTTGCGGACATTGGTTGCGCCTTCTGGCTTGGGCCACGTCTTGCCAGTGGTGATCCTGGAGTTTTTCGGAAGTGCGAATTCGACCATGATCGTGTCTCCTTGCTTAGCTGCCCGCGACCACTGCCAAAGGCAGCGCACGCGGAGAGAGGGCTGGGCCCGGACAGATCCGGGCGTCATCTTGGGCGCAGAACCTGCGCATTTCAGTCGGGCGCGGGGTCATGAGAAGACCTCCGCGTCAAGTTCGGGCAATACGGGAAGGCGCGTCATCAGCGCCGCATCCGCAGGAAACAGTGCCTCAACGCGATCCATAAACGCGCGGTCCAATGCCGCCAGACGCAGCAGCATCTGATATTCCGGATCACCAATCATCGCGTGCCAGCGCTCCTGCGAGTGCAGATCCTCGGCAGCCGCCACATCAAGCTGAAAGCTCGATCCGCCGCCATAGGGCTGCACCGCACCTAGACTGTTGTCCCGAAGCGTCAGCCCCAAATCCGCCAGTACGCGCGCGCGGTAAAGCTCATCGCGAGACCATGCGTCATAACAAATCGCGATCCGACCGCTGTCTTGCGCCTCGCGCACCTCAACCAGCAGATCGCCATAGGTTGCCAGCGCCCGTGCCATCACCGCCATACGATCCGCCGAGCGATAGCTTTCATTGCGTTGCAGCTTTTTCAGCAGCGACGCGCTCCAATTGAGGAAGCTGCGGTAAATCAGCAGATCGCCGTCGAAACTGGTGCTTTTATAGGGGCCAGACAGGTTGTCCTTGCTGTCAAAGCGCAGATGCAGCGTGTCCTCGTAAGAAAGCAGCAACAGCGCGCCCTCGCCCGCGGCGGCCGCCGCATCCTGCAGGCTGCCATCATATCGCTGGCCCGAGACCTCGATGCCATTGTGGTTGCGCAGCGGGTCATGACCGGGGCGGCAATTGTTCAAAAACAACGCATGATCCGCGTTGCGTTGCAGCCAATTGGCAATCGCATGATTACCGGATCGGCGCATGCCGGTCATCCGCAACACCGATGCGGGCGCAATGCCAAGCGCGCTCCAGACATTTTCTGCGGTGGCGAGGGCTGCGACAGAGGTCATGCCGTCCCCCCTGCCGCCTGTGCGAAAGGGGGGCTTGCGGCATCTGCCTGCTGGTCGGTTTCCAGCCGCGACAGCCAGTCCTTGTCGCTCTCATAGCCCAGCGTGATCAGATCATCGCCATGACACTCCAGATAGCGCTCTGCGGCAGCGCGCGGCAGCTTGGAAGGCCACTGGCGCGCCTTGCCCGAGGAGACATGGGTCGCCGTGCGCCCAACGCCGCTCTCAGAACTCAGGCCGCCAAACAGAGAATTGTCATAGTAGATCTGCCGCGCGGTTTCGATTTCGGCCCCGCTGAAGCCAAAGAAACGCAACACGCCCACAAAGATCGCGCAGTCCTGATCCGCAATCAGATCCTCGTAGCGCAGATCCATCGCGCGGTCATGCCCATAGGGCCACGCGAGCATTTCATTCAGTGTTTTCAGATGCATATTCTGCATCTCGAAATCCAGCTTAGCCGCCGGATCAGGCAGCGCCTGCAGGTGTTCCTGATAGCTCTTGCCACCAAGGTCCTCGCGCGGGCCATGCAGGAACCGCTCTTGGCGGCCGGGACTGTTTTCGTGGTACCGCGCCCCGGACAACAACACATCGCGCGGATCGCGGATGATGTGCAGGAAACGGGCTTCTGGATTGTCGAACAGCTCCGGCGCAAAGGCCCCGGCCCAGTTCACCACAATCGCACGCCCTGTCTGCGGGATTTTTTTCCATCTGGCCGGGTTGTGAACCGGCACAAAAGGAATATCGAGCGCCTCCCCAATCAAACGCCAGACACGCCGCATCCAGACGGTACCCGTCTTGTGATGCGTGCCGACGCACAAGATTCGAGGAGGCGCAACGCTCATTTAGAAGGTCCGTGCCTTCGGCGCGATGGTCTTGAGGCTGATGCCGCCTTCGTCCTCATTGGTTAGCGGATCAACGATCACCGGACGATAGCTGAGGGTGGTCTTGTTGCCCTCAACCCGCGCCACAGTGTGCACGCGCCATGCGTTATCGTCACGCTCAGCGTAATCCTCATGCGCATGCGCGCCACGGCTTTCCTTGCGCGCCTCAGCGCCAACAATAGTGGCCAACGCGTTGGGCATCAGGTTGGTGAGCTCCAGCGTTTCCATCAGGTCGGAGTTCCACACCAGCGAGGTATCGGTGACGTGGAGATCGTCGAGTTTTTGCGCGATCACCTCCATCTTCTCGACGCCTTCTTTCAGGGTTTTGTCGGTGCGGAACACCGCCGCATCCGCCTGCATGGTCCGCTGCATCTCAAGGCGCAGCTCTGCGGTGGGCGTGCCGCCCTTGGCGTTGCGCAGCCCGTCAAAGCGGTCAAACGCCTTGTCAATCGACGCCTGATTGAGCACCGGGTTGGGCGCCTCTGGGTCCACAACCTTGCCTGCGCGAATAGCCGACGCACGACCAAAGACCACAAGGTCAATCAAAGAGTTGGAGCCGAGACGGTTGGCACCATGCACCGATGCACAGCCCGCCTCACCCACGGCCATCAGACCCGGCACGACGCCGGTCGGGTTGTCCTCGGTCGGGTTCAGCACCTCGCCCCAATAGTTCGTCGGGATACCGCCCATGTTGTAGTGAACGGTGGGCAGAACCGGGATCGGCTCTTTGGTGACGTCGACGCCCGCGAAAATCTTTGCAGACTCGGAGATGCCCGGCAGACGCTCCGCCAGTGCCTCTGCCGGCAGGTGGGAGAGGTTCAGGTGGATGTGATCGCCGTGTTCGCCGACACCACGACCTTCGCGGATCTCCATGGTCATGGAGCGCGAGACATAGTCGCGCGGTGCGAGGTCTTTATAGTTGGGCGCATAGCGCTCCATAAAACGCTCACCCTCGGAGTTCGTCAGGTAACCGCCTTCGCCGCGTGCGCCTTCGGTGATCAGACAGCCGGAGCCGTAGATACCGGTCGGGTGGAACTGCACAAACTCCATATCCTGAAGCGGCAGACCTGCGCGCGCCACCATGCCGCCACCGTCGCCGGTGCAGGTATGGGCCGAGGTCGCGGAGAAATAGGCCCGGCCATAACCGCCGGTCGCCAGCACCACCATCTTGGCGTTAAAGACATGCATGGTGCCATCATCGAGCTTCCAGCACACCACACCCTGACACTGCCCGTCGTCGGACATGATCAGGTCGATGGCGAAATATTCGATGTAGAATTCCGCGTTATTCTTGAGGCTCTGACCATAAAGCGTGTGCAGGATCGCGTGGCCGGTCCGGTCAGCCGCCGCACAGGTACGCTGCACGGGCGGGCCTTCGCCAAACTCGGTGGTGTGGCCCCCAAAGGGACGCTGGTAGATCTTGCCTTCCTCAGTCCGCGAGAAAGGCACACCGTAGTGTTCAAGCTCATAAACCGCCTTGGGCGCTTCACGGGCGAGATATTCCATCGCATCCGTGTCACCCAGCCAGTCGGAGCCCTTGACGGTGTCATACATGTGCCACTGCCAGCTGTCGGGCCCCATGTTGCCCAAGGACGCCGCGATACCACCCTGCGCTGCCACGGTGTGCGAGCGGGTCGGGAACACCTTGGTTACACAGGCCGTGCGCAGGCCTTGCTCAGCCATGCCAAGCGTCGCACGCAGACCCGCGCCACCGGCGCCCACAACCACCACGTCATATTCGTGGGTTTCATATTCATATGCTGCTGTCATCGTCTTTGTTCCTTACCGCGCGGATCACAGGGCGAGCTTGACGAGGGCAAAGAGACCCGCGGCAATCATCGTGTAGGAGAAGGCCGCAACGGCGATCAGCGTCAGTTTTTCCGCCAGCCCGTGCATATAATCCTCCACCGCGACCTGCGCCTCGCGCATCAGATGGATGATGCCAACCACCAGCGTGAGGCCGGTGATGATCGCAGGTACCGGGCGTCCATAATAGGCCAGCACCTCTTCATAGGTGCCACCCAGACCAAGCCCAAAGGTGATCACGAAGGCCGGAACCAGAAACACCAGCAAGATGGAGCTGACCATCATCTGCCAGTGATGATGCGTCCCTGCGCCCCCGGCCCCAAGGCCTTCTGCGCGTTTACGGTCGGTGAGATAATTCATGAACTCTGCCCCCTCAGACCACGATCGCCGCAAGGACGGTCAGTACGGTTGCACCGATGAACATGCCGATGCCCAGCTTCTCCGAGGTCTCAACCTCAAGGCAGTAGCCGAAGTCCCAGACCACGTGACGCAGGCGTCCGAGCATGTGATAAAAGATGGCCCAAGCCGCGCCGAGCATGACCAGATCTCCCAGCCAGCTGCGCATCAATCCGTCGATGAACGCAAATGCGCTCTCGGAGGTTGCAGCGGCCAAGAGCCACCACACCACCAGAAGCGCCACCCCAAGCGCCGCGATTCCGGTGATCCGCACCATGATCGACGACATAGAGGTGAGCTGCGGGCGGTAGATGGTCAAATGCGGCGAAAGCGGGCGATTGCCCCGATTGACATCGGCCATGTTGGCTCCTTTCCGGTTAGCTGACGACGTTTTAGCCTATTTTTGCGCACTGTCACGCAAACGAGTGGTAAAAATCACCTGTTATCGCTGCCGTTTGTCGCAATTTCTACAAGTTGTGATCACAAGCCAGATTGCTGTGATCACAAAGTCAAATCCCAAGTATAACAGTCAGAATCAATCACTGAGTCGCCGAAGGCTATCCCGCGATCCTTGCATATCCGCTTAACGCCAGAGTGCCTCCAGCGCCTGCCAATGCGTCTCAGGTGTCATATGCTCAGGATCGAATGAAAAATAATGCCCACCCCCGGTCTGATCCCAGCGGCGCGAGATCGCCTCTCCGGCCAGCGCACAATACAAAAGCGTGCCCACAGCGCCATGACCGCAAAAGATCACATCCCGCCCGCGTTGCGCCGCTAAAACAGCCTGCACCTCGCGCACGATCCGCGCCTGCGCATCCACCGCCCGCTCCCATCCCCGCACCGAGACCTCAGGGGCGGCAAAAAACGCATCCGCCACGGCCTCGAACTCGGCACCCGGCAGAAACCCCGTGGCCGAGCGGTCATTTTCATGCATGTCAGGACGCACCTCAACGGCGGAGCCCGCTGCGGCAGCAAGCGGCCATGACGTCTCCAGCGCCTTACGCTCCGCACTTGTCACCACATGCCAGCCATTCCACGCGCCGCGCTTGGCCAGATCCGCCACCCGCGCCGCACCATGGGCGCTCAACCTCCAATCAGGAACCGCCACCGCCGGATCAATACCCACCTCGGGATGCGTCAGATACAGAACCTGCGCCACAGAGGCCCCTCCTCTTCTAACGAGAAATATCCCGGGGGTGAATTGCCCGGACCGGGCAAGAGGGGGCAGCGCCCCCTGACCCCCGCCCGCATCACAGCGGCATCAACGCCCAGTAATCCAGATCAAGCAGCACCTCTGGCAGATATTTCCCATCCGCGCCCTTCAGCGCGAACGACGCACCACCGGATGTCGCCACCAGACGCAAGCGGATCGCGCCAACACCGGGGGCTGCGGTCTGCGCCTTATCCAGAACCTCGGACCATGCCCGGATTGTCGTGCCCGACACACAGGGGTTTGCATGCGCGCCGCCATTGAGCCCGACGATCATCTGCGCATTCGCCAGCCCATTAAATGACAGCGCCCGCGCCATGGAGATCACGTGGCCGCCGTAAATCAACCGGGTGCCATCCGGGCGCGCGGTGCTGTCGAAATGCACTTTGGCCGTGTTTTGCCACAAGCGCGTGGCCAGCATATGCTCGGCCTCTTCAATGGTGACCCCATCCACATGGTCGATCTGCTCGCCAACGGCGTAGTCTCCCCAGCGATGCGGCTCTCCTGCCAGCGCAAAATCATAAGAGGTGAAATCAAGCCCAACCGGCAGCGCCAGATCTTCCGCTGCCAGAACCGGCTTTAGATCCGGCACCTGCGTCTCCGGTGCATCGGCGTCGATGTTGCCCTTGCGCACCATGACCCAGCGCACATATTCCAGCACCACCTCATCACGCTGATTGAGTCCGCGCGTGCGCACCCAGACCACGCCGGTCTTGCCGTTGGAATTCTGCTTCAGCCCGATCACCTCGCTCTCGGCCCGCAGCGTGTCACCCGCATAGACCGGCAGATGCCAGCGCCCCTCGGCATACCCAAGGTTCGCCACCGCATTGAGCGAGATATCGGGCACCGTCTTGCCAAAGACGATATGGAACGCCGCCAGATCATCCAGCGGCGCGCCTTTGTCATGTGCAAGACCAACCGAACGGGCAAACTCATCCGAGGAATAAAGCGCATGGCGCGCCGGATAGAGCGCATGATACAATGCCCGCTCTCCACCCGATACCGTACGCGGCACCGCGTGGCGGATCACCTCGCCCAGTTTGTAGTCCTCAAAGAAACGCCCGTGGTTGGTCTTGCCCATATCAGTGTGCCCCCAGCTTGGTCTCTGGGGTGTAGGTGCCGTCCACCTCTTTCACCACCGACTGGCCGCAGCGCATGATCCCCTTTACGGGATCAAAGGTCTGGGTCGGGCTGCCATAGAGCTCCCAGCCCTTGTTCAGCGCATCGGTCACCTTATGGCAAAAGGCAGACGTGTCGTCCTCGCTTAGAAAACGGTAGAGTTTCATGATGTTACCCCGGAAATGGTGAGGGCCCGATCAGCCCGTGAATATAGCCGATCACACCCAAAAGCACGATCGAAGCGACAAAGAACATGGCATCCTTGGCAATGCTGCCCTTTGGATTTGGCTGCCAGTTCGGTTCAGATTTATTGATGGTGATCACCTCGACCACGGCCCATGCCAGCATGGAGCCAAAGAGGATCACCGAGGCCAGATCGCCGTTGACCAAGAGATGCGCGACCGCCCAGATCTTGAACCCGGTCAGCATCGGGTGGCGCATCTTGTAAAACAGCGCGCCCTTCTTGGGTCCCGGACTGGTAAAATAAAGCGCAAACAGCATCAGCGTATTGTTGATGTGCACCATGAACGGCATCGGCGCCCAGACGTGGATGTAATCCATGCCACGATAGCCAAGGACCATCAAAATAACGCTCAGCACCAACAGAAGGGCCACAAGCCCCTTGCCCTTGTCGCCGAAGCTTGCGCGCTGCGCCGGGGCCAGACGTTTAAACAGGTGGGCGCCCCACCATAAAATGATGCCAAGTATCAGAAGTGCCATGTCTTTCTCCAACGTCAGACGGGTGCCGAGTGTCAGGGCCCAGTCTCCCTGACCCCATCACAGCCCTAGCCGGAGATCGCCGCAATTGCATCCGCTTTTGCAAGAATCTCGCGCGCGGTGACCACATGGAGGTTCTCGACGATCTTGCCGTCAACAACTGCCACACCTTGTCCGCTGGCCTCAGCCGCCTCAAACGCGGCGATCTGACGCTGCGCCAGATCAACCTCCGCCTCGGAGGGCGCAAAGGCCTGATTGGTGACCTCGACCTGCGCCGGGTGGATCAGGGTTTTGCCGTCAAATCCCATGTCGCGGCCCTGCTCGCATTCCGCCGCCAGACCTGCGTCATCCTTAAAGGCATTATAGACCCCATCGACGATGATCTTCGCTTCCGCCTTGGCGGCGAGCAGACAGAGGCCAAGACCAGACATCAGCGGCAAACGGTCGGCACGAAAGCGGGTCTGCATCTCCTTGGCCAGATCATTGGTGCCCATGACCATGCCTTGCAACCTGGGGTGCGCGGCGATTTCTGCGGCGTTGAGCATGCCGCGCGGCGTTTCCATCATCGCCCAGAGCGGCACGTCCTTGGTGATTGCAGCCAGTGCGTCCAGATCAGCGGGCGAAGACACCTTCGGCAGAAGGATCGCGTCACATCCCATGTTTGCGGCGGCCTCTGCATCCGCACGCCCCCATGCGGTGTCGAGCCCGTTGATGCGGACAATCTTGACCCGTGCGCCATAGCCCCCCTGCGCCAGCGCCTCTGCCAACGTGGCGCGGGCGTTTTCCTTTTCTTCGACCGAAACCGCGTCCTCCAGATCAAAGATGATCGCATCTACCGGCAGGCCCCGTGCTTTCTCCAGCGCGCGGGGCTTTGAGCCAGGGATATAAAGGACGGAACGATAAGGGCGCGCGCGCGAGTCCATGAGGGCTCTCCAAGATTGTCAGAGTTATAAAGTTACCGAAATGGCTACCTTTGAGGGCGGTTGATTTCAAGGAAAATCCTTCTGCGATGCAGAAACTTACGTCCATCCGGCCGGGCTTATTCAGCTATACAGCTGATAAATATAGAGAACTCAGGGTTAACCAGTTCTTTGGACCTCTGTGTCATTCTGACTCATACCGGCGCTCTTCTCTGGCGGTCGTTTCCCGCTCTGGCGCCACGCGGACCTTAGGTCTGCAGTCATGATTACGTCACCAGAAAACCGGTCCGTCCCAGGTCGCCGGGGTGCCCTTTTGGCCCCCTGACGGGGAAGCCGTTCCGAAAGGGGTAAAACCTATGAAGAAGACGCTGTTTACAATCGCCGCTGGTCTCGCTCTTGTGGTCTCCAGCCAAATGGCCGCCGCCCAAAGCCAAAACTGCGCCCCGCGCGACATGGTGGTGAAGCGCCTTGCGGAGAAATACGGCGAAAGCCGCCAGAGCATCGGCATGGGCCAACAAGGCATGGTGATGGAGACATTCGCCTCCAATGAGACCGGCTCTTGGACCATTACGGTGACGACCCCTAATGGCATGACCTGTCTGGTGGCCTCGGGGCAATCTTATGAGGTTCTGGCTGAGGCCCTGCCCGTGATGGATAAGGACGCCTGATCACGGGTCTGACCACCGGCACCTTGCCCACAGTCACTGCCCGCATCACAGTTGGCGCACCCCGCGATGCGCCGCTTGGCGCCATAGTGTTGCACCTTAATATGATCGCTTCGCATGGCCGCCCGCACGGCTCGCCGCATCACAGCGCCGCGCCACCTCCACGCCGCCGCGATGACGCACCGTGACCGCGGATTGAGGCGTGCGTTTATACGTTTGATGCGCGGTTTCGATGCACGATGAAGACAGGTTTTGCTGCGGACGTTACAGCGGAAATCATCCGCCACTTGATTCGGGCTGAGCGATGATATCTTTCGCAAATCGGGCGCAAACGCTCACGCAGGGAGCGCGATTTACGACTGATCCGCCGCGTATTTGCATACCTTCGCACACATTTGCCATGCAGGGGCTCATGGCGCTCAAGGGCACCGAGATCGGTCGATTTTCGCCTCTCGCTTCATAAATCCGACATTTAAGAGGTGCCCACAAACGCCGACCGCATCGGCAGGAAGCCCATGCCGCAACGCAGAACACTTGCGAAGCGGAGGCGAACGCCGTAGGCATCTGGGCAGAAATCAACCGGACCGGAGAGATTATCCCATGGCACGACCCAAAATCGCCCTTATCGGCGCAGGTCAGATCGGTGGCACCCTCGCGCATCTTGTAGCCCTCAAAGAACTCGGCGACGTCGTTTTGTTCGACATCGCAGAAGGCACCCCCGAAGGCAAAGCGCTGGACATTGCTGAATCCGGTCCTTCCGAAGGCTTTGACGCCAGCCTCAAGGGCACGCAGGACTACGCCGACATCGCGGGTGCAGACGTCTGCATCGTGACCGCAGGTGTGCCGCGCAAGCCCGGCATGTCCCGTGACGACCTTCTGGGCATCAACCTCAAGGTTATGAAATCCGTCGGCGAAGGCATCCGCGACAACGCACCGGACGCATTCGTGATCTGCATCACCAACCCACTCGACGCGATGGTCTGGGCGCTGCGCGAATTCTCCGGCCTGCCGCATGAAAAAGTCTGCGGCATGGCAGGTGTGCTGGACAGCGCCCGTTTCCGCCACTTCCTCGCCGAGGAATTCAACGTCTCCATGAAAGACGTCACCGCGTTTGTGCTGGGTGGCCACGGCGACACCATGGTGCCGTCGGTACGCTACTCCACCGTGGCAGGTATTCCGCTCCCCGATCTGGTCGAGATGGGCTGGACCACGCAGGACAAACTGGACGCGATCGTGCAGCGCACCCGTGATGGCGGCGCCGAAATCGTTGGCCTGTTGAAAACCGGCTCTGCCTATTATGCGCCGGCGACCTCTGCAATTGAGATGGCCGAGGCTTACCTCAAAGACCAAAAACGCGTCCTGCCCTGTGCGGCCTATGTGGACGGCGCTCTGGGTCTCAACGGCATGTATGTCGGTGTGCCAACCGTGATCGGTGCTGGCGGCATCGAGCGTGTGGTCGACATCAAGCTGAACGCAGAAGAGCAGGCCATGTTCGACACCTCCGTCAACGCGGTCAAAGGTCTCGTGGACGCCTGCAAAGGCATCGACAACTCGTTGGCCTAAGTCACGGCCCGCGTGTCGCAATGATCAAAGCGCCCCTCTTACTGGGGCGCTTTTTCTTTTTCGCGCAAGTTCTGTTGAATCCCATCCGGAAACGTGGTCGGAACATCAGGGATCTCCAGAGGCAAACCTGCATCAATTTCCTGCTGCAGGGCGTTCAGCGCGATCTGGCGCTGCGGTGCGGCGCGCGCACGCAGGGATGCATTGATGCTATCCGCGCTAAAGCTCCACGCATGGTCCGGCAGCAGTTTGCGCAGTGCCGCGACAGGATCAACCGGAAGCTCCAACAGCCAGCCGTGCTGTGTCAGATCTTGTTCCTGATCCGGCAACACCACCTTGAGCAGCATGTGCAGTTCAACCAGACGCCGCAGTTCACCGCCGTAATAGCGCGCAAAATCGATCTGTTTCGCCCGTTTGCGCTGCCCTTTACCGCGCCCTTTTCCCGGCTGCCAATCATATGTGCCAAGATCGGCATACCGCAACAATTTGGCCATCCAGCTTAGCGGTGTGAAGCCGTCAAAATGCGCCAGCAGAATTTCTGAGCACTGCGTCTCATTGGGTGGACCTGTGCGCGCCGCTCCCTCTTGGAAATTGGCCTTGTGTAACGCCAGTTTCAACTCTCGGTCCGTGCGTCCGGCCCCTTTGCCAGCGGTATATCCCGCAAAGCCCTTGTGAGTGAACACCGTGGCAGATCCGAACAAATCCCGCTCCTGCCAGCGAAGCCCCTCGAAGGGCACTCTGAACAAGGTGGTGAAGGTCTGGTCCTGCTGATGCGGACGATAGACGCGTTCCAGATTTTGCACCCGGAGATAGTCCACCTGCTCTGACACATCAGCCAGCACATCCGAAATGCCACGTTCAGAGACGAGGTATTCATCCGCGTCGATATGAAACAGCCAATCTGCCGAGGTCTGCTCATATGCGTAATTCGCGTTCACACGCTGCACCCGAGTCAGACTGTCCGGACGCGCCCTCTGCAACCGTTCTTGCCAATAGGCCGCGTCACAGCAGATGGCCTGAACACCGGGCAATTTTTCGAGTATATCCGCGTCACCGGGTCGGGGCGCATCAAGGAAAAGAAACACCTGCGCCGCGCCCATCTCGATATGATAGGCGGCGAAGGCTGCAATGAGCTCGATCGGCTCCGCAACAGTTGCGACCACGGCCCAGGTCGGAGAGGCACTCATCATTCAGGGGACCAAATAAAATTTCCAATAAATTGCATCTATTCCCTAGCACATGCGCGTTCATATGCAAACGCAGCCGACACCCCGCTCAAGAATGATTCAAAGCGGCAGATCGGGGACTTCCAGCTTCTGGAAGGCTCTTGACGTGAGACCAAACAGCAGGATCACACTCAGCCCACATAGCGCGAATCGCGTAATTTTAGTCGTTTTCGATATGTGATCACACGCCTCAAACCTGTGATCACAAATACAAAAAAACTTCATCATTTAGCGCTCACCGGACAGAAAAGGCTTTAACCTCCTGTTTGATACAGGCGTACTAGGAAGGGACAATTGCAGCCAGACGGGACAGTTTCTCATGAACATCCACGAATATCAGGCCAAGGCCCTTCTTAGCAGCTACGGCGCTCCGGTATCGGACGGGCGCGTGGTGCTGAAAGCAGACGAAGCCAAAACCGCAGCAGGCGAGCTTGACGGCCCGCTATGGGTCGTGAAGGCCCAGATCCACGCAGGTGGTCGCGGCAAGGGCTCCTTCAAGGAAGCCGACGCCGGTGAAAAAGGCGGCGTGCGCCTGACCAAATCGGTCGAAGAAGCGGCTGAAGAAGCGAAGAAGATGCTGGGCCGCACCCTTGTGACCCACCAGACCGGCCCGGCGGGCAAACAGGTCAACCGCATCTACATCGAAGCAGGTTCCGGCATTCAGACCGAACTCTATCTGGCGCTGCTGGTGGACCGCGTGACCTCGCGCGTGTCGTTTGTGTGCTCCACCGAGGGCGGCATGGACATCGAAGAGGTCGCCGCAGAGACCCCGGAAAAGATCCTGTCGTTCTCCGTCGATCCGGCCACCGGCTATCAGCCCTATCACGGCCGCCGCATTGCCTTCTCGCTCGGCCTTGAAGGCGCGCAGGTGAAGCAGTGCGTCAAGCTGATGGGTCAGCTCTACCAAGCCTTCATCGACAAAGACATGGAGATGCTGGAGATCAACCCGCTGATCGTAACCGACACCGGCGATCTGAAAGTTCTGGACGCGAAACTCGGCTTTGACGGCAACGCGATCTATCGCCACGCCGATATCGCCGCGCTGCGCGACGAGACCGAAGAAGACCCCAAAGAGCTCGAAGCCTCCAAGTACGACCTGAACTACATCGCGCTCGACGGTGAGATCGGCTGCATGGTGAACGGCGCGGGTCTTGCGATGGCCACCATGGACATCATCAAGCTGTATGGTGCCGAGCCTGCGAACTTCCTCGATGTGGGCGGCGGCGCCACCAAAGAGAAAGTGACCGAAGCGTTCAAGATCATCACCTCTGACAAGAACGTCAAAGGCATTCTGGTGAACATCTTTGGCGGCATCATGCGCTGCGACGTGATCGCAGAAGGCGTGATCGCAGCCGTGAAAGAAGTGGGCCTTGAGGTGCCGCTGGTTGTGCGTCTGGAAGGCACCAACGTCGAGAAGGGCAAAGAGATCATCGCAAACTCCGGCCTCAACGTGATTGCGGCGGATGACCTTAGCGATGGCGCTCAGAAAATCGTGAAAGCGGTGAAGGGCTGACCCGCCTTCCCCGAACCAACAGGTTCGGGGAACGCAGGATCTGAATGGTTTCCGGGCATGAAGCTGGCGACATACATGATCTCTCTGGACCGGGCGACCGGCCGGCATGCAGCGATGCAGGTCGCCCTGAGGGATGCCGGTCTGGAGGTCGAATTCGTGTCCGCCGTGGATCTGGCTGAAACCTCAGAGGCAGAGCTGTTGCAGCAGTGCAAGAGCTTTGGCCCCTGGGGGGTGTTTGCCCATGGCAACATGGCCTGCACCCTGAGCCACGCCAAGGTTTGGGAGCAGTTTCTGGCGTCGGATGCGGATGTTGCCCTCATTTTTGAGGATGATGTCTTTATCTCGACGGAGTTGCGCCAATGGATCGCGGATCTGAGCTGGTGGCCGCAAGGCTGCGATCTGCTCAGTCTGGAGTTTTGGCGCAGCGAGACCATGAAAGTGATGCTGGGCACCAAACCCTACAGGCATCTTCGCCGCGACGTGGCGCCGATGTTGTCGCGCTATCCCGGCGCGGCGGGCTACATGCTGACCCGGCGCGGGGCCGAGGTGCTGCTGGCACAGGCACCCTTCGACCAGACCGTGGACTCGCTTCTGTTCAATCCGATGGTGTCCGGGCCCGCTCGGAGCCTGAAGCCGCATCAGATCACCCCTGCGCTTGTGACACAGGGCAACACCCCTCCTGACGAGGGCACTTTTCTGGGGCATGCGCAGCGCAAGCCTCAAGGTGCGCTCTACCGTAAACAAAAACGCCTGCGGGGCATGGCCGAGTTGCGCGCTCTGCCCCTGCATCTCCTTCGCCTGATCTCGGGACGCGCACGGCTTGTGCGGGTCATCTACGCGGATCGGGCGCTCACCGACGACAGCGCGGCGCGTGCCGCCGAGGCACAACCCGTATAATCGAAAGGAAAGGACATCATGGCAGTCCTCATCGACGAAAACACCAAAGTTATCTGTCAGGGCCTCACCGGCTCTCAGGGCACCTTCCACACCGAACAGGCCATCGCTTATGGCACCAAGATGGTCGGCGGCGTGACCCCCGGCAAAGGCGGTCAAAAGCACCTCGACCTGCCGGTTTTCAACTCCGTGCATGAAGCAAAACATGTGACCGAAGCCAATGCCTCGGTGATCTACGTGCCGCCGCCGTTTGCAGCCGACTCCATCCTTGAGGCGATCGACGCCGAAATGGAACTGATTGTCTGCATCACCGAAGGCATTCCGGTTCTGGACATGATGAAGGTGAAGCGCGCGCTGGAGACATCAAAATCGCGCCTGATCGGCCCCAACTGCCCCGGCGTGATCACCCCCGACGCGTGCAAGATCGGCATTATGCCCGGCCACATCCACAAGCGTGGCTCGGTTGGTGTTGTGTCCCGTTCCGGCACCCTGACCTATGAGGCCGTGAAGCAGACCTCTGATATCGGTCTGGGCCAGTCTTCGGCTGTGGGCATCGGCGGCGACCCGATCAAGGGTACCGAGCATATCGACGTCCTCGACATGTTCCTCGACGATCCTGAGACACAGTCCATCATCATGATCGGTGAGATCGGTGGCTCTGCCGAAGAAGAAGCGGCGGAATTCATCGCCGAGCAGAAGAAAAAAGGCCGCTGGAAGCCGATTGCGGGCTTCATCGCAGGCCGCACCGCCCCTCCGGGCCGCCGCATGGGCCACGCGGGCGCAATTGTCGCCGGCGGCAAAGGTGGCGCAGAAGACAAGATCGAAGCGATGAAATCCGCAGGTATCGTTGTTGCCGACAGCCCGGCCACTCTGGGCGAAGCGGTTCAGAAAGCGATCGCAAACGGCTGATGCGACTGCATTCAGCATATAGCGAAAGATCATCTGATGATCTTCGGGGTGGGCATCATGTGCCCGCCCCCTTCCTGCGCTTGCTTTGCAGGCATACGGATCCTGTTGCTGATGCGGCCTTGTGGCCGCCTTCGCCGCAAGATCCACCCGGAACTTGATACGGAACATTTCGCCCTTTCGGGCTTTCAGCCTTTCAGAACCGGCTGATCGCTTACGGTCCAAACCCATACGAGGCACTCAAATGACCGAACAGAGCCCCAACGACATCTTCCATGCGTCCTCCTTTATGCAGGGGCACAACGCGGAGTATCTGGAGCAGCTTTATGCCCAATACGCCAATGATCCCAATGCGGTAGATGCTGCATGGGCCGAGTTCTTTCGCGCCATGGGCGATGCTGAACCGGATGTGAAAGCCGAAGCCGCAGGCCCAAGCTGGGCGCGCAACGACTGGCCGCCCGCACCTGCTGACGACCTCACAGCGGCGCTGACCGGTGAGTGGCCCGCCCCCGTTGAGGCAAAGGCTGCAGGCAAGAAGATCGCAGACAAGGCGAAAGAAAAGGGCGTTGAGGTCTCTGACGAGGCGATCCAGCGTGCGGTGCTCGACTCGATCCGCGCCATCATGCTGATCCGGGCCTACCGTATCCGGGGCCATCTGGCGGCCGATCTCGACCCCTTGGGCATGCGCGCCAGCACCGCGCACCCGGAGCTTGACCCCAAGACCTATGGCTTTAGCGGCGCTGATCTGGACCGTCCGATCTTTATCGATAACGTATTGGGGCTGCAGGTGGCCTCCATGCGTCAGATCGTGGACATCGTGAAGCGGACCTATTGCGGCACTTTTGCGCTGCAGTACATGCATATCTCCGACCCGGAGCAATCTGCATGGCTGAAAGAGCGCATCGAGGGCTACGACAAGGAAATCACCTTTACCCGTGAGGGCCGCAAGGCGATCCTCAACAAGATGGTTGAGGCCGAAGGGTTCGAAAAATTCCTGCACGTCAAATACATGGGCACCAAGCGGTTTGGTCTCGATGGTGGCGAGAGCCTGATCCCTGCGATGGAGCAGATCATCAAGCGCGGCGGCAATCTGGGCGTTAAGGATATCGTCATCGGCATGCCGCACCGGGGCCGTCTGTCGGTTCTGGCCAATGTGATGCAAAAGCCCTACCGCGCGATCTTCAACGAATTTCAGGGCGGGTCGTTCAAGCCCGAAGATGTGGATGGCTCGGGCGATGTGAAATATCACCTCGGGGCGTCCTCGGACCGCGAATTTGACGGCAACAAGGTCCACCTGTCGCTGACCGCGAACCCCTCGCACCTTGAGGCGGTGAACCCGGTTGTGCTGGGCAAGGTCCGCGCCAAGCAGGACCAGCTCAATGACCGCGCCGAACGCACGGCAGTTCTGCCGATCCTGCTGCACGGCGACGCGGCCTTTGCGGGTCAGGGCGTTGTGGCGGAGTGTTTTGCGCTCTCTGGTCTGCGCGGCCACCGCACCGGCGGCACCATGCATATCGTTGTGAACAACCAGATCGGGTTCACCACGGCACCGCATTTCTCGCGCTCGTCGCCCTATCCCACCGACAACGCGCTGGTGGTCGAAGCACCGATCTTCCACGTCAACGGTGACGACCCGGAGGCCGTGGTGCATGCGGCCAAGGTCGCAACCGAGTTCCGCCAGAAGTTCCACAAGGATGTGGTCATCGACATCTTCTGCTACCGCCGGTTTGGTCACAACGAAGGCGATGAGCCGATGTTCACCAACCCGTTGATGTACAAGAAGATCAAGGGCCACAAGACCACCCTGAGCCTCTACACGGAACGTCTGGTCAAGGACGGTCTGATCCCCGAGGGCGAGATCGAGGACATGAAAGCGGCGTTTCAGGCGCACCTCAATGAGGAGTTTGAAACCGGCAAGACCTATAAGCCCAACAAAGCCGACTGGCTGGATGGGCGCTGGTCGCATCTCGACAGCAAGGACGAGGATTACCAGCGTGGCGAAACCGCCATCAAGCCCGAGACACTTGAGGAAGTTGGCAAGGGTCTGACCACCCTGCCCGAGGGCTATCCGGTGCATAAGACCATCGGTCGGTTCTTGGATGCGCGTAAAAAGATGTTCGAGAGCGGCGAGGGCTTTGACTGGGCCACCGGCGAAGCGCTGGCATTCGGCTCGCTCCTCACCGAGGGCTATCCGGTGCGTCTGGCGGGTCAGGATTCCACCCGCGGCACCTTCTCGCAGCGCCACTCCGGCATCGTCAATCAGGACAATGAGGACCGCTACTACCCGCTGAACCACATCCGCGAGGGTCAGGCGCAGTACGAGGTCATCGACTCTGCGCTGTCGGAATACGCGGTGCTGGGCTTTGAATATGGCTACTCGCTGGCGGAACCCAATGCGCTGACACTGTGGGAAGCGCAGTTTGGCGATTTTGCCAACGGCGCGCAAATCATGTTCGACCAGTTCATCTCTTCGGGTGAATCAAAGTGGCTCAGGATGTCCGGTCTGGTGTGCCTGTTGCCGCATGGGTTTGAGGGCCAAGGGCCGGAGCACTCTTCGGCGCGTCTGGAGCGGTTCTTGCAAATGTGCGGTCAGGACAACTGGATCGTGGCGAACTGTACAACGCCTGCGAACTACTTCCACATCCTGCGCCGTCAGCTGCACCGCACCTTCCGCAAACCGCTTATTCTGGTGACACCGAAGTCGCTGCTGCGTCACAAGCTTGCGGTCAGTAAGGCGCATGAGTTCACCAGCGGTTCGTCATTCCACCGGGTTCTGTGGGATGACGCGGAAACCGGCGCATCCGAAACCAAACTGGTCGAGGATAAGAAGATCAAACGGGTCGTCCTGTGTTCCGGCAAGGTCTACTACGACCTGCTGGAAGAACGCGACGCCCGTGGCATTGATGATGTCTACATCATGCGGATCGAGCAATATTACCCGTTCCCGGCGATCAGCCTCGTTAAAGAGCTGGAGCGCTTTAAGGATGCGGAGATGGTCTGGTGTCAGGAAGAGCCCAAGAACCAAGGGGCATGGACCTTTATCGAGCCCAATATCGAGTGGGTCCTGACCCGCATCAAAGCCAAGAATACCCGTCCGGTTTACGTCGGACGCGCCACCTCGGCCTCGCCTGCAACCGGCCTGGCCAGCGAACACAAAGCCCAACAAGCTGCGCTCGTGAACGAAGCGCTGAGCATCTGAGGAAGATTGAGATCATGACCACCGAAGTGCGCGTGCCCACTCTGGGCGAATCCGTGACCGAAGCCACCGTCGCCACCTGGTTCAAAAAGCCGGGCGACACTGTTGCCGCAGACGAGATGCTCTGTGAGCTGGAAACCGACAAGGTGACTGTCGAAGTGCCCGCCCCGGCGGCTGGCACCCTTGCCGAGATCGTTGCCAAGGAAGGCGAGACCGTGGGCGTTGATGCGCTCTTGGCCAATATCTCCGAAGGCGGTTCTGCTGCGGCAGAGGCCCCGGCAGCGAAATCCGCCCCGGCTGAGGCGCCTGCCTCCTCGGGTGGGGCCTCCGTTGACGTGATGGTGCCGACGCTGGGCGAGAGTGTCTCTGAGGCGACCGTCTCCACATGGTTCAAGAAGGTCGGCGACAGCGTCGCGCAGGACGAAATGCTCTGCGAGCTGGAAACCGACAAGGTTTCCGTCGAGGTGCCCGCGCCTGCCGCTGGTGTGCTGGCCGAGATTACCGCTCCCGAAGGCACCACGGTCGATGCCTCTGCCAAACTGGGCGTGATCTCCGGTGACGGTGCAGCGGTAGCGGCGGCCCCGGCTGCAGCGCCCGCTGCGGCGGAGGCCCCTGCCGCCGCCTCTAAGGACGTCGCCAATGCGCCATCGGCGGAAAAGGCGATGGCCGAGGCCGGTCTCTCCGCATCGGATGTCAAAGGCACAGGCCGCGACGGACGCATCATGAAAGAAGACGTCTCTGCCGCAATCGCCGCCGCAAAATCCGCGCCCGCCCCTGCTGCGGCCCCCGCGGCCCCGCGCGCGCCGGTGTCTGCCGATGATGCCTCGCGCGAAGAACGCGTGAAGATGACCCGTCTGCGCCAGACCATCGCCAAGCGTCTGAAGGACAGCCAGAACACTGCGGCCATGCTCACCACCTACAACGAGGTCGACATGACCGAGGTGATGGCGCTGCGCAACGAGTACAAAGACCTGTTCCTGAAGAAACACGGCGTGAAACTGGGCTTTATGTCCTTCTTCACCAAGGCCTGCTGCCACGCGTTGAAAGAGGTCCCCGAGGTCAACGCCGAGATCGACGGCACCGACATCGTCTACAAGAACTTCGTCCACATGGGCATCGCCGCGGGCACGCCCACGGGTCTGGTGGTTCCGGTCATCCGCGACGCCGATGCGATGTCCTTTGCCGATATCGAAAAAGCGATTGCCGAGAAAGGCGCGCGCGCCCGTGACGGCAAGCTCTCCATGGCGGAAATGCAGGGCGGCACCTTCACCATCTCCAACGGTGGTGTCTATGGCTCGCTGATGTCCTCGCCGATCCTGAACCCACCGCAGTCCGGTATCCTCGGCATGCACAAGATCCAGGACCGCCCGATGGCGATCAACGGCAAAGTGGAAATCCGCCCGATGATGTATCTGGCGCTGTCCTATGACCACCGTATCGTCGACGGCAAAGGCGCTGTGACCTTCCTCGTGCGCGTCAAAGAAGCGCTGGAAGATCCCCGCCGGTTGTTGATGGATCTGTAAATTCAGAACGCGGCTGCCGCTTGGGCAGCCGCGTTTCTTCGGAGCGCGATATGGACGATCAGCCGGGTATAGATCGAAAGCATGAAGCCGATCTTGTTAAAGAAATTGGCATGTTCTCCATCAAGACCATGGTGACACTATGCTCTGGTGGCTTCATTGTAATCCTGACATTTCTTAGTGGAATCAGCACAACCAGCCCGGTTGCAGTGAGTGTACCACAAATCAAGCTTGCTCTTATGAGCCTACTTGGCGGACTTGTCTTCTGCGTCATCACCCTCTTTGCATCATTTGCCATCAGCCAGGCGCGCCTAGGTCGAGACGCTCCATCGAAGCTCGATCATTCTAACTGGCTCTTGGTCATTCAGGCAGGGCCGTTGCTCTTGGCCTTTGTTTTTTTTGTCGTGGGCGTATTCATCGCGCTTACAGGGATGACTGCAAAATGACCCCCGAACTCACCGCCCTCACCCTTGCTGCCCTGCTTCAGGTTTTTCAGATCGCCTTGATGGCGGTGCCGGCAAACCTTGAGCTGAAGTCAGGCCAGACCATGGGGCCCCGTGACCGGGACCGCATGGGTGGGGACCTGCAAGATCAGGTCTCCAAACGCACCGCGCGGCTCTTCAGGGCGATGAACAACCACTTTGAGGGGCTGATCCTCTTCTCGATCGCCTGCGTGGTCGTCACCTTTGCGGGGCAATCCTCGCTGTTCACCACCGTCTGCGCTTTTGCTTACCTTGGCGCGCGGGTGCTTTACATCCCGGCCTATGCCTTTGGCTGGGTGCCGTGGCGCAGCCTGATCTGGGCCGTGGGCTATCTCGCGACTGCGGCGATGCTGTTGGCCGCCCTGATATGAGCATCACCAGACATATCCTGCGCTTGGGCCTTCTGGGGCTGGGGCTCGGCGTCGCCATCTTCGCCTATACCAAAGTGATGGCGCGCACGGGGTCCGGCACACCGCCGCCAATGGCCGAAGCCCACGCACAGGCGGATGAGATCCTCGTCATCAAATCCTCCCGCGCATTGCATCTACTGCGCGACGGAGAAACCATCCGCAGCTACGACATCTCGCTTGGGGCCGCACCCGAAGGCCACAAACAGTCCGAGGGCGACGAGCGTACACCCGAAGGGCGCTATAAAATCGACTGGCGCAATCCAAACTCCGTCGCGCATCTGAGCCTGCATATCTCCTACCCCAATGCCGCAGACCAGGCCGCAGCCGAGGCCGCCGCGCGCGATCCTGGCGGCAATATCATGATCCACGGCCTGCCCAACGGCTGGGGGGCCTTGGGTGCATTGCACCTGATGCGGGACTGGACCGACGGCTGTATCGCGGTGACCAACGCCGAGATGCGCGAAATTTGGTCGCTTGTCCCAAACGGAACTCCAATCACCATCAAGGAGGCGCTCTGATGATCCTTCAGATCGAACAAATTCGCTCTGGACATTGCCGAGCGCATCTTCATCTTCTAACCCAAAATATCCCGGGGGAGGCCCATAAGGGCCGGGGGCAGCGCCCCCTTCCCCGCTCAACTCCAAAGGAGCACATGACCCATGGCATCCTATGACGTCATCATCATCGGCGCCGGCCCCGGCGGCTATGTCAGCGCCATCCGCTGCGCCCAGCTGGGCCTGAAGACCGCCATCGTAGAGGGCCGCGAGACCCTCGGCGGCACCTGCCTCAACGTGGGCTGCATCCCCTCCAAGGCGCTGTTGCACGCGACGCATATGCTGCATGAGGCAGAACATAACTTCGCCTCCATGGGCCTGAAGGGCAAAAGCCCCTCGGTCGACTGGAACCAGATGAAATCCTACAAGGATGAAGTCATCGGCCAGAACACCGGCGGTGTTGAGTTCCTCATGAAGAAGAACAAGATCGACTGGCTCAAGGGCTGGGCGTCGATCCCCGAGGCGGGCAAGGTCAAAGTGGGCGACGACACCCATGACGCCAAGAACATCGTGATTGCCTCTGGCTCCGTGCCCTCTGCCCTGCCGGGTGTCGAGGTCGACAACGACAAGGGGATCGTGGTCGACAGCACCGGCGCGCTGGAACTGCCCAAGGTACCCAAGAAAATGGTCGTGATCGGCGCTGGCGTCATTGGCCTCGAGCTGGGCTCGGTTTATACGCGTCTCGGCGCAGAGGTCACCGTGGTCGAATATATGGACGCGGTCTGCCCCGGCATGGACAAAGACGTCCAGCGCGGCTTCAAACGCATCCTCGAAAAGCAGGGCCTCAGCTTCATCATGGGGGCCGCCGTCAAGGGCGTGGAAACCACCAAATCCAAGGCCAAAGTCTCTTATGAGCCGAAAAAAGGCGGCGACGCCGAGGTCATCGAGGCCGATGTGGTGCTGGTCGCCACGGGGCGCAAACCCTATGCCGAGGGCCTTGGCCTTGACGCGCTTGGCGTCAAGATGACCGAACGTGGCCAGATCGCCACCGACGCGCAATGGGCCACCAACGTCAAAGGCATCTATGCCATCGGCGACGTCATCGAGGGTCCGATGCTCGCGCATAAGGCCGAGGACGAGGGCATGGCCGTCGCCGAGGTGATCGCGGGCAAACATGGCCACGTGAATTACGGCGTCATCCCCGGTGTGGTCTACACCACACCCGAGGTTGCGACCGTGGGTGCCACCGAGGACGCGCTGAAGGCCGAGGGCCGCAAGATCAAGACCGGCAAGTTCATGTTCATGGGCAATGCGCGCGCCAAGGCCGTGCATCAGGCCGAGGGCGGTTTTGTGAAACTGATCGCGGACAAGGAAACCGACCGTATCCTCGGCGCAGCCATCATCGGCCCCGGCGCAGGCGATCTGATCCACGAGATCTGCGTGGCGATGGAATTTGGTGCCTCCGCCGAAGACATTGCCCTCACTTGCCACGCGCACCCGACCTATTCCGAGGCCGTGCGCGAAGCCGCCCTTGCCTGCGGCGACGGCGCGATCCACAGTTAAGCCCAACTCGGGCAACGCGCCCCGCGGCGCATCCATCACCAGCGGCCCGCCTCTTGGCGGGCCGTTTGCGTCCTCAACAGGAGACATGCCAATGACCATCAGCCTGCAAGTGCTCTACCCCGCTTCCGATGAGGCGACGTTTGATTATGACTACTATGTTGAGACCCACCTCCCCCTGATTGAGGAGCATTGGGGTGACTTGATTGAAACGGTCGAGGCGTCGCGTGGGCTGGCCGGGGGGCCGGATGTGCCGCCGCCCTATCTGTTGATCGCGACCATCACCTTTGCCGATCAAGACGCGCTCAACACCGCTATGGGTGAAAAAGGCGGCGTGATTATTGATGATGTGGCCAATTTCACCAACATCCGTCCGCAGATCCTCGTGGGCGAGTTGTTGATGAGCTGAGGCAAGCGCAGCGGTGACCAAAACAGGTCACCGGCGGATATCTGGGGCCTGTGTTTTGAAGAAACGCATTCTGTTCGGAATCGTCGTCGCAGGTTTTGCGTTGGGGCTTGGCGCGGCA
This sequence comes from Tritonibacter mobilis, assembly GCF_001681715.1. Taxonomy (GTDB): domain Bacteria; phylum Pseudomonadota; class Alphaproteobacteria; order Rhodobacterales; family Rhodobacteraceae; genus Epibacterium; species Epibacterium mobile. Next base: position 118,154 of record NZ_LNWY01000019.1, on the reverse strand, counting down.
TCGCAGATCTGGCCAAAGCACTCACGCGCGGAACGTATTGCAGAACTGTTTTATGGTATCTGTCTTGCCCCCATACTGACCGGAGACAGTCCAGACACGCTGCTGTCGGGGCTGACAAGGACACATGATATTTTGGGTGGAAAAGCTTGGATTGATCCTCAATCTATGAGCTTAGTTGAACGCGAAAAGCGGCGGTGTGAGATTTCCACCTTCGCCCCACACCCCCTTCTTTACCAAGATGCAGCGGCCCTACTGCCACTGATTGAGGAGATCGTCAGCGTAGATTTCCCGCAGCTGGCTTATGATCCTAGGGCCAAAATGGGCGATGCCGCCCTGTCCAAAGGGTGGTTCTTGGGGGCGTCACAATCCCCCGAGCGGTGGGGGATTGCGCATTTCGCATATCCCGATTGGGGTGATAGCGCAGGCAGTATTCTCATGTTCGCAGCGCCAGATCGCCCTTTGCTGCGCTAGCGCCGCTCCTGTAGTAACCCCTCACCACATGGTTTTGGCGGCGCGGGGGGCCCATTCCTCATCATAGGCGCGACCGCCTTCTTCGCCTGCGGTTTGCTCGGCGAGGATCTCTCCCATGGAAGGCAGGCCCTCGGCCTCGTTCCCAGAGGTCCAGATCCGCGACCGCATCAGGGCGCGGGCGCATTGGCTGTAGATCTCGTTGATCTTGATCACGATGACCGTGCGCGGCAGTTTGCCCGCTTTGTCAAACCGCTGCAGCAGGTCAGGGTCGGCGGTCACTTTGGCGGTGCCATTCACCCGCACCACATTGTTTGAACCGGGCACCAGAAACATCAGCGATACCCGACCGTCGCGCACGATATTGCGCAAGGAATCGATGCGGTTGTTGCCGTACCAATCCGGCAGCGCCAAGGTGCCGGGATCGAGTTCCAGCACCACCGGGCCATCATCGCCGCGCGGGCTGTCGTCGGTGCCCTCGGGGCCGACCGTGGCCAGCATGCACAGCCGAGACGCCATGATCCACTTGCGATAAAGCGGCGTCATTTGCCGCGCCACTTTACGTAAAGAAGGCGCTCCCGGTGTCCCGTAAAGCGCCTCTAAGTCTTCAATCGATGCGACGAAGTTCATCTTTGTCAAATCCCAGTTCTGCCATCAATGCATCCGACCGGGCTTCAATCTGGCTTTCTAGCTCGGCCATAAATATGTCGCGCGGCTTTCCTTGTGGGATCGGTTCGAGGAATTCGACCACGCCCAGTCCGGGTTTGCGCAAAAGCCCGGTGCGAGGCCAGAGCATGCCAACATTGGTGGCGACCGGAACGCAGGGCTGTTTCAACTCTTCATAGAGCACACCGCTGCCGACTTTGTAAGGTTTTTGTACCCCCGGTGCGACGCGCGTGCCCTGCGGGTAGATCACCAACTGGCCGGGTTCGGAGAATTCGCGCGCCACATCTTTGACCATCTGGGCAATCGCCGCACCACGTTTGCCACGGTTCACCGGGATACAACCCAGACGTTTGGAATAGACGCCAATGATCGGCGTCCACATCAGTTCACGCTTCATGATGAATTTGGCCTGCGGCAGCGCATTGAAAATCACAAGGATATCCAAAAAGCTCTGATGCTTGGCGGCCACGATGACCTCACCTTTGGGCACCGGGCCGCGTACCTCGCAGCGGATGCCAACCATCCAGCGCGCCGACCAGATCGCCCAGCGAGCATAGGTCTTGCACGCTTGGCGCGCGCCGTTCTTCGACATGAGCGCATAGGGGGCAAAGACGATCCCCAGCACCAGCATCGCCACATAGATCTGGATCATATAGAGAAGCGAGCGCAGATATTGAAAAGCTAGGGTCACGCGAGTTCTCCGAGACGTTTGCGGGCAGCGCGGGTGGTGGCAAAAAAGGCCACAAGCGCCGCCAATGGCGGGATGATAAGGGGCAAGAGCCAGCGCCAGTTCTGGAACCCCAGCCCGGTGAGGAAGCCGCCTTCTTCAGAGGCTTCGGGCATCAGGAATACGCCGATCATACCAAGGACAACGCCCACCGCAGCGCCAGAAAGTGCCCGCAGAGTAAAGCGGCGCACAAAGGCCTGCGCGATATAGCCGTCTTGCGCGCCCACAAGGCGCAGCACCTCGATAACCTGGGCGTTGGCGGCAAGGGCTGCATTGGCCGCAAGCGTAATCATCGCCGCCATCGCCCCGCCGATCAGCAGGATCGACACCACACCGAGCCTGCGCAGCGCAATGGCGGCATCGACCAACGGGCGCCGCCAGCGCGCATGATCATCGAGCACCGCGCCGGGCACCTCAGCCTGAAGCCTAAGCCGCAGCCCCTGCGCGTCATAGCCGGGGTCGTCTTCTGTGACTTCGATAAGTTGGGGCACTGGCAGCGTATCAAGCGGTATTCCCGCCCCGAACCATGGCCGCAACAGAGCGGCCTGTTCGTCCTTGGTGAGGGCGCGGGCATTGGCCACGCCGGGGGTCTGGCGCAGGATCTTGAGCGCCGCTTCGGTCTGGGCCTCGCGCTGTTCGGCGGGGGCATTGATGCGCAGGGTTGCCGCACGGGCGAGTTCATCGGACCAGCGGTTGGCGACCCGGCCCGAGGCCAGCGACAGCGCCAGCGCAAAGACACAGAGAAAGGCCATCGCGCCCGACACAAAGAGCGTCAGCTGCGCGGTGAAACCAGAAGGCGGCACCACGCGGTCGGCCTGAGCATCCCCGATAATGAGTTTACGCAGTGCGTTCATAGGTCTGCTCCTGCCGAGATCAGTTGCCGGTTGGAGATCCTGAGCACCCGTGCCTGCACCTGGTTCTTGGCGGCGCGAATAAGCGGCAGATCATGGGTCGCCACGAGGATGGTCTTGCCCATGTGGTTCAACTCAACGAGCAGGCGCAACAGGCGCTGCGACATTTCCCAATCGACGTTGCCGGTGGGTTCATCCGCGATAATCACGTCGGGGCTGAGGATCACGGCGCGCGCCAGAGCGGCGCGTTGACGCTCCCCGCCCGAAAGCTCAGGCGGCAGCGCATCCATCCGTTCCGACAAACCCACCCAGTTCATCAACTCTTGCAGGTTGGCCTGTTCTTCAGAAAGACCCCGGCCCGAGACGGTCAGTGGCAAAGCGATGTTTTCCACCACCGGCAGGTGATCGAGAAAGCGGCAGTCCTGATGCACAACCCCGACGCGGCGGCGCAGATAGGCCATCTGGTCGCGGTCCAGCCCTTTGACATCCATGTTAAAGGCACGCACCCGCCCCGCCGTCGGCGTCAGCGCACCATAGCAGAGTTTCAGCAGGGTGGTTTTGCCTGCACCAGAGGGGCCAGTCAGAAAGTGAAAGGAGCCGGGGGCCAGTTGCACGGAGAGATCGCTAAAGAGCTCACCTCCGCCATAATTGTAACCCACATTTTCAAGTTCGATCACAGTAACATCCCAGCCCGACGTGTCATTCGGTGTTCTTATAGCGGTCCCGCCGTTTGTCGCGGTGTTTTGCACGACCCCTGCGCCAGTTTCAATGGTGCACAAGGGCCAGCCGCGCGCTCATTGTGAGGCTCAGCGGGGATTGGCTCTTTCTTGCCTTTCAGGAAGTTACTATGATTAGAGGGAAATTCACCCTTTTCGCGGCGAGATCGCCCGCCAAGGAGACCGGATGAGACTGATATGCCCCAATTGCGGCGCACAGTATGAAGTGCCCGAGGATGTGATTCCGGAAAACGGGCGCGATGTGCAATGTTCAAATTGCGGCGACACTTGGTTTCAACCCTCCGCCCAGATGCTGGCGGATCAAGACGAGGCGGAGACCGCTCCAGCCGCGCCCGCGCGACAGCCAGAACCAGAACCAGAACCAGAATATGTTGAGCCGGAGCCTGATCCGGTGCCAGAGCCGCGTGCTGGGCCTGCAGACCCGGCCCCTGAACCTGCCCCCGTAGCTGAGCCGGAACCGGAACCCGCCGAAGAGACTTGGCCCCGCTCCCCTGCGCCAGAAGCCGCAGAGGCGCAAGAGCAGTGGCACGAAGATCCCGACGCGCCGGAGCACCCCGAGGACGCGCCTGCGTACGACGACACGCCTGAGCCTGAGCCTGAGCCAGTAGAGGCACATGCAGCGGCCCCTGCCAAGCGCCGCCTTGACCCTGAAATCTCGCGCGTTTTGCGTGAGGAAGCCATGCGCGAAGAGGCGCTGCGGTCGGGTCGGGATGGGCTGGAGACGCAGACCGAAATGGGTCTGGATGATCTCTCGGAGGATGAGACCACCCGCCGTGCGCGCCAATCCCAAGAGCGCGTTGCCCGGATGCGCGGCGAAGAGCCCGCCGCCACCGCAGAACCCGTCGCGGAACCTGCGGCGGATAGACCAGCGGCGGCGGAACGCCCCGCGCCACACCCCGGATCACGTCGAGGGCTGTTGCCCGACATCGAGGAAGTGGCCACCGACGCGCCGGGCGAACCCAAATCCGCCACGCCGCCCCCTGTCGATGTCGCCGCCCCCGCCCCCCGCAAGAGCGGGTTTTCACGCGGGTTCATATTGGTGATCTTGCTGATGGTGGTGGCGATCCTCGCCTATTCCAAAGCTCCGGTCATTGCAGAGCGACTACCGCAGGCCGATCCCTACATCAGCTCTTATGTGGCTTGGGTCGATCAATGGCGGTTCTGGCTTGATGAACAGGCCAAGGCGCTGGCGGCCGAATAAAACACGCCACACTGAGACATCAGGCTGCGCGCGTGTTGTGCAGGTTTTGCTGATGTTCAAGCTAATTTTGGAAAAGAACCGCGCGATGGCAGAGGCCCGCGCGGTTTTTTAATGCGTTCCGCCCAAACCATGAATCACTAAATTGAGCGGAACGCTTTAATGGGCAACATCAGATGGGCTGATCAAAACCGGTCCAGCAACCGCTGCAAATAGTTGCGTTCGCTTTCGCTGCGCTCGCGTTCGCCAGCGCGGCGGCGGATTTCCTCCAAGAGATCCCATGCGCGGCGATAGGCCTGACCGTCGCCGATGCTGTCGCGGCTCAGATAATCGCTGCCTTGCCCGCCACGATCACGTCCCAGTGGATCAAGCGCGTTGCCCTGACGGTTGCTTTGACCCTGTTGGCCACCCGGTTGCTGGCCTTGTTGCTGCTGTTCGGCCATCGCCTCGCCCAAGGCGCGCATACCGTCGCGCAGCGCCTCCATGGCTTCTGACTGACGGTCGATCGCTTCGGCGTAATCGCCGTCGCGCAGGGCGTCTTCTGCCCCTTCCATGGCGCGACCGGCCTGATCGAGCGAGTCCCGCGCCGCTTCGCCCTCGGGTCCACCCAAGGGCAGGCCGTCCCGCTGGCGCTGCAGCTCATTGCGCAGGGTTTGCTGACGTTGCGCCAGATCACCGGTGCCGCCTTGGCCGTCTTGTGACTGGCCGGTTTGTGGCTGCCCACCGTTGCCCTGCTGCTGGCCCTGTTGTTGCCCGCCTTGCTGACCGGGGCTTTCGCCCTCACCGCCCTCACCGCCGCCCTCGTGGCTCTGCCCTCGGCCAAGACCGCCATCGCGGCCCTCATTGCCTCGGCTTTCACCACGCTGCGCATTGGGGTTGAACTGTTCCTGCAGGTCGCGGAAGGCCTGATCCGACAGGCCCTGCTGCTCGCGCAGCGTATCCGCAAGCCCATCCATGGCCTGCTGACCGGGGCTATCGCCCTGCCCGCCTTCACCTTGAGTGACCTGCATGTTTTCCATCATTTGCTGGAACTCGCGCAGAGCCTGTTCGGCTTCGGCCATGCGGCCTTGCTCCATCAGCTCTTGGATGCGGTCCATCATCGACTGCAAATCCTGCTGACTCAGTTGAATGGCGTTGTCGCGGCTTTCGCTGCCGTCCTCATCTTCGTTTTGCTGCTGAGCCTGTCGCGACAGCTGACGCATGTAATCCTGCGTCGCCTCACGCAGTTCTTGCATCAGGCGGGCAATCTCTTCGTCGCTGGCCCCGTCGCGCATCGCCTGACTGAGCCGCTCCTGCGCTTGTCGCATCCGTTCAAGTGCATCGCCGACGTCGCCCTCTTCGAGTTGCAGAGCCAGATCCCAAAGGGCGGTGGCCACTTCCTCCTGATGTTCAGGGCTGAGACCCGCAGTGTTGTAGGCTTCAAGCCGCTTCAGAATAGTGCGCAATTGCAGATAGTTGCCCATATCGGGGAACACATCCTCGGGCCGGTGGCTGAGGGTGCGCAGAATTTGCGCGACGCGAGGGCCGTTGGCCCGTGCCCAGAGGAGATCGCGGCGCTGCTCGATCAGAGCGGCTGCCATCGGATCAAAGAACCGCCGCGCCGTGAGCGGCCCCTGAAGGGTGGCGGGCTGGCTGTGCTGGCCTGCGGCATCATCCGCGCGGAAACTGTAGGTCACTGGCATATTGGCCCAAGGGTGGGCGGAGAATTCCTCTTCCAGAACCTCTGAGAACAGGCGGCGATCCCCGGTCAGTGACAGCGGCAGCGGCAATTCAATCGGCGCGCGTGCATCTGGCGGTGTCGCAAGCCCGTAGCGGCGGTCCAGCGCCTCTTCATCCAGTGAAATCGTCACGGTGCCGCCCACCACGCCATAGTCGTCAGAGGCGCTAAAGGGCAATGTCAGCGTGCCATCGGCAGAGAGATCAGGCTCACCCGCAAGCGACACACGCGGGGGGGTGTCGCGGATCACCTCGACACTCCAGCTGCGCCCGCCGGTACCGTGAATGGTCAGATCGCCCGCCTGCATGACGCTAAAACTCTGTTCGGGCGTCGAGGCGGAGGGCAGTTCTCCGGTGCGACCAGAGACGGTTTCGGCAAGCGTCAGATCGCCGACATCGCCATAAAACCGCAATGTGATGCGGCTGTTTTCCGGCACGCGCAGGGTGTCATCGGACATGTCCCCCAAATAGAGCGTCGGCAGACCGGTGTAGCGTGGTGGCTCCACCCAGCCCTCCCAAGTGGGGCCGGTGAGCCCAGCTGTCCCACTGCCCGGCATCAGATCCGCCACAGTACCAGCCCGCCATGCGGTGCCGAACAACAACCCCGTCACCAGCACCAGCAACGCCACATAGCGCAGCGCATATGGGTCGCGGTCCGCAATGCGCAGATTGGGCGCGGGCGCTTCGGCCTGAGCGGCGCGAGCGGCCATGCGATCCTGATGGGCTTGCCACAGGACAACAGAGGCGGAATCTTGCGCACCGGAGACCTGCGTGTCCAGAATCGCCGCAATCGGGCGACCCGGCAGGGTCTCATCCAGACGGATAAGCGCCTCTTGGCGACTGGGCCAGCGAAACCGGATAGCGCCCCAGAGAAGTGCAGCCGCAGCCCCCACAACCACCAGCACCGCAAGCGCCCAAGCGGCTTCCAGAAGCATCCAATCAAGGATGCCAAGAAAGACCAGACCGGCGGCGAGAAACAGGATGGTTGCAAGCGGCCAGAAACAGCGCCACAGCCGCTCTGAGACCAGTCCGAGCCTTGTCAGCAAGAGCGCCCGGCTGAGCGGAGCCAGCGGGTTGGTGGCCCGTGCCGCACCATCAGCGCGGGATCTATCGGGGGTCTTTTGCTCGCTCATACCGCTCCGCCTTGGGTGTGCCCTGAATGGGGCGTGGCCCTCCCCATGCGTCTCGCCCCATCTAAATGTTCAGATGAGGCAAGCCAAGCGCGCGGGTTACAGCCACTCCGGGATGGTATCGCGATTTATCATCTCGTCAAAGGTCGGGCGTTGCCGGATGACCGCAAATTGATCGCCATGCACCAGAACCTCGGGGATCAGCGGGCGAGAGTTGTATTCGCTCGACATCACCGCGCCGTAAGCGCCCGCACTGCGGAAGGCGACCAGATCGCCCGCCCCCAGCGGCGGCATCTGGCGCTGCTTGGCAAAGGTATCGCCGCTTTCGCAGACCGGGCCGACGATATCGTAAGGTTTGGGTTCCAGTCCCGGCGTAGGCTCCACAACCGGAATAATATCGTGATAGGCCTCATACATGGCAGGGCGAATAAGGTCGTTCATCGCGCCATCCAGAATCAAGAAATCGCGCCCTTCGCCCTCTTTGACGTAGATCACCTTGGAGACCATGATCCCTGCGTTGCCTGCCACCAGTCGGCCCGGCTCGATCTCAATCTCGCAGCCCAGATGGCCGAGTTCTTCCTTGATCATCTGGCCGTATTCCACCGGCAGCGGCGGCGCCTCGTTGGAGCGGGTGTAAGGGATGCCCAACCCGCCGCCCAGATCGAGGCGGCGAATATCGTGACCATCCTCGCGCAGGGCCTGCGTCAGCTCCGCAACCTTTTGATACGCAAGGCGGAACGGGGCGAGATCCGTGAGCTGAGAGCCGATGTGAACGTCGATCCCGATGACCTCAAGCCCCGGCAGGCTGGCGGCATGGGCATAGACCTCGCGGGCGCGCGCAATCGGGATGCCGAATTTGTTCTCGGATTTGCCGGTGGCAATCTTGGCGTGGGTTTTGGCATCCACATCCGGATTCACCCGCACGGTGATCGGCGCGGTGGTGCCGAGTTCCAGCGCGACGGCATTGATGACTTCCATCTCGGGCTCGGATTCGACGTTGAATTGCCGAATGCCGCCGCTCAGCGCGCATCGGATCTCGTCTGTGGTCTTGCCGACGCCGGAAAAGACGATCTTGTCCCCCGGCACGCCTGCGGCCTTGGCGCGGCGATATTCGCCCTCGCTGACCACATCCATGCCCGCACCCGCCGCGGCCAGCGTTTTCAGGATCGCCTGATTGGAGGCGGCCTTCATCGCGTAGCACACCAGATGGTCGGTGCCTTCGAGTGCCTCATCAAACAGGCGGAAGTGGCGCAAGAGCGTCGCGGTCGAATAGACGTAGAACGGCGTGCCCACCGTAGCGGCAATCTCGGCTACGGGGACGTCTTCGGCGTGCAATGCGCCATCGCGGTAGAGAAAATGATCCATGGCCCGCGTTTAGGGCAAAACTGGCCCCTTGGGCAAATGATTCCGATGTGTGGATACACAGGGAGTTGGCTGCCCCGCCTTGCGGCAGGACAACCAGCAGTGCGCCCTTGTCAATCGCCGTAGACGACACCCACGCGCGCCTCGCCAGAGATGTGAATCCCCGGCGCGGTCGGCTCGGCAGGGTTAGATAACGGAGCGCCGGTGCTATCACAGCCGACAACCACGGCCAAACACAGAAAGAGCACGACCGCATCACAGGCCTACACTCAAGGTGACGGGGCCTTTGCTGACGCCGACTGCGCCACCGACATGCACGCCGCTACTAGAGAGGCCAAGACCCGCGTTGAGGCTTGGACGAACGGGTTCGCCATCTGCACCGCAGGCGCTGAGCACCGCTGCGACACCAAGAAACATCAGAATACGGGTCATGTTATTCTCTCCTGCCTCAGGGGGTTAGCCCAAGATCTCTTTCCAGCGAGCCACCTGAGCGCGCACCTGCGCGGGGGCGGTGCCGCCATAAGACATACGCGAATTCACCGAATTCTCGACGCCTAATACAGAGAAGATATCCTCGGTGATGCCCTCATGCACGGATTTCATGTCCTCAAGGGTCAGATCCGGCAAATCAACGCCGCGCCCTTCGGCCATCGCGACCAAAGCGCCGGTGACATGGTGCGCATCGCGGAACGGCACCTTGAGAACCCGCACCATCCAATCCGCCAGATCGGTGGCGGTGGAGAAGCCAGACCCCGCCGCGGCCGCAAGGCTTTCGCGATTGCCGGTCATGTCCTTCACCATGCCTTCCATCGCCGCAAGTGCGAGCATCCAGTTGTCGGCGGCATCAAAGACCTGTTCCTTGTCTTCCTGCATGTCCTTGGAATAGGCCAGTGGCAGCCCCTTCATCACCATCATCAGCGCCGTGTTGGCACCAAAGATTCGACCCACCTTGGCGCGGATCAGCTCGGCGGCGTCAGGGTTCTTCTTCTGCGGCATGATCGAGGAGCCGGTGGAGAACCGATCCGAAAGCGTCACAAAGCGGAACTGCGCCGACGACCAGATCACCAGCTCTTCGGCAAAGCGCGACAGATGCATGGCGCAGATGGAGGCGGTCGACAGAAACTCCAGCGCGAAATCACGGTCCGAGACCGCATCAAGCGAGTTCGCGGTCGGGCGGTCAAAACCAAGGGCTTCGGCGGTCATCTCGCGATCAATCGGGAAAGACGTCCCCGCCAGCGCGGCAGAGCCAAGGGGCGATTCGTTCATCCGTTTGCGGGCATCGCGGACGCGGCTGAGGTCGCGGCCAAACATCTCCACATAGGCCATCATGTGATGCCCCCATGTGACTGGCTGCGCGGTTTGCAAGTGGGTAAAGCCCGGCATCACCCAATCCGCGCCAGCCTCGGCCTGATCCACCAGTGCGCCAATCAGCGCCAGCAGGCCTTTTTCTGCGGCATCGAACTGATCGCGCACCCAGAGTTTGAAGTCTGTTGCGACCTGATCGTTGCGCGACCGGCCAGTGTGCAGACGGCCTGCTGGCTCGCCAATGATCTCCTTGAGGCGCGCCTCGACATTCATGTGGATGTCTTCGAGAGCAGTGGAAAACTGGAAATTTCCGCTTTCGATCTCTGACAAAACGGTGAGCAGCCCTTCACGGATCGCGTCTGCATCACTATCCGTAATCACACCGGTGGCGGCGAGCATCGCAGCATGCGCCCGTGAACCGGCAATATCCTGCGCTGCCATGCGCTGGTCGAATCCGATCGAGGCATTGATGGCCTCCATGATCGCGTCCGGTCCGGCGGCAAAGCGGCCGCCCCACATCTGGTTCGAGGTCTTGTCTGTCATGGCCAACCCTGGAGATACTATGCGTATTGTTCGTCAGCTTTCCCTTTATATGGCCCTTGCCCTCGGTGCAAATGCCGCCTTTGGCGCCGACCTCAGCGCGGTAGAAGCGCTGCGCGAAGGCGACATGAAGAAACTGGTCTTCCACACCGAGGCAAAAGCGGCATCAAATGCCAGTTTTGAGCTGGCCGATGGCGCGGGTGAGGCGCAGCTGTCGGACTATGAGGGCAAATATGTCCTGCTGAACTTCTGGGCCACATGGTGCCCGCCCTGCCGTAAGGAAATGCCGATGCTCTCGGCCCTGCAAGACGAGTTCGGCGGCGAGAATTTCGAAGTTTTGACGCTGGCAACCGGGCGCAACAACCCGGCTGGCATCAAAAAGTTCTTTGACGAAATTGGCGTCACCAATCTGCCGCGCCATCAGGATCCCAAGAGTGCCGTGGCACGCGAAATGGGGGTTTTTGGTCTGCCGATCACCGTGATTCTTGACCCCGAAGGCAATGAGATTGCACGTCTTCGCGGCGAGGCGGACTGGGCGTCAGAGAGCGCACGCGCGGTGATCGCTGCCTTGGTCGCCGGGTCCTGACCGCGGCGAATGCCCCGGGCCTTCTCCTCCGGCAGAGCGACGTTTTTGCGCGTTCTGCCGGCGGGGTAGTTAAAATTCGCGTCTTAATCCCCGCTCAACCCTTTTGAGAGACTGTAGAGTCCAATCTACAACTCGGAAGGCTGCCCTTGCGCAAGGGCACCGCAAACCGATGGGGCTGAGAACGTGAAGAAACGGCATTTCTGGAAGAACGACATCCCGGAAGGGGCTGAAAACCCTCTGTCAGCTGCGATCGTGGCACGCGACCGCAATGTTGTGGACATGGTGGCGGAGGCGGTGAAGCATGATCAGACCCTGCTCGCCTATCAGCCCATCGTGCAAAGTCAGGCAACCGATACCATCGCCTTTTACGAGGGCTACATCCGTGTCATGGACGCCACCGGGCGCATTATCCCCGCGCGCGAGTTCATGGGCGTGATTGAGGAGCGCGAGTTGGGGCGCAAGCTCGACTGCCTCGCGCTGGAACAGGGTCTGCGGGTTCTGCAGCGCAATCCCAATGTGCGGCTGTCGATCAATATGTCCGCCCGGTCCATCGGCTACAGCCAATGGAATAAGGTGCTTGAGCGGTTTTTGGAACGCGATCAGTTTCTGGGCGAACGGCTGGTGCTGGAAATCTCCGAAGCCTCGGCCATGGCCGCGCCAGAACTGGTGATCGACTTTATGGATCAGATGCAACAGCACGGGATCGCCTTTGCGCTTGATAACTTTGGCGCGGGCACCACTGCCATTGGTCATTTCCGCGATTTCTTCTTTGATGCGGTGAAAATTGACGGCCAGTTTGTGCGCGGCGTGCACAGCAACCACGACAATCAAGCGGTAATCAAAGCCCTGATCGCCATCGCCAAACAGTTTGACATGTTTATTGTCGCAGAGTCGGTGGAACGGCAGGAAGACGCAGAATTCCTGATCGCTGCCGGGGCGGATTGCCTGCAAGGCTTCCTCTATGGTGCGCCGTCTATCACGCCCCCTTGGCAGGGCGAAGGTGAGTCGCGCGCCCGCGCCTGATTCCTGCTTGCTGCGATGTTTGCTGCAGTACAGCACCTGATGACACTCCACTGCCACGCGACATGACCCGTGGCAGTGGATCATACATGTCGTTGCATTTCCCGCCCGCATAGCGTCCTCCGCATAAATCCCCAAGTTTCACCGTGGCAGGCAGCGGAACAAGTAGGGGCTGACTTGTGTTTTGTGGCACGTCCGCGCCTTGCTTCACCCGGCGCATCCAGACCTGAAATCAATTTCGATTTTATGCGCAATCCACGCTGGTTGTGCCGAAACCATTGCTGCAACTGCACGGTTGGGCTATTCCAAGGTGGAAGGGAGGAGACGTCGCGCAATCCGGGTGACGCTAAAGACCCCGCCGCGTCGGCGTTTTCGCAGAACATGCAGAGGACTGACCGAATGACCAACGTAGTAATCGCATCCGCCGCGCGCACCGCCGTCGGCAGCTTTGGCGGCGCCTTCGCCAACACGCCCGCCCACGATCTGGGCGCAGCTGTGCTGGAGGCCGTCGTGGCCCGCGCAGGCATCGACAAATCCGAGGTCTCGGAAACCATTCTCGGCCAGGTGCTGACCGCAGCCCAAGGCCAGAACCCCGCGCGTCAGGCCCATATCAACGCAGGCCTGCCAAAAGAATCCGCCGCTTGGAGCATCAATCAGGTGTGCGGGTCGGGCCTGCGCGCCGTGGCCCTCGGCGCACAGCACATCCAACTGGGGGATGCGTCCATCGTGGCCGCAGGCGGTCAGGAAAACATGACCCTCTCTCCCCATGCTGCCAACCTGCGCGCAGGTCACAAAATGGGCGACATGCAATATATCGACACCATGATCCGCGATGGTCTGTGGGATGCTTTCAACGGCTACCACATGGGCCAGACTGCAGAAAACGTGGCCGAGCAATGGCAGATTTCGCGCGACATGCAGGACGAATTTGCTGTCGCGTCGCAAAACAAGGCCGAAGCCGCGCAAAAAGCGGGTAAATTCGCCGATGAGATCGCAGCCTTTGTCGTGAAGCACCGCAAGGGTGACATCACCGTGGATCAGGACGAATACATCCGCCACGGTGCCACCATTGAGGCGATGCAAAAACTGCGCCCCGCGTTCACTCGCGACGGTTCGGTGACGGCGGCGAATGCCTCCGGCCTGAACGACGGCGCGGCGGCGACCCTGTTGATGAGCGCCGACGAGGCCGAAAAGCGCGGCATTGAGCCGCTCGCCCGCATCGCATCCTATGCCACCGCAGGTCTGGACCCGTCTATCATGGGCGTCGGCCCGGTGTTTGCCTCGCGCAAAGCATTGGAAAAGGCAGGCTGGTCCGTCGATGATCTGGATCTGGTCGAAGCCAACGAAGCCTTTGCCGCGCAGGCCTGCGCCGTGAACAAGGACATGGGCTGGAACCCGGAGATCGTGAACGTCAACGGCGGCGCCATCGCCATCGGCCACCCGATCGGTGCCTCCGGCTGCCGCGTTCTGAACACGCTGCTGTTTGAAATGAAACGCCGCGGCGCGAAAAAAGGTCTCGCGACTCTGTGCATCGGTGGCGGCATGGGCGTCGCCATGTGCGTTGAGCGTCCGTAAAAAGCGCGCAAACGCTTTAAATATAGGCTGATTTTGGGGCGTCTTCGGGCGCCCCTTTGTTTTTTCGTTCCCCCGTTACAATCTCCGGTTTAGTGTGGGGCCACGACCTGAGACGTGGCGGAATGCTGCAAGCGCAAAATGGTTGTGAAATTTTATTGCTCTAATACTGATAGATGTGCAATAAGATTACAAAGTGAAGTAAAGAAGTTGGAGGACCCCTCACATGGCTCGTATTGCCCTTGTTACCGGCGGATCGCGCGGTATCGGCGCCGCTATTTCTAAGACTCTTCAGGCGCAAGGCTGTCAGGTCGCCGCGACCTATGCCGGCAACGATGCCGCAGCTGCACAGTTTACCGAAGAAACCGGAATCAAGACCTTCAAATGGAACGTGGCCAGCTATGAGGAAAGCAAGGCCGGGATCGCGCAGGTTGAGGCGGAACTTGGCCCAATCGACATCGTTGTCGCCAATGCGGGCATCACCCGTGACGCACCTTTTCACAAAATGCAGCCCGAACAATGGCAGCAGGTGATTGATACCAACCTGACCGGCGTCTTTAACACGGTGCATCCGGTCTGGCCCGGCATGCGCGAACGGGGTTTTGGCCGGGTGATTGTGATCTCGTCGATCAATGGTCAAAAGGGCCAGTTTGCACAGGTCAACTATGCCGCAACCAAGGCAGGCGACCTCGGCATTGTGAAATCTCTGGCTCAGGAAGGCGCGGCCAAGGGCATCACCGCAAACGCGGTCTGCCCCGGCTATATCGCGACGGAAATGGTGATGGCAGTGCCCGAAAAAGTGCGCGATGCAATCATCGGCCAGATCCCCACAGGGCGTCTGGGTGAGCCTGAAGAAATTGCGCGCTGCGTGGGCTTTCTCGCCTCGGACGAGGCATCGTTTATCAACGGCTCCACCATTTCCGCAAACGGCGGCCAGTTCTTCGTCTGATCGCCGGGACGTCGCAACACTATAAATAGAGCAAGGGCCGGTTCGTGATGAACCGGCCCTTATCTCATCCCGTAAGTGCCTGTCATTCAGCTCGCGCGCGCTGAGGCCCAGCGGGAAACCCGATACCCCGAAGCCGATGCACGGCGGCGGGCAAAGATCCATGAGAGCGCATCACGCAGGACCTGCGCACGCGCTTCGTGGGCCCGGGCCATGCCCTGTTTCACTTCGGCTGTTGCAGCATATTCGATCATCCTGGCCACCTTTCGGTTTAGCGTCTCTGTTGTGTCTTCAATATGCGCGTTTGCTGGATTGACGACAAACGAGAGTTTTGCGAGCTTCAGTTAAATTATTCTTGGGTGAACCATGTCCGACCGCCTCCCCCCGCTGACTGCTTTGCGCGCCTTTGACGCGGCGGCCCGGCATATGTCCTTTGCCAAGGCGGCGGAGGAGCTGAATGTGACTCCGGCGGCATTGTCGTTTCAGATCAAATCGCTGGAGGAGCATCTGGGCGCGCCACTGTTTCGCCGCCTCAACCGCGCGGTTGAGCTGACGGAGGCTGGCACGGCATTGGCGCCGGGCGCAGATGAAGGGTTTCAAGCGTTGAGCACCGCGTGGCGACAGGCGCGGCGGGTGCTGGACACTACATCATTGACGGTGACCGCTGGACCGGCGTTGACGGCGAAATGGCTGGCACCCCGGTTATACGAGTTTGCCCGCAGTCACCCGGACATTGATCTGCGCTTGTCCGCCGGACTGCGGGTCATGGATCTACACCGCGACAATGTGGATGTGGCGATCCGATTCGGTTACGGCGTTGACGAGGATCTGGTATCGCAAGCTGCCCGCCCCGAATGGCTGACTCCGGTGATGACTCCGGAGCTTTATGCGCGTTTCCCCACACCCGAGAGCCTGCGCGAAGCGCCGTTGATCTATGACGACAGCATCGGTTTCCTCAATCCAACCTGCGATTGGCCAACGTGGTTTCGCGCGATGGGTCTTGAGTTTACGCCCGGTCACGGCACACATTTTTCCCACGCCGATCACGCGATTGACGCCGCCTGCGCCGGTCTTGGGGTGGCACTGGGTCGACGGCCGATGATTATCAAAGACGTGCAGGAAGGGCGGCTGATTGCACCCTTTAAGGTGGCGATCGAGACAGATGCCAAGTTTCGCTTTCTTTGCCTGCCCAGTACCCAAGACCGCCCGCAGATCAAAGCGTTCCGCGAATGGTTCTTTGCGGAGATCGAAAAAACTGCGCATATGTGGGACGATTTTAAGATTGTCCCCGTGAAGGATCTATAAGCCTGATGACCCGTGCTCGCGCGACCGCAATCGGATTTGTTGCCGTTCTACTTTGGGCGCTGCTGGCGTTGTTGACGGTGGGCTCCAGCCCGACGCCGCCACTGCTGCTCAATACCATCTGCTTTGGGATTGGCGGCGTGATTGGCCTGATCTGGGTACAGATGACAGGCAGCTGGGCGCACCTCAGGCGCGTTCCGCTCCGAGTCTATGCCTTTGGTTCCATTGGGGTCTTTGGCTATCACGCGCTGTATTTCTCTGCCCTGCGCGCCGCCCCTGCAGCTGAGGCCGGTCTGATCGCCTATCTGTGGCCATTGTTGATCGTGCTTTTGTCGGGCCTGCTGCCCGGTGAGAAGCTGCGGACGGGCCATTTCCTCGGGGCGCTCTTGGGGTTTGCGGGCGCGGCCTGCATTATCACCGGCGGCGGTGAGGGGTTTCAGGCGCAATATCTGCCGGGCTATGGCCTTGCGCTGCTCTGTGCGTTGTTCTGGTCCAGCTATTCCGTGGGCTCCCGCCTGTTGGGGGATGCGCCAACCGCATCGGTTGCGGTGTTTTGCCTGCTAAGCGCGCTTGCCTCGCTCGGCTTACATCTGCTGCTGGAAGAGACAGTCTGGCCCGTTGGGGCACTGGGCTGGACATCGACCGTGTTACTGGGGCTTGGTCCTGTGGGGCTGGCGTTTTACGTCTGGGACATCGGCGTCAAACAGGGTGACATTCAGATGCTCGGGACCAGCTCCTACGCAGCGCCGCTATTGTCGACGCTGATTCTGGTGATCGCGGGGATTGCCGCGCCCTCATGGGGGTTGGCGCTGGCCGCTCTGCTGATCACCGCAGGCGCGGTGCTGGCAGCGCGGGCCTCTTCAACGACCCCAGCACAGGATGTTGCCGAGGGGCCAGCGATCACCCCGCCCACGCCGTAAGAACACCATAAAACGAATAAAGGCCCCGCGTGTGGCAGGGCCTTGGCTCTCCGTCGTCTGCGTCGCAGGCCGGATCGCTACAAGAGGGCCGGATAGGCGGCCAGAGATCGCGCGATCAGGCGTGATTGAGACGTTCGATCTCGTCCTTCAGGCGCAGCTTCTCTTTTTTGAGGGACTTAATATGCATTCGGTCGGTGGCCGGAGATCTCTCGGCTTGTTCGACTTCAAAACTCAGATGCTCGTGCTTCTTCTTCAATTGGTTCAGATGCGAGCTGAGGCTCATGTCGTTCCTCCTTCTACAAAGCTTGATGCCAACAACATGGTGATTGGAGCACGCTTCTTTCAACCTGTCACGCTGCACGCGCACAATTCGGAACGGTTCTTTCGAACAATTTGCAACTTTTGGCTGTTTCCCGCCTATTCCGATGCGCGATCAGGCAGCGCGCTTCCGACCTGCCTATTCTAACGCGCAAAGCTAGCGCAAATCGTCGCGGTCACCTTGCGATCTGATAAATCAGACAGATCTGCCCTCCGGCCACGGCAGCGCGGCCCCTTCGCGCAGGACCGTTCGGATTGCGGCACTGTAGTCATCGCCATCCGTCTGATGAATCGCACCATCATGCATCAACAGTGGTGCATGAAGCCGAAAATCCGCACGCCCACCCTTGCGGGCACGTAGAATCACCAACTCTGCTGCACGTCCGATGCGCGGCGCGAGCGGCAGGATCTCGAGTGAGCCAAGCCGCCCCTGCGCAGCCGCCATCATATCCGGCAGGCGGTCCGCCCGCTGGATCATGTGCAAATACCCTTTGGGCGCGAGTCTGCGCGCGGCGACATCGAACCACAGCTCAAGCGGCGTACCCTCGCCCAGTGCGGTGCGCCGCCCCGCGTCGTTCGCCTGGCTATGCGCCCCGGCGCGGTAGTAAGGCGGGTTGGCGATCACATGATCAAACCGCTGCTGGCGCAGATCAGCAGGCAGATCGCTCAGGTTGGCAGTGGCGACATGCGCGGCGGTGGCGTTTTCTGCGGCATTTCGGCGCGCAAGCTCTGCATAGGCCGCCTGCAGCTCAACTCCCGTGATCTTCAGATCCTGCACGCGGGCGGCCAAACAGAGAAACGCCTGCCCCGCCCCACAGCCCAATTCCAGCACAGATTGACCGGGACGCGCGTTCACAGCGGCCGCCAGCAACACCGGGTCCACACCCGCGCGATAGCCTGATTTCGGCTGAAAGAGCGTTATCCGCCCCCCCAAAAAGCCGTCCGCGCTCAGATCCGCATCGCAAAAGCCCGGCTGATCAGCCACGGTCCGACACCGGCAATCCATTGTCGCGCATCACCAGTTGCGCATCTTCAAGATCATCCGCGTGCACAAGCAGACGGCGTGGGAAAATCCCGATGCCACCTTCAAGAACGCTCATATTTACGTCCATTTCAAAGCAGTCTATACCCTCCCCGTTAAGAAGGGCGGTGGCAAAGGCCAAAACCGTTGGGTCGGTGCTGCGTAAAAGTTCCTTCATATCCACGGATCTAAGGGCAAGACCGGGGTCTTGTCGAGCCTATCAGTCGGGAATGTGATGAACCAGGTGATGACGCAGACGCCTAAGGGCAAGCCCCATGAATTGCTGGCCGAAACTCTGGCCTCTGAATTGGAAGCCGTGAACCTCTTAATCCAAGAGCGAATGGCATCGGAACACGCGCCGCGCATCCCAGAGGTGACCGCGCATCTGGTCGAGGCAGGCGGCAAGCGGTTGCGCCCGATGTTGACCTTGGCTGCGGCCCGTATGTGTGGGTATGAGGGCGATCATCACCTGAAACTCGCGGCAACGGTCGAATTCATCCACACGGCAACGCTGTTGCATGACGATGTGGTCGACGAAAGCGCGCAGCGCCGGGGGCGCCCGACCGCGAACCTGTTGTGGGATAACAAAAGCTCGGTTCTGGTGGGCGACTATCTGTTTGCCCGCAGCTTCCAGTTGATGGTCGATACCGGCTCCCTGCGGGTGCTCGATATCCTTGCCAATGCCTCGGCCACCATTGCCGAAGGTGAGGTGCTGCAGATGACGGCGGCGACCGATCTGCGCACCACCGAAGATATTTACCTGCAAGTCGTGCGCGGCAAAACTGCGGCGTTGTTTTCTGCCGCAACCGAGGTGGGCGGCGTGATCGCCAGCGCGACAGACGCGCAGGTGAAGGCGCTCTATGACTATGGCGACGCGCTTGGCATTGCGTTCCAGATCGCAGATGATCTGCTGGATTATCAAGGTGATACGGCAAAAACCGGCAAAAATGTCGGCGATGATTTCCGCGAGCGCAAGCTGACACTGCCGGTGATCAAAGCGATTGCACAGGCCACCGATGAGGAGCGCGCGTTCTGGCAGCGCACCATTGCCAAGGGGCGACAGGAAGAGGGTGATCTCGACCACGCGCTGGAGTTGATGGCAAAATACGCCACACTGGACGCCACCCGCGCAGATGCCTTTGGCTGGGCGGAAAAGGCAAAATCAGCGCTGGCAGAGCTGCCGGACCATCCGATCCGCACCATGCTGATTGACCTGGCAGATTACGTAGTCTCGCGATTGAACTGATCCGCCTGCCCGGTGGTATGGCAAGGTCGCAGACCGGGCAATGCGCATGGCGACAGTGCTCAATGGAGTTCGGTCGCCACGCACCACCAATCGGGATGTTCTGCGCCAATCTCATAGGCCGCGAAATGCGCCGCCTTCATGCTGGGATAGAGCGCAAAACAGGTCGAACCCGACCCTGACATCCGCGCCATCAGCGCATCGCGCGACCTGCGCAGATCGCTCAGCGCGCGGTCGATTTGAGGTGCGACCTTGATCGCGGCGGGCTCCAGATCGTTGCGCTGCGCCGACAGCCAGCCTGCGCAATCCGCGACACCGTCAAACAGCGGCACCTCAACTGGCATTGCGGCATTGTCGCGCGACGTGAGCGCCGAGAACACCGCAGCTGTCGGGACTTCAACGCCGGGATTGACCAGCAATGCCGGGAGGCGCGGCAGGGCGACAGGGCTGATTTCCTCACCAATGCCCTGCATGCGCGCAGCGGAAGCGGTCATACAGACCGGAACATCCGCACCAAGGGAAAGCGCCAGCGAGTGTGGAAACACCACCCCCTGACCCGCAAGCGCATTCAACAACGCGCCCGCATCAGAGGAACCCCCACCGATCCCAGCCCCATGCGGCAGGGATTTTTCCAGCGCGATCTGTCCGCGCCAGCCTGCTCCTTCGGCCGCACGCCAGACCAGATTGCGCGCATCCTGTGGCACACCTTCGGCAAACATGCCCGACACGGTGAGCGACAGATCAGCGCCCGGCGTGATCTGCAAACGGTCCCCGGTGTCTGCAAAGGCCACCAGACTGTCGAGCAAATGATACCCATCCGCGCGGCGGCCGGTTACATGCAGAGACAGGTTGATCTTGGCGGGAGCAAAGACCTCAACGGTCGTCATTGGCGACCTGCAGCGGCTTTGCTCCTTCTTCGGCCAAGACCACATCCAGCCCCACGTCCAGCTTGCGACGGATACGGTCGGGTTTGGCCTCGGCGTCGGTATCTTCGGGATCAACGAAAGACAGGGCACGACGCCACTGGAATTCTGCTTCCAACTTGCGGCCCACTGCCCAATAGACATCGCCGAGGTGGTCGTTCACCACCGGATCGACCGGCATCAGCTCGACGGCGCGCTCCATATGGCTGACGGCATCCTCGTAGCGGCCCATCCGGTAAAGCACCCAGCCGAGGCTGTCGATGATATAGCCGCTTTCCGGGCGGGCCTCGACGGCGCGTTCGATCATCGAGAGCGCCTCGTCCAGTTTTTCCTGACGCTCCACCAGCGAATAGCCAAGGTAGTTCAGCACCTGCGGCTGTTCCGGATCAATTTCGAGAGCCGCGCGGAAATCAGCCTCAGCCGCGTCCCAGTTTTTCAAACGCTCATTGCAGATGCCACGCGCATAAAAGAGGAACCAACGGTTGGTGGCCTCTTCGGGGCTGAGTTCCAGAGCGCGGCTATAAGCCTTTGCGGCATCGGAATAATTTTCCTGCTGACGCAGCAGGTCGCCAAGGTCGATATAGACCGCGACATGCTGGGGAAAGTCGCGGGCCAGTTGTTCCAGCACCTCGGCGGCGGCCTGCGGGTTTGCAGAGCGGCGCAGCGCCTCGGCGCGGCCCAGTTCTGCGGCGTGGAAATCGGGATGATCGCGCGGCACCTGTTTGTACGTGGCAATCGACAGCTCATATCGGCCCATCTGGTCCAGCAGACCCGCGCTCAGCAGGACCGCATCCACATGGGCGGGGCTGAGTTTTGCGGCCATACGTGCATACATCAGCACATAATCGCTTGCCGCCTCGCCGGATAGCGCCTGTCCGAGACTGAAAAACACTTCGGCCATGCCATCGCGCGGGGTGGGCGTAATGGTGAAGCCCACGGTTTCACCCATCGCCAGTTTATCCGCCAGATCGGTGAGCGCCGGGTCAAAGCCCTCGCCGAAGCTGTCGACCAGAACTTCCAGTGCCTGTTCGGTGCGCCCCAGCTGTGACAGGACCTGCACCCGCGCAATCGCCGCACGACGAGAAGACCGGCCAAGCTGGCCCTCATTAGCGGCAAAAAGCTCTTCTGCGCCCTCGTAATCCCCGACCGAAGCCAACGCCAAGGCCTTGTGATAGGTGGCAAAGAACTTTAGCCCGTCCTGCTCGGCCACGGTGTCGAATTGCTCCAGCGCCTGAGAGACGGCACCTTTGCCCATATAGGCCCACGCATCGAGCAAGCCATCAACCAGCGGGCTGATCTCATATTGCGCGGAATCGCGCGCAAGAAGCCCGTCAAAGTCGTCCTGAAGCGCAAGATTCCCGGCCATGACGATATTGGCCACCTGACTGCGCACGCCTGCTTCCCACATCCGTTTTGCCACTGGGAGGGCAGATTCTACATCCCCCAGTGCCAGCTGCGCATAGACGAGGTTCTCCATCAGGGTGACGTTCTGTGGATCGCGCACCAGCGCACGGGTGTAGTATTTAGCACCCGCAGCAAAATCGCTGTCGTAGGTCGCAGCCCGCCCGGCGAGGTAAGCCCCAGCCAGCCCGTCCGCCACCGCCATTGGGCCAGTGGTCAACAAAAGCGCTGCGGCGCAGGTCAGGGAACGGAGATAGGATACGGGCACGAAGGGGCCTCCAGAGCAGGATCACAACACATCTAGCGCGGAGCGTAGACGCCAGCCCCGCAATGCGCAATGGGGCGACCCGCAGGCCGCCCCATCAAAGTGATCACAGATGGCAAATCTGCCGTTACATATTGGGATAGTTCGGCCCGTCGCCGCCCTGCGGCGTTGTCCATGTGATGTTCTGCGACGGATCTTTGATGTCGCAGGTCTTGCAGTGGACGCAGTTCTGGAAGTTCACCACGAATTCGGGCTTTCCGTCTTTTTCCACGACCTCGTAGACGCCTGCGGGGCAATAGCGCTGCGCGGGTTCATCGTATTTGGGCAGGTTGACCGCAATTGGTGTGTCCTTGTTGCCCAGACGCAAGTGGCAGGGCTGGCTTTCCTCGTGGTTGGTCGCCGCAAAGGAGACGTTGGTCAGGCGATCAAAGGACAACACGCCATCGGGCTTGGGATAGTCGATGGGCTTGTGTTTTTCAGCCGGCTCCGTCGCCTCGGCATCATTTTTGCCGTGACCCAGCGTGCCAAAGAACGAAAACCCCAAGAGAGTGTTGGTCCACATGTCCAGACCACCCAGCGCCAGCGAGGCGGTGAGACCCCATTTGGACCACATCGGTTTGACGTTGCGGACCTTTTTCAGATCCTTGCCGATGGCGCCATTGCGCACCTCGGCCTCATAGGCGGTCAGCTCCTGATCGGTGGTGTCGGCCTTGATCATCTCATAGGCCGCTTCGGCTGCGGCCTTGCCGGACAGCATGGCGTTATGGTTGCCCTTGATGCGCGGCACATTGACCATGCCCGCGGAACAGCCCAGCAGCGCGCCGCCCGGGAAGGTCAGCTTCGGCATCGATTGATAGCCACCCTCGGTGATCGCCCGCGCGCCGTAAGCCACGCGTTTGCCGCCCTTCAGAAGCTCCGCCACCATCGGGTGATGCTTAAAGCGCTGGAACTCCATGTAGGGATAGAGATGCGGGTTCTTGTAGTTGAGGTGCACCACAAAGCCCACATAAACCTGATTGTTATCAAGGTGATAGATGAAAGACCCACCGCCTGCGTTGGAATTCAGCGGCCAGCCCATGGTGTGGGTGACGGAGCCTTCCTTGTGCTTGGCGGGATCAATCTCCCAGATTTCTTTCATGCCGACGCCGTATTTCTGCGGCTCCTTGCCGTCAGAGAGACCGTATTTGGCGATGACTTCTTTGGAGAGCGAGCCGCGCACGCCCTCGGAGAGGAAGACATATTTGCCGTGCAGCTCCATTCCCGGTTCGGTGTTGGGGCCGTAAGAGCCGTCTTCCTCTAGGCCAAAGACACCGGCGACCACGCCTTTGACTTCGCCGTTGTCGCCATAGACCAGCTCAGAGCAGGCCATGCCGGGGAAGATTTCGACGCCCAGCTCCTCGGCCTGTTCCGCCATCCAGCGGCACACATTGCCCATGGAGACGATATAGTTGCCGTGGTTGTTCATCAGGGGCGGCATCGGGAAATTCGGAATACGAACGTCGCCCGCCTCGCCCAGCATGTAAAAATTGTCGTCCTTGACCGGCACGTTGAGCGGGGCGCCCTTTTCCTTCCAGTCGGGCATCAGCGCATCCAGACCACATGGATCAAGCACCGCGCCGGACAGGATATGCGCGCCCACTTCGGAGCCCTTCTCCAGCACCACCACTTGTAGGTCGGCATCCAGTTGTTTCAGACGGATCGCGGCCGACAGACCGGCGGGACCGGCCCCGACGATCACAACGTCGTATTCCATTGCTTCGCGTTCAATCTCGGCCATTCGAGGTGCTCCTTGGCTATCGTACGGACCCGCGCATCTGGTCCTTGGCTGGTTGGCGCAACATGAGTGCGCTGGCGTTATGGCGCAACATTCTTGCGCGGTTGCTTAGCTGGTGCAGCATAGAGAGGTCAATCCATACCCTACGTAGGTTCCCTGACAGACCCGGAAAACACCCCCTTGACGCGCTGGTTTTCGTCATCCGAGACGCAAATAACGGCGTTAATCGACAGGAGTGTCAAGTTTCCGGGCGGTCCCCCATCAGGTATCGCGGTCCTTGCCCGTTTTTTGCCGCCCGGTCGTCGGCGTTATAGAGCGCGCAGGTGGGCAGCGACAGGCAACCGCAGCCAATACAGCCATCCAGATCATCGCGCAGCTTTTCAAGTGTTGCGATTCGGGCATCCAGATGGGTGCGAAACCCCGCCGACAGACGCGACCAATCGTCCTTGGTCGGGGTGCGTTTGTTGGGCAGGCTTTGCAGTTGATCGCGGATTTCAGGCAAGGTGAAGCCGAATTTCTGCGCAATCATGATAAAGCTCAGCCGCCGGATGTCGGCGCGGTGAAACCGACGCTGGCCACCTGCGTTGCGCCAAGGCTCCAACAGGCCCTGCGCCTCGTAATAGCGGATGGCCGAGACCGCGAGGCCGGTGCGCTCGGCGAGATATCCAATCGACAATCCGTGAGATGCAGGCATCGCGTACCCCTTTTTAGATGTTTCGCCAGACCGATCGGTCAATTCGCCAGAGCGAGGCGAAAAATTTCTGGATCACCTCAGAAATAGCTTGAGCTAAAGTTAGGTTTAGAAATTATCACAGACCGAGGCAAGACAAAAGGAAGGAGCCTCAGTCATGACTGCAACGCTCGAACACGCAAATATCTGCGTCAGCGACCCACATAAGACCGCCGCATGGATGGAAAAGATCTTTGGCTGGCGCATCCGTTGGGAGGGACCGGCCCTCAACGGCGGCTATTCCGTGCATGTGGGATCAAAAGACAGCTATCTCGCGCTTTATGCCCCCAAAGAAGGTCTGGGTGCGCCGCCCACGCCCTATTCCACCAAAGGCGCGCTCAATCATCTCGCGGTGATTGTTGATGACCTTGATGCCGCAGAACAAGCGGTGAAGGACGCAGGCTACACCCCAAAGAGCCACGCGGATTATGAACCCGGGCGGCGGTTTTACTTCGAAGACGAGGAGGGGGTGGAATATGAGCTCGTTCAGTATGATTGAGGTGCTGTTTCTCGCGGCTTATGGCCCGCGCGGGTTTCGGGAGTTTGGCCTGTTTGGGGGCAACAGGCGCAGCCACCCGCGTCCGCCCGGTCTGACGGCACCGCTGCCTGAACGAGTCTCACGGGAGCGTTAAACGCCCGTCCCAGACAGCAAAACCCCGCACAACCTGTGATGCCCCCCTTGCAATTGCGTCCGCGATTGGGTCAGGTATTTGCCAACACGACTGCTCGCCCCGCTGCTCTTCGCGGCGGGGCGGCGGCGTTCATGCGCATGCAACAACAAAAGAACGAACGACGAAAGCGGACAAGACCATGGACAAGATCCCGATGACGCCGCAGGGCTTTCACGCCCTCGAAGCAGAACTGAAGAACCTGAAAAGCGTGGAGCGCCCGGCGATCATTCAGGCCATCGCCGAAGCCCGCGAGCTGGGCGATCTGTCGGAAAATGCCGAATACCACTCCGCCCGCGAAAAGCAGTCTTTTATCGAAGGCCGCATCAAGGAGCTTGAGGGTGTGCTGTCGCTGGCCGATGTGATTGATCCGACGAAACTCTCTGGTGCAATCAAATTCGGTGCCAAAGTTACCGTGGTGGATGAAGACACCGACGAAGAAAAAACCTGGCAGATTGTGGGTGAGCATGAGGCCAATATCGAAGCGGGCCTTCTCAATGTGAAATCCCCTATCGCGCGCGCCTTGATCGGCAAGGAAGAAGGCGACAGTGTAGAGGTACGCACTCCCGGTGGGGACCGTGCTTACGAGATCCTGAAGATCATCTACGGCTGAACAAGAGCACCACTGCGAGGGGCGGACGGGCACATCATGACCAGCGACCTCAATCAAAAAGAACAGCCCACAGCACCGCGGCAGTCCGATCTGTCGTTGCCGGAGTTGGAGAGCGGTTCTCGCCCGTCCCTCGGCCTTGCCGAAGTGGTCGCTCTCGCGCTTGGCGTGTTGTGGGCGCTGGTGGTGATTGCCACCTATGTGCTGGCACCCCAGATGGCATTGTCGACCGAATGGAACGCGCCCCTCGTGCGGGTTCTGGCGGTGATGATGCCGGTTTTGATGCTGCTGGTGGCGGCGATTGCGCTGCGCTCCGCGCGGATCATGCGCGAAGAAACCGAGCGCCTGCATGCTGCGATTTCCAGCCTGCGTCACATGTATCTGGCGCATACGCAGGCAGCAGCGGTTGTCTCGGAGCCATCCGTCACCAAAAAGCTCGATGAGATCGCAGAAACCGCCCGCAAGACGGAAACGGTGCTTGCGACCTTTCAGTCCTCCCGCGCCACGCCCACCCGCCTTGCGATCCCGTCGAAGGCGATGGAGGCGGTTGCGGATCAAGGCTCGCTGGAGCTTGGTACCTCCGCCGAGGACATGTCACCGCCCCTCTCGAATGAGCATTTCATCCGGGCGCTGAACTTTCCCGAATCCGCCGAGGATGAAGAGGGGTTTGTCTCGCTGCGACTGGCCTTGCGGGACCGCCATGCGGCGCAGGTGATCCGCGCCGCGCAGGATGTGCTCACGCTGCTCAGCCAAGAAGGCATCTATATGGATGACCTGCGTCCGGACCGGGCGCGTCCGGACATCTGGCGTCAGTTTGCCAATGGCGCGCGCGGGCGGTCTGTGGCGGCACTTGGCGGGGTGAGGGATCGCTCCTCGCTGGCCCTGTCGTCGGCACGGATGCGGCAAGATCCCTTGTTTCGTGACAGCGCCCATCATTTTTTGCGCCGGTTTGACCAGATGTTCACCCGCTTTGAGGGGGAGGCCACGGATGCCGAAATCTCCGCCCTGAGCGATACCCGCACCGCCCGGGCGTTCATGCTCTTGGGCCGTGTTGCGGGCACGTTCGACTGATGCGCTATGTGCGAGGGATAGCCCGCGCATGACCCTGCGCCCGGCCCGACCCGAGGATGCGTCAAGCCTTGCGGCCCTGTCGCTGGAGGTTTGGATCGGCACTTACTTGCGCCGAGGGATCAACGCGCATTTTGCGGATTATGTGCTCTCGGAGTTTACGCCTGCCCGACTGGAGGCATTGATCCAAGCGGCGGATCAAAACATCACCGTCTCGCAGAACCAAGATGGCATTGATGGCTACATCCGGGTGTCGCACCGCTGCCCGGACCCGCTGGCGGGCGACCACCAAACCGAGGTCGCCACGCTCTACGTGCAGCCTCGTCATCATGGCAAGGGCATTGGCCGCGCGCTCTTGTTGGCAGGCATGCGGGCCGCACAGGAGGCGGGAGCTGCTTCGGTCTGGCTTACCACCAACTCTGAGAATGCGCCCGCTATCGCCTTCTATCTCGCTCAGGGCTTTGAACGGATCGGCATCACGCAGTTTTGCATTGAGGATCAGGCCTATCAAAACGATGTTTTTGCGCGGGCGCTGGCCCCCTGATGACATTGACCGGGGGCGCAAGGACGGGGAAGCTCCCGCCCGTCACAGCCGCATTGTAAATGCAGCCGTTCCCGTTGGGCCCGGCGCGCCCTGCGGACGCGGCCCGCGATTTATAGCGATAGGGGTGATTCAAACGCAACCCACAGCGCGCCCGCAGGGCGCGCTGCCGGGCCCAAACGGGGGTGGTGGCATCTGTGATGCCGCCGCGCTCGGCGGGAGTGCCCCCGCCCGCCCTGTCACCCCATGCCAAAGCTGGCGAAAGGGATAAATCGCACAGGATCCCCCGGCGCGATCTCGGCGGCCCCGTCGGGTAGCTCCACCAGGCCCTCGGCCCAGCTGAGGCCCGATATCCGGCCTGAGCCTTCGGATTTAAACACCTCCGCCCGGCCTGCCCGCATACGCGCGCGCAGATACTCCCGCCGCCCCGGTTTCTTGCGTTTTGCAAAGGCGGCTGGCACCTCAAACCCCTGTGGCTCTGCCCAACCGGCGCCTGCCATCAGCCCCATCGCGGGGCGGGCGAACACCAATGTACAGACCAGCGCCGCCACCGGATTGCCCGGCAGGCCAAAGACCGGCGTGCCCTGCCACATTCCCAGCGCCAGCGGGCGGCCCGGTTTCAGCGCGATGCGCCACTCCTGCATCGCGCCAGCCTCGCGCAGCAGAGCCGACACATGGTCCTCATCCCCCGCCGAGGCGCCACCGCTGGTCAAGATCACATCCGCCTGCGCTGCGGCCTGATCAAGGGCTTCGCCGAGCGCGGCGCGGTCATCCTTGATCCGCCCCATATCCACCGTCTGAAAACCGAACTGCTGGATCAGAGCCAGCAACATCGGACGGTTGGCATCGTAGACCTGGCCAAGGCCTGCTGCCGCGCCGGGCTCCACCAGTTCATCGCCGGTGGAGATCACCGCCACCCGCAGAGGTTTGCGCACCAGAAGCTCGGCAAGCCCGGTGGCAGAGGCCAGCGCCAGGTCCGCTGGAGTCAGCACCCGGCCTGCGGGCAGGATTACATCGCCTGCGGCCACATCCTCGCCCGCCTTACGGGTATTGGCCCCCGATTTCAGCGGCCCGTAAAAGGCCACAGAGACCCCGTCCGTGCGCACGTCTTCCTCAAGGATCACCGTATCAACCCCCTCGGGCAGCGCCGCACCCGTCAGGATGCGGATCGCCTGTCCGGGTGGCACTGCGCCGTTAAACGGCACCCCGGCAGCTGCACGCCCCGCCACCAGCGGCATCACATGCGCCCCCTCAGACCGCCCACCGGCAAAGCCATAGCCATCCACTGCCGTATTGGGTTGTGGCGGATTGGAGCGCAGCGCAATTGCATCTTCGGCAAGGACACGCCCCGGCGCCTCGGACAAGGACACGGCCTCCGCCCCGGTCACTGGCCACAGACGGCCACGCAACAGTGCCAACGCCTCGTCCACGGGCGTCCAGTTCACCCCTTGCGGCAAAGCGAAACAATCATTGCTGAGAGGCGGCGGTGTGAGGGTCATCGGTCAGGCTCCACGGCGAAGATCCAGCCCTCTTCCAATGCAATGGGGGCGGTCACGTTCAGATATCGGTTCAGGTCTGCCACAGGGCGACGGGCGAGGTCCAGCGCCACGCTATGCACCTGCCAGGCGTCTTTGATCCACCCATCGGGGGCCGGAGGGGTCGTGAGCGACGGCCAGATTTCCAACAGCGCGACCGGCGTATCGAGCCGCTCGAACGGCCAAACCGTCACATGGGGCGCAAACCCTGCGCGCAGGCGGTGCAGCACCGGCAGGCCCATCATGATCTGCCCGCCAACCGCACCCACACCAGACATCTGCCAACACGTGAAGCTGCCCTTGGCGCGATGTTCCACCGCTCGACGATCCGCAAAGGGGTTGTGATAACGCACCTTGCGACGCGGCAGGCCGGGAATGTCACGCCTCAACCCTTTGCCCCAAAACGGACCCTGCCTCTGCGGTCCCGACCCAAGGCTCAGGTTGATCTCACCTGCCAGATCAAAGCGATTGTTCGCCTTCGGTGCGTCCTCGATCCGGTCAGCGAACCACTGCCACAAGGCCAGCGGGTCGGGTCTGCCCGTCATCTCCTCGGCGAATCCTACGGGATAGCCAAACGGGAAATCGAACCCAAGCGCCACCCTGCGGCCCGCTGTCAGTTCGGTTTCGATCAGATCCACCAGCCATTCCTGCGCCAACGCGCGATTGCGCAGGTAGACAGGGGCCTCAGCCGCGCCCCCGCGCGCCACGCAAGCCCAGATGGCATCCTTGCGCGGGCGCGGTCCGGTGTCGTTGCCCCCGGACCAATCGACCATGACAAAAGTATCAAAGCTCCTCAGAGCCCCAGCTCCGCCGCGATAAAATCGGCAATCACCGCCGTGTCATCGAGATCAAAGACAGGGCGATCAAGCTCCAACGCCGTATCAGACGCCACCGCGCGGATGGTCGGATCGTTTGGCGCGATCAGCGCTGTCGAGGCCTCCGCCCTGTGCACTTCGATCTTTGGATGGGTCTCACGCTTATAGCCTTCGACCAAGATCAGATCGACCGGTCGCATCCGGGCGAGGAGCTCCGTCAATGAGGGTTCCTGCGCGCCGCGCAGCTCCTGCATGATGGCGACGCGATTGGGCGAGGCCAGCACCACCTCTGATGCGCCCGCAACACGGTGACGGTGACTGTCCGTGCCGGGCTGGTCCACATCGGTGGCGTGATGGGCATGCTTGAGGGTCGAGACCGTAAGACCACGTGCGGTGAACTCCGCCACCAAGCGCTCCATCAGCCCGGTCTTGCCGTTGTTCTTCCAGCCCGTCACGCCATAGAGTTTCATTGCAGCAGGCCCTCTGCCCGCGCCAGATCGTCGGGCGTGTTGACGTTGAAGAAGGGATCAAAGGGCTCCGCCTCAAACAGGGCCTCGCGCCCGCCGTGCTGGTCGGTCCACAGGACTACCTTACGCAAACCGCCGGTGAGTGCCGCGCGCAGATCATCGCGCAGGGCAACCGGCCACAGACCAAACGTCGGGTGGCGGTTCACCCGCCCCTTACCGCCGGATTTCAGCACCTCATCGCCGCTCTTGGGGGTGGTTGCCAGAACCAGCGGATGGCTCTGCCCATCAGAGGCCGCGACCAGCCGCGCCACCAGATCATGCGGGAAAAACGGCGTATCAGCCGCCACCGTGACAATCGCCTCCGCCCCCTGTTCCGCCGCCCAATCGAGACCCGCAAGAACCCCCGCCAACGGACCCGCAAAGCCTTCGATACTGTCCGGGATGACCGGCAGCCCAAAGTCGTCAAACCGCGCCCCATCGCCATTGGCATTCAGCGCCATCTGACGCACTTGCGGTGACAGCCGGTCGATGACACGCACCATCAGGCTCTGACCGCCAAGGGACAACAGCCCCTTGTCACCACCGCCCATCCGGGTGGCGAGACCGCCTGCAAGGATCACTCCGAGGGGTTGGGTCATGTTGACTCTCCTTCAACATCATAAGGTTTTGAGAGTACAACGCTCACAATCAGACAAGCCAAAAGAAACACCGATCCATCCGTTCCGAGAACAATCCAAATAAACACAAAGCACATCGCATAGGATACGGCAAACGCCCATCTGCATTGCGCGACCAAGGCATGAAGGGAGGACGAGCCGCCAGAGATCCCTCAGAGGATGACGCTGCGCGACGCGGATCGGTCCATGAAAGAAACGCCAAGTTCCAAGGCAACAGGGCGCCAGTACCGAAACATCGCCCAGAACTGCAGGCCGACGACAGCGATCATGACCGCGAGAAAGAGAACTGGCACAAACCAGCTGTCGAACGCTTCGATCATCTTACCTCTCGCTTGTTGATATTATTCAAATCCGCTCGCGGCACTGCGCCCAAAGCGGCACAGCCGCGACGCGCGCCGAGGGGCCTCGATGGCCCTGAGGCGCGCTGCCCCCCCCGCGCGGTCAATCCGCACTCTTGCGGCGGTGTTTCTTGTCTTCTTCCGGCATGGCGCTTGGGTCCACGTCGCGTAGCAGACGCTCTTCGCCCGCCAGACAGACAAATCGCTGCCCGCGCATGCGGCCGATCAGGGTCAGCCCCACCTGCCGCGCGATTTCCACGCCCCATGCGGTAAAGCCAGAGCGCGAGGCCAGCACCGGGATGCCCATCATCGCGGTCTTGATCACCATCTCCGAGGTCAGCCGCCCGGTGGTATAGAGGATCTTGTCCGATGCCTCTGCCCGCTCCGACAGCATCCAGCCCGCGATCTTGTCCACCGCATTGTGGCGCCCCACGTCCTCCATGTAGACCAGCGGGCGGTCCTGATGACACAGCACCGTGCCATGAATGGCCCCCGCCTCCAGATAGAGCGAAGGCGTGCGGTTGATCTCATGCGCCAACGCATAGAGCCACGAGGTCTTCACTGGTGTTGCGGGCAGGGTCACGCCCTCCAGCCCCGCCATCATATCGCCAAAGACCGTGCCCACCGCGCAGCCCGAGGTGCGAGTCTTTTTCTGGAGCTTTTCTTCATGCGAGGTCTCGACCTCGGTGCGGACCACGACCGTCTCGACCTCTTCGTCGTAGTCGACGCGGGTCACGACATCCTCAGCGCTCAGCATGCCCTGGTTTTTCAGAAACCCCAGCGCCAGATACTCCGGGTAGTCGCCAATGGTCATGGCGGTGACGATCTCTTGCCGGTTCAGATAGATCGTAAGCGGGCGCTCCTCGACCACCGAAATCTCGGCCTCTTGACCAAGGTGATCAACGCCGGTGACCTTGCGAGTCAGACGCGGGTTGCCGGGGTCCGGTGCAATACGATATTCCGTTGACACGTTAAGCTTTGACAATTGCCAAGATCCTTCAACCCGCGTAGCCATGTGCAACGTAACCTAAGGCCCCGCCATGACAATCTCCACCGCGAAATCCGCATTTTGGAAAGGTGTTCGCGACAGCGCACCCTTTGTACTGGTCTCTGGCCCGTTTGGACTGCTGTTCGGCGTGCTCGCCGCAGAGGCCGGGCTCAATGTGCTCGAAGCAATGTCTTTCTCGCTTGCGGTCTTTGCAGGCTCTGCACAGTTTACCGCGCTCCAGTTGATGCAGGAACATACACCGACGTTGATCGTGCTGATCTCGGCACTGGCGGTAAACCTGCGGGTGGCGATGTATTCGGCCTCCCTCACACCGTATCTGGGCGATGCGCCGCTGTGGCAGCGGGCCTGTGCAGCCTATCTAACCGTGGATCAAGCCTATGCTCTGTCGATGATCGAATTTGAACGCCGCGCAGAGTGGGGCACCCGCGAGCGGATGGCGTATTTCTTTGGCACCAATGGGCTGGTGGCCCCGGCATGGATGGCGGCAACCATCACTGGCGCTTTGGTCGGAGCCTCGATCCCGGACAGTCTGGGGTTGGATTTCGTGTTGCCCATCGCGTTTCTTGCAATGATCGGGCCGATGCTGCGCACACCAGCGCATGTGGTCGCCTGCTTCACGGCCTGCGCGGTATCACTGCCGGCAACCTTGATGCCATATAACCTTGGGCTGATCATTGCCGGGATCGCCGGAATGATGGCGGGCGCACAGGCCGAAGTGTGGTTTGAGCGCAAAAGCGCTGCAGCGGAGGCAGAGCAATGACAGGCACTGAGATGGCATTTGATCGCACCACGCTCTGGCTGGTGATCGTTGGGCTGGCCGTCGGCTCTTATGCGCTGCGGTTTGCCTTTATTGGTCTGGTCGGCAATCGCGCGATGCCTGCATGGCTGATGCGGCACCTGCGGTATACGGCAGTGGCGATTATTCCCGCCCTTGTGGCCCCGCTGGTGGTCTGGCCCGCCCCAACCGATGGCGCACCCAGCCTCATTCATTTTGCCGCCGCTGCCCTGACCTTTGCTGTGGCCGTGTTCAGCAAGAACGTGTTGCTTGCCATGGTGACAGGGGCCTGCAGCCTGTGGACCCTCATGTATCTCTTCGGCTGAGGTCCTCGTCGCTCAGAACGCAGACTGCAGAACTTAAGAAGGCGTCGCACTTGCGACGCCTTATGAATTTTACCATCTTGGGAATGGCAGTATTGCGATGTATCAGCCGCCCGCCGTCGCGTTGAGCGTGGCATTCCCTGCAGCAAGCCCTGCTTTGAGGTCATCGCTGTCATCTTCGTAGTATTTGTCGGTAACAACCCCGGGCAGTTGCGCAAATTGCTCCTGCAGTTTCACCGGATAAAAGGTCACATCAATACTCTCAAAGCCGGGAATTTGTTTCAACAGCGAAGAGGTCGCGTTTGAGCAAAACGCTCCCGACACACGGCCATTGCTTGTCGCCAGCTGATAAGCGATCTGAGCCTGCTCAGGTGTCAGCTGGATTTTCTGAGTCACAACATGAAAAGTGGAGCGCGCATGTGCGCTGCGATACGCCTGAAAGACCCCCGGCGTAATGCCGTACAGCACGTCTTGGCGCTCTGGCACCACATCGGCGTAGAACGACCCCGCCGGATCAAAAATGATCCGTTCGGAGGCGTTGATCATCAGCCCGGTATGACCGCCCTGCCCGGTTCGGTTATTCACCACGGTAATCAGGGTCATCGATGGCTGCCCTGCGTCCCGATAGGCGACACGCGCGATCGCTTCAGGGTCGGCGTCCGGCCGCTGAGGCGCTGCGCACCCCGCAAGAGCTGCGCAAAGCGCAAGAATCAGGATCGGGGTCCGCATGGAGGATTGCTCCGGTATCTGGTGAGATCAGGTGGCGAAGATCGCGAGGAACAAAGCGAAAAACACCATCGCAATGCAGAAGCGGGTCACGAAGGTCATAAACCCTGTGTAAGTTTGTTCCTGAACGGTGATGTCCATGGTGCCGTGCTTATGTTCAGCCATATCTTTGGTCCTGTTCGCGACTTGTGCTTGCGAGCGGTGATACTGGATTTCAAAACCGCTGTCACCACCCTACTGGAGAGAAGAAGCGAGAAGGAATACCTTCTAAACCCAGCGGCATCGCGCTTTAGCAATCGTATCTGGGTTAATCCCCACCACGGGCCTGAAGGGCGCGCTCAAACACTTCCAATGTGACCTGCGACACGTGATGCTCGATCCCTTCCGCATCAAGTTCGGCGATGTCGCGTGGCACACCTGTCTTCACCAGAAATTCAACGATTGTCCGATGCCGTGCGCGCACCCGCGTCGCCAGCGCTGCGCCTTCTTCCGTCAGAAACACACCGCGATACGGACGTGACATCGCCAGCCCCTCGCGTTTGAGGCGTGCTATCGATTTGGTGGCGGTAGGTTGAGAGACGCTCATGCGGGCTGCGATATCTGCCACCCGCGCTTCGCCAAACTCCTCAATAAGATCGCCAATCATCTCAACATAGTCTTCGAGAACGGCAGCGGCCTGTGCTTCTCTGGCACGCGCAAACCGGTTCGCAGGCTGGTCTTTATCAAGGAAAGTATCGGGCAAGGCAGCAGTCTCTTGGTTGGAGGTCCAACATATAGCAAAGCCGATGCTGTTTTCCACACCAATTGGTTCAGCGCGATGTCACACGAAAAGTTGATGCTACACCTTATTGCCAGATAACCAAGTTATAGCCATGGCTATATTTGTGTAAATTTAATGGAGTCATCCCCAATGTCTGACCTGACCCATCGCACGCGCAGCGGAATAGCTGCCGTGCTGCGCGGTGACGCGCGTGGTCTGCGCAGCCGCTTGTTGTTCGCGGGGCCCGCAATCATCGCCTCGGTCGCCTATATGGACCCCGGAAACTATGCGACCAACATTCAGGCCGGCGCGGGCTATGGTTACAAACTATTGTGGGTTGTGCTGTTGGCGAACCTTATCGCGATGCTCTTTCAGGCGCTTTCGGCGCGCCTCGGCATCGTAACGGGAAAGAATTTGGCCGAGGTCTCACGCGACAATCTGCCCCGCCCACTGGTTTGGGTGATGTGGGCGATCTCCGAAGTTGCAGCCATGGCCACGGACCTTGCAGAGTTTCTGGGCGGCGCGATTGCACTCTCACTGCTGTTTGATTTGCCGCTTGTGGTGGGCATGGCGATCACCGCGGTTGTGACCTACGGTATTTTGATTTTTGAAAACCGCGGCTTCCGCCCGATGGAGTTGATTATCGGAGCTTTCGTCGGCGTGATCGGGCTGTGTTATCTGGCGGAGATGCTGATTGCTCCTGTTGATTGGGCGGCACTTGGCGTCGGGCTGATGACCCCTGCATTGCCCGACAGTATGGCACTGACCATCGCCGTTGGAATCATCGGTGCTACGGTCATGCCGCATGCGATCTACCTGCACTCCGGTCTGACCCAATCGCGGGCTGAGGTGCGTGATGACGGCGACCGCCGAAAACTGTTGCGCTATTCCAATATCGAAGTGGTGCTGGCGCTGGCTGTCGCAGGGATGATCAACGTGGCGATGGTGGTGATGGCCGCAAGTGCGTTCCACCAAGGCAATCCCGAAGTGGCCGAGATCGAGACCGCCTATTATATGCTCACCCCTTTGCTGGGGGCCGCAGCGGCCGGATTTTTCCTGACATCTCTGATTGCGTCGGGGATATCCAGTTCGGTGGTCGGCACCATGGCTGGCCAGATGATCATGCAGGGCTTCCTGCACATCCGCATTCCGATCTGGCTGCGCAGGCTGATCACGATGCTGCCGGCCTTTGCCGTGGTGGCCGCAGGCGTCAACGCCACGCAGGCGCTGGTTCTGTCGCAGGTGGTGCTGTCGATCGCACTGCCGGTGCCAATGCTCGCCTTGCTCTACTTTTCAGCGCGCCGCGATATCATGGGGGCCTTCGCAATCAGCCCGCTGCTGCGTGTGCTGGCAACGCTTGGATCTTGCGCGGTTCTGGGGCTCAATTTCGTGCTGCTTGCGGATGTGTTTGGCGCAAGCATCCCGTTTCTCGAGTAAGTCCATTCTCGCATAGACCCAAGCGGGCAACACCTCAGCCGCTCACCTTAAACCACACAGCTTCGCGTCAATACGCGGAGCGCTCCCGCCCCTTTGTGCATGAGGCAGAGCCTCCCGCAAAAGCGTTGGGCCCGGCAGGGGCGGCGATTTGCAAAGCAAAGCGCAATACCTCAATGCCCCGGAGCGGAAGGCACAGCTTAGTCGCGGGCGACATCGCGCTTCACGCGCTGTTTCAGACCTGATCTTCCAGTTCTGCCACCAGCCGGAATCCGATGCGTTTCGCAGGTTCTTCCGGTTTCGGCTTGGGCATCGCCCGCAGAATAACATTCAGTTGGCTTACATGCTGAACTAGCTGCGTTTTAGCGCCACGCGTGTCGCTGCCGTAGAAAGTGATGATATCGGGATCGAAATAGCCCATGCCCTCGATCCGCAGCACACCTGCATCGCCGCCTGCAAACCCCATGGCAACCTCGTGTTCGCCGTCGAGCGTCTTTTCAAAGTTCTGGATGTAGAGAATCAGACGTTCGTAGGCCCAGCGCGCCTCGCTTTTTTGTTCAGGCGCTGGCACCTTCTGCATCGGGGCAGGCACGTCCGTCAGGGCGGCGGGCGCATCTGGATCTGTATGCACTTCGCGGTGGCATGGCAGTGCAGCCGCTTCTGCCACTTCGGCACTGGTGGAAATCTTGTCATCCATTGGAAAAGTCCTTGGGTCGTCGATATTTCACCCAAGGTGGCAGGCTTAGCGCCGTTGGTAAACCCAAGCCTCATCATCGCGCCGTGTGCGCGAGACTTGGCCAGTGCGGTAGAGATGATTGACATGGGCCACCGCCTCGACCAGCGCGAGGCCGTATTCGCCCGGTCCAATGGTGCGTTTGAACAAGACAGAAAAACACTCCGCTGCACTTTTGGGGGTCTCGAGAAACTCCATCAACCGTTCCAGCGCGCCGTGGTGATTGTCGATCAATTGCCGCATCCTGAGCGGCAGCCGGGTAAACGGCAGCTTGTGCCCGCCCAGCGCCAGATGCTCGGGGCGCGCCAATGCCGCCAGTCGCTCACAAGCCTCCAGCCATTCCGCCAGCGGATCGGCCTCGGGTTCGGTCGCATAGACGCCGATATTGGGGCTGATGGAGGACAGCACCTGATCGCCGGTCAGCACGAGGTTATCGTCCCGGCTCCAGAAGGTTGCGTGCTCCGGCGCGTGACCATTGCCCATATGCACGTCCCAGTCGCGTCCACCCATGCGAAACACATCGCCCTGCTGCACGCGGGTAAAGCCCAAGGGCATCGGGTAGACCGTATCGGCAAAGTTAAAGGGCCGGTCGGCCTTGCGCGTCTCGTAGGTTTCCGGGTCCATGCCGGCGCTGCGATAATAGGCCAGTGTTTCCGCAGGCCATTCCTCCTGCACATCCAGCGTCAGCATACGGGCAAACAGCCAGGCCGTGCGGGTGGTGACCAGCTCCGCGCCGTGTTCGGACTGAAACCAGCCCGCATTGCCGATATGATCGGGGTGGTGATGGGTCACCACCACCCGGCGCACGGGTTTGCCGCCCAGAGGCCCCGCCATCAACTGCTCCCAGATGCGGCGGGTCTTGTTTGAGGACATGCCAGTATCCACCACCGTCCAGCTATCTCCCTCGTCGAAGGCATAGACGTTGACGTGATCGAGTTTCATCGGCAGCGGCAGGCGCATCCAGAGAACGCCCTCGGCGACCTCAATGGCGTCGCCCTGTGCGGGCGGCTCTTCCCACGGAGTGCGGGGGGCCACGTCGGCGACGGAAACCATCAGCTTGCCAGCTCTTCTGCGGTGAGGGCAAAGGCCCCCGCAGCGCCTTCGCGGGCGTGGATCAGATAGGCTGCGTGCTGGGGCAACATGCGCTTGATGTAGAACCGCGCCAGTTTCTCACGCGCACCGCCTTTGTCCGCCAAGGCCGCCGCAAGGTGATAGTGCCCGCCCAAAACGCGGGCAAAGGCCATCAGGTAGGGCACCGCCCCGGCAAAGCGGTCCTGCATATCCGCTTCGACCAGCCATTCGGTGGCCTCGCGCAGGGTTTCGCAGGCCTGC
Organism: Tritonibacter mobilis; assembly: GCF_001681715.1. Classification (GTDB taxonomy): domain Bacteria; phylum Pseudomonadota; class Alphaproteobacteria; order Rhodobacterales; family Rhodobacteraceae; genus Epibacterium; species Epibacterium mobile. The sequence goes on along the minus strand of NZ_LNWY01000019.1, from coordinate 79,622 downwards.
CAGACGGCTTCGGCCATATTGGGGTGCGTGGGGCGGGCTCGCTCGGCCTGTTCCTCGATCTCGTCGATCAGGCGATGCGCCATCTCGCCGCCGTCCATCATCTTGCGCGCCACAAGGTCCATGGCCTGAATACCATTGGTGCCCTCATAGATCGCCGTGACCCGCACGTCGCGGTAAAACTGCGCCGCACCTGTTTCCTCGATAAAGCCCATACCGCCATGCACCTGCACGCCTTGCTCGGACACACGGATGCCGGTCTCGGTGCCAAAGGCCTTGGCAATGGGTGTCAGGAAAGCCGCGCGGGTTTTCCATTCGGCGTCGCCTGTGGCGGTGCCCATATCGATGGCCCCCGCACAGGCCAGCATGATCGCGCGCGATGCATAGACATCCGCCTTCATCTCCATCAGCATCCGGCGCACATCGGCGTGGTCTACAATGGTTCCCGTACCGCCCTCGACCGGGGTCTTGCCCTGCTTGCGATCGAGCGCATAGGCCAGCGCGTGCTGATAGGCGCCTTCGGCTGCGCCAACACCCTGACCGCCCACGCCAAGACGGGCGTTGTTCATCATGGTGAACATCGCCGCCATGCCGCCATGTTCCTTGCCCACAAGCCAGCCGGTGGCACCGTCGTATTGCATCACACAGGTGGGGGAGCCATGCAGGCCCATCTTATGCTCGAGACTGACCACCTTAAGGCTGTTGGCCTTGCCGAGGTTACCGTTCTCGTCGGGCAGGTATTTGGGCACCAGAAAGAGCGAGATGCCCTTTGTGCCGGGCACCCCATCCGGCAGCCGCGCCAGCACCAGATGGCAGACATTCTCGGTAAAGTCGTTATCACCCCAGGAGATGAAGATCTTCTGGCCGGAGACCGCATAGGTGCCATCGCCGTTGTCTTCTGCTTTTGACGACAGCGCCCCCACGTCAGACCCCGCCTGCGGCTCGGTGAGGTTCATGGTGCCCGCCCATTCACCTGAGATCAGCTTGGGCAGATACAGCGCCTTCAGTGCATCAGAGGCGTGATGCTCCAGCGCCTCAATCTGGCCTTGGCTCATGAGCGGGGCCAGTTGCAGGCTAAGGCACGCACCCGACATCATCTCATTGACTGAGGTGGTCAGCGACATCGGCAGCCCCATCCCGCCATATTCGGGGTCTGCGCTCATCCCGATCCAGCCGCCCTCGGCGATGGCCTTGTAGCCGTCACCAAACCCCGGTGAGGTCCGCAGGACGCCATTTTCCAGCCGCGCCGGTTCCAGATCTCCACCGCGTTGCAGAGGGGCCATCACCTCGTCACACATCTTGCCCGCCTCCGTGAGGATCGCGGCCATCAGATCATTGTCCGCTTCGGCGAAACGCTCCGTTGCGGTGATCTGCTCATAGCCAAGGATCTGCTGCAGCAGGAACTGATACTCGGAAACGGGGGCGCGGTAGCTCATCGGGGGACCTCTTCTCATCCTGGCGGGCGTCATGGCGCAGCCTTCAGACCCAAGACCGGAGCCGCTTGGCTTCCGGACTGCGAGCCGTTATTTACTGTGCCTTGGTCGATTTCGTAAACAGCCCCGGCGGCAGCGCAATCAAAACGCGGCGTCACCGAGGAAGTGACGGAACGGCCAAGCCTGAATTTTACCCCGAGATGTACCCCACCATGACCGATGCCACACATAACACCGAAGCGCTGACCGCAGCGCCCGAGGGCATTGCCCGTGCCGCGGAACTGCTTGCGGCAGGCCAGCTGGTGGCATTCCCAACAGAGACTGTTTACGGCCTTGGCGCGGATGCCACCAATGGCGCGGCGGTGGCAGCGATCTACGCCACCAAAGGGCGGCCATCGTTCAATCCGCTGATTGCCCATGTGGCTGATGTTGCGGCGGCGCAGACCTTGGTGCAGTGGAATGAGTGGGCCGAAGCAATGGCGGCAGCCTTTTGGCCCGGCCCGTTGACGCTGGTTTTGCCATTGCGCCCGGATCACCCTGTGTCGCCTCTGGTGACCGCAGGTCTTGATACCTTGGCGGTGCGGGTCCCGGCCAAAGCCTGCGCGCGTGATCTTCTGGCAGCGGTGGCCCGTCCCATTGCAGCCCCCTCGGCCAATCCATCAGGCCGGATCAGCCCGACAACCGCCGCCCATGTCCGCGCAGGCCTCGGAGGTAAAATCGCCGCGATCCTTGACGATGGTCCCTGTGGGGTTGGTGTGGAATCCACCATCCTCGGGCTGGCGGGGGATGCCCCTGTGCTGTTGCGCCCCGGTGGGCTGGCGGCTGAGGATATTGAGACCACCCTTGGCTATCGGTTGGCCGAGCGAAACGCCGCAGATCCCCTGACCGCGCCGGGGCAGTTGCAATCCCATTACGCACCAAACGCCAGCGTGCGACTGGCGGCGCGCGATTTTGCCCCCGGTGAAGTGTCGCTGGGGTTTGGCCCGGGTGCGTTTGATCTGAACCTCTCGCCCAGTGGTGATCTGAATGAGGCGGCGGCGAATCTCTTTGGGTATCTGCACCAACTCGATGCGATGGAGCGCCCGATTGCGGTGGCTCCGGTGCCGGAACATGGCCTTGGCATCGCGATAAACGACCGCCTGCGCCGCGCTGCAGCCCCGCGCGACAGCTGAATGCCACCCGAGGCGCAATGGGCGTTTTCCTTTGTTCAGCAGCGGTCTACTGTGTGAGCCATGGAATCGGAGCTGGATTATTGGAGCGCAAAGGCGCTGTTGGAGTGGCAGGTAGAGCTTGGCGCTACCGAAGCCATGATGGATGCGCCCATCAACAGGTACGAGCTACAGGACCAAAAGCCTAAAGCCGCACGCGGAGCGGAGGCCCCGCCCGCCCCGGTGAAGCCCAAATCGGTCGATCCCGTGGCCGAAGCTGCAAAACTCGCCAAATCCGCTGATGCACTACCAAGCTTGCGGGCCGCTCTTGAGACTTTCGAACATTGCGACCTCAAACGCGGGGCGCGCAATCTGGTGTTCTCAGATGGTCAGGCCGGTGCGCGTGTGATGATCATTGGCGAAGCACCGGGCCGGGACGAGGATCTGCAAGGCAAACCCTTTGTGGGCCGCGCCGGGCAGTTGCTGGACAAAATGCTTGCCGCCATTGACCTAAGCCGCAACGAGAACGTCTATATCACCAATGTGCTACCGTGGCGTCCGCCTCAGAACCGCGACCCGCTGCCTGCAGAAATTGCGATGCTGGTGCCCTTCCTCGAGCGCCATGTGGCGCTGGCGCAACCAGACGTGCTGGTGTTGATGGGCAATATCTCCTGTCAGGCCGTACTGGGCAAACGGGGCATCACGCGGCTGCGCGGCAATTGGGCCCAAGCCTGGGGCAAGCCGGTGATCCCAATGTTCCACCCTGCTTATTTGTTGCGACAAGCCTCTGCCAAGCGACAGGCTTGGGCCGATTTGCTGGAATTGCGCGCACGCCTCAACAGTCAGAACTGACCACCGCATCAAGGACCCTTGCCCATGAAAATCCTCGCATTTTCCGATTTGCATCTGGTCGAGGAGTTGGCCGTAGATCTGGTCACCGCCAGTGTCGGGGCGGATCTGGTGATTGGCGCTGGCGATTTCTGCAACACACGCCAAGGCCTGCCGCGCGCGATGGAGATGCTTGCCGGTATTGCTGCCCCCATGGTGGTGGTGCCCGGCAACGCCGAAAGCGCCGAAGAGCTGCATGGATGTGCCCTGCCCTTCATGACCGTGCTGCATGGTCAGGCCGCAGAGGTCGAAGGGCTGCGCATCTTTGGTCTTGGCGGTGGCATCCCGGAGACGCCCTTTGGCGATTGGTCCTTTGATCTTTCTGACCGCGCCGCCGCGCGGGAACTGGCCAAAGCGGGCGAGATCGACATTCTGGTGACGCATTCGCCACCAAAAGACGCAGGCGATACCACGTCAGCGGGGCTGTCGATTGGTTCCGAAAGCATCCTCGCCGCGATCCAGACCTTGCAGCCGAAACTTGCGGTCTATGGCCATGTGCATGATTGCTGGGGCTATCGCGGTCAGATCGGAGCGACGCAATGCGCCAACCTTGGCCCGACGCCCAATTGGTTTGAGGTGTCGCAATGATTGCGCTCTCCACATTTGCCGCATTTGTCCCAGCCGCGCTCGCGCTCAACGTCACCCCCGGTGCGGATATGATGTTCTGCCTCGGGCAAGGGCTGAAATCCGGCCCGCGCCCTGCCATTGCCGCAAGCCTTGGCGTGGCGGCGGGCGGCATGGTGCATGTGGCGCTGGCCGGGCTTGGCGTTGCGGCAGTGGTCGCAGCACAACCGGCGCTGTTTGATATCATCCGCTGGGTCGGCGTGGCCTATCTGCTTTATCTGGCGTGGGGCGCGATCATGCACCCCGGCGGCGCGCAGCCCCCCGGTCAGGCAGTGCGTGCATCACGCGCCTTTCGTGCCGGGCTGATGGTGAGCCTCACAAACCCAAAGGTGATCCTGTTCGTATTGGCGTTTGTGCCGCAATTCATCCGACCTGAGGCCGGATCGGTGTTGGGTCAGTTCTTGGTGTTCGGCGCGATCATCGGACTGGGCGGAGTGATGATCAACGGCGGTGTTGGCGTCTTTGCCGGACGGGCGCGCGCACTCTTTGCCGGAGGCGGACGCGCCGCGCGCTGGATGAGCCGCATCACAGGTGGAATTTTTGCAGGCCTCGCAGTGCGGCTTGCGCTATTGGAAAGGGCCTGAGAGCCATGTCTCGCATTGATGACAGCAAGGAATTCATCCCGGTCCGTATCGCCATTCTGACGGTTTCCGACAGCCGCAGCCTTGATGAGGATCGCTCGGGGCAGGTGTTGGTTGACCGGCTTCAGGCAGCGGGTCACACCCTCGCCGACCGCCAGATCCTGCCGGACGAGCGTGCCGACATCGCCGATCAATTGCGTCAATGGTGCGCAAACCCAGACGTGGATGTGGTGATCTCTACCGGCGGCACCGGGCTTACGGGGCGTGATGTCACGGTAGAGGCGCATCGCGATGTCTATGAAAAAGAAATCGACGCCTTTGGCACCGTGTTCACCATTGTCTCGATGCAAAAGATCGGCACCTCAGCCGTACAAAGCCGCGCAACAGGCGGGGTTGCGCAGGGCACCTACCTCTTTGCGCTGCCCGGCAGCCCCGGTGCCTGCAAAGATGCCTGGGATGAAATTTTGCAAAAACAGCTCGATTACCGGCATCGCCCCTGCAATTTCGTAGAAATTTTGCCCAGACTTGACGAACATTTGCGACGGAAATGATCTGCCGTCACGTATAAGAGCGTAAAGCATATGGTTCGTGCTATATTTGCGCGGTCTTTGCGTGACACACATCAGATGGCCAGCCGGGACGCACCCGGGCCAGCCGAAAGGGATGAGGATGCGATTTCTGCGACACAGCGTGACGGGGTTGTTCTTGCTTGGCCTCACGATTGCGCTGGCGCTTTTTGCGCTGCAACTGATCAGTTCAGCCATACAGGACAGCCTCGCAGAAGAGCGGCGCGCGCCGCCCGCACGCGAACGGGTGTTTGCGGTGAATGTGATCACGGCCTCACTGGGAGAAGAACGCCCTGAACTCACGGGATTTGGCCATGTTGAGAGCCGCCGCACGCTTGAACTGCGCGCCGCTGTCTCAGGCCGCGTCATTTCGCTGGCAGAGGGGTTTCAGGACGGCGGTCGCGTCACTGCGGGTGACACGCTGGTCGAAATAGACAAGGCCGACGCACAGGCCACGCTGGCCCGCGCCGAAGCAGACATGATGGATGCAGAAGCGGAGAGCCGCGATGCGGGACGCGCCCTTGGGCTTGCGATGGACGAGTTGGAAACCGCGCAGATGCAGGCCGAATTACAGGAACGGGCGTATCAGCGGCAAGTGGACCTGAAATCGCGCGGCGTCGGCACCGAAGCCTCGGTTGAGGCGGCAGAGCTGACCGCCACCAGCGCCCGTCAGGCAGTGATCACCCGTCGTCAGGCCGTAAGTCAGGCCGAGGCCCGTGTGGATCAGGCACAAACCCTCGTGGCGCGGGCGCAAATCGCGCTGGACGAGGCGCAGCGCACCCTTGAAGACACCACCGTCACGGCGCCCTTTACCGGCACATTACAAGCGGTGACGCTGGTCGAGGGGCGACTGGTCTCGGCCAATGAAATCCTTGCGCAACTGGTTGATCCGGACCTGCTGGAGGTCGCCTTTCGCGTCTCCACGGCACAATATGCGCGGCTGCTAGAGGACACTGGCCAGCTTATCCCGGCAGAGGTCACTGTGACACTGGACGCTGCTGGTGCTGGGATCGAGGCGAAGGGCATGCTTGTGCGGGCCAGTGGTGCGGTCGGGGATGGCCAGTCTGGACGTCTGATTTATGCCCGCATGGACAATGCCACGGGCTTTAAACCCGGCGATTTCGTCACCGTAACGGTGCGCGAGCCGGTGATCGCCAATCTGGCCCGGTTGCCAGCCTCAGCGATGGATTCGCGTCAAACCGTTCTGGTTTTGGGCGATGATGATCGTCTTGAAGAGGTACAGGTGGAATTGGTGCGCCGTCAGGGAGATGAGATCCTCGTGCGTGGTGATGGGCTGAATGGTCGCCAAGTGGTCACCGGACGCACTCCCTTGCTGGGGGCCGGTATTAAAGTCCGCCCCCTGACCAAGGGCGCGGACAACGCCGCGCAAGCGGTGGAACCTGACCTCATCGAGCTGACAGATGAACGCCGCGCCCAGTTGAAAGCCATCGTTACCGATAATGGCCGTATGCCAAGCGCGGTGAAAACGCGTGTGCTGGCGCAGCTCGATCAGCCGCGGGTTCCTGCCACGCTTATCGACCGAATTGAACAGAACAGGGGCGGCTGAGGGGCGACCTCAGCCGCAAGTCCACCGTTCGCCGTGGGGCAGGCCCTCATAAGCGACAGCAACAGGTGAATTCTCATGGCGAGCAAATCGACCGACAAGGCCAGCGGCATCCTGAGCTATTTCACCCGCCACCGCACGGCGGCGAACCTGTTGCTGATGCTCCTTCTGGTGTTGGGCGCAGCTGCAATTCCCAATATGCGGGCACAGTTCTTTCCCGATGTGATTGTGGAATCTGTCGATGTTTCCATCGTCTGGGAAGGTGCGGGACCAGAGGATGTCGACAGCGCCATCGTACAGGCGCTGGAACCTGCCCTGCTGGCCGTCGACGGTGTTGAGGACACGCGATCATCCTCGCGCGAGGGACGCGCGGTGATCGACATCGACTTTGAACCCGGCTGGGACATGGCGCGCGCCACCGATGATGTGCAAAACGCGGTCGATGCGGTCACCACCCTGCCCGAAGACGCCGAAGATCCGGAGGTCGAGCGCGCGATCTGGCGTGACCGGGTCACCGATATCGTCATCACTGGCCCGGTCGGGGCGCAGCAACTGGGGCTGTTGGCGGATGAGCTGATCCTGCGGCTTTTTGAGGTGGGCGTCACCCGCACCACCATTCGCGGTGTCGCCGCCCCCCGCACCATTGTCGAGGTGCCCTCCAGTCAGCTCATTGCCCATGACATCACCATGGCGGAGATTGCGTCGGTGATCGCCGCCGAGGTGGAGATCAACCCGGCGGGCGAGGTCGAGGGCGCAAACGCCCGCGTGCGTACCGGCACCCAGAAACGCACACCCGAGGAACTGGAGGCGGTCGTCCTGCGCTCCGAGGCGGATGGATCGGCGCTGACGATTGGCGACGTGGCCACAATCCGGGTCGAGGGCGTGGATCGTCAGCGCAGTTATTTTGTCGGCGAGAACCGGGCCATGTCGATCCGGGTGGACCGCTCTGATCAGGGCGATGCAATCAAGATCCAGCGGCAGGTCGAGGACGTCGTGGCCGAGATGAACCTGTCGCTGCCGCAGGGGGTGGAGGTTTCGCTTATTCGCACCCGTGCCGAGGCAATCACCGGGCGGCTCGATATTCTGGTCGACAACGGGCTGATGGGCCTCGGGCTGGTGGTAATCCTGCTGTTTTTGTTCCTCAATGCCCGCATTGCATTTTGGGTGGCCGCTGGCATCCCGGCGGCCATGTTTGCCGCCATTGCGCTGATGTATATCGGCGGGCTGACGATCAATATGATCTCGCTCTTTGGCCTGATTATCACGCTGGGGATTGTGGTGGATGACGCCATCGTGGTGGGCGAACACGCAGATTTCCGCGCCCGCCGCTTGGGCGAGCCGCCAATGATCGCCGCCGAAAACGCTGCCCGGCGCATGGCGATGCCGGTCTTCGCCGCGACGCTTACAACCGTGATCGCCTTTTTTGGCCTGACCGCAATTGGCGGGCGGTTTGGCGAGTTGATCGCCGACATTCCCTTTACCGTCATTGCGGTGCTGGCGGCGAGCCTGATGGAATGTTTCCTGATCCTGCCCAACCATATGGCGCACGCCCTGGCCCACACCAGCGAGCGGCATTGGTATGATGCGCCAAACCGGGTGGTGAACCGGGGCTTTCGCTGGTGCCGGGGCCAGTTGTTCCGGCCGCTGATGGTCGGTGTGGTCCGAGCGCGCTACGTGGTGGTGGCGGGCGCCTTTGTGCTGCTGGCCAGCCAGATGGCGCTGTTCATTAAGGGCGATGTCAGCTGGCGGTTCTTCAACGCGCCGGAGCGGGCATCGGTGTCCGGCAATTTTGCCATGGTCGAAGGTGCCACCCGCGCCGATACGCTGGAGCAGATGCGTGAATTTCAGCGCACGGTCGAGGTGTTGGGAGCGGAATATGAGGAACGCTATGGCCGCAATCCTGTCGATTTTGTCATGGCCGAAGTGGGCGGCAACACGGGCCGGGGCCTTGCGGGGACTGAAACCAAGGACAGCGACCTCTTGGGCAGCATCGCCATCGAGCTGATCGATGCGGACCTGCGCCCCTATTCGAGCTTTGCCTTTGTGGGCGAGTTGCAGGAGCGCGTGGTGCAATTGCCCCTGACCGAGGTGGTGTCCTTCCGTGGCTGGCGCTCTGGTCCCGGCGGTGATGCGCTGGATGTGCAGTTCTATGGCGCCGATGTCACCACGCTGAAGGCCGCCGCAGAAGATCTGAAAGCCGCGCTGACCCGCTATCCCGAGGTTTCGGCGGTGGAGGACAACCTCGCCTATGACAAGGAAGAGCTGGTTCTGGATCTTACACCGCAGGGTCAGGCGCTCAATTTCACTATTGAAAACCTTAGTCAGGCCCTGCGGCGGCGTCTGAACGGGATAGAGGCTGCCACATACCCAGACGGGCCGCGCTCTGCCCAGATCCGAGTGGAACTCCCCGAAGGCGAGCTGACAGCGGACTTTCTGGAACGTACGCAGATGCGCGCGCCGTCGGGGATTTATGTGCCGCTTGCGGATGTCGTGACCGTCAGCCAGCGCACCGGGTTCTCAACGGTACGGCGCGAAAACGGGGTGCGGCTGATTTCCGTTACCGGCGACATTTCCGAGGATGATCCGGTGCAGGCCGAGGCCATCATCGCGGCGCTGGAAACCGAGATCCTGCCCAAGATCGCCGAGGAGCGCCAGATCGAGTTCCGTCTGTCGGGTCTCAGCGAACAGGAGGACGAGTTCCTAAGCGATGCGCGCACCGGGCTGATCCTGTGCCTCACCGGAATTTATCTGGTGCTGTGCTGGATCTTCTCCAGCTGGACGCGCCCGATCGTGGTGATGGCGATCATCCCGTTTGGCCTCGTCGGGACCATCTGGGGCCACCACCTGTGGGAGCTGCCGATGAGCATGTTCACCGTCGTGGGGCTGTTGGGGATGACCGGGATCATCATCAACGATTCCATCGTGCTGGTCTCGACCATCGACGAATACGCGCAGGAGCGCGGGTTGATCCCGTCGATCATAGATGGGGCGGCGGACCGGTTGCGGCCGGTGATGCTGACCACGCTGACGACCGTGCTGGGGCTGGCGCCGCTGATGTATGAGACCTCGCAACAGGCGCAGTTTCTGAAACCCACCGTCATCACGCTGGTCTATGGCCTTGGATTTGGCATGTTCCTCGTGTTGCTGGTGGTGCCCGCATTGGTGGCGATACAGGCCGACATTGCCCGCCCGATGCAGTCGCTGAAGCGGGCCATGGCCGCCGGGCAACATGCCGGGGCACGCCGCTTGCGGGCGCTGATCGCGCTTAGCGGGATTGTGCAACTTGTATGGTTGGCTTGTACGCTGGGCTGGACCATGGCAACGGGTCTGTTGCCTGCGGTGCTGCGCAAAGCACTGCCATGGATGACGGATATAGACCCCCTCCGGGCCGCGCTGCTTTTGTGCCTCGGCGGTATGATGATCTTGGCGTTGCTGACTTATGTAATCGGCGCGTTGGGAGCCACGCGGGACTCTTCTCGCCGAGCGATCTGAGCCATTCGCGCCAGATCCGCCACCCGGTCCAGCAACTCAAGGCCCAGGTCCTCGATCCGCGCAACCGGCACCCAACGAGCCTCCAGCGCGTCATCATCAGGAACTGGCTGGCCAGACATATAATGGCACAGCGTCGCCACGAGAAAATACTGCCCGCCCACCGAGCCATCGGCATTGCGCGGGATCACGTCGAGCGTCATCAACTGCGCGCCGGGCTCTGCGATAACGCCGGTTTCTTCAAAAAGCTCCCGCGCGGCGGCCTCGGCGGCTGTTTCGCCCAGTTCCACATGACCACCGGGAAACCCCCATGTGCCCGCATTGGGCGGGTTCTTGCGCTTCACAAGGATCACGCAATCCTCACCCTCGATATGGGCGCAAACGACCCCAAGAGCGCCAAGGATCGGTCGGCGCGGTGGGGCCGGGGTAATATCAGTCATCAGGATAAGGGCCTTCTGTCGACACAAAGGACGCGGCGACAACATGGACCTGGCAAGAACCAAGCCTTTAGCCCGAAGTACAGCCTCGGATGTCTACCGCATGTGATTTGCCCAGCACCGTAAAGCGCAGGGCGGAGCGGTCAACCGCAACGGGACCGTTGCTTGCAGGCAAAAGCTCAGCCTCGGCCACCAATTCGCGACCTTCGCGCCAGGATTTGGTCTCTGTCGCAACCAAGGCACCTCCCCCTTCGATCACCGCGTATTCCTCACCGCCCACAGAGGGCATGGAAATCCGAGCCGACACTTTCATACCATATGGCGTTGGCGAAAGGTGACAGGTCACACCGCGCACCTGAGCCTCGGCCGCCGTGTAGGGTCGCGCGGCCAGTGCCGCGGCAATCGCGGGATGGCGTCCGGCGGCGAGGTCGGCGCGATGGTCAAAGCGCAGTTCGGACGGGATGCAAACATCCTTGCACAGACCCAACTCCATCCGGCCCTTGATGCGGATCGGCTGGCCCGGTGTCTTGGGGGTGATTTCAATCGGGAGCACCAGTTCATCGTGATACCCGATGGTGCGCATTCCAGAGGTCAGGAACACCTCGGGCGTGGGCCATGTGATGCGCAGATCGGCGACGTTGCGCGACCCTTGCCAGTTAAACTGCGGCGGAATGCCCGCATCGCCCGGCGCGCGCCAGTAGGTTTTCCACCCCTCTGCAAGCCGCAGACGCAAAGCGCCCATATAGCGGCCATTCTGCGTCGGGCCGCCATCCAGCACCTCAATCGAGACAAGCTTATCCAGATTTTCACGCGCCGAGGCGATGCCCGGAGCCACAATCAAAGTGGCACAGGCGAGCAAAGCAGGCGCGAGGCAGGAGCGAAGTATCGAAATCATGCCCGAAGCTATTGCCGCTTGCGTCGTTAAAGCCAAGTCACAACCCAGAGAGGCGCGCGTAAAATAACTCAATCGTGACATGGAAAGTGAATTTCCCAGAGGCGGAGGCAGGGTTGCAAGTGTCGCGCCTGCGCGTCATGCTGGGTGGAAAGGCCACGCGCCGCAACAGAGGCAGTCACATGGAACTGACAGGTAAGTTGCTGATCGCCATGCCGGGAATCGGGGATCCCCGGTTTGACAACTCGGTGGTATTCCTGTGTTCGCACGGGGATGAGGGAGCGATGGGGCTGATCATCAACAAGCTCGCGCCCGGCGTGGCGCTGCAAACCCTGATGGATCAGCTTGAAATCGATATCGAACCCGCCATCGCAAGTGCGCCCGTCTATTTTGGCGGGCCAGTGGAAACCCAGCGCGGATTTGTGCTGCACTCGGATGAATATATCTCCACTGTCAATTCGCTGCCGGTAAAGCCCGGATTCTCCATGACCGCGACATTGGATATTCTGGAAGACATCGCAGAAGGACGCGGGCCTGAGCGGTATCTCGTGATGCTGGGCTATGCAGGCTGGGGACCGGGGCAGTTGGAAGACGAGATCGCGCAAAACGGCTGGCTTACCACGGATGCCGAGCCGGAAATGATCTTTACCGACACTGCGGACACCAAGTGGGAAGCGGCACTGGCCAGTCTGGGTGTGACCCCGCTGAACCTGTCGATGGATGCAGGCCATGCCTGAGATCTTGGCCGCTGGCGACAGACAAAACTCGAAACCGTAGCGCTCCCGCCCGTCGGATCTGCATCAAAGATGCATTCCCTCCCGTTGGGCCGGGCGCCGCTGACGCGGCGCGCATCCTGGCGCTAGGCTGGCCTCTCTAACGACAATTTTTGCAGAGCCGCCCACGCGGTCCTGACCACCGCTTGCCCCATAGGCACAGCCCTCCTATAAGGGCCGAAACAGCGCGGAGTTCGCCCATGCAGCCCCCCTCTTTCGACCAATCTCACCTCCTCGGGATCGAGCCGCTTCGGCCACATGAGATCACCGCCATTCTGGATCTGGCCGAAGACTATGTCGCGCTGAACCGGCAGACCGAGAAACACTCCGAGGCGCTGGCCGGCCTCACCCAGATCAATATGTTCTTTGAAAATTCCACCCGCACCCAGGCCAGTTTCGAGCTGGCGGGCAAGCGTCTGGGCGCGGATGTGATGAACATGGCGATGCAGGCGTCCTCGATCAAAAAAGGCGAAACCCTGATCGACACCGCCATGACGCTGAACGCCATGCACCCCGATCTGCTGGTGGTGCGCCACCCGCATTCCGGCGCGGTGGATCTCTTGGCGCAAAAGGTGAACTGCGCGGTACTGAACGCCGGCGACGGACGGCACGAGCATCCGACGCAGGCGCTGCTGGATGCGCTGACGATCCGGCGCGCCAAAGGGCGGCTGCACCGGCTGAATATCGCGATTTGCGGTGATGTTACCCACTCGCGGGTGGCTCGGTCGAACCTGATCCTGCTGGGCAAGATGGAAAACCGCATCCGCCTGATCGGCCCGCCCACGTTGGTGCCGCAGCAATTTGCGGAGTTTGGCGCCGAAATCTATGACGACATGCGCGAAGGGCTGAAGGACGTCGATGTGGTCATGATGCTGCGCCTACAAAAGGAGCGTATGGACGGCGGTTTCATCCCCTCGGAACGCGAATATTTCTATCGCTACGGGCTGGATGCCGAAAAGCTGGCGCTGGCCAAGCCCGACGCCATCGTCATGCACCCGGGCCCGATGAATCGCGGCGTGGAGATCGACGGCACCATCGCCGATGACATCAAACGCTCCGTCATTCAGGAACAGGTGGAGATGGGTGTGGCCGTGCGCATGGCCGCGATGGACCTGCTGGCGCGTAACCTGCGTAGCATCCGTCAGGCCGAGGCGTCCTGAGCGCGATGGGTGATGTGATCGAAATCCCCAAGGGTGCCCGCGATCAGGTGCTGGTCTTTACCCTCGAGATGCCGGTAGAGCAGGCAAAATTCCTGCGCGACGAAGATGGCGCATTGGCGCAAGTGTTGGGCCTGCCCGCACTGGACATGGGGCAAGCGGAGATCTTCCCCGTCGAGGACCTCGAAGGTCTGGGATTGCTGGGGTATCTGCGCGAGGGCATGGGGGTCTCCGAGGCTGATCTTTCCGCACACGGCATGGCTCTGGATGGTCTCAGCGGCTGGGTTCTGGTGCTGCGCGCCCGCGCCTTTGACGGGGCAGAGACCCGGCTGACCCCGGCCAGCAGCCTCATGTTGGTGGCGCGTCTCGGCGAGGTCAAAACCGACTGGTCCGCCCCCGGCGCGATCCCAAGCGATGCGGCCCAGCCGTCCCTGCGCACATCGCCCCGCGACGCCCGCAACCGCGCCCGACGCATCGGAGCGTCTTTGTTTGCAGTGGTGATGCTGCTGATTTTCCTGCTGATCTGGGCGCTGGCCACATGACCGCGCCCTGCCCCCCTGCCCGCCCGACATTTGCGAAGGACCCGGTCTGATGACGACGCTTTTCCTCAACGCCCGCCTGATCGACCCCGAAGCAGGCAGCGATGCCCCCGGCAGCCTGCTGGTTCAGCACGGCCATATCCTTGCCCGGTCCGATCAAAGCGACAAAGCCGCGTTTCTTGCTGCGCATAACCTGAACACAGCCGATGTGCAGATAGTAGACTGCGGCGGAAAATGCCTTGCGCCGGGGATCGTCGATATTGGCGTCAAGGTTTGCGAGCCGGGCGAGCGTCACAAGGAAAGCTATAAATCCGCAGGGCTTGCGGCGGCGGCAGGTGGCGTGACCACAATTGTCACCCGTCCCGATACCACGCCCTGCATTGACAGCCCGGAGACGCTGGAATTCGTCACCCGCCGCGCACAGGCCGACGCCCCCGTCAATGTGTTGCCCATGGCCGCGCTCACCAAGGGGCGCGAGGGGCGCGAGATGACCGAGATCGGCTTTTTGCTGGACGCGGGTGCCGTGGCCTTTACCGACTGCGACCACGTGGTCACCAGCACCAAGGTTTTCTCGCGCGCGCTAACCTATGCCAAGAGTTGTGGCGCGCTGGTGATCGCCCATCCGCAAGAGCCGGGCCTGTCGGCGGGCGCTGCTGCAACCTCTGGCAAATTCGCAGCGCTGCGCGGGCTTCCATCGGTCTCTCCCATGGCGGAGCGGATGGGGCTCGACCGCGACATTGCGCTGCTGGAAATGACCGGTGCCAAATACCACGCGGATCAGATCACCACGGCGCGCGCGCTGCCTGCGCTGGAGCGCGCCAAGGCCAACGGGATCGACATCACGGCGGGCACCTCGATCCACCACCTGACGCTGAATGAGCTGGACGTGGCCGATTATCGCACCTTCTTCAAGGTGAAGCCGCCGCTGCGCTCCGAAGAGGATCGCCTCGCCGTGGTCGAGGCCGTGCGCACGGGGCTGATTGACGTGATCTCCTCGATGCACACGCCGCAGGACGAAGAGAGCAAGCGCCTGCCGTTTGAAGAGGCCGCCGCCGGGGCGGTGGCGCTGGAAACGCTGCTGCCGGCGGCGATGCGCCTCTATCATGCAGAGCTTTTGGATCTGCCGACGCTGTTTCGGGCGATGTCACTTAACCCCGCAACGCGGCTTGGCCTTGCGTCTGGCCGCCTGAGCGCAGGCGCGCCTGCGGATCTGGTGGTGTTTGACCCGGACGCACCGCTGGTTTTGGACCGTTTCAAGCTACAGTCCAAATCCAAGAACACGCCGTTTGACACCCAACAGATGCAGGGCCGCGTGTTGGCCACTTATGTGGCGGGTGAACCCGTCTATCGGAAGGAGGCGTGATGTTGCCTGCGCTTGAGACCGCCCTGCCGATGCTCCTGATGTGGGGTGTGATCGGCTATCTTCTCGGCTCCATTCCCTTTGGCATGGTGATCACTCGGGCCTTTGGTCTGGGCAACCTGCGCGAAATCGGATCGGGCAATATCGGCACCACCAATGTGCTGCGCACCGGAAGCAAAGCCGCCGCGGCAGCGACGCTCCTTCTGGATGGCGGCAAGGGCGCGGCGGCGGTGCTGCTGGCGCGTGCTCTGGCAGGCGAGGATGCGGCGCAGCTGGCGGGGCTGTTGGCCTTTGTCGGGCATTGCTTCCCGGTCTGGCTGGGGTTCAAGGGCGGCAAGGGTGTTGCGACTTTCCTCGGGCTCTTGCTGGCTATCGCCTGGCCGGTAGGCGTCGCCTGTTGCATGACATGGCTCGCATTGGCGCTGCTGCGGCGAATTTCGTCTCTGGCGGCGCTCTGTGCGGCTGTGGCTGCTCCGATCTGGTGTCTGGTCCTGGGTTACCCATCGACCGTTGCGCTCTCGATCGTCCTCACGCTGGTGATCTTTTGGCGGCACAAGGACAACATCGCGCGGCTGCTGGCGGGGAGCGAGCCAAAGATCGGCCAGAAGTAACCCCACCCAGCGTCTACAGCCATGATTTCCAAAGCCCTGCCCTCATCGGCGGGGCTTTTCACATTGCACTCACAGGATTGTTTTACCGCAGCAGCGCAGGTCGACCTTGCGCCGGCGCACAGACAAATTGAGTTGTTTTGCATGTGATCAGATCTTTCCCCAAATCGTCGGTGTGGCGGCACTCACCCGCCCAACTCACACAGGATTTTGAGTACCTGTCCCTTTTCACACGTCCCCCCCGGGTGCATTTCGGCCCCGGACAGATCAAAAGGTTCAAATCGATGACCAAGACAACATCCCTGACCAAATCCCTCCTCGGCGGTCTCGCCTTCTCTGTGGCGCTGGCAACTGCCTCCTTCGCTGCGGGCGTTGACGTGAACGCCTCATCCACTGGCCTTGCGATGCAGGGCTTCGACCCGGTCGCCTATTTCACCGAAGGTGAGGCCAACAAGGGCAGCTATAAGCTGACCGCAACGCATGACGAGGCGACCTACTGGTTTACGTCTGAGGAGAACAAAGCCCTGTTCGAAGCCAACCCGGAAGCCTATGTGCCCGCTTACGGAGGGTACTGCGCGTTCGGCGCGGCGATGGGCTTCAAATTCGATGGCGACCCGCATCAATGGAAGATCGTTGACGATGTGCTCTACCTGAACCTCTCCAAAGACATTCAGGAACGCTGGGTCACCGATATTCCGGGCTACATCGAAAAAGCAGATGTGAACTGGGAAAACATCGAAGACGCTGATCCCGCAGAATTGCTGCAATAAGACGGCGCGCACCACTCACACCGACGACATGAAAACGGGCGACAGGATATCCTGTCGCCCGTTCTTTGCACACTGACACCGGAGGGAACGGTGAACAGGGCGCTTATTTCGATGCGAGACGCTCGACCGCTTCGGCTGTACGCTTGGTATTGTTGTAGATACCCAACGCCAGATAGAGCGAACCACCAATCAAGATGACATAGAGTGTGCCGCCGACGAGCACGCCAAGCGCCGGCAAAATGCCACCTGCACTGGGCTCGATTAGGGCGACAACGGTGCCGCCCAATACGAGCAGCAGCAACAAAACCATCACGACGCCAACAAGTTTCTCGAATGCAGAGATAAAGAAATTGCCCATTTGAACACCTTTCAGAGCGATAGATTGAGCGCTCTCATAAGGGGCCGTCTGTCATCTCACAAGAATCAGATTAGGGGGAAAAACGCCCCTTAATCGTCACCACCAACGCGAGGTTTCGCCGCGCCGCCAGGGACAACAGGGGCAAGAAAAAGGGGCGTCTCAGCAGCGCCGCTTTTGCATTATCGATATTGAGATGCGCAAGACATCAATAGCTGTAGTCTGCGTAGATCCGGCTCAGATCACCGTTCCAGTCACCGTTGTACCGATCCAGCAATTCATCCGCCGGAACCTTTCCGCTCTCGACGCTTTCGCGCAGGGCGCTCAAGAAATGTGTCTCATCCGGCACCAATCCGCCTGCTCCTTGGCGTGCGCGGGCCTTCAGCCCGGCCTCGGAAATCGCCAGAACCTCGCGGGCAAGATCATGCATCTTGAGTGTGCCAACCTCGGCCTGCAGCCCTTTGACCGACGCCTCAACGCGCAGGCTCTCGCGGGTCTGCGCATCCCAGCCTTTGACAAGATCCCAAGCCGCGTCCAAAGAGGTCTGATTGTACATCAGTCCCACCCAGAAGGCTGGAAGCGCACAAAGACGTCGCCACGGGCCGCCATCGGCACCACGCATCTCCATGTATTTCTTGATCCGCGCCTCTGGGAATGCGGTCGTCAGGTGATCCGCCCAGTCGCTCAGCGTCGGTGTTTCACCCGGCAGCGCGGGCAGCTCTCCTTTGAGGAAATCCCGGAAAGACTGGCCCAACGCGTCGATATATTTGCCATCGCGGTAGACAAAATACATCGGCACATCGAGCGCATAATCGGCGTAACGCTCAAACCCCATGCCATCTTCAAACACGAAAGGCAGCATACCTGTGCGGGCGTCATCCAGATGCCGCCAGATGTGGCTGCGCCAGGATTTCAGCCCGTTGGGCTTGCCCTCAAAGAAGGGAGAGTTGGCAAAGAGCGCGGTGGCCACCGGCTGCAAGGCCAGAGCCACGCGCAACTTCTGCACCATGTCGGCTTCGGAAGCGAAATCGAGGTTCACCTGCACGGTGCAGGTGCGCCGCATCATCGCGCGCCCCATGGTGCCGACGCGCTCCATGTAGTCGTTCATCAGCTTATAACGCCCCTTGGGCATCAAGGGCATTTCTTCGTGCTGCCAGATCGGCGCAGCACCAAGACCGATAAAGCCAACTCCGATCTCATCAGCGATATCTTTTACTTCGCGCAGGTGAGTGTTCACCTCGTCGCAGGTCTCATGGATCGTCTCTAGCGGCGCCCCCGACAGCTCCAGCGCACCGCCGGGTTCTAGGCTAACGTTCGCCATGTCCTTGGTGAGGCCAATCAGCTTGCCCCCCTCGGTGACCGGGTCCCAGCCGTGCCGGTCGCGCAGCCCTTCAAGCACCGCCTGAATCGAACGCTTACCTTCATAGGGCAGCGGCTTCAGCGTATCCTTGCAGTAGCCGAATTTTTCATGCTCGGTACCGATCCGCCAGTCACTGCTCGGCTTGCAGCCCGCTTCCATATACTCCGCCAGTTGAGCATGGCTTTCGATTGGTCCGCCGCCGGACTGAGGAATAGACATGGGTAGGCCCCCTTCGTAGGTCGCCGCCAAGGGCAGGCGTGGCATTTCTGACAAAGGGCACGGGGCCCGGGGTTAAAGTCGTGATGCGAAATCGCGCCAGTGTCAATGCAGCCGATACTGGCTGCGTGGCTCTGGTGATCGCTGCCATATCACGACTTGATGAGGACCTTTGTGATGCAGTTCACTTAACATGCGTTCTGTCTTCAACCCCGGCAGGCTGGCAAACACATCAAACAACGCCTCTGCTCCGGCAGCTGTCACCGGAATTGCCAGCGGTGACTGACCGGGCTGTTCCAGCACCCAATGCGACGGCCGCGCTGTATGGTCGAGCCGCAAGGTTTCAATCTCGGAACGCGCCACGGCACCGCCGGTGAGCGGCCCGAAATAGCTGATTTGCCCTTCGGTGACCTGCACCACGCCAGGCCCGCCAGAGCCAAGCCGAAATCGCATTCGCTGCGCGCCAACCACCCCAAGCACTAGCGCTAATGCGACACAGGCCCAGCCGGTGATCTGCATCAGACCTATGCCCCAGATGGCCCAACGAAGCCCCAGCAACAGCAGCGCCAATGCTCCAAAAAGCTCGCGCCAGCGCCACAAAAAGGCCTGTGCTTCTGGTCGAATGAAACTCATGTGCATCTCCTCACATGGCCTGCGCGGATCTGCGCAGGTCTCGCAAACAGCACCAGCGCAAACGTCCCTGCCCGGCGAAAACCGATAGAGCGATAAGCGCGCGCCGCTTCTTCACTGGCGGCAAAGAGCACCCCTTGCGTTGCGCCGCGTGCACGCGCTTCCAACATATGCCGACCGACGACGCGGCGCGCGTAGCCCCGACCACGCAACGCAGGCGGCGTATAGACCCCGCCGACCTGCACCGCCTCGGCAAACGCAGTATTATGTCCGGCCATTGCAACCGGGCGCCCCTCCACCAACAACACGCGGTGGCTGTCTCTGGCAATATACTGTGCGATGTCACGGCGCGCCTTTTCCTGTGCTTGATCAGGAGACGCATTCACCGCCTCGACCTCATAGGCAGCGCGCCATTCCTCAATCAGCGCGCGAGGCGCATCCGCGAGGGGAATGATGTTCTCATCGGGGCGGATTTCCACCGCGAGTTCCGCCACATCGAGCACAAAACCTGGTTCATCCCGATCCAGTTGGCACGGATGATCTTGCAACCCATTGGCCGCAATAAAGCTGCGCACCTGTGCAGCATTTCCGATCACCGCTGTCACCTCGCGCGGCCCCAGAAGCTGGCCCGCGTCTTGCCATTCCGCGTTGCCGCAACCCGGTGCCATCATCATAACAGACCCGGTATTGGTGATGGCAAAGACGCCATCTCGGGTTTCTCGCACCCAAAGCGTCAGCCCGTGTGGATGATCAGAACCAAAGCCGTGATTGCGCAGGTTGCCGATCAGGAACATGGAGCCTTCGATATGCGCAAACAGCAGCACCTCGATCCAGTCAAGATCCGACCGATTTGCTGCGCGCCATCCCATCACCAGTCTCCTAATGCCCGCTGCCAAAGGGTCATGGCCGCCACCGCCGCCGTATCTGCCCGCAAAATACGTGGTCCGAGACTGACCACATGCGCCTGCTGCATGGCCTGCAGACGTTTGCGCTCCGCATCTGAAAAACCACCCTCCGGCCCGATCAGGATCGCCCAAGGGCCGGAGGCTGTGGGCGGGTCTTCGGACTGGACAGCATCGAGAAACAACCGCTGCCCCACCTCGGCCTCGTCACAGAACATCAACTGGCGGTTTTCGGGCCAGTGGTCCAGCAAGGCGGACAGCTTTTGCAACTCCGCCACCTCTGGCACATAGGTGCCGCCGCATTGCTCGGCCGCCTCGACCGCATGCGCCTGCAGGCGGTCCTGACGGATGCGTTCGGAATTGGTGAAATCCGTCGCTACAGGCAAAATTCGCGCGGCACCCATTTCGGCGGCTTTCTCGACGATGAAATCGGTGCGCGCTTTCTTGATGGGTGCAAAGATCAGCCACAAATCTGGCGGCAACTGCAAGGGTTTGGACTGCTCCACGCAGGCCAAGACGCCGCAGCGCTTGCTGGCTTCTGCCACCTCGGCCTGCCATTCCCCATCGCGCCCATTAAAAAGTGCAACCCGCGCACCAACAGCCAGTCGCATCACCCCAAACAGATAATGTGCCTGATCGCGGTCCAGAGGAACCGTTTGCCCTGCCCCCAAGGGGTGATCTACATACAGTCTGACTTTAGCATTCATGGGGTCCTACATATGCAAGGCCAGTCGCCAACACCAGATGGACGTGTCGCGGATGCGGTAAAAGACAATTGGGTCGATATCTACGCCCCCGCCTGGACCCGCCCCTATCTGCGCCTGAGCCGTGCGGATCGGCCGATCGGCACATGGCTTTTGCTGCTGCCTTGCTGGTGGGGGCTGGCTCTGGCAATGATCGCGGGACAGAACGCACGCTGGGAAGATCTTTGGATCTTTGTCGCATGCGGGCTGGGCGCGTGGTTGATGCGTGGGGCGGGCTGCACATGGAACGACATCACCGACCGCGACATCGACGGCGGTGTCGAGCGCACACGCTCGCGCCCAATCCCCTCCGGTCAGGTCACGGTCAGGGGCGCGCTGGCATGGATGGCGCTGCAGTCGCTGATCGCCTTTGGCATCCTGCTGACCTTTAATCAGGCCGCAGTCGCGATGGGCATTCTGGCCCTGTTCCCGGTTGCAATCTATCCCTTTGCCAAACGGTTCACCTGGTGGCCGCAGGTATTTTTGGGGCTCGCGTTCAACTGGGGTGCGATGCTGGCGTGGGTAGCTCATAGTGGCCGCTTGGACTGGCCTGCCGTGGTTTTATATGCCGCTGGCATGGCGTGGACGCTATTTTATGACACCATCTACGCGCACCAAGACACCGAAGACGATGCGCTGATCGGAGTGAAATCCACCGCAAGACTGTTTGGAACTGAAACACCGACTTGGCTGCGTCGCTTCATCGTCGCAACTGTGAGCCTGATGGCGCTTTCGATCATTATGGCGGTTCAACCTACGGCTTCGGTGCTCGCATTGGCACTCTCGCTCTGTGCGCCTTGGGCGATGGGCTGGCATATGACGTGGCAATTGCGTGCCTTTGATGCAGATAATAATGACCGGCTCCTGTCGCTGTTTCGCCTCAACCGCGACACCGGCTTGATTCCGCTCATTTTCCTTGGGCTGGCATTGTTTGCATAACTGCGACCACCGGCATGATTGATCCACAGCCGATGGCCTTGTAAGACCGTTAACGACGAAACTACCGGAATTCCTTACCTCATGCGCATATCCTCGTTTCTGATCCCCACCGCTGCCTTTGCCGGTGCAGCCGGCCTTAGCTTGGTGGTTGCGGGATTTGCTGCGACGGCGCTGGAGAACAATTCAGAAATCGTGGTGCGCCGCACCTTGGATGAGGCAGGGTTTTCCTGGGCTGAAGTGGTCGCAGACGGCCTGCGTGTTGAACTTTCGGGCGAAGCCCCGGATGAGGCCAAGCGTTTTGCAGCCATTTCCAAGGTCGGCACAGTGGTGGACGCGGCGCGGATCATTGACCTGATGGAGATCACCCCCTCCAAGGGCATCGCCCCGCCCAGGTTTTCGACCGAGATACTGCGCAACGACGCCGGAATTTCCATCATCGGCCTGATCCCAAGCGCCAGCGATCATAGCGCGCTTGTCCGCAAACTGAGCGCAATTCGTGGCAATCCTGAGGTCACTGACTTTGTTGAGACGGCGGATTATCCAATGCCCAAGGGCTGGAATGACGCCATGGCCTATGCGCTCAAGGCACTGGCCCTGCTGCCGCGCACCAAAATCTCTGTCGAGGCCGGGGTTGTGCGGATCACCGCGATTGCAGATAGCCCAGAGGCAAAAGAAAAGCTCGAAACAGACCTCAACCGGATGCTGCCCCCGACCGTGCATGTCACGCTCGATATTGCGGCGCCGCGCCCGGTTATCTCACCCTTTACACTGCGCTATGTCCTAGGCCCTGACGGTGGACGCTTTGACGCCTGCTCCGCAGAGAGCGAGGAAAGCCGGTTGCGTATTCTGCAAGCGGCTCAAGACGCAGGCCTGCGACGCCAAAGCGACTGCACCATTGGCCTTGGCGTGCCCTCTGCGAGTTGGTCTCGCGCCGTGGAAAGCGGTTTGAAGGCGCTCACAGAGCTGGGGCAAGGTTCGATCACCTTCTCCAATGGTGAGGTAACGCTTGTTGCCGCCCAAGGCACCGCACAGGGGGTGTTTGATCATGTGGTGGGCGAGCTGGAAAGCGCATTGCCGCAGGTCTTCGTCCTGCATGCAGTGCTGCCCGAACCCGAAGAGAAAAACCCCGACCTTACACCAGAATTCACCGCCACCCTCAGTCCCGAGGGGCAGGTTCAGCTGCGCGGCCGGCTGAGCGACAATGCACAGCGGCGCACTGTAGACAGCTACGCCAAAGCGCGGTTTGGCAGTGGGTCGGTCTATCTGGCGACCCGTAACGCACCTGATCTACCTGGCGTCTGGCCGATTCGCGTGCTGGCAGCCCTTGATGCCTTGGCGCAGCTGGAACGTGGCTCTGTCACTGTCACCCCGGAACTGGTCGCCGTGCGTGGGATGAGCCATCAAGAAAACGCCAGCGCCGAAATTGCACGGATGCTTTCTGATAAATTGGGCGAAGCCGAGGATTACGAGCTCGACATCACCTATGAGGCTCCGCCAGAGCCAGAAGACCAGTTAATGGCGCCTGCCCTTTGTGAGGCGGAGCTGGCCGCGATCCAACGCGCCGACAAAATCGCCTTTGAACCCGGGTCGGCCACAGTTGCTGCCGACAGCGCGCGGGTGATCGACAAAATCGCCAAGCTCTTGCAGCAATGCGGTGAGATACCGCTCGAAATTCAGGGACACACAGATAGCCAAGGCCGCGAGGAGATGAACCTGAACCTGAGCCAAGCCCGTGCGCAATCCGTCCTGAATGCACTGCGCGCCCGACGCATCCTGACCGGGAGCTTCGTCGCGAAAGGCTATGGTGAGGACAATCCGATTGCGAGCAACAGCACCGAAGACGGCCGCGAGGCCAACCGGCGTATTGAATTTCGCCTGATTGAGAGCGAGCTGCCTGACGCCGAGGATGCCGAAGACGAGGGCGACTCTGGAACAGATGAGACGGCTGAAACAGCGCCCGCACAGGCCGAACCCGAAGAGGACACCGACGGACAATGAGCAGAACAGAGTTCATCCTCACCACAGCGATCATCCTCTTTGTCGCCTTTGCGATGGGGTGGTTTGCCAATTGGCTGGTACACCGTTTCACCCGCGTGCGGCAAAGCGATGTGGCCGATCTGGACCGCATGAGTCAGGAGCTGCACGAGGCAGAGGAAACCCGCGATCAGGCGATCACATATCTGCAGCAGCGCGAGGCCGAACTGACCAACCAGTTGAGCCAGACCGAAGCAGAGTTGCGCGCCGCAATGGATGGGCTGCGCGAGGCAAGATACGAGACCGAAGAACTGCGCAACCGTCTGCGTGGTGAGGGTTAAGGCGCAAGGATGACCAGCCTGCCCGCAGATCACCTGTTGCAAGACCTCACCAGCTGCGAACGACAGGTCTGGGATGCCCTTGTTCAAGGCGATGCGGTGGCAGATGCGGCGCTGCTGTGCGAGAGCTTCCTCGGGGTCTACGGCACTGGTTTTGCGGGCAAAGCGGATCACACAGGTCAGCTTGAACATGGCCCAACAGTTCAGACATACGAGCTATCACAGCTCACCGCGCGTGCTCTTGGGCCGGAATATGCTGTGTTGAGTTATCACGCGCGCTTTCAGCGCTGGCGGTCGCCTCACCGCAGAAGACATGTACGTCAGCTCAATCTGGCAGCTCACAGACAACGGCTGGGTGAATATCTTCAGCCAAGATACGGCTGCGGCGACATAGAAACCGTCACCAGCGCCTAAGCGCATCCTCGTCTGCCGATTTTGCAGCCACCCAATCCTCGGCACCGTTCTGCAGAATTTCCTTCTTCCAGAATGGCGCGCGGGATTTCAGGTAGTCCATCAGATATTCAGCCGCTTCAAACGCTGCGACGCGATGACGGGCGGCGGTGGCGACCATCATAATCTGATCGCCGGGCACAAGGCGCCCGTGACGGTGGATCACCAGCGCATCCGTTAAATCCCAACGCGTGATCGCCTCTGATGCGATTTTCTCCAGCGCCTTTTCGGTCATGCCCGGATAATGCTCGATCTCCATCACCGCCATGGCACCGCTGTCCGCCTCGCGCACCACACCGGTAAAGGTCACAACAGCGCCCGCGCCACCGGCGCCAGTTGCAAAGGCCTCAACCTCCGAGCCAAAATCAAAAGGCTCCTGCTGGACGAGCACCCGCATGGGATCAGCCCCCGGTCATCGGTGGGAAAAACGCCACTTCACGCACGCCCTCAAGCGGCGCGTCAAATTCTGCCAGCTCCTGATCAAGCGCCACCCGCAGGGCAGACAAATCCGCAAAGGCTGCGGCATAGCGCTCTTCACGTGCCTTCAACTCCTCAATGAGTTCTGCCACGGTGACGGCAGAGGTCTCGACGGTTTCTTTGGGCAGACCAATGCGCTCACGCACCCATGCAAAATAGAGAACATCCATCAGCGTGTCTCCTTCAGGTATGGCAGGGCTTTTTTCAGGTAATCGACACCCGTGATCAGCGTCAGCGCCGCTGCGATCCACAAAAGCCCCAATCCGATGCGCCCGGACCAGATCATGCCTTCGAAGTAAAACCGTAGACCTTGCGTATCTTCAATCGTACCGCTGAGCACATCCTGCACCATCTGCACATCCATGCCAAATCCACCCATCCCGAGATGATGCTCGAAAATACCTTGGGAAAACAGGGTCGCGATGGCGATCATCTGGGCGGTGGTTTTCCATTTGGCAAGCTTAGTCACCTTGAGCGTCCCAGCTGTATCGCCGAGATATTCCCGAAGGCCAGAGACGAACACCTCTCGAAACAGGATAACCGTGGCAGGAAGGACCAGCCACGCAGTCCAATGCGACGTCGAATACCCCACGAGGATCATCAACGCGATCACCACCATCGCCTTGTCGGCAATCGGATCAAGCATCGCGCCCATCTTGGTTTCCTGCTTCCAGCTGCGCGCCAGATAGCCATCGAACCAATCGGTGATGGCCGCGCTCACAAACAAGACCAGCGCAAACCAATCCGCATAGGGGCGGCTGAAAAAGAGGAACATCACCGCCAGCGCTGGCGCTGCCAGCAGTCGCAGGACTGTGAGGATATTAGGCAAATTCCAGATCATAAGCGCATTCCTACAGTCTGGCTCTTCGGTCGGGAAGGGACAATTCGCGCGTTAGGCGATCTTCGCGCCTCTCATCAGACACATGCCAGCACCGATTCGTGAGTCGTGACACCCCGCAAGGTGCGTAAGACAACGACTAGTATAAGAAATGCGAAAAGGGCGAGGATTTCCCCTCGCCCCTGCATGACTGCGTGTTGTCGCCCGAATTCAGTATATTTTGGGCACGTACAGCTCGTCCGGAAGCACTCTGCGCTCGTAACTCGGGTTATATTCTCGATCTGGAAGATTGACCTTTTCACTTGGCACATCGTGATAAGGGATCTTTGTCAACAGGTGCTCGATACAGTTGAGACGCTCGCGCTTTTTGTCGTTGCCTTCAACGATGTACCAAGGGGCCTCGTCGATATTGGTGCGAAAGAACATGTCTTCCTTGGCTTTGGTGTATTGTTCCCAGCGAATGCGACTCTCCAGATCCATCGGCGATAGTTTCCACTGCTTCATCGGGTCATGAATACGCATAAGGAATCGCAGCTGCTGCTCTTCGTCGGTGATGGAGAACCAGTACTTCAGCAGGATGATGCCAGAACGGACCAGCATGCGTTCAAATTCCGGAACGTCCTGAAAGAACTGTTCGACCTGATCATCCGTGGCAAAGCCCATCACGCGTTCGACACCGGCGCGGTTGTACCAAGAGCGGTCAAACAAGACGATCTCGCCCGCAGCTGGCAAATGCGGCACGTAGCGCTGGAAATACCACTGGCTTTGTTCGCGACGGCTCGGCGCGGGCAAGGCCACGACCCGCGCAACCCGCGGATTGAGCCGCTGCGTGATGCGTTTGATCACGCCCCCCTTACCGGCGCTGTCGCGCCCCTCAAAGAGGATGCACACCTTGGCACCTGTGTGCTGGACCCAATCCTGCACTTTGATCAGCTCCGCCTGCAGGCGCAGAAGGTTGCGGAAATAGACCTTACGGTCGAGCATTTCGGGATGCTGGGCGCGATAGATTTTGCGAAGCTCCATGGACAGCATGGGCTCGGCGAATTCGATTTCGAAGTCCTCGTCCAGCGTGTCCTGCAGCTCGGCTTCCAGCCACTCGAAGGATGTATTGTCCTGATCGCTGCTCACACTGTGTCTCCTTTGAATTATACAGGCTCGCCAATGCATATAGCTGGCATGTGATCCTTTGGTGTCAGATGGCGGCGTAAGGGTCGAAAAACAGCCACTTGGGCAAAAAACTCTATCACCACGCCCAGTTTGCGCCCGGATCAACGACGTAAACAAGGCAGCCCGCACAATTTTTACGCCATTTGGCACAAAGCAGCCGTTAAGACAGCATCAACTGATTGGCAGTGCCGTGGTTTTGAACACAGTGCGCAACGCAAAACTCGATTGCATTTGCGCCACGCCCGGCAAGCGGGTGAGATGCTGACGGTGAATGCGGGCAAAGTCGTCGGTGTTCTCTGCCACAACTTTCAGAATGTAGTCGGCGGTCCCAGCCATCAGGTGGCACTCCAACACATCCGGAATCCGGGCTACCGCCTTTTCAAACGCATCCAACACCTCGTCCGCCTGCGTCTGAAGCGTTATTTCCACAAAAACCGTGGTCGGCACCCCTAGCTTCCGGGCATCAAGCAGGGCAACATAGTTGCGAATATAGCCGTCGCTCTCAAGCCGCTGAACCCGCCTGTGACATGCAGATGCAGAGAGATTCACCGTCTCGCTCAAGTCACTGTTTGAGATCCGGCCCTGCTTTTGCAGCACCGCGAGGATTCGACGATCCACCTGATCTAACGCCAAACGACATACCTTTTCTTGCGTGAGACTCCCTCATAGTCGAAGAAAATTCGAAAGTCGAGTTTTCATGGTGCCCAAAAAAGCAGCACATTTGCACGCAGCTCTGCGACACTATGTCCCTGTAGGGAACGGAGGAGACCCCATGAAAATCGGATGCCCCACGGAAATCAAGCCACAGGAATTTCGCGTTGGCATGACGCCAGATGCAGCCCGCGAAGCAGTCGTACATGGACATCAGGTGATGATCCAGACAGGTGCGGGCCTTGGTGCGGGATTTCCCGATGAGGACTATATCGCCGCAGGTGCCGCGATCATCGACACCGCCGAGGAAATTTTTGCCAGCGCCGATATGATCGTCAAGGTAAAGGAACCGCAGGCCGTTGAGCGCAAAATGCTGCGCGAAGGTCAGCTGCTGTTCACCTATCTGCATCTGGCTCCCGACCCCGAACAGACCCATGATTTGCTGGCATCCGGCTGTACCGCGATTGCTTATGAAACCGTGACCGACGACCGTGGCGGCCTGCCGCTCTTGGCGCCGATGTCCGAAGTTGCAGGCCGTTTGGCGCCGCAAGTGGGTGCCTATACCCTGCAAAAGGCCAACGGTGGTCGTGGCGTGCTGATGGGCGGTGTGCCCGGCGTGGCTCCGGCCAAAGTGGTTGTTGTCGGCGGCGGCGTTGTCGGCACCCATGCCGCCAAGATTGCTGCCGGAATGGGCGCGGATGTGACCGTACTCGACCGCTCCCTGCCGCGTCTGAAGTATCTGGACGACGTTTTTGGCGGAACCTTCAAGAACCGTTATTCCACCGCAGGAGCGACAGCCGAACTGATCCGCGAGGCCGACATGGTCATCGGCGCGGTGCTGATCCCCGGTGCAGCTGCGCCAAAATTGGTTTCGCGCGCGGATCTGTCCGAAATGAAACCGGGCGCAGTGCTGGTGGATGTGGCCATTGATCAAGGCGGATGTTTTGAAACCTCCCGCGCCACCACTCATGCGGACCCGATCTACGAGGTCGACGGCATTATGCACTATTGCGTGGCCAACATGCCGGGCGCAGTGGCGCGCACCTCGACCCAAGCGCTCGGGAACGCCACCCTGCCCTTCTTGCTGGCACTGGCCGATAAGGGCTGGAAACAGGCCTGCGCCGATGACCCACATTTGTTGAATGGTCTGAACGTGCATGCAGGCAAGCTGACCTATTACGCCGTGGGCAAGGCGCTTGGGCTTGATGTGCTCTCACCGACCCTCGCCCTGCGCGATGCAAGCTGAGCAATTTTCGATAGAATGAAGAGGGCGCAATACTACCCCAGATAGCGCGGCCTCCCCTTTGGGGCCGCGCTTTTTTTGCTAAAATCGGCTTTTCAGCGGTCCCCGAAGGCAAATTCCCCCTTGAAGAGGTTAAAAACCTCTCGATTTTAGCCGTCTCCCTGTCGCAAATAGGGATGACGCGAGAACGATACCTTTGGCTCGTGCAAAATAGTGCTCCGTGAGCCGCCGGACCTTCCCCCGGCCTGCACGGCGCAACCCGAGAAACGTGGGGACTGACATGGAAAATGTAATCGAACAGGCCGGTGCGTACTGGCCACTGGTCGTCAGCGGCGCAAAAGCGCTGGTGGTTTTGGTACTCGGCTGGATCGCAGCTGGCCTGATTTCAGGCGCAGTACGCAGCCGCATCAACAAAACACCGCAAATTGACGAAACCCTCGGCAACTTCGTTGCGAGCCTCATCCGCTGGGTTTTGCTGGCCATCGTGCTGGTTGCCGTGCTTGGCGTCTTTGGCATCGAGGCCACCAGCCTCGTGGCGATGCTAGGTGCTGCCACCCTCGCCATTGGCCTCGCCCTGCAGGGCACGTTGAGCGATCTGGCAGCTGGCTTTATGCTGATCCTGTTCCGCCCGTATAAACTGGGCCAATTCGTGGACATCGGTGGCACAGCAGGCACTGTAAAAGATCTGAACCTCTTTGTGACTGAACTCGTCACACCGGACAATGTGCAGATCATCGTACCGAACGGTCAGGCCTGGGGTTCCATCATCACCAACTATTCGGCCCATGACACACGCCGGCTCGATATCACATATGGCATCGACTACGGTGATGACATTGAGAAAGCCAAAGCGATCATCCTGCGTCTTGCAGAAGCCGATGGCCGTGTTCTCTCCAACCCGGAACCTTGGGTTCGCGTAACCAACCTCGGTGACAGCTCTGTCGATATCTCCACCCGTCTGTGGTGCAAAGCGGCTGATTACTGGGAACTGAAGTGGGCGATGATCCAAGGGGTAAAAGAGACCTTCGATGCCGAAGGTATTTCCATCCCCTATCCCCACAGCGTGGAAATTCAGAAGGAAGGCTGATTGCGCCTCCTGCCCTAAGACACACTCCCCTGCCCACGGGCGGGGGACACCGGGCCAAAATAAGGCCGAGGTGGTCTGTCGGAACGCGCCTGCGCGGGGTCGCCCGGTTTTGGCAATAAAGGCGCGGTCCCATATTTCAGCGTTTGACCGTCATGCGCCTGAAACGCCCAGCGTGCGGCCATGAACTGTAAGTGTTGATGCACCTGCCCTTCTGCGTCTGTCTCAGAAATAGCGCGCCATGACCCCTCGCACTGCACTGGCAATTGGATGGAATTCACATCCCGCATCGCCACCTTGCGTTCCAAATCCCGTTGCTGGGCCTGCGCATACATGTAGCGAAGCTGCGTATAGAGTGCCTGAAAATGCGGACGCCGACGGCCCGCAAACACCACGCTCACCTCTTTCCCATCAGCATTAAAACCACGGGCGGTGCAATCCCCGCGTGAGGTCGTTCCAAAGACGGGAACCACGGCAAGTTTCACTTGTATGACGCCACCTTTGAACAGGCCGCTATCTTCATACTCCGGCGAAACCGGTCCTTTTTTACGGCGATCGATTGGTGGGACAAACGGGGGCATTTATGTCAGATATCTGCTGCAAGAATTGGCCATGCGGCGGTGGGATTTGAAAGACAACTATCCCCACGATTCCTTAAGAAAAGATAGCGTGGCAGGAACATTGAGGCATCAAGATGGCCTCTCAGCGCGCGCTGATATCCGCGCTACGTTTGCCATAGAGCGCCTGCTTTCCATTGGTGACCGTTTCACCGTTTCGGTCACGAAATCCCCAGCGCGCGGCCAAAAACTGTAGCACCCGGATATCCTCACCTGTGCTACTGCGTTCAAATCGCAGCCGCCACGCCCCCTCGATCTGTGCCGGGAGTTGGATGGAATTGATGGGCGGAGGATCCTTCTTGAGCCGCTGCGCAGAATAATTCGCCTCTGTCAGCAATCTGCGCAATTCTTCATGCATAGGTGCAAACTCTGTCACCCGGCGCCCGGCAAAAATCACGGTGATTTCTTCGCCTTTTTCAACATAGCCGCGCACACAGACATCCCCACGCGGCGTTTTGCTGATAACCGGAACCAATGCGACAGCCACTTGCGTCAAACCACGTTTGAAAAGGCCGCGGTCTTCGGTTTCCGGAGTGACTTCAAAGCGAGACCGGCGGCGGTCGTGTTTAGATGTGTCAGACATAAATACCAGGGATGTTGAGGTCGCAAGGAAAACAAGCTGAATCATTAATTCATCGTTATTCCTAGCAAGGCACCGTTAAAAAACGGTTCAGGCTTTGTGCGAATTCAACGCCCTGTTTTGAGAATTTTCAACCCATAGCAGAATGAGACTTCTGTCGCGCGCATTCGGCGCGACAGAACTTCATCGGGTCATCTTACGGTGCATAATCAACGTCGGTAGCCCACCATAATCACCCAGCGCTTCGGCCGGTTGATACCCAAGACGCAACGCCACTTTTTGCGACACTTTATGCTCTGGGTCAAAAATGCAGCAGGTCTGTTGCCAATCGGTTTCTTCCTGCGCCCATTGATGCATGCGCGCCACCGCTTCGGTTGCGACGCCCTTACCATGCACCTTGGGAGACAGCACCCACCCCGCCTCAGGCACGCTCTCAAGACTCGGCGTCATCCCGCGGCGGTAATCAGCAAACCCGACATCCCCGGCATAGGCCCCGGTCTCGCGAAGCGTCACCGCCCAATAGCCAAACCCAAGCATCGACCAATGGCCGATATACTTCATCAAACGCCCCCAACTCTCTTCCTCGGTTGAGGGCTTCCCGCTGATATAGCGCACGACATCAGGATCAGCCCACATTTGGGCTAAATCGTCAAAGTCTCTCACTTCATGCGGGCGCAGGATCAACCGATCCGTTTCAAGCACGGGGAGCGTCATGCAGGCAGTTCTCCGGTTAGAATATAGGTGAGGATGCTGACCACCTGTTTGGGATCCTCAGCCACAGCAAGGGCTGCGGCGTGGACCTCTTTCAGCGCATGTTGGTGTTCGGGTTGACTGAGCACAATGATCGATTTGCCAAGCGCGGCAGCATAGCCCGCATCAAACGCTGCGTTCCACTGTTTATATTTTTCCCCAAATCGCACCACGACCACATCGGCTTCTTCAATGCCTTTGCGGGTGCGAATGGCATTTAGCTTGGCCCCCTTGTGATCATGCCAAAATTTGTTGTCCTCTGCGCCAAGGATTGCAACGCCGCAATCATCAGAGGCGCCATGATCAGTAACCGGACTGTCAAAGGAGACACTCAGGTTGCGCGCGCCATCGATAATCTGTTCGCGCCAATCGGTGTGAATTTCACCGGAAAGATAAACGGATAGGGTCATTTGGTCCTCCTGCCTCACCCCCAGATGGGGGGCCGTGGGTTCAGATCAAGCCCTATCGGTTCAGGCGCGACGGGCCAACCCCATCACGACTTGCGCGCCACCACAAAGCGGCTGGGTAAATCGGCGGGATAACTGCCTGTCTCAAGAATTTCAAATCCCGCCATTTCAATCCGTCTCTGCCAGTCCCGCACCGTCATGAAATGTACCGTATCGGGCGCTTTGCCGACCCATCGCATCATCGGCAGAACCGCACGTATCAAGCGCCGCTTCAGGCCGCTTTTGGCATCCTGCATACATACCGTCTTGGAGATAAACAAACCTCCGGGTTTCAAGCGCTGCGTCACCTTTTGCAAACTTGCATCCAGTTCCGGCAGAAGGTGAAAAAGATTAAAGGCCAGCACCGCGTCAAATGGCCCCACGGGTGCGGTCTCAAGGTCGCAAACCTGAAACTTCAAATTACTGAGCCCCGCCGCGCGGGCCCGCTCTTGCCCAAACTCAATCATCTTGGCAGAGAAATCCGTCGCCAACATCTGCGCGACATTTGGCGCCAGCGTCACGGCGGTACTACCGGTGCCACACCCTAACTCCAGTATCGTTTGATCAGCCCGCAGGTAGCTGGCTGTCCGGCTCAGGGTCACCTCATATGCAGCCGGGTCAGATACGGGCTGTGCGGCGTATCTTTTGGCAACCCTATCCCAAAACATTGCATTGGCCGACATGACAACCTCCCTCTGAATATGAGTAGGATAGACATACAAAAAGCGCATATAAATTGTGGAAATTCGCAGTATCTATATACGTATACGCATGGACAAACTGCGCACAGTCGACTGGAACCACATCCGCGCCTTCTTGGTGACGGCTGAGGCAGGCTCACTCTCTGCAGCCGCACGGCGGCTTTGCCTGACGCAACCCACCCTATCGCGTCAGGTCGCGGCGCTCGAAGCCGAACTCGGGCTTCTTCTGTTTGAACGCATTGGGCGCAAACTGGCACTGACACAAGCTGGCAGACAGCTGTTGGAGCACGGACGCCACATGGCTGACGGAGCCTCTGCTCTGACCCTCACCGCCTCAGGGCAGGCCGAAGCGATTGACGGCACCATTCGGATCACTGCCAGCGATATTCTTTCGTCCTATGTGCTGCCACCAATACTGCACCAGTTGCGCCAGATTGCCCCCCAGCTCACCATCGACCTTGTGGCAGCAAACGACATTCGCGATCTGATGCGACGAGAAGCCGATATCGCAGTCCGACATATACGCCCCGAACAACCTGACCTGATTGCCCGTCAGCTGCCCGATGGCCAAGCGCATTTCTACGCGGCCACAAGCTACCTTGACCAGCACGGACGCCCCCAGACCCCCGAGGACCTCGCCTCTCATGATTTTATCAGTTTTGGCGACAGCAAACGGATGATCGAGCACGCTAGCGATCTTGGACTCACCCTACGCCCCGACCAGTTTCGCATTGAGACCCGCAATGGGTTGGTCGGCTGGGATCTGCTTCGCGCTGGCTTCGGCATCGCGCCGATGCACGACAAGGTTGCCGAGCAAACCCAAGGGATCGAACGGATTATGCACTGGGTTCCAACGACGCGGTTCCCATTCTGGCTCATCACGCACCGTGAGCTTCACACCAGCCGCAAAATCCGCCTTGTCTTTGATCACCTGGCCACCGCCCTGACCCAGAGATCCTGACAGCCTGTTCTCTTCTAACCCCCAAATATCCCGGGGAGCGCGAGGGGCTGGCCCCTCGCACCCCTAACAAAAAAAACGCGCCCCATTTTTTCAGGGGCGCGTTGGTGAATTCAACAGAAGCTCAACAATGCGATCAACCGCGCAGCGTTCCGCCTGTGGCTTTGCTGACCTTGGCGACAATCTTCTCGCTTACCGCCTCGATGTCCTTTTCGGTCAAGGTCTTGTCGACAGGCTGCAAACGCACCGCAATCGCCAGAGATTTCTTACCTTCGCCCAGCGCACCGCCGATAAATTCATCAAAGACGCGCACATCCTCGATCAGTGCCTTGTCAGCACCCGCCGCGGCATTCACCAGCGTCAGTGCTTCAACCTTTGCGTCCACCACAAAGGCAAAGTCCCGCTCCACAGCCTGGAGATCGCTGATTGCCAGCGCGCTGCGGCTTGCGCCGGTGTTGCGCGGCAGCGGGATCTCATCCGGGTAGATGGTGAAAGCAACTGCTGTGCCCTTAATGCCAAGCTCACTCAGCACCTTGGGGTGCAATTCGCCAAAGACACCAAGCGTCTTCTTAGGGCCAAGGCAAATCCGACCATGACGGCCCGGATGCCACCAAGTATCGCCTTCACGCAGAATTTGCACTTTGGCAGGCGCACCAATGGCGGCCAGCACTGCTTCGGCATCGGCCTTGGCGTCATAGACATCCCAATTGCGCGAGGCACCGTGGACATCTTTCGGTCCGTTGCGATTGACCAGAAGACCCGAGATTTGAATACGTTCCTCGCCGGGCTCGCCACCGGTAAAGGCAGGACCCACCTCAAACAGAGACACATCAGCGAACCCGCGCGCCTGATTACGCGCTGCGGCTTGCAAAAGCCCCGGCAACAAATCAGGACGCAGATGTGACATTTCCGAAGAAATCGGGTTGGCCAACATGGTCGCATCGGTGCCACCACCAAACAGTCCTGCTGCCGCCTTGTCGATAAACGTGTAGCTCACCACCTCATTATAACCGAGCGAAGCTGCCGTGCGGCGCGCCATCTGCAGGCGGCGCTGCTGCGGTGTCATCACCGGTGCCGGTATACCAGCGGTCAGGCGCGGCAGCGGTTTACCCTCAAGTTTGGTGAGCGAAGCTATGCGCGCAACTTCCTCGACCAGATCGGCCTCGCCCTGAACGTCAGGACGCCAGCTTGGCACATGGGCCAAATTCCCTTCGAGACGGAAACCAAGACGCGTCAAAGTCTGGCGTTGCTCGCTTTCCGGAATATCCATCCCAACCAGCGACTGCACCCGCTCCGCGTTTAGACGGTAGGCGCGTGAATGATCGGGCACATCACCTGCGGAAACAACGTTGGAGGGCTCGCCACCGCACAGATCAAGGATCATCTGCGTCGCGCGCTCCAACCCTTCGTAGGTGTATTCCGGGTCGACACCGCGCTCAAACCGGTAGCGCGCATCAGAGTTGATCTTGAGCGCACGACCGGTGGTCGCGATTTGGACGTGATCCCAAAACGCGCTCTCAAGGAACACATCAACAGTCTCGTCGGTGCAGCCGGTTTCTTCACCACCCATGATGCCAGCAATGCTCTCGGCACCATTGTCATCGGAGATGACCATCTGGCCCGCCTGCATCGTGTAGGTTTTCTCATCAAGCGCCAGCAGCTCTTCACCGCCCGCCGCCCGGTGGACGCGCAGATTGCCAGTGACCTTGGCCGCATCAAAAACATGCAGCGGGCGGTTCTGATCAAAGGTGAAGAAGTTGGTGATATCCACCAGCGCAGAGATCGGACGCAGGCCAATCGCCGTCAGTCGGTCCTGCAGCCACTTGGGCGAGGGACCGTTTTTCACCCCACGGATCATGCGGCCTGTGAACAGCGGGCAACCATCCAGAGTGTCCTCATCAATGGTAACCTTGATCGAGCTCTCATACTGGCCTTCAACCGGTGTGTAACCGGTGGTTTTCAGCGTCCCCAATCCACGCGCTGCCAGATCACGGGCAATCCCGTGGATACCAAGCGCGTCCGGACGGTTTGGCGTGATGGCGATTTCGATGACAGGGTCAACCTTGGAGGGATCGTGAGCCGCCAGCCAATCGACCAGCTTGTCGCCGACGTCGCCAGAGGGCAGTTCAACAATGCCGTCATGATCTTCGCCCAGTGTCAGCTCTTTCCAAGAGGCCATCATACCATGGCTTTCAACGCCACGGATTTTGCCAACAGAGAGGGTGAAATCCAGCCCCGGCACATAGTCGCCCGGTTTACACAGAACCACAGTGATGCCTTCCCGCGCATTGGGTGCACCACAAACGATCTGTTTTTCGCCCTCATCGGTCATCACGCGACATACGCGCAGACGGTCTGCATCCGGGTGCTGCTCTGCGCCGACCACCTTAGCCAGTGTAAACGCACCGAGCATATCGGCGGGGTTCACGACCTCCTCGACCTCCAGCCCGAGGTCGGTCAGGGTCTCGGTGATCTCCTCAACGCTTGCATCAGTGTCGAGGTGGTCCTTGAGCCAGGAGAGAGTGAATTTCATCGGTCAGCGCCCTTTGGCAAAGTCATCAGGTTTGTCCATGGCAATGGCAAAGATTGCCTCCGGGTTCAAGCCTTGGCGCACCATGGTCGAACCGCTTCGTATAAGATGCGACCTGAAAGCCGCCCGCAGGGTGCAGTCACACTCAGTCCTGATAGCGTTTTGCCAATACATCGTCGTCACCCATTGCGGCGAGTTTGATTTCCCGGATCAACCGAATACTGGGCTTTGCTGCAAACAAGACGGAGCCGAACAGGAACAACCATGTGCCTGCGGTCATCAACGACTCAAAAAAGAAAAAGATCGACCCAACAATAAAACTGAATGCAGCACCAAAGTCTGCAAAAGTATATGCGATTTCAAATCGAGCGTAGCGGCGCTGCTTTGCTGTGCTGCCGTGCCTGTGGTCTTTTTCAAATAACATATGTCTCTCCCGGTTTGGCTCCAATGCCACCTTACCTTGGCAAGCAGGTAGCCCGCCGCACCCTGCGCCCAATACGCAAGGCTTTCCAGAACGCGGATCGCTCGCTATCGTCGGTGACTGAGGGTGTTTCAGCATGAGTTCTCTATCACGGCATATCGATCATGTCCTTAAAACCGCCGGTCATCCGGGTGCGGCGGCACGGTCACGGCTGGCCGCCTCGTGGCGCAGGTCGCTCAACCACTACGGGCTTGATCCCGGTCAACACCGCGAGGTGCAACGTGTATGTGCGCACGCCTTAACCGAGCGGCTCGATCAAGCGGACAGGATGCGCCGTATCGCTCTGCCAAAGATTGATGCCTTGTTTCAACTTGTTGGTGGATCAGGCTGCGGCGTCTTGCTCACCGATGCGGAAGGGGTAGTTCTGGATCTGCGCGCAAGTGATGGCGATAGTGATACCTTTCACGCATGGGGGCTCACGCCAGGAGCAGATTGGTCTGAGGCCTCCGAAGGCACCAATGGCATAGGGACCTGTATCGCCGAAGGGCGGCAGGTGATTATTCACCGCGAAGAGCACTTTCACGCCCGCAACACGGCCATGAGCTGCATGGATGCCCCAATCTTTGGTGCCGATGGTCGCCTGATCGGCGCGCTGGATGTGTCGTCAGCGCGGGCAGATCAGACCGCTTCCTTCAATCAACTTATTGCAGCGATGGTTGCGCAGACTGCACGTCAGATTGAGGTGGAGAATTTTCGGGACGCCTTTCCCGACGCGCGTATTGTGACAGCGGAGGCGGGCGCGACGGACGCAGCGGTTCTGCTTGCGGTGGATAGTGACGATATCGTCAGAGGTGCAACCCGCGCCGCACGCAAGGCGTTCAGCCTCGCGGCGACAGGCCCTATCACCCCCTGCCCTGCGTCAGATCTTTTTGGGGGCGAGGATGAAGTGGGCGGATTTGACCGGGCCGAACGCGCTGCGGTGAACCGGGCGCTGTCGCGAGCGCGTGGAAATGTGTCCGAGGCCGCACGGCTTTTGGGTATCGGCCGCGCCACCCTTTATCGGCGCATGAAACGGCTGGGCCTCACGGGCGGATGAAATTCCTCGAACCCGCGGCCAACCTGTCTCAAAGCTGAGACAGGTTTGGTGAGACTCTACGCGCAGGCAGATGACGGCGCGCGCGCCCTAGGGCAGCCTTCCTTGTGACTCCGGTGGAGGACCGGATGCACAGAGGAGGATTTTTTCATGAACGAGATGACACAGGTCGCAGGCGAATACACATCGCCTTTCAAGGCCCGCTACGACAATTTCATCGGCGGCAGCTTCGTCGCTCCGGTGAAAGGGCAGTATTTTGATAATATCACCCCCATCACTGGGGCAAAGGTTTGCGAAGTGGCGCGCTCCACCGCAGAGGACGTGGAACTGGCACTGGATGCGGCCCACGCAGCCAAAGAGAGCTGGGGCAAGACCTCGGCGGCGGAACGCGCCAATGTGCTATTGAAGATTGCGGATCGTATCGAAGAGAACCTTGAGCTGATCGCCACCGCCGAGACATGGGACAACGGCAAGCCAATCCGCGAAACCATGGCCGCCGATATTCCGCTCTCGGTCGATCATTTTCGCTATTTCGCCGGTGTCCTGCGTGCCCAAGAAGGCAGCATGTCCGAGATTGACCACGACACGGTTGCCTACCACTTTCACGAACCACTTGGCGTGGTGGGGCAGATCATCCCGTGGAACTTCTCGGTTTTGATGGCGGCATGGAAATTGGCACCTGCACTGGCGGCGGGCAACTGCATCGTGCTGAAACCCGCAGAGCAGACCCCGGCGGCGATCCTCGTCCTGATCGAAGTGATCGCAGACCTGTTGCCAGACGGGGTTTTGAATATCGTAAACGGTATGGGACCAGAGGTTGGCGGCCCGCTCGCAGAATCCAACCGGATTGCCAAGATCGCCTTTACCGGCTCCACCGAGACTGGGCGCATCGTCATGAAGGCCGCGACCAAAAACCTGATCCCGGTCACGCTGGAACTTGGGGGCAAATCGCCCAATATCTTCTTCTCCGATGTGATGGCAGAGGATGACGCGTTTCTTGATAAGGCGGTCGAAGGCTTTGTGCTCTTTGCCTTTAACCAAGGCGAGGTTTGCACCTGCCCCTCTCGTGCGCTTATTCAGGAAGACATCTATGAAGAGTTCATCGCGCGGTGCATCGAGCGCGTTAAAGCGATCAAGCAAGGCGATCCGCGCGATATTGAAACCATGGTTGGCGCACAGGCCAGCCGTGAACAGCAGGACAAGATCATGTCCTATCTGACCATCGGCGTCGAAGAAGGTGCAGAGGTTCTGGTCGGCGGCGATGCCGCACGGTTCAACGGTGATATCGCCAATGGGTTCTATATCCAGCCCACGATCCTCAAGGGCCACAACAAAATGCGCGTGTTCCAAGAGGAAATCTTTGGCCCCGTCGTATCGGTCACCACCTTCAAAGACGAAGAAGAGGCGCTCGCGATTGCCAATGACACCATGTACGGCCTTGGCGCTGGTGTCTGGACCCGCGATGGCACCCGCGCCTATCGCTTTGGCCGCAACATCGAGGCTGGGCGCGTCTGGGTGAACAACTACCACGCCTACCCCGCTCATGCGGCCTTTGGTGGCTACAAACAGTCGGGGATCGGGCGGGAAACGCACAAGATGATGCTGGACCACTATCAGCAGACGAAGAACATGCTGGTCAGCTACAATCCGAACAAACTGGGGTTCTTCTGATCCCAAACTTACTCTGGCCAGCCGCGCACTGTGCGGCTGGTCTTATCGCTCTGACGCCTCGGCGCGTGGGACTGGCGATAGCTGGCCCTGATAATGGACCAACAGATCCCCTGTGACAGGCGCATGGAGCTTCACATCAGAACAAAAACGCCCACCCTGCTCATATTCCCGCGCGATTGAGACCGGTAGCAGCCAGCACGGCAATGGCAGCGGACCAACACGGGCGGACTTCACCGGAAAATGCAGGGCGGCCCCTTCGACCGTCAGGCCAAGCAGGAATGTAAACGGGCCAAAGCGCTCAGTCATCCCGTCAGGCGTTGCCGCCAGGAAGGAACGAAACCGGCTTGAGCCGAACCGGCGGTTCCATCGCTCACCCAGTGGCGTTGCGGTCTTTACGACCTCAACGTCGATCTCATCTGCCTCGGGTGGAAATCCAAACAGACCTCCCAGAAATCGGCTCCAGAGGCTGCTCCCCCGGCGCACACGCGCCCGCCCCTGCCAACGGCTGATATCCGTCATGAGATGGGTTTTGCGCACCACTTCGGGCAAGGCACCAAACGACGCCCCGAACACCTGCGGAACTATAGGCTGGAAGGGTACAGAGGCTACTTCGGTTTTCACGCGCAAGTCTGACATCGCTGCCTCGGCCTCCGCAAGAGTAATGACATCAAGCGCCGGACGCGCGCCCACCGAGAGAACACTACGACGCAAAAGCGCGCGTGTCGCGATCGCGGGGATATACGGCCCGTCCTCGTCTTCAGCCAGCAAACGCCAATAGCGCCGCTCGCCAGCAACTACCACCATAACCGACATACCGCCGCGTCCGCTCCCAAACGGTGAGAGAAGATCGGCGGCGATTTTGAAAACCTGCACCACAAATCCATTCACAGGTACCCGCACAAATTTGCGCAGCAGGGCGAACGCCGCCAGCCCGTAGCGCATGATGGCCAGCTCAAGCCCCGCCCGAAAGGTCACACTGTCAGCTCCGAAATGCGCGGGAAATAACGACTGGTCCGGCACCTCAATCTGCCAACCCTGACGACGCACCCCGTCCGGAAGATCATACATGCGAGGGTCCGACCAACCTGTGACCTCCTCCCACGCACCGCTGCGCCAGACCCGCATGGGACGCCCCGCCTGCGACAGGATTGAGGTCATCACTGAAATGCCACGCGGGCTGCGATTGCCCGGCAGAATCGCCGTATCAATCACCTCTGGTCTGGCGCCCGCTGACAATGCGCTCACCGCTGCGCTTGAAAGGGCAGGCACTGACGAGAGGCCCGAAATCGCCGCCCGCCCGACCGCCTGCGCCTCGGTGTCCAATGCGCGGATACCAGCGCAAAACGCCGCATTATCAGAGAGATCCAGATAATGTTGCCCCGCTTTCAGAGCGGCGCGTGCCAGGCGATATGGATCTGGCCCATGGGTATGAAACGGACCCGCTGCATCAATCACCACATCAAAGCCGACAACGCCGGAAAGATCACCATCGCGATCCAGCGTGATGGCATCACAGCCAAGCTCAGATGCAAGCGCCTGCACACGCGCCCTGTTTCGCGCCGCGAGTGTGACCTGATGTTCATCTCGGATCAGAAACCGCGCAAGGCGCGAGCCAAAAACACCCGTCCCACCTATGAGCAGTACTTTCACCGCATCAGCCTTTTGCGAAATTCAGGATCAGGTAAGGCGCACATATCGGCACGTCCGAACACCCTGTAGCGATTGCGGGCCAGACGTTGATAGAGCCAATCCCGCAAGAAACGCGGGCAAAGCCGCAGCACGCGAACCATACTGCCCCATCCACCAAAGCTTTGGCCCGCTTGGATCACAGCCTCAAAATCCACATGCGCGCGCCCCGCATCGAGATAGAGCCAGCTCGTCGGGTCATTGGGGCGCAAGCCGTAATGGCGCAAGAACGCGGCACCAAGATCAGATTGCACCGGACAGATCCGAACCCGGCAACTGTGATCCAACCGATGGATCATGCGTGCGCCCCAGCTACAGATCGCACATTCCGCATCCATCACAGCAATGGGCGCGCTATCGTCAAAGGCCGGGACCTGCGGATCATCGCGGTAGGAATAGGGCTGGGTCATAATGTGCAGATCATCGCCAGTGCGATCACACAGCGCAACCTCGTTTCAGGGTCCAGTCCTGCGACAGAATGGACCCTGCCTTGGTGAAGATTACTCCGCTGCGATCACCGCACGATCACCCGGGCGATAGTTCAGGATCGGGGTAAGCCAGCGCTCGACCTCCTCAAGGGGCATGCCCTTGCGATCTGCATATTCTGACACCTGATCCTGTTCCACCTTGGCCACACCAAAGTAATAGGCATCCGGGTGGCCGATATAGATCCCCGAGACCGATGATCCCGGCCACATCGCCATGCTCTCGGTGAGTTCAACACCCGTGGTCGCCTCAGCATCGAGCAGGCGGAACAGGGTGAGCTTTTCGGTATGATCGGGCTGCGCCGGATACCCCGGAGCGGGCCGTATCCCGCGATAGGGTTCGCCAATCAGCTCTTCGGGCGCAAAAGCCTCGTCTGGGGCATAGCCCCAATAGTCGCGGCGCACTCGTTCATGCAGCATTTCGGCCATTGCCTCAGCGTAGCGATCCGCAAGAGCCTTGACCATGATCGCGCTGTAATCATCGCCCGTTTTTTCAAAGGCGTCGGCAATAGCGACCTCTTCCGGGCCTGTCGTCACAACGAAGCCGCCGACCCAATCTGCCACGCCTTCGGGGGCAACGAAATCCGCCATTGCGAGGTTCGGGCTGTTCTTGCGTTTGGAGGTCTGCTGGCGCAGCGTATAGAGTGTTGCAAGTTCTTGCGCCCGCGTTTCATCCGTGAACAGTCGGATGTCGTCACCATGCCGATTTGCGGGCCAGAACCCGACCACAGCGCGCGGTTTGAACCACTGCTCGCTGATGATTTGCTCCAGCATGGCCTGCGCATCTTTCAACAGCGCACGTGCTGCCTCGCCATATTTTTCATGCTCCAGTATGCGCGGATAGACACCCTTTAGTTCCCACGTCTGGAAGAACGGGGTCCAGTCGATGTAACGTGCGATCTCTGCCAAGTCCCAGTCTTCAACCACCTGCGCGCCGGTAAACTTAGGTGCCTCGACGTTGTAGTCGCTCCAATCGATTTGCATCGCATTCGCCCGCGCTGCCGCCAGAGGCAAACGGGTCTTAGCATGCTCGGCGCGCTCGTGCCGTTCGGCCACCTCATTATATTCTGAGCGAATATCAGCAATGTAGGTGTCACGTTGCGTGTCGCTCAGAAGCGAGGAAACCACACCGACCGCACGGCTGGCATCGGTGACGTATATGGCCTGATTGCGCGAATATTGCGGTGAGATTTTCACCGCGGTGTGGACCTTAGAGGTGGTCGCACCACCGATCAGGAGCGGGATGTCAAATCCCTCGCGCTCCAACTCGGACGCCAAATGCACCATCTCATCCAGCGACGGAGTAATAAGACCAGACAGACCGATCACATCGACATTATGCGCGCGCGCTTCCTCCAGGATCTTTTGCGGCGGCACCATCACGCCGAGGTCGATGATCTCAAAGTTATTACACGCCAGAACAACACCGACGATATTCTTTCCAATATCATGCACATCGCCTTTTACGGTGGCCATCAGCACGGTGCCTGCGGTGTCCTTGCCGCCTCCTCCGCTCTGGCGTTTTTCTTCTTCCATATATGGCAAAAGCACCGCCACAGCCTGTTTCATGACGCGGGCGGATTTCACCACTTGCGGCAGGAACATCTTGCCCGCGCCAAAGAGATCGCCCACCACATTCATGCCGTCCATCAGCGGACCTTCGATCACATGCAAGGGGCGGTCGGCGGCCTGACGGGCTTCTTCGGTGTCCTCCTCGACGAACTCAGTGATCCCGTTCACCAGCGCATGCTCAAGCCGTTTCTCCACGGACCATTCACGCCACGACAAATCACGTTTCTTTTCTTCGCGCGCACCGCCCTTGAACCGTTCGGCAATGTCCAAAAGGTTCTCGGTTGCGGTACCACCGGATTTGGGCGTGCGGTTCAGCACAACATCTTCGCAGGCCTCGCGTAGCTCCGGGTCGATCTGGTCATAGACCGCAAGCTGGCCCGCGTTGACGATCCCCATATCCATGCCGACCTTGATCGCATGATACAGAAACACCGCATGCATCGCCTCGCGCACGGGCTCATTGCCGCGAAAACTGAACGACAGGTTCGAGACCCCGCCTGAGATATGGCAATGCGGCAGGTTTTCCCTGATCCAGCGCGTCGCCTCGATGAAATCGACACCGTAGTTGTCGTGCTCCTCGATGCCGGTCGCCACCGCAAACAC
The DNA here is from genome assembly GCF_001681715.1 of Tritonibacter mobilis. Lineage (GTDB taxonomy): Bacteria > Pseudomonadota > Alphaproteobacteria > Rhodobacterales > Rhodobacteraceae > Epibacterium > Epibacterium mobile. Next base: position 35,316 of record NZ_LNWY01000019.1, on the reverse strand, counting down.
ATTGGGATCAAAGATGATATCTTCGGGCGGAAAGCCGACCTGCTCGGTGAGGATCTTGTAGGCGCGCGCACAGATTTCGATTTTACGCTCAAAACTATCGGCCTGACCGTCCTCATCAAAAGCCATCACGACGACAGCTGCGCCGTAAGCCAGACATAGGCCAGCCTGATGCAGAAAACTCTCCTCACCTTCCTTGAGCGAGATGGAGTTCACAATCGGCTTGCCCTGCACACATTTCAGACCGGCCTCGATCACCTCCCATTTGGAGCTGTCGATCATGATCGGCACCCGCGCAATATCGGGTTCCGCCGCCACGAGGTTCAGGAAATCGATCATCGCCTGCTTGGAGTCGATCAGCCCTTCATCCATGTTGATGTCGATGATCTGCGCACCGTTTTCCACCTGATCCCGCGCGACATCCAATGCGGTGGCATAGTCGCGATTGGTGATCAGTTTTCTGAATTTGGCAGAGCCGGTGACATTGGTCCGCTCGCCCACGTTGACGAAGGGAATATCCTTGGTCAGCACAAAAGGCTCAAGACCGGACAGGCGAAGCAGTGGCTCAGACATTTGCGGTCTCCCGGATCTGACGTGGGGCGTAAGGGGCGACATGTTCGGCAATGGCGCGGATATGCTCAGGCGTGGTGCCGCAGCACCCACCCACCACGTTCACCAGACCCTCTTTCGCAAAGATCTCGACCTTCGCGGCGGTGTCTTCGGGTTCTTCATCATATTGGCCAAAAGCGTTGGGCAGGCCTGCATTCGGATAAGCACACACCAGCGACTCTGCGACTCCGGCCAGTTCGGTCAGGTGAGGACGCATTGCATCGGCCCCCAATGCGCAATTGAGCCCAACCGTGAATGGGCGCGCATGGCGCACAGAATGCCAGAAAGCGGTCGGTGTCTGCCCCGAAAGGGTACGGCCCGAGGCGTCCGTAATGGTACCGGAAATCATGATGGGCAGACGCTCGCCATGTTCTAAGAAGGCCTCGAAACACGCAAAAATCGCGGCCTTGGCGTTCAGCGTATCAAAGATAGTCTCGATCAGGATCAAATCCGACCCACCCGCAATCAGACCTCGGATCTGCTGCCCATAGGCGATGCGCAGCTCGTCAAAGGTCACGGCGCGATAGCCGGGATCATTCACATCGGGGCTGATCGAAGCGGTCCGGTTGGTAGGCCCGACAGCGCCCGCGACCCAGCGGGGTTTGCCATCCTCTGCGGTGGCGCGATCCATGGCGCGACGCGCGACCCGCGCGCCCTCGGCGTTCAGATCATGCACGGCATCCTCAAGCGCGTAATCCGCCTGCGCGATGGTTGTCGAAGAAAACGTATTGGTTTCAACAATGTCTGCGCCAGCCATCGCAAAGTCATAGTGGATCTGCTCAACCGCTTCAGGCTGGGTCAAGATCAGCAGATCGTTGTTTCCCTTCTGCGGATGATCGGAGTGATACGCACATGTATGCCCTCCGTGGCCGCGGAACGCCTCTTCATCCAAGCCCAGAGTTTGAATCTGTGTCCCCATCGCCCCGTCAAGGATCAGGATGCGTTCTTGGGCAGTTCGTGTCAGGGCCTCAAAGGCTTTGGACTTGGGTAGGCTAAAGTTATGCATGTTTCCGCTCGCAGAGTTTCGCACACACATAGTGGCCCCGCGACCAGTAAGCAAATTCATCTTATGGCAGATGATTATGAGTTTTGCTCACATTCAATCTAGCCCGACCAGCCTCAACGACCGCAGATTGCTGCAGGGCGGGTTTGTGACATGCGGACCACAAACAGCGGGAAAATCACCGAGAACGGATCATAAATTCACTACATGCACTTGCATGTTAACAATGGCGCGCCTATCGGCTGGGCCACCGCTCCGCCAGCTTTCCCTTGTGCCAGCACAGCATCCACCCCGTTCAATGGAAATGTTATGGCTGCTCATATCACCTCAACCCGGGCGCTTCTGGCCTGCGGAACCGCCCTCACCTTTATGTCGACAACACCTCTTTGGGCGCAGGAGGCAGAGGTTTTCTCGCTCGACCCTATCATCGTGCGCCAGCAGGACCCCTTCGGCGAGGCTGCTGATCGCGCGACTGCGGTCTACGTCGCAGATGCCGAGATTGACCGCGCCCGCATGGGCGACGTCAAAGATCTGTTTGCGGGGATCGCCTCCGCTGCGGTTGGGGGCGGTATCCCGGTCGCGCAGAAGATTTTCGTCAACGGCGTCGATATGCTGAACCTCGCGATCCAGCTTGACGGTATCCCACAGAACAACCGTGTATTTCACCACGTCAGCGCCAATGCCTTCGATCCCGGTCTGATGAAGTCTGTGCGCGTTGATCCGGGCGTGGCTCCGGCGGATGCGGGCCCGCAGGCGCTTGCTGGTCGCGTTGTCATGGAAACCATCGACGCCGAAGATTTTCTCGATGACGGTGCAAATTTTGGTGGCAAAGCGCATCTGAGCTATGGCGATAATGGACGCACCGTAGGCGGCGCACTGACCTTGGCCGCGCGTTCAGCTGGATTTGGAATCCTCGGATATACCCGGCGTATGACAGGTGAAAATTACACCGATGGCGACGGTCGGGTAATGGAAGGATCAGGCGCAGATCTGTCGGCAACATTGCTAAAGCTGGCCTATGAATCCGCTGAGGGCCATCGTGTAGAGTTCTCGGCTCAGCGGCTGGAAGATGCAGCAGAGCGGAATTACCGCGCAAACTTCGGCCCCGGCGCAGGAACCCGCTTTTACGATACAGCGAGAAGCACAGTGTCGCTTCGGTATGAAAACACACTGGCGGATGGGATTTGGGATCCGTCGGTGACAATCGGTTACTCCGAAACGGACGTAAAAACGCCAGTTCCCTATGCAGATGATGCGAAATCCCGCACCAAATCCATCACAATCGCCAACGAGTTCCATCTCTCTGACGTGAGTTCGATTACCGCCGGCATCGATTATCAGGACAAGAAGAACCGGTATCGTGCCAACTGGATCAGCGACGCGCCGTTCGAGCAAAGCAAAAACACAGGTATTTTTGCACAAGCCCGTTTGCAGCCAACGGAACATCTGAAGGTTTCGGCCGGTCTTCGCTATGACTGGATGGATTTTAGTGACAGGTACGAGGCAAACACCAGCGTCTCGGGGGCAAGCGGCAACCTGTCTGTTGTCTATCAGGCAACGGATTCATTATCCCTGCGCGCAGGATACTCGTCAGTTTTCGGTGGCATCAATCTTGAGGATAACTACCTGCTTGGGGATACTTGGGATTACTCCGGGCTGACCGAAACCTCACGCTCGGACAACATTGTTGTCGGGATCGACTGGAAACAGGGCGGCTGGACCTTGGGTGCGGAGCTGTTTCAGACCAAAATCGAGAACGCGCGTGGCTCAACCTATAACCGTACAACAAGCCGGTACGAGGCCAGTCACTATGACTTTGAAAGCAGTGGCTTCAATATCGGGGCGACCTATGACTGGGATAGTGGCTTTGCGCGCCTGACCTATTCAAACAACAAACCCAAGATCAACGGCACCGAAGCCGGCAGCTATGAGACCTTGGACCTTGGCGCACCACTGGGTGAGGTTATCGCGCTCGAAATTCAGCAGAGCCTTCCGCAATACAATCTGTTGGTCGGCGGCAGCCTCGATATGGCTCTCGATTATGAGGGGCAAGGGATCTACACCGATCAAACCTTTGAGGGCTATGAGGTGGTAAATCTATTTGCCGAATACACCCCGCCTGCGCTGAACGGTGTCACCATTCGCGGCTCGATCAATAACCTCTTTGATCAGGCTTACGCAGATCGCGCCACCTACGGCGGTGACTATGCCGGGTTCTCCACCCTGAATGAACCGGGGCGGACCTTCGTCCTTGAGGCGATCATGCGCTTTTGAACAACCTGCCCCGACGCCGTTGGGCGTTGGGGCACTCACATTTTAAGGCAACATCTTGATGAGAAGATAAGCAATTTCATAGGCTTCATCCTCATCCATGGTCGGGCCGATCACCTCTTGGATCGTGTCCATATATATTGGCCAGACACGTTCGTGCAGCCCCTCGCCTTCTGGCGTCAGAAACAGGATCTGCTTGCGTTTACCCTCCGAGACATACTCGCGCCGCAGCAAACCTTCTTTTTGCATCCGCCCGATGTGCCGCGAGAGCGCGTATTGTGGCACGAAGAGAGTTTCTTCGAGCTGTTGCATGGGCTTGCCGGTCGGTCCGGCGTTTTCCACTGCGAGTAAGATTTCGTACCAGATTGGGTCTTTCAATCCTTCACGGCGCATAACCTTAGCCATCACCGGATAGAATTTGCGGTGCGCGCGCATGATGTTGAACCACAGCCGGTTATAGCCAACCTTGTGGTCTTCGGGACCAAAGAGCTGCTTTGCACGTTGTACGGTTTCTTGGCGGCTCATATCAGACGTCACTTTGATCTCATGTGAAGAAAAGAGGCGGGATGAAAAGATGGCTCAAAATTGAGTTCGTGAAACCGCATCTTTATTCAGCAGAACGCCGGGCAGAACAAGACCGTGATACCACTCCAAGCAACATCGCGCCTTGTGGCGGGACATCGCCGACGCGCCACCAAATACCACAGTCTTGAACCGCTCGGTTCAAACAAAGCTACTGCTTTCATGATCATGGTCAGTAGCTAGGGACGTCAGGACATGCTACGGGAGGCCTGACTGCCGGGGAAGTGGCGCAAATCAGCCGCAAAGACCATCCCGCGCCTGCGTTCCAATACAAGGGAAATAACTATGAACATGATCGGGACTTTCATCAAACCTATGCACCCTGAGGGGCGCAAGTTTGTCGCGATCTTTGCTGCAGTAACCTTTGGGCTTTTCCTGCTGACCCCGATTTTGGGCTGGATTGGTGTGGGTTTGACCGTCTGGTGTTATTACTTTTTCCGCGATCCCGAACGGGTTACGCCTGCGCGGCCGGGTCTTGTGGTGTCACCTGCGGATGGGGTTATCTCCCTGATTGAACCCGCAATTCCTCCTGCGGAACTTGGCCTGCCTGATGTTCCCCTGACACGGGTGAGCGTGTTCATGAGCGTATTTAACTGCCATGTGAACCGCGCACCGGTCGCGGGCGAAGTCACCGCCGTAGCCTACCGCCCGGGCAAGTTCTTTAATGCTTCGCTGGACAAGGCCAGTGCGGATAATGAACGCAACAGCCTCGCGATCCGTATGGAAGATGGTCGCGATCTGGCCGTGGTACAGATTGCCGGTCTGGTCGCCCGCCGGATCGTGTGTTTTGTAAAACCCGGCGCGCATCTGGACCGGGGCACGCGTTTCGGTCTGATCCGCTTTGGCTCTCGGCTGGATGTCTACCTGCCCGAAGGTGTCACACCTCTTGTCGATCTTGGTCAGACAATGGTTGCGGGAGAAACCGTTATTGCGGATTTGACTGCCGCAGCGCCGACGCAAACTGCAGCAGGGGTCGATAATGGGTGAAGGCGAAGAGCATCCTACCCCCTCACACCTGACGATCGTTCAGCTGATCCCAAATATGCTGACGATCGCTGCAATCTGCGCGGGCCTTTCTGCCATTCGATTTGGCATCGAGGGCAACTACGTGCTGGCCGTTCAGCTGATCCTTGCCGCTTGCGTTCTGGATGGATTGGACGGGCGGTTGGCTCGCCTCCTCAACAGTGACAGCAAGATGGGTGCCGAGTTGGACTCACTTGCAGATTTTGTAAATTTTGGCGTCGCCCCCGCACTGGTCATCTATTTTTGGGCGTTACAGGATTTGCGCGGTATCGCCTGGATAACGGTCCTGATTTACGCGATCTGTTGTGTCGTGCGCCTCGCCCGGTTCAATGTCACCGCAAAATCTGACACGCCCGAAGACAAAGACACTGCTGGCGCTTACTTCACCGGCATTCCATCGCCAGCTGGCGCTTTGTTGGCGATGCTGCCGATGTTTCTGTCATTCGCTTTTGCCGACGCGCCTTTGCTGCCCGATGTCGTCATTTGCCTGCATTTGATCCTCGTCGGATGGGCCATGATCGCGCGTTTCCCCGTCTGGTCCTTCAAAACCGCAAAAATCTCTCGCAACAACGTGAAGTTTTTTCTGGTCGGTTTTGCGGTACTTGGGTCGGCAGTACTTATTTATGCTTGGATCACTCTTGTAGTTCTGTGTGTGGCATATTTGATTGTAGTTTTCTGGAGCATTCTGTCCCATCGCATTTCTGAAGATAGGAAAGGACATTGAATTGAAAATTGAAGCGGTCGAGTCATCCTATGCCCGATGGGCGCCGGTTTATGATCGAACCTTCGGTGCGGTCACAGATGTCGGGCGCCGCCGTGCTGTGAGTTTTATCAATGATCGCAAAGGGCATGTGCTCGAAGTGGGCGTCGGAACCGGACTGTCGCTGCCTCATTACGGCCCCGAAGTGCGGATAACCGGCGTTGACTTCAGCGCTGAAATGCTCGCCAAAGCCCAGCGGAAAGTGGATGCGCTTGAGCTCCAAAACCGTGTTGATCTTCAACGCATGGATGCCCGCGAACTGGCTTTTGAAAATGCGAGCTTTGACACCATTGCTGCGATGCACGTTCTATCGGTGGTCCCTGAACCGGAAAAGGTCATGGCCGAGATCGCCAGAGTGCTAAAACCCGGCGGAAAAGTCGTCATCACCAATCACTTTGCCAAGACCACGGGTGTAATGGCGGGATTGGAGCGTGTCGCGGCACCGATGGCCAACCTGATCGGCTGGCATTCAGACTTTAAAATGGACACCATCTTGCAAGAGCCATCACTGCAAATTGCAGAACTGCGCAAACTGCCACCCCTTGGGATGATGACCTTTCTGGTTTTGGAAAAACGCGTTAACTGAGCGAACTGATGAACTTGGCCTTCCCGGATGGTACGCAGCCTCAATCTTACGTGGCTGCTACAGCTGACGCCACCTGGGCGGGCCGCAACTTCAATGTGAAGTGAATTAAGGTGCCTTCGGTTGTCTCCGGTTCACACCAAATTTCACCATTGTGGCGTTTGGCAATTTTTGCGCATGTCGCGAGTCCAAGACCGCTACCGGGCAGGTCACTGCTACGTTGCAGCCGCTTGAACGGTTCAAAAATGCGGGTTCGATATTCCTCCGGCACCCCAATTCCGTTGTCACGAATGGAAAACTGAACACCGCTGTTCAGCGGGCGCGCCGTAATCTGGATCGAAGGCCGGGCCTCGCTGCGATACTTGATCGAGTTACCGATAAGATTTTGAAGCAACTGGGATATGTCTGGCGGGAAGCAATAGACCTCGAGATCGCCGAAATCGGACGATATATCCGCATCCGCGTTTGAGATATCTTGTGCCATTACCAGACACGCCGCTTCGACCAAACTGTCGGCAGATACCGTTTCGGGTGCCCCCTCGCTATGCGGGTTAATATGACTGGCAAGCCGCTCGATCAGATCGGACATTTTGGAAACAGACCGCTTCATCAGATCGAACTCGCGCTTAACCTCTTCCAAATCACCGGCATCAAAGTCCTCAAGGATCTGGTCGCTCAGGAATTTTATGGCTCTGATCGGGGCGCGAAGATCATGCACTAAGACATCGGAGAATTGCTGCAACTCCTTTTGATGTTCTTCTATCCGCCACCGCATTCGCGCAACCTGAAGTCCGTTGGCAATCATCCGCTGCAAGGCCCCGGACGTTATGGCAGATTTGGCGATGTAATCCGCAGCGCCACTTAAGATCGCGCTTTTTGCGATCTCCTCATCCCCCTGCCCCGTCATGATAAAGATCACACAATGCGGCCAGCGCCGAAAGAAACTGGACATCAGATCAAGGCCGGAAATATCCGGCAACTGATAATCTAAAAAGATAACTTCGACGTCTTCCTCGAAAAAAGCACGCGCTGCTTCTCCACTATCAGCCTCCAGGGTAGAGACGCTCGGATACAATCTGAGGAGGTGGCGTCGCATCATTTTGCGATCACCTGCATCGTCATCCACGATGAGGATGTTTTTTTCAACCATGCGCCCCGCCCCGCACATCGATGATAGGCAACTCGACAATCCGCCAAAAGTTATTCATCACAGTCATCAACTCGATAAACATGTCACCAGCCTGCGATTTCAGTATGTATCCGGCGACGTTGTTGGAATAGGCTGCGGTGATATCACGTTCATCGTCTGACGTGGTCAAAACAAAGAACAGCGTTTTGTGAAGTGTCGGATCGTCGCGCAGCGCTTCGAGTAGCTCGATACCTGACATACGAGGCATATTGATGTCGCTTAACACCACGAATTGTAGCGGTGGGTCCTGATCGGTTTCCCCCTTGAGAAAAGACAGCGCTTCACGACCATTTCGAAACCGAATGAGAGGGTTCGCGATCCTCGCCTTGGAGAACGCACGGCGGATCGCCTTGGCATCCCCATCATCATCTTCCACAAGGATAATTTTAACATCCTGCGCTGGTGCTGCCTGTGATGACATCATGCCGCCTTATCCTGTTGTGGCACACTAACGGGCCAAAGAAATTCAAAGGTCGTCCCGCGTTTGCCGTCCGAAGTTACAGAGATTTCGCCGCCCGCCACTTCTATGTGTTTCTTAACAATCGCCAGTCCCATGCCACTGCTTTCGAGCTGGTCACGGGACTTCAGTGTCTGAAAAATCTCAAATATGCGCTCATGATAGATCGGATCTATCCCGGGGCCATCGTCCTCCACACAAAAGCGCAAGAACCTGTCACCTGTCTCCACATCAACCCTGATGCGCCCCTCTTTAAGATCGTGGTGTTTGATGCTGTTTCCGATGAGATTTATCAGGATGGTCTCCAGTGGCAGCTTACGAACACTCACCCCGAGGAAGGCATCTGAGAAGCTAAGCGTGATACCTCCCGGTATTTCCAACAATTCTACAATGCCCTTAGCAAGCTGCTCTCCCGTAACCTTCGCATCAGGTTCGGCAACTCTGCCGATCCGCGAATGGTGAAGGAGATCATTCAAGAGCCGCTCCATCCGGCTTGCTCGGCTTTGGAGGAGGTTCATGCTCTCTCTGGTGTCATCCGTCAGATAGGGCTCCAAGTCTTCTTCAAGCCAGGAGACGGCGTTGTTGATGACACGCAGCGGTGCTTTGAGGTCATGGGAAGCGACATAGGCGAATTGATCCAATTCTGCATTTGAACGCCTGAGCGCAGAAATCAGGGCGGCAGATTGCTCGGTCGCAGCCGCGCGCGCCGTAACATCACGGATCATGGCAACAAAACGATTGCCCTCAATGTAGGACGCATGCCGCAAAGATAGGTTTAAAACCATTGGCTTGCCGTCCGCCCGGGCACTATTGATCTCCCGCTGAACTGGTACACCCGACTCGTGCGCGGCCTTCGCCTCGCTTAATATCAATGCTGTTTCCTCAACATCGAAACCAAGCAGCGATAGAAGTGAAACTCCGTTCAACTCGGGCGCATTGCTCCCAAGAATACGGCAGGCAGCGGGGTTGCAATCTTCCACGACGCCATCTTCCAACAAGGTTATCACACCTTCGGTCACGTTGGATAAAACCATATCGAGGCGCTGAGTTTCTCTGATCAGATCATTGGTCAGTTGCGTGAAATTCTGTGCGATCAATGCAATCTCATCGTGGCCCTTTGCATTGCTTTTGATCGGGCTTAAGCGAGGACCTGTATTGAGTTTTATATCCTTAACCAACGCCTGAAGTGGCGTCAGCAGACGATCAGTGCAGACGTAGCCCAGGACTGATGCAAGAACTGTTAGCAGCAGTGCACGACCGAGATTGCGCCAGAGCTCCGTTCGCGCTGTCGCATAGAGTGCGCCCATGTCGACATCTGTGGCTATACGAAAGCTAAAAGGTACGTGGGCGTCAGTGATTTCTAAGGTACTTACAAACGCACCACGCCCTTCTTCCAACTCGATCAATCTTTCTGCCGGAAGCCCGGCCAGCGCGTGCTGATCTACGGGTCTCGACATGCCCGTGGGCAGGATCGTAAAACTACGGTCTTCTGCAGTCAGCGGAAAGGCTGGGCTAATATGGTTGGTGATCGCGTAATAGGTTCGTCCGATCTCATCAGGGTGATCGGGAATGGTCAGGAGATTGGCGATACGCGCGTTAATCACGATTGCTCCAACGGTCTCACCATTTTCATCTATCAACCTTTTGGTTGATCGTAAGGTTGGTGGTCCGACCGCCTGACCGTTTTCACGGTTTCGCGTGACATTAGAAAACAAGAGCTCGTCTGTTGTCGCGCCCTGCAGCGCCCGGATATACGGTTCATTGCCCTTCTCTTGTAACTCAGACTGAGGCACGACCGTGAGCGCCCCATCCACGAGATTCACGCGCGCGAACTCGGACCAATTGTTTTCAGAAAGCATGAGGCGGATCTGACTGTATCCGCTCCGGTTTTCAAGCACGCTGGTAAACAGTGTTTCAAGTCGCGAACGCCAATCCTCAAGCGAAGATCCATCTAGCGGGTCAGTTTGATCGGCACTTGCCCGTGTGCGGAAAATACCGGAAATCGGAGGGAAGCCGACAAGAGTCTCAGAGTCCTGTCGCATTGTTGTCAACGTATCAAGCACGTAGCGCGCGTGAGTTTTATGATCGCGATTCAGAAGTTGCTCTGAATGCGCATGAATTCTCGCAACGGTGTCATTGTAGTTCAATAAGAAAAATACGCCGAAAGACACCCCCGAAACCAAACAAACGACGAGGGCGACTTTGAGCTTAATCGATAGTCCTTTTGGCGACACGGCCGTCACCTTTCTTTAGAGGAATTGACCCAGATGTCTGCCGCCGCGTCGCAAATATCCGCAGCGGTTGAGGTCACATACTCACTGAATGCGTTTGCGAAGTTCGTTCACGGTCAGCCGACGACCAGCACCAACGACACTTTCGAGATCGTCCATAAAGACAACGAGATCTTTTGCGCCGCGTTCAAACATTGACAGGTTGGCAAGAAGTGTCGGGTCGACGTTATCATCGCTCCGGGCCTGCATCTTCACTGCGCGCACGCCCATCATGCTGCGACGCAAAAGCTCCCGCATCTCCGGACCACAACTGACCATGAAACGCTCGAAGATCGACTTCAATTCGCTTTCCGAGCTACGCGCCTCTGACAACGCACCATAGAGCGCCCGGCGCTCAATTGCAGAGGTCACAGATTTGATCAGCGCGTCGACCGTCAGCTCATCTTTGACGATATAATCCGCGCAACCGCGACGCATCGCCTCGACCGCGATATGGTAATCCACCGAGGAGGTCAGCATGATTGGAACCGCATTTACCTGCTCTTCGTGGGCGAGGAGAATACCTAAAGCATCCAGCCCCGTATCCATCCCAAGATTATGGTCGATAAAGACCAAATCATATGTTTCCACCGCGAGGCATTCTCGCATCTCATCAAGGTTTGCGGCTTCGGTGAAATCCACCATTAAACCGGCTTTACGACAGGTTTTAAGCAATCGCATTCTGTCGATTTCATCGTCATCAATGGAAAGGACGTTCAGTAAAATTGGCTTTGACTGAGATGTCACCGCGAAGTCGTGGATGTTTGATTTCGACATGTATTGACCTTTTACTCATAAAACACTGCTGCACACACCCGCAGCATTTGGATCAGCCATTCCCACCAAGGGTAGCATTTCACAGCTGATCACCTAAAAAGAAAATCTTGTCGAATTGAATTAATGAACCCCTTCAATCACGGAAGAAGGCAAGGATATATTCTATTTTGATGATGTTTTTTGTGCGTATTTTGCGCCCATTTCAAAACAGTGAAATGGGCGCAAAAATTTAACCCGCTAAGCTCGGAAGCCAGAGAACAATCGCCGGAAAGGCCACCAAGAGCGCAATTGTCACCGCATCCGCAATGAAGAACGGGATCACCCCGCGGAACACATCCTGCACCGACAGGTCATCACGCACGCCTGCCACCACAAAACAGTTCAGGCCAATGGGAGGCGTGATCAAGCAGAACTCGGCCATCTTCACAACCAAAATGCCAAACCAGATTGCGCACATAGGACCGGACATCCCAAACGCTGAATCCGCGGCCGAGACCATTTCCCCGCCATTCAGCGCCATAACCGCCGGATACACAACCGGGAGCGTCAATAGCAGCATACCGATTGCATCCATGAACATGCCAAGCACTGCGTAAGCCAAGAGAATACAGATCAGGATAAGCATCGGCGGCGCAGAAAGTGACGAAATCCAATCCGCAAACGCATGTGGCAGGTCCGCGAAGCCAAGGAAACGCACGTAGATCAAAACGCCCCAAATGATCGTGAAAATCATGATCGTGAGCTTTGCCGTTTCAAGCAGCGCATCCAGCAACTCTCGCAGGCGCATACCACGCAAGAGCGCCATAATGAACACGATGAACGCCCCCACTGCGCCACCTTCTGTCGGTGTGCCCCAAGCTTCACCGAAGGGGTTGTACACAAAGAAAATAATGATCACCACAACCGCAAGGATCGGTAACGCCGGGGGAAGCGACACCAACCGCTCTCGCCATGTAAACCCAGTGACCGGCGGGCCTACGGATTTGAAAATCATCGCGATTGCCACGATCAGGCCTGCGTAAACCACGGCGGAAAACGCACCGGGAATAAACCCTGCCAGCAACAGTTTGCCCACGTCCTGTTCCACGATGATGGCGTAGATCACCAAAATGGCGGATGGTGGGATCAGCGACGCCAGTGTCCCGCCTGCCGCTACGACCCCTGCCGCGAAGCGTTTGTTGTAGCCAACCGCCAGCATTTCAGGGATGCCGATACGCGCGAAGACCGCAGCGGTTGCGACCGATGCACCCGAAACAGCAGCAAATCCGGCGGTGGCAAAGACGGTCGAAACCGCAAGCCCGCCCGGCACCCACGCGATCCAGCGTTTCGCGGCCTCAAACAACGCGGTGGTCAGGCGCGCGTAATAGGCAAGATAGCCAATCAGAATGAATGTTGGGATCAAACTGAGCGCTTGGCTGGACACTTTTGAGTGTGGCACTTGGCCAGCAATTTTCACGCTGATTTCAACGGCTTTGCCAAAGCGCGCTGGATCGTAGTCAAAGCCGTTCCAACGCAACCAGACGAGGCCTACGAACCCTGCCAATCCTGCAGCAAACGCAACGCGCATACCGAGGACAACAAGAAACATCATCCCGGCAGTCACCCAGAGCCCAATCTCGATATCGCTCATTTACCTACCTCCTTCAGCTGCTCGGCTTCGGCGGCGGCTTGTTCGGCAACGGACTGAATGAGCGGAACTGCGGGCGGGCTTTTTATACCAAGCACAAATGCGCGCGCATAAGCCGCCATTTGCAAGAGTAAACGTGCCGTCAGCACAGACAGCGCAACTGGAACCACAAGTTTTGAGGGCCAGATGGGCAGGCCGATGTCGATGGAACTGTCGCGTGAACATAAGGGACGCGCGCAATCAAAAGAACGGTCAAAGTGCGCCCATGATCCCCAGACAAGCGCCACGACCAGCACCAACATGCAAAACACAGTGATAAATTCGAACAGCCAAAGGGCACGTCCCTGCAAACGACCCACAAGGATGTCCATCCGGATATGGGCACCTTCTCGCTGCACGTAAGAGACACCCAAAATGGCAATAAGGGGCATCAAGGCTTCGATATAGTCGACATACCCCGGCAGCGGACCATCCATCAAACCGATCTTGTCAAAAAACGGCGCGAGGAACGTGCGGTCCAATTGGCGACCCGCAACGGAATACGCCGCCAGAAACATAAGCGAAAACGCGGCAAGCCCGCTTAGGATCGCGGTTGCCCGTTCGATTGGCAAAAGGGTCCTGTCCAGCTTTGATATGATGCTGGAATCACTCAGCACGGTTGATGAACCTGCCATACCTTCCCCCGATATCTGAAAATGAGCTCAAGACACGCAGAGGCCCGAACCATTGGGTCCGGGCCCTACGTGATCGAGTGAAGATCAGCTGCCGCTGCGCTGATCTGCGAGTGTTTTTTGCACGAGGTCATAGAGCTCCTGCCCCGGCAGACCTTGCGCTTCCATGTCCTTGATCCATGCTTCACGGATTGGATCTGCAGCTTTGGAACGGAACTCCGCCAAGACCTTATCAGAGATCTCTACTTTTTCGACGCCTTTTTCCTCAAGCACCGCATCCCACTTTTTCAACAGCTCCCCGTAGTTCGCCAGATAATGATCCAGCGCTTCTGGAACAGAACTGTCCAGAGCTTCGCGCTCCGCGTCCGAGAGGCTTTCATATGCGTCGATGTTTACGACGACCGGGCAATTTACGGTGCCGGGGTTCAGGTTCGCCGTCCACCAATCCGCGCGGTTGATCGTGCCAAAGCTCAAGTGAGCGTGCTGCGCGAAGGAAACCGTGTCTACAACACCGGACTCCATCGCCTGATAGGCTTCTGTCGCGGTGACGGACGTGGGGACGGCTCCAACGGCCTTGAAGGCTTCGCCGATGCCACCGGTTGCACGCACTCGCATGCCCTCGAATTCAGCCAGTTCGTCGCGAACCTCACCCGTGCCAACGATGTTGTACTGCGGCATCGGCGAGGTCATCAGCAGCTTTGCGTTCCACTGAGCCATCTCATCCGCAGCGGCCGGGTGATTGTAAACAGCGCTGGAGACTGCAACTTCTTCCTCGAGGTTAGAGACGCCAAGGAAAGGCAGTTCCAGCACAGTAATCACGCGGTTCTTGTCGCGGTGATAGCCCGCACAAAATTGCGCCATCTCAAACGCACCGATGGAGATCCCATCGAGGTTTTCACGGTTCTTTGACAAGCCACCATAGCTGATATTCATGGTGAACTCGCCGTTGGTTTTCTCAGAAACAAGTTCTGCGAGCTTTTCAACATGCTCGGTAAAGGCGCGGCGCTTGCCCCAGACCGAGACATTCCATTCTGTCGCCATGGCTTCTGCAGCAAAGGCGAAGCTCAAGGACGCAAGAGCGGTAAGTCCCAAGAATTTTTTCATATTTTCCTCCCCAGTCGGATTTTTGATGTCTGGTTATGCGGGGCAGGATCACCAAATTGGGCCGCTTTGCCAACCCCAAAGTTCGCATACTCAATGATGCCGCAGCCGACTGATTTCACCGACAAGACCGCACGGCACATGCTGTGATCTATTTCGAACCGTGCTGAGGTATACCGTTTCGCTACCCTCGGTATTTTTCCCCCGCCGCGACATGGCTTGTCTCGAACACATTAAACAATGTCGCAAATCGCAGATCCAATTCGTCAAATCTCGATACAACTTTGAATCACGAGGTGCCGTCTGGGCTTGCGCAGGCGGAGAATTGGGAAGCCGGTGCAATTCCGGCGCTGCCCCCGCAACGGTCATGAGACTTGCGGGCGCGACATCTGGCCACTGGGAGGAGGAAACCCGGGAAGGCGTCGCGCTCCGACCAGTTGGTCAGTCTCTCAGCCCGGAAACCAGCCTCAGCAGATATCGTCAACCGCGGGCGGCGGTTTGGGCATCTTCAAAGGACGCGGTTCCCTCCGCTGCGGCCTAATGGATACCCTTTGCCGTACGCACCCCAACCAACCGCCAAACGTGCTGTCACCGACCGCGTTGCGCGGCAGGAGAGTCAGGAAATGAACAGCAATATCAGTGCGCTGATCGCAAATCACAATCCGGGTCACGCCCTTGCGCAGGCATTTTATAATGATGCTGAAATCTTTCAGACTGATCTGCAGGAGATCTTTTATAAGGAATGGCTCTTTGCGATCCCGGCGTGCGAGCTGGAAAAGGCTGGCAGCTATGTCACCCATCAGGTTGGCACCTACAATGTGATCATTGTGCGCGGCTCCGACAATGAAATCCGCGCCTTCCACAACTCCTGTCGCCACCGTGGATCGGTGATCTGCAAGGCGAAAAAAGGCAACAATCCAAAGCTAGTTTGCCCCTATCACCAGTGGACCTACGAGCTCGACGGTCGCCTGCTCTGGGCCCGTGATATGGGACCAGACTTCGACGCCAGCAAACATGGCTTAAAAGTTGTACACTGCCGCGAACTCGCCGGCTTGGTTTACATTTGCCTTGCAGATGACCCGCCAGATTTCGAACAGTTTGCCGATGTTGCCCGTCCGTATTTGGAAATCCATGATCTCTCGAATGCCAAGGTCGCCTTTGAAAGTTCGATCATTGAGAAGGGAAACTGGAAGCTCGTCTGGGAAAACAATCGCGAGTGCTATCACTGCGGCGGCAACCACCCTTCGCTGTGCCGCACGTTCCCAGATGATCCCTCCATCACAGGTATTGAGGGCGGCGAAACCCCGGCAAACCTGCAAGCGCATTTTGAGCGCTGCGAACAAGCCGGGATGCCCTCTACCTTTCACATGAGTGAGAACGGCCAGTTTCGCGTCGCCCGCATGCCCCTGAAAGAGGGTGCCGAAAGCTATACGCTGGACGGCAAAACCGCAGTCCGCCGGTGGCTTGGGCAAGCGGCATTCGCAGATGCCGGGTCACTGCTGAAGTTTCACTATCCAACCACATGGAACCATTTTCTCGCCGACCATTCCATCGTGTTTCGGGTCACACCGATCAGCCCAACAGAAACCGAAGTCACCACCAAATGGCTGGTGAACAAGGATGCTGTCGAAGGGGTCGATTATGATCTAAAGCGGCTCACCGAGGTCTGGATCGCCACCAACGATGAGGACCGTGAGGTGGTAGAGTTCAATCAAATGGGCATCAATTCACCTGCCTATGAACCCGGCCCCTACTCGGAGGTGCAGGAAAGCGGCGTGTTGCAATTCGTCCAGTGGTACCTCGAAACCCTCAAGCGCAACAGCGGCCCAACAGCTGTAGCGGCGGAGTAAACGATCATGCCGAGAAACAGCGAACGCGCGATCTGGAAAGATACGGAGATGCTGGAATGCGTCTCCATTATTCCCGAAATGGACAATACGGCGTCTTTCACCTTTAAGGCGCCCTCTGGTGCCCTTTTTGAATATGACCCCGGCCAGTTCATGACAGTGGAGATCCCGGTTCCGGGTGGACCATTGCACCGAACCTACACGATCTCATCCTCGCCGTCGCGGCCGCGTAATATCACCATCACCGCCAAGGCTCAGCGCGATAGTATCGGAACACGCTGGATGTTGGACAACCTGCGCCCTGGTAGCCGGATCAAAGCGCTGGGTCCGGCAGGTCTGTTCACCAACGCCAACAGCTCAGCAAAGAAGTTCCTGTTTATCTCCGCAGGCTCTGGCATCACACCGATGATGTCGATGACGACAAGCATGTGGGATGATGGCGACAACCTCGACATCGTCTTTGTCAATTGTGCCAAACGCCCCTCAGAGATCATCTTTCGCCAACGCTTGGAACAGATGGCAAGCCGATCTGAGGGTTTGGATCTGAAATTCGTGGTCGAAGAGCCTGACCCCTATCGGCCCTGGACAGGGTATCAGGGTGTCTTCAACCAGTTGATGCTTGGCCTCATGGCCCCGGACTATCTGGAACGCGAAGTCTATTGCTGCGGTCCAGAGCCCTTTATGCAAGCCGTGCGGGACGCGCTCGCAGGCCTCGGCTTTGATATGGAAAACTATCATCAAGAAAGCTTCCACGCACCGGTTGAAACCGCGGCAGAGCAACCTGACTTTGATGATGTGGTGCTGGACGATGAAACCAAGGTCGAGGTGACGTTCGAAACCTCTGGTGTTACCGCAAAGGTTGCGGAAACGGACACGATCCTTGCAGTAGCACGTGCAAATGGTTTGAATATCCCCTCCGGCTGCACCTTTGGGGTCTGCGGCACCTGCAAGGTTAAGAAAACCTCAGGCGAGGTTCACATGGTGCATAACGGTGGCATATCGGACGACGATATCGAAGCTGGCTACATCCTTGCGTGTTGCTCAAATCCGATCGGAAAGGTCTCTGTCGAGATTTGATCCCGAAGAAACAGTGAAAGTGGCCAATGCCGCGCTTTGGCCAAGCGCGGCATTTTCGTTCACCGGCGCTCACACAAAATCCTATCGAGAGTGTCGCATAACATTCATATGAAGCCTCTATGAGGTTCATATGAAACCAAACGACTCAATATTCCGCTGCCCTTGCTCGATCGACATCGCTCACACCGCGCGTGCCTCTCGCGGCGTCTTGATCAATGTCGCCATGCTCAAAGGGGATAGCACATGACCGTTGCGGCAAACGGACAGGCCATCTCACTTCAGCATGTGCGGAAGGTCTGGGGGCAAACCGTCTCATTAGAGGACCTCAGCCTTGAGGTTCCAGCCGGATCTTTCACAGCCGTATTGGGCCCCTCGGGGTGCGGCAAGTCGACCACGCTGCGTATTATCGCGGGCCTTGAGTCTGTCAGCGCAGGGAAGGTTCTGATCGGTGGTCGCGATGTCACAGAATATAGCCCGGCGCAACGCGGCATCTCCATGGTGTTTCAGTCTTATGCCCTATTCCCGCATCTGACCGTCGCAGAGAATATTGTCTTTGGCTTAAAAGTTGCGGGGGTACCCCGGCAGGAACGGCAACGTCGCCTGAATGAGGTGGCAGAACTGCTTGAGCTTGCCCCCTATCTCAATCGCAAACCTGCAGCGCTGTCGGGCGGGCAGCAGCAACGGGTCGCCTTGGGTCGCGCGGTCATTTCACAGCGCCCGGTCTGCCTGATGGACGAGCCGCTGTCCAATCTCGACGCGCGTCTGCGTGACGAGATGCGCCGCGAAATCCGTCGCCTGCAGCGCGCGCTTGGCTTTACTATGGTTTACGTGACGCACGACCAGACCGAGGCCATCACCATGGCCGACCGGGTTGTGCTGATGAACAAGGGGCAGATTGAACAGGTCGCATCCCCAGAGGAGATCTATCAGCGCCCCGCCACCCCCTTTGCTGCGCGTTTCATCGGTACACCGCCGATGAACCTGTTGCCTCCCGCCGCTTTTGGCGAGGCCTTACGCGGGGTGCCTGAGACCTTGCGCATTGGTGTAAGGCCCGAAGCACTGACGGAGTCAGCGGATGGCCCAATCACAGCACAGGTCAAAGGCGCGGAGTTCCTTGGCGCTGACACGCTGGTTGAACTGAACTGCGCGGGAGCGGATCTCTTGGCAAAATTGCCGGGCACGCGCAGTCTGACGCCGGGAGAAACCCTGCGTCTGGCTGTGACGCCAGATCAACTCCACGCGTTTGATATCGCACAGAATTCGCGGCTTGAAGACGAAAGCCTCGCCGCACGTATCCGAGACATTCAAAGATGAACCGTCGAAGCGATTGCGGACCAGCCGCGATCAGGCGGTTTTGCCATGGCTCCCGATTTCGACAGGGGGCGCTCAATGCCGGACGACGACCGGCTGTGAAAGCAACGGAGAGACACCATGCTGATGACGAAATTCAAGGCAGCCGCCGCTGCCCTTGCATTTGCCGCTGCCCCTGCAGCGGCTGATGTTGACTTGCAGTTCTACTTCCCGGTCGCCGTCGGCGGTGCCGCGGCAGACACCATCGAGGAACTGACGGCGCAATATGTGGCAGAAAATGAGGGTGTAAATATCGAGGCCATCTATGCCGGCTCCTATCAGGACACCGTAGCCAAAGCGCTCACCGCTGCGCGCGGCGGCAATGCTCCGCAACTGTCGGTGATCCTGTCGGTCGACATGTTCACGCTCCTCGATGAAGACCTGATCATGCCCTTTGATGACTTTGCCACCAGCGAAGAAGACAAGGCATGGCTGAACTCCTTCTATCCGGCGTTCATGGAGAATTCCCAGACCGGCGGAAAAACCTACGGCATCCCCTTCCAGCGCTCGACCCCGGTTCTGTACTGGAACAAAGAAGCCTTCAAAGCCGCAGGCCTTGATCCCGAAACGCCCCCGGCGACCTGGGACGAGATGGTTGAGATGGGCAAAAAGCTGACCCTGAAGGACGATGCAGGCAATGTGACCCAATGGGGTGTGCGCATCCCGTCCTCGGGCTTTCCGTATTGGCTGTTTCAGGGCCTGACCACCGAGAACGGCGCGATCCTTGCCAACGCGGATGGCAACGAGGTGAGCTTTGACGACCCGAAGGTTGTTGAAGCACTGGACTACCTTGTGGACCTCTCCAAGGAACACAAAGTGATGGCACCCGGCATCATTGAGTGGGGCGCTACTCCCAAGGCGTTCTTTGAGGGTCAGACCGCAATGATGTGGACCTCGACCGGCAATCTGACCAACGTGCGCAAAAATGCTCCGTTTGACTTTGGTGTGGCGATGTTGCCTGCAAACAAACGTCGTGGCGCACCGACCGGTGGTGGCAATTTCTTCCTCTTCAAGGGGGCTTCGGACGAACAGGCCAAGGCAGCGTTTGATTTCGTGAAGTGGATTTCCGGGCCGGAGCAATCCGCCAAATGGACCATTGCAACCGGCTATGTGGCACCGCGCCCCGAAACATGGGAAACTGAAACCATGAAAGCCTATGCGGCTGAGTTCCCACCGGTTCTGGTCGCCCGCGATCAGCTGGAACATGCTGTGGCGGAACTCTCAACCTATGAAAACCAGCGCGTGACCCGCATCTTTAACGACGCGCTCGCGGCTGCAATCACCGGTCAGAAAACCTCCGAAGAAGCACTGAAAGAAGCGCAAGCCAAGGCCGACGCGATCCTTCAGGACTACCGCTAAAATCAACCCCATGCGCGCTGCCCGATCAGAGTTAGCGCGCATGTTTTTCAGGAGCCGAAAATGCTGCGCACACGAGGCTGGATACACGCTTGGCTGCTGTTGCTGCCGGGCTTTGTTTTCCTGATCGCTTTTACACATCTCCCTGCACTGACCACGTTGTGGAGCAGCTTTTTCACCACGCCACGGGGGCGACGTCCCGCCAAATGGGCAGGCCTTGAGAATTACGACACACTGATCGGCGATCCGATTTTCTGGAAGGTTCTGTGGAATAACGCAATTTACGCCGCCGGAACCATCCCGCTCTCGATCATTATTGCGCTGGTCATGGCCCTTTGGGTCAACCGCCAATTGGCTGGTCGTGGCTTTGTACGGATGGCCTATTTCACGCCCACTGTGTTGCCAATGATCGCTGTCGCCAACATCTGGATGTTCTTCTATACCCCCGGCTTCGGGCTTATCGACCAGATTGGCGGCGCGCTTGGTTTTGGTCAGACCAATATTCTTGGTTCTGCGAACTCTGCGCTCTTTGGTGTGATGGTGGTAACGATCTGGAAGGAAGCGGGGTTCTTCATGATCTTCTACCTCGCGGCGCTGCAAACCATCCCGACCTCGCTGATTGAGGCTGCGCGTGTCGAAGGCGCCGGGGGCTGGACCATCTTTCGCCGCATCACCTTACCTCTGCTGATGCCGACCACGCTTTTTGTCTCGATCAACGCAGTGGTGAACTCGTTCCGCATGGTTGATCACATCTTCATCCTGACGGGAGGCGGACCGGACAATGCTTCCTCTCTATTGCTGTTCTACATCTACGAAGTGGCCTTCCGTTTTTGGGATACGGCCTACGCTGCAACGCTGACCGTTGTGTTGTTGGTCTTCCTGATGATCCTAGCCATCGGGCAGTTCTTCCTCTTTGATCGCAAGGTACACTACAGATGACAGCTGATCGTATTCTGAACACTGCCGGTGCATGGGCGTTGGCGCTGATCTGGGTGTTGCCGCTGGCCTATGCGATCTGGACAGCAGTTCATCCGGCGGCTTATGAGGCGCGGTTTGATCTTTTTGCGCCGCTCACGCTAGAGAACTTCATCAAGGCTTGGAACGCGGCTCCTTTCGGGCGCTATTTCCTCAACACATTCGTGTTGGTGACCGTGATCCTCGCAGGTCAGATCGTCCTGTGCACTTTCGCCGCCTATGCCTTTGCCCGCTATCAATTTCCCGGACGCGGCGTATTGTTCGGGCTGGTGTTGCTGCAATTGCTGATCATGCCCGACATCCTCATCGTTGAGAACTACAAGGCCATCCGGCTTCTCGATCTTGTCGATACAATCCCCGCAATTGCATTGCCCTATATTGCATCGGGGTTCGGGATTTTCCTGTTGCGTCAGACATTTATGTCTGTCCCCAAGGAATTGGAAGAAGCGGCGCAAGTCGAAGGCATGTCGACACTTGGTATTCTGGTAAAGGTCTACATGCCCTTGGCGATCCCGACCTATCTCGCCTACGGCCTGGTGTCGGTGAGCCACCATTGGAACAATTTCCTCTGGCCCCTGATCATCACCAACTCGGTAGAGACGCGCCCCGTTACGGTCGGTCTGAGCATCTTTTCAGCGATCGATTCAGGTGTCGAATGGAGCGTCATCAATGCAGCCACATTGATGACGTCCGGACCACTCTTGCTGGCCTTTTTGCTGTTTCAACGCCAGTTTGTTCAGAGCTTCATGCGCGCTGGGATCAAATAGCCATCCGCATCATGCCCGCATATCAATCTCCAGCAGCATCGGACCTGCGAGCGGCAGCATTTCCGCCAATGCGACAGCAAGCTGCGCGGGTGATATACGCCTGAACCCCAACCGATAGGCCGCTGCAATCGCCTCAAAATTTGGCGCGCCGGGGTGGCATCCAGTGGCTGCAATACCCGCCGCCTCCATTGAATTGGCAATCTCTAGGTATGCGTTGTTATTCCAGACCACAAACAGGACGGGGAGGTTCTCATCACTGGCCACACCCAGCTCGGGAAGGGTGAACTGTGCCCCCCCGTCCCCCATCAATGCAATGACCGGTGCGGAAGGATCTGCAAGCGCAGCCCCTATTGCAGCAGGGATCGCATAACCCAGCGCGCCAAAACCGGTTGCACCATTGAACCAGCCACCCGGTCGATCATGATCAAAGTACAAGTTGGCCGCATAGACCGCTTGTGTTGAATCTCCCACCAAGACCGCCCTGGGCATGGCCTCTCGCAGGGTTTCAACTTGGGCTATGAAATCTCCATAGCCGGGCGTCTGTGATTCAACTTCTTGACGGGCAGCGTTTCGCGCGCGCTCTGCACGAGATGCCCCATTTGTTTTCGCTTTTTCAGTAACTTGGCACGCCAATTCAGGCAGGCACTCGTTCAGATCTGCAAGGAGAGTACGTTCTGCAGGGTGACGCGCGAGTTGTTCGTCGCACACATCAATGCGCAGCAACGTGTCCATCTCGGGATAAGTCCCGGTTGCGTACATATCATAGTCCGTCGGACCCAATTCGGTGCCCAATGCCAGAACGCAGTCGGCTTGTGCAATCAAGCTGCGCACAGATTGCAACGACGGGCTGGCGGGGACTGTTAAAGGATGCCCATGCATCAAACCGCGTGAATTTACTGTCTGAACCACCGGCGCATCTAGCTTCTCAGCCAGCTGCGTTAGCGCCTGATCTTGTCGACGACACCCACCACCAACAAGGATTACGGGATGAGCGCTATCGGCCAATGCCTGAACAAAAGGTTCAAGATCCGGCTGCGATTGCTGGCATTGTGTTGTGATCGACAGGGGGGGTGAAACAGGTAGATCCATCACATCAGTGGGCACCTCGATATGAACTGGTCCTGGGCGACCTTCGAGTGCCGCAAAGCTGCGCGTCAACGCACCCTCCAGATCAGCCCCACTCGCGATATGCTCCGCATGTTTGGACACTGTTTGTGAGAGGCCGATCTGATCGGGCAACTCGTGCAAAAGCCCCAACCCCTTACCGAGGCTGTCGCGACGATTGACCCCAGTGACAACAATCATAGGGGCACTATCTGCACGCGCTTGCGCCATGGGCGTCATTGTATTCACGAGGCCCGGCCCCGTGATCACAAACACCACACCGGGCTTGCCAGACACGCGCGCATAACCATCGGCCATAAAGCCTGCACCTTGTTCATGGCGTGGGGTAATGTGGCGAATGTCCGCGTTCTCAATTCCACGATACAGTTCTATCGTGTGCACACCCGGGATGCCGAATATGATCTCCACTCCACGATCAACGAGATTTTGAACTAAGGTCTGGCCGACTGTTACCATGGGCATTTCCTAAATAAATAATAGATATCAGACAGATGTAGGCAGTCCGAGAATGCGAAACACCGTCTCCTCTGCGAGTGCGGTCAATCTGTCATGAGGCAACATATCGGGGAGCATGGACCCTTCCAGCCAAAGCCCGTCCAAAACGGCGTTACAGGCAATCGCTTTTGCTTCCACCTCCGCAGGAGTCGCGGGACTGCCCTGTGACACCAATGCCTCTCTGATGAGCGGCTCTAGCGTGTTTCGAAAACCTAAATATGTATCGCTGTGAATTTGCTTCATACGATCGTCATGTGGGACCATCTGGATAAACCCGGCCCAAATCTGCAAGCTCTCGCCATTGGTCACCGGTGCAGACAGCGTATCACGTATGCACTGCCTTAGACGGTCAGGTAACGGACGACTGATGTCGCCTGCAGAAGACAACGAAAGATGCGCCATATTCTGCATGTGGTGAGCATATGCTGCGTACATCAAATCTTCTTTGGTGCGGAAGTGATGGCGGATCAGACTAAAGGCAACGCCTGCTTCGGCAGATATTTCACGCACTGTCGCTGCGGAAACACCTTTGCGCGCGATAACCCGCAAAGTGGCCTCGATTAACTGCTCTCGACGCTGTTCAGGATTCTCGCGACGAAACTTGGGTTCTTTAGGGGCGGCATTCACTATAAGCGTCCTCACTTTTATTGCACAATCGTACAATTAATGTCCAACGTCAAGCAAGAGCCCTCATGTAGAGTGCTGGCAGCCAGATCACATCGGATTCTAGCACCGGTGACGAAAAACGCGGGTACGTCACTTGAAGATGTTCGAGAACGACACGGTATCATCACTTAAAACCCCTGAACGCGAATGCATTCAGGGGTTTGTGACTAACTTTGACCATAGACGCTGAATTCTAAATCAGAACAGGGTCACATTGTCTGCGGCGGCAGGTTTGCGAACCGGAGCTGCCTGCGTACGTGCAACTGCTGCGCGCTCTTCTTCACCTAGTCGACGATCATCGGCCACATGGGTCTGCTGCGCGGCACCCGAGCAGGCGTGAAAGCGTACCCTGCGTGCAGATGTGCCCCCGACCGACGAAGAAATCACCGGGATGCCCTCCTCTCTGAGAAACCGTTGTACGAAGTCCGCATTATTTGCACCGATGTCAGATAGGTTGGCAGACATCTTTGCACCGCCAAAAACTTTCGCTTTGAGGTTAGACCGCAACGCGCCTTTCTTCATGATCCCGTTGATCAGAAGCTCCATCGCATGCACACCATATCGCGCACTGACACCTCCAGCACCCGATGAGGATGCGAGTAGGAAGTGGTTCATGCCGCCAACACCGACCTGTTCATCATAGATGCAAGCCGCAATGCAGGAACCCAAAACGGTTGAGAAAACCACCTTAGGATCGGTCGTAACTTTATAGTCACCCTGCAGAACAGTGACCGTACTCGTATTTTGAAAAACATTCGACAAAGCGGCTTCCTTCCAGATGTCTCGTCTCAGGTCTTGCAGGCTTGCAGAATTGCACCGGCCATTCTGGCCAAGGGCACTTGTTTTTGCGCGGCCCCGATTTCCCAGGCAACTCTGGGCATTCCGTAGACCACGGCAGTTTTCTCGTCTTGGGCGAATGTCGCTGCACCTGCTTTTCGCAGATCCAACATCCCCTTTGCCCCATCTTGCCCCATACCAGTTAAAATTGCGGCAACGACATCTTTGGCAAATGGGACTGCGGACGAAAATAAAGCGTCAACTGAAGGCGTATGCCCAGAGATATTCGGGCCCTCTTTCATCCGAATCTTGAAGGGCTTTCGGGGTGTGACTCCCATATGTCGTGGCTGGCCCGCAGCGATATAAACGTGACCGCTTTGTAGGGGAATATTGTCTTCAGCCGCGACAACTTTGGCGGGACAAATCCGATCAAGCAGGGAAACCAGACCGCTGCCAAAACTCTTTCCCGTATGCTGCACGATCAAAGTGGGCGGACATTGGATCGGAAAGCCCACCAGAACATTTCTCAGCGCCTCGACGCCGCCGGTCGAAGACCCAATCAGGATGATCTTCTTGAAGTCATCCCTGCCAACAGAGGGCTTTGCTGAAGTTGCCGATGGCGAATTTCTACGCGGCGCTTTGATCATCATATCAAAGTACTGAATGAACTGACGCGGGCTGTCGGATTTGGTCAGCTCAAAAATACCCGCCCCCACATTGAGCAGCGGCGAAGATCGGCGCGCTGGCGTGGAGTTCCGATCGTCCATCACCGAAACCCACCGCACGTCCAGCGCCGAAAACAGCGCCAACATCATCTCAAATTCCGGCAGTTTCGTGAAGCCATCTTCAACAAATGCAAAACTAGGCTGCCCAGCTTCGGCCTGATTATAGGCCATCATCAAATTGTTGGCCAACAGCACCTGCAAGCCGGGATAAGCAGCTTCCATCTGACTCTGCAGAGTCCGGGCAAAGTTACGATCAGTGGTGACTATCAAAACGCTCAATGAAGACAATTTACTACCCGTTTGTTTGCCCCGGAGACCCGGGAAGTTCATGTTCAGCGACGTAGAACCGGTCAACTAAGGACCACGTATTTCGCCCGCTCATTCAAAAATCTTGCCAGAGGTCGCGCGCTGCAGACCCGCTAGAGGAAGGCATTGGTACTGGTGGATCAAATTCAAGATCATCTCCATGTGCTGAGACTTGCATCGGTTCACAATCCGGGCTTGTGACCTCCGGTATTGTTACGGTGCGCATTGGTGCGACCGGTTGCCCCGTTTGAAACTGCGCAACCAAATCGGCCAATTTTCCCGCATCAGATTTCAACAAATGACTGGCAGCGGTCGCCTCTTCGACCATTGCCGCATTTTGTTGGGTGACCTGATCCAACTGCGTCACGCCGTCATTAATTTCACTCAATCCGGCGGATTGTTCTGCTGCACCTTCGGCGATTTCAGACACCAAGCTCGAGATATGCGAAACACGCTCGACAATCGATTTCAGAGAACTCCCTGCCTCGCCAACAAGGTTGACGCCGTCCCCAACATGTTGAGTGGATTCTGAAATAAGATTTTTGATCTCAAGTGCTGCTTGAGAAGAGCGCTGCGCCAGACCGCGCACCTCCGATGCGACAACGGCAAACCCACGCCCTGCTTCGCCTGCGCGTGCGGCTTCGACCCCGGCATTTAGAGCCAAGAGATTGGTCTGAAAAGAAATATCGTCAATGACAGAGATGATCTGCGCGATTTTTTCTGACGATTGCTCGATCTTGGTCATGGCATCTACGGCATTGCGCACGACAATATCGCTTTTCTGCGCTTCGCCCTGCGCCTGCTTGACGATGTCCTCGACATTCTTTGCGCCTGCTGCAGCCGATTTAACGCTCGCCGTCAACTCATCCAGCGCGGCCACAGTCTGTTCCAGTGTTGCGGCCTGTGCTTCGGTACGGGACGACAAATCATCCGAGGCTTGGCTGATTTCATCGGAGCCGGATCGAATCCCCCCTGCGGTATCCGCAACTTGCCGCACCACACCGCTCAACTCCGTGAGAGCAGCGTTGAAATCTGTTCTCAGCTTTTCGTGTTCATCATCGAAAGGATTGGTGATCCGATGTGCAAGGTTTCCGTTTGCCAGTTGCACAAGGCCTTCACTGATATGATGGACCACCTCTGCTTGCTGAACTTGGAGTTCCTGTCGGCGCGCTTCCGCTTCTTTGGCGGCTCTCAGATCCCCTTGCATGGTTTGAAGAACTTTACCCATATGACCAAACTCATCCCAGCGATCCGCCTCGGGGATAGGAGCATCCAGTTTCCCTTCACTGATTTGACTCATACGTTCTGACAGCCCGTCGATCGGTTTGAGAAAGCTACGCGCGAACCACCAACCGATTGCGGTCATAAGCAGCGCGCTCGCCAGAGATGTCAGGATCAACAACCACCTGTCATTGCGTACCGGGGCCAGAACTTCCGCGCGCTCCTGCTCTACTGTCAAAAACCAGGTCACGCCCGGTATTGAGAGTTGTCGGCTTAACGCGACCACAGGAGTACCGCGCAGCCCGACAGCGTTGCGATCAAACACTTGGCCCTGCTCTGCGACACGTTCTTGGGTCGAAAATGTCAGCGCATCCAGCATATTGTGACCATCATCGAATCGTGATCGCGACCGCGCCTGGCCATCTTCGGCGACCAGAAAGACTTCGGTACTTTCGCCTAGCCCCTCGGACGGGGTAATGATCTGATTCACGAGAGATTCCGGTATCTGCAAAATCAACACGCCCACCACTTGACCGCTGCTCGCCACGATTTGCGTTCCAACAAATGCCTTCGGAGAATTCCCTCGCGGTGCAAAACGGTCAAAATCGGAAAACACAATCTCGTCTGTCGGTGCAGACATGATCCGCTGAAACGTAGAAGCCAGACTGCTGTCTTTCAGCGCGCCCGATAGCAGGTTGCTGCCGTAATCATCTTGCTTTGCGACTGTGTAAATTACATCGCCTGCAACCGTCACCAGATAGGCGTCGCTGTATCCCTTTGAGACCAACAGCTCTCTGAACGACGGATGAAATGTTGCGTGATGAATGTTGTACGGGATCGTTTTCTGAGCTCGATCCATCTTGAATCGTTCATCTGGCGCGTTGGGGTTTTCAGAAATGTACATCTGTCGCAGCGTTTCTGCTGGCGAATCGCTCACTCCACCCCATGCGGCAGAGATACGTTGTGTAGCGGTCGCCGTAGACGGCATCTGCGCGAGCACCTCAACATCTGCACGAATGGATTTGAACAAAGCCGTCAAGACTGTCTCACGGTCAGAGACGATGGATTCGAATCGATTCGCGACCGTGACCCACGCGTTTCTCTGATAATTTACGGTACTGACCGTCACGAGAATGGTACTGGCCAGCACCGCGAATCCCACAAGAAATGCAGGTAGTTTGTAGCGAATCTTCAGTCGAGACAGCGCAGTCATTAGGGCCTCCAAGACGACGCATCCAATATGATGCGCATGATACTTGGGGATATGTCTCCTCCATCAGGGGTTAATTTGCGCCTTACGGGGGCAAATTCGATCTTCTTATATTCTCTCGGTGACATCTTATAGCCGGTCGAACTGCAATCTTATCCCTTCCAAGGCGCTATGCTGGGTCAGCAGGTCTGCTTCATGAGTCCGAACAAAATCGGCTTTAGCGATCTTTGGTGATTTCTCCAGAAGGGCGGAAATCAAATGTTAAGGCCCTGAAGCTAAGACTGCTCCCATCGAACTGAAATCAATCGCCTTAAACGGGGGTGCGAATCGCGAATATGACCACCGAAACGCAAAAGCATACTCTGGATTTGCCCAATGCCTTCGCGGATCTAGACCCACTGGTCGCCTTTCTCAACGCCTCTCGTGACAAGGCTGTTGAGGTCGATTGCAGCAAAGTTGCGGTAATGCCGTCTCGCTGCCTGCAACTGCTTTTGGGAGCAGAGCAACAGTGGCGTTCCGAGGGCCTGGGTTTCTCGGTCACTAATGTCAACGAGGGGTGCAGAAAATCCCTCACCCTTCTGGGTTTGGAACCCAACCGATTTGAAGACGAGGAAACAGTATGAAAACCAAAGTTCTGGCAATCGACGACTCTCGTACTATCCGGAATCTGCTGGCGGCAACGCTGGAAGAAGCGGGTTTTGAGTACCATTGCGCCGTTGATGGGCGTGAAGGCGTTGACATGTATGATGATGTGGCGCCCGATGTTGTGATTACCGACATCAACATGCCCAATCTTGATGGCTTTGGTGTGATCGAGGAACTGCGGGGGGACGGCATCAACTCCAAGGTACCGATCCTCGTGCTGACGACCGAGAGCGCACCTGAGATGAAAGCACGCGCTCGCGACGCTGGCGCAACTGGCTGGATTACCAAACCTTTTGACGATCAATCCCTGATTTTTGCGCTAAAGCGCGTGACCGGAGCGGTTGCATAAAATGTCGGGGTCGATTCAAGATACATTCTTTGAGGAGTGTGAAGAGCTCCTCGAAGCGATGGATGAGGGTCTGACCGCTATCGAAGGAGGCGATCACGATCCCGAGGTTGTCAATGCCGTGTTCCGGGCTGTGCACTCGATTAAGGGTGGTGCCGGGGCATTTGGGCTTGATGAGTTAGTGGCATTTGCCCACAAATTTGAAACCGTCTTTGACGAGGTTCGGTCCAACAAACTCGAACTTGATACCAAGCTGATCCAGTTGCTTTTGCGCTGTAGCGATCATCTTGCGGATCTTGTCACCGTTTCTCGCGATGGCGGCAGCGTCGATGAGGAACACAATGATGTCCTCATTGCAGGCCTTGAAGAGTATCTCGACGAGGAAGAAGAGGATCTCACGTTTGAGCCTATGGGGCTCGGCGGCCCTTCGGTTCCGTTGCCTTTGGCAGCGGAGGAAGAGAAGTCCTATGAAATTCGCTTCCGGCCGCTCAAAGAAATGTTTGGGACCGGCAACGAACCATTCTTCTTGTTTCAGGCTCTGTCCGAGCTTGGCACGCTAGAGGTTGTTCTGGATGAAACAGAACTCCCCGGTTTTGATGCCATGGCGATGGATGACAGTTACCTCGCCTGGAACCTGACCTTGACCACGACAGAGCCGAAATCTGCGGTTGAAGCAGTATTCGAATTTGTCGAAGGCCTGTGTGAACTCTCAATTGCATCCGACAAGGACGCAGAGGAGGAAGCCGCTGCCCTGGCTGCACTGAACGCCGCATTTGGCGTCCCCGGGGATAGTGCCGAGCCCGAGACGCCAGCCCCTTTTGACGCGCCGGCACCTGCAGAGGCTACTCCAATGGCAACTCCTCAAGCGACGGAAAAGGTCGAAACAGTAAAGCCGGAGAGCAATAAGTCAGAACAACGCGGACCTAAGCCGACCCTTCGTGTTGATCTGGAGCGGGTGGACCGGCTGATCAACGCGGTTGGCGAGCTCATCATCAACCATTCGATGTTGGCGCAGCAGATTGCCAACCTTGATGTGGCTGATCTGCGCGATGTCGAAACTGAACTGGAAGGCTTTAAGAATCTGGCGCGCGACATACAGGAAGGCGTCATGTCTATCCGTGCGCAGCCCGTGAAGCCACTCTTTCAGAGGATGGCACGTATTGTCCGCGAGGCATCATCGGCGACGGAGAAAACGGCAAAACTGATCACTGAAGGTGAAAATACCGAGGTCGACAAGACCGTAATCGAGCGCCTCTCTGATCCGTTGACGCACATCCTTCGGAATGCTGTCGATCATGGCATCGAAAAACCGGAAGATCGTGAAGCCGCTGGCAAGAACCGAACCGGTGAAATTCGCCTATCAGCGTCGCACCGGTCCGGCAGTGTCTGCATCGAAATTAAAGACAATGGTGCAGGGATCAATCGTCCCCGCGTCAAGCAGATCGCCATTGAGAAGGGATTGATCCCGGAAAATGCCGACCTGACAGATGCAGAAATCGACAACTTGCTGTTCTTGCCGGGATTCTCCACTGCAAAGGAGGTGTCAAACCTCTCTGGACGTGGTGTTGGCATGGATGTGGTCAAAAACGCGGTGACGGCACTGGGCGGCAGGATCAACGTCTCGTCCACGCCGGGCAAAGGATCTACCTTTACCATCATATTGCCCCTCACTTTGGCAGTCATGGACGGCATGGTTGTGTCCGTTGCGGATCAAACCATGGTTGTCCCGATTACATCCATCATTGAGACGATGCGTGGCAGTGATGACATGATCAACAGCCTGGGCGCTGACGGCACGTTGCTGTCCATTCGCGGCAACTTTGTCCCGATTTGTGACGTAGCGGGTGCTCTCGGGTTGCGCAAACCCGAAGGCGACAAACCACCTGGAGTGTATCTCTTGGTAGAAACGGAAACGGGGCAACGTAGCGCCCTCGCCGTGGACGATATTCACGACCAACGACAGGTCGTGATCAAAAGCCTCGATGGCGTTTGTGGAAACATCCCAGGCGTGGCAGCGGCAACGATCTTGGGCGACGGTAAAATCGCCATGATCTTGGACTCAGAAAGCATCATCGCGGCCTCGCCGACATCGGCCACCTTTGATTCAGATCGGAGAATGAGCAATGCAATCGCAAGCTGAAGTTAAAATTGGCGACCAAGAGGTCAAACATGCTCAGCAGAGCGAGTTTGTAAGTTTCACCGTTGCCGGCCAGGCCTTCTGCCTGAAAATCACCCAAATCCGGGAAATCCGCCGCTGGGCTCCTGTCACAATCCTACCGCATGCTCCTATGGATGTGCTGGGTGTGATGAATTTGCGCGGCGCAGTGATTCCGATCTATGATCTATCCGCCCGTTTCGGCCTGCAACAAACAGAGGCAAGCGAACGGAATGTCGTGATCGTGGTTGCTGTTCATGGCAAGCCCGTGGGACTGCTGGCAGAATCCGTGTCCGAGATCATCTCGATCAATCCAGAAGAGATCCAAGACACTCCCCCTGTCGATAGCCGATACACGATGGAGTATATTCAGGGGATCATTTCCCATGATGACACCATGGTTCGTATCATCAATCTGGACGCTGTCATTTCTGCACCGGAGCAAGGCCTCTCGTGAGCATCGCTGGTCAAATCGAACCCTTTGACGATGGCATTATCCTGTCTGATCAGGATTTCGAGGCCATTGCTCAATTCGCATACAAACACTTCGGCTTGGCGATGTCGCCAAGCAAGAAACCTCTGGTCTCTTCACGCTTGTCTCGGAAATTGAGAAAGCAAAACATCAAAGCGTTCAAAGAATATTTGAAGCAGCTAGATGGACCAAATGCGGATCAAGAAAGAAGCGAACTTCTGTCCCTGCTGACCACCAATGTGACGCAGTTCTTCCGGGAACCGCATCATTTTGAGACGTTGCGCAATGACGTTCTTCCACCATTGCTGGAGAAGGCAAAGAAAGGGGGGCGCGTCCGAATTTGGTCCGCGGGATGTTCCATCGGACAGGAGCCCTACACAATCGCCGCTGTCCTGCACGACATGTGCCCCGATGCGGATCGTTACGACATAAAGATCCTGGGCACAGACATCGACCCGGTTGTCGTCAGAACAGCAGAGGAAGGCCAATATCCGCTAGAGGATTTTGATGGCATTCCCAAACAGTACAAGATGAAGCTCGAACCGGGCGCGAAACAGGGTACCGGCCGCGTGCCTCAGCACCTACGCCAGAAGGTCACCTATGGTGTGCTGAACCTGATTGAGCCTTTCCCATTCAAAGGGAAGTTCGATGCAATCTTTTGTCGCAATGTCGCAATCTACTTCGACAATCCGACGCAACAGAAAGTGTGGCAAGCGTTCCAACGCACACTGACCCCCGGCGGGTACCTTTTCATAGGTCACTCAGAACGAATGTCCGGCCCGGCATCACAACATTTGAAGACGGTCGGCATCACAACATACGTCAATACCCCAGGCTAGTTTCACTCACGGTTAGCCAAGACGAGAACACGAGGAAAAAACGATGAGCTTGAAAGACTCTCTGCGCGTGATGGTTGTCGACGACATGTCGACCAGCCGAGGCATTCTTACCCAGTGTCTCGATGAACTCGGCGTCAAGAACTATCTCGTCGAAAACAACGGGCAATCTGCGTTCCAAAAACTGGCGACCAATCCAGTTCACTTGGTGCTATCGGATTACAACATGCCCGGCATGGATGGTCTCGGTCTGCTGCAGGCAGTACGTGGGCATGCTGCGACCCAACGCATTGGTTTCATTCTGGTGACGGGCAAACCGACCCCTGAAATGATCGAGGTTGGCAAGAAGCTCGGCTTGAATAATATCATTCGCAAGCCCTTCACGGTCGCATCTATGCGACAGGCTATCGAACAAGTTGTGGGGCGCCTGTGAGATGAGCGCGAATTCTTCTAAACCGCTCGATACTGTTTATGCAAATTCGGCGCGCGAAATGCGCCAACTGCAAAAGCAGATTCAGCAGCTTGAAGATACAGTGCTGACAATACTCGAGCGTCGTTCCCCCCCCACCAGCGCTGAAATTCGTGAGCTGCAAGATTTTGACCTGATCTCCCAAACCCTTGGAGGGATGTCCACTTTCTTTGACACTTTGCGAGAGCAGGTTGGAACAGAGGACTGTACTGATATCGACTTGGCAACCGACAGTATTACCCTCCAACTATTGCGAGATAGACTCCGAGAACGACATGAACTCTTCGAACTCTGAACAGTTCGGTTAATAGATAAGCCGTGCAGCACTCGCAAAGACATAGGTCAATGCGTGCTGCGCGGCTTATGCTGTTTAGCCACATAGGGGGCGTTGTTGCACAAATCGGGTAAGGGATTCACGACATGAATCCAGGCTGATAGCTGGTAGGCATGAACTCTTGGGCCCCTACGAAGTACAAGACCACGAACTGGTCGGCTTACAATGAAGCACTGCGTCAGCGGGGATCATTGACGATTTGGTTTAATCCTGTCATGGAATGGATCCCTCTGCCGACCGAGAAGCGCGGTCACCAACAGAGCTTCAGCGATGCCGCGATCCAGACCTGTTTGACGATGAAGGTGCTCTTTGGCATGCCCCTGAGACAGACGACCGGGTTCGTGCAGAGCCTGCTGCAGTTGGTCGGGCTTGACTGGACCATGCCGGACTTCAGCACCCTGTGCCGCCGCCAAAAGGCGCTGAACGTGAGCATCCCCTATCACGGCGGTACAGGCGGAGCGTAATTCAGTCACTTCTGCGAGACAACCAGGACCATCACTTCGACGTCGTCCTCGCCGAAGGTCTGGATCGCCTTAGCCGCAACCAAGCGGATGTGACGCAAATCTACCAACAGATGTCATTCACCGATACGCTGATCCATACACAGTCCGAAGGCGAGATCTCGGAGCTACAAGGGCACGATGGGGGCAAAACAACTGCGCAACCGATGGGAAATGCGGTCATGGAAAGACCTGCGTAACATGGTGGGCGACGCCTACACCGAGTTCTGTGAAAAGATCCGATACACCCGCCCCACCACCGACAGCAACCGCGCCCGCTGGCCCTTACACAACCTCTGGCGCGAGGTCGCCAGCGTCATCGCCAATGACCTGCATGAGAACTGCTCTGGTGTCCTGCCAAGCGATGTGATCGAGACCAACCGGGCCGAACATTTGCGGATGCTGGACCGGCAAATCCTTGGGCTACTGGTGTCCCACGCGGCGGCGTCTGGGATCCAACCTTCCCATTTCGGAGAGTTTTTGGACACCCAGATCGAGGCGATCCAGCGCATGTCTGATGAACACCCGATACCGATTAATGAAAGGATTGGGAAGGCAGTAGATAGGTACCGATTCAAGTAAGGGAAACCCGCGAATTAAAAGGGGCGACAAGCGAATCTCTACTCCTTCGAGCGAGTCTGATCATCATGTTCACTTTGCAATGTAAGACCGACCTCAACCGCAAGAGTACCCAGTTCATAACCTCTTGTTTGATTTTCCTGCTAGGACGTGTTGACAAAAG
>NZ_LNWY01000018.1 GCF_001681715.1 Tritonibacter mobilis | reverse complement strand
CGTGCGCGGCCCGGCCCAACGGGAGGAAGGCTTTTGTCAAAAAGCATGACGACGGGCGGGAGGACCACCGGTTTTGCGTAGCGCGCCCGGGATTAAGGCGCGGCCTGCTGCAAGAGGCCACCCTGACGCACCATCTC
Source organism: Tritonibacter mobilis (assembly GCF_001681715.1). Lineage (GTDB taxonomy): Bacteria > Pseudomonadota > Alphaproteobacteria > Rhodobacterales > Rhodobacteraceae > Epibacterium > Epibacterium mobile. The sequence goes on along the minus strand of NZ_LNWY01000018.1, from coordinate 155,641 downwards.
GATGCGTTTGGCGGCACCGGTACGATCGTCGGTTTCCACATAAACGCCCGAAAGCGTTGCGGCACCGCTGGCGGGCGTAAAGCGCCCTTTGGGCATGCCAGTGAGGAAACGGCGCATCGGTTCCGCCTTATCCATGCCAATCACGGAATTATAGTCGCCGCACATACCCGCATCGGTCAGATAGGCGGTGCCGCCCTCAAGGATCTGCGCATCGCCCGTCGGCACATGGGTATGTGTCCCAACCACAAGCGACGCCTTACCATTGCAAAAATGCCCCATCGCCATCTTCTCGGAGGTGGCCTCGCAATGCATATCGACAATGATCGCCTGCGCCAGACCACCGCGTGGATGCGATTTCAGCACGCCCTCGACCGCCCCAAAAGGATCATCAAAGGCGCGTTTCATAAACACCTGCCCCAGCGCTTGCAGCACCAGAACCTTCTGACCGCCGCGTGCGGTGAACAGCCGATGCCCCCGCCCCGGTGCGCCCTTGGCAAAGTTCAGCGGCCGCACGATGCGGCTGTCCTGCTCGATGTACTGGAGCATGTCCTTTTGATCGAAGGCATGATCGCCAAGTGTCACGCAATCCGCGCCTGCCTCAAACAGGATCTTGGCATGTTCACCCGACAGCCCCATCCCGTTGGAGGCATTCTCGCCATTCACCACAACAAAATCGAGCCGCCACTCCTCGCGCAGACGCGGCAGGGTTTCGCTCACCGCCGCACGTCCCGCGCGGCCCATCACATCGCCAAGAAACAGAATTCGCATGCCCCCGGAATAGGCGCAGTGGCGGCGCGCCACAAGGGCAAAGCCTGCGGTTTTCTGCCCGCACTGTCGCGCCTGCGCGCAGACCGTACAGGCGTCACTGTTTTGCGCTGGCCAACAATCCCGCCCTTTGCGCAGAATTTCTCCCTCCTATCCTTATGGACCAACCGAAGATGTGCGGCTTTTTAATAAAAGAGTTGCGTACTGGCCGCAGGCCGACAAGTCTGACCCTTATATCCAAGCGCAGCCAATCCCAGCGCCGCTGTAATTTTTTCAGACGAGTCCAAAACATGTCCACACCGGTATTGAACCTTGATCCTGACACCCTCTTGATGGCTTCGCGCGATGCCCGTGCCGCCGCAGAGCCGCTGGCAGCGGAGTATCAAGCCCGCGCACCGTTCAATTATGGCGGTTACGACAACTTCCTGAACCCGGAAATTTTGGAGCGTGTGCGCGAGGAGCTGAAACAGCTGCCAGAAGCTGCCAACAGCTATGACCGCCCGCAAGAACGGCTGAAGACCTCTTATGTGCCCGAGCGCCTGCCAATGTATACGCGACAGTTGTTCTATGCACTGAACTCGCGCCCGGTGATTGCCTTTATCGAGGAACTCACCGGTATCAAAGGGCTGATCCCGGACCCTTATTTTGCAGGCGGCGGCATTCATGTGGTGGCCAATGGCGGCCATCTGGATATCCACGCGGATTTCAACCATCATGCGGGCCTCAATCTGGAACGCCGGGTCAATCTGCTGATTTATCTCAACAAGGATTGGCGCGAGGAATATGGCGGCTCCTTTGAGGTCTGGGATGAGAATATGTCTGGGAAACTGGCCAGTTACGTGCCGCTCTTTAACCGGATGTGCATGTTCTCCACCTCCTCCGAGAGCTGGCATGGCAACCCCGAGCCGGTGAATCACCCCGATGGCGAGCCGCGCATGTCGATTGCGCTTTATTACTACACCGCCACATGGGACAGCACCCGCAAGAGCCATACCACGCTGTTCAAACCGCGCCCCGGTTCAAAAGACCAGCGTGACCGTCAGGTGGCCCGCCGAGAGCTGCTGCAAGACCTGCTGCCACCGGTGATCCACCGCAAATTGGCATGGCGTCTGGAAAAGCTGGGGTTCTAAGTCGCCAGAACGACGACAGCCCAGCAGAGGCAACGCCGGGCGCGCGCCACGGCGCGCCATGCCGCCCCGAAACTATCCGCGTTTGTAATCCAGCACCCGGCTCTCGGTCACGATCATGTCGAGCGGCTGGTCGGTGGGCTCCAGTGGCAGGCCTTCGGCCTCTTGCGCGTCAAAGGCAAAGCCGATTGCGAGGGTGGCGCGGCGCGCGCGCAAACGTTCCAGCGTGCGGTCGTAAAAACCGCCGCCATAACCCAGCCGATTGCCCGCCGCGTCAAAGGCCACCAGCGGCACGATCAGAATTTCGGGGTCGAAATAATCGTCCAATTCCGGGACTTTGGCGCCAAAGGGGCCATCGCGCAGCGCGCCTTCTGGTTGCCAGCGGCTGAACTCCAGCGGCAGGCCTGCGCCCTGAATGACCGGCACGCCCACGGGACCATGGGCCGCGGCCTCGGCCATGACGGCCACCGGGTCGATCTCGGTGCGGATCGCCATATATCCCGCCAGCGGCACGCCGCGATAGCCCGCAAGCACCTCGGCCAGATGGCCCGCCGCGCCGGGGCGTTGCGCCTCAAACGCGCCCTTGCGACGCACAAAAGCCGCCTTGCGCGCCGCAGCCTTGATCGCCGCCAAATCGGCCGCATTGTGATCCGTCTCGCTCATGTCCTGCTCCTGCCGACCTGTTACAGCAGTACCGCACCCGCAAGGCCAAGGAAGGCAAAAAAGCCCACAACATCCGTCACCGTGGTCACAAATGCGCCCGAGGCCAGCGCCGGGTCGACACCGATACGGTCAAGAATAACCGGGATCACCGTTCCCGCGAGCCCCGCGACGACAAGGTTGATCACCATTGCGGCAGCGATCACCACCCCAAGCATCGGCGTGCCGAACCAGACCACCCCGATGATGCCCATCACCACTGCAAAGATGGCGCCATTGATCAGCCCCACCAGCACCTCGCGCCGGATCACCCGCCAGACGTTTGATCCCGTCAGGTCGCGGGTCGCCAGCGCGCGCACGGCCACCGTCAGAGATTGCGTCCCGGCATTGCCGCCCATGGAAGCCACGATGGGCATGAGCACCGCCAGCGCCACAAACTGCGCAATCGTTGCCTCAAACTGCGCGATCACCAATGAGGCAAAGATCGCGGTGACCAGATTGACCGCAAGCCAGGGAAAGCGCTGTTTGGTGGTCTCGGAAACCCGGTCCGAGAGGCTCCCCTCGCCGACACCGGCCAGTCGCAGGATGTCTTCTTCGTGTTCCTCGTCCAGCACCGCCATCGCATCGTCGATGGTAATGGCACCGACCAGCCGTCCGTCCTCATCCACCACCGGCGCAGAGATCAGGTGATACTGGTTGAAGGCATAGGCCACGTCTTCTTCGTCCTGCGCCGCCGGGATGACCTGAAAGGTCTCCTCGATGATCTCGATCAGGGGCTTGGTGCGGCGCGAACTCATCAGTCGCCCCAGGGTCACCTGCCCGACAGGATGCATACGGGGGTCGACGATGACCACGTGATAGAATTGCTCGGGCAGCTCTTCTGCCTCGCGCATATGGTCGATGGCCTGCCCCACGGTCCAGTGTTCGGGCGCGGTCACCACCTCGCGCTGCATCAGACGGCCTGCGGAGTTTTCCGGATAAGAGAGCGACTGCTCGATAGCGACCCGGTCACTGTCTTCGAGTGCGTCAAGAATCGCTTCTTGTTGTGGCTCTTCCAGATCCTCCAGAAGGTCGACCACATCGTCACTGTCCAGATCGCGCACCGCATCCGCCAGAACCTGCGGGGTCAGGGCGGAAATGACTTCCTCACGGATGGATTCATCCAGTTCCGACAGGATGTCGCCGTCGAACTCCTTGTCATAGAGCCGGATCAATCGGCCCCGATCAAACGCGTTGATCTGTTCCAAAAGGTCAGCGATGTCAGCCGGGTGCAGCGGCTCCATCAGCTCAACAAGCGCCTCGCGGTCGTCGCGATCCAGCGCAAAGAGGATCTGCGCGACCCGCTTACGATCCAGCTCGTAAGCGTCTTCGCCCGTGGGTTCTGTCTCGGGGGTGTTCTCGCCTGTGGTCATTCGCAGCCCTCCGGTTTACCTGAGTTACCTGTCTAAAGGATGCATGCGGGCAAAAACAACGGCCCATCAGCAATTTACCCTCACCGCGCAGAGCCCTATCCTCTGTGCAACTGATTTGACAACAGATGTGACACCGCAATGAAACAAGATCTCATTCTTCTGGGCCGGGTGCTGTCTTTTTCGGCATCCCCTTTTGATGCGGCCGGCCCGGAAGCCGCCGTGGAACAGCACGAGGCCATTGCCCTGCGCGGCGGCAAGATCGTGGCGCTTGGCAGCCGTGCTGCGCTCACCAAGGCGCTGCCAGAGGCGGAGATCGTTGATCACGGCAACAAGCTGATCCTACCGGGGTTTGTCGACGCGCATGTGCATTATCCGCAGACCGCGATCATCGCCAGCTGGGGCAAGCGGCTGATCGACTGGCTCAATACCTACACCTTCCCCGAGGAAATGCGGTTCGGCGATGCGGGGTATGCGGCAGAGATCGCGGCGCGCTATCTGGATCTGACCACTGCCTGCGGCACCACGACGGTGGCGAGCTACTGCACCATCCATCCCGAAAGCGTCGAGGCGCTGTTTCAGGCGGCGCAGGCGCGCGGGCAACGCGTGGTCGCTGGCAAAACCTGCATGGACCGCAACGCCCCCGAGGGCCTGCGGGATACGCCCCAGAGCGCCCATGACGACAGCGCCGCGCTGATCCAGCGCTGGCATGGTGTCGACCGGATTACTTATGCGATCACGCCACGGTTTTCGCCCACCTCAACGCCAGAACAGCTCGACGCACTCGGCGCACTTTGGGCCGCGCATCCCACCTGTCTGATGCAAACCCATCTGAGCGAGCAACTCGACGAGATTGAATGGGTGCGCAGCCTTTATCCCGAGGCGCGCGACTATCTCGACACTTACGAGCGTTTTGGCCTTCTGCGCGAGGGCGCCATCTTTGGCCACGCCATTCATCTGGAACCGCGCGAACGCGACCGGCTGCGCGAAACCCGCGCAAGCCTCATTCATTGCCCCACCTCCAACACCTTCATCGGCTCCGGCCTTTTTGACATGCAGGGGCTGATCCGTGAGGGTCAGCGCATTGGCCTCGCGACCGACACCGGCGGCGGGTCGAGCTTTTCAATGCTGCGCACCATGGCCGCCGCCTATGAGGTCGCTCAACTGCGCGGCACGCCTTTGCATGCGGCGCAACTGCTGTGGCTAGCGACCCAGGGCTCTGCCACGGCGCTCGGACTTCAGGACAAGGTCGGTAATCTCGCAGTGGGCATGGAGGCTGATCTCGTGGTGCTCGATCTTGCCTCAACCCCCGCCATTGCCCAGCGCGCCAATCGCGCGACTGATCTCTGGGAAGCGCTGTTCCCGACGCTGATGATGGGCGATGATCGCGCCATCGCAGAGGTCCGCATCAATGGCCGCAAGGCCCACTGAAGGCCCCGCTGAAACCCCAATGAAATAACAAAGGGCGGCGCCACGGCGCCACCCCAAGCTCTTCTAACTCAAAATATCCCGGAGCGCGAGGCAGAGCCTCGCATCCTCCAACCTTCAAACCAAACGCTCAGGCCCCGTTGGCCAGAGCTTGCGTCATCTCACCATGTCGACGGATCACCGCCGAGAGGTCCAGCGTGGTCATGCGGCCCCAAGCCACCACCTGCCGCCCCTCGACAAAGAGGTCGCGCACCTGTCGCGGCCCCGCCAGAACCAATGCCGCCGGATCCCAGCTTCCGCTCGACGCAAGGCCCGAGACATCCCAGACCGCCAGATCCGCGCGTTTGCCGACCGCAATACGCCCGCAGTCCCGCCGACCCAACACATCCGCACCGCCCCGGGTGGCAATCTCCAGCGCCTCATAAGCGGACATGGCATCCGCGCCGTTGGCGACCCGCTGCAGCAACATCGCCTGTCGCGCCTCGTCCCAGAGGTTGGCAATATCGTTGCTGGCAGATCCGTCCACCCCCAGCCCCACTTTGACGCCCGCATCCCGCATTTGGCGCACTGGCGCGATACCGCTGCCAAGGCGACAGTTGGAACACGGACAATGGGCCACGCCCGTGCGTGTTTTGGCAAAGAGATCAATCTCTTCCACGTCCAGTTTCACGCAATGCGCGTGCCAGACATCATCGCCAGTCCAGCCCAGTTCCTCGGCGTATTGACCGGGGCGGCAGCCAAATTGCGCCTCGCTATAGGCGATGTCCTCGTCATTTTCCGCCAGATGGGTGTGCAGCATCACGCCCTTGTCGCGCGCCAGCACCGCCGCGTCGCGCATCAGCTCCCGGCTGACCGAGAATGGCGAACAGGGTGCCAGCCCCACCCGGCACATGGAGCCTTCGCTGGGATCGTGAAACGCATCCACCACCCGGATCATATCCTCAAGGATGTCGGCTTCGCGCTCCACCAGAGCATCGGGCGGCAGGCCGCCGTCGCTTTCACCGATGCTCATCGCGCCTCGGGTGGGATGAAACCGCAGCCCCACCTCGGCGGCGGCATGAATGGTGTCGTCCAGCCGTCCACCGTTGGGAAAGAGATAGAGATGATCCGAGGTCAGGCTACACCCCGACAACGCCAGTTCTGCCAGACCAAGCTGGGTCGAGACCTGCAAATGCTGCGGCCCCATGCGCGACCAGATCGGATAAAGGGTCTGCAACCACCCAAACAGCAGCGCATCCTGCCCACCCGGCACAGCGCGGGTGAGGTTTTGATAGAGGTGGTGATGGGTGTTGACGAGCCCCGGCGTCACCACGGTGCCGCTGGCATCCACGGTCGCCTCTGCCCCTTGCAGGCCCTGCCCGATCTCAACAATCACACCGTCCCGCACCCGGATGTCGGCGGATTTCAACACCCGCCGGTCATCATCCATGGTCAGCAGGGTTTCGGCATTTTTCAAAAGAAAATCAGTCACGACTTCACGCTCCAAAATCTGCCCGTTTCATAAGGTGGAGGTGAAGAGACGCCGACGGAATACGGGCAAAGGACTCGGCGCAGATCTATTGCTATCCCAGCCGCCGCCAAAAGAGCAAGTCAGGCAATCCGTTAAACAGCTTCTGCAATTGCCCTGAAAACATGCGCTTGCCCGTGATCCATCACGCGCGCTGCAACAATGCCAGTGCCGCTGCGTGAATTTCCGGGTTTGCAGCAGCAAGTGCGCGACCGCCATCATGGGCCGGGCCGCCCTCCCAATTGGTGACAATGCCGCCTGCGGCCTCGATCACCGCGATGGGGGCCTGGATATCATAGGCGTTTAATCCAGCCTCGATCACCAGATCCACAGTTCCTGCCGCCAATAGCGCATAGGCGTAGCAATCCATGCCAAAGCGGGTCAGTTTGACGTGGCGCGCGACACGTTCAAACCCGGCGCGATCCTCGGTGGTGCCAACCTCCGGGAAGGTGGTGAACAGGATGGCATCCTCAAGCGCATTGGTCTTTCGGGTTTGCAACGGGCGCGTGCCATAGGGGCCGATCACCTGAGCATGCCCCCGGCAGCCCTCGAACCGCTCACCGATATAGGGCTGGTCAATGACGCCCAGCATCGGACCGTTTGCATCCGACAGCGCAATCAGCACCCCCCAAGTGGGTGTACCACTGATGAAACCGCGCGTGCCATCGATCGGGTCAAGCACCCATGTCCGCCCGCTATCGCCTGTCGTGGGCGCAAATTCTTCGCCCAGAATACTGTCTTCGGGGCGCAACTCCGCCAGCACGGCGCGCATGGCCTCTTCGGCGGCGCGATCCGCAACTGTCACCGGATCAAAACCCGCATCCAATTTATTGTCTGCGGTGGTGGCCGTGTTACGAAAATGCGGCAAGATCGCTTCTCGGGCCGCATCCGCCAAACGGCGCGCGACTTCCAGATCGGAGAGATTGGCGGAATAGGTCATGACACGAGGCCCCAGTCATTGAATTGGCAAGCCTCAATCGCGTGCCATGACAGACGTGAGTATTTCAAGTCCAAAGCACGGGGGCACGCAACCGGGCGCGCGGCCTGCGCATGAAAAAGGCCGCGCAATGCGGCCTAGATCCTTCGTAGTCAGCTGTTGTCTCAGGCGACGTCGCTGAGGACGCGCGCAAGTTCGAACAGTCGGCGACGCTGGTTTTCCGGGATAGCGTAGTAAGACCGCACCAGATCCAGCGCTTCCTTGTCGCCCATAAGATCCGCAGGAACGCGGGCTTTTTCGGGAACCACTTTCGCAGTTTCATCCTGCAGCCCTTCAAAGAAGAAGCTGATATTTACATCCAGCGCGTCAGAAATATCCCAAAGCCGGGAAGCACTGACGCGGTTTGCGCCGGTTTCGTACTTCTGGATCTGTTGGAATTTAATCCCAACCTTTTCTGCCAATTGCTGCTGGGTCATGCCAATAAGCCAGCGACGGTGCCGAATGCGTTTGCCAACGTGAATGTCGACGGGATGTGCCATTTGTAGTATCTCCCAGCTACGGCCTCCAGAAAACTGGTGTGCGGCGCGAAGTTCTACGCCGCAAACCACTGTTCCGGACCCGCATACCGATGGCGCACAAGCCGACATCGGGATCTTTTGGTTAGGGTCAGAAGTTCAGTTATGTGGAAAGTGTACGCTCTTCGTGGTTGAATACAAGTTTTCCAACACGCGCTCTACGAGCCTCGGCAGGCAAATATATGATTTTATGCATCAAAAATTATCGCGAAAGACGGTACAAATACGGTTTGCTGCCACTCACCATAAATGGCGAGGCGTGAAATCGGTGTCAAAACATTCATCTTTGATTCGAATCACTCAAGTCGGAAAATAACGAGGGAAACCAAAATGCTATCCTTTCGTATAGTAAACCATGGGCAGAGTGGAAATCTGATTGAAACGCCAATTCCACCTCTGGGCCCGGATCAGATCGCTGTTGAAATCCATGCCTGCGCCCTGAACTTTGCCGACCTATTAATGATCAAGGGGAATTATCAGGATACGCCTCCCCTTCCCTTTACACCGGGATTGGAATGCGCGGGACGGGTCACCGCAATAGGTGCGCAAATTTCGGAATTTGAAATCGGCGACCGCGTCGCGGTATTTAGCGGCCAAGATGGATTGGCGGAAATGGGCGTATTTGACGCCAGCCGCGCAGTGCATATTCCCGAAAATGTTAGTTATGACGCTGCGGCTGCGTCCTTGATCGCCTATGGCACCAGCCTGCTTGCCTTGGAGCATCTGGCCAAGGTGCAACCCGGAGAGCGCCTGCTGGTGACCGGTGCTGCCGGGGGCGTGGGGCTCACGGCGGTTGAGATCGGGAAACTCTTGGGGGCAGAGGTGATCGCGCAGGCGCGCGGTCCAGAAAAGCTCAGGGTGGCGCAAGCGGCGGGAGCGGACCATCTGATCGACGCCACCGAGGATCTGCGCCAACGGGTCAAGGATCTGGGCGGCGCGGATGTGGTCTATGACGCGGTGGGCGGTGACATCTGGCAGGCTGCCTTTCGCGCCACCAATCCCGGCGGTCGGCTGCTGCCTATCGGATTCGCAGGCGGTGAGGTGCCGCAAATTCCGGCCAATCACCTGCTGGTCAAGAACCTGACAGTGTTTGGCTTTTACCTCGGTGGGCTGGTGAAACTGCGCCCCGAGCTGGGGCGACAGACCTTTGAGCGACTAATGCAGTGGCTGGCCGAAGGGCGGATCACGCCGCATATCAGTCACCGGCTGCCCCTGTGTGAGACGGCGCAAGGCTTGGAACTCATCCGCAGCCGCGCCGCCACCGGCAAGGTCATCATGCAACCCCAAGCTGGGCTCCGGCGCTGACCATTTCGGTTCCCACGGCGCGCAATCCAGGTTGCGAAAGCCCGGCAAACCCCTGACGGATCAGGCCTGCGAGGTGGTCGACATATTGCGCCCGTGCCCGCTCTGCGCCGTAGAGGTTGATGTGCTGGACCGGCAATCGTGGCAGGCTGCCACCGTGGTCGATCACCTGCTGATGCGCAGGCTGGGTGCCCTCAAGCAGCACACCAACGGCCAGATCTGCGCTGACGGTGGCCTCCACGGTGCGGTCAGACTCGCTGTCCACCGCCATTTCCCACGGGATACCCGCATCATCGAGCGCAGCCGTTGCCAACCCACGGAAGATACAATTGCGGCAGAACCCGATCCGAAGCGGGCGCTGGCGCCACGTCTGCCCACCCAGCGCGCCAATCCATTGGAGCGGCATCTGGTGGATGGCCTCTCCGCCCGCGCCGGCGGCTGTTTCGGTGGTCACAATGAGGTCAAACCGTCCCTGATCGAAGTCCATCTTCAGATCGCGCGTGTTCGAGGTACATAGGTTCACCTTCACGCGCGGGAACTGCACATTAAAGCGCTGCATCACCATCGGGATCACCGGATGCACCACATCATGGGGTACCCCCAGCGTTACCTCCCCCTCAAAGGCCTGATCGGTCAGGCGGGTGATGATCTCGTCATTGAGGCTCAGCATCTTGCGCGCAAAGCCCAAGAGCTGCTCGCCTGCGGCTGTCAGACCGATATTACGCCCGGAACGATCCAGAAGTTCGACCCCCAGCATCTCTTCGAGACGTTTGAGCTGCATGGACACAGCCGACTGGGTCAGATGCAGAAAAGACGCCGCACGCGTGACGCCGCCAGTGTCGGCAACCGCCACAAAAGAACGCAGCGTGGTTATGTCCAAATTTCTCATCATCACACCTTTTGATGGATCACTTCAAAATCATTCGTTTTGAGAATGTATGTGCCTTCGGTATACATCAATATCAGTGATGCAATCAAGCGCATCCATCACAAAACAATCTCAGGAGGCCATCATGGCGAATTGCATTGAACACAGCCGCCCCGTCTATCTGCGGCGCCCCTCGCTCTATTTATACATCGCTAAGATGTTCGCGCTGCGCCGCCAGCGTATGCATTTGGCCGAACTCAGCGATGAGCAGCTGAAAGACGTCGGCCTGACCCGCGAGGCTGCGGACGCCGAGGCACGCCGCAAAGCATGGGATGCACCGCAATACTGGTTGAGCTGAGGTGCGCTCAGTGCAGACCAAGAATAGAGCCAAAAAACGGCCGGAACCGGCTCACCCCGCTAAGCGGATCCGGTTCCGGTAAAAAACTTGCCAAACTGCCGTTCATTTTACCTCGATTGCAGGCCCGAACCTCTTGAACCTGCGGGCGCAAAAGCCAATATTTGAGGCAACAGGCAGATCCGCGTCGCGGGTGTGCTCTGAGGGAGAATCTAGACGGAGACCATGACACATGGCACAGTTTGACAGCATTCGATCTGCTGCCGGCGCGCGCAGCGCCGAGATCGACGCCGGGCTTCGCGCCCACATGAACAAAGTCTACGGCACCATGTCCGTGGGCACACTTATTACCTTCCTCGCCGCTTGGGCGATTGCAGGCCTGTCGGTTACCTCTGACCCGGCCAATGCCGTCGCGCAGCTGAGCTCTGACAGCTATCTGACCAACTTCGGCTACGCGATCTATGCGTCGCCGCTGAAATGGGTGATCATGTTCGCCCCGCTGGCCTTTGTCTTCTTTGGCTTTGGCGCTGCCGTGAACCGTCTGTCCGCCGCTGGCGTTCAGGTTGTCTTCTACGCTTTTGCCGCACTGATGGGTCTGTCGATCTCTTCGATCTTCGTGACCTTCACCGGTGAAAGCATCGCGCAGGTGTTCCTGGTGACCTCCATCGCCTTTGCGGGTCTGTCGCTGGTGGGTTACACCACCAAGAAAGACCTCTCCGGCATGGGTTCGTTCCTGATCATGGGTCTGATCGGCCTGATCGTGGCGTCGGTTGTGAACATCTTCCTCGCGTCCTCCGCGATGGCGTTTGCAATCTCCGTGATCGGTGTTCTGATCTTTGCGGGCCTCACCGCTTATGACACCCAGCGCATCAAGAACGACTACCTGCAGATGGCACATGCTGGCGATCAGGAATGGCTTGGCAAGGCTGCCGTCATGGGCGCGCTGAGCCTCTATCTGGACTTCATCAACATGTTCATGATGCTGCTCCAGCTGCTCGGGAACCGCGAATAACCGCAACTTCCCAACTTACAGACAGCCGGGGCGGATCAGATTGATCCGCCCCTTTTCATTTTCAGACCCCTGATTTGATTTCGACACGACCCAAGGATTGACCGATGAAGATTGAACCCATTGGCCCAGAGCGGGCCACGCTCTTGGTGCCACTGCTGCAGGACTTGCACGCGCTCCACGTCGAGCACCAGCCTGAACGCCACACACCTGACCCCGCGGACGCTGATCTTTGTGCATGGTTGCAAGAGTGGCTGGAGAAACCAGAGATTTGCGCCCTCGCCGCCATCAGCCCTCAGGACGCCGTTATGGGGTATCTGATCTATGGGATGGAGGATCGCCCCGCCCTGCCCGTACGCCCGGCAGAGCGCCGCGCAACGGTGCACCACATAGCCGTCACCCCCGCACTGCGCCAGATCGGGGTGGGCAAGGCGCTTATGACGCGAATGAAACAGGACGCACTTGAGAAAGGGGCCGATGTGATCGGCGTGACCTACGCGCCCTTCAACGCGGCCTCAGCCGCATTGATGCGTCATTTTGGGCTGGAGCCGGTTCTCACCATGGCAGAGTGGCGCAAGGACCGCGAAACCAAGTCCTGATGGCTCGCCCTGCCGGAGGCGCATTTCGCGCCCCGGTGCATCAATGGTGGGCCTGCTTCAATCCGGTTGAACCTTGGCATGGTTCCCTTCAACGGCGCTCGTCAGGGGTGTTAACTTCCGTTAAATCAATCGATGCGCGAGGCAGCCCGTCTGCACAGATCAGAGCGCTTTGACATCAACAACTGTCGGGGCTTTCAGCACTGCGACGGTTTCTTGCTGTTCGGTCAGTGCCACGGCTGCAGGCAACAACAACATCAGCGCAGACAATCCAATCAGGCTTTTCATAAGATCACCCTCTCCACTCTCTAACTTTCACACCACGCCTAGAGGTCTGACCGCGAAATAGGGCAGGAATGTGCAGATCCCACGGCCAAGGCCCGGCACAGATTCTGCATTTTAGATAAGCGCGACACCGATCCCTGCGGGCAAACCCTGCGCTGCGCATATGATCTGTGCTGCACAACAAAAAAGGCCGCGCCCGATGCGCGACCTTTTTTAGACTGAGATCCAATGGACCCCGAAAGGCTTACTTGATTTTGCCTTCTTTGTACTCGACGTGCTTGCGCGCGACCGGGTCGTATTTACGAACGGTCATTTTCTCGGTCATGGTGCGCGCGTTTTTCTTGGTCACGTAGAAGTGGCCCGTGCCCGCGGTCGAGTTCAGGCGGATTTTGATGGTCGTCGGCTTCGCCATTGTGCTTCTCCTGCGTCCGAAAAGGCAGGGGGCCTCTCGGGTCTAATTCCTATATGAGCGTGCGCTTTTACCTTTGTGGTGGCGAGTGTCAATAGGATTCGCCCGGCTAAATTGCAGCTCTTACTAAAATCGCGCTTTAGGGGCGGATTACGATGCTGTCGCGCCTCGAAGGGCTGCGTATTTTGCGCAGAGAGCCTATAAGCCGGATCTTGTTCCCCCTGCCCCGAAAGGCAAGGTTTGATGACCATTCTTCTGGGACGCCCGTTGCCGGACGCCTCTAGCTGCCAACCCGGCCTCTCTCGGGTGAAACATCCCTAGCGGCGGTCTCGGTTGCCCGACCCGGCCCGCGCGGAGGCCCTATTTGGCATTGCTCCCGGTGGGGCTTGCCGTGCCACCCCTGTTGCCAGCGGTGCGGTGGGCTCTTACCCCACCGTTTCATCCTTACCCCGTCGCATCCTTTGGCGAACCTCCAGAGCGGCGAGGCGGTCTCATTTCTGTGGCGCTTTCCGTCAGGTTGCCCTGCCCGGGCGTTACCCGGCACCGTTGTTTCAGGGAGTCCGGACTTTCCTCGCGGGGGCTTGATGCCCCAACGCGGCCATCCGGCTCTCTGCGCGCGGTCTGCCTACGCCTGCATCGGCGCTGCGTCAAGGTGGAGCGGCTGAGAGGGGCGTTGCCCCTCTGCGCGGATGCGCATTCCCCCCAGGATATTTGACGTTAGAAGATAAAGGTCAGTCCATGAGGGGAGTAAGGTCTGCGTCACAGAGCGGTCCCTGCCCCCATGGACGGTAGCGCAGGCGCACTGTTTCGAGGAGCGTGGCGTCATCTGCTTTGGCCGTAAAGCCGCAAGCCTTGGCGGCGTCGCGAAAGCTCTGCGGTGTAGCGGCGGTTGCGGCATGTGACCGGCTGGCAGGCCGCGCATATCCAAGGGTCTCCAGCCGCTGCCAGTCGAAGCGCGGCCCCGGATCCCATTTGCGCCCGGGCGCAAGGTCTGAATGGCCAATCACACCCTCGGGCGCAATGTTCCAGCGGGTCATGATGTGTGGCAGAAGGGTTTCCAGCCTGTGCATTTGCGGCTCGGAGAACGGATGATCGCCGCGATTGTCCAACTCAATCCCGATAGAGCGTGAATTGATGTCCTGCTGCCCCGCCCATTCGCCTGCGCCTGCGTGCCAGGCGCGTTGGTCCTCTTCGACCATTTGCCAAAGTCTGCCATCGCCGCCGATCAGATAATGAGCCGAGACCTCATATGCGGGATCACATAGCCGTGTGAGTGCGGCATCTGCGCTCTGCATTGCGGTGTAATGCAGCACGATCAGATGGGGGCGCAGGCCCTCACGCCGTGGCCCGTAATTGGGACTCGGATGCCAGATCGGGGAGACATCAGACATGTGTTCGGCTTAGTCGCCCTGCGCGCGCACAGCGGCGCGAAACGGGGCCGGATCCCAGCCACAGGCGTAGCCATCCCCATCCGGGTCCAGCGCCTTGCGGTCCCGTTTTGGCCCACCCATCTCAAGAAATGCGGTCTGCGCGAGATCGGCAGAGGCATATTCCGCGCAGTGGCGCTGCGAACGGGCCTGCAGGTTGATCCCGGTGCGGCTATAGATCCGCTGACCGCGGGGATTGGAGGTCGACAGCGCGTAGCGCACGATATTGGGCGCCAGATCCTGCGGGCGGTCTGGTACAGCCGTGGGGGTGACCACCTGATATTGCGCGCGCTGGCGTGCGATGCGCTCAGCGTCACTCTCGATGGTTTGACGGGCGGCGACGGCCTCGAAATTATTCTCGTCCGACAGGTTGGGGTTACCGACCAGTGCGGGTGCCGGGTTCGAGGGGCTGGCTTCCAGCGGGGCCTGACCTGAGTTCTGACCAGCGGCTGAAATCGCTGCTGCGGCCTCTCTGGCGATGTCGTCATTTGCAGTTGCGGCAGCCCCGGCGGAGGGGCGGGGCTGCTGCCAGTTGGCGTTTGTTCCAGACGTTTCAGTCGACAGGCGAGATGCGGGCACCAGAGGTGCGCCGTTCAGGGTGCGGCCTGCTTCGACCTCGGGCGGAGCGTTAAAGGGACTTGTTGCGTCCCCTACCCCTGCCGCGCTGTCGGGGACCTGCGGGCTGCAGGCCACCAGTGCCATCGCGCTGACCGCGATCAAAAATCCCGAAACTCGCATCTGCGTCACCTGTCTGCTCAGTCTAGCTTTTCACTCTTCTTAGCGATGTGTTTTACCACCACTGCGCAGGCTTGGCTACAAATCCGGCGGATTGCTCCAGCGCATAGGCGGTATTCAGAAGATCCCCTTCTTCCCACGGCCGCCCGATCAGCTGCAGTCCCAGCGGCAGACCTTGAGTGTCGACACCGGTTGGCACCGAAATACCGGGCAGGCCTGCAAGGTTCACGGTGACGGTGAAGACATCGTTCAGGTACATCTTGACCGGATCTTCGTCATTCATCTCGCCAAGGCCAAAGGCCGCAGAGGGCGTCGCCGGGGTCAGGATCGCGTCCACACCGGCGGCAAAAGCATCCTCGAAGTCCTTTTTGATCAAGGTGCGAACCTTGCGCGCGCGGTTGTAATAAGCGTCGTAGAACCCCGCCGACAGCACATAGGTACCGACCATCACGCGGCGCTGCACCTCGTGGCCAAACCCTTCGGCGCGGGTTTTCTCGTACATCTCGGTGATGCCGTCACCCTGCGCCAGCGTCGCGCGGTGGCCGTAGCGCACGCCATCATAGCGCGCGAGGTTCGAAGAGGCCTCAGCCGGGGCGATCACGTAATAGGCAGGCAGCGCGTATTTTGTGTGCGGCAGCGAGATGTCTACGATCTCGGCGCCCGCAGCCTTGAGCATCGCTGCGCCCTCGTCCCAGAGCTTGGCAATCTCGGCGGGCATGCCGTCCATGCGATATTCGCGCGGGATGCCGATTTTCTTGCCCTTGATGTCGCCGGTCAGCATCGCCTCGAAGTTGGGGACCGCGAGGTCTGCGGAAGTCGAATCCTTGGCGTCATAGCCACACATGGCCTCAAGCATGATGGCCGCGTCGCGCACGTTCTTGGTCATCGGCCCGGCCTGATCCAGCGATGAAGCAAAGGCCACGATGCCCCAGCGCGAGCAGCGCCCGTAGGTGGGTTTGATGCCGACGGTGCCAGTAAAGGCCGCAGGCTGGCGGATCGATCCACCCGTATCAGTGCCGGTTGCCGCAAGGCACAGGTCTGCCGCCACAGCCGCCGCCGAGCCGCCCGAAGACCCACCGGGGGTCAGCGGGGTCTCTTCCGCGCCGCGCCGCCATGGGCTGATGGCATTGCCATAGGCGGAGGTCTCGTTCGACGAGCCCATAGCAAATTCGTCCATGTTCAGCTTGCCGAGCATCACCGCGCCTGCGTCCTGCAATTTCTGCGAGACGGTGGATTCATATTCGGGCTTGAACCCCTTGAGGATGTTCGACGCCGCCTGACTGTCGACACCTTTGGTGCAGAACAGATCCTTGATTCCGATGGGCAGACCACACATGGCGGGTGCGTCGCCTTC
This sequence comes from Tritonibacter mobilis, assembly GCF_001681715.1. Lineage (GTDB taxonomy): Bacteria > Pseudomonadota > Alphaproteobacteria > Rhodobacterales > Rhodobacteraceae > Epibacterium > Epibacterium mobile. The sequence continues at coordinate 138,893 of NZ_LNWY01000018.1, read as the reverse complement.
TTTGATGCGCGCATCCGCCGCCTTGGCACGCTCCAGCGCGATCTCGGGGGTTTTATGCACAAACGCATTGAGCGCATCTGCCCCGTCGATGGCCTTGAGGCAGGCTTCGGTGAGTTCCACAGAGGTGGTGTCACCCTTACGCAGCAGATCGCGGGCCTCTGCAAGGCCCAGTTTATTCAGGTCAGACATGTCTTACTCCACAACCTTGGGCACAGCAAAGAAGCCTTCGCGGGCATCGGGGGCATTGGCCAGCACCTTGTCCTGCTGGTTGCCGTCGGTGACCACATCTTCGCGGCGCTTGAGGCGCTGCGGGGTGACGGAGGTCATCGGTTCGACGCCCTCGACATCCACTTCATTCAGTTGCTCGATGAACCCGAGGATCGTGTTGAACTCCTCTGCCAGCGCAGGCAGAGCGTCCTCTTCGACCTTGATCCGGGCCAGTTTGGCCACTTTCGCGGCTGTGCTTTGGTCAATCGACATCAATAACCCTCATCTCGTCTTGTCCACGCGTTTACCGCTCGTGCCTGCGCGCCGCAAGCCTGCCTTGGGAATTCTCCGCCCGCATATCCAAATCCCACCGCCAACTGAGGTGTTTCGCATCGGGCTTTGCCCGATGCGACCCGCGCGCGGACAGCAAAGCTGTCCGCGCGCGCTCGGCCCAACGGATCGCAAGGCCCCAAAGGGGCATGAGAGCGGGCGGGAGCGCTGCCCCTGCTCTATCGTCTTTCATGACTTCATCACAGCCATGGATTTTTCCCAAACCCCTGATAGGGTCACGTAAAAGACATTCCACATACTTCTTGGACAACGCGGAGAACGGCGCATGAAACTGATCTGGCTAGGTCACGGCGGCTTTCGTCTGGAAACGGGCGAGACCACCCTCCTCATCGACCCTTGGCTTACCGGCAACCCGATGCTGGACGACAGCCAGCATGATGCCGCCACCAAGGGGGCCACGCATATCCTGTTGACCCACGCGCATTTTGATCACGTGGCAGACGTGCTTGGCCTTGCCAAACACCTCTCGATCCCGATCATCGGCCAATATGATCTGATGGGCTATTGGGGTGAAACCGAAGGCGTGGAAACCCTGGGCTTTAACAAAGGGGGCACGGTCGATGTGGGCGAGACCCGCGTGTCGATGGTGCCCGCCTCCCATTCCAACACGTTTTCCACCCGCGACGGGCTGCGCACCGCTGGCAGCGAAGTGGGCTATATGATCCAAGCCGAGGGACAGATGATCTATGTCTCGGGGGATACGGACATTATGGCCGATATGGACTGGATGGGAGACTACTACAAACCCGACATCGGCATCCTATCGGCTGGTGGCCATTTCACCATGGATATGAAGGCCGCCGCCTATGCCGCAAGGCGCTATTTTGCCTTCAAAACGGTCATTCCCTGCCACTATCGCACCTTTCCATTGCTGGAACAGAGCGCACAGGACTTGATTGACGGGCTTCCCGGCGTCAACGTCATCGAGCCACAGGTTATGAAAGAAATCGAGTTCTAATGCCCGCCAACGATTTTACCACCACCGAATACGCCCGCAGATTGGAAAAGACCCGCCGCGCCATGGCAGCACAGGGCCTTAAAACACTGGTGATCTGCGATCCTTCCAACATGGCATGGCTCACCGGCTACGACGGCTGGAGCTTTTATGTCCCGCAGGCAGTGATTCTGCATGAAAACGGCATGCCGATGTGGTGGGGCCGCACTCAGGACAAGCCCGGCGCCGCATTGACCACCTGGTTGGAGGCCGATCATCTCTTTGACTGGCCCGAAGAACACGTCCAACATCCCGATCACCACCCGTTTGACTCGCTGGTGGATCTGCTGCGCGAATATGGCTGGACCGAAGCCATCGGCGTGGAGATGGACAACTACTATTACTCCGCCCGCAGCCATGAGATTCTGGAAACCGCCTTTGGCCGCGATGCCTTTGCGGATGCCACGGGCCTTGTGAACTGGCAACGCGCGGTCAAAAGCGAACAGGAACTGCAGTTGATGCAGGCAGCAGGCAAGCTCTCGGCGCATATGCACGGGGTACTGCGCGCGGAATTCAATGAAGGCATTCCCAAAAACGCGCTGGTGGCACGGGTGCAGGCCGCAGGTATCGAGGGTCTGCCGCTTCTGGCCGGGGATTATCCGGCAATCTCACCCATCGCGCCCTCGGGCATTGAGGCCTCAGCCTCGCATATCACCTGGAATGACCGCCCCCTGGCCCCCGGCGAGGCAACCTATTTCGAGATCTCGGGCTGCGTGCGCCGCTATCATTGCCCGATCAGCCGCACGCTGTTCCTCGGCAGCCCGCCCGAGGACATCCGCCGCGGGGAAAAGGCAATCCTGCAGGCGATCGAAGACACATTCGCCGTCGCCAAGCCCGGTGTCACCTGCGAAGAGGTCGCCGCCTGCGTCTATGAGAGCTTTGGCCGCGCGGGCTACATCAAGGGCAACCGCACCGGCTATCCGGTTGGCCTCAGCTACCCACCGGATTGGGGCGAGCGCACGATGTCGCTGCGTCCAGGCGATACCACCAAGCTCGAAGAGAACATGACGTTCCACCTGATGCCGGGTCTGTGGACCCCGGACTGGGGCATGGCGATCACCGAGACCTTTGTGGTGACCCCGAACGGCGGCGAGGCTCTGGTCGATGTGCCGCGCGAAATTGTGGTGAAGTAACTCGGTCCCTCAACCGGTCGGCTTCACTGGCAGGCGGGTGACCTCCCGCCCGTCAGCGAGGTTTATAAAAAACCACGCTTCCCGTTGGGCCAAGCGCCGCGCGCCCGAAGGGCGCGCGGCGCGGGTCGCTTTGGGCAAAGCCCAAAGCGAAATCCCTCAAACCCGACAGTCGCATGGTAATCCCCCGTTTTTGCGGGGGCTGTCGTAGATCCACGCGGCCATCTGCAGTTTCAGGCCAATGGTCACAGGCCAATCGTCAGAGAGGAACCGAAAACGCCCGGCGCGCCTCAGCCGCCAACGGGCGACAGTAGCAGCCCTCAGCGTGATCGTTGACCAAACCCATCGCCTGCATAAAGGCAAAACAGGTGGTTGGTCCGACGAATTTCCAGCCCCGTTTTTTCAAGTCCTTCGACAGCGCGACTGACTCTGGGCAGGTGGAGACGGTCTGCGGCTCTGGGGGTGTTTTGACCTCGTAGCGCCAGAAGAATGCGGCCAGAGATCCCTCGCTGGCCTCCATCTCGACCGCGCGCGCGGCATTGTTAATGACCGCCTCGATCTTGCCGCGATGACGGATGATGCCGGCGTCCTGCAACAATGCGGCGACCTTCTCCGGGCCATACCCCGCCATGCTGTGATAGTCGAACCCATCAAAAGCCGCGCGAAAGTTCTCGCGTTTCGACAGGATGGTGCGCCAACTGAGGCCGGACTGGAAACTCTCCAGACAGATCTTCTCAAACAGCCTCCGGTCGTCCCCCACCGGAAAGCCCCACTCCGCATCGTGGTAGGCATCAAACTCCGGTGCCGTGGCCGACCATGCACAGCGCTGCTGGCCATCCGAGCTTGTGACAACACGGCTCATCCGGCCACCTTCAGGAACCCCAGCCGCGCATCGGTGCGCGCGGGCGTAAATCCGGTGATCTCAGCCGTGACGATGCCCTCCTGCACAAAAGGGTCTGCCGCCACCCGCGCCTCCAGCGCGTCGCGCTCTTCGCCGAAAGCAAGGATCGCGCCCCCTGCGCCATCATCCAAAGAACCCGCCGCAAGGAAAATCCCATCGGAAAACCCCTGCGCCAGCCATGCTTTATGCGCCTCCATAGCTTCTCCGGCGCGGGTCTTCTCTTTGGTGAATTTTAAAAAGATCACAAACAAGGCGATCCTCCCTCTTGTTATGAATAATCGGCGGATTGCGCCGCGATTTGCTGTGCCACCCAATCCGTCATCTGCGCGACCTCTGCCTCGATCAGCGCCTCGTCGCCAAAGGCCTGTGCTAGCGCTGCGACGCCCTGACTGCGGCCCATCAGATGCGTGGCGAGCGCCTTGGCGTCGCGCTCTACACCGGCGCTGCGAAATTGCACCGCGAGCCAGTCTATGAAGAGTGTGAACAGCTCCGCCGCGCGTGCTTGGGCGATGTGATCAAGCTTTGAAAGCTCGCTCACCAATGTGCCTACAGGGCAGCCCCATGACATGATCTTGGCGCGGTTGCGGATCAGGATGCGGATGAAACAGGTGATGCGCGCCAGCGGCGTGTCGCCCTCGGCCTCCCACGCGGTCAGCATCGCGGCTGTGCGCGACAGGCGCAGGTCGATCACCGCATCAAGGATTTCGTCCTTGGTTTTGAAATGATAGTAGAAATTGCCGCGCGACAGCCTCAGGGGCGCAGCAATATCGGCCAGCGAGGTGGCCTCATACCCACGCTCATAAAACAGCACATCGGCCTGTTCGACGATCCGCTCTCTCGTGCTGGGCATCGCCACTTCATCCTCGGCTAAGACATAATACAGGCGCAAATATGACGATTAGGTCAAGCGCCCTAAAGCATCAGTAGGACAAGTGACCTAACCCGGCAAGCCCTTTTCAGCCACCCTCAGCATTTGACGTAACAAGGCACGCTCTTGTGGGGCCTCCTGCCCGGACCAGAGCATTGAGAGCAACAGCTTGGCAATGGCCCATCTGAGCTGCTCCTTCGCGCCACATCCCGCCACACGCCCCCACGTGATCGCGCGGTGCCGGATCACCTGCGCATCAGCTGCAAAAGCGTGACACCCGCGCGGATGGCGAAACGCATTGGCCAGTTCATACGCCCGCGGCCCCGCCAATCCCTTGGCATCAAAAGCCCGCAGCCCCTGCGCAGTGTGAATGATGTTATCGTGATGCAGATCACCGTGCAGGGCGACACTCTCAGCCGCACCGCGCTGCATCTTATCCAAACAGGCCCACGCGATGCTTTGCGCCTCGCGCACCTCAGGGGCGGTAAAACAGGCATCCCGCAACGGCGCCATGATTTCGGCCACCGACAGCAGCCCGTCTGCGCAAACCTCTGCTGCAAACAACCGTGCTGCCACCTTGGCCAACCCGTGATCTGCGGTCTTTTCGCCCTGTGTACGCGCCAGTTCCCCAAGCGATGGTCCCTGAAGCCACTCCATCACCACTGAATCTGATGACCGCGCAAACACCCGCACGGCCCCGGCACCCTCGACACGCTCCAGATAGGCTAGGCCGCTGGTTTCATTTCCCATATGCCCGGCGGGATAGTATTTCAGCGCTGCCTGCGTGCCAGTTTTCTGCCGCACCCGCCAGACTATGGCGCGCGCGGTTTCAGCGATCAACTCTGGCGCACTCAGTCCAAAGCGGTGCAACAGGTCTGTGGGGGGCAGGCTCATCCGCGCCGTTTCGCAAAAAAGGCCCTCAACAACGCTTCTGACTGTGATGCAGAAAACCCGTCATAAACCTCTGGCACATGGTGCGCCTGCGGGTGGTCGAACACGCAGGCACCGTGGGCCACGCCACCGGATTTCGGATCAGACGCGCCGTAGTACACCCGCGCGACGCGGGCGGCGGCAATGGCAGCGGCACACATGGCGCAGGGCTCCAGCGTTACATAGAGATCATGCCCCGTCAGCCGCTCACTGCCCAGTGCCGCGCAGCCCGCGCGGATCACCAGCACCTCGGCATGGGCTGTGGGATCGTTGAGTTCGCGGGTTCGGTTGCCTGCCCGCGCCACCACCTCGCCCGAGGGGCTGACCAGCACCGCACCCACCGGCACCTCACCGCGCGCAGCGGCGGCCTGCGCCTCTTCCAGCGCCTCTGCCATGAAGGATCGAAACTCCATGTGTGCCTTGCCCCTTTCTGTCGCCAAACCGCCCGCACTATAGGTCGCGCATCCCTGCAATGGATGCTTTCGCCGCCCTCGCGAATAGGCTATGGCAGCGCCATGAGCAAGAAAACCCCATCCTCCCCCTCCGCGCATCGCGCAGCCAAAGGCACCCGGCCACAGGCGAAACCCTCAGCGAAGCCGCGCGGTCCCCAAGCCCCGCAGGCAAGCGCAACAGGGGACGCGCGGCCCTCTACGGAGGGCGACCGCATTGCCAAGGTGCTCTCACGCGCCGGTGTGGCCTCACGCCGTGAGGCGGAGCGGATGATTGCCGAGGGCCGCGTTGCGGTCAACGGCGCGGTGATCGACAGCCCGGCGCTCAACGTGACCGGCAGTGATCGCATCGTGGTGGATGGCACCCCCCTGCCCGAGGCCGAGGCCCCGCGCCTGTGGCTCTACTACAAACCCACCGGTCTGGTGACGACCAATTCGGACGAAAAAGGCCGCAGGACGATCTTTGACGAATTGCCCGAGGATCTGCCGCGGGTGATGACGGTCGGGCGCCTCGACCTCAATTCCGAAGGTCTGCTGCTGTTGACCAACGACGGCGGCGTCAAACGCCAGTTGGAGCTGCCCTCCACCGGCTGGCTGCGCCGCTACCGGGTGCGCATCAATGGCCGACCGCAGGACCATGAATTCGATGTGCTGCGCAAAGGCGTGGTGATCGACGGCGAACGCTTCCAGCCGATGACCGTAAACCTTGATCGTCAGCAGGGCGCCAATGCCTGGCTCACCATCGGGCTGCGCGAAGGCAAGAACCGCGAAATTCGCCGCGCCATGGAAGAGGTCGGCTACCCGGTGAACCGCTTGCTGCGGATCTCTTATGGTCCGTTCCAACTTGGCACGCTGAAGGAAGGCGAGGTCGAAGAGCTGCGCCCCCGTGTGGTGCGCGACCAGCTGGGTCTGGCCGCCCCCGAGGGCGACAGTGAAGCCAAGAAAAAACCCACCCGCCCCGCACGTGGGCCGCGCAATCCCGGTGGAACCCCCGGCGCAAGACCGGCTGGCAAAGGCGGCAGTGCGCCAAAGGGCCGCCCCACCCGCCAAGGGGCTGGTAAGGGATCGGGAAAGCCGTTTGAGGGCAAAACCTTCTCTGGCAAAGCTTCTGCGGGTAAATCCAGCGCTGGCAAACCGTCTGGTGGCAAACCCTCCGGCACCAAGAGCTTTGGCTCAAAACCCGCAAGCGGCGCGGGCGCGCGCAAAACCGGTGGGCCTTCTGGCGGCAAATCAGCCCCCGGAGCACGGCGTTTTGGCAAAAAACCGCAAGACTGAGCCCCCCGGAGCGGACTTCCCCCTAGCAGGAGCGCCTGCAATCCCCTAGGTTTCAATATGTTGGGGAAATGTTGGGGGCCAAAACGGTGCAAACCATCGCCTATGTTGCGTTGCTGATCCTGATGCTGGGCATCGGGACCGGTTGGATCGTCGGGGTCTGACGTATGGCACAACGGTTTGGCGGTAAGTTCAGCCCTTCAGCTCAGCAATCCACCCGTCCCGATGGGCGCCCCACAGGCAATTCCCGCATGATGGCCAGCGCACGGGTTAATCCCGTCGGCCTACGTGCGAACCTGATGTTCGTGCCTGCGGCGATACTCATGCTGTTTTCACTGGGTGCTGGCGCATCCGGTTTGGTCCTCGGACTGATCGGGGCCGGCCTCTGGGCTGCATCCGCTGTGATGCTACGCGAAGGGCTTAAGGCGCAAGCCGCCTATGAGGCGCGCAAAGTCGCGCGCCGCCCCGCCCTGCCCCGCAAGATCCTTGCCAGTCTGTTATGCGGCCTCGGCGGCGCGGTGGGCGCATGGTCCAGCGAGCCGGGCGTGATCACCGCCGCACTCTATGGTGTGGCTTGCCTCGGGCTGCATCTGGCCGCCTTTGGCATCGATCCCCTCAGCGACAAGGGCGTCGAGGGCATTGACGAATTTCAAAGCTCCCGCGTGGCGCGTGTGGTGGATGAGGCCGAAACCCATCTGGCGGCGATGAAAGACGCGGTGTTGCGCGCCAAGGATCGACAGGTGGAGCTGCGCGTGGATCAGTTTCAGGCGGTGGCGCGCGATCTTTGCCGCACCGTCGAAGAAGACCCGCGCGATCTGACCGCCGCGCGCAAATATCTGACCGTCTATCTGCTTGGTGCGCGGGACGCGACGATCAAGTTTGCCGATATCTTTGCCCGCAGTGGCAATGTCGAGGCGCGCGCGGACTACCTCGCGCTGCTCGACGATCTGGAACAGAATTTCGCCGCCCGGAATGAAAAACTCCTGCTGGAGGACCGGGGCGATCTGAATATTGAAATTGATGTGTTACGCGCCCGATTGGAGCGCGAAGGCGTCCAACTGGACCGCCCCTCTTAACCTGACAGGAAAGGCCTGGCCCATGTCTGAGACCATTCAGAAAAAAGCAGTGGAAGCTGAAACTCTGGTGAAAGAAGTGACGGATGTCACCCTGCCCGAGCCCAAAGGCGAGCTTGCCACGCTTGAGGCTGCAGACCCCGAGACCTCTACCGCGATCCGTCGCCGCATCGACGAGATCGACATGGGCGACACCAATTCGATCATCTCCTTCGGCTCTGCCGCGCAGGGCGAATTGCAGCAGATCTCTCAGGCAATGCTCACGGATGTGCGCAACAAGGATGTCGGCCCTGCCGGTGATTCCTTGCGCGATATCGTCACCACCATTCGCGGCTTTTCGGTGTCGGAACTGGACGTGCGCCGCAAGCCGACCTTCTGGGAGCGCCTGTTGGGCCGCGCCGCGCCCTTCGCAAAATTCACCGCCAAATATGAGACCGTGCAGGGCCAGATCGACAAGATCACCGACAGCCTCTTGGCGCATGAGCACACGCTGCTGAAAGACATCAAATCGCTTGATGTTCTCTATGAGAAGACGCTGGACTTCTACGACGAACTGGCGCTTTACATCGCGGCCGGTGAAGCCAAGCTGGCCGAGTTGGACGCCACCGAGATCCCCGCGCTGGAGGCCGCAGTTCAGGCTGCACCAGAGGATGATCAGGTCATCAAAGCACAAGAGCTGCGCGATCTGCGCGCAGCCCGTGACGATTTGGAACGCCGCGTGCATGACCTGAAACTCACCCGTCAGGTGACCATGCAGTCCCTGCCCTCCATTCGTCTGGTGCAGGAAAACGACAAATCGCTGGTCACCAAGATCAACTCGACGCTGGTGAACACCGTGCCGCTCTGGGAAACCCAGCTGGCGCAGGCGGTGACCATCCAACGCTCTGCCGAAGCCGCAAATGCGGTACGCGATGCCAACAACCTCACCAATGAGTTGCTGACCGCCAATGCCGCCAACCTGCGCGAGAGCAACAAGGTCATCCGCGAGGAAATGGAGCGCGGCGTCTTTGATATCGAGGCGGTCAAAAAGGCCAATGCCGACCTGATCGGCACCATCGAGGAAAGCCTGCAAATTGCCGACGAGGGCAAACGCAAGCGCGCCGAAGCCGAGACCGAGCTGAAGAAGATGGAAACCGAGCTGCGCGACACATTGGCGGCGGCCAAGGCCCGCAAGGACGGGGTCGGCGACAATGCTGGCACCGCCGTGCCCAAGTGAGCCTGACCGCGTGACCCCTCGCGACAATACCAGAAACGGAGCGCGGCCACTGGGCGCGCTCCTTGCCTTGAGCGCCGCTCTGGCACTTGGCGGCTGTCTTGCGCTTGCGCCCGGCCCCAAGGATACGCCACGCCCAACCCCGCGCCCAATCAAACCGGTCTATACCCCATCGGTGGAGGCGCAGACGCTCACCAAATACTATGCCGACCTGGAACAGGACCTGCTCACGCGCGGGCTCTTGCGTACGGATGGCGGCGGGCCTGAAACGCCCTATGACGCCGAAGATCTGGCGGAACGCTTTGAGACCCTTGCGTTTTACGATGAATACGCCAGCGCCACCGATGGTGGTGCCGGGGGCATGGGACGCTGGGAACAGCCCGTGCGGCTGGTGCCGATCTTTGGGCCCTCGGTGACCAAAGCACAGGCCGAGAAGGACCGCGCCACCCTCACCGCCTATGCCGCACGACTGGCCCGGATTACCGGCCATCCGGTCACGGTCGGCACCAGCGGCAACTTCACCGTGCTCTTTGCCGGGGTGGATGATGCGGATTTTGTCGAGGATAAAGTCCGCCGCCTGTTGCCCAATCTCTCAGATAGCGATGTGGCGCTTTTTGCGACACCACCACGCAAGTTCTATTGCCTCGTTTTTGCAGGCGGGCCTCAGCGCGATCCGCTCAACTACAGCCGCGGCGTGGCCTTGATCCGCGCGGAACAGCCGGATCTGATGCGCGAGAGCTGTATCCATGAGGAAATCGCCCAAGGCCTTGGCCTGCGCAACGACAGCCCCAAGGCGCGGCCTTCAATCTTTAACGACGATGATGAATTTGCCCGCCTCACCAGCCATGATGAGAAGCTCTTGCAGATCCTCTATGATCGCCGTCTGCGCGTTGGCATGAGCGCGCCTGAAGCAAAACCCATCGTTGAACGCATCGCCCAAGAGGTGATGGGGGATCTGTCCCTCTGATCGCCGCGCCGCGCTCAAGCGCGCGGCCTCACCCTTGTGGTATCTGGTTCACGTGATCAGGCACATGATAGCCGCGTTGGACAGCGGGCCGTGCCGCGATGCGCTGGTACCATTTGCGCACATGCGGGTAGTCGCGCAGATCAATCTCTTGCCATTCATGTCGTGACACCCATGGCCAACAGGCAATGTCGGCGATGGTATATTCGCCGATGATATAGTCGCGCCCCTCTAGGCGACGGTCCAGCACCCCATAAAGGCGCCGCGCCTCTTCGCCATATCGCTCTTCGGCGTAGGTGGAGACACCGCGATTGTATTTCAGGAAATGATGCGCCTGCCCCAGCATCGGGCCAAACCCCGCCATCTGCCACATCAACCATTCATAAATCTCGATGCGGTTTTCGCGCGGCAGAAACTGGCCGTATTTTTCCGCCAGATAAATCAGGATCGCCCCGGATTCCATCAAGGTCACGCCCGTTTCATTGTCGCGAATTGCCGGGATCTTGTTGTTGGGGCTGATGGTCAGAAACTCCGCCTCCAGCTGCTCACCCTTGGTGATATCCACCGCGTGCACATTATAAGGAACATTGAGCTCCTCCAGCAGGATCGAAACCTTGCGCCCATTGGGCGTATTCCAACTGTAGAGGTCGATCATCGGATTCTCCGCTCTGGTCCTTCTGCGACGCAGAATGACGCGGGACAACGGCCCGCGTCAATCAAGTCTTTGGAAAATATTGGAATATTCAACTTTGAAGCGCGTAGGCTTCAGCTTTTTCCCTTGCTCTCACCCTCAGCCCGCACCGCCGAGAGCGACTGGTTCGGGGTCAATGCTTCGGGATCGACCACGATTTCGATCATATAGCCGCCCTTGGCGCTGCGCGCACGTTCCAGTGCGGCCGGGAAGTCATCGGTTTTCAACACCCGCTCGCCCGTGATCCCAAATGAGGCCGCGTAGGCCACAAAATCCGGGTTCACCAGTTTGGTGGCCATGACCTTGCCAGGATGGTGGCGTTCCTGATGCATACGGATGGTGCCATACATGCCGTTGTTCACCACCACATAGATGACATCCGCCCCGTGCTGAACAGCCGTCGCCAGCTCTTGCGAGGTCATCATGAAACAGCCATCCCCGGCCATCGCCACCACGGTGCGATCCGGGTGCTCCAGCTTGGCCGCAACTGCGGCAGGAACCCCGTAACCCATCGAGCCGCTGGTGGGCGCAAGCTGGGTGCGATAGGCGCGGTGCTGGTGAAACCGATGCAGCCAGACCGTGTAGTTCCCGGCCCCATTGGTGTAGATCGTATCGTCCGGCAGGGTCTCGCTCATGTGGCGCACCACATGGCCCATGTTCACGTCGCCCGGCACCTCGGTCGGGGTCTGGAACGCAAGGTAGTCGGCGCGCTGTGCCTGCACCCAATCGGACCAGACATATGGCCCATCGGGCACGGTGATTGCATCGGCCGCATCAAAGAACAGCTCTGGGTCGGACTGGATCGCCAGATCGGGCTGATAGACCTGCCCCAGCTCTTCTGCTCCGGGATGAACATGCACAAATGTCATCTGTGGATGCGGAATGTCGATCAGCTCATAACCTTGGGTTGTCATCTCGCCAAGGCGCGGGCCAACCGTAATCAACAGATCAACCTCTTCGCGCAACCGCTTGCGAAGATTGGGAATTGGGGCGATGCCTACGGGGCCGACGTAGTTGTCGTGCCCGTTGTCCACATAGTCCTGACTGCGAAAGGACGTGGTCACCGGCAGACCCAGCCGTTCTGCAAAAGCCAGTGCCTTTTGCGCACAGCTCTCACTCCAGCTGGGACCGCCCACCATCAGCATCGGGCGTTCGGCGCGGGCAATCATCGCCTGCAGCGTCTCAATATCCTGTGCCGCCGGTGCAGTGCGTGCGTGCGGTGTCACCCTAAGGTCTGCCACCGCGACCTCGTCGGTCAGCATGTCCTCAGGCAGCGCCAAGACCACCGGACCGGGGCGACCTGACAGCGCCGTTTTCCACGCGCGCGCCATATATTCGGGGATACGGGCGGCATCGTCGATCTGCGCCACCCATTTGGCCATCTGGCCAAACATGCGGCGATAATCAATCTCCTGAAAGGCCTCGCGATCCACCATCTCGCGCCCGACCTGCCCGATCAGCAGAATCATCGGGGTAGAATCCTGAAATGCGGTATGCACGCCGTTCGATGCATTGGTGGCCCCTGGTCCGCGCGTCACGGCGCAGATTCCGGGCTTGCCGGTCATCTTACCGTAGGCATCTGCCATGTTCGAGGCACCGGATTCGTGGCGGCACGTCACCACTTTGATGGTCTCTTGGTGGGCATGGAGCCCGTCCAGCAACTCCAGATAACTCTCTCCGGGGACGCAATAAATCGTATCAGCCCCGAGGATCTGCAGCTGGTCTGCAAGAATTCTGCCACCGCTGCGAAGCGGGGCTGCGTTGGGCTGTGCTTTGTCGCTGGACATCTGTTCGTTTTCCTCTCCTGAACGCCGCGATCATAACTATTTAATAAGTTAATCCCAGACCTCTCGCCGGTGATTTCGCCACATTTACGGCGCCCCTGTCATTTTGACGAAATCGCTCATTTATGATCGTCAAAGATAGGTCTTTGGTCTGTAGAAAACGGACTGATGTGATGTGGATAACCTCGCGTTTTCGCTATTTCGGCAGATGGTTACGCCGATCATTCGCTGTGGAGAACAGCTTTCGTCACTTCGCCATCGCGACCGTCTCTTGTTGGTACGGAGGGGCACGTGGCCAGCAGGTAGCTTGACGCAGAAAACACGCCAGATCCGAGGAACTTTTGGCTCTGGCTAAAAGATCAAATTTATCTAAAATTTGAAACTAATTTAACGATGCTGGGGCGCGTGGCCTAGATAATGTCCGAATAGGAAAACCATTTTCACGCTTCAGCGAATGAATTCGCAGCGTAAAATGCAGCGCGGCCGCCCTCGTTGAAGGCGACCGCAGGATCAGACGTCATGCAAGCTCAGAGTTCGCGCAGGTACTGCATGACCGCCGGCCGCACCGTCTGATCACCACGATGGCGTGCATCAGAGATGATCTTGCGCAGCTCGCCCAGATCCACCCGCATCAGCAGCGATTTAACCGGACCGATGGAGGCCGGGCGCATCGACAAGGTACGGATGCCCATGGCTGCAAGACACACCGCTTCAATCGGGCGCCCCGCATCCTCGCCGCAGAAACTGAGCGGGGTGCCGGAGATATCGCAGCGCTCCACGATGCGCTCAATAAAGCTCAGGAAGCTCACATTCAGCGTATCGTAGCGTTTGCGCACGCGCTCGTTTTCACGGTCCGCCGCAAAGAAGAACTGCTTAAGATCGTTGCCCCCGATTGACAGAAAATCCACCTCTTCAAAGAACTTGAGCGGTGCAAAGCCAAGCGAGGGCGTTTCCAGCATCGCGCCAATTTCCAGCGAAGAAGGCAGAACATGGCCCAACCGACGTTCCCGTTCGATGGTCTTGGCCACCTCTTCGCGCGCAAGGCGGTATTCCTCAAACTGCGCCACAAATGGGAACATGACCGTCAAAGGCCCGCCATTCGCCGCCCGGATCAACGCCTGCAGCTGCATCCGCATCACACCAGGTTTATCCAGCCCCACCCGGATCGCGCGCCAGCCGAGTGCCGGGTTCGGCTCATCGGTGGGCTTCATGTAGGGCAGAACTTTATCAGAGCCGATATCGAGCGTGCGGAAGATCACCCGCTTACCGCCCGCGGCCTCAAGAACGCGCTGATAGAGGCTCACCAGTTCCGAGCGTTTCGGCATCTGGTTGCGTACGAGGAATTGCAGCTCGGTGCGAAACAGGCCCACGCCTTCGGCGCCAGAGTTATTCAGCGACGGCAAATCGGCCATCAGACCTGCGTTCATCAGCAGGTTAATCCTTTGCCTGTCGGTGGTTATGGCAGGCTTCTCACGTATGGAGGTATAGCGCTCCTGCGCTTGTGCCTGCATGGCGATCTTGTCACGAAAGGCGCTGACGACGGGATCATCGGGGCGCAAATGCACCACGCCATTGTCCCCATCGACCAGCACATGATCACCGTTCAGACCCTCTGTCGTGATGCGCGCCGCGCGCACCACCAGCGGAATCGCCAGCGCCCGTGCCACAATCGCCGCATGAGAGCCAACGGAACCTTCCTCAAGGACGATCCCCTTGAGCTTGCGGCCATATTCCAGCAATTCCGCCGGGCCGATATTGCGGGCCACCAGAATGGGGTTTTCCGGCAACTCAGCGCCAGTGTCCTTGCCCTGACCTGTCAGAATGCGCAGCAAGCGGTTCGAGAGATCATCCAGATCGCTCAGGCGTTCGCGCAAATAGGCGTCCTGTACCTGCGCCATACGGCCACGGGCGAGGGATTGCTCTTTTTCCACCGCAGCCTCGGCGCTGAGGCCACGCGCAATGTCTTCTTCCATGCGCCGCATCCAGCCCTTGGAGTTGGCAAACATCCGATAGGTTTCAAGAACCTGCGCCTGCTCCTTATCTCCGCTGGAGGACACCTGTAGCATCTTGTCGACGCCCACACGCAGCTCATCCACCGCCTCTTGCAGGCGCTCCAGCTCGCGGTGGGGATCATCGGCAATCGGGTTGGTGACCACCACGCGGGGTTCATGCAGCCAGATGTTACCCTCAGCCGCCCCTTCCTGCGCGGTAATCCCCTTCAATAGTACCGACTGCTGGTGCAGCGGCGACATCGCCGAGCCCTCGCCCACAAACGCGCCAAGTTCGGTCATCTCGGCAATGACCATGGCCACCACCTCAAGCGCGTAGACCGCATCTGCGGAATATTCCCGGCTCTCCTTGGACTGCACCACCAGAACGCCCATCATCTCGCCCAGACGCTGGACCGGGATACCAAGGAAGGAGGAAAACCGCTCCTCTCCGGTCTCTGGCATATAGCGAAAGCCGCGCGCGCTGGGGGCGTCGGGGGTGTTGATGACCTTGCCGGTGCGCGCCACGCGCCCCACCAGCCCCTCGCCCACACGCATACGGGTCTGGTGAACGGATTCGCGGTTCAGACCTTCAGTGGCGCAAAGTTCCAGTGTTTCTTCGTCGCGAAACAGATAGATGGAGCACACTTCGGTGCCCATGCTGTCGGCAATCAGCTGAGTGATCTTATCAAGGCGGGCCTGCCCTGCATCATCTCCTGCCATGGCCTCGCGCAGACGACCCAGAAGCTTTCTGCTTTCGGATTCCGTGTTCTCAACCATGTTGGCCCTTTCTCGGGTTATTCATTTGACGCCACGGATGCCCTGTTACCCACCCGTCCGAGTCCGGCGTTCTGAATAGCAGATGACGCTTATGCGCATCAACTCTCTTCACACCACACGCGGGGTCACAGGCAATGTGTCGGCTGGCCGGGGCGCTGGCAAGAGGTTTTGCAGCAAATACCGCTGCGTGCAGAGCTGGTGCCCGTCGTATTTGCATCTCTCAAACGCCGCGGCCTCTCTAGCTGCAGCGCAGCAAATAGAGACAATGAACTCAATGAATTAGACTGTTTAAACAAAAACGCGCCGGAGGAGCCCCCGGCGCGCAAAAAGATCAGCGGCAACGCATATCAGCTTGCCTTGTCGAGCTCGAATGCGTCGTGCAGCGCCTGCACCGCGAGCTCCATATACTTGCGATCCACCAGCACAGAGATCTTGATCTCGGAGGTGGTGATCACCTTGATATTGATGCCCTCATCCGACAGCACCTTGAACATCTTCGCGGCAACGCCGGACTGCGACCGCATGCCGATCCCAACGACGGAAATCTTGGCCACGCCGGTATCCGCCACCAGCTCACCGTAATTCAGCTCGCCCTTTTCCTTGTAGGCGCTGAGCGCAACCTCGGCGCGCTGAACCTGATCTGTGGGGCAAGAGAAGGTCATATCAGTGCGGCCATCTTCAGAGATGTTCTGCACGATCATATCGACGTTCACGCCCGCATCAGAGAGGCAGCCAAAGATGGTCGCCGCAATGCCGGGACGGTCCGCGACCGAGAGACAGGTCAGCTTGGCCTCATCACGAGAGTAGGCAACGCCGTTAACAACATTGGATTCCATGATTTCCTCCTCGTCGCAGACCAGTGTGCCGGCCTCGTCGGATTGTTCTTCAAAGCTGGAGAGCACGCGCAGTTTGACCTTGTAGCGCATGGCCAGTTCCACAGAGCGGGTTTGCAGCACTTTTGCACCCAAGGATGCCAGTTCCAGCATTTCCTCAAAGGCGATCTTGTCGAGCTTGCGCGCCTTTTCACAGATGCGCGGATCGGTGGTGTAGACGCCGTCCACATCGGTATAGATGTCGCAGCGCTCGGCCCCAAAGGCCGCCGCAAAGGCAACCGCCGTAGTATCAGACCCGCCGCGCCCCAATGTGGTGATGCGACCCTCAGGCGAAACCCCCTGAAAACCTGCAACCACGGCCACCTTCATACCCTCGCCGAACTTGGCGTTGATATTGTCAGTGCCGATGTCCTCGATCCGGGCCTGACTATGGGCGGAGTTGGTCTTGAGCGGCACTTGCCAGCCCTGCCAGCTGCGCGCGGGCACGTCCATTTCCTGAAGCGTCAGCGCCATCAGCCCGGCGGTCACGTTCTCACCAGAGGACACAACCGCATCATATTCACGCGCATCATAAAGCGGCGAGGTCTCGCCCACCCAGCCGACCAGCTCATTGGTCTTGCCAGACATGGCGGAGACGATGACGATCACGTCATAGCCCTTGGCAACTTCGACGCCAACACGTTTGGCGGCGCGGCGAATGCGATCCAGATTGGCGACGGATGTGCCGCCGAATTTCATCACAAGTAGGGGCATGAGGTGTGGTTTCCCTCCGCTTGCGGGGTTAAAGGTTCGCGCGTTCTTAGGCGAGCGACCGCGCAAGAGCAAGATGGCCCAGCCCTTTATTTCAAGGCCAAGGGCGTTTTGCGCAACCTTCAGCCCCAGATAGGCTTAGCTGCGCCAGAAACGAACCGTCAGGATGGCATAGACCGCCATCAGTTCCAGCCGCCCGATCAGCATGGCAATCGCCAGAATCCACTTGGCGGTATCATTCAGCGGCGCAAAGTTGCCCGCAGGTCCTATGATATCGCCCAGACCGGGGCCGATATTGGCCACTGCGGTTGCGGCACCCGAAATCGCGGTAATGAAATCCAGCCCCGTCAGCGCCAATGCCCAGGCCACAATACCCAGCGTAATGACAAAGAACATAAAGAAGGAGATCACCGAACTCAGCACATCCGGCGTCACAGGACGGCCCTGATAGCGCGGCACAAACACCCCATTGGGCGAGCGGATCCGCTGTACCTGCACCCGAATGGAGGCAAAGAGCAGCTGATAGCGGAAGATCTTCACCGAACAGGCTGTCGAGCCCGCACAGCCCCCGATCAGCCCGACAAAGAAGAAGATCATGATCAAAAACGGCCCCCAGCCCATATAGTCGACACTGGCAAAACCGGTGCCCGACATGATGGAGACGATATTGAACAGTGCTTCTCGCACTGCCTGTTCGGGGTGGTGCGGAAACACCGTGATCAACACGCCCGCTGTCACCCCGACGAGCACAAAGATGGTCCAGAGAAACGCGCGGATCTGGCTGTCATGCAGCAGCGGTGTCATCTGCCCGTTCACCAATTGCACATAGCGCACATAGGGCAGCGCCGAAGCAATCATAAAGAGCGAGGCCGCATATTCCGCCGGACCAGAGAAGGTCCCGAAAGAGGCATCATAGTTTGAAAACCCGCCCGTCGACATGGTGGTCATCGCATGCACCAACGCATCAAAAGGCCCCATGCCCAAGACGGTGTAAACCAGCGCGCACACCATGGTGAGAACCAGATAGATCACCGAGATCTGCTTGGCGATCTCCTGCGCACGTGGCAGGATTTTTCCCATGGTATCAAAAGCTTCAGACTTGAAGATCTGCATGCCCCCCACCCGCAGTTCGGGCAGGAACACCATGGCCACCACAATAATGCCGATACCACCCAACCATTGCAGAATGCCCCGCCACAACAACAGCCCACGCGGCAGATCATCCAAGCCCGAAATCACCGTTGAGCCCGTTGTGGTCAGCCCAGACATCGCCTCAAAGAACGCATCGGTAAAGCTCAGCTCGGTCGCGCCCAGCATCAGGGGCAACGCCCCGAATAGGGGCAGCACCACCCAAACAGATGTCGTCAGCAAAAAGGTCTGGCGGATCGACAGGCCGCGCCCCACGCCATTGGCGCAGGTCAGGGCCAGAATGCCCCCGACCAGCAGGCAAAACAGGGCGCTTTCCAAAAACACCGGCCACTCCCCCTTGCCATCATAGAGGTCAAGGAGAAGCGGAAAGACCATGGTGCCGCCCAAAATGGCGACAAGCAGGCCGATGACATATCCGACGGGGCGCAGATCCAACATGAGGCGCAGCGTTGGCAACCCCCGCTCAGACTGTCAAGCCAAAGCGATCACGACTTGTCTTTTGTGCCCTCTTTGCCGGCTTCCTTGGCGGGCATTGCAGGCGGCGTCGCTGGTGCACGGGCGCGCCTGCGCGGAGCTGGCTGGCTGGATTTGGGCGCTGCGACTGGACCTGCGGCGCCGGGTGTAGGTGCCGCTGGCTCTGGTTTGGCAACCGGTGCGCGCGCTACAGATTCCGTAGGATTTGCAGTTTTTTCCGCAGCAGCTTTTGCATCCACAGCCTGCGCGGGTGGCGCCGCTTTGGGTGCCGGGGCCTTTTCAGCCGTTGCTTTCTTCACCGGAGCCTTCTTGGCCGCAGCTTTAACCGGGATCGCTTTTGTCGCCACCTTTCGGGCGGCGGGCTTGCGCGCTGCAGGTTTGCGTGGCTGAGCGGGCTTTTTGGCAGGCGCGGCCGCCGCAGGGGGCACCGCCTCAGCAACAACAGAGCCACTGGGCAAACCGCTGATCCACTCCTGCTGCGCTTTCAGCAGCGCTTGCGCCAGATGCAACTGGCGCTGCGGGGCTTCTGCCACCAGCGCCGACACAGCGCGCATCATCTTCATTTGCTGACCCAAGGCATAACCTGCCCAAGCCTGCGGGGTTGTGGGGATGTCTTTGAAACCTTCAAACCGGATCATGTGATCTCCTCGGCGTCGATGATTGTCGCACATAAACGGGCAAGGCGCCCTGTCGACTGACGCAAGCGCCCCCTCACGACTCAGGCTAACATGATTTTCCTTCGCAACAGCAGAAAAATGCCGCGATGCGGCAAAAACCAGCACCCGACCTCCGATGAAAGGGGCCTTGTCTTCATCTTCTTATAAATATCTCGGGGAGCGCGAGGGGCAGCGCCCCTCGCATTGATCGCCTCAACCGCGATGGATCAGAGTTGAGAACAGCTGCGGGTCAAGGCTCGGTGCGGCGAACATCACCCCTTGCGTCAGCACCGAGACCGCATCATGGCTGTGCAGGCTTTCCTGATGGCTCGCCACAACCCGGAAATCGCCGACGCGCGCGTCGCTTTGCAGCGCCTCGCAGAACAGCCGTGCTGCATCCTCCACAAAGATAGGATTGGCCGCATTCAACTCCGCAAAGGCCTGCTCGTCCTCGCGTTTGACCATCACCTGCGTCTCGGTCGGCACTGCGCGGCGACAATGGTCGATCAGGTCCTCAAACCACAGACAGCCGCTATCCTGCTCCATTTGCACGGAAATCCGCGCAACGGAGCGCTGCGAATGTGGCGTCGCCAACTGCCCGCGTGCCTGACGCGCATGCTCCGAAAGCTCAAGCGAACAGGGACAGGTGGAGGAGTAAACGTAATCCAGATGCACGATGCGATGACGTTGCCCGCCCATTTGCACCAGTTCCAGCGCCACGTCGTAATACTGATAGCCCGACAGACCCGAACGCAGGCTCTCCACCTTCACCGGAAAGGAAAACCGCATCTGAAGCCGCGCATCACCGCTCTCAAGATCACTGAGGTAATCCTCAAGCGCCGCTTCCATCACATCAAAGGAGAACACTTTTTCCGCATGTTTGTAGAAGCTGCGCATGATGCGGGACATGTTGATGCCCTTTTTCTCCGCATCGAGGCTCACGGTGCCAGTCACACTGGTTTCCAGCGTCAGATCGCCGTTGTCGCGGGTATGAAAGCGGATCGGCAGGCGGAAATTGGAAATACCGACATGCTGGATCTGCTCTTTTGCGCCCCGGATCAGGCTGGACGGGCCGTTTTGCAGATCCGGCAGCGTGGCGCGATAGGTCTCGGATGCGTCAAATTCTTCCGGGTACTGGCGCTTCAGGTCAGGATAGTTTTGCACTTCCCGGCCCGGCAAAAGCCGCGCAATGGCAGGGTCCAGCTGCGCCACTTCCGCCTCGCTCGCCTCATCCGCCCAACGGCGCAACACAGCCAGCGCCTCTTCGGCGTCTGAGCGATCTGGCGTATCGTTCACATCACGAGAATGGATATTCATGAACCCGTACTCCTGTCCCAGCAGCAAAGCGTCTGCTCGCAATTATCTAGGGTAGTACGTCAGGAAACACAAAACAGATCACCTAAAAACGCCACTAAAGGTCTCTGATCTGACCTTTTGAACCACCTCACCTGACCCATGGGTGAGGCCGCAGCGGAGCCAATGGCCCCTGCTGCGGCAGCTTTCTGCTGCTTTAACGCACTGCCTGAAGGGCTTGTTTCACATCCGCAATCAGATCGTCCGTATCCTCAAGCCCGACGGAGAACCGCACCAGCCCGTCGGTGATCCCAAGTTCCGTGCGCTGATCTTCGGACAGGCGCTGGTGGGTGGTGGTCGCCGGATGCGTCGCAATGGATTTCGCATCGCCCAGATTGTTGGAAATCACCGGGATCGTCAGCGCATTGAGGAAGGCAAAGGCCGCGTCCTTGCCGCCCTTGATATCCAGTGACAGCACCGTGCCGCCCTTGCCGCCCAATTGCCGCTGCACCAGATCATTCTGCGCATGAGTCTTCAGACCCGGATAGATGGTGCGCGCCAAGGCCGGATGACCGTCCAGCGCCTCGGCGATCTGCAGCGCGCTTGCGGCCTGTGCGTTGACCCGCAGATCAATGGTTTCCAGTCCTTTAACGAACATCCAGGCATGAAACGGGCTGAGCGAGCCGCCAGTGTGTTTCATGTAAGGCTCCAGCGTGCCACGGATGTAATCCTTGCTGCCCAGCACCACGCCCCCCAGCGCGCGCCCCTGCCCGTCGATATGTTTGGTGGCCGAGTAAACCACCACATCCGCACCCTGTTCGATGGCATTGGAAAACACCGGCGTAGAGAACACATTGTCGACCACAACAGTTGCGCCGACCGCATGGGCGATTTCGGCGACGCCTTTGATGTCGATCACCTCGAGCGTCGGGTTCGACATGCTCTCAAAGAACACCGCCTTGGTATCTGCACGCATCGCTGCACGCCATGCGTCCAGATCAGTGCCATCAACAAATGTCACCTCAACCCCATAGCGGGTCAGGATGCTCTCGAGAATATAAAGACAGGACCCAAAGAGCGCCTTGGCGGACACCACATGATCGCCCGCCTTCAGGATCGAGGTTAGCGCGCCATTGACCGCGGCCATGCCGGATGCGGTGGCAAAAGCGTCCTCCGCCCCTTCGAGCAGCGCGATACGTTCCTCAAACATCGCAACGGTGGGGTTGCCATAGCGGGCATAGATAAATTCATCCGGGCCGGTTTCGATAAACCGCGCCTCTGCCTGCTCTGCACTGTCGTAGACAAACCCCTGGGTCAGGAAAATCGCCTCGCTGACCTCGTTATACTGGCTGCGCCGGGTGCCGCCGTGAACCAGTTTGGTGCGTTTGTTCCAGGTCTCAGTCATCGTGTCGCCTCCGCCGGTCACCGCCACTCTCTTGCGGGCCGCGCATAAAAAAACTCCCGTTCGGCCAAGCGAAAGGGAGTCCCGTCGTCCTGACCTCTTTAGCGGCTTTTTTAACGTGGCCCGCAATCCGGTAAACAAATCGCCACGATGCAACATTACGCAGATCCAGCGCAGTGTTGCGGCATGTCGTACTCTCGCGCGTTCTTTGCGTCAAGAGGGGACGCAGCCGACTGCGTCCCGTCAAGCCTTCTGGTGTCAATCCACAAATGGCGTAGAGCCATCCCAGGTGCCTGCAGTCTTTGTCGGGCGTGGCGTCGGACCAGGCGTTGCTGGCACAATAGCCGGAGTCACAACCTGTCCCTGCCCCGCGACAGATGCCTGCCCGCTGGCACAGCGCCCGGAAAAGGTCAGATGGTCCGGCCCGGACGGGAGCATGCTGGTGCGGAACTCCACTATGGGACCGTCGCCGCAAATTATCGCGGAGGCGTTGTCTCTGATCTCCTGCTCGGTGAATGCAACACCGGCGATGCCGCTGAATCGGCCATCGCCATCACTGTTGATGTTCATCTGATTGCTTGCAGGCACGCCACCACCACATGCAGCCACAATGGCGCAAACCGAAATTGCGGCGAGAGGTTTGAAAATGGTTTTGAACATGGGAAGGGTCCTTTTCGATTGGATCTTGGCAAACAGTCCCGGCAAAATCGCAGGGATGCCATCTCGCTACACCATGTAGGTAAAGACAAAATTTGCGAACATCGCCCGATCGCGTGCCAGAGCGGGGCACCCCATGCGCAACAAAGGCCGCGCGCGCGGCCCCGCCTTTGATGTGACATCCCTGCCGCATACCCGGTCGCGTCACCTCCCCGTTACCCAGTCGTCACCTTCCCGTCACTGTAGGCCGCTACCGGATAGGAAAAATCATGGCTTTGGGGGCCTGTGATGGCAGTTATTCGTATCAATGCAGTGGGTGAGACGCCGGTGCTTCATGCGCGGCTCAGGTCGTTTGACGATGGTATCGCACGACTGGCGCATGTGCCGGGGCCTGTGGTGATTATGGTGCATGGCTACAAATACCAGCCCGGCAATCCAAACCACTGCCCGCACCGCCACATCCTGTCGCTTGATCCACAGCATATGCCGTGGCGTGCGCCATCCTGGCCGCGCCAGCTCGGCTTCGGCCTTGGACGGAGGGACGAGGGGCTCGCAGTGGCGTTTGGCTGGGACGCCCGAGGCACGCTGGCCTCAGCGCAAGCACGCGCCTTGGCGGCAGGACGGGCCTTGGCACAAGTGGTGCGCAGCCTGCACGCACAGGCCCCCGCCCGCGACATCCATATCATCGGGCATTCTCTGGGGTCCGAGGTGGCACTGGAGGCCCTTCACTGGCTGCCCGCCGGTGCCGTGGGACGGGTCATCTCTTTGACCGGCGCCAGCTATCAGAGCCGAGCGGCAGCCGCGCTGGCGACACCTGCCGGACGCCGGGCAGAGTTTTTCAACGTCACCAGCCGTGAAAACGATGCGTTTGATTTTATGTTTGAGACCCTGACCCGGTCACCCGAACGTGGCGATCGCGCCATTGGTCAGGGGTTTGAGGCAACAAATGCGGTGACCCTGCAGCTTGATTGCCTCGATACGCTGGAGCATTTGGCGCAGATGGGCCATTCCATCGGCCTGCCGGAGCGGCGGGTGTGCCACTGGTCGTCCTACATGCGCCCGGGCGCGCTGCGTCTGTACAAGCGGCTCTTGCGTCAGCCGGAGCGCACGCCCCTGCCCTTGATGCAGCAACTCCTGCCAGAGGTGCCCGCGCGGCGCTGGTCACGCCTGCTGAGCCTGCGCCCGCAATCAAGCCCGATGCCGATCTGGCAGCGGATCTGACCCACCTCGGACCGCTACCTTCCCTAGGCTCGCTCCTGCCAAATCAAAGACGGGCGTCCTCCCGCCCCTTTCCGCGACAGCCAAAGGCTGCACCAAAAGCGTTGGGCCGGGCGTGAGCCGCGCCTGAAAGGCGCGGCTCACGCCCCCGGCGATGCGCAAAGCGCAGCGCAAACCCTCAAACCGGGTCGCGTTTCAGCTGAAATGATGCGCCGCGTCTGCGCTCACTCAGCCTCACCCTCTTCTTCGATACCGTAGGTCTGAAACAGTTTCGCCTGCGTCATGAAGAACAGGAACATCGCAGCCGTGAGGCCAAAGGTCTTGAAATAAACCCAAGTTTCGGTGCTCATAACCCGCCAGATGACCTCATTGGCCACCGCCAGCCCAAAGAAGAATGCACAGAGGCGACGTGTGAGGATCATCCATCCTTCGTCCTGCAGCGGCATCATCTCTTCCATCACCACCCGAAGGTAGCTTTGCCCCCGCAATAGCCCGATGCCCAAGAGGCCACCAAACAGCAGGTAGATCATCGTCGGCTTCATCTTGAAGAAGCGCTCATCATTGAACCAGACCGACAGTCCCCCGAAGACCACAATCACCACCAGCGTCATCACCTGCATGCGCGACAGCTTGCCGGTGAGCTTCCACAGGATCAGCGTCGACAGCACCATCAGCGGCACAAAGCCAGCGGTGACGATGATGAATCCCTCATAAGAGGTGCCGCCAATCTCAAACACCTGATCCTTGAGCTTGAGATAGGCGATGAAGAACAACACAACCGGGCCGAACTCCAGCAGGTTCTTCACCAAGGGGCTGATTTTGCGCGCCTCACCAGTGGATGCATCGCTTGTCTGTTCGCTCATAGGTGACCTCTCATGTCCCAAATCGTCTCTCTCAGATGGCACCCTCAGCCCCCCATTTCAACAATGACCGCCCCAACGGCGATCAGCGCCATCAGGGCGATGCGGCGTGGGCCGACGGTTTCTTTCAGCACCAGCCAGCCGATGAGTGCTGCAAATACTGTTGATGTTTCGCGCAAGACTGCGGCCTCACCGACCTTATCGAGACGGGTGGCCAGCATGATCGACCCGAAGGAGGCAAAGGCCACCAGCCCGCCGAAAAATCCGCGCAGCATCAAAGGCCCCACCGTCGGCTGATCTGCCCCCATCCGCCGCCACCGCCAATAGGCATAAATCGGCATGGTGATCCCATCGATCATAAAGAACCACGCCAGAAAGGTGAAAGGATCGGCGGTGGCCCGAATGCCATAGGCGTCGTAGGTCGTATAAAGCGCCACAAATGACCCCGTCGCCACCGCAAGCAGCAGCGCAATCCCAAGGGTTTCGCGCGCCGTCACAAGGAAAACAAAGTTATAAACCGCAAGGCCAAAGATCCCCGCCAGCAGCACGCCCACCCCCAGCCACTGCACCGGCGTGAAGGTCTCACCAAAGAGCCAATAGGCCCCGATGACCGCAAACAATGGCCCCGTGCCACGGACCACCGGGTAGACGACGGTGTAGGCGCCCTTGGTATAGGCCATCGCCTGCAGCAGCTTATAGATCACATGGATCACCCAAACGCCGAGGAAAATCAGCCACATATGCGGCTCTGGCCAGGGCACCACAAACAGTGCAAACGGCGCTGCCATCAAGGCATAAGACGCATCAATCGCACCGCGCGACAGCCACGGATCGTGCCGCCCCTTTTGCAGCGCGCCAAAGACGGCGTGCAAGAACGCGGCGGAAACTGCCAAGGTCAAAGCCAGTTGGCGTCCTGCCTCTGTGCCCTCTAGGGAAATCAGCCAGTCGCTCAGCATGTGCTGTCCTTCTCAATGCGAAATCTCAAACGATGAAAACCAAAAACTCGGGAACCATGTCCCGTTGCGCAGGTTGAATACGCGACACGACACCTTGGGGCGCTATGTTCGACACGGCCATTCAGCAGATCACCGAAGAGTTCACCAGCACGTTTTCCGTGGTGCCTGCGCCGGTGGCCTTTGCCCGACTGCTCGCGGCCAGTGCGTTGGCGGCGCTGATCGGGTTGGAGCGGGAGATGCTCGATAAGCCCGCAGGCCTCAAGACTCATATTCTGGTCGCCGTTGCGGCCTGCCTCTTTGTGGTGCTGGGGCGTGAGATTGCCGCGCTTGATTTTGGCGCGGACGCCCAGCGCAACGATCCCCTGCGCATGATCGAGGCGGTCACGGCCGGTGTGGCGTTTCTTGCAGCGGGTCTGATCTTCACCGCCGGGGACCGGGTGCGCAATGTCACCACCGGGGCCTCGCTCTGGCTTGCAGGCGCGATCGGCTTGGGCTGCGGTGCGGGTCAGATGCCGCTGGCGGCGATGGCCACCGCAATTGTCCTCACGGTGCTGTTTGCGCTGCGCCATTTGGAGCGATGGATGACCCGGCATTGAACTCCGATCCTCAGGTCCCGTTTTCAAGCCCCGTCTTCAAACCCCGTCTTCGAGCCCAGTGAGCGCGGCGGCGAACTCCTCGGGGTCAAAGGGTGCAAGATCGTCAATTTGCTCGCCCACGCCAATGGCATGGATCGGCAGGCCGAATTTATCCGCAAGCGCCACCAGAACGCCGCCCTTGGCGGTGCCGTCGAGCTTGGTCATCACCAGCCCCGAGACATCCGCAAGCTGGCGGAAGGTTTCCACCTGCGACAGCGCGTTTTGCCCGGTGGTGGCATCCAAAACCAGAAGCGTGTTGTGCGGGGCTTCGGGATCTTTCTTGCGAATGACACGCACGATCTTTGCCAGCTCTTCCATCAGGTCAGCGCGGTTTTGCAGTCGTCCGGCGGTGTCGATCATCAAGAGGTCCGCACCATCGGCTTCGGCCTTGGTCATCGCGTCAAAAGCAAGACTCGCAGGATCTGATCCTTCGGGCGCAGTCAGCACCGGCACACCGGCGCGGTCGCCCCAGACTTGCAGTTGCTCCACGGCGGCGGCGCGGAATGTATCACCTGCCGCAATCACCACGGATTTCCCTGCCGCGCGGAACTGGCTGGCGAGCTTGCCGATGGTGGTGGTCTTGCCAGAACCATTGACGCCAACCACCAGCACCACCTGCGGTTTAGACGGATAAAGCGGCATCGGACGTGCCACAGGCTCCATCACGCGGGCGATTTCCTGCGCCAGAAGCTCTCGGATCTCGCGACCCGACACCCGGCGCCCCATGCGACCTTCGGCGATATTGGCGGTCACCCGCAGCGCTGTATCGACCCCCATATCGGAGGCAATCAGCATCTCCTCAAGGCTTTCCAGCATATCGTCATCCAGCACCCGACGCGGCTCGGACGCTTTGCCGCGCCCCATGAGCCGACCCAATAGGCCCGGTCTGGATGCCTCCGCCTGCGGTGCAGGGGCGGGCGGAATGATGGGGTCAGGTGCAACGGTGGACGCCCCTGCCGCCGGTGTGTCGGCGGGGGGTGCATCGGCCGGAACTGGCGTTGTCTCTGCCGGAGGCTGCGTCTCTTGAACAGGCGCGGGGTCCGGGGTGGTCTCCGGCACGGGGTCCGGGGTCACGGCCCCCTCTTCCACAATCGCATCCACCTCCTTGCCGAGGCGGGATGAGGATTTCAGCAACCGTTCCTTGAGCTTTGAAAAAAGCGCCATCTGGGTCTCCGCAGGGTCGTTTGACCCTCACCTAATGCGCTTTGACGCGGGATGCAAAGCGCAATGAGATGTTTCACAAGAGAAGCACCGCGAAAAACAGGGCCTGCGCCCCCCAGTAAAGCACCCAGACCGTTGGTGCGGTCAGGCGGCGTGCGCGGTGCGCGGGCGGCAGCACAAAGGTCTCCACTGCCAGAACCATATCGGACAGCATGAACATCACCGCCGCGCCCCAGATCAGCGGCTGAGGCAAGGTGAACCCCGCCAGCGCCATCGCGACAATCACCGGCACATACAAAAGCACCGCCACACGCATCTCGCCCGCATGACGCGCCAGCATACGCGCCATCCCGATGGCGATCAGAAACAGCAACAATACGGCCCAGAGCATGGGCGCAGTTGCCAGCCGTTCAGGGTCTGACCCCGGCAGCGACAAAAACAGCCAGACATAGGCCAGATGCCCAGCGGCGAAACTGGCAACACCCGCGAGAAACGCGCGCGCTCCCGGGCGCGACAGGGCCAGATCGCCTAATGCACAGAGCCCCAGCGCCACGGCGAGGAGTGGCATCTTGAGGGCAGCCATCAGTGCCAGGATGAAAACCGCTCCGGTTTTTAAGGCAGACCGTCCCCAGCTTTCTCGGGCATGTACCAGACAGAGATACCCCAGTGCCAAAACCCCTGCCCCCAAAAGCCCAATCATGTTTGTGGTCATATGTTGCCTCCCCTGCGATCTTTCGGCAGGTTGCGCCGGGCGTTGTAGAAGGTCAAAACTGACCTTGCGCCACCTTGCCGCGCAGTGCCCTCTTGGCGCAGCCGCCAACATACGCCATGGTGCGTTTATGTTTGCATCACCTTCACAGATTGTACCTGCCTTGGCGCTGGGATTATCCCTTGGATTTTCCGGAGCTGTAAAAGCCGCTGATACCGAGCGTTTTGACAGCTACACACAAGGCCGCACCATTCATTTTGACTGGGAAGGTCAACCCTATGGAGCGGAACGCTACCTACCGGGGCAGCGCGTAATCTGGTCTTTTCTCGATGGGCGCTGCATCGAGGGCGAATGGTATATGCAGGCGGGCGATATCTGCTTTATCTATGAGGATCGCCCCGATGCGCAGTGCTGGAGCTATCAGATCGACGCCACCGGCCTGAGCGTCACTATTGAACGCGACGCTGGTCCGGCGCTGACGCTAACCGAACAAAAACGCCCCCGTGACGAGATGATCTGCCTCGGCCCGGAGGTCGGGGTCTGAGGCCCTGAGGGATGCGAGGCTCTGCCTCGCGCTCCGGGATATTTTGAGTTAGAAGAGATGGGCGTCAGAAGAGCGAGCCTTGCTCTCCCGGTGTTTTGGGGGGCTTGGGCGCGGCTGGTTTGGGCGCGGTTTTCTTTGGTGTTGCTGCGCTGGCGCCGATCTCCACCGTGCCATCCGCAAATTCGATGGAGAGTACAGCCGCGTTGCGCGCGCGCAATGTATTGGTGACCAGCGCATCCCCATCGCGCACCACCGCATAGCCACGGCTGAGGGTGGCCTTGTAGCTCAGGATTTCCAATTGGCGCGCGGTTGCCGACAGGCGATCCGCGTGACGCTCGATCCGGCTGGTTTGCGCGGCATTGAGGCGCTTGCTGATCCGGTCGAGCGCGTCGCGTTTGCGCGCCGTGTCCTGCTGGATCGGGCGAAGCGTGAGGCGTGACGACAGGTTCTTCAGGCGGTCCTTGCGTGCCTCAACAAGGCTGCGCAGGGTGGCCGGACGCAGGGAGGCTGCGCGCTCGCTGAGCGTAAGTTTGCGCCGTTGCACGCCTGCAATCAACGCATTGGGCAGACGGTCTGACACCCGGTCCAGCCGCTGGCGCGGGGTTTCCAGCAGCGTATCCGGGCGCGGCAATGCGCGAGCCACATCGCCCAGCCGTTGGCGGCGCAGCTGCACCGCGCGGCTGGTGGCATTGGCCATACGCGCGCCCTGGTTTTCAACCCAGCCCAAGAGTTCGAGCCGCACCGGCACTGCATGTTCCGCCGCAGCCGTCGGCGTGGGCGCGCGCAGGTCAGAGACATAGTCAATGAGCGTTGTGTCTGTCTCATGCCCAACTGCAGAGATCAGCGGGATCTGACTGGCGGCAGTGGCGCGGGCCACGATTTCCTCGTTAAAGCCCCAAAGATCCTCGATCGAACCACCACCACGGGCCACGATAATCAGATCAGGCCGGGGCAAGGCACCGCCGGGGCTGAGGCTGTTGAAGCCCTCAATGGCGCGCGCCACCTCGGGCGCGCAGTTGCTACCTTGCACGGCAACCGGCCAGACCAGCACCTTGCGCGGAAACCGGTCCCGCAGCCGATGGAGAATATCGCGGATCACCGCCCCCGAAGGCGAGGTCACCACCCCGATGATCTGCGGCAGATACGGCAGCGGTTTTTTGCGCTCCGGTGCAAACAGCCCCTCGGAGGCCAGCTGCGCCTTGCGTTTTTCCAAGAGCGCCATCAGCGCGCCCTGCCCCGCAACCGCGACCTCGTCGACGTTCATATTGTACTTGGATTGCCCGCCAAAGGCCGTCAGGCGCCCGGTGACAACCACCTCCAGCCCTTCTTCGGGCACCACGGAGAGGCCCGAAATCTGACCTTTCCACGTGGTGCAGGCCAGCACCGAGCGGTCGTCCTTGATGTCGTAGTAAAGATGCCCGGAGCGCGCCTTGAACACCCGCCCGACCTCGCCGCGCACCCGGACGCGACCAAAACTGCCTTCGAGCGTTTTTTTAATCTCGCCGGAGATCTCGGAGACAGAAAACTCTGGCGCGTTCTGGCCCGGAGAGGGATCATCAAGGAGGTCGGACATGGGAATTTCGGGCTCCGGTTTGATCTGCGATTGGATCTGGCTGCTCTGACACCTGCCACCGGAGGGAAACCCCGGCAAGGGCGTTCTTGTTTATACGTCGCACACAGCATAGAACGCGCATCAACCAAGGCCAAGCAGATCGGAGAATGGCTCATGAATATCCTCATCCTCGGCAGCGGCGGGCGGGAACATGCACTTGCCTGGGCGGTGATGCAGAACCCGAAATGCGACCGGCTTATCGTGGCGCCGGGCAATGCGGGCATCGCCAAGATCGCGGACTGCGCCAGCCTCAATGCCGAGGACGGCGGCGCGGTTGTGACCTTTGCCGAGGAAAACGCCATTGATTTTGTGATCGTGGGACCTGAGGCCCCGCTGGCCGCTGGTGTGGCGGACCGCCTGCGTGATGCCGGCATTCTGGTCTTTGGCCCCTCTGAGGCCGCCGCCCGGCTGGAGGCCTCCAAAAGCTTTACCAAAGAGATTTGCGACGCGGCCGATGCCCCCACTGCAGGGTATGGCCATTTCACCGATGCCGAGGCCGCCAAGGCACATGTCCGTGCAAGCGGCGCGCCGATTGTGGTCAAGGCCGATGGTCTGGCCGCTGGCAAGGGCGTGATCGTGGCGATGGACGAGCAGACCGCGCTGGATGCCATCGACGATATGTTCGGCGGTGCCTTTGGTGGGGCGGGCGCAGAGGTCGTCATTGAGGAATTCATGGAAGGCGAAGAGGCATCGCTCTTTGTGCTCTGTGATGGCGAGGAGATCCTGTCCATCGGCACCGCGCAAGACCACAAGCGCGTCGGCGAAGGCGACACCGGCCTCAATACCGGCGGCATGGGGGCCTATTCACCCGCCCCAATCCTGAGCGCCGAGGTTGAGGCGCGCGCAATGGAAGAGATCGTCAAACCCACCATGCGGGTGATGGCCGAGCGCGGCATGCCCTACCAAGGCGTGCTTTATGCCGGTCTGATGATCAAGGACGGTCAGCCGCGTCTGGTGGAATATAACGTCCGCTTTGGTGATCCCGAATGTCAGGTGCTGATGATGCGCCTTGGCGCGCAGGCGCTGGACCTGATGCAGGCCGCCGCCGAGGGCCGCCTTGCGGACGCTCGCGTCAACTGGGCGGAGGACCACGCGATCACCGTGGTGATGGCCGCCAATGGCTATCCCGGCGACTACCAGAAGGGCAGCGAGATCAAAGGCCTCGCCGCTCTGCCCGAGGACAGCATGAACATGGTGTTTCACGCAGGCACCAAGGCCGAGGGCGACAAGATCCTCGCCAATGGTGGTCGGGTGCTCAATGTGACGGCACGCGGCGACAGTCTCACGGAGGCCCGCGACCGCGCCTATGCGATGGTGGATCAGATCGACTGGCCCGAGGGCTTTGTGCGGCGCGACATCGGCTGGCGCGCGCTCTGATCCGGCCATGACTGTCGCGCCGGTTCAGATCCCGCCGAACAGCCCGCACTTGCAGGAGGTTCTGGACCTGATCCGGCGCAGCTTTGCCTATATGGACGGGCGGATTGATCCGCCCTCCTCCATGCATCACCTCACGTTGGACGCGCTTGCCGCACAAGCCGAGGCAGGCGAGATCTGGGCAATCGGCGCGCCTGTGGTTGCCTCATTGGTGCTGACACCGCGCGCCGATGTGCTTTATCTCGGTAAGCTCGCCGTTTCCGAGGATCAGCGCGGACAGGGGCTGGCACGCCATCTCATTGAGCATGCGGTCAGGCGCGCGCGGGCCTTGGGCCTCAATGCCGTGGAACTACAGACGCGAGTCGAACTGGTGGAAAACCACGCTACATTCGCCCGGCTGGGATTTACCCGCAGCGGCACCACCGTCCATGCGGGATATCAGCGACCCACCTCCGTGACCATGCGCCGGGAGGTCTGCTAATCCGCCTTGCAGGCCAGCGCAGAGGTCAGACCGGCCTTTTTGTCAAAGCGAGCGATGTCACAGCGCGTCACAGTGCCATCTTTCAGACGCGAGGCGACAATACGTGACCAGTCGGCATCGACGGTAATGATTTCGGGCCCTTGACCGCAATCGCGAATTCCAGATGTGATGAAATCCTGCCCGACCCGGTGATTGGTCAGCCCTTTGAGGGATGCGACCTCTACCAGTTTGCGCCCCTCATAGCGCCAGATCCGCAGAGTCTTGGCCAGATGTGGGCGGTCGATATAGGCGATCTCGATATTGCCGTCCCCATCAAGATCCGCCGCCCCAATAGGGGCAAGCCAGCGATTGCGCTGACCAATATGAGGAGTCTGAGCGAGTTTTTGGCCCTCAGCATCGTAAATCGCCAGCTGCGCGCCGTTTTCCACATCGGTTTCAATGACCACCACCTCGGGCAAACCGTCCCCTGTCACATCCCACAGGCGCGGCTCCAGATCCTCGAACACACGGGTCAGCGGCAGGCGCACTTCAAAACGGGCCTTCTGCTGGACAGCATTAAAGCGCGACGCCCCGGACCCGCCATTATCTACATGGATCAACAGGCTGCCGTATTCCACGTCATCGCCTAAGACTGCGTGGCCATATCGGGTGGTCGGCTCGGAAAATTCGGCGCTCAGAACACGCCAGTTTTCGCGCGCGGAGCCGGCTGCGGCATTCGCCAGCACCGCCAGCGACACACACAACGTTTGCGCCGCGCGGCGTATGGATGGGGGCTGCACGCGTGCCCGAGGACGCCGCGCCCTGCCCCCACCCGCCATCAGATCTGCTTTTCGGGCATATGAACCACCAGACCATCCAGCGCATCGGTGACCTTGATCTGGCAGGTCAGGCGCGACCGCGCGGCATCCGGCTCAAAAGCAAAATCCAGCATGTCCTCTTCCATGTCGTCCTTTGCGGGCAGTTTTTCCACCCAGTCCGGCGCAATATAGACATGACAGGTGGAACAGGCGCAGGCGCCGCCGCAATCGGCCTCGATCCCCGGAATATTGTTGTCACGTGCACCTTCCATCACGGTCAGCCCGTTGGCGACGTCGACCACATGTTCGGTCCCGTTGTGCTCGATGTAGGTGATTTTTGCCATGATCCGTCTTCCCTTTTTCGGTACTCGATAACATGTGTAGCGATCACGCTCGCACCGTTCCAGCCCCATCTGACACATCCCTCACGTCGCATGTCGTTTCCAACGGCCTGTTCTACATTTGCCCCGCGCGTGCAGCACCTGATACAACCTTTGCCTGCGTGTAAAATTCGTCTAGCATCGCCGCGAACCGGGACGCCGCCGAAGTGCCACCAGATTCCGGGCCCCAAGACTAAGGACCTGTCAGAGCAAATGCCCGCCCCGCAGCCTCAGCTTCCTGCCGCGTTATGGCGGCGGTCTGCCTTTCGCCTGATCCTCAACGTGTCCGTGGCAGGCCCATCCGTGCGGCGACTCGCGCCCATCGCCATCAGTGCCGGCCTGCTTGCGGGGTGCATGGCGCCTGCCCCCTTTGAACGGGTCGGACGTTCCGCCCCCCCCGGCGCGCCGCCCGGCACATGCTGGGAGTCGGTGATCATCCCCGCCCGTATCGAAAGCATCACGGAACAGGTCATGATCTCCGAGGCTGAGACCTCTGCAGATGGCACGATCACCAAGCCTGCGGTTTTTGCCACAGAAACCCGGCAGGAAATCACCCGCCCGCGCGAGGAGTCCTATTTTCAGACCCTCTGCCCCGATGAGTTGACACCAGACTATATCTCATCGCTGCAGCGTGCTCTGGCGGCCCGAGGTCTTTATGATGGGCTGATCACAGCCACGCTGAATACCCAGACCCGCGCCGCCATTCGCCGCTATCAACAAGAGCTGGGGATCGACAGTCAAACGCTGTCGTTGCGCGCCGCCCGCAGTCTGGGCCTCAGCGCGGTGGAACTCGGTGACTGACACCGCAAACATTCGACAATCCATGTGCAAGCTTGCGTGAACGCCTATTGCCGCTTAAAACCCGCAAAGCCGACACCCAACATACACCCCTCGGAGAACCATTATGGCCGCCGCTCCCCTCCCTGCCTCCAGCTTCCTGTTCGGAGCCTCGGAGCGTCTCAGGGCCATGCTGGACAGTCAGGCCACTGATGTGCACCTCGATACCGGGGATGTTCTGTTTGAACGTGGTGATGAGGGCGACGCCCTTTATGCGATCATCTCGGGCGCACTGGAGATTTCCACGCTCTCGGCGGCGGGGCGCAAGCTTTCGCTGGATATGATGCGCCCCGGCGCGATCTTTGGCGAGATTGCGATGTTTGATCCCGGCGAGCGCACGGCCACAGCCACCGCCGCCGAACCCAGCCACCTGCGCCGCCTGCGGCACCGCGATGTGCTGGCGCAGCTGACCAAACACCCTGAGCTTGCGGGCGATATGCTGAAACTCGCCGGGCAACGGATGCGCTGGATGAACACCCAGCTCAATGAGCAGGTGTTCCTGCCGATGCCGGTGCGGCTGGCGCGCAAACTTCTTTATCTCACGCCCGCAGATGGCAATGGCCAGTTGAGCCTGTCGCAGTCGGAACTGGCGGAATTTGTCGGCGCCACCCGTGAAGCGGTCTCAAAAACCCTGTCGAACTGGCGCAAGGCCGGTCTGATCGACATCAGCCGCGGTGGTTTGCAACTAAAAGACCGCGGCGGCCTCGCGGTTCTTGCCGATCCCGAAGGCATCTGAGCCTCCCCTCACCCGACATCTGTCGCAGAGGTATGTGGTTCTCGTCGTGCGACCAGACCTCTCGGTTACGCGGAACTGAGCGGACATGATCGACAGGGATGCAACACGAAACCGCCGTTGCAAGTGCGCCACAATCGGCACACAGGAAATCCAGCCAAGCAGAAACAATTACTTGTAGCCACTCGAAGATAAGCTCAGACTTTAGAGGGACGATGACACTTACAACTCATGGTTTTCGTTAGCGAATTTTACGCATTCATTTTTTTATGTATATACCTGCGATGGCCTTCGTGATTAGGTTTCAGACAGGTTTTGCAAGAATAAAGGACTTACATACTATGAAACGCATTTTGATGATTTCAACTTTGATGTTGATGACGGGTTGCGAAGTCCAAGATCCACAGACTCCAGAGTTTATCGCCCTGCAACAGGCCTGCCAAAATGGCGATACTCAAGCCTGCTTTCAAGTTGAGCAGATCAGAGCTGAACGGCAACGGCAACAGAACGAAATTCTCTTCGGCGGCGGCGATACGGTTATTGTTTATTAACAATCTCCAGCTCACTTGAGTTGGCCGATAAGGCAGTTCCCAAACTGTTCGTTGTTGTCAGCCGCGTCATTGCAAGATGACACACCGAAAAGTCTTGGACCAAAAACCTTTGACAAGACTGCCTTTGGTTATTGTTACATTATTGGACTGCCAATGAAGCGGTGACGCTTCGTATACAGCGCAGCATTAGTACACCACCGCCCGCCGCAGTCCACGCGAACACCTCCCGCCGACATCAAAAAAAATCCCGCGAATGTGACCTGTTTCACAGTCCGCCCTCACAGCCTCTGCCATAAGGGCCTCAAGGCGGTCATTCTCCTATCCATCCCAATGATCGTCCGTCCCATCGTGAGCCATGTGTCCGCCCGACACATGGCTCTTTTGGTTTCAAAGACGCCCCTGAAAAACAAAACGACCGACCCGATGGGGCCGGTCGCTGCGGTTGTGCTGACATGCCCCAGACCGGGGCACGCCGTCATATTATTCGAGGTTCAGCGCGACAAAGCGCGGCTCGCCCCCTCGGCGCACCATCAGGAAGATCGACTTGCGTCCCCCTTCTTCGGCAGCCGCGATCTGAGCTTCCAGATCCGCGATAGAGGACAGTTTGTTCTGTCCGGCTTCGGTGATCACGTCACCGGCGCGCAGACCTTTTTCCCATGCGCCAGAGGTTTCATCCACCGACAGGATCACCAGTCCGGTGGTGCCCGCATCAAGGTTCAGATCCTCGCGCATGTCGTCGCGCACAACACCAACCGTCAGGCCAAGCAGTTCTTTTTCGCCCTCATCGGGGATCGCCTCGCCAGACTCAGCACCTGCGTTGTTGCCAACCGCATCTTCGCGGCGGCCAAGCGTCACGCGCAGGGTCTCGGTCTTGCCGTCACGGAACACGACAACACGCACGGTCTTGCCAACCTCGGTGTCGCCCACACGGCGCACCAGATCACGGGTGTCCTTGACCTCAAAACCGTCAAAGCTGGTGATCACGTCACGCGCCAGAAGACCTGCTTCTTTGGCGGGACCCTCGGGGACATCGGTGATCAGCACGCCTTCGTCATTGGCCAGACCAATGGCCTCGGCCAAATCGTCGGTCACATCCTGAATGCGCACGCCGAGCCAGCCGCGACGGGTCTCGCCGAATTCCTTCAACTGGCCAACCACTTTGGTCACCACATTGGACGCCATGGAGAACCCGATCCCGATGGAGCCACCGTTCGGGGACAGGATCGCGGTGTTCACGCCGACCACTTCGCCATCCATGTTAAAGAGCGGCCCCCCGGAGTTGCCCCGGTTGATCGCCGCATCGGTCTGGATGTAGTCGTCATAAGACCCCGACAGCGCCCGGTTGCGCGCCGAGACAATGCCAGCCGAGAGAGAGAAGCCCTGCCCCAGCGGGTTGCCCATCGCAACCACCCAGTCGCCAACGCGGGCAGTGTCGCTGTTGCCGAATTTGACAAACTTCAGCGGCATCGGCGCATCCACTTTCAACAGTGCGATGTCGGTGTTGGGGTCAGTGCCAACAACGGTCGCGGGCAGCAGATCTGCGGGCTGGCCATCACCGGGGAAGAACTCGATCTCGATCTCGTCTGCGCCATCAATCACGTGGTTGTTGGTCACGATATAGCCATCCTCAGAGATCACAAAACCGGACCCCAGCGCAGAGGAGCGGCGCGGACGGTCGCCGCCGCCATTGCGATCTTGGAATTCGCGGAAGAAATCCTCAAACGGAGATCCTTCGGGCACGATACCTTGCGGTCCGGTGCGGCCCTCAACCACGGTCGAGGTGGTGATATTCACGACAGCCGGGCTGACTTTCTCTGCCAGCGGTGCGAGACTTTCGGGGCGGGCGGCCGCCGAGAGCGATTGCATGACCAGAAGCGCGGTCCCGAGGACCGCGATCCAGAACAGACGCCAGCCGCTCTGCGCGCCATTATGGGCGTGCTCACGGCTCAATGCCTTAGGTGATGTGATTGGATGCACGGACATACTCCTTGAATTGGCCTGTCAACTCTGTCTCCGCCCACCCCCGCATATAAGGGGAAAGGGCGAACCCGTGCCTCAGGCGCGGCACCTGACCTATAGCCAAGCGCGACGCGTTGGGGTGGGAAAACTGTGCCCTTAATGTAGCCACTCCGCGCGCAGCCGCAATGGGGCTCGCGGTCACCTCAATTCGACGTGAAGGCCAGTGAAGGTTTCGCGACCGCGTCCAGAGCGCAACAGGTAGGCGGTGAATGATCTGTCATACAGCATAGCACTGATTCAGCCGGAGTGTGTGAGGCCCAGAAAATCATCTGCCTCAGCACGGTGAAGAACGTCAGCCCCTTTCGCCACGCGCATGTTGGGCGTCGGGGTACGGGGCAAAGTGAGCTATTGCTGCTGCGCCAATGTGCCCTTGTTGTCGGCGCATTATTATTACTAATAATACCCTACCAGTCCGAATTTGCACACTTCTGCCCCATGAATAGGGAGTATAACCGTAGGAGATTGGGTGTTGAAAATAGGGTTATTTGTGGTCTGCGCCGGAATCACGGCTGCAGTCTATTTCTTTTTTTTTCAAGGCTCAGCCGCTGCACGCTTGTCCAGCAGTTTGAGTGAGCTTTTGGAGGAAGACGGCGTTGTCGAGCTACAAGATTGCAACGTATCCATTGTGGTCAACAAATTAGGAGAAGTTGGCGCAACAATCGCTTTGACACGCATCGTCATTCAAGCAGATATGCGTAACTACGACTTCGAAACGGTTCGTATTATTCCCAGTGCTTCAGGAGCAAGTCTACGGATCGATAGAGGACCGGTAGACGACTTAATGTTGTCTAATCTTTCAAAAATTATTGAAGCTGGTGGCGCGCGGGTAGCACACCTCGTCCCCGACGAAGAAACTGCAAGGAAACTTTTGGAGGCGGATGATAGTACGTTGTATTTTAGGGTCATGGCGGAAGTCGTAGAAACAGCGAGCGGAACCACAGAACTCGTAGCTCACGAAGATGCACCAGATTTCTTTGGCTTTGTAGCAGCGATTGAAATCACGGGCGCACCAATCAGTTATCGGAGCACCACAACTTTCGCAGCCAGTGCGCCATCTGCTGAAACGCTTTTGACTGGAGAAGTTGTAGCGATACCTTTTCTGCAATTCGCCGTGGCTTCGGAAGGAAAAGCAAAAGAGTTGGCTCATGCTTTCAACGATTACGCAGTTGACAAAGCCTGCAGCTAGCAACCCTTTTAGGGAAGGTACTTAACGGATGTTCACATTCGTTGCAGCATCGGTCAACATGGGCTCAAACCCGCCTCTGAACACAGTTCCCCTGAACGTGATCACAAAGGGCAATGCCTCACGATCCTGATCCCAACCATAATGCCATGCACGAATACACGCCGTCGCAATGCAAAAAGGCCACCCGCTCGGGTGGCCTTTTCGTTCTATCCGTTGCCGGAGTTACTGCGTCGCGCGCCCGGCACCCTCAGAGGACTTCAGGTAGTTGAAGAACTCATTGTCCGGCGACAGCACCAGAGAGGAATTCCCGCCCTGCAGCGAACGCGCATAGGCAGTCAGGCTGCGGTAGAATTCAAAGAATTCCGGGTCCGCACCATAAGCCTCGGCAAAGATGTTGTTGCGTTCCGCATCCGCTTCACCGCGGATGACCTCGGCTTCGCGCTCGGCTTCGGAGACCAGCTCCACCTCGGTACGATCCGCCTGCGCGCGGACACGCTGCGCGGCTTCTTCACCACGGGCGATCTCATCTGCGGCTTCGCGTTCCCGCTCTGCCCGCATACGCGCAAAGGTCGCCTCAAGGTTGGCTTGCGGCAGGTCGGTGCGTTTCAGGCGCACGTCGATTACCTCAAGACCCAGAGCCTGTGCCTGAGCGATGGCCCCGTTGCGGATACGCAGCATCAGTGCGGCCCGGTCAGACGACAGAATGTCGTTGGAGCTCACAGTACCCAGAACCTCGCGGGTCTGGTCACGCATGATGTTGTCGAGACGGCTTTCGGCCGCGCCGACATTGCCAACGCCCACCGCTTCGCGGAAGCGACGCACATCGGTGATGCGGTAGCGTGCGAAGGCGTCAACCACCAGACGACGGTCATCCAGCGGGGTGACTTCGAGCGGACCCACCTCAAGGCTGAGGATACGGTCATCGTATTTCACGACCTCATCCACGAAGGGCAGTTTGAACGC
The DNA here is from genome assembly GCF_001681715.1 of Tritonibacter mobilis. Taxonomy (GTDB): domain Bacteria; phylum Pseudomonadota; class Alphaproteobacteria; order Rhodobacterales; family Rhodobacteraceae; genus Epibacterium; species Epibacterium mobile. The sequence continues at coordinate 99,068 of NZ_LNWY01000018.1, read as the reverse complement.
CAAACCGGGCTCTTCCTGCACGTTGACGACACGACCAAAGCGCATCACCAGCGCTTTTTCACGCTCGTCCACGATAAAGATCGACGACAGCGCGCCCACGACAATAGCGCCCAGAAGGACGAGAAGAATAACAGAACGGTTCATCAGTTGCTTCCTCCCGAACGACGGATTTCATTGAGCGGCAGATAAGGCACAACGCCTTGTCCATTTTCGCCACCGGCATTGTCGTCAAGGATGATCTTATCCACGCGGCTCAGCACGTCTTCCATCGTCTCCAGATAGAGGCGCTTGCGCGTCACTTCCGGTGCTTTTTCATATTCCGACAAAACGGCCGTAAAGCGCGAGGCCTCACCCTGCGCTTGGTTCACAACCTGCGCGCGGTAAGCTTCTGCTTCTTCGAGCGTCTGTGCGGCCTGACCACGGGCAGAGGCCAGTTTGCGGTTGGCATAGGCGTCAGCCTGCTTTTCCAGACGGTCCCGTTCCTGACCAGCGGATTGCACATCGCGGAAGGCGTCTTTTACTGGTTCTGGCGGATCCGCCCCGTCAAAGTTGACCCGGACGATATTCACACCCGCGTCATAGCTGTCCAGCGTCGACTGGATCAGCTCTTCGAGACGCTGCGAAATGATACCACGGTCACGGTTCAAGATCGGCGCAAGCTGCGACTGTGCGATAATCTCGCGCATCGCCGATTCAGAAACCGCCTGAATCGTCGCTTTTGGATCGCGCAGATTGAACAAAAACTTATCTGGTTCGTTGATATTCCAGACCACCTGGAAATCGACGTCGATAATGTTCTCATCACCTGTCAGCATCAGCCCCGCATCGGAACCGCGCGCACCTGCACCAATGCTCTCGGTTTGTTCGACGCTGACCGGTACCACCTCATAGGTGACCACAGGCCATGGCGCGAAGTTCAGACCCGGATTGCCCACGGAAGAAAACTCGCCGAGAAACAGCTCCACGGATTTTTCTTCTGTCTTCACGGTGTAAAAGCTGTTGTAGCCCCACAGGAAGACGGCCGCCACAGCGCCCAACATCAAGCCGCCCTTGGTAAACAAGGGGTTACCGCCAGAGCCACCGCCCTGTGGTCCCTGCCCGTTGCCACCGCTGCCGCCACGTCCGCCCATCAGGACGCGCAGCTGCTCTTGGCCCTTTTTCACCAGCTCGTCGATCTCGGGGATCTGGCCATCATCGGGACGACGGCCACCGCCGCCTCCGTTGCCACCGCCATTGTTTCCCCGGTTGCCTCCGCCGCCGGAGGAACCGCCGCCCCCCCAGGGGCCACCACTGTTCCCAGCCATAAGTCTCCTATCCATCTCTCCCCGCCGCATCGGCGGATATTGCCCACTAACCTGTGGTCACGGCGCTGAAATTCAAGATCTGCGCCGCCACCAAACTTTGTTTATGTGTTATACCGTCCGCACCGGTGTCTTCAGCGTCACCAATTCTTCCGACATGGTCGGATGAACCGCGACGGTGCGGTCGAAATCTTCCTTGGTCGCGCCCATTTTGACGGCAATCCCCGCAAGCTGGATCATCTCGCCCGCACCGGGTGCGACGATATGACAACCCAGCACCTTGCGGCTGGCCTGGCTGACAATCAGCTTCATCAGCACTTTTTGCGCCCGCCCGGCAAAGCTCTGCTGCATCGGTTTGAACGAGGTCGAATAGACCTCAATCGTTTCCTCTTTGGCGGCGTCTTCTTCGCTCAGACCAATGGTGCCCATTTCCGGCTGCGTAAAGATCGCGGTCGGGATCAATTCGTGATCGGGGCTGGTAGGGTTGCCGTTGAACACGGTTTCCACAAAGGCCATGCCCTCGCGGATCGCCACCGGCGTCAGGTTCACCCGGTCAGTGACGTCGCCGATCGCATAGACCGATGGCACAGCGGTCTGGCTGTATTGATCCACCTTGATCTCACCACCCTTGCCACGCGCGATGCCCAGTTCTTCCAGTCCGAGGTTGTCGGCATTGGGCTTGCGACCGGTCGCAAACATCACCTGATCAAACAGGGTCACATCGCCATTGGTGGCGGTCACGCGCATCTTGTCGCCCTCACGCTGCATCTCGGCCACGTTGTTGCCAAGCTGCAAATCGATGCCCGACTGGATCATCTCCTCAGCCACCAAACCGCGCGCCTCATTGTCAAAGCCGCGCAGGATCTGCTCGCCGCGATAGTATTGCGTGGTTTTGACGCCAAGCCCGTTCATGATGCCCGCAAACTCGGAGGCGATATAACCGCCGCCCACGATCAGAATGCTCTCGGGGAGCTTTTCCAGATGGAACATCTCGTTCGAGGTGATCGCAAGTTCCGAACCCGGAAACTCCGGCACCCAAGGGCGGCCACCGGTGGCAATCAGGATGTGCTTTGCGGTTTTTGTGGTGCCATCCGAGAGCGCAACCGTGTGGGCATCCGCCAGTTTCGCACGCGCATCAAAGCTCTCCACACCGGAGTTTTTCAACAGGTTGCGATAGATCCCTTCCAACCGGTCCAGCTCCGCGTTGAGCTTGCCCTTGAAGTGGTCCCAGCTGAAGCCTTTGTTTTCCAGATCCCAGCCGTAAGCACGGCCATCCTCGACCATGCCGGAATACTCGGAGGCAAAGACCATCAGCTTTTTGGGCACACAGCCCCGGATGACGCAGGTCCCGCCATAGCGGTCCTCTTCGGCGAGTGCCACCGACGCGCCACCTGCGGCGGCAACACGCGCCGCGCGCACGCCGCCAGAACCGCCCCCGATAACAAATAGATCGTAATCAAAGCTCATACTCGTCGCCCTTCTTATGACTTGCGCGAGGTATCCCACAGCGCGCGGTGAATTGCCAGTCTCGCAAGTGGGGGTGCGACATGGCATTTCAAACACATGCAGGCGTTCATGTCGCGAAACCGTGAAAGAGGCGTGAACGCCTCGCGCACTAGTTTCCCCCGCGCCACTCAGGCCAGTACCGATCCAGAGCCAACTGCACCCGTGCGACCTCAGGATCGGCTGGATTTGCACATTTCGGATCAAGGGACACAGTTTTAAAGGTCAGATCGTAGCGCGCCCCCTGCCGCACCTGTGCCCGCACGCGCAGCCGCGCATAACCTGTGAGCATACTCTTTGGAAAGTAGGTGACAGACACGACATCCGCCCAGCGCAGCGCGTTGACCGTTCCTTCCTTCCTCGCCCGATATATACGCCAGGCGCTCCCCCGCGAGTACGTTCTCCCGTAATGTATGCCCCAGGCGTTCACCCGCAAAAAGCGATCGTTCCACGAGCTTTCAGAGCTCAGCGCCATGATCGTCACAAAGCTCCCAACGCTCCAGATATCACGCAGGTATTCAGGTCCGGAGAACCGCGCGAGGATACTCTCGGGCAGAAGGAAGGTCAAAACCGGCGGAGTTGTGAGCGCCAGAAGAAGCATGCCCCAATTGGCGAGCCGGTCCCTCATCGGGACATCTGCGGTGGGTGACCCATCGTGCCCATCCGGGGTCTCGGAATACATCGGCGTCAAATCCAAAATGCAAAATGCTAAAACTATTCCCGCTTTGACTGCGCCAGACATCGGCATCCTGTCAAGACACATAGCCGCCCTGCAAAGAAAAACGGGGCCTTGAAACGGGCGTCTCCCTCCCCCAGATTGTGCCTCGCCGGGGACGACCCCACCAATGGTTCCACCAAGATGGTATGGCCGTTGATTTTGCCTCGGGACGACCCGACCATGAAGATGAGGTCGCCCATGCGTTCCCCCCTTGATCGTATCCGCCACGCCCTGAGTTTTGAGATCATCGCCCTGTTGTTGATCATCCCCCTTGGGGCTGTGGTGTTTCGGTTTCCCATCCATGACATCGGTGCTGTTGGCATCGTCAGCGCCACCCTCGCCACCCTGTGGAATCTGATCTACAATTACGGCTTTGACGCGCTCTTGCAGCACTGGCGCGGCAGCACGCTAAAGACGCCCAAACTCCGCGTTCTGCATGCGGTTCTATTTGAGGGCGGGCTGCTCATTGTGCTGATGCCCTTCATCGCGTGGTATCTGCAGATTTCGCTCTGGCAGGCCTTTGTGATGGATGTGTCTTTTGCGCTGTTTTATATGGTCTACGCCTTTGGCTTTAACTGGGCCTATGATCGGCTGTTCCCATTGCCGGAATGGCAAAAAGCGGCACAAAGCCACTGACCCGCTGAACCTACTGGCGCCTCGACCTATGCCTCCCTGAATCTGGGTCGGATAGGCTCAGAAACTCTCATACAAAAGCCGCCCCAAACAGGGCGGCTTTGATGACATGACGGCTGATCTGCGCACCGAGATCGGCGCGGCAACAATCACCGCCTCAATTCATGATCCGGTTGATGGCAAAACTGTTGCTCTCATTGTAATCGGCGGTCAGATACGAGAGTTTCCAGCCATTTTGGACGCAGAACTCTGCGACGGCTTCGATCACGCCGTATTTGTAGCCGGTGGCAAAATTACCCATCGTGTAATCATGGCCTGCGATAAAGCCATTCGCCTTCACTTTGGGTGCCCAGGCGCGCAGCTCGGCAATGGTCGTGGCATAGCTGTGGTCGGTATCGATATAGATCCAGTCAAAGGTCTCATCCGCAAAAGCATCCACCGCATCCAGCGAACGCGCGCGGGTGATCGCGACCTTCCCGGTTTTCAGCTCCTCGCTGAATTTCGCAAACACCCCTTGGGCCTTACCCTCGTGATACCGCGCATCCCCCCAGATATCGACGAGATGCAATTGAGATGGCGCATTATGTTCCAGAATGGCGGCGCTAAAGCCCCCCTGATCCACGCCAAGTTCCGCAACGACGCCACCGCTTGGCAGGCGTTTTAACAGCTCTTCGCGGTCCAAAACCAACTGGCAACCCGCAATATTTTCCTTACCCAGCTTATAGTTGGGGATATTGTCGATTTGCGTCTGCACACGCGCCTGATGCAGCTTCACGGCCCCGCTCACCAGTTCGCTCACCAGCTTGTTGGCGGTGACATTCAGCTGTTCCTGTTCTTGTCGCACGGTTTGCTTCCTTGTTTCACAAGACGGTCTTCTTCTCTTCGGGCCCATGCTTGCCCGCAAAAAGAGAACATTTTCCTAAGACTGTCGGAAAATCCTCACCACTTTTGGCGCCCCAAACCGGGCGGCTGTCACAAAACCACTTTCATTGGGGGTTACTCCCCCAAATCCGCAAACAGATTGTCCGTCTCGACAAAATCAATCCGGTCGGTCTCGATGGTGCCTTCATTGATGTCGCGCACCTCGACCTTGCCGTCACCATAGCCGATCACCACCGTGTCGCAGATGTCGATAAACAACCCATTCTCAACAACTCCCGGTATCTGATTGAGAACCAGCGCCAATTGCCGCGGATTGCCAATGCGGTTGAGGTGCAGATCAAGGATATGATTGCCCTCATCGGTTACATAGGGGCTGGCCCCATTCATCCGAAGCGTCGAGCTGCGCCCCATCACATCCATCGAGATCAGCGTCTCCTCGACCAGCGCCTGCGAGGTCTGCCAGCCAAAGGGGATCACCTCGATGGGCAACGGAAACGCCCCGAGCATTTCGACCTCTTTGGCCTTATCGGCAATCACCACCATCTGATCGGACGCAGTCGCAACGATCTTTTCCTGCAACAGCGCGCCGCCGCCGCCTTTGATGAGGTTCAGATCGCCGTCGAACTCATCCGCACCGTCGATGGTCAGATCCAGCCAACGCGCCTCGTCGAGGGTAATCACCTCAATCCCCACTTCGCGCGCCAGCTCCGCCGTGCGGGCAGAGGTGGGCACGCCGGTGATCTTCAACCCATCCTCGCGCACCATCTCACCCAGACAGCGCACCAGCCATGCGGCGGTTGACCCGGTGCCGAGCCCCACGCGCATGCCGTCCTCAACCAGCTCAGCCGCGCGTTTGGCGGCCACAAATTTGGCTTTGTCGATGGGGGATAGCTCGCCGCTCATGGGATATAGACCTCCGCGCTTTTTGGTGTGGCGGACCTTGGTGGCAAAAACCAATGGCCTGCGCGATCTTTATAGGCGGTTTGTGTGGCCCGCGCGAGGGGCGATCTGCGCGCGCCGCGCCTGCCGACAGGCAGGCGCGGCGCTGGTCGCTTCGGGGCACCCGAAGCGAAACACCTCTCCTCCGCCCCGAAAGGAACAGTGATGTCATTGATCACAACTGATTGGTTGCAAAGCGGCGTCAAAATCATAGGTTACACCAGCGCGTTTCCTATCGGAAACGTCGGTTTCAATCGCTCACTTCGCCCCGCACGGACCTAAGATCTCTGCATGACCACACCGCTTCGCCTTCACTATGCGCCCGACAATGCCTCGCTCATCGTGCGACTGGCGCTGGAAGAGCTTGGCCTGCCCTATGAGACAATCCTGGTGGACCGCAGCCAACAGGCCCAGCGCGCGCCGGAGTATCTACGCCTCAACCCCAATGGCACCATCCCGGTTCTGGAAACGCCGGATGGAGCGCTGTTTGAAACTGCGGCCATCCTGCTGTGGCTCTCGGATCAGGCCGCGCGTCTCGCCCCCGCACCCGGATCTGCCGAACGCGGGCGCTTTTTGACATGGCTGTTTTGGTGCTCGAACACCTTGCACGTCGATTTGCGCCAGTATTTCTACCCGGAGAAATATATCGGCCCCGATCCGTCGCATCACGCGCAACTGCGTCAGATGCTCCGTCAGCGCTTGCACGATCACCTGCGCATGGTTGACGCCGCGCTGGCAGTTACCCCGGCCCTCACCGGCAAAGACCAGCCGACGCTCCTTGACCTTTACCTGCCCTGCCTGTTGCGGTGGACCAAGCTCTACGCAGAGACCGCGCAAACCCCATGGTTTGAACTCTCCGCCTACCCCGCACTCTCTGAGGTGTGTCGCCGGGCCGAGGCGCGCAACAGCACAAAGGCCGCACAAATCGCCGAAGGGCTCGGACCGACGCCCTTCACCGCCCCAACATTCGCCATCCCTCCAGAAGGATCAGCCACCTAAATGTTCCTCTCCGTTTTTGACATGTTCAAGGTCGGCATCGGCCCGTCCTCCTCGCACACCATGGGCCCGATGGTGGCCGCCGCGCGCTTTCTTGACATGATGCGCGCCTCGCCGTTTGAGTTTCGCGGCCTGCGCGCCTCGCTGCATGGCTCGCTCGCCTTTACGGGCGTCGGTCACGCCACGGACCGCGCCACCATCCTCGGGCTCGCGGGCTTTCTGCCCGACACCTATGATAACGACAAAGCCGAAGACACGCTTGCGGCCATCAATGCCACCAAGACCATTGTGCTTGATGATCTTGGCACCCTGCAGTTTGATCCCAAGGCGGATATGATCTTTGATTATGATCACGCGCTGCCCGGCCACGCCAATGGCATGGTGCTGATGGCGACCGACGCGCAGGGGGATGTCACGCTTCGCCAGGTGTATTACTCGGTCGGCGGGGGCTTCGTGCTCACGGAGGAGGAACTGGCCCAGGGCAAGGCCACGGATGAGGGCGACCCGATCCCCTACCCGTTCAAATCCGCCGTCGAGATGCTGGAGATGGCGAAAACCTCCCGCCTCACGATTGCCCAGATGAAACGCGCCAATGAAGTCTCGCGCGGCTGCGAGGAAAGCCTCGCCAAGGGCACCCAACGCCTGTGGCAGGTGATGAACGATTGCATTAACCGCGGGCTGGAGCGCGACGGCATCCTGCCCGGTGGCCTGAGCGTGCGTCGCCGCGCCAAGGGCATCTATGATTCCCTGATGGCCGAGCGTGGCATGAACCTGACCGCGCCGCACACCATCAACGACTGGATGAGCGTCTACGCCATGGCCGTGAACGAGGAAAACGCCGCCGGGGGTCAGGTGGTGACCGCCCCCACCAATGGCGCGGCAGGCGTGCTGCCTGCGGTGCTGCGCTACTACCTCGATCATGTCCCCGGCGCGTCGGAAAAACACATCGAGGATTTCTTGCTGACCGCCGCCGCCATCGGCGGGCTGGTCAAATACAATGCCTCGATTTCCGGCGCTGAGGCGGGCTGTCAGGCCGAGGTCGGATCGGCCTCTGCCATGGCGGCGGCGGGGCTCTGTGCGGTGATGGGCGGCACGCCGGAGCAGGTGGAAAACGCGGCTGAAATTGCGCTGGAACACCACCTCGGCATGACCTGTGATCCGGTCAAAGGTCTGGTGCAGGTGCCTTGCATTGAGCGCAACGGCCTTGGCGCGATCAAGGCGGTTTCGGCGGCGTCCCTGGCGCTGCGCGGCGACGGGCAGCATTTTGTGCCGCTGGATGCGGTGATTGAGACCATGCGCCAGACCGGGGCCGACATGCATGAAAAATATAAGGAAACCTCGCTCGGTGGCCTTGCCGTGAACGTGCCCAACTGCTGAACCCGCAAACAGACGCGCCATCCGTCCAGCCGGTGGCGCAGCCCCTTTGGCGGCTCTCACTCAGCCAATGCCCGCGCCGATCTCATCCGCCAGTCGCAACAGCGGCTGCTGTGATTGCTGCGCATAGGCCATCACCCACGCCCCTTGCAGGCGGATATGCAGCGCATAGGCCGCCGCATCCGGCTCTGTTTGATTGAGCCGCCGCGCCTCGCGCGCCAGACCCTCCGTCCAGCTGGTATAGACCTCCTGCACCGCCTCTTGCAGCAACGGCGTGTCCGATGCTGCCTGCAACACGCTCAGCACCGGGCAGGCCTCGATGTGATCGACCTGCGCCAATGTGTCCGCCAGATCCCGGCAGGCCGCCTGCGCGCCACCTTCGAACGTCTCTGCCCCTTCAAAGGACCGCTGCACCAAAGCCTCGATCCAGGCCCCTGCCCAGCGCGTGGCCGCCGCCGCCAATTCGGGTTTACCGCCGGGAAAGTGATAATAAAGCGACCCTTTGGGCAGACCGGCCTCGGTCAGGATCTCGGTCAGCCCCACCCCCGAATAGCCCTTCCTGCGAAAGAGCCGTGAGGCGGTCTTGATCAGTGTGATGCGGGTGTCTGGCGCGGTCATAAAAAAGGAATAGCCTCATTGGACCGATTGGTCTACATATGTGATTAGACCGACTGGTCTACACCCAGTCAGACTACACACAGTCAGAGGTGATCTCCCATGTCCCCCACGCCCGAAACCATCCCCTTTGGCCCCAGCAGCAGCCCGCTTGTGGGCCAGTGGTATCCGGCGCAGGGGCAAATGCAGGCGGCCATGGTTCTGCATGGGGCAACCGGCGTGCCGCAGCGGTTTTATCGTCATTTTGCGGCATGGGCCGCTGAGCGGGGCATTGGCACCCTGACCTATGACTACCGGGATTTTGGCGACTCGCTGCGTGGCCCGATCCGCAACAGCCCCGCCTCCATGGCGGATTGGGCGGTTGCCGATCAGGACGCAGCACAACGCAAACTGGCCGAGCTTGCCCCCACCGGGCCGCTTTGGGTGCTTGGGCATTCGTTGGGCGGGTTGGGCGTTGCGTTTCACACTTATCCCGCGCGGGTCTCACGGATCATCACGCTGGGGTCCGGGATGACACATCACTGGGATCACCCCTGGAGCTATCTGCCCAAGGTTCTAGCCTTCTGGTTCCTGCTTGGCCCGCTTGCAACGGCGGTGACAGGCTATCTGCCGGGACGGCGGCTCGGGCTTGGCGCAGATCTGCCTGCCGGGGTCTACTGGCAATGGCGCCGCTGGTGCACGCGGCGGGATTTCTTTGCCAGCGACATTGGCCGATCTCTGCCACAGCCCGATTTCGACGCGCTCCATCCGCCACTGGAACTCTGCGTGGCGACGGATGATGTCGTTGTGCCCCCCGTCGCGGTTCAGCGGTATGCGGCGCATTTTGCGCCCAGCCGCACCCAATTGCGCATGTTTGATCCCGGCACCTATGGGCTGAAGCACCTGGACCATGTGAGCTTTCTCGGTGCAGGTCTCGGAGCGGGTCTCGGTGCGGGCAACGAGGCCGCCTGGGACGACCTCCTGCTGCAGCAGACCGCGCAGGTCGACGCAGCGCCTCTCCGGCAGGCGCGATAGCGTCTAAAGCCCACAACTTCTGAACATATTCACCACTTGCCAAGCCCTGCCGCCGCCCCTAGCGTCGCCGGATGAGCCAAACATCTGCCGCCACCCCCGATACGATGGATCGCCCGCTTCTTGGCATTGCCTTGATGCTGGGCTTTTGCGCCCTCATTCCACTTGGCGATGCAGTGGCAAAGCTTCTGTCGACGCGCATTCCGGTGGGGCAAATCGTCTTTGTCCGCTTTGCAGCACAGGGAATAACCCTCGCACCGGTGGCGCTGATGCTGGGGATCTCTCTGCGCCTGCCTGCGCGCATCATGCCCATCGTGCTGCTGCGCACGGTGCTACAGATGGCGGGCATCACCGCGATGTTCATGGCGCTGCGATTCCTGCCTTTGGCGGATGCGGTGGCCATTGCCTTTGTGATGCCCTTCATCATGCTGCTCTTGGGCAAATATGTCCTCAAGGAAGATGTCGGCCTGCGCCGCCTTCTGGCCTGTATCGTGGGGTTTGTCGGCACGCTTCTGGTGATCCAGCCGAGCTTTGCCGCGGTGGGCCTGAACGCGCTCTGGCCCTTGGCGGTGGCGGTGATCTTTGCGGTCTTTATGATGGTGACACGCACCATCGCCCGCGAAACCGATCCCATCGCCATACAGGCCGTGTCCGGTGGCATTGCCTGCGTTCTGATGGCGGGGCTCTTTGCGCTTGGCGCACAGTTTGAGCTCAAAGAGCTGAACACCACACTGCCCGCCCGCCCAGAGGTGAACCTGCTACTGCTAGCGGGGGTTTTGGGCACCATTGCGCATCTGTTGATGACATGGTCGCTGCGCTATGCGCCCACCAGCACGCTGGCTTCGATGCAATATCTGGAGATCCCGGTTGCGGTCTTTGTCGGCTGGCTGTTCTTTTCTGAACTGCCCAACACGATCGCCACCTGCGGGATCGCGTTAACCATGGCGGCAGGGCTTTATGCGGTGATGCGCGAACGCAGCGTCAGCCGTGCGGCGCGCAAAGTGGACCCAACCCCGATCAGCAAGACCGGCCTGCCTGCATCGCCTGAATAAGCCCACCGAGGCAGTGCCGCGGCAGCATCGCCAGCAGTCCCGGCCCGTCCACCTCGATCCGGATCGGCCCGGTGGCGCGATTAGAGGTGCCAATGCGCGACATCGGCGACAGGTTTAGCCCCTCGATGGGCCACTCCAGCCCCTGCGAACGCCCGGTGACGGGACACAGCGGAAAGAGTGAGACCACATCGCCCGCGTTCAGTGCCACCTCCAGCGGTGTGGTCAGATGCACCACCAGCTCATGCGCGCCGATCAGAATGCAACTGGCCGCATGTGGCTGCACCAAAACATTGAGCGCGGCCAACTGGTGATCCAGACGCGCGCCCAGAACGCCAACAGCCAGTACCAGAGGCGCGTTGACCGACCGCAGGGCCTTGTCGAAATCGGTCGTCTCCTGTTCTTCAACAAGATGCAGTATACTCTCAGAGAGGGCCGCACGGGTCGCATCAGACACCGAGTCGAAATCACCGATCACCGCCCGAGGCCGATGCCCAAGCGCCAGCGCCTGATCCGCGCCACTGTCGATGGCAACCAGACCCGGCGCATGCGCCAGCGCTTCGGCCAGATCAGATCTGGTGACATCCCCCCCGCCAATCAGCGTGACCGGGGCGGTTTCCTGAACAATTACCTCTGTCATGGAGGATATCTGGCAGAAATGGAAACAAGCCACAATGTAAACACAAAATTATACGAACAATTGCTAGGAGTCGGGCCGAATTTGACCCGAAGATGAATAGTGTTGACCTTGCGACTTTGCTGAGGACGAGCCGACGAATGGTACAGAATAACAAAGTTTTAACCGTTTCTTATGGAACGTTTTCGTGCACCCTTGAGGGGTTCGAAGACTCCTTTGACACGATGAAAGCGATTGCCGAGTACTTTCGTGATCTGGCTGCGGATGACCGTTACTTTGGTGCGGAACCGCCCCAGCCAGATGCCGAGATGATGGCCCGGATCGCCCAGCGTGAAATTGCCCGCCAGGTTGAGGCCCGCAGCAGCGACAGCGGCATTCATCTGCGCGCTGCCGCCGCTGCACCTACGGCGCCCGCTCAGGTGGCCACGCCTGCCGCGGAGACCCGCGCAGAGCCTCCACTCGAAGAGACTGCAACCAAGGACGCCGATGCGGTGGAGCCGGTCACCGATTCGCCCGCAACGACTGCTGAAATCGCAGATCAGATCGCAGAAGATCGCGAAGCGGTGACTGAAACCACTGCCGAGGATACAGATGCAGCGTCAGACTCAGTCCTTGCAGATGTGAGCAGCGCGCTTCGCGAAACACGCGCCGAGGATCTCGCCACTGATGCGGATGAGGCGGATGATATTCAAGACGACATTCAAGCGGACCTCGCAGATGACCTGATGGCCGAGGATGTCCTGGACCCGGCCCCGCGGTCCGAAGATACCGTTCCTGCCACCGACAGCATTGCAGCCAAGCTGCAGCGCATCCGCGCCGTCGTCGCCAAAACCCCCAACCGCAGCGAAGAATTCATCGAGGATGAACACGCCGATGCGGTCAGCACCGGTGAAAACAACCTGCCCGAGGATGTAGCGACTGCCTTTGAAGACGATCTGCGTGACGATGAGCCGTTCGAGGACGAAGCAACGCATGAAGAATCCGTCAGCGACATTCTGGATCGGCTGGACCTGACCGGTGCGCGTGTGGATGCGCCGGTCTCGGATGACGCAGAGGACGAGAGCGACGCCGACACGGTGTCTGAAACCATCGCCCAAGACACTCTCTCTGACGAGAGTGCGGACGAGCCAGAGGCGCAGGCACAGCCGGTGCGCCCTCAGCGCCCCCTTAAGGCGCGCACCATCCGCGTCACTCGGAACGTGCAGGCCACGCCCGAAGACTCTGATGGCACGACTGCCTCAGATGAGGGCCAGCCAGAAGCCCCAGAAACACAGGACGCTTCAGACGCGACAGCAGCGGCACCGTCTGCTGAGGCCGAAAGCCACGCAAACGCGGCGGAAGAGAAACCAGCAGCGGCTGAGGCCCCGGCAGAACCAATCCGCCCGCGCCGTCCAGTGCGTGGTCGGGTGATCCGTGTGAAACGTGCACAGGCGGATGGCTCTCTGATCGACGCCACCGCAGAAGATGTAACCCCGCGCCGCGAACCGGCCGCTGACGCCCCCAAAGCCATCGCCCCCGCCGCGCCCAAAGAAAGCAGCCTCTCGGAAGATGAAGAAGCTGATCTGATGGCCGAACTGGCCGCCGTTGAGGCCGAATTGATGGCCTCCAGCGGATCACAGGCGGATGCGACCCCGGCAGAAGACGATGCGTTTGAGGAAGACCATGCCGAGGTCGCGCCAGAGGCGCCTGTTGCGGCAGAACGCCCCGCGCGCGAGATTCTGACTTCTTCGGATGCGTCGACCGACGGGGATGTCTCGCGTTTGATGGCGGCTGCCGACGACCGTCTGAGCGACGAGGATGCAGCCTCATCGCGCGAAACCTATAATCAACTGCGTGCGGCGGTGGCTGCGGCGCAGGCGGATACCGGCGAATCGGATGACGCCCGCCGCGAGGCCCGCACCCGCGCCTTCCGCGAGGATCTCGCCCATGTGGTCCGCCCGTCCCGTGGGGGATCTGACGACGGTGCCGCTCGCGGCGCAGGTCAGGCGCGCCCCGCACCACTGAAACTGGTGGCCGAGCAGCGTATCGACCCGACCCCAGAAGAAAAACCTGCCGCAGCCGCACAAGCACAGCCGTCGGATACGCCAGTGCGTCCCCGTCGGGTCTCCAGCGTGCTGATGGGGTCTGACGAGGACGACAGCGCACCTGCGGCGCGGCAACAGGACGGCGCTTTTGCCACCTATGCGACGGAAAAAGGCGCGGTGGAGCTGCATGAACTGCTGGAAGCTGCTGCCTCTTACATGAGTTTTGTGGAAGGCCGCGAGAGTTTCTCCCGCCCGCAGCTGATCAACAAGGTGCGCATGCTTGAAGGGCAGGATGATTTCAACCGCGAGGACAGCCTGCGCTCCTTTGGCATGTTGCTGCGTGAAGGCAAGCTGAAGAAGGCCTCCAATGGGCGCTTCTCGGTGTCTTCACAAATCGGCTTCCGCCCCGGCAACCGCGCGGCAGGCTAACCGCCACAGCCGCCATGGTATCGATGATCAAAAAACACCGCCCTGAAATGGGCGGTGTTTTTGTTTGATATCAAACCCTTCATGTCGCGATAGGTTGACGACAATGTCTGAGGTGTTTCGCTTCGGGCTTTGCCCGAAGCGACCGGCGCCGCGCTCCCCTGCGGGGAGCGCGGCGCCGGGCCCAACTGGGCGATGGGTCCCGCAAGGGGCACGGAGCACGGACGGGAGCCTCCCGCCCTCACAATATATGCGCCTCTGCGGGGCCTTGTTACTTTGGATGTTCGTCGTGGAGCGCGTCGGGATCTTCCTTGCCGACACCTTTGAAAACGAACTTGAACGGCAGCACCCACACCACGCCCAGCGCGATGTAGACCAGCAGTTCCAACCAGATCGGCGGGCGACCCAGCAGATTCATGATCGTCACCGCCAGCACAATATAGAGCGGCATCCCCACAAGCAGGATCACCAGCGCCCAGATCCTCCGGGCGCGGTAGCTGAGACCATCCTTTGCCATCAGTCAGCGAAGGGGTCGGTCACCAGAATGGTGTCGTCCCGCTCCGGGCTGGTGGACAAAAGCGCGACGGGGCATTGGATCAGCTCTTCAACTCGGCGCACATATTTGATCGCGTTGGCAGGCAGATCTGCCCAGCTGCGCGCGCCCTCGGTGGACTCGCTCCAGCCTTCCATCTCTTCGTAGATTGGCGTGCAGCGCGCCTGCTGATCGGCGGCGGTCGGCAGGTAATCCAGACGGATGCCGTCCAGATCATAGCCCACACAGATTTTCAGCGTCTCAAACCCGTCCAGAACATCAAGCTTGGTCAAGGAAATCCCGTTAATGCCGGAGGTCGCGCAGGTCTGGCGCACCAGACAGGCATCAAACCAGCCACAGCGGCGCTGACGGCCGGTGGTGGTGCCAAACTCATGACCCCGGGTGCCCAGACGCTCGCCATCGGCATCCGGTTTGCCGTCCGCGCCCAGCAATTCCGTCGGGAACGGGCCTTCGCCCACGCGGGTGGTATAGGCTTTGACGATGCCGAGCACGTAATCGATGGAATTGGGGCCAATACCAACGCCAGTTGCCGCCTGACCGGCGATCACATTCGACGAGGTCACAAAGGGATAGGTGCCAAAGTCAATGTCCAGAAGCGCGCCCTGAGCGCCCTCAAACAGGATACGTTTGCCCGCTTTGCGCTTCTCGTTCATCACCTTCCAGACCGGCGCGGCGAAAGGCAGAATCTCGCCCGCGATCTCTTTCAGCAAGTCGACCAATGCGTCACGGTCGATCGGCTCCACGCCGAGGCCCTTGCGCAGTGGGTCATGGTGCTGAAGTGCCCGGTCCACACGCGCCTCAAGCGTCGCATGATCGGCCAGATCGGCCACGCGAATGGCGCGGCGGCCCACTTTGTCCTCATAGGCCGGGCCGATGCCGCGACCGGTGGTGCCGATCTTGGTGCCCTTGGAGGCCGCCTCTTCGCGGGCGCGGTCCAATTCACCGTGGAACGGCATGATCAGCGGGGTATTTTCCGCGATCATCAGCGTCTCGGGCGTGATCTCCACACCTTGGGCGCGCACGGTCTCGATCTCTTTCATCAGGTGCCATGGGTCGAGCACGACACCATTGCCGATGACAGAAAGCTTGCCACCGCGCACCACACCCGAAGGCAGCGCGTGCAGCTTGTAGACCTTTTTGTCGATGACCAGCGTATGGCCGGCGTTGTGGCCGCCCTGAAAGCGCGCGATCACATCGGCGCGTTCGCTGAGCCAGTCAACGATCTTGCCCTTACCTTCATCGCCCCACTGGGCGCCGACTACCACGACATTGGCCATCTCAGGTCCTTTGCATGCTGGGTTGAAACCGACGCCCCGTATAGCGAGGCGGCGCGGGCGAGGAAACCGGAATCTCGTCGCAGGACGGTTACAATCTCAGGTCCGCACCTGAAGCGCACTGCAAAAACGGGCTCGGAGCCTGTCCGACCGAAGAGGATTATTAAAACGGGCTGCGCTAGATCACATCATCAGGCAGATGGACCGGAGCCCCATGCGGCGTGGACAGATAGGCCTCTGCCCAGCCTTGCCGGATGCGTTCCACCTCGCCCGCATCGGTGTGTCCCTGATCCGCCATCAGCCTTTGCAACGTGGCCAGCCACACCGTGAAATAGTCGTCACCGCCATTGAGTTCGCGGCTCAGGCCCGCCTGGCGCAACCCGGCAGAGAAGCGCTCCACCCATTCGGGCCATGTAAACAGCCCGCTTTCATTCAGATGCACCGCCAGCGCAAAGGCCTGCGCGTGCCATGGGGCCTCAAAGGCTGGCTCAGGGCGCTGGGGCGTGTCAGTCATGTGGACACAGGCTCCAGATAGCTTTGCCACAGATCCAGCACCACCTCGTCACCGGGGTGCTCCGCCTGTGGCCACAGGGCTTGCGCCTGAAACACCACCGCATAAAGCGGCTCTGGTGCCTCCCCTTGGTCATGAGCATTGGAATCGGGAAAGACGTGACTGCCATGCAGGCGCAAGATCCGCCCCTCGGCGTGGCTGGCATAGGTGGGCAGCCGGGTGTGGCCGCCATCGACCGATCTATTGCCGCTTAGCCGCGTGCGCACGATGTCGCCGGGCTGATAACGCGCAGCCACGGTGCTGTCGCGATCCGCAGGTCCCCCCGCCGCAAGCACCGCCGCGACGCGCGCCGCAGGCAGGTGCCGCGCGGCGAGCGGATGGATCGTGTCTGGCGTGTCCGACACCGCGCTCAGATCCGCACGGCTCAACACCCCTTGCGCCACCAACAGATCCGCCAGCGCGGCCAGCCATTTCTCATAATAGCCGAAGTTCATATAGTCAGAGGGGCTGAGACACTCGCGCGCATGGCGCGACATATCAATGTTCCACTGCCCCAACGCACCGCAGGCCAGAGTCAGCGCCAATGCGCGGGCATGCCAATCCTGCGCAAAGATCGGCGCATCCTGAGGTTCGGGATGGATCACCCCGTCCCCGTAGCGCCCGCCCATATCATGGATGCGGCTCATGCGGGGGCCTCGCTGGCCGGCGTTGCCAATGCGGTTCCAATCATCGAATCGCGCCCCACAAGCGCTACTAAGGCGTCCTCACTCCACCCTTCGGTGCCCTCGGGGCGCATTGGCAACACCAGATAACGCACCTCAGCGGTGGAATCCCACACCCGCACCGCAGTCTCGTCAGGCAGGGTGACGCCAAATTCCGCCAGAACTTTGCGTGGCTCACGCACGGCACGCGCGCGATAGGCGTCGGATTTATACCACCCCGGTGGTATCCCCAACAGCGGCCACGGGTAGCAGCTGCATAGGGTGCAGACGACCATGTTGTGGCGCTCTGGCGTGTTCTCGACCACCACCACATGCTCCCCTTGGCGCCCATTGAGACCCATCTCATCCAAGATCGCATCCGCGTCTTGCAAAAGAGCTGCGCGAAACGCGGGATCATGCCAAGCCCGCGCCACCACGCGCGCGCCGTTCTGTGGGCCGATCTTATTCTCATAAGTATCAATGATGGCATCCAGCGCCGCCGGGTCGATCAGCCCCTTGCGGGTCAGAATCGTCTCCAGCGCCTTGACGCGCAGGGCGGGCTCGGATGGCAACAGGCTATGCGGGTGGTCGGGATCATCATGAGGCATGTTGAATGCTGGCGTCTCGCCCCCTGCTGTGTCCAGTTTCAAATCGTGATGCATACAATCAATTCCTGTTGCGCAGCCGGTTTTTGCGCCCCTCGACAAAAGACAAAAGAACTCCGCCCTTGCCCCGACCGGCAATCTTCCCTATGAACCGCCCGATACTCAGCCAACAGCCGCAGGGTCCTATGGAAAACGTCGTTCTCATCATCCATCTTCTTCTGGCGCTCGGCCTCATTGCCGTTGTTCTTTTGCAACGCTCCGAGGGCGGTGGCCTTGGCATGGGTGGCGGTGGTGGCGGCGGTGCCATGACCGGGCGCGCAGCCGCAACCGCGCTGAGCAAAGTAACCTGGGTTCTGGCCATCGCGTTCATCGCGACCTCCATCACCCTCACGGTGCTGGCTGCTCAGAAATCCGGGCGCTCGTCGATCACCGACAGCCTTGTGCCTTCGACGCAGGATAGCACGCCGGACGCACCGACCTCTCCGCTTGGCAACGATCTTCTGCCGCCAAGCTCGGGCGAAAACGCGCCGCTGGTACCCAGCGCCGACTGACATACAAAACCTAGACAGACTTGAGGGAACCGTAACAGCATCTTGCGGTTCCCTTGCGCATGCTTTGCGAATCTGATAACTGTTAAGTCCCGTGATGCTGCGGTTTTTGAGGTGTGGAAATTCACGCTGAAATCACCGCCGGGCAGCAAGAGATGCGGGGTCTTCCCCGGATCACGACTGAACCGATTTGGACCTGACACGATCTCACGGGGGCAGCCGAAAACATGGCGCGTTTCATCTTTATTACTGGCGGTGTCGTCTCTTCTCTGGGCAAGGGACTGGCCTCTGCTGCGCTGGGTGCGCTGCTGCAAGCGCGGGGCTACTCCGTCCGCCTGCGCAAACTCGACCCCTATCTGAACGTCGATCCGGGCACCATGAGCCCGTTTGAACACGGCGAGGTCTTTGTGACCGACGACGGCGCAGAAACCGACCTCGATCTGGGCCACTACGAGCGGTTCACGGGCGTACCAGCCCGCAAGACCGACTCGATCTCCTCCGGGCGGATCTACACCAACGTGCTCGAGAAAGAGCGCCGCGGCGACTACCTCGGCAAGACCATTCAGGTGATTCCGCACGTCACCAACGAGATCAAAGACTTCATCTCCATCGGAGAGGATGAGGTCGATTTCATGCTCTGCGAGATTGGCGGCACCGTAGGCGACATCGAAGGGCTGCCTTTCTTTGAGGCCATCCGCCAGTTCAGCCAGGATAAGCCGCGCGGTCAGTGTATCTTTATGCACCTGACGCTCCTGCCCTACATCAAAGCCTCTGGCGAGCTGAAAACCAAACCGACCCAGCACTCCGTGAAGGAGCTGCGCTCCATCGGTCTGGCCCCCGATATTCTGGTCTGCCGCTCCGAGGGTCCGATCCCCGTGAAGGAACGCGAAAAGCTGGCGCTCTTTTGCAACGTGCGCGCCGACAGCGTGATCGCGGCGCAGGATCTGAAATCCATCTACGAGGCGCCGCTGGCCTATCACCGCGAAGGTCTCGATCAGGCGGTTCTGGACGCCTTTGGCATCGCCCCTGCCCCGCGCCCGACGCTGGACACATGGGAAGACGTGGCCGACCGCATCTACAACCCCGAGGGTGAAGTCAAAGTCGCCATCGTCGGCAAATATACACAGCTTGAAGACGCCTATAAATCTATCGCCGAGGCGCTCACTCATGGGGGCATGGCGAACCGGGTGAAGGTGCGTATCGAGTGGGTCGACGCAGAGCTCTTCGACAAGGAAGACGCAACGCCCTATCTGCAGGGCTTCCATGCGATCCTCGTGCCCGGCGGCTTTGGCGAGCGCGGCACCGAAGGTAAGATCAAGGCGGCGCAATATGCCCGCGAGCACAAGGTGCCCTACCTCGGCATCTGTCTCGGAATGCAGATGGCCGTGATCGAGGCCGCCCGCAACGTGGCCGGTATCGAGGAAGCCGGCTCCGAGGAATTCGACCATGAAGCGGGTAAAAAGCGTTTTGAACCCGTGGTTTACCACCTGAAGGAATGGGTGCAGGGCAACCACAAGGTGAGCCGCAGCGCCGATGACGACAAAGGGGGCACCATGCGCCTGGGTGCCTATGACGCGTCCCTCGCCGATGGGTCCAAAGTGGCCGAGGTCTATGGCTCCACCTCCATCGAGGAACGCCACCGTCACCGTTATGAGGTCGACATCAAATACCGCGAAAAACTCGAGGCCTGCGGTCTGAAGTTCACCGGCATGAGCCCCGATGGCCGCCTGCCCGAGATCGTTGAATGGAGCGATCATCCTTGGTTCATCGGCGTGCAGTTCCACCCGGAACTCAAATCCAAACCCTTCGATCCGCACCCGCTGTTCAAGGATTTCGTCCGCGCAGCCAAGGAAACCTCGCGTCTGGTCTGATTCCTGCGCAACGTCACGATAACTGAACAAAGGGCATCTCTATCGGAGGTGCCCTTTTTGCATGCGCTCCTTTTTCATGCGCACTTGGCAGCGCGATGAGCTGCTGCCACACTCCGAACCTACCGGAGGGGAAGACATGCAAACATGTTTGGGGCGCATCCTCATCTATACAAAACGCATCGATGACATGGTGGCGTTTTACACCGCCCTTTTTGGCTACACCCGCCACGACCTCCCCGGCGACCGGATCGTCGAATTGCGCTCCCCAGCCGCCGGTGCAGCCCTTCTCTTGCATCCCGCCGCCCGCAGTCAGAAAATCGGCCAGTCCAGCGTAAAACTGGTCTTTGACGTTGAGGATGTGGCCGGGTTCTGCGCCGCTGCATCAAAGGCCGGCTTTGCCTTTGGCAGCCTCCACGAGGCGGACGGCTACCAATTTGCCAATCGCAAGGACCCGGACGGCAATTCAGTCTCTATCTCAAGCGGTATTTTTGCGCCCAACAGGTGAGCCTCGTTAGCAATTTAGAAGCCCCCATCTCTTATGGTCCTGAGTCGAAGTGACGACCCAAGCACGGCCGAGAATGGCCGCTGGAGACGACGATGCCAGAAACAGGCACCATAACGAGCAAAGAACCCCGAGAGGAGTTCCCGGTGATCGGAACCGAAGAGGTTCCCGCAGTCTTTTTCGACGGCGACAAGCTGCTCTTATGCTACGAGGTGGCGCCCATTGCAGGCGGCGGGCTCGCCATTTTGGAATTTGACGATGTGCTGGATTTTCGCATCGATCCCATGAATGTGGATGAACTCTCGGAATCTCCCTACCCGGTCTCGGCGTGGAATTTCACCGAAATCTGCGGCAGCGAAAAAGCCGCCCGTTGGGCCGCGATGGATGCCCGTTACTGGAGCCTGTCCTTCACCGACATGACCCTCACGGTGCTGTTTGACACCGTGCGTCTGGCCGGGCGCAGTCGCGAAAAATGCCTGCCGCACAAGGCCCTGAAACATTTTATCGGCTCCTTGCTTGCGGCGTGATGGCGATTGGCGCGTGCCCGCGCATCCGCTGGCCTCGCCTCATGATACCCGCAAAGCGTTTTTTCGCTGAAACGGCGGGACGTTAGCGCAACCATCGCAAAGCATTTGTTGTCTCCCTCTTGGCCCACGGTATAGAAGTGGCTGCAACAGTATCCGTGCATTTCCCAAGGAGGCCGCGCGTCATGGCGACAGACCCCGCAATCCATCAGCAACAGTTTGACCGCATTGCAACTGGCAAGGGCTTCATCGCCGCGCTGGACCAGTCTGGCGGTTCCACACCCAAGGCGCTGGCGCTTTATGGCGTGATGGAAGACGCCTATTCCAATGACGAGGAAATGTTCGGAGAAATCCAGAAGATGCGCGCACGCATCATCACCGCACCGGATTTCAACAGCGACAAGATCCTTGGCGCGATCCTGTTTGAAAAAACCATGGACAATGCCATCGACGGCACGCCCGTCCCCGTCTACCTCTGGGAAAAATGCGGCGTTGTACCCTTCCTGAAGGTCGACAAGGGCCTTGCAGATGAGGCAGACGGCGTCCAGCTGATGAAGCCGATGCCCGATCTCGATGCGCTTTTGGAACGCGCGGTTGCCGCTGGTATTTTTGGCACCAAGATGCGCTCTGTCGTCAAAGAAGCCAACGTCGCTGGCATCAAATCCGTGGTGGCGCAGCAGTTCGAGGTTGGCCTGCAGATCGCACGCGCCGGTCTGGTTCCGATCATCGAACCCGAAGTGGACATCAACTCCGCCACCAAATCCGAGGCAGAAGCCCTGCTCAAGGACGAAATCAAAGCCCAGCTTGACGCCCTGCCCGAGGGCACCAAGGTTTCGCTCAAACTGACGATCCCCAATGAGGCAGGCCTCTATGACAGCCTCGCGGATCACCCCGCCGTGGTGCGTGTGGTGGCGCTTTCCGGTGGCTACACCACCGATGACGCCTGCGCGCGCCTGTCGCAAAACAGCAAGATGATCGCGTCTTTCTCGCGCGCCTTGACCGAGGGGCTGAATGTGGCGATGTCGGATGCGGATTATAACGCGGCCCTCGGCTCCAACATCGACAAGATCTACAAAGCCTCGCTCTGAAGCACGTCGCAAACTGAGCGTTGTTTGAAACAGCAAAGGCCGCAGCACCCGCTGCGGCCTTTGTCACATCTGACACATCGGACCGTTAGCCCACGTTGCGGAACGCCGCATCCTGTGCGCCCTCAAACCCGCCACTTTGACTGCCCGATCCAAGCTGGAACACAGACACCAGCCCAGAGAGGGTCGATGCCTCATTGCGCATTTCCATCAGGGCAGCGGTGCTTTGTTCAACCATGGCCGCGTTTTGCTGGGTCACACTGTCAAGCTGCGACACGCCGATGTTGATCTCACCAAAGGCCGTGGATTGCTGCTCGGCAGAGCTGGCCACCTGTTGCGTGAGGTCAGCGGCTTCGTTGATGTGATTGACGATACTTTCGAGCATCTCGCCCGCGTTGCCCACAAGCTCCACGCCGCTTTCCACATGTTTGGTGCTGATGTCGATCAACTCCTTGATCTCACCGGCAGAGTCAGCCGTGCGCTGCGCCAGATTACGCACTTCGGACGCCACCACCGCAAAGCCACGGCCACTTTCGCCCGCCCGCGCGGCCTCAACCCCGGCATTGAGCGCCAGCAGATTGGTCTGAAAGGAGATATCGTCAATCACCGAGATGATTTTGGAAATCTGGGCCGAGGAGTCCGCAATCTCGTTCATTTTCTCAACCGCATTGCGCACCACCACGCTGCCCTCTTCGGCGCGCTGGCGGGTGGTATCGACCGCACCACTGGTCTGCTGCGTCGCCTCGGCAGAAGAGCGCATGCTGACGGTGATTTCCTCCACGGCGGCTGCGGTCTGCTCCAGCGTCGCGGCCTGAGATTCCGTACGTTGGGATAGATCTTGCGAGGCTTGTGAAACCTCCAGCGCCCCGCTGTCCAATTGCTGTGCAGAGGTGCGAATCCCGGAAATGACCTGCCGCAAGGCACCGATTGCAGCGTTGAAACTCTCGCGAATGCCATTGAACTGTTCCGGAAAATCGCTGTTTTCGGGTGAAGGAATATCATGGCTCAGGTCTTGTGCGGCCAGCGCTTCGATCGCATCGGTCATATAGCGAAAGCCCCGATTTTGCTCTTCTTGTACGGCCTCTGCATGGGCGTCAAAGATCAGTTGAATATCGAGCGCCATGGCCCGTGACAAAATCCCGAGCAAAATATGTGTCTCAGACGCGCGCCGAAACAGTCCACCTGTCTGGCGCTTCAGAATAAGCGCTTGGATTTGCGCATTTGCATGCGCGTAGCCGGCATTAAAAAATGCAAACGGCAGGCCGATGCGGGTGTGCACCTGACCGATATTACGCGCCGAAGATTGATAGTCTTCGCAATACTCACCGGAAAACAGTCGCGACCAATGTTTGAGCTGCTCTCCCTTCGCGCGCTCCAGCATCTTGTCGCTTTTGAAAAAGGCAGCCATTTCCGGCTCGCGCCCGACCCGATCATAAAAGTGATCCAAAACCTCAGGCAGCAGCGCCATCACCATCTTGGAGGCCTTTTGCAAGCGGGCCTGATTTGCTCCGTCCAGATCGTAAGTCGCGAGCAATGCGTTCATCTCAACCGTCACAGGAGTACTCCTCTGCATTCGTTAAAGCAGCGGTCGCCGTGAGTTTATCGCAAAATAGAGCGCCGCAGGACTTCGAGAATTATGATCGATTTGCGAACGAATGCTAAATAAATACAATTTTATGGTTTACGCCCGTCAAAAACACCGCGTTACACATTCCCCTTTCGGAATTGTGGCCAATAGATGACGCATTACTGCTCAACACCCTGAACAGGTGAATTATTTCGAATTTCCAAATTTAAAACCGCGCACAGATCGATTCGATCCAAGGCGTCAATAACCCTAAAAACAATGATATTTACTTCACCAAACAAGCTTCTTGCGAATTCAACGCGCGACCCCACGTAATGAAATCGAAAACTTCAAAATCGCGCTTTGACAGAATGTCATCTTTTATAGCTCTCCCGACACCGCCACCGCCCCTCATTCTATTTACGCGCGACAAGCGCGGGCGATGTCGTCGGCACTCAACTGGTAACGATTTGCAAACCGTTTCCGTGCGGCCACCAGCCTCGGGTCGTCCGGTGTCATGCCAAGGGTGCGGATGAACTCGACCCGCTGTTGCTTCTTCAGCGCCTCGCGGTCGATGGCCGTGCCCATCGCGCGGTCGATCACCTCACCGCCGGGCGAGACATGGAACCATTTGGAGAAATCGCGGAAATGGTGCTGGTTGTGAAGCTGGGTCACATGCCGCTCCACCCGTGTTTTGGACACTGTCAGATGCGCTGTCATGTGAAACCATTCATACCCCAGAAAGGTCGCAACCCCGCCCACCAGCACGATCGCCGCCGCAAGCGTCAGCGCATGCAGCGGCAGGACCAGCCACACCAGCCCGTAGATCAGCGCAAAATTCACCGCCAACATCGGCAGCGCCACCCAGATCGGCGCAAAGAACAGCCGGTGATTGGTCGGAAAATCATGGTGGCCGTAATGCGCCTGATAGAGCAAATCAAAGGCCCACTGTCGGCGCGGCGGCTTCAGGTGGAAGATATAACGGTGCAGCCCGTATTCATTGAGCATCTGCAAGCCGACGCCCAGCACCACAAAGCCCCATTGCCATGTCGCCCCCTGCATCAGCAGGATCGCCACACCCAGCGCCACCGCCGCCAGCATAACCGGCACCGACGGGTGCGACAGCAAGAGTTTCAACCGCATCATGTCCGCTCCTCCTCGAATGGACCTGCCCAGCCTGCGCGCCCCGGCGGCGCTACTTAAAGACCGGCGGGCGTTTTTGCATGTTTGCCATCACCACTTCCATCTGCTCGGGCTTGCCGATCAGTGCTGCCTGCTCTTCGCTCTCGCGCAACAGCACCTCTGCGGCACTCGCACCGCTTTCGGCATAGGCGATCAGGCGCTTGGCGGCGCGGATGGCATTGGGGCCCTTGCCTGCGATCTCTGCCGCAAGCGCCTGCGCGCGGGCCAACGGGTCCTCCGCGATCTCGGTGACCAGCCCCCAGCGCTCGGCCTGCTCGGCCTCCACAGGCGTTGCCGTATAGGTCAGCATGCGCAGCACGTCCGAACGCACCAGCTGCGGCAGGAGCGCCATGCCCCCCATATCCGGGATCAGGCCCCACTTCATTTCCATCACCGCGAGCTTTGCATCCGGGGCCGCAATGCGCATATCCGCCCCCAGCGCAATCTGAAGCCCTGCGCCAAAGGTTGCCCCCTGCAAGGCCGCGATCACCGGAATATCCAAGGCGCGCCACATCATGGCGACGGCCTGAAAATCATTGGCGTCCCCCTCGGTGCGATCCATGATCCAGCCGGTGTCCTGCATCTGCCCCATCGCGGCAAAGCTCATCACATCAAGGCCCGCGCAGAAACTCTTACCCTCGCCCGACAGCACCACCGCTCGCGCGTCCGAGGCCGCAACCTCCTCGGCCGCCTGGATCACCGCCGCCAGCATGTGTTTGTCGACCGCGTTCATCTTGTCGGCGCGGGTCAGGGTGACATGGGCCACATGGTCGCGGATCTCGACGGATACACGCGCGTTTTCCTCAGCCATCACAGGCTCCTCCTCTGGTCGTCTCGCGTGCCGTCGCTGTGGCACCCTCGTTGGTTGCACCCAGCTTGCCGCGCTTCGCCCGCGCTTTCCAGCCTGACGCCGGGGCACCGGATCACGCATGGCCCCTTGCCCGTCTGCGTCCGCCCGGCTAGGTCTTGGCGCATGACAGACAGCCGCCAAACCCCGCTCGCCCAGTCCCTGCCCGCTTCGGTCCCTTTTGTGGGGCCCGAAACCCATGAACGCCAACGCGGCGCGCCTTTTGTGGCGCGGCTCGGCGCGAATGAGAATCTCTTTGGTGTCTCACCCAAGGCCGTCGCCGCCATGCAGGCCTCGGCGGCAGAGATCTGGAAGTACGGCGACGCCGAAAGCTATGAGCTGCGTCAGGCGCTTTCTGATCTGCACGGCGTTGCCCCCGATCACATCATGGTTGGTGAGGGGATCGACGGGCTTCTGGGCAATCTGGTGCGGCTCTATGTGGGTGCCGGGGATGCGGTGGTCACGTCGCTTGGGGCTTATCCCACGTTCAACTACCATGTGGCAGGGTTTGGCGGCGTCCTGCACACCGTCCCCTACAAGGACGACCACGAAGACATCGCCGCATTGATGGCCAAGGCCCATGAGGTCAGCGCCAAGATCGTCTACCTCGCCAACCCCGACAACCCGATGGGCAGCTGGCATCGCGGCGCGGATATCGTCGCCGCTTTGGATGATCTGCCCGAGGGCAGCCTCTTGCTGCTGGATGAGGCTTACGTGGAATGCGCCCCCGCTGGCACTGCCGCACCGGTGGATGTGACCGACCCGCGCGTGATCCGCATGCGCACCCTCTCAAAGGCCTATGGCATGGCAGGCGCGCGCGTCGGCTATGCGATGGGCGCGGTTGAGGTGATTTCCGCCTTTCACAAGGTGCGCAATCATTTTGGCATGAACCGTTGTGCCCAGATTGGCGCAACCGAGGCGATCAAGGATCAGGACTGGCTGGCCCATGTGCAGGCAGAGATTGCCACCGCCCGTGATGAGATTTCTCGCATTGCGCGCGAAAATGGCCTGACGCCGCTGCCCTCTGCCACCAATTTCGTCGCCATCGACTGTGGCCATGACGGGGATTTTGCCAAGGTGGTCTTGGAGGCGCTGGTGGCGCGTGACATCTTTGTGCGTATGCCCTTTGCAGCACCGCAAAACCGCTGCATCCGCGTCAGCTGCGGCCCCGAGGCCGAGCGCGCCGCCTTTGCCGCCGCGCTGCCTCTTGCGCTGGAAGAGGCGCGCCGCAAACGCGGCTGACCCAGCGGCGCGGTCGCACATAGCGCAAGCGAACCGGTAAAACGTCCTGAAGGCGCGCGCGCTTTACCGGGAGTTTACCCATTTAGGGCTAGGCTGTGCGGACATTGCCTGCCTGGAGGGGTAATCATGAAACGCCGGAACACGCACCATGACAACACAGAATTCCTGTCGGCCACGCTCAGTTTTCTGGCCGTGAACCTCTTGTGGATCTTCTTTGCGCTCTGGCTTCTTTATGGAATGGTTCCGGTGCTATTGCTGGCGGTTGCGATGAACCACATGATCAACCGGCTTGAGGTGCGCATGATCCGCGCCGATACACGCGGCGCGCATCCCCTCAACCGGCGCATCTGACCCTGCAAGAGGCGAACCACAGCGGCCCGCCTCGCCATCTGACCTCAGCCCGCCTGTGATCCGGCGAGCACCTGAGCCGCCGCCTCCAGCGCGCCAGAGCCATGCGGGATATCCAGCGCACTCAGACCCGTTTCAATGCCGCCCAACAGCCCCATAATCATATGGCCGTTGACGTGCCCCATATGGCCGAGACGGAAAAAGCCATGCCACTCCGCGCTATCGGGCGGCGCCATGCCGAGCCCGATGCCCAGCGTCAGACCAAGGTTCTCCTCCAGCCACATCCGCAGATCCGTGGCCCGTGGTGAGGGCAGTCTGAGCGCTGTCACCGCATGGGAGCGCAGCGCAGGATCTGCAACATTCATCGCCAGCGCGCCGCCTTCGCTCCAGCGATCACAGGCCGCCCAAATCGCCCGCGCCAAGGTCTCATGACGATCCCAGATCTGCTCGATCCCCTCTGCGTGGATCAAATCCAATGCCGCGCGCAGACCATATAGATGATGCGTCGGCGCGGTGCCGCCAAAGAACTGATAGAAATATTCCGGGTTGGCGCGCGGCGTCCAATCCCAATAGCGGCTGACCCGAGGCACGCGCGCGCGCGCCTCTGCGGCCTTGTCATTAAAGAACACAAACGACAGCCCCGCAGGCACCATCAGCCCTTTCTGGCTGCCGGTGACCATCACATCAACGCCCCAGGCGTCCATCTCGAACCGGTCGCACCCGAGTGAGGCAATGCAATCCGCCATCAACAACGCCGGGTGGTTCTCCGCGTCCAGTGCCCCGCGCAAGCCCTTGATATCATTTCGGATCGACGTGGAGGTGTCGGTATGAACACCCAGCACCGCCTTGATCTCATGCGCCGTATCTGCGGCCAGCCGCTCTGCCACGCGCGCCAGATCAAAGGGGGCTTGCAGGCCGAAATCCATCACCTCGATCCGCAAGCCAATCGCTTCGGCCATCTCGCTCCAGCCATAGGCAAAGCGACCGGAGGCCGGAACCAGAACCTTGTCACCCTCTTGCAAGGTGTTTGACAGCGCCGCCTCCCACGCGCCGTGGCCGTTGGCGATATAAATCGCCACATGATGCTCGGTGCGGGCGACTTTGCGCAGATCCGGCGGCAGCGTATCGGTCATCTCAACCAATTCACCGGCGTAGATATTGGGAGAGGCACGATGCATCGCCTGCAATACCTGATCCGGCATCACCGAAGGCCCCGGAATCGCCAGATAGGACCGACCGGAAGAGAGTTTCACAGAATCGCGCATATTAAGTTGCCCTGCTGAGTGCTCGGGATGTCCTGTTGCGTCGGATAATCGCCCGAGACGTATTTCAATTGGCCGCAGCCTAGCGCAGCCCCCGGCAAGGTCAATTGCCTAAGGCCACCCCAAGCCCCCACGGCCCGCACCGCTTGCGCGCTGCCTCTAAGCTGCTTAAATGTCGGGACTTGTCGCAAGTCTTGCCGGCATCAGACCATAAACGACAGTCAGGAAGTGCAGAATGAGTACGCAATACATGTCCTCGCGCGAATTGTTGCGCTGGCTTTGGCGCGGCTACCTGCGGCATCACATCGGCCTGCTGGCCATCGCCGTCGTTTTTATGCTGATCGAAGGCGCATCCGTTGGTGGCCTCAGCTACATGATGCAGCCGATGTTTGATCTGGTGTTTGTCAACGGCAACGAGAATGCCTTGGTCTGGGTCAGCGTCGCTTTCTTTGCCATCTTTGTGCTGCGCGGGTTCAGTTCGGTGACCCAGCGGGTGATCCTTGCAACCATCAACCAGCGGTCCGAGGCGCATATGCGCACCGATATGCTGGACCGTCTGATCCATCAGGACGCCAGTTTTCACCAGCATCACCCCCCCGGTTTTTTGATCCAGCGGGTGCAATCTGATGTGGCGGCGATCAATCAGGTCTGGCAAGCGATCATCACCGGGTCGGGCCGGGACGTGGCGCAATTGATTGCCGTGCTCGGGGTCGCCATCAGTGTCGATTGGCGCTGGACGCTCATTATGCTGATCGGCGTGCCGCTCTTGGTGCTGCCGCTATCGATCGTGCAACGCTATGTGCGCAAAAAAGCCAGCCTTGCCCGCGACCTTGGTGCGGTGCAGGCCACCCGGCTGGATGAGGTGTTCCACGGCATCGTCCCGATCAAGCTGAACCGGCTCGAGGACTATCAAAGCGGGCGCTACCGCACCGCGACCGCCTCCTTTGTGCGCGCTCAGATCAAGGCGGCCCTTGGGGCCTCCTCCACCACTGGCATGGTCGATATGATGGCCGGGCTTGGGGTGATGTGTGTGATCCTGTTTGGCGGGCGCGAGATCATTGATGGCGACAAGACCGTCGGCGAATTCATGAGCTTTTTCACTGCGATTGGCCTCGCCTTTGACCCGATGCGCCGCCTCGCCGCCATTATGGGCATCTGGCAAGGGGCCGCCGCTGCAATGGAGCGCATCAAAGAGCTGATGGA
Source organism: Tritonibacter mobilis (assembly GCF_001681715.1). GTDB lineage: Bacteria > Pseudomonadota > Alphaproteobacteria > Rhodobacterales > Rhodobacteraceae > Epibacterium > Epibacterium mobile. Next base: position 69,135 of record NZ_LNWY01000018.1, on the reverse strand, counting down.
TGCCCCGATCACGCTGGTGTCGCCGGAAGAGCCCAAACCTGCGCCCAAGGGTCTGCCCGAAATCCGCCTCGACAATGTGAACCTCTATTATGGTGAGGCGCATATTCTGCGCGATCTATCCTTGGTGGCTGAAGCTGGCAAAACCACCGCATTGGTGGGCGCATCGGGGGCGGGTAAATCCACGATTTTCAACATCCTGACACGTCTGGTTGATCCGCAGAGCGGCTCTGTCACCCTTGATGGAACCGAGGTGCGCGATCTCGATCTTGGCGATCTGCGGGATCTGTTCTCCGTGGTGACACAGGACGCGCTGCTGTTTGATGAAACGCTCAAGGAAAACATCCTGCTGGGCCGCACCGACGTCAGTGACGAACGCCTCACGGAGGTGCTGGACGCCGCCCATGTCTCCGATTTCCTGCACAAGCTGCCGGATGGGCTGGAAACCCGGGTCGGACCGCGCGGCTCTGCGCTTTCGGGCGGGCAGCGTCAGCGTGTGGTGATTGCGCGCGCATTGCTGCGCGACACGCCTCTGCTGCTTTTGGATGAGGCGACATCGGCGCTCGATGCCCAGTCCGAAAAAGTGGTGCAAAAGGCGCTGGAGAAGCTCTCTGGCGGGCGCACCACCATTGTGATCGCGCACCGTCTTTCGACCATTCGCGCGGCGGATAAGATCGTGGTGATGGAACGTGGCCGCGTTATGGATCAGGGTCGCCACGAGGAGCTGCTGGAGCGCGGCGGCATCTATGCCGATCTCTATCGTCTGCAATTTCAGGACGGTAAAACGGTGATCGATACCGATGGCGTCAACGCCCAGATCACCCGCAATGATCGCCAGGACGAACGAGAGGACACAGGCCTGTTGCGCCGCTTTGCCCGTCGCCTGTTTGGCTGATCCACGGCAGGCCAGACCCGCTTGAACTCCGGCGCGTTCGGGGTCACATCTTTTGCAGACCGCGCAAACACCCCAATGGGAGACGTACATGGCCGACCGCCGCATCTTTCGCCTGCATGGACCGGACACCCACAGCTTTCTTCAGGGGCTGGTCACAAATGATATCAATCGGTTAGAAGACGGTCTGGTTTATACGGCGATCCTGACCCCGCAGGGCAAATACCTCGCGGATTTCTTTCTCGCCCCCGAGGGCGAGGCGGTGCTGCTGGATGTGGCCGATGATCTGGCAGATGATCTTCTGAAGCGGCTCAAGATGTATAAGCTGCGCGCGAATGTCACCATCGACGAGACCGACCTGAAGGTGAGCCGCGGCACCGGGGACGCCCCCGCCGGTGCCCTGACGGACCCGCGCCACCCGTCACTCGGCTGGCGTCTTTATGGCGATGTGGCAAGCGATGACGGCAGCGACTGGGATGCAATCCGGGTGGCGCATGTGATCCCGGAAACCGGCATTGAGCTCACGCCCGACAGCTATATCCTTGAAGTGGGCTTTGAGCGTCTCAACGGCGTTGATTTCCGCAAGGGCTGCTATGTCGGTCAGGAGGTCACCGCCCGTATGAAACACAAAACCGAGCTGCGCAAAGGTCTGACACAGGTTGAGATCGACGGCGCTGTGCCGGTGGGCGCGCAGATCACCGCAGCTGGCAAACCGGTGGGCCAGGTTCTGACCCAATCCGGCGGCAAGGCGATTGCGTATCTGCGCTTTGATCGTGCCAAGGGCGCGCTGGAGGCCGAGGGCACCGCGCTGCGCTGGCCAGAGGCCCCCACAGACTGAGGCAATTGTTTAACCCTTGGTCGTTAGTCTTGCGCGTACTGGCCACCTAGTCGCGACACTGGCGCGCTCAGAGCAGCACACAGGTTCGCGCACAGGGTCAGAAACAGGGCCGGGCAGACAACAAGGGACACGGGATGACACGATTTTTTCTGACGGCACCGCTAATCGCTGCATCTGCTTTGATCGCACCAGCCGCGCACGCACAGGATTATTGGGAATACGGCGACTGGCGCGTCATCATCACCGAAGAGGACACCGGCGAAGACCTTCGCCGCATTTGCCACGCTTTGACTGGCGGGGACGGGATGCCGACGCTGCGTCTGGAAATCAGCAATGGCGACGCAGGGCCGCCACATGGTTTTCCAACGCCAACCTATTTCTCCAGCGCACCACGTGGCCACCGCACCCAGATTGGCAATGCCCAGGGTGTGGCCTTTGTGTTCGACCAGCAAGGGGTGTTCTTTGGCGTTGCCGAGGGCGGCTTTGACGACGATGGCATCGCATGGGTATCTGCCACACCGCGCTGGCAGGATGTGAAAAACGCGCTCTTGTGGATGAAAGCGGCCTCTCATATGGAGGTGCGCGCCTTGGACGCCTATCGCGCCAGCACCCAGACCTATGTGGCCTCGATGAACGGGTTCACCGCCGCCTATGGCAAGATGATGGACAGCTGCGGCCATTCCGTAGAGATCCCGCGCTGATCCAGATCCGAGGGGGCTCCCGCCCGTCTCGGGTCCATTAAAATGCCCCCTCCCCCGTTGGGCCCGGCGCCGCTGCGCGGCGTGCGCTGTCCTGCACAATGCGCAGAAAAAAGCCCCGGCCCCGCAGGATGCAGGACCGAGGCTTTGCAATAAAACTCTGCGCGGTTCAGGCGCGTTCGGAATATTCCATGGTCTCGGTGTTGACGACGATCATCTCGTCCTGACCCACGAAGGGCGGCACCATGACCTTGACGCCGTTATCAAGGATCGCCGGTTTAAAGGAGTTCGCAGCCGTCTGGCCTTTGACCACCGGCTCGGTCTCGACAATCTTGCAGGTCACTTTCTGCGGCACGGTCGCATTCAGCGCCTCAGCCTCGTAGAATTCCACCACAATGGTCATACCGTCCTGCAGGAACGGACGGCGATCGCCCAAAAGATCGGCAGGCAATTCGATCTGCTCGTAGGTTTCGGTATCCATGAACACCAGCATCCCATCTGTCTCATAGAGGAACTGCTGGTCTTTTTGCTCCAGACGTACGCGCTCGACCTTGTCGGCAGACCGGAACCGCTCGTTCAGTTTGGAGCCGTTGCGCAGGTTGCGCAGCTCGACCTGAGCAAACGCGCCCCCCTTGCCCGGCTTCACATGATCGACCTTGACCGCAGCCCAGAGGCCGCCGTTGTGCTCCAGAACATTGCCGGGGCGGATTTCATTGCCGTTGATCTTGGGCATGGAAAACTCTTTCAGGTGGTTGATGACAGCTTGAACACCCCTATATCCGGCAGGTGTAAGGCTGGCAAGATGACGATATATCGTGTCTGACGGATAGGTGACCGCGAAATAGGCATGCACAAGATGCATAAAAGATATGCATCTTTGGGGTACCCGAATCGTCACAATTCCGCCATAAGGAGCGTCACGCCGAAAATGCAATAGCAAGAACAACAAAGGAAACGAGATGCGAGATTTCGTTGACGGCACCGCATACAATAACGAACAGGGCAACCGAGCACGCAAGCTGTTTGCGGCGGTTGTACTGGCTGCACTGGATGATGCCATTGCTGACGACAAAAAATACGGCAACGGCCCCGAGCAGATCGCCCGCTGGGCACGTTCGCGCGATGGGCGCGAAGTATTGACCTGCGCAGGCATCGACCCCAACGAACGTGTGGTCGAAGGCCTGATGGATTTCGTTGGTCGCGGTGTACGGACCTCTGTCGCGCTGTCGCGCGAAGAAAGTGAACGTCGTAACGCGGCGCAGGCCGAAGCGGCCTGAACGCTAAAATAAGCTGCCAAGCTTGAACGAAAAGCGCGTCCCTGGGGGGCGCGTTTTTCTTTTTGGGGGTTTGCTATTGCCTACGCCCCGCCCCAACGGCACCGACAGATCCCCACCCCGTGCCAACCTGCGCCAACCTGCGCCAACCTGTGCGATTGACCTTTGGCCTCTGGCATTGCAACCCTCGCCACAGACCGACAGCAAAAAAGACACCCAAATGACCACCAAGGCCCTCATGATCCAAGGCACCGGCAGCAATGTCGGGAAATCCATGCTGGTGGCGGGGCTGGCGCGCGCCTTGCGCCTGCGCGGGCTCTCAGTTGCGCCGTTTAAGCCGCAGAACATGTCCAACAACGCCGCCGTGACCGCTGACGGGGGTGAGATTGGCCGAGCACAGGCGCTACAGGCCCGCGCGGCGGGGCTCGCGCCGCACACAGACATGAACCCGGTGCTCTTGAAGCCTGAAACCGACACGGGCGCACAGGTGATCGTGCAGGGCAAACGGCGCGGCACCCGCGCGGCGGGGTCGTTTATGCGCGACAAGGCGGGGCTGCTGGAGGCCACACTGGAGAGCTTTCACCGCCTCGCCGCCCAGCATGACATTATCCTCATTGAGGGCGCAGGCTCCCCGGCAGAAACCAATCTGCGCAAGGGGGACATCGCCAATATGGGCTTTGCCGAGGCCGCAGGCGTGCCGGTGGTCCTGGTGGGTGACATCCACCGTGGCGGCGTGATCGCGCAGATCGTCGGCACCCATACGGTGCTGGACGCAAACGACCGCGCGCGTATCAAAGCCTTCGCCGTCAATCGCTTTCGCGGCGACCTCAGCCTCTTTGATGGCGGGCGAGACGACATTGCGCGCTGGACCAGCTGGCCCTCGGTGGGCGTGGTGCCGTGGTTTTGGGATGCGTGGAAACTGCCTGCCGAGGATATGATGGATATCGCCTCACACGCGGGCGGAGCCTGCAAGGTGGTGGTGCCGCAACTGGAACGGATGGCGAATTTCGACGACCTCGACCCGCTCGCCGCTGAGCCCTCCGTCACCGTTGAGATCATTCCCCCCGGCCGCGCCCTGCCCGGCGATGCGGATCTGGTGCTGATCCCCGGCTCCAAATCCACCATCGGGGATCTGGCTTACTTGCGCGCGCAGGGCTGGGACATCGACATCCTCGCCCACCATCGGCGCGGCGGTCATGTGCTGGGACTGTGCGGCGGCTATCAGATGCTCGGCCAGACCATCGACGACCCCGACGGCGTCGATGGGCAGCCGGGCAAGGTCGCGGGGCTTGGCCTTCTGGATGTGCATACGGTGATGGCCGGCGACAAACGCGTCACCCTGAGCGACGCGCGCACGCTTGCGGGCGATCTGCCCGTGTCTGGCTATGAGATCCACATGGGCCGCACCACCGGTCCGGATTGCGCCCGCGCGTGGCTGACGCTGGAGGGGCGCGCGGAGGGTGCGACCTCCGCCGATGGCCGCGTGCGCGGCTCTTACCTGCACGGGTTGTTTGCCTCGGATGCATTTCGCGCCCGCTTCCTTGCCGACCTCGGCCACCAGTCCGACATTGGCTATGACGCAGGTGTGGAGGCCACGCTGGATGCGCTGGCCGCCCATCTGGAGCGCTACATGGATATCGACCGCCTGCTGGAACTGGCGGAACCGATCCCCGCCCGCCCGCGCTAAACACCCTGCCTGCGTTAGCCAAAACACCCGCACCAAGACGCACCCGCAGCGGGCGCCAGCCCGCTGCCCGGCCCAACCAGACGGCGGGTTTTCGCAGAAAACATGCCGGATGGGCGGGAGCGCCCCCGCCGTTACTCAGAAGAGTGCAGCACCACGCTTAATGTTTTGAGTTAATGGTGAAGTCTCGCGCGCCGCGTCAGAGCAGCTCTTGCGTCGCCAAGGCGCGCTGGATCTCGCGGCGCACCAGCTTGCGCACGTTGCGGGTGATCCGCTCGCCAAGCGCCCCCTGCAACTCTTCCCGCACGATGTCAGAGACCAGCTCGCGCAGACCTTCCTCATCAAGGAAATCCTCATGCGCCGCCAGCCGGTCCATCGCGGCCTCCGTCAGCGCATCCCCCGCCATCTCACGCGCGTTTCCCGCCACCGAATCGCGGGCCGAAGCAAAGGATGCACCACCGGACGCCTCTTCCTGATGATCTTCCCACTGGATGGTCTCAACCGTGGGGCCACTATGGGGCACCGCTTCGATCTCATCCTCATTGATGTCCGGAACGCGGCGGCTGCTTTGGTCTGCGGCCTCCGGCTCGGCACGCCCAGCGGTTTCAAGCTCGGCAATCCGGCGCACCACGGCAGCCACGCGAGAGCTTTGTTCCCGCTGCATATTCTGCGGCTCTGCAGAGGTGGGCTGTTCGGCTTGTGCGGTACCGGGCTCCAAACTGTCATAGAGCCGCGCCTCCGGGTCGCGCCAAGGTGCATCATCCCCTGCCGCACCATCCGCTGCCGTATCATCAGCCGCGACCTCATTCAGCGCCCTATCCGCGACAGCTGCCGGGGCCTCGGGCCTTTCTGTTTCAGGGAAGCGCGGCGCGCTTTTGGTGTTCAGCAGGATGGGCGCGCTGCGCTCGGATTCCTCAAACGTCTGAGCCTCGGCGTCGTCCACATTGACAAATGGGGCCTCAGCGACGGGCTCATTCTGTTGGAAACTGTCGACCATGGCCGCTTCTGACGGGGCGGTTCTGACCAATTCCGGCTTGCGCGGCGCATCAACCGGCGCGCTGGCCCGAAACAGCACGCGGCTGGGTTCCTGCGCAGATGTCTCGTCACCTGCCTCACCCGCCTGCTCTGGGGCAGCCCGCTCAGGGGACACGCCCTGAGGATTCAGCGGCCCGGACGTCGCAGCTTCATCGCGATGCGGCTCGCCTTGCGGATCTGCAGTGTCAGTTTGTGTGGTGAGTTTGTCTGTCGCCGTCCCGTTGCGCGCGGTCCCATTGACCTGCGGCATCACCGGCTCTTGGGGTTGCTCTGGTGCAGCATCAAACGCGGCATCACGCGGCGTGACTGCATCAGAGTGAGGCGCCCCGCCATGCTGCACCGCATCATGTTTCGCCGCATCAGAACGCGCGACCTCAGCTTCGGGCACCCGCAGCGCCGGTGTCAGCACCAGACGCGTTGCGGGTTTGGCTGCAGGACGCGCAGGTTCCTCCGCCCGCCCAGTCTCACTGACCAGGCGACGGATGGAGGATAGGACGTCTTCGATTTCTGCGTGCGTAACGGGTTCAGACATTTTTATTGGCCAAGCTCACCTCTTACGGCAAGTGTAGCCAGCTTGCCCGCATCACACAACAGCAACGTCAGATTTTCAGTTCTTTCTCAGAGCCTTGAGAACACGGTCCAAATCCTGCCCGCGTTTGGTCACGAAGGCCGGGGCGGACCGGACCTGATTGTGATAGATCTCAGGGTCATAGCGTTCCACAGCCAGGTTCAGGTTCTCTGCGGTCAACAGCCCCTGCGCCTGCAGCAACTGATAGGCCGCCAGGGCCTGATTGGCGCGCGCCGACAAACGGGCGGTCTGCGCATCCAAAAGCTCCTGCTCGGCTTGCAACACGTCCAGCGTGGTGCGCGACCCCAGCGTGGCTTCCTCGCGGATCCCGTCAAAAGCCACCTGCGCCGCACGCACCCGCTCATTAGAGGACACAAGGCTCGCCGCCGCCGTGTCAAACGCGGTATAGGCACTTGCGGCATTGCTGGAAATGCTGCGCTGGACCGAAAGGAGCGAGCCGCGCTCTGCATCCACACGCGCCAGATCGGCGCGCCGCGCGGCAGCCAGCCCGCCGCCCGCATAAAGGGTCTGGTTCAGCGAAAGGCCCAGATCAAAGTTGTCAGAGGTTCCGTCAGTGCCGCGCACCTCACCATGAGACGCGCTCGCCGTGAACTTCACATTCGGCCCCATGTCGCGCAAGGAACTGTCAGCCGTCAGCTGCGCCGCTTTCACCGAATGCTGCTGTGCCCGCAGGCTCGGGTGACTGCGCAGCGCCCGCGCCTGCGCATCAGACAGGCTGGCGGCACGACGCGGCAATGGCGGATAAGAGGCCACCGCGCCCGGCGCGCGTCCCACGACTTCTTCATAGGTGGCACGGGCGGTCAGCAATGCGCCGCGCGCATCCGTCAGATTGGCGCGCGCCTCTGCCACTTGGCTTTCAGCAAGCGCCACGTCGGTGCGGGTCACTTCCCCCACCTCAAAACGGTCATTGGCCGCGCGCAGCTCTTCTTGCAGCAGACGCAGGTTGTTCTGGCGTAGCGCCACAATATCTTGTTGGGTCAAGACGTTGACATAAGACTGCACCGCCGCGAACAGCACTTGCTGCTCCACATCCAGCAGGGTCTGACGGGTCGCCAGCACGGTTTCCTGCGCCGCCGCCCGATCAAGCTGGGTGGCCCCGTTATCAAACAGCAGCCACTCCATACCCACCCGAAGCGTCGCGCCGGTGTTGTGGTTGGAGCTTGCGCCCAATGCGCCAAGTCCGGTGCGGTTATAGTCCCGCGCAATCCCGAGCGTCGCGGTCACCACGGGGCGCAACTTGGCAACCGTGGCCGCAACCCCTTCATCCGCAACCCGCAAAAGCGCGCGGTTTTGTTCCAAAAGGCCACTGCTGGTATAGGCGCCGATCATTGCATCGGTCACATTGTCTGCCCGTGCCTGCGGTGCGCTCACCACGGCGGTGGCAAGGACGCCGATAGCAGCAAAAGCCCTGATCCGCTTTGTTTTCAGTATTCGTTGCATCCTGTCGCCTCGATGTCTTGTGGGGTTTTTTGCCCCGTTATCAATCTCGTTTGCGCCAAACATATGTGAACGTCACATCTATTTGAAAAGAGCCTATCTTGCTTATCTGACCGAAAAGACAGGAGCGCGACAGGATGGCCTGCGTCAGAGCGAAAAGACTTCCGGCTTGGCAAAGCCGGGCAACACGGGTGCCCCCGCATTAAATTCAAAGCGCCAAGACACGCGACCGGCACTCTTATATCCTACCTTAACTTCGCCCAACGCGCCACTCATGAACAACGCCGCGATACGTCCGCCGTCTTTGAGTTGCGCCAAAAGCTCATCCGGCACCTCTTCGACGCCGCCTTCAATGAGGATCACATCATAGGGACCATGCTCGGCGGCCCCCTCGGTCAGCACTCCTTGATGCACGATGGCATTGTCGGCGCTGCTGTTGCTGAGGGTCTCTTGCGCCTCAGCGGCGAGGCTTTCGTCTTCCTCGACCCCGATCACCATCTGTGCCAGCCGCGCTACCACAGCGGTGGAGTATCCAAGCCCGCAGGCCACATCCAGCACCAGCTCATCCTGCCGCACATCCAGCGCATCCAGCATTTTTGCCAAGGTGCGCGGCTCAGGCACCACGCGCCCGTCGCTCAGGGGCACCGATTGGTCTGCATAGGCAACCTCGCTTTGCGAATCCGGCACGAAGTTTTCGCGCGGAATGGCAAGCAGGGCTTCGATGATCGGGTATTTGGTCACATCCGCCGGGCGGATCTGGGTGTCTACCATCATGCGGCGGCGGTCGGAGAAATCAGTCATCTGCTAAACTCATATGGTCAGGCATTCGCATGGGTTTTGCCACATCACCACCTGCGCGGCAACGGCCCCGATGCACAATGGCTAAGGTTTAACGAACCTGTTGCCCGCACTCTGCTGTCGTCGCGGTGAAATCGCGCGCCCATTGCCACATGCGCCCGCTTTCAAATCGTGGCCCTGCCCGACCCCGATATATCCCCGAAAGATTGAGACCTTCTGTGTTGTGAAATGCACCTTATGAACACATAGCCCGGCATGATGCCTTCGCCTCACGCCAGGCTCCGCCTCAATTTTGGTGCTCGTCCTGCCGCCTCAGGCGGAGCAGGATTCGCAAAAGGGTATTTCGGGATGCGCCCGCAGTTGCTCCGGCGCGATATCGGCGCCACAAATCCGACAATAGCCGTATTCCCCGGCCTTCAGACGGTCCAATGCGGTCAAAATCGCCCGCATTTCCCGCCCCGCCAACGTCGAAGCTCTGCTTCCCCGCCCGGCAATCTGCGCCTCACTCGCACGCGCAAGGGCCGATAACCCCTGCCCCGCGAGCATTCCGGCCGAGAGTGCGCTCAGCCGGGTTTCGAGACATTTCTTCTGAACATTGAAATCCATCGTCTCTCCTCGCAAACAGTTGTCTTTTGATTTGGGGCTGGCCTTCACGCAAACAAGTGCAACGCCCCTCCCCAAGGGCAGCCAAGCGAAAATTCGCCATCTTGCAATGCAACGAATCCCCCGCTCACCACCGGTATAATACCGCGTCAACGCAACCTAAGGGCGATAAAGAAGCGACAAATTTATGCTGCAATTGCACAGAATGCAGCGCGCGCCGCCTTGTCTTCGCTCTTGCCATTTTCGAAAACATCGGGAATTTTCATCAGATCAGACGCCGCCCTCTCGCGGCACCGCACCGCGATGGAGACCCGCCCATGATCCGCCCTCTGCTCCTGACCCTTGTGATCTTCGGCCTTGCCGCCTGTGAGACCACCAAAGGCGCAGGCCGTGACCTGCAAAAAGCCGGAGAGGCGATTTCAGGCACGGCCCAAAACGTGCAAAACGCGCTCTGACGTCACGACCATCACAGCGCGCCGCTGCCCCGGCTCACCCGCCATAAAGCTTGCGCGCAACGATCGCACTGACTGGCACCGCCAGCACAAAGCCCACCACAGCCGCGATCAGGATCGTCCAGATCGTGGAATACCCCATCACCAGCGCGGCAATGACGGCGCTGCCACCCAGCGTGGAGCCGATAAAGATGTGCAAGATCAGGGCCAAGCGAAGCATTTCGAAACCTCATATTTAATGTGACGCGCGTTTGCATATGCTCATGCGCAGCAAGGCCCTGTTTCGTCTTTGATCTAAGTCAGATGAGCAGTGCAGAGACCTCAGCGCAATACCACCGCGCATAGTCATCTGGTGAACTGGCGCGGCGGCGCTGCCGACCGGCCATGGACCCCCGACCACATCCTGACCGGCACTTGCTATGCGGTGCTTTACTTCTATCGGCGCGATCATCTTTACCCCAGCGGCGTGCCCAGATACGCCTTTGAGCTGGATGGCCCGCCGCTCTATGACATCCGCAAAGACAGCACCGTGGGCGGCAACGGATCGCACCGTTTCAATGATCCGGCAAGCTGGGATCAGACCGCCAATCCCCTGGTCATTGCCTACAATGTCCTGCGCGGCATCGCCCTACCGAGTGGCGATATCTGGGGCGGCGGGTTTCCGGCTGAAGACCTGCCCTATACCGAGTGGGCCGAGGCCATGGACGCCTGCGATATTGGCATTGAAGGGGTTGGCCGCGCGCAGTTTGAAGCCGGGTTTGAAGTCAAGTTTGAAGAGGCCCCCGCCGACTTTCTGGAAGAGTTGTTTTCCGCCGCGAATGCCCAGATCGTCGAGACCGGCGGCTATTGGTATCCGATTGTCGGCAGCGCCACCGCCGCCTCGGCCACGATTTCCGATGATGATGTTCTGATCTCGCAGGCGTGGCAGCACGACCCTTTTCCCGGCCTTGAAAACACCTTTAACGCGGTCACCACGACCTACACCAGCCCGGCCTCTTTGTGGGAGGCCTCCACGCTGGAAACCATCGTCAAAGACGAGTGGGTCGCAGAGGATGGCCGCCAGAAGCTCTTCGAGCTGAACCTGCCGATGGTCTACATCGCCGAACAAGCGCGCCAGCTCACCGATGCGCTCTTGCGGGAAAACCGCCGGTTTCGGACCCACCGCCTGCCCCTGCCCGGTGAATACGCCCGCCTGCGTCCGCTGCAGAATGTGCATTTGAGCCTTCAGGACTACGGCTACGACGCCAAGACCTTCCGCATCACCGAGGCGGCCTATGACCTGCAGACGCTGAACGTTTCCCTCTCGCTGCGCGAAACCGACCCGACAGACTTTGACCCGGATCCGGCGCTGGAGCTGCCAGAGACACCGCACCCGACCGGCCCGATCCCGGTGACCGACGCGGGCGTTGTCGGCTTGGCCGTTGCCGGTGAGACCATCACGGCAGCGGATGGCAAGGCCCATGCGCCCGCAATCCGCATTGTCTGGGACGGTCGGCTATCTGACACCTGCACCGGCCTGACCTTCCAGATCCGCGTGCAGGGGCGGCCTGAAGCCGAGGCCGATACCGTCAGCACCACCAATGTCGCGGGGGGCAACTACCGCCACCACCCGGTGCAGCCGAATGCTGACTATGAAGTACGCGGCAAAGCCATCGCACCCACGCGGCAGACCAAGTGGTCTGGGTGGCTGCCCGTCACAACGCCTGATGTGCGGATCAATCCGGGGGCACTGGACGATGACGTCTGGGACGCGGTTGGGGATGAGGCCGCAAGTGTTGCCGCCGCCCTCGATGATGATCTGGTCATCAATGAAATCCAGCCGCTGAAACGCGAGGTGGATCTGCGCACCGCGGAACAGCGCACCGTGTCCGAGGCAGTTGCCATGATTGGCGATCAGGTGCTGTGGGTGACGACACAACTGTCCGAGGTGGATGGCAAGTTCGCAGACGCCGGGATCGTGACAGATCCAGAAACCGGCAAGGTGCGAATTTATGCGCTTGAGCAAGAGGCAGAGCGCATCAGCGAGGCTGAAATCCGCCTGAGCGCCGCTGAGGCCAGTATCGCCCTTTCTGCCACGCAAGCATGGGTGCGCGGTCAGATCACAGAGGCGCTGCTGGACCCAAGCCAGCTCCCGCTGGTCGAGGATCTGCAATTGCAGGTCAACCAAGTGGAGGTGGAGCTGGACGCGATCAATGGGACCCTGAAGGAAACGGCCACGCAGACCGTTGTCGATGGGCTGATCACGCGCCTTTCCACCGCCGAGACCGAACTGGATGCCGCGCAACAGGCCATCAGCCTCAAGGCCGAACAGACGCAGCTAGAGACCTTGCAGGGCCGCGTTCAGACCGCAGAACAAGTGCTCAGCGCCTTTGATGGGCCGCAGCTTACCCAGACCGTCGCAGACACGCGCTACCTTCTGGCCGCCGATGAGGAAGCCGCAGAGCAGACGCTGGCAAGCCTCTTGCAGGCTCACGCCGATGGTGAACGCATCCGCCAAGACATCGCCTATGCGACCGAGGATCTGCGGGCAAAAGTGACCGAGGACCGCGAGGCCTTCGCGATCCGGTCTGTGCAGATTGGCGCGTCTATCGACAATGCGATGGCGCTCATCGAGCAGGAAAGCCTCGCCCGCGCGTCTCAGGGCGAGGCCCTTGCCGCATCACTGAACACGCTCACCACAACGGTCGGTGAAAACACCGCAACCGTGCAAACCCTCTCGGAGAGTGTCGACGGTATCTCAGGGCGGCACATGCTGCGCGTGAACGTGAATGGCGTTGCCACTGGCATGGTGATCGCAGCGGAGGCGGGCGACGATGGCGCGGTCAGCAGCTCTGTTGCCTTTGCCGCCGATAGCTTCACGATTTCCGCGCCGGATGGATCATCCCTCACCGTGCCGTTCTCGGTCTTTACCGTGGGGCGCACGATTGACGAGATCTATTACCCGCCCGGCGTTTACATGGAGGACATCTATGTCCGCAGGGCCATCATCGGGCGCGCGGACATCCACACCGCCAACATCGCAGAGGGTGCGATTACCAACAATTTCGCGGCTTTTGCCGGGTCCGATTTCTACCTGTCCTCAAGCTACCAAGAAGTGCTCGCAATCGACAATGTGGAGTGCTCCGGCAACACCATGTCGCTGCAGGCGAATATTCAGGTCGATGGGGCCTCGGCCATAGAGATCGAGGTGCGCGTCAATGGTGCGCCTCAGCGTGTCTTCACGGTCAGCGCCGGGATCTTCATGCAGCAGCAGAGCTACCCAGTAGGGTTTACTGCACGCGGCAGCACATATGTCGGTGAGGGCGGCGGATGGGTCAACATCTCAGTCAACGGCACCGCATCTGCGCATATTGTGCCGACGCCGATTTTCTACGCCGACCTGAAAACCATCATGATGACAGTCACGCCGGGTGAGGGAACGCATCGGGTCTCTCTGCATGCCCGCCTGAAGGCGGGAAGCATGTCGGCCTCCGCGCATGTCTTCAATCGCTTTCTGCAAGTTGAGGAAACCAAACGATGAGCAAAGAGATTTCCGTTTACTCCAAACAGACCGGCGCAATCCTTCGCGCTCTGGATGTGCCCGAGACCTATACGCCGGTTGACGACGACGAGACCGGCTATCTCGACGGCAAGCACTCGGACGTCACGCACTATGTGCCCGGCGGCGTGCTGCAAGAGCGACCCAAGATGAGCCTGTCGATCAGCGGCGCATTCGTCTCTGAAATCCCGGCAGAGGCCGTGGTGCAAATCAACAGCTCCGACTTGCCCGTATCCGTCACCGAGTTCTCGCTCGCACAATCCGGCATTGCGGCTGGCAGCACCGTGCAGGTGCGTGTCCGCCTCTGGCCTTACCAAACTGAAAACTTCGAACTTTCTGTCCCTGAAGAGGAAAATCAATAATGGCTTGGGTATCATCAGGCACGGTCACTGTGACCAATGGCAACGCCACCGTCACCGGCGCGGGCACCGATTGGTTTGGCGCGATGCAAAACGGCTGGGGCTTTGTCGGCCCGGACGGGCGGGTCTATGAGATCCTGACCGTCGATAGCGCCGACACCATCACGCTCAAGGCGCCTTATCAGGGTTCTACAGCAGCGGGACAGGCATATGCGGTCTTCCCCACCGGCTCGCATAACCTCGACCTTGCAGCGGCACTGCAGGAACTTCTGGGCAACTATCAGGGTTTTTATAACACCGTGGGTCAGGGGCGGTTTACAGGCGACATTGTGTTTGACGCAGACCGCGACACTGGCATGGGCAATCCGTCCTCCAATGAGGTGGGGTTGAAGGCGGGCGATGAGTGGCAATTGCGCTTGAAGGGCGGGAAGGCTTCAGGCGCTGCGGTGCAGGCGAGCCTCTCAGATGCGACTGAAGATAAACTCATGAAAGTGGGGGCGTTTGGTTTGGGCGGCGTTGCGTTAATTCCCCCGAACAACGATCTTAATGATATTGGAGCGACAACTGGCCTTTGGCGTGGCGGGGAAGCTGGGATTGCAAACAGCCCACCAGCCGGTCCTGTTGTCGTACAGCACCTTGTACGCTCAGCCGATGCTTACGTGCAGATCGCTGTGACGAGAGGACATGAAGCTCAACAAATATTTGCACGCCATAAGACCCAGACCTACGGTTGGTCGGATTGGGAAAAGGCTATCATTGTCAACAGCGCGGGCGTCACGCCTGACAACATTGAAATTCGCAACTCTGGCCCGTACCTGAACCTTACTGACGCTGATAGCGGCGTGAAGCATACCCTGAGCGGCAACAGCACCGGTGGTCACCTCTACGCAAAAATTGACCCGGCATCCAACGCATCGAACCCAAAGCTGTTGATTGAGGTTCAGGCCACGCGCCCGCTAGAGATTGGCAAAGATGACATAAAGTTTAACGTGCCGATTGGTAGTTACCTTGGCATTGGTCAGGCGGCCACTTCGCCGGTAAACGCCCTACACATTCGAGGATCAAGCGCCAACGATAGCCGGATAAGATTGCAGCGTGATGACATTATTGGTTCCGTTGGAATTGTGTCATATGACTTGTTGCTGGAAGGTAGAGGCTCCACGGGTACTGACGGCGGGGTAAGTTTCTATACCGGGGGAACGCACGCGGCTCGCATAACACCTGATGGCACGTTTCGACCGGGTTCTGACGGTGTACAAAACTGTGGTTTCCCCTCGTATCGGTGGGATGTTGTCTACGCCGCAACAGGTACAATCAACACGTCCGACGCGTGTACCAAGACCGACATTCAGGACTTGGATGCTGCCGAGCGCCGTGTGGCCGTGGTCGCAAAAAGCCTGCTAAAAAAATACCGCATTCGTGACGCTGTGGCCGAGAAAGGCGACGCGGCCCGCTGGCACTTCGGTATCATTGCCCAAGAGCTCGCAGCCGCCTTTGAGGCCGAGGGTCTGGACCCGTGGCGCTATGGCGTTCTGTGCTGGGATGAATGGTGGTCTGCAATGGTCGAAATCCCCGCCGAGACCGCGCCCATCATGGAAGAGGTGGAGGAAGAGATCACCCACACCGTGACAGTTGAGGAGCCGGTGCTGGATGCCCGAGGTGAGCCGACCGGCGAAGTTCAGCAGGTCGAAAAAGAAATGGTCGTGCTTGTGAAAAAACAAGTGGAGACCGGCGAACTGGAGACCCTCATTGAAGCCCGCACAGAGCTGCAAACCTTCGCCAGCGCCGAGGAAGCCCCGGAGGGGGCCGAGTACCACGACCGGCAAGGCGTGCGCTATGACGAGCTGTTCGCCTTTATTCTCGCTGCGATTTAAGGGCCTTTGAGGGGGCTTAAACGCCCCTTCAAAGGCTTCACAGTAGCGGAGGGCAGACGGGCGCAAGCGCCAATCTGCACGGGGCCAACATTCTCACACGCGACCCCGCCGACCAGCTCACGCTTCATGGCCGCCTCCTGTCCTCGAGGACGGCGCTTTCATGGAGTGATTCCAGTTGCAACTACAAGAGCAACGTTGTGGTGCATGCCGCAAACTGCTATTCAAATTTGAACCCGGCGCATTGTCTGGGGTGCTATCGATCAAGTGCCCCCGGTGCCGGTCTCACCTAGAATTGAGGCCCTTGAGCCCTTCACCAGAACGCCCAGAGCGTGATGGAAAGGACGGGCAAAGTGCCCAAATCCAAAGACATTCCCCTGCCCCCACTTCCCGCTGATACCCACGGGAAACCAAAGGGAAACCGCTATAAGCGCCAGTTCGGCGTTATTGTCATTGTCAAAGATGAGGCGGCGCAGATCGCCCTCTTTGATCGGCTGACCGCAGAAAGCCTCAAGTGCAAGGTGGTGAACACATGACCCAGATCACGGTTCACCACCGCTCGCCTTTGCCCAACACCTATCGGGCCGCGCGCGTGTCCAGTCTCTTCAATGTCGAAGGCGACGCAGATTTCAAAATCTCACTGGAAGCCCCGCTAAAGGACCGCCCTTGGCAGATCGGCCTGATCAAAGGCCCCTCGGGATCTGGCAAGAGTTCCATTGCCCGTGCGCTCTTTGGTGCGCGCCGCCTCAAATGCGCCAACCGCTGGCCGGGCAAAGGGGCCATCGTGGACGAGATCACGCCGGGCGGGTCGTTTGATGCGGTGACCGCTGCCCTCTCGGCTGTGGGCCTTGGCTCTGTGCCCTCATGGCTGCGGCCCTATGCGGCGCTCTCCACCGGCGAGAAATTCCGCGCCGATCTTGCCCGCGTCCTGTGCGAGCGCCCCGGTCTCTTTGTGATGGATGAGTTCACCTCGGCCATTGACCGTCGCGTGGCGACCATCGCCGCCGGGGCCTTTGGCAAAGCGTGGCGGCGCGGACCGGGCCAGTTTGTGGCCGTGGCCTGCCATGATGACGTGGAAGACTGGCTGCAGCCGGATTGGGTGATCGATACCGGACGCGGCGGCGAATTTGCATGGAGGCGTCTTCGACGATGCCCCAGCCTTGAGGTCGAAATCCACCAAACCGACGGCTCCCATTGGCCCACCTTTGAGCCGCATCACTACCTGAAAACCAATAATGTGATCGCTGGGAGCTTCTATCTCGCCCGCGCCGAGGGGGTGGATGTGGCCCATCTGGCGGTTACGCCCCGCCCCGGCCTGCGCGAGGCGCGCGCCTGCCGCTTTGTTGTTTTGCCAGAGTGGCAGGGCTTGGGGATTGGGCTGCGGTTTCTCACTGAGGTTGCCGCCCTGTGGCGGCGCGGCGTCAACCGGTTTGAGCGCCCGATGCCCACCCTGATCAACACATCGCATCCGGGCCTGTGCCGCCGGTTGCGCGCGCATGATCAGTGGATGCAGACCTCATGCCTTCTGTACGGCGGGGCAAGAAAGCAGGTCGGGCTGAAGGGTGGCATGGCGGGGCACTTGCGCGCCGTGCAGGGGTTTCGCTACATCGAATGAAACCGCGCTTAAACGCCCCTTCAATCCCACTTCAGCCCAAAATCTGGTTGCTGTAAAAAAGTCCGTAAATCACTGCAAAAAAGTCCGTCACGCTACAGCAAAAAAGTCCGTCACGCTACAAACAGCCACAATGGGAAACCACGGCACCCCTGCTGATGGGAAATCATGGGCGGTATGGGAAACCATGGTCCAAGCATAGCTCCCAGCGAAAACGAATCACATCAAACCATGGGATTCAGGGTTTTTTGCACCCAATCCTGCCAAAAGATGAGAACATAAGAGAAACAAAATCCACCTGCCTGCTTTCAACAGAAAGAAATGCGGGAAAATAGGGGAAGTTTTTCGCGGCAACAATGAGGCATATATATGGTGTGGGTGCGCGACCATGACCCCACATCCTGCAAAAATCCTCTTTTGAGCCCTTGAACAGCTCCGCAAGATGCGACTCAACGCACCGATTCTTACAAGAAATCCTCAAAAATCCCTTGCAGTCCCATGCATTCCCAGAGTATCCCTAATTCATCGGATGAAGACGGAGAGCACGGGGCACAAAACGACCCCAACGTCAAAATACGGCAGGTTTCATACAGGCCTTCGCTTTCATCACAAAGAGAGATCCGGCGCGCGGGCGAGCAGACATCCCCCCAGGTGGCGCGCGCAGTCGGACACCCCGCACAGCGGGTCAAGGTGGCGGGTTGATCAGTGGCAGCGGATCAACCCGCCCCTTTTAGTTTCAGGCCCCGCGTTCAGGAGGAACCGGGGAAAAGCGCGGGACGCGAGAAAGGGCGGCACATTGGGTCGCAGGTTCAGAGGCGAGAGCCACCATAAGGTGGACAGCAAGGGGCGGGTGTCTATCCCGGCCTCTTTTCGCCGTGTGCTTGAGGCCTCTGATCCGAACTGGCAGCCCGGTGACGCCCCCGAACTGGTGATCGTCTACGGCGATCAGCGCCGCCAATACCTTGAATGCTACACCATGGAAGCCATTGAAGAGGTCGACGCCAAGATCGCCGCCCTGCCCCGTGGCTCCAAGGGCCGCAAGATTCTTGAGCGCATGTTCAACGGTCAATCGCTGCCGACCACCGTGGACGAGACGGGCCGCCTTGTGCTGCCTGCAAAACTGCGCCAAAAGATCGATCTCGATGGCGAGGCCTTCTTTATCGCCTCTGGTGACACCTTCCAGATCTGGAAGCCCGAGACCTACGAAGAGGTCGAGATGGCCGAAGCCGAGAAGATGATGGAAGACCTGCCCGAAGACTTCGACCCCCTTGAATTCCTAGACGGCGCCGGAGGCGCATAACCCATGACGGACCGCACCGCTGCTCCCTCCGGTCCCCATGTTCCTGTCCTGCTGAAACCGCTTCTGGAGGCGGTGGCGCCGGTCACGGGCCGCTGGCTTGATGGCACTTTCGGCGCCGGAGGCTACACCAAGGGCCTCTTGGCGGCGGGTGCCGATCAGGTCATTGGCGTTGACCGTGACCCGCTGGCCTTCGAGATGGCGCAGGATTGGGCGGCGGAGTATGGCGCGCGCCTGGTGCTGCAACAGGGCGTGTTCTCGCGCATGGATGAATACGCCTCTGATCTGGATGGCGTGGTGCTGGACCTTGGGGTGTCGTCGATGCAGCTGGATCTGGCGGAGCGCGGTTTTTCCTTTATGAAGGACGGCCCGCTGGATATGCGCATGTCGCAAGATGGCCCCTCGGCCGCGGATCTGGTGGCAGAGCTCACCGAGGTGCAACTAGCTGATATCCTTTATAGTTTTGGCGAAGAGCGCGCCTCGCGCCGGATTGCCAAGGCGATCGTGCGGGAACGCGCGCTGGAGCCGATCACCACCACCCTGCGTCTGGCCGAGATCATCGAGAGCTGCCTGCCACGTCCCAAACCCGGCCAGTCCCACCCCGCCACCCGCAGCTTTCAGGCGCTGCGCATCGCGGTGAATGGCGAATATGAGGAACTGATGGGCGGGCTCTTGGCCGCAGAACGCGCGCTTAAACCCGGCGGGCTGCTGGCGGTTGTGACCTTCCATTCGGTCGAGGACCGCATGGTCAAACGCTTCTTCCAGCACCGCGCCAATAAGACCGGCAATGCCAACCGTTTTGCGCCCGCAATGGAAGAACAGCCCAGCCAGTTTGAGCTGGTGACCCGCAAGGCCGTTGGCCCCGACAAGGACGAGCTGGCGCAAAACCCGCGCTCGCGCTCGGCCCTGTTGCGCGTGGGGCGGCGCACCGATGCCGCTCCGGTGGAGATCACCGCCAAAGAGCTGAGCATGCCGCAGTTGAAAGAGACGCGCTGATGAGAACCCTTGCCTATATGATGACGATCCTCGCGGTCTTTGGTCTGGCGTTCTGGGCCTACCGCGAGAATTACGCCACCCAGCAGGTGCTGAAGGAAACGCGCGTTTTGCGGGGCGAGATTGCCTCTGCTCAGGTACGTCTAAGCGTGCTGCGTGCGGAATGGGCTTATCTCAACCGTCCCGACCGCCTGCGTGATCTGGCGGAACTGAATTTTGAAAGCCTCGGCCTTCTGCCCCTGCGCCCGGAGCAATTTGGCCGCGTGGATGAGGTCTCCTTCCCGCCCTCCGGTCTGGTGATTGAAGAGGGCGTCGAAGTGTCGGCCTATGGACAGGAAGCAGACGAATGATCCGCACGCCACTGCGCCCCCTCGCCCGTATTCTGCCCGCCCGCGCCCGTGGCGAGAACCCCGACCTGATCGAGCGCGAAAACATCGCCCAGCGTCACAGCGACATGGAAGCCCGCGCCCGGACCCGCGCGGAGGGCCGCCTGCTTGTGCTCGCGGCGTTCTTTGTCTGCGCCTATGTGGCGATTGGCGGGCGTATGGCGGTGATGGCCACATCGGAACCTGCTGAGCCCGTCTCGGTCGGGGGCAGCGCCATTGCCAACCAGCGCGCCGATATTGTGGACCGTGAGGGCCGCATCCTTGCCACCAATTTTGAGACCTTCTCGCTCTATGCGCAGCCACCGCAAATGGTCGATCCGCTGGATGCCGCCGACAAGCTGGTGTCGATCTTCCCCGATCTGGACCGCGAACGCCTCGTTAAGGACTTCACAGGAAGCCGTAAGTTCCTGTGGATCAAAAAGAAAATCAGCCCAGAGCAGATGCAGGCGGTGCATGATATTGGCGACCCCGGCCTGATGTTCGGCCCGCGTGAGATGCGCCTTTATCCCAATGGCAAGCTGGCCTCCCATGTGCTGGGTGGGGCCTCCTTTGGCAAAGAAGGCGTAAATGCCGCCGAGGTGATCGGCGTTGCAGGTGTGGAAAAGCAATTCGACGACTACCTGCGCGACCCTGCCAATGGCGGCAAGCCGCTGGCCCTGAGCCTTGATCTGTCTATTCAGGACGCCACCGAAGAAGTGCTTTACGGTGGCATGAAACTGATGAACGCCAAGGGTGCGACTTCGATCCTGATGGATGTCTACACAGGCGAGGTGATCTCGGTTGCATCGCTGCCCGATTTTGATCCCAACGAGCGCCCGCGCCCGCCCACCTCTGGCTTTGATCCGTCGGAAAGCCCGCTGTTCAACCGCGCGGTTCAGGGGGTCTATGAGCTGGGCTCCACCTTCAAGATCTTTACCGCGGCGCAAGCGATGGAGCTGGGGTTGGTCAATCCGGACACCATCATCGACATTCGCGGTCCGCTGCGCTGGGGCAAGTTCTCCATCCGCGATTTCAGCAACTACGGCAAAGAGTTGTCGGTGACACGCATTATCGAGAAATCCTCGAACATCGGCACCGCGCGCCTTGCCCAGCAGATCGGCACCGAACGCCAGCGCGCTTTCCTTGACCGTCTTGGTATGCTCAAGGCAACGCCGTTTGAGATCGTCGAAGCCTCTGGCGGCCAGCCTTTGCTGCCCAAGAACTGGTCGGAGCTTTCGACCATGACCATCTCTTATGGCCACGGTATTTCCACCACGCCAATGCATCTGGCGGCGGGCTATGCGGCGCTTGCCAATGGCGGGCGTCTCGTGCAGCCCACGATCCTGAAACAGAACGGCCCTCAGATGGGCGAGCGCATCGTCAGCGAAGACGTCGCGCGCGCCTCGCTCGATATGCTGCGCGGCGTTGTCAGCAGCGGCACGGCCTCGATGGCGGATGTGTCCGGCTATAGCGTCGGCGGCAAGACCGGCTCTGCCGATAAGCCCAAGCCGATGGGTGGCTATTACAAAGACAAGGTGATCGCCACCTTTGCCGCCGTCTTCCCCACCGATGAGCCCAAATATGTGCTGATCGTGACGCTGGACGAGCCGGAGATCATCGCCCTCGACAAGGACCGCCGCACCGCGGGTTGGACGGCTGCCCCGGTGGCCGGCGAGATGATTGCGCGTCTCGCGCCGCTCCTTGGCCTCAGACCGCAGATTGAACCTGCCCCTGTCACTGGTGTAACCCTCACCTCAAATTAACAGGTGGGGACGCCATGACCGAAAGACCAGCGCTAAAGCTCAGCCAGTTGGGACTGACCGCAAGGGCGGGGATGGACCCGCAAATCACAGGGCTTGCGGTGGACAGCCGCGAGGTGCAGCAGAGCTTTGTTTTTGCGGCCCTTCCCGGCTCTCGGGTGCATGGTGCCAAATTCGTCGATCAGGTGCTCGATCAGGGCGCGGTTGCGATTCTCACTGACACAGCAGGGGCCGAGATCGCAGGCGAAGCAATCGCCCGCGCAGGCGCAGCACTTGTGGTGGCAGAGGACCCGCGTCAGGCGCTTTCGGGGGCAGCGGCCCTGTGGTTCGGCGGGCAACCGCCGGTGATGGCGGCGGTGACGGGCACCAATGGCAAGACCTCGGTGTCGACCTTCCTGCGCATGATCTGGACCGAGTTGGGCCATCAGGCGGTGAACCTTGGCACCACCGGCATTGAGGGCGCATGGTCGCACCCGCTCGCTCATACCACGCCCGAGCCGATCACGCTGCATCGTGCCCTTGCAGCGGCAGCCGAGGCCGGTGTGACCCATGCGGCGATGGAAGCCTCCTCGCATGGGCTGGACCAGCGACGTCTGGACGGCGTGCAACTGTCGGCGGCGGGGTTTACCAACTTCACCCAAGACCATCTGGACTACCACGAGACCTTCGAGGCCTATTTTGCCGCCAAGGCAGGTCTGTTCCGCCGGGTTCTGTCCGAAGATGGCGTGGCCGTTATCAATATGACCGATCCCAAAGGTGCGGAGATGCGCGCCATTGCCGCCGCGCGCGGTCAGGAGATTATCACCGTGGGCCGGGGACTTGGCGATATTGCCCTGATGGGCATGCGGGTTGATGCCACCGGGCAGGACATCCGGTTCACATGGCATGACCGCCCCTTTGCCAAGCGGCTGAACCTCATTGGCGGCTTTCAGGCGGAGAACGTGCTGGTGGCGGCGGGGCTTGCGATTGCCAGCGGCGAAGACCCGGTGCAGGTCTTTGACACCCTCCCCCACCTCAGCACGGTTCGCGGCCGCATGGAACTGGCGGCAACGCGCGAAAACGGTGCTACGGTGTTTGTGGACTATGCCCACACCCCCGATGCGGTTGCGACGGCGATCAAGGCATTGCGCCCGCATGTGCTGGGACGTCTGGTGGCCATCGTCGGCGCAGGTGGGGACCGCGATGCGACCAAGCGCCCGTTGATGGGACAGGCCGCGCATGAAAACGCCGATGCGGTCATCGTCACCGATGACAACCCCCGTTCAGAAGATCCCGCCGCGATCCGCGCTGCCGTGATGGGCGGTGCGCCCGATGCGCTCAATGTCGGCGACCGTGCCGAAGCAATCCTGCGCGGTGTCGACATGCTGGAGCCGGGTGATGCGCTCCTGATCTGCGGCAAGGGCCATGAGAGCGGCCAGACCATCGGCACCGATGTGCTGCCCTTTGACGATGTCGAACAGGCCAGCATGGCCGTCGCCGCACTGGACGGGAGAATGGTATGAGCCTCTGGACCTCTGCAGATGCCGCTGCCGCCACCGGGGGGCGTGCGACCTCCGACTGGGCGGTGGACGGCATCTCGATCGATACCCGCACCCTTGCGCCCGGGGATCTCTTTGTCGCGCTCAAGGCCGCGCGCGATGGGCATGACTTTGTCGCGCAGGCACTGGCCAAGGGCGCAGGCGCCGCACTGGTCTCGCATATCCCCGAGGGCGTCGCCGAAGGTTCACCCCTCTTGGTGGTCGATGACGTACAGGCCGCGCTTGAGGCCTTGGGCCGTGCGGGGCGTGCTCGCACCAAAGCCCGCGTGGTGGCGGTGACAGGATCGGTGGGCAAGACTTCCACCAAGGAGATGCTCGCCGCGATGCTCGCGCCGCAAGGGCGCACCCATGCGGCGGTGGCCAGCTATAACAACCACTGGGGCGTGCCGCTGACACTGGCGCGAATGCCTGCGGATACGGAATTCGCGGTGATCGAGCTCGGCATGAACCACCCCGGCGAGATCGCGCCGCTGTCGCGTCAGGCCCGCCCGCATGTGGCGCTGGTGACGACCGTGGCCGCCGTGCACCTTGAGGCCTTTGAGGATGTGGCCGGGATCGCCCGTGAAAAGGCCGCCATCATTGAAGGGCTGGAGCCGGGCGGTGTTGCCGTGCTGAACGCCGATCTGGACGAAACCCCGGTGCTGCGCGCCGTGGCAGAGGCCGCAGGCATCGAGACCCGCTGGTTTGGCCAGAGCGCCGACGCCTATCGCCTCAAGGACGCAGAGCTCGACGGGGATATCACCCGCGCGCATCTGTCGCTGGCCGGGCGCGACGTCACCGCCGACATTCAATCGCTTGGCACGCATTTTGCCATGAACGCCACCGGCGCGCTGGCATCGGTGTTGGCGCTTGGCGGCGATCTTGATCTGGCGCTGGCCGGGCTGGCGGGATGGTCGCCGGTTAAAGGGCGCGGCGCGCGGTTCACCGTGGATCTGCCCTCGGGGTCGGTGACGGTGCTGGATGATGCCTATAACGCCAACCCGACCTCGATGGCCGCAGCGCTGACGGTGCTGGCTGCCACCCCAGCCACGGGCCGCAGGATCGCCTATCTGGCCGATATGAAAGAGCTTGGCCCGCAAGAGGCCGCGTTGCACGCCGCCCTCGCCGCGCATCCGGCACTGGATCGCATCGATCAGATCCACTGCATCGGCCCCTTGATGAAACACCTCTTTGACGCGCTGCCCGCGACCAAGCGTGGCATATGGGTCGAGACCTCGGCCGAGGCCGCCACCGCCCTGCCCACCCATATCAGCGGCGGCGATGCGGTGCTGGCAAAAGGGTCGCTGTCGATGGCGGTTGCGCGCGTGGTTGACGCGATCCGGGAAATCGGTCAAGGCAACCCACCTTCGTGAATCGTAAAGATAGACCACATTAAAACAGGAACCGCACTGGAATGCTCTATTGGTTGACCGCACTGTCGGACGGGGGGGATTTCTTTAACCTCTTCCGCTACATCACCTTCCGCGCAGGCGGAGCCTTCCTGACCGCGCTGATCTTTGGCTTTGTCTTTGGCAAGCCCCTGATCAATGTGCTGCGCAAGCGGCAAGGCAAGGGCCAGCCGATCCGCAATGACGGCCCGGAGGCGCATCTTGCCAAGGTCGGCACCCCCACTATGGGCGGGCTGCTGATTGTCGGAGCCTTGCTGTTTTCGACCCTCGTCTGGGCGCGCTGGGACAACCCGTTTGTGTGGCTGGTGCTGTTTGTAACACTGTCGTTTGGCCTCATCGGGTTTGCCGATGATTATGCCAAGGTTTCAAAACAAAACACCAAAGGCGTGCCCGGCAAGGTGCGTCTGCTGCTCGGTTTCCTGATTGCAATCGTCGCCGCGCTCTGGGCGAGCTGGAACCACCCGGCGGAGCTGCAAAACCAATTGGCGATGCCGATTTTCAAGGACGTTTTGCTGAACCTTGGCTATCTCTATGTGCCGTTCTGCATCTGCGTGATCGTGGGCGCGGCCAATGCGGTGAACCTGACCGATGGTCTGGACGGGCTGGCCATTATGCCGGTGATGATCGCGGCCGGAACGCTTGGCATCATCGCCTATGCGGTTGGTCGCGTTGACTTTTCCGAATATCTCGACGTGCATTACGTGCCGGGCACCGGTGAAATCCTGATCTTCACCTCTGCGCTCTTTGGCGGGGGGCTTGGGTTCCTGTGGTACAACGCCCCGCCTGCGGCGGTGTTCATGGGCGACACCGGATCGCTGGCCTTGGGTGGCGCGCTGGGGGCGATTGCGATCTCGACCAAACACGAGCTGGTGCTGGCTATTGTCGGCGGTCTTTTTGTGGTCGAAGCGCTGTCGGTGATCATTCAGGTGCTCTACTTCAAACGCACTGGCAAACGGGTGTTTTTGATGGCGCCGATCCATCACCACTATGAGAAAAAAGGCTGGGCGGAGCCGACGATCGTGATCCGCTTCTGGATCATCTCGCTGATCCTCGCGATGATCGGTCTGGCAACGCTGAAGGTGCGCTGAGCCACGCCAAAGGGACGCTTGTGGCCTGAGCCGCAGCGTCTGTTTAACATCTGAGCTATGAAAGCCGCGCGGGGGAAACCTTGGCGCGGCTTCGCTTATTAAAGGATGACGGCGTCGCCATAGGGGCGGAGCATCGACTGACCCCGAAAGGTCAGATCCTGTGAGCCTCAATCGGACCCGCCCTGCACCCAATGAGGGGGTGGTCTCTGGGGGCCGGTCTCCTGTGATATGTCGCGACACCGCCAGCATAGGGCAACGGGGTGAAAACACCCTGAGCAGAGCGTGCGGTGGGGGTGCAACGGCGGAGGACCTGTTACGGGTTTTCTTCTCGTCGCTTGCGCTGAAAAAACGCAACGCGGGACCGGACGCCGCTGTTGGGATCATCTTCAAGTTCCGCGACCAGCGCGTCCAATGTGTGCGCCATCTCGCGATCATGGCGCAAAGCGATCATCCCATCGAGCGCATGTTTGCGCACGATACTGGCGCGATCGGTCACAGCCCTTTGCAACAGCCCGAGGACGTCGGTATCGACCGTGATGTCTCGGCTCTGGAATTGCAGTTCCATACGAGAGCGCCCCGAAGGTTTGTCGATCCAGACCTTTCGGCGCTGAAGCAAAGGCCATCTGGCCTTGCCCGACAATAAGGTCTGAAGAGCCATCGCCCGGATATGCGGTTGGTGGGCTGTGCGAAAGATCCGCTCAAGCTGGGGGTCGACCTTGGGGGTTTTGCACAGTTCCCGAAACACGACCGTGAGGGCCGCGCCCTCGGACTGAATGATATCATCAACTAGGGCGCTGGCCACGTCGTCTCTTTGGGCGAGTGCCGTGATCATTTCTGGCCCCGCCTGCGACCAGCGCCCCCAACTGGCGATCCGTGGGAGGGCCGCCTTCAGGGCCGGGACGATGACGTCTGCAGAGGTCTGAGGCAGTACGCGTGCCAGGGCCTCGTGGGCCGCCTCGCGTACCTCAGGCACCCAATCATTTGTGCGCCAGAACAGGGCGTAGATGCTTGCAGGCGCGGTTAGTGGTGTATCCAGTTGCTGGAGCGCCGCTTCGCGTACATAGCCGTCCTGATGGAATAGAAAGACCTCCGCCAAGCTCGGAATCTGTTCAACTGCTTTAACGTTCTTTTTGCGACGGAGCGTCCGGCTCGCATAATATTGCTCGTCATAGTCCCAATCCGGCGGTGACCACAGGGTGTCGCGTAGGGCGCAGTAAGTCGCCTCGAACTGATCGGGCCGTGACGCCGCTTGGATTATGCGTGTGCCCTCATTGAGCAGGCGTTTGTAACCTTCTACATCTGACGAGCTAAGAGCGCGCGCAGCATCACTGGCCACCAGCCTCGCCCACAATCGCCTTAACACCATCCGCGCCTTTCCTCCCTATTTAGGCCATGCCGCCTTCGACCAGCCCCTTGGCGATGCGCGCGTAGGCCTCGGCCATGACGCCCTCTCCAGCGGCGATAGGCGTGCCGTTGTCGCCTGCCAACCGGGTCTCCAGATCAATCGGCAAGGCCCCAAGGAGCGGCAGGCCCAGGTCCTTGGCTTCGGCCGCAACGCCGCCGTTGCCAAAGATATTATGGGTGCCGCCGCAATCGGGGCAGGTAAAGAACGACATATTCTCGATGAGCCCCAGCACCGGGGTTTTGAGCGTGTTGAACATATCGAGCGCCTTGCGGGCATCCAGAAGGGCGACATCCTGCGGGGTGGAGACCACGATGGCGCCTGACAGCTCGGCCTTGGTGCAGAGCGTGAGTTGCACATCGCCCGTGCCCGGCGGCAGGTCGACGATCAACACATCCAGCTCGCCCCAGTTCACCTGCCCCAGCATCTGCTGCAGCGCCCCCATCAGCATCGGCCCGCGCCAGACCACGGCCTTGCGCTCCTCGACCATAAAGCCAATCGACATCACCGTGACCCCATGGGCATGGAGCGGCTCGATGGTGGTGCCGTCGGGGCTGGCCGGACGGCCAGAGACCCCCATCATGCGCGGCTGGGACGGCCCGTAGATATCAGCGTCCAAGAGCCCGACCTTGCGCCCCTGCCGGGCCAGCGCCACCGCGAGATTGGCGCTGACGGTGGATTTGCCAACGCCGCCTTTGCCCGAGGCCACCGCGAGGATGCGCCCGACGCCCGAGGGTTTCATCGGCGCGGCCTGCGGTTTGGGGTGACCGCCGAGTTTAAGGCTGGGGGCGGCTTTTTGCGGCGCGGGGCCGTGGGCGGTCAGCACCACCGAGACCTCCTCGACGCCGGGCAGTTCTTTCACGCAGGCCTCCGCGGCACGGCGCAGGGTTTCCATCTGGACGGCCATCTCTGGCGAGGGGGCCTCAATCACGAATCTCACCGTACCGCCCTCGATACTGAGGGCGCGCAGCATGTCGCGCGACACCAATGTGCCCCCGCCCGGAAGCGCAAGACGGTCCAATGCGGTGCGAATCTCTTCCTTGGTGACGGACATGGGGGAAACTCCTGTTTTGTGCCAAATTCGGGGCCGTGACAGATATAGGCATGCGGTGTCCGCCTGCCCAAGCGTCAAATTGCCCGCATGGGCGCGCAGGCGACCATTTATTGCCCGTGTATACATCAATCTGAAAGATTGTCGCTCAGCCATTGGGCAAAAGTAGAAAAATATCGTATCTACCCATGCACTTGCTGCATAGCAGAATTGTCCATTCCCCGGATTGTGCATTTGCAGCATTTCATTATCTTAAGGATCAACAGAGACACAGACAGTCAGTCGGGCACACGGTCCGGACGACACATAAGCGAGACGAGACGATGGCAATTCTGAACACGATCCATGCACCCAAATCCTTCACCACCGGCGGTGTGACCGGGATGATTGAGGCTGCTCGTGCCCGCTTTGCGCAATATCGCGTCTATCGCAAGACGCTGAGCGAGCTGGGCGAGCTGAGCAACCGCGAACTGGCGGATCTGGGTCTCAACCGCTCCATGCTGAAGCGCATTGCTCTTGAAGCTGCGTACGGCGAGGTTAAGTAAAGAACAAACGAGATCAGGTCCTTTCTCCTCCTCCCTTAAGGGCCTGTCCTACGCGGTGGCATCCTCCTCCTCCCTGATGCCACCGCACCTAATACCGGCGAGAGCCGGAACCAGATACACCGGGTTTCCTCCTCCCTTTTAACCCGGTGTTTGACAGAACGGCGGTGCCCTCTCCTCCTCCCTGGGCGCCGCCGTTTCCTGTTGTGGGGAGGCAAGTTTCCTAGTGTGCTCTTGTGATGCTGCGCAGGGTCTGACGGGCCTCCCCTTCCAACCCGCATTGCACGCGCGCCATCTCCCCAGAGTTTATTCAGACATCATTCCGTGCCGCACCAGCTGCGTTCTAGCGGCAGATTGTGTTACGCTGCTGGTGGTCATGCAAGCCGACACCTTTAGGCATCCAATGGGCATCGAATTCCATCAAGGCTGAACAGTTTAGCTGACACCTTCCGAATTGCCGCAAGCGGACACATATGCTTAGACGGTTGGGGGCAATGTGGACGAAGCCGACCTTCGCATTCACGCTGACCCCGGCAGATCACTCGGAAAACGAACATGCTGCAGTAGTTCAATCACTTCCCCAGCGGGGCCTTCAAAGATCGCGTTTTGTACGCTCACCTCAGGTTGGCCAAGTCCAAGATTTTCAGGGCCATGCAGATGCGTAGCGCCAACTTCGACGATTCGCGCGCATGCTTTCTCCAAGTCATTTACCGTCAGGCAAATATGCGCGAGTGCGCCCGTCACGATAACTTGGCCAACTTTCGCGCCCCTGCCCTGCATCGGGATACTTGCCTTCAGGTCGAAAATCTCGATCCAGCTTTTAGTGTCGGCCGCTTGCATCATAACGGCACGATCAATCCCATAATCCGGCAGTGTCCACTCATGCACCTGCCGGAAACCCAGTGCTTCGTAGAACGTGATCGAACGCTGCAAATCTGGGGTACGCATGGCAAAATGGTGAAATCCGACAAACAGTTGTTCAGTCATACTCTCATCTCCATATTACGGGAGATCGGTATCCAGCCCTAAGGTCCCATGAACAAGCCTGACAATTTTGACAGAGGGTCTCGTACACCCGCTACGACACAAGAGCGAAATCGCGCGAACCTGCACCAATGGTGTGATCTTGCCGTTGGTATGCAAACCATTCGAGGACAGTGGAAAGCATCTATTCTTATGGCGCTCTCGGAAGCTGAGAGTGATATACCAGCTCTCCAAGGTCGTCTCGCCGTGGCGGACCGAAGGGTGCTTGTCCGAGCGTTGCGCGAACTTGAGGAAGATCGTCTTATTGAACGTTCGGCTGGTGGCACCCGGTACTCCCTGACATCTGACGGAAGCCAGATAATTGAAATTCTGGGGGATATTGCCCGATGGCAGAGGGCTCGCAGCAAAACTGGTACCTGAGTTGACCAGCATTAAGAGCTCTCTACAGACCTTCGCCGCACGCGCCCCAATGTCAGCACTG
Source organism: Tritonibacter mobilis (assembly GCF_001681715.1). Lineage (GTDB taxonomy): Bacteria > Pseudomonadota > Alphaproteobacteria > Rhodobacterales > Rhodobacteraceae > Epibacterium > Epibacterium mobile. Next base: position 38,569 of record NZ_LNWY01000018.1, on the reverse strand, counting down.
GCGGTGATTGCTCAGGAATGTCGGTCCTCACTGAACATACCTGTCGATTTCCACTGCACATGGACGATCAGATTGCTGTCGGACAGCGGTCACGACACGGGTCATAATGCGGCTGATTTCACCCGAAAGGTTGGTTGCATCTGGGCTGGGGGATGGCCGGATCGGATCGCCTTAGGCGATTCGACCGCCTCATGTTGCAGTGATGCGTTCAGAACGGGATGTCATCGCTGGCGGAGACAAACCGGGCGACCACTTTTTTGGTGCCCGCTTTTTCGAAATCCACCTCCAGCTTGTCGCCTTCCATGCCGATGATGGCGCCGTAGCCGAATTTCTGATGAAACACCCGTTCGCCAATGGTGAAGCTCGAGGTGGCGGTCAGATCAATAATCTGCGAGTCGCTCTTGCGGGGCTTGGAATAGCCGCGCTCTGCCGTGCGCGCCTGCATGCGTTTCCAGCCGGGCGAATTATACCCATCCGCATTGCTCATCCGCTCTTCGATGGTGGAGCGCACCGGGGGCTCTGCCGCAGAGGGCGCAGCCGCGCCATAGCCGCCACCATAAAGGCCCGGAGGTGTCAGCACCTCCACATGCTCTTCGGGCAGCTCGTCAATGAAACGCGAGGGCAATTGCGACTGCCACTGGCCAAACACCCGCCGGTTGCCCGCAAAGGAGATCGTGCACACCTCCTCGGCGCGGGTGATGCCCACATAGGCCAGGCGGCGTTCCTCTTCGAGGCCCTTGAGGCCGCTTTCATCCATCGAGCGTTGCGACGGAAACAGCCCATCCTCCCAGCCCGGCAGGAACACCGCAGGAAACTCCAGCCCCTTGGCGGCATGCAGCGTCATGATCGACACTTTTTGCTCGGCGTCTTGCTTGTCATTGTCCATCACAAGGCTGACGTGTTCGAGGAACCCTTGCAGATTGTCGAAGTTTTCCAGCGCCTTGACCAGTTCCTTTAGGTTCTCGAGTCGTCCGGGGCTGTCGGGGTTCTTGTCCGCCTGCCACATGGAGGTGTAGCCGCTTTCATCCAAGATGATCTCGGCCAGCTCAACATGCGAGACCTCTGTGCGGGCCTGAAATTCCTCAAAGCTCTGCACGCCCTCAAGAACCGCATCCTCATCACCGTCATTCGGGACCACGGCGCGGGTCATCTGCCCCCAGCGGGCGATGTTTTCCACGAGCCGGCGCAGGGCGGCCCCGCCCTTACCCTTGATGAGACCTTCCTCGACCGCGAGACGCGCGCCTTCAACGAGGGAGACGCCGTTTTCGCGCGCCACCATTTGAATGGTCTGCTGTGCCTTGTCGCCAAGGCCGCGTTTGGGCGTGTTGACGATGCGCTCAAAGGCCAGATCATCCTCGGGCGAGATCACCACGCGGAAATAGGCCATGGCATCGCGGATTTCCAACCGCTCGTAAAAGCGCGGACCGCCAATGACGCGGTAGGGCAGACCAATGGTCAGAAACCGGTCCTCAAAGGCGCGCATCTGATGCGAGGCGCGCACGAGGATGGCCATTTCATTGAGGCCATACTGGCGCATACCACGGGTGCCGCGCTGCATGGCCTCGATTTCCTCGCCAATCCAGCGGGCCTCTTCCTCGCCGTCCCAATGGCCGATCAGGCGGACCTTTTCGCCGCCGTCGGCTTCGGTCCAGAGCTCCTTGCCCAAGCGGCCCTCATTGCCGCGAATAACGCCGGAGGCGGCGGAGAGGATATGTTTGGTAGAGCGGTAGTTCTGCTCCAGCCGGATCACCTTGGCGCCGGAGAAATCCTTTTCAAACCGCAGGATATTGCCCACCTCGGCGCCACGCCAGCCGTAGATCGACTGGTCGTCATCGCCGACGCAGCAAATGTTTTTATGCCCCGAGGCCAAGAGCCGCAGCCAGAGGTATTGGGCGACGTTGGTATCCTGATATTCGTCCACAAGGATGTAGCGGAACCAGCGATGGTATTGCGCCAGAAGGTCCGGGTTGTTCTGGAAAATCTCAACGCAGTGCAGCAGCAGGTCGCCAAAATCGACTGCGTTCAGCTCCTTGAGGCGGGTCTGATACTGATCGTAAAACTCGGTGCCGCGATGATTATAGGCCGCCGCATCCCCTGCGGGCACCTTGGCAGGCGTCAGCGCGCGGTTTTTCCAGTCGTCGATGATGTTTGCCAGCATCCGCGCGGGCCAGCGCTTGTCGTCGATGCCTGCCGCAGAGATGAGCTGTTTCAGCAGGCGGATCTGGTCGTCGGTATCCAGAATGGTAAAGTTGGATTTCAACCCCACCAGTTCCGCGTGACGGCGCAGCAGCTTGACGCAGATCGAGTGGAAGGTGCCGAGCCATGGCATGCCCTCGGCGGGCTGGCCGAGCATGCGACCCACGCGTTCCTTCATTTCGCGGGCGGCCTTGTTGGTGAAGGTCACCGCGAGGATCTCGTTGGTGCGCGCCCTGTTGGTGGTCAACAGATGCACGATCCGGGTGGTCAGCGCCTTGGTCTTGCCAGTGCCCGCGCCCGCCAGCATCAGCACCGGGCCGTCCAGCGTTTCCACCGCCTCGCGTTGGGCCGCGTTGAGGCCGTCCATATAGCGTGTGGAGCCCGCGGCCATGGCGCGGGCGGACAGCGATGCGCCCTCAAAGGCGTCCATTTCGTCAAATGTGCTCATGCGGCGATCCTAACCTGTTTCACAGTGGACGGGAAGAGGTCTGTTCACGCTCCGTTCCGCGCAAATTTCGATACGGCCTGATGGTGCGGCGCCCCCAACTCCGTAAGGCGCATAACAGCACGGGGGTGCGAAATAAAGCGGGGCCATGCTCCGCCATCGCGGCATGCAGATGGTCCAAAGGATAGGTGATCTGAGCCAAAGCAGCGCGCGCTGTTCCCATGCCAGAGGCAAGTGACGGCAAACACTGCCTATACTGAACGTACCACCACAAAGGTGTAAAACAGGCGGAGAACGCACGCCATGCGCAGAATAATGTACCTAAGCCGCGCCAGCAGCACCATGACAGCAGAAAAAGCCGCTGCCATTGTTGAAAAGTCGCGCCGCAAGAACGAAAGCCTCGGCATCACCGGGGTTTTGGCGCTTGAGGACGGGGTGTTTCTGCAAATCCTCGAAGGGCCGGACTTGGCGGTGGCCCAGCGCTTTGAGGCGATCCGCGGAGATTTCCGCCATCAGGCGTTTATTACGCTGTCAGACGGGCCGGTCCAGTCGCGCTGTTATCCGGGCCAGCCGATGCAAATTGTGATACCGGAAGAGTTGCCACAAGATGCGCGGGAGGCGCTGCTGTCGCGTTATGATCTGGCGCCGAAAGCGCCGCCCAAGACCCTGAGGCACCTTCTGCCCTCGTTCACCCAGTGAGCTTTTCCAGTCAACTTATCCAGTGATCGGAGCGCCGCGCGGCCAGTTCTTTTTTGCCAGCCCCCTAAATCCTGTGCCAGATGCGCAACCGCTGGACATGCGCAGCATTCTGGGAACAATGGCCGCATGAATTTGGATCAACGTTTCCCCGGCCTTGATGATCTGCGCGCCAAGGCCCGCGCGCGTCTGCCCCGCTTTGTCTGGGAATATCTCGACAGCGCCACCGGGCGAGAAGCCACGCAGGCGCGCAATCGCCGCTGCCTTGACCGGATCGGGCTGATGCCTGCGATCTTGGGTGGGCCGCAGGAGGTGAACCTGAGTACCACACTCTTTGGCACCAGATTGCCGCGCCCCTTTGGCATTGCGCCGGTGGGGATGTCGGGGCTGATCTGGCCCGACGCCGAAGGTCATCTGGCCCGTCATGCGGCGGCGACCCAGATCCCCTATGGGCTCTCGACAGTGGCGAGCCAAAGCCCCGAGGATCTGGCCCCGCATCTGGGCGAACAGGGCTGGTTTCAGATGTATCCGCCCAAGGATGAGGGCATCCGCAAGGACATGCTGGCCCGCGCCCGCGCGGCCGGATTCAAGGTCTTGGTGCTGACAGTTGATGTGCCGGTGGCCTCGCGCCGGGAACGGCAGGTGCGGTCGGGGCTGACACAACCACCCCGGCTGACCCCGCGCCTGCTGGCACAGGTGGCGATGCGCCCCACATGGGCGCTGGGGATGGCGCGGCAGCATCGCGGCGATGGCGGCATGCCACATATGCGCACGCTGGACAAATACATCGAGGGCGCGGCCTCGGCACTGTCGTCAACCGCGCATATTGGCTATCTGCTGCGCACCGCGCCGGATTGGGACTACCTGCAGTGGCTGCGCGATCATTGGGAGGGGCCGCTGGTGGTTAAGGGCGTTCTGGATGCGCGCGACGCGCCCCGGCTGGAGGCGGCAGGGGTTGATGCGATCTGGATCTCCAACCACGCGGGCCGTCAGTTTGATGCAGCCCCTGCCCCGATCGAGGTGCTGGAAGAGATGCGCGCCGCCACCGGCCTGCCGCTGATCCTTGATAGCGGCATTGAGGGTGGGCTGGATATCCTACGCGCCATGGCGCTGGGGGCGGATTTTGTGATGCTGGGACGGGCGTGGCACTATGCGCTTGCAGCATTGGGGGCCGCGGGACCGGCGCATCTACATGACATCCTGAGCAAGGATCTGAGCGCCAATATGGGACAGCTGGGTATCGGCACGCTGGCAGAGCTGCGCGACCTTAAGCGGCTGCATCTGGACTAAGTGCCAAAAAGTTGAGGCGCGATCCTCGCCCAAGGACCGCGCCTCCCCCGCCTATCCCCCCGGGTCAGACTGGTTGTTATGGGTGTCGCGCTGACGCGCCCGATCTTAGGCCGCCAGCAATTGTTTAAAGCTGGCCAGGAAGTCGCGCACCACTTGGCGCACCGTCAGATCGCGACCGCGCAGGGCGCTGTTGATCGGTAGCAAAGCACGCAACGGGGCGATATTCTCGCCACCCAGTAGCGGCAGTGCCTCGGGTGTCTCATGCACAAAAACCCAGTCTTTAAAGGCGCGCATCTGAATTTCGCGGGCTTGCAGAACCTCGAAATCGCGGTGGCGCGGATCGTCCTGAATTTTCTGGGCGCGGCGGCGGATTGCGGTCTCGTCGCCTTCGAGAATGTGCAGGAACCGGCCCTGATGCGCCACCAGCATGCCAGTTAACCCGGCCTTGCGGTTGTTGCGATGACACGCCCCCGCGATATCCGCGATCTGCTGCGCGGAGAGATCCTGAGAAGCGGTGCTGACAAAAACGAAGCGGTACATCTTTTGGGTTCCTTGGTGTGGTAGAACGAAGACCCTGCTTTGCGGTGGTCGTTGAGGATCGCGTTTTGCTGATCCGGTGCTGTTGATTAAAATTTATCCGAAATTCGCAAGAACAGAAGCACTATCCTAAAGAGTGGTTAACGCGCCAAAAGCTCAGGTTGAAAATGCTGCACTGCAAAAAAATGCGTGCGCTGGAGCCGTGGGGTGGCTACAACATCGCCAGCCCGCCTTCCCAAACGGCTTTCCGTGGCGGCAAAAACCGGGAGGTCCCGGCCAATGTTTCGCATTTCGGCAGCCTCATGCGCCGAAATTCAAGAATAAGGGACGCAAGTGAGCGCAATCATGCCGCAGATACCCAGAACCACGGATGGTCTGCGTGTCATACAGCCGTTACCACTTGCCCAACCTAGCAAGACCTCGGGGGAGAGATGACTGAGTTCAACAAAATCCTGATTGCCAACCGTGGTGAGATCGCCATCCGTGTGATGCGCGCCGCCAACGAGATGGGCAAACGTACCGTTGCTGTCTATGCGGAGGAGGACAAACTGGGCCTGCACCGCTTTAAGGCGGATGAAGCCTACCGCATCGGCGAGGGCCTTGGCCCGGTTGCCGCTTACCTGTCGATCGATGAGATCATTCGCGTCGCCAAGGAATGCGGCGCGGATGCGATCCATCCGGGCTATGGCCTATTGTCGGAAAACCCCGATTTTGTGGATGCCTGCGCGCGCAACGGCATCACCTTTATCGGCCCGAAGGCGGAAACTATGCGCGCCCTTGGCGACAAGGCCAGCGCCCGTCGCGTGGCCGTAGAGGCCGGCGTTCCGGTCATTCCCGCCACCGAGGTGCTGGGCGATGACATGGACGCGATCCGCAAGGAAGCGGCGGAGGTCGGCTATCCCCTGATGCTCAAGGCGAGCTGGGGCGGCGGCGGACGCGGCATGCGCCCGATCCACTCGGAAGACGAGCTGGAAGAGAAGGTTCTGGAAGGTCGCCGCGAGGCCGAAGCCGCATTCGGCAATGGCGAAGGGTATCTCGAAAAGATGATCACCCGCGCCCGTCACGTGGAGGTGCAGATCCTTGGCGACAAACACGGCGAGATCTACCACCTGTTTGAGCGCGACTGTTCTGTGCAGCGCCGCAACCAGAAGGTCGTGGAACGCGCGCCTGCGCCCTATCTGACGGATGCACAACGGACCGAGATCTGCGATCTGGGCCGCAAGATCTGCCAGCATGTGAACTATGAATGTGCGGGCACCGTCGAATTCCTGATGGATATGGAGACGGGCAACTTCTACTTCATCGAGGTGAACCCACGGGTGCAGGTGGAACACACCGTCACCGAAGAAGTCACCGGCATCGACATCGTGCAGGCGCAGATCCTGATTGCCGAGGGCAAGACCCTCGCAGAGGCCACCGGCAAGGCCAGCCAGGGCGATATCACCCTTAACGGGCATGCGCTGCAGACCCGTGTGACCACCGAAGATCCGCTCAACAACTTCATCCCGGACTATGGCCGCATCACCGCCTATCGCTCGGCCACCGGCATGGGCATCCGTCTGGATGGCGGCACCGCCTATGCGGGCGGGGTCATCACGCGCTACTATGACAGCCTGCTGACCAAGGTGACGGCCAAAGCGCCGACACCGGAGAAGGCCATCGCCCGTATGGACCGCGCGCTGCGCGAGTTCCGGGTGCGCGGTGTCAGCACCAACATCGCCTTTGTCGAGAACCTACTGAAGCATCCGACCTTCCTGTCGAATGAATACACCACCAAGTTCATCGACGAGACGCCGGAGCTGTTCCAGTTCGCCAAGCGCCGCGACCGGGGCACCAAGGTGCTGACCTATATCGCGGATATCTCCGTCAACGGTCACCCGGAAACCGAGGGCCGCGCCGCGCCGCATCCCGACCTGAAGGAGCCGCGCGCCCCCAAGGTCGACAAGGGCAACCTGCCCTATGGCACCCGTAACCTATTGGAACAAAAGGGTGCCAAGGCGGTCGCGGACTGGATGAAGGCGCAGCGACACCTGCTGCTCACCGACACCACCATGCGCGACGGGCACCAGTCCCTGCTGGCCACCCGCATGCGCAGCCATGACATGATCAAGGTCGCGCCGGCCTATGCGCAGAACCTCAGCCAGCTGTTCTCGGTCGAGTGCTGGGGCGGGGCGACGTTCGATGTGGCCTATCGCTTCTTGCAGGAATGCCCGTGGCAACGTCTGCGCGACCTGCGCGAGGCAATGCCAAACCTGATGACGCAGATGCTGCTGCGCGCCTCCAACGGGGTGGGTTACACCAACTATCCCGACAATGTGGTGCAGTTCTTTGTGAAAGAAGCGGCCAAGGGTATCGACGTCTTCCGCGTGTTTGACAGCCTCAATTGGGTCGAGAACATGCGCGTTGCCATGGATGCGGTGGTCGAGAGCGGCAAGATCTGCGAAGGCACCATATGCTACACCGGCGATATCCTCGACCCAGAGCGCGCCAAATATGACGTGAAATACTACGTCGGCATGGCTAAGGAGCTGGAAGCGGCGGGCGCGCATGTGCTGGGCCTCAAGGACATGGCGGGTCTGCTGAAACCGGCCTCTGCCAAGCTGCTGATCAAGGCGCTGAAGGAAGAGGTCGGCCTGCCGATCCATTTCCACACCCATGACACCTCTGGCATTGCGGGCGCGACCATTCTGGCGGCGGCGGATGCGGGCGTTGATGCCGTGGACGCGGCGATGGATGCCTTCTCTGGCGGCACCTCGCAGCCCTGTCTGGGGTCCATCGTGGAGGCGCTGAAGAACACCGACCGCGACACCGGTCTGGACATCGGCAACATCCGCGAAATCTCGGAATACTGGGAAAACGTGCGCGCGCAATATGCGGCGTTCGAGAGCGGCCTGATGGCCCCGGCCTCCGAGGTCTATCTGCACGAGATGCCCGGCGGCCAGTTCACCAACCTCAAGGCACAGGCGCGGTCCTTGGGTCTGGAGGAGCGCTGGCACGAGGTCGCCCAGACCTATGCGGATGTGAACCAGATGTTCGGCGATATCGTGAAGGTGACGCCTTCCTCCAAGGTGGTTGGCGACATGGCGCTGATGATGGTCTCTCAGGGCCTGACCCGCGCGCAGGTCGAGGACCCGAAATCCGACGTCTCCTTCCCCGACTCGGTGGTGGACATGATGCGCGGCAACCTCGGCCAGCCTCCGGGCGGCTTCCCCGAAGGCATCGTCAAGAAGGTGCTGAAGGGCGAGGCCCCCAATCTGGAACGCCCCGGCGCGCATCTGGAGCCTGTCGACATTGAAAGCACCCGCGCGGCGCTGTCCAAAGAGCTCGAAGGCTTCAAGGTCGATGACGAGGATCTGAACGGCTATCTGATGTATCCCAAGGTGTTCCTGGATTACATGGGTCGCCACCGCCAGTACGGCCCGGTGCGGTCCTTGCCGACACGGACGTTCTTTTACGGCATGGAGCCGGGTGACGAGATCACCGCCGAGATCGATCCAGGCAAGACGCTGGAAATCCGCCTGCAAGCCATCGGCGAGACCGATGAACAGGGCGAGGTCAAAGTGTTCTTTGAACTGAACGGCCAGCCGCGTGTCATCCGGGTGCCCAACCGTCTGGTGAAATCCTCCACCGCGCAGCGCCCCAAGGCTGAGGTCGGCAATGCCAACCACATCGGCGCGCCGATGCCCGGTGTCGTGGCCTCCATTGGGGTGCAGGTGGGCCAGCAGGTGCATGAGGGCGACCTTCTGCTGACCATCGAGGCGATGAAGATGGAAACCGGCCTGCATGCCGAGCGCGACGCGGTGGTGAAGGCCGTGCACGTCCAGCCCGGCGGCCAGATCGACGCCAAGGACCTGCTGGTCGAACTGGAGTAAACCAGCGCGTCCACATCCAGACGCAGACCACTGATACAGAATGCAAAGAGGGGCGGCCAAAGACCGCCCCTCTTCTTTTAAGCGCGTGTACCGATCAGAACCGGTAGGAGGCGCGCAATTGTACTTTGTCCGTATCAAGATCTGCGCCCGCGACGCCGCCTGCATCGCTAAAGTCGCTCTTGGTGTATTCAAGACCCACGCTGAACCGCTCGCTGACGAGGTATTCCGCGCCCACACCATAGGTGAACCCGTTCTCAGAGATATCTGCGCCACCCGAGGCAAGCGACAGATGCGACACGCCTGCGGTCACGTAGGGCATGAACCGTCCCAGATCCATACCGGCGCGGGCGCGCAGCGAGGTCAAATCGCCATCACCGCCATTGTCGCCGCTGATGTCGTTATACATCAACTCACCGCCGAGCACGTAGCGGCCGAAGTCGTGGTTATACCCGCCGTGCACACCAAAGGCGTCGAAATCCTCAGATGCAGAGGCACCGCCCAGCGACAGATCCGCCTCGCCCTGACCATATTGCAGACCGCCGTAAAAGCCGGTCCAGTCAGTGTCCGGTGCAGCGGTTACCACAGGTGCGGGCGGGGTCGGCATGGGTTCGACGACCGGTTCTTCCAGATTGCCCGCCACAGCAGCGGAGGCCGAGATCGACAGGGTAGATGCTAGAATGATGCGCTTCATGATGTTGTCTCCATTTTATTGCAGCCTTTCGCTGTGTGCAGAACATGGTCTGTTGCCGGACGAGGACAACCACTGCGCCCGTTCTTCCTGACCCCAAGCGCAAAGCCGGTAAAAAATTGCCGCTTCCCCAGATCTGCCTGTGCATATTCCTGCCGTTCACGCAGCTGTGTACGCATCCCTATGGAACCTTTTGGCCCGCCGTTTATCGCCCGCCGCATTCCGGCAAACCGCCGTGGGATACGCTGAAATTGCCCCACCCCGCATTTTCCGCTTGCAGCCTGTGACAAGATTTCCTAAATCCCGCTCACTGAATGGCAGCGCGGGCGTAGCTCAGGGGTAGAGCATAACCTTGCCAAGGTTAGGGTCGGGCGTTCGAATCGCCTCGCCCGCTCCATTCGGAACCGAAAAGGCCGCATCATCCGATGCGGCCTTTCGCTTTTCCCTCTGGCCGCCTGCGCTCCGCACCAAGACCCAAAGGCGTGCCAATAAATTCACCCAATTCTCAATTTTTCTCTTGCAGCCTTTGACGGGATTGCCTAAATCACGCCTCACCGAATGGCAGCGCGGGCGTAGCTCAGGGGTAGAGCATAACCTTGCCAAGGTTAGGGTCGGGCGTTCGAATCGCCTCGCCCGCTCCATTCGAAATCGAAAAGACCGCATCTTCGGATGTGGCCTTTCGCTTTTCTGGCTTCTCATCCCGCCCCCCCCCCGCCCCTGACGACACACAGAAGTTTTTGCCGTGATGCGCAAATTTTCCGCTTGCAGCCACTGGCGGGATTGCCTAAACCCCGCCTCACCAAATGGCAGCGCGGGCGTAGCTCAGGGGTAGAGCATAACCTTGCCAAGGTTAGGGTCGGGCGTTCGAATCGCCTCGCCCGCTCCATTTGGAACCGAAAAAGCCGCATCATAAGATGCGGCTTTTCGCTTTTCAGAACAGGCGCTTGTGATTTTTGATCAAAATCCTTTGACTGGCTCTCAAATGCGCGCCAATCCTTATTCCAACCTGTGACAGCAAAGGATTGGCCAGATGGCGAGCGTGATCTACCCGACGACGAATTTCACCGCGACGGAGCAGCTCTGCATCACCCATGGTGAGGGGATCTACGTCTATGATGACACCGGCAAGGAATACATCGAAGGGCTCGCGGGCCTGTGGTGTACCTCGCTGGGCTATTCCAACACCGAGGTGGTGGAGGCGATCACCGAACAGCTGAACCGCCTGCCCTTCCAGCACACATTCGGCGGCAAGACCCACGCGCCGGTGATGCAACTGGCCGAGAAGCTCAAGGCGATGGTGCCGGTGGAGGATGCCTATTTCTTCTTTGGCAACTCCGGCTCGGACGCCAATGACAGCCACTACAAGATGCTGCGCTATTACTTCAATGCGATCGGCAAGCCGCAAAAGCGCAAGATCATCACCCGCGAGCGCGGCTATCACGGCGTGACGGTGGCGGCGGGATCGCTGACCTCCCTGCCCGCCAACCTCGCCCATTTCGACGCGCCCCTTGAGGCACTGTCGATCCTGCGCGCCGATGCGCCGCATTACTACACCGGTCGTCAGGGCAATGAGACCGAGGCGCAGTTTGTCGAACGCATCCTGCAAAACCTTGAAGACCAGATCCTCGCCGAGGACCCAGAGACCATCGCCGCGATGATCGTAGAGCCGATCACCGGCGCCTCCGGCGTGATCGTCCCCCCCGAAGGCTACTACGAGGGACTGCAGGCGCTCTTGCGCAAACATGACATCCTGATCTGGGCGGATGAGGTCATCTGTGGCTTTGGTCGCACAGGCGCCGATTTCGGCTGCACCACCATGGGGATCAAACCGGATCTGATGACCTTCGCCAAGCAGCTGTCCTCGGCCTATTTCCCGATCTCCGCCTCGGTCATTCCCGGCTGGATGTATAAGGCGATGGTGGATCAAACCAATGAGGTCGGCGTCTTTGGCCACGGCTATACCTACTCCGGCCACCCCGCCGCCTGTGCCGCCGCCCTAAAAACGCTGGAGATATATGAGCGCGACAAGATCTTTGACCATGCCGCCGAGGTGGGCGCTTACATGCAAGCGCAACTGCGCGAGATCTTCACTGATCACCCGCTGGTGGGTGAGGTGCGCGGCAAAGGGCTAATCGCGGCGCTCGAACTGGTCTCCAACAAGACCACCGGCGCAACGATTGCTGGCGGCAAAGGCGGTGCTGCGGCAGTCAAAGCCTGCCAGGACGCAGGCCTGATCCTGCGCGCCGTGGCCGGAAACGCGCTGGCCTTCTGCCCGCCGCTGATCATCACCAAGGCTGAGGTGGACGAGATGCTCAAACGCACCAAGGCCGGCGTCGACACCGCCTACGAGGCCTTAAAATCCGAAGGCCTCCTGAACAGCTGACCTAAAACAAAAGGCGCCCCGACCAAAACGGGCGCCTTTCCTCTTCTAACTCTAAATATCCCGGAGCGCGAGGCAGCGCCTCGCAACAGGCTTTTCCCACAAGGAAAAGCGCAACCCGCGCGCCGCAAGGCGCTCCTTTTGGTAATCCTCAGAAGACCTTGAACGTCATCGTCGTCAGCGACCGCTCGATATTGGGGATCTGCAACAGGTGGTCGTTGATATATTTGCCCACATCCTCGCCCGATGGGATGTAGAGCTTCATCAGCAGATCATACTCCCCACTGGTGGAATAAAGTTCCGAGTGGATCTCATGCAGCGCAATATCCTCGGCCACCTTATAGGTGGTGCCGGGTTTGCAGCGGATCTGGATAAAGACGCAGGTGGACATTTCTCGCCTCAGCTTCTGTCAGGTCTGGTTGCCAGGCAACCTCGCACGCAGCGGCGCAAAGGGCAATCCCGCCGCTGTGCCGCCGTGTGATCGCTCCTCCGCCACAAAGAAAGTACAGAGAGATCACAAGCGCCGCGCAATCCGCGCGATCCCCCTTGAGCCTGCGCCGCCCCGCACCCTATAAGCCTAGGCGACAGATTGAGGATTTCACCATGCGCACAGCCCAGGTTTCCCGCTCCACCGCCGAGACGGAGATCTCCGTTTCCGTCAACCTCGACGGCAGCGGCACATATGACAATCAGACCGGCGTTGGCTTTTTCGACCACATGCTGGACCAGCTGTCGCGCCACTCGCTGATCGATATGACCATCCGCGCCAAGGGTGATTATCACATCGACGACCACCACACGGTCGAGGACACCGGTATCGCGCTCGGGCAAGCGCTGGTGCAGGCGCTTGGCGACAAAAAAGGCATCAACCGCTACGGCGAGTGTCACTTGCCGATGGATGACGCACAGGTGCGTGCCGCGCTGGACCTTTCGGCCCGACCTTTCCTTGTGTGGAATGTGGAGCTGCCGACCCAGAAGATCGGCACTTTTGACACCGAACTGGTGCGCGAGTTCTTTCAGGCGCTTGCGACCCATGGCGGCATCACCCTGCACATCGACCAGATCCATGGGGTGAACAGCCACCACATCGCCGAGGCCGCGTTCAAGGCCGTGGCCCGCGCGCTGCGCACCGCCGTTGAGGTCGACCCACGCAAGGCCGACGCCGTGCCCTCCACCAAAGGCGCGCTCTGAGCCTTCTTAGGGTGTTTTCTGACGCTAAGGCCCGGCACAGCCCGGGCCTTTTCTTTTTTAAATACATGCGTTGGTGTAGCGCTTAGCCCGCAGACACGGCCCCGCGCGCCTCCCGACGCAGCAGCCACTCTACCGCTAAGAGATTTGGCACCCAGCAAATCCATGCGATCACGGGATAGCTCGCCTCAAACCCCACAGTCATCATGCCGATGGGCAGATAGAGCCGCAGTGTCACAGCTGCCAGCGTCAGGGCGGCAGAACGGATCATCCAGGCCCTGTGCTGAGCGAACCTGCGTTGCAGGGCGGCGATCACCGCCATCGCCGTTGTTGCCAGCCAGGCCACCGCCAGCAGCGCAAAACCAAACCCCGCCACCACGCCTTCGGCCGTGGTATACGCCAGCCACAGGCTGGCAAGTCCGGACATCAAAACGCACAATGCATAGAGCCGCCCGCCCCATCGGTGCAGGCCCGGACGTCTACCGCGCAAGCGATGCGAAAACTGCACCGGCAGCAGCGCCAGAGCCACCGGCGCCAGCCCTATATGCAGGTAAAGCACCACCGGATGCGCCAGCAGGTGATGCACCATCGCCGGCATCACCAGTGACATCTCCGCCACGAGAAACCGCAGGGATCCCAATGCAATCAGGATTGACAGCACCCAGAGTGTGCCAAGCCCCCATGCGAGGCGGCGCTTGGTCCAGAAGTGACATGTCATGCGGTGGCTCCTTTACGGTCAACTTGACACTGTAAAGTAGAGATCGAACTTGACACCGTCAAGTTCCGCATCGATCCTGCCTTTATGACGGCCTCACCTCCCTCTTCCCACTCCCGGCAACGGGACCTGCGCAACACCTTGGTGCGCGCCGGGATCGACCTCTTGGAAGAGGGCGGGATAGAGGCGCTGACTTTGCGCAAATGCGCCGCGCGGGCCGGTGTCTCCCATGCCGCTCCGGCGCATCATTTCGACGGGCTTGCGGGGCTGAAGGCGGCGATTGCGGCTGAAGGGTTCCGGATCTTTTCCAACTACATGCGCGAGGCGCGCGCGCAGGGCGACCAAAGCCCGCGCGGGCAACTCAAGTCGATTTGCCGAGGATATCTGCAGTTTGGCGTCGATCATGGCGGCATCCTGCGGGTGATCTTTGGCGACCGGGGGCTGGCGGGGCTGGTGCCCGGCGGCGCGCGCGAAGACGCAGACGCCTATCAGATCCTGCGCGAGGTCTGCGCGCCCTTTGTCCCCGAGGGCACCGCTGCGCGGGTGATCGAGCTGCAGGTCTGGTCGCTGATCCACGGCTTCACCATGCTGAGCCTCGCGGGCGAATTCGGCGCGCCGGGTGGGCCGCTGGAGGACGGGCTGTTTGACCAGATCCTCGGCTTGTTGAATGCGCTGGGCACATCGGGCAGCACCTGATCCCCTGCGCCTCTTGACCCTCGCGCGGTTTCCCGCCACTTCAGGGGCGCATGACAATGAGGACGTCTTCCTATGCTGACCGCCATCATCGACTATGAATCCGGCAACCTGCACTCCGCCGAAAAAGCGTTTCAGCGCATGGCGGCTGAAGTCGGCGCTGGCGAGGTTGTGGTGACATCCGACGCCGATGTGGTCGCCCGCGCCGACCGGCTGGTGCTGCCGGGCGACGGTGCCTTTCCCGCCTGCGCGGCAGAATTGCGCGGCCACAAAGGCATTTATGACGCCATGGTTGAGGCCGTAGAGGTCAAGGGCCGCCCCTTCCTTGGGATTTGTGTCGGCATGCAGTTGATGGCCACGACGGGTCACGAATATTCCGAGACGCCGGGCCTTGGCTGGGTGGGCGGAGACGTGGTGAAGATCACGCCTGCGGATAGGAACCTGAAGGTGCCGCATATGGGCTGGAACGATCTGGTGATCGACAACCCGCACCCGGTGTTTGATGGCATCTCGACGGGCGATCACTGCTATTTCGTACACAGCTATCACTTCCGTGTCACCAATCCGGCTGAACGGCTGGCGCATGTGGATTACGCCGGGGATGTCACAGCAGTGATCGGGCGCGACACCATGCTCGGAATGCAGTTCCACCCGGAAAAAAGCCAGCATGTCGGGCTCAGGATGATCGGCAACTTCCTCACCTGGACCCCCTGACACCCCGCTCTGATCTGGACGCCTGCCGCCCGAAAGGGCGGCGCGCGCAAGGGGCCCTTGGCCGCTTGCGCGCCACCGGCAGGCCCGCGCGCCCGCCCCATCGAGGGGCGGGCGCGCGGCGTTTGACCATCACACTCAACAGATGTCAGAACACGCAACACTGGCCATGCCCATACGGCGTGGCGCAGCTGGGCCAAACGCAGCCCAGCCTCAAGCCGCGCTTTGCCTCAGGGAGACCGGCGCCACGCCGTAGGCTTTGCGAAAGGCGCGGGTAAACCCTTCGGGTGACTCATACGCATAGCGGCGGGCGACGGCCTCGACCCGGTCGCCCCGAAGCAGATCCTGCCGCGCCAGCGTCAACCGCCAGCGCCGCAGGTATCCCATCGGCGTCTCGTTCATCTGCGCTGAGAACAGCTCAGAGAACCGCGACAGCGACAATCCCGCCTCCTGTGCCAGATCAGCGGTGGTCCAGACCCGTCCCGGCTCATCATGCATCGATACAATCGCGCGGGCCAACCGCTGATCGGCAAGCCCTGCCAGCAGGCCCGGCTCTGCGGTGCCTGCCTCGATCAGATGGCGCAGCAGCCGCACCATCAGCGCCTGCCCGAGACTGGACAGAACCGATTCCGCCCCGCAGCGATGGGCCTCAAGCTCCTGCCGCATCAGGTCCAGAATCGCGGCCAACTGTGGGGTTTGTGACAACGCCACCTCGACCCGCTGCGGCAACGCCGCCACCAAAGGGTTATGCGCCCCGTCCCAGTCCACCCGCAGCGCAAGGCAGAGCGCCCCTGCCGCAGCCTCCGTGGCCTGCACTGTGCTGCCGGGGGTAAACAGCAGGGTCTGCACGCCTGTGCGCCCTGTCAGAACACACAGATTTGCACGCGGACACGCCGCGATATCCACCCGCATCCGAAACCGGGAAATAAGACTGGTGAGACGGTCCATCACATCCTCCGCATACGCATATTCGGCGCACATCCGGTTTTTAGGTCAGTTTTTTCGGAATTACCAAGCACAAATGCGTGCGATAGAGATCCCACACAGCGCACCGACCTCATGTCGGCCCCAAGCATACCGGAGTTGCCCATGCTGATCCCTCGCCAGAAAACCCCTGCCCTGTCACTGCCTTTGCTGGGCGGCGGCCAGTTCGACCTTGCCTCTGAAGTCTCCGAGCGCGGCACTGTCATCTGTTTCTATCGCGGCCTGCACTGCCCGATCTGCGCCACCTATCTGAAAGAGTTCGAAAAGCGCGCCGCAGATTTTGCCGAACGCGGCGTCAACTGCATCGCCATCAGCTCTGACGACGAGGACCGCACTCGGTTGATGGCCGAAAAGATCGAAGCCAAAAATCTGCGCTTTGCCTATGATTTGCCGCTGAATGTCGCCAAGGACTGGGGGCTTTATATCTCGACGTCGCGCGGCACCACCTCGATCGGCATTGAAGAACCTGCACTGTTTTCCGAGCCGGGCCTGTTCATGGTGACGCCGGAGCAGACGCTCTATTATGGCTCCGTGCAGACCATGCCCTTTGTGCGCCCGCATTTTTCCGAACTGGTGGCGGCGCTGGATTTTGCCATCGCTAACAATTATCCGGCGCGCGGCGAATACACCGGCAGCGGCTGAGCCTGAACCTATATGTCCTGCATCACCGGTCCCCTAAACCAATGTGAGCAATGGACATCGCCTTGCTAAAAAGGCATATGGGCCTGACCACTTTCACGGTCAGGCCCACTTCCACTTGTACTTGCGTTTCGAAAAATTCAGCCACCGGGACGGGCAGCATCGCTATCTGGTGCTGAGCTTGACGCCGACACTGTTCGGCGACTGGTGCGTGGTGCAATCCACCGGCCCGATCGGCCAGCCCGGCGGGCAGGAGCGGCGTAACTACTGCCCCACCCTTGATGAGGCGCAATCACTGTTTGAGAGCACGCGGGAGCGGCAGGTCAAACGGGGCTTTGTGCCGATCCCGGTGCAGATGGGGCTGTTCTGACCCTACCACATCCAGGTTTGAACGCGCGTTACTTCACCCGCGTCCAGGTCTGTTTCGAACAGATCAGCCCACCCGCCACACAGCCACGCAGGCGCAGGCTGTCGCCGCTCAGATCCATCTTGCCGATGTAGATCTTATTGTTGGAGGGCCGCCAGACCTTGCCCTCATAGGCGCCGCCGCCCTGCGGGACCATATCGATCACCAGCGTTTTTCCGAGGTTCGGAGATTTATACTCGCCGCTGTCATTGAAGGTGCGCGCAATGGTACCGCAAACGGCGCTGCCGCAGGGTTTCATCGCCACATGCGCGTAAGAGCCATCATCTGGCTGGGTCTTCCATGTGCCCTCGACCGGATCGGCGGCAAAGGCGGCTGTCGCCAGCCCAAGCGTCACGGCAAGGGTTGCAATCATTTGTTTCATGGTCATTCGTCCTCCCTATGGGTTTGAAGTCTGACCGAGGCGTGCGCATTCAGGCAAGATTGACCTCGGGTCGCCTTGCCTGAATGCGCCTCTCGGAACCGCCCACAGGGCCGTTTGATGCGGCCTGCGTTGCAATTCGCCGTGACCTTGGGCAAAAGAGCAGCCGACATATCTCCTCCATGACCAGAAGGGCCCCGCCGATGATCCTCTACCCTGCCATTGACCTCAAGGACGGCCAGGCCGTGCGGCTTCTGCATGGTGACATGGATAAGACCACCGTGTTCAACGATAATCCGGCCGCGCAGGCGCTGGAGTTCGTGGCGGCGGGCTGTGAATGGCTGCATCTGGTGGATCTGAACGGTGCCTTCGCCGGGGAGCCGGTGAACGCCGCGCCGGTTGAGGAGATCCTGAAGCAGTGTCAGGTGCCCGCGCAGCTTGGCGGTGGTATCCGCGATATGGCCACCATCGAGCGCTGGCTCGACAAGGGGCTGGCGCGGGTGATACTTGGCACCGTGGCGGTGGAGAACCCCGATCTGGTGCGCGAGGCGGCACGGGCGTTTCCGGGCAAGGTCGCGGTTGGGATCGATGCGCGTGGTGGCAAGGTTGCGACCAAAGGCTGGGCGGAGGAAACCGATGTCGACGTCACCGATCTGGCGAAGTCCTTTGAGGACGCCGGCGTTGCGGCGATCATCTACACCGACATCATGCGCGACGGCGCGATGAAAGGTCCAAACATTGACGCCACCGCCGCGCTGGCCAATGCCGTGTCGATCCCGGTGATCGCCTCTGGCGGCGTGTCCTCGCTCGACGATCTGCGCGCGCTGAAATCCTGCGGCGCGCCGCTCGATGGCGCAATTTCGGGCCGCGCGCTCTATGATGGCGCGATTGATCTCTCTGAGGCGCTGGCGGTCCTCAAAGGCTGATCGTCCCTGCCGCACAGGGCCTTGCGCCTGCGGCTGTCCGGTCGACCTGTTCATGAGGTGTTTCGCTTCGGGCTTTGCCCGAAGCGACCGCGGAGGCGCGTGTCCTGCGGACACGCGCCTCCGCGCCCGGCCCAACGCCGAAAGATCCTCGCCAAAGGCGGGGATTGCATCGGGGGCGGGAGCCTTCCCCTCGCTGGAGAACGCAGCACTCGATCTGCGGCACCTTGCCCACTGGTGCCACACGCCTGAGCCTGTCACGCTCCCTGAAAAGGAGCCTCGCCATGCCGAAGATCGAGACCAGCCCGCTGCCAAAAACCTCCACCCTGTGGAGGCTGGTTCAACCGGGTGACTTCATCGATGGCTATGCGGTGGAGAGCCGCCTCGGCCCACGAGAGGCGGCGGACATCGGCCTCAGCATGCCCAAATGGGCCAGCGCTCTGCTGGCCTTGCGCAACCGCATCGTGCGCCCTTTGGGCCTCAAGACCGAAGTGAGCGATTCCGGTGAAGGCGCGATTTTTCCGGTCACCTATGAAGATGCGCAGGAGGTGATCCTGGGAACCGATGACACCCACTTGAATTTCCGCATCTGCGTGCGTCAGGAGGCAGGTCGCATTCACATGGCGACTTGGGTGCATCGTAACAATTGGCTGGGACGGATCTACCTGATGGTGGTGATGCCGTTTCACATCCTGATCGTGCGCGATTCCATGCGCCGGATCGCGCGCGCAGACGCGCCTGCTGCCTCAGCGCAAACGCCGCACTAACGCAGCCCTCACGCCGAGACAGGGTATTCCTCAAACCTGCTACTGCGTTGCGGCCTCCGAGAGTTTTTGCAGCGCAGCAGTCATGCCCGCGATGAATTCAGCATTGGCTTTGATATCCAGGCCCTCGAACATCATCACCGGGTCCTCATAGGTGAGCCAGACCTTGCCCTCGCTGTCCTCATAGGCCAGCGCCTTGAGCGGCAAAAACAGCCCCGCGCGCGCATCAGCCTGCATCGCCGCTGTGCCGATCTTGGGGTTGCCAAAGATCAGCAGTTGCGAGGCGGCAAGCTCCTCGCCAATGCCTTCGGCCCCTTTGGCATGATCGACGCGGGCAAACACGGTCGCGCCCGCCTTGTCCAGCGCCATTTCGAGCGCATCCAGTGTTGCAGGCACGGAATGGCGGCTCTCGACTTTGACCAGATCCGCAAGGGCGGGCACGGCGCTCATCAGGGCAATCGCGGCAGCGGTTACAAAGGTTTTCATAAGATCTCCTCAATCACAAATGGACGATTTGGCGCAAAATCTGGCGCGCGCCACCGGGCTTCGCCAGTCACAAACGCGACAAGCGCTGAAATCGGCAAAGACCGGCCACCCCCTGCCCCGCGCCTGCCCCGCGCCCACCTCGTGCAATTCGCACGCCCGCGCGCAAAGCCCTCTTTTCCCGCAGTCGGTTCCGGTCCATAAGGCACATATGCTTAAGACCCGTCTCATTCCCTGTCTCGATGTCGCCGATGGCCGTGTGGTCAAGGGCGTGAATTTTGTCGGCCTGCGTGACGCAGGCGATCCGGTGGAGGCCGCGCGCGCCTATGACGCCGCCGGTGCCGATGAGATCTGTTTCCTCGACATCCACGCGACCCACGAAAACCGCGGCACGATGTTTGACATGGTGCGCCGCACTGCCGAGCAATGCTTTGTGCCGCTCACCGTGGGCGGCGGCGTACGCACCAAGGACGATGTGCGCGCGCTGCTGTTGGCGGGGGCCGATAAGGTCTCTTTCAACTCTGCTGCGGTGGCCAACCCGGATGTGATCCGCGAGGCCGCCGACCAGTTCGGCAGCCAGTGCATCGTCTGCGCCATCGACGCCAAATCCGTCGCTCCCGGCAAATGGGAGATTTTCACCCATGGCGGGCGCCGCGAGACCGGCATCGACGCGGTGGAGTTCGCCCGTCTTGTAACCGCCAAAGGCGCGGGCGAGATCCTGCTGACCTCGATGGATCGCGACGGCACCAAATCGGGCTTCAACCTCGAGATGACCCGCGCGATTTCCGATGCGGTGGATGTGCCGGTGATTGCCTCTGGCGGTGTCGGCACTCTGGATCACCTCGTGGATGGTGTGACCAAAGGTGGCGCTAGCGCAGTGCTGGCCGCATCGATCTTCCACTTTGGCGAATACACGGTGCAACAGGCCAAAGAGCACATGATCGCCAATGGCATCCCGATGAGGCTCCAATGACTCTGCTGCATGACCTCGAACAGACCATTCTGTCGCGCAAGGGCACCGATCCAGACACCAGCTGGACCGCGAAACTCCTGTCCAAAGGGCCGGAGAAATGTGCGGAGAAATTCGGCGAAGAAGCCATAGAGGCCATCATCGAGGCGGTGAAAGACGACAAAGCCGGGCTCGCGTCTGAGGGCGCGGATGTGCTCTATCATTTCCTGGTGATGTTGGCCGCGCGCGATGTGGCGCTGGATGATGTGCTTAAGGTTCTGGCCGAGCGTCAGGGCCTGAGCGGCATCGCCGAAAAAGCAGCACGCCCCAAGGGATAGACCCTGCCCCGCTTTGCGGGCTCTCCCCCTGCCAGCAAGGAGCGACACCCTGAAGGCGCGGCAAGACGTGCCACCAAGGCCGCGGCGGCTTGAGCGCGCCCCTCTGCCAAACACACCTCAGCATAGAAAACGCAGGCGATGTGTTTGGAGTTGCTTGCCCCTGCTCGCCCCTGCTCGGTGGCGTGCGAACATATTCTATGCCGGGGGAAAGAGGGAGCAAAACCACGCACAGCATCGCCGGCGCAGGGATGCGATGTTCGTGCGCAACTTCACAGAGCGCGCAAAAATCGGATAATTTTCAATCCGTTACATATGTATCATCGGGAGTTTAAATACCATCTCAGAAGTGAGATGGTGGGCGACCCTGGAATCGAACCAGGCGTGCGTCTCCGCGAGGGAGTTACAGTCCCCTGCCACACCTTGCGGCCTGTCGCCCACTGTCAGAAGCTTGTTGCACCTAACGTGGAGGCGTGATTACAAGCACCCCAATCGGGCGTCAACAGCAAAAGCACAACTTTTTTCGCCCACCTCGAATTTTGTTTTCCGGAGCGCGCCATGAACAAGAAACCCAGCAAGAAACCCTCTTGGGTGGTGGACAAAGAGAAGGCCAAGAAAGCTGCATCTGCCGAGACCGTCTGGCTTTTTGGCCTTCATGCTGTGCGCGACGCTCTGCTGAATCCAAAGCGTGAAAAACTGCGTCTTGTGGTGACATTGAATGCCCACAACAAACTGGAAGATGCGATCACCGCCTCTGGGGTCACCCCCGAAGTGGTCGACCCGCGCAAATTCTCAGTGCCGATCGATCCCGGTTCGGTGCATCAGGGGGCGGCGCTGGAAGTGAAGCCTCTGAACTGGGGGGGCCTCGATGAAAACTGTATCGGGGCTGAGGTCCCGCGTGTGATCCTGCTGGACCGGGTGACAGATCCTCATAACGTCGGTGCGATCCTGCGCTCTGCCGAGGTGTTGGGAGCCTCTGCGGTGATCGGCACCCGGCACCATTCGGCGCCAGAGACAGGCGCGCTCGCCAAGACCGCATCGGGTGCGCTGGAACGCCAGCCCTATCTGCGGATGCGCAACCTCTCGGATACCATCGTTGCACTGCAACAAATGGGGTATCTGGTGCTGGGGCTGGACGGTGAGGCCGAAGAAACCATCGAAGAGGCCGTGGCAGGGCGCACCAAAGAGCCGATTGCGCTGGTGCTTGGCGCGGAGGGGCCGGGTTTGCGGCAGAAAACCAAGGAAACCGTGGATAAACTGGTCAAAATCGACGCAGCGCGGGGTTTTGGCTCGTTGAATGTTTCAAATGCGGCTGCACTCTCCCTATATGCATCTCTGAAGGGTTGAGGCACACAGGAGGTCCCCATCGCACATAAGAGCATTCCCGGAGGCAAGCTGATCATTTGCTGTTATTGCGGCATGCAATCGGCCTTTGTCCCTGATGCAGCCCTACACGCGCTGGTCTGTGGCACCTGTGGCGCCCCCCTCTCGGCCCAAAAACAACGCCCCCTCAGCGAACACAAGGGGGCGAAAATGCCAACGGCGGCAAAACCAACCAAGGCGAAAAAGCCCAAGAAGTCCAAATCGGGGGACTGGGGCGCGCTCGCTTACGAGTTGGCCAATGCCAAGCTGATGAAGAAACATAAGAAGAAAAAGAAGTCCTCCTGGAAGAAAGTCTTTGATGTGATCGAGGATATTTTCGACTGAAGGAAGGGCGCGCCGGTTCAGGGCAATCGCATCTGCGCAGTTGCTGTGTCCTCACGGCTGCAGTGGAGCGCCGCTTTGCGCACAGAGCATTCACTTTCCCGTTTAGTCCCTTTTCTGATGACGCGAGCTTGGGCATTCTCCGGCGCGATACGAACAAACGGAGATCTACCGGGTGCTGACCGACTGTCTGACATATATTCTGCGTGGCACGGGCCTTGCTCTTGCGCTCGGGGGGGCGGTGTCGCTTTTGCCCTCGACCGAAGCCAAGGCACAAACGGTGTATGTGGCGGTGCAGGATGGGCTGGCGATTGGGGGGTATGATCCGGTGTCCTTCCATGTGGCGCATGAACCGATGAAGGGGCATGAAGACCACGCCTTGATGTGGAAAGGGGCGGTCTGGCTGTTTCATTCAGCGCAAAATCAATCCCGGTTCGAAGCCAATCCTCGTGCCTTTGCACCGCGATTTGGCGGTCATTGCGCCTATGGGTTGGCGCGTGGGAAAGTCTTTGAAGGCGATCCTGACACATGGGAAATTGTGGACGGGCAGCTCTATCTTTTCCGCTCACCGCGCGGGCGCAGCCTGTGGCTGGAGGATCAAAACCAGATGATCGAGGCCGCCCTTGCAGAATGGCCCGACGCGCTGCATCAGGACTGATCCGCTCAGCCTGTTTTCCGCGCTGACGTCGCAGCCCGCGGTGTGGCACTGGCGCTCTTGTCAAGTTGCAAAGCTCGCACCTTATTCACGAAAACGAGAGCGCCCCTTTTTTTGGAATATAAACGCCCCAGATTCTCAATCAGACTGTGGCACTGGAACCGCCATAGATCTTTTTCACTGTCCCTCGTTCCACACCTCGCGCCCGAAGCAATTTCGGGCGCTTTTTTCTTGCTCTGATGGGGGACCTGTTCGCCCACCCCGCGCGAGAGGGCTTGCGCGCGCGAGGCGCGGCTTACACAGTGTCTTTATGTATTCTGATGCGCTCCTGACCGATATCTTGCGCCGAACACGCAGCATTGCCGTGGTCGGGGTCTCTGCCAATCCCGTGCGACCGAGTTTTTATGTCGCCCGATACCTGTCGCTGAAAGGCTACCGGGTGATTCCGGTCAACCCCGGCCACGCTGGCAAGGAGCTCTTTGGTGAGACCGTGCGCGCGACGCTTGCCGATATTGATGAGCCGGTGGATATGGTCGATATCTTTCGCCGCTCAGAAGCGGTCCCGGAGATTGTCGACGAGGCGCTTATGGCCTTTGCATCGTTGCAAACGATCTGGATGCAGATCGGGGTCGAGCACAAAGACGCGGCAGCACAGGCTGAAGCGCGTGGCGTCACGGTGATTCAGAACCGCTGTCCCAAGATCGAATACCAACGCTTGTTTGGCGAGTTGCGGCAGGGGGGCTTTGCCACTGGGATCATATCGTCAAAGCTCTGATCCCGCCGGGGCGCTGCCCCGGACCCCGAGATATTTTTGAGAAGATGAAGAGGCTGGGCCTCAGACCGGTTGGGAAATTGCAGCCTCAACCCATGCCACCAGCGCATCCAGATCCGGGGCGGCTTCTTGAGAGACGCCTTCGGCAAAGCTCTCGAAGGCGGCGACATTCATGCGATTGACGCCGCAGACCACGGGCAGCCCCATGGCCAGCGCCTCGCCGATGAGGGGGCGCATGCCGCGCCCGTCGGCCTCATGTTTGCCGAATTTGTTGACGATCAGGACTTGTGGGGCCGGTGTTGCGTCCAGTGCGCTGGTCACAAGGCCAACCGCCCGTTCGAGCGCCTCTGGATTAAGGCGACAGCCGCGGGCCCCTTCGCCCAGCGATTGCGAGATGCGGATGGTTTCGCCGTCGGGCAACACGCGCACGTCCATATCGCAAAGCTTGTTGTCATAGCATTCGGTATTGGTCTGCACGATGCCTGCGGTGCGGATACCCTGTGCGGCGAGCCGCTCTGCCAGAGCGGTCAGCAGGCGATCCGTGGCGCCGCGTTCGGTGGTCATCACATAGGCAAGCTGCATGGGGTCGTCCTTTGCATGTCTTCCGCGCGAGCCTAGCGTGAAAGATATGCCGCCGCCAGAGCGCTGTTGTCGCAGATTAGCGCGTACCGTGCGTTCCCGCGGCCATAGCGCTGAGGCCGAGCCGGGCAAAGAGCGCCTCATCCGCGTCCTCTTCTGGATTGTCCGCCGTCAGCAGCGTGTCGCCCATAAAGATCGAGTTCGCCCCGGCAAAAATGCACATCGCCTGCAGCTCATCGCTCATTTCGGTGCGCCCGGCCGAGAGCCGCACATGCGCGCGCGGCATCAGGATGCGGGCCAGCGCGATGGTGCGAACGAATTCGATCGGATCGAGCGGAGGCGTGTCGGCCAGTGGCGTATCTGCCATCGGAATCAGCATGTTGATCGGCACAGATTGCGGATGTTCCGGCAGCGTCGCGAGGCTCAGCAGCATGTCGATGCGGTCGCCGCGCTCTTCACCCATGCCAAGAATACCGCCCGAGCAGACGTTGATCCCGGCCTCGCGCACCCGTGCCAGGGTTTCTAACCGATCCGCAAAACTGCGGGTGGTGATGACCTCCGGGTAGTAGCGCTCCGAGGTGTCGATGTTGTGATTGTAGTAATCCAAACCCGCATCCCGCAGGCGCAGCACCTGATCCTGCTCCAGCATACCAAGCGTCATGCAGGTCTCCATCCCCAGCGCCTTGACGCCTTCGATCATCGCTTCCAGCTGAGCCATGTCGCGCGCCTTGGGGCTGCGCCATGCCGCGCCCATGCAGTAGCGCGTGGCACCAGCGTCACGGGCCTTCTTGGCCTCGGCGATAACACGCTGCACCTCGATCAGTTTGGACGCCGGAAGCTGCGCGCCATTGCGTGCCGATTGCGAACAATAGGCGCAATCCTCGGCGCAGCCGCCGGTCTTGATCGACAGGAGGCGCGATTTCTGCACCGCGTTGGGATCAAACATCTGGCGGTGCAGGCTCTGGGCCTGAAACAGCAGATCCATGAAGGGTTGGGCATAAATCTCCTCTGCCTCCTGTCGGGTCCAGTCGGTGCGGATAAGGGGCGTATCGAGCATGGAAAAACCTCGCTGGGCAGATGGCAGGGGACACGCCAAAGGCGATCTCCCATTTTATAGATAATATATAAAATGAGTCGCAAGAGTTTAAATCCTTGATTTTCAGTCGCCTTGAAGGCGTCTCCCCCGCCTGACCGCCCGGAAGACGCGAAAAGAGGCCCATTGAAAGGGCGATGGAAAATTCGCTTGACGCACCACGCTCCCCTCCCCTACCCCTAAGGCACGCAGGGGAGTCCCGCCGAGGGGACTGAGAGGCAGACAGGGGGAAATCCCGGTGACGCGACCCTTAGAACCTGACCCAGTTGATACTGGCGTAGGAAGCTAGGACAGTCGCGCACCGCCCCCGTTCAGGGCGCGTTCGCGCTGATCTGATACGGCAGGATCTGAACACCCTGCCCCGTTTTCCTGAGGCCCGGCTCAATTGGTGTTTTTGAGAATGGACTCGAGGAGCACCAAGATGAACGTCCCCAACCCAAAGATCACCACAGGCGCATTGCCCGCCTCTCGTAAGATCTATGTGGCAGGCGAGATGCATGAAGGCATCCGCGTGCCGATGCGCGAAATTGCCACCCACCCCACCGCGGGCGAGGCGCCGCTGCCGGTCTATGACAGCTCCGGGCCCTATACCGACCCCGATGTGTTGACCAACATTCGCGACGGATTGGCCCCGTTGCGCGCGGCGTGGATCAAGGCGCGCGGCGATGTTGAGGCCTACACTGGCCGGGATGTGACCGCTGCAGACAATGGTTTTGTCAAAGGTGACCGGCTGGTGCCGGAATTTCCTGTAAAACCGGCCCCTTTGCGCGGGGTGAATGATGCAGCACCGACCCAGCTGGCCTATGCGCGCGCAGGTATCATTACGCCCGAGATGGAGTTCGTGGCGATCCGCGAAAACCAGCTCCGGGAACTGTCGCCCTGTCATGGCGCCCGCGACGGGGAGGATTTTGGCGCCAATATCCCCGACTATGTGACGCCGGAATTTGTACGCGCTGAAATCGCCGCAGGGCGCGCCATCATCCCCGCCAATATCAACCACCCGGAGTTGGAGCCGATGATCATCGGTCGCAATTTCAAGGTGAAGATCAACGCCAATATGGGCACTTCCGCCGTCACCTCCTCGATGGAGGAAGAGGTGGACAAGCTGGTCTGGGCGATCCGCTGGGGCGCGGATACGGTGATGGATCTCTCAACGGGCCGCAACATCCACAACACCCGTGAGTGGATCATCCGCAACAGCCCCGTGCCCATCGGCACCGTGCCGATCTATCAGGCGCTGGAGAAGGTGAACGGCATCGCCGAGGATCTGACCTGGGAGGTATTCCGCGACACGCTGATCGAGCAGGCGGAACAGGGCGTCGATTACTTCACCATCCACGCAGGCGTGCGGCTGCATATGGTGCCGATGACCGTGGAACGCGTGACGGGGATCGTGTCGCGCGGTGGCTCGATCATGGCGAAGTGGTGCCTGCATCACCACAAGGAGAGCTTTCTCTACGAGCATTTTGAGGAGATCTGCGACATCTGTCGGCGCTATGATGTGTCGTTTTCATTGGGCGATGGGCTGCGTCCCGGCTCGATTGCCGATGCCAATGACGCCGCGCAATTTGCCGAGTTGGAAACGCTGGGAGAGCTGACCAAGATCGCCTGGGCCAAGGACTGTCAGGTGATGATCGAAGGGCCGGGCCATGTGGCCATGCACAAGATCAAGGAGAACATGGACAAGCAGCTGGAGTGCTGCCACGAGGCGCCGTTTTACACGCTGGGCCCGCTCACCACGGATATTGCGCCGGGGTACGATCACATCACGTCTGGCATTGGCGCGGCGATGATCGGCTGGTTTGGCTGCGCGATGCTCTGTTATGTGACGCCAAAGGAGCATCTGGGCCTGCCGGACCGCGATGACGTCAAAACCGGGGTGATCACCTATAAGATTGCCGCTCATGCCGCCGATCTGGCCAAGGGTCTGCCCGGCGCGCAGCGGCGCGATGATGCGCTCAGCCGCGCGCGGTTTGAATTCCGCTGGGAGGATCAGTTCAACCTGTCGCTCGACCCGGAAACGGCACAGAGCTTCCACGATGAGACCCTGCCCAAAGAGGCACATAAGGTGGCACATTTCTGCTCCATGTGCGGGCCGAAATTCTGCTCTATGCGGATCAGCCACGACATCCGCGCCGAGGCTCAGAAAGAGGGGTTTGAGGCGATGGCCGCGAAATTCCGCAAGGGCGGTGAGCTCTATGTGCCATTGAAGGAAACCGCGCCAGAAGAGGCCTGAGCGCAGCCGTGTCCACCCGCTGCGCTGCCTGTGCGCCTTTTTAGGCGCGCGGGCAGCGCCCGGCCCAACGGGAGGTCGGGTCCCACCTTGAAAAGGTGGGGCATGACCGACGGGCGGGAGCCTCCCCGCCGCAACCTACCCAAATCAGGCCGAGATCAGCGCCTGATCAGAGCGGCTTGCCTTCGAACTGCTGCAAGGTGACACCTGCCGCCTCAAGCTGGCGACGCACCGCGCGCGCGATGTCCAGCGCCTCGGGCGTGTCGCCGTGCAGGCAAATGGTGTCGATGCGTGCCGGAATACGGCTGCCGTCCTCGGCCAGAATCGCGCCCTCTTTCACCATCTGGGTGATCCGCTGCCCGGCGCGATCCGCATCGTGGATCACCGCCCCCGGCAGCGCGCGGTCCACAAGGGTGGCATCGGCGTTATAGGCGCGGTCGGCAAAGATCTCGCAGGCGACATTGCAGCCCAAGGCCTCGGCTGCGGCCTGTTGCTGGGTGCCCGCCATCACCATGATGATGATTTCCGGTGCCACCCTCAAGGCAGCCTCATAACAGGCGCGCGCCATGTCATGATCGGCTGCGGCCATATTGGCCATGGCCCCGTGCAGTTTCAGGTGACGTACCTTGCCCCCGGCGGCCTCTGCCATAGCCTGCGCCGCCCCCACCTGATATTGTACCAGATTGGCCAGGCTCTCATGCGGCAGGTGCAGCTTGCGGCGGCCAAAGCCCTGCAGATCGGGAAAGCCCGGATGCGCGCCAATGCCAACGCCGCGCGCCACCGCATCGGCCATGGTGCGCGCCATCACATCCCAATCGCCCGCATGCACACCGCAGGCCACATTGGCCGAGGTTACGACATCCAGCACCTCAGCATCGCGCCCCATCACCCATGGGCCAAAGCTCTCGCCCATGTCGGCATTCAGATCAACGGTAGATGTCATGGCACATGGCCCTCCTCGGTCTTTGGTTTACAGTCCCTCATCCAGCTCACGGCCAGCGGTAACACCGCCCACAAGCTGATAGGACAGAAGATCGCGCATGCTGGCCGGGTCGCGCAACAGCGGCGCAAGGCGCGACGGCAGACGCTCCAGATCCGCCAAGGCGCGGCGTTCCAGCTCTATGGCCTCGTCCAGTGAAACCAGCGTGAACCGGAACTCTGCCCCCGCCTGTGCCTGCGCCACACGCGGCATATCGCAGGGCAGCACTGAGCCGATGCGGGGATAGCCACCGGTGGTCTGGCATTCGCTCATCAAGACATAAGGCGTGCCATCGCCTGTGACCTGAATGTCACCGGGCGCGATCACCTCAGACAGGACACTCAAGCCCCCCTCAAGCGCAAACCCCTGCCCCTCTGGCAAGAGCCGCACACCCATGCGATTGGCGCGGCTGTCGCGGCTGAACCGGACCTCTTGGAAGCGGGCCACCTCCGCATCGCCAAAAAGGCCGGTCTGAAGGCTTGGCACCATGCGCAAACGGCCGCCCTCCAGACGGGGTTCCGGCTCAAGCGTCATATTGACCGCACCACCTGCATCACGGCCCAAGGGCAGCTCGGTGCCATCTGTAAGTCGCGCGCCAAGGCCCGACGCGAGATGCGCACTGCGCGCGCCAAGCTGCAATTCGCTTGCAATGCCACCGCCAAGGTGCAGATAGCCGTAAGACCCTGCCCGCACCGCGCCAATGGTCAGTTGCACCCCCGCGGGCAGCAGGTGGCTGGCGTTCCAGCGCAGCACCGTACCATCCTGAAGGGTCGCCCCCATGGGCGCGCCGGTGAGGGCGATTCGCGTGTCATGCGTGACCTCAAACGTGCCGCCAAGCCCGGCCATTTCAATCGCCGCCGTGCTGGGGTCATGCCCCAAAAGAGCCGCCCCCTCGTAGAGGGCCAGCCGATCCGCGGCCCCGCCACGCGACAGGCCGAACACCAGATAGCCGCTGCGGCCAAGGTCCTGCACGCTGAGGCCCGGCCCCGCGCGGTGAATAATCAGACGCACGCTCATGCCAGCACCTCGGATGTGGCACCACCATCTGCGCCCGCTTCTTCAAGGGCGGCGTAGCGCTCGGGCGAGATCGGCTCAAACAGCACCTCATCGCCGGGGCGCAGCACAAATGGCTCTGGCGCGTCGGGGCGGAACAGGCGAAAGCGGGTCTGGCCGATGTGACGCCAGCCGGTGGGGGTGGTTACGGAGAACAGGACGATCTGGCGGATCGCCACCACCACCGCACCCTCGGGCACCTGCGGCGTGAGCTCGGTCTGGCGCGGAATATCAAAGGCAGGCGGCAGCTCGCCCAAGTAGGGCTGACCGGGGGCAAAGCCGATGGTCTGCACCCGCAGCTGGGTCTGCGCGATCTGCTGGATTGCCTCATCTGGGGTCAGCCCCGCACGCGCGGCGGCCTCCTCAAGCTGGGGGGCGAGATCGGTGCCAAAGACCGTTGGCACCCGCCAGAGCCGGCGCCCCTGCGGCAATGCTGCGTCATACCAATCACGCGTTTTCAGCAATGCCTGAACCTGCGCCATCATCGCGTCATGGGCACATCCCAAAGGATCAAACCGCAGATAGGTCGAGACCAGCGAGGTGGAGGTTTCCTCAATTGCCGCCCAGCCAGCCGCCTCGACCGCAGCGCGAAACGCAAGGGCGGCGCGGTTGGCGGGTTCGCTCAGACTGTCGGCAAAGCGCACCACCACGCCGTCAAATCCGGCGGTTGCGACCTTGGGCCATTGCTTATCCCCTGCGGGGACCGGAGCAGATGAAGGGCTGTTTGTCATGGCATATGACTGCCAGCGGTTGCGGCGAAACACCAGACCCAAATGTCGGTAGTGACTGGCCTTTTGTCGGGAAGCCTCTCGCCAAGTGGCGGCTTGCGGCCCATAGTTGCAAGACCCTAGCCATGAGCACGCATGTATGTCTCGCCGCCATTATAACCTGCCGCCTCTGACAACGCTCACCGCTTTTGAAGCGGCGGCGCGGCATCTGAGCTTTAAGCAGGCCGCCAAGGAACTGTCGGTAACCCCCGGCGCGGTCAGCCATCAGGTGAAGGCGCTGGAGGGCGAATTGGGTGTGGCCCTGTTTCGGCGCAAACATCGTGGGGTGGAGCTGACGCCACCGGGGCGGACGCTCTATGACACGCTGGCCGCCTCGCTCACCAAAGTCTCCCAAAGCCTGCAGGCGATCCGCGACCAAGGCAGCGCGGGCGTGGTCACGGTGGGGTCGACCACGGCAATGGCCTCGATGTGGCTATCGCCTGCGGTGATCCGGTTCTGGCGCGATCATCCGGAGATCAACATCAACCAAGTGGTGCGCGACCGCGCCTTTACCACCTCTGCCGAGATGGATCTTTATATCTGGTATGGGCGCGAAAAGGATCAGCGGCTCGATCAGTTTCCGCTTTATCGCGACCGGTTGCTGCCCGTCGCCGCTCCGGAAAAAGCCGCAGAACTGGCGGGGGCGGACCTTGATCTGCTGGCCCGGCAAAGGCTGATCCATCTAGAAGGCGACGATATCAGCTGGACCAAATGGCACGATTGGTTCCGCCAGCTTGGCTACAGCGGCCCGGTGGCCTCGGGCATTCGGGTCAATAACTACTCCATCGCGTTGCAGGCCGCGCGCGACGGGGCTGGGTTGACGCTTGGATGGGAGCGGCTGATTTCGCCCCTCACCGACCGGGGCGATCTGCATGTGATCCCGCCGCATGTCCTATCCGCACCGGAGCGGTTTTTTCTGGTCAGCAAACCCGAAGAGGAACTGACGCCCAGCGCGCGGATGCTGCGCGACTGGATAATCTCAGAGGCCAGCCAGCTCACGGATGAACCAAGCTAACCTGTGAGTGAGATTTTCTGATATTGAGGGCATCCCCCCCGCGTCTCATCCTCGACGGAATATCCTTGCCACGTCAGTTCGCAGGAGAGCCTGATGAACAAGCCAAGCACGCTTCAGTCTGTCATGACTTCGGTCAACCGGGCCAATGGGCTGCCCAATGCCCATTATATTGACCCGGTGGTTTTTGCCGAGGAACGCGCCTCGGTGCTGTTTGCCAGCTGGTCCGGTGTGGGCTTTGGCAAGGACATTCCCGAACCGGGCGATGCCAAGCCCGTGGATTTCCTCGGCGTGCCGCTGTTGTTGGTGCGCGATCAGGACGGGGCCATTCATGTCTATCAGAACACCTGCCGCCACCGCGGGATGATCCTTGTGGAGGAGGCAAAAAACATCCGTGGCACCATTCGCTGCCCCTACCACAGCTGGTGTTACAGCCTCAAAGGGCAGCTGCGAGCCGCACCCCATGTGGGCGGTGTGGGGCAAAACACCCATGAGGACGTGAAGATGGCGGAGCTGGGCCTTGTCTCCTTTCGCGCGCATGTGTGGCAGGATGTGATCTTTGTGAATATCGACGGCAAGGCCGCACCCTTTGAGGAGGTGCATGCAGAGCTCTTGGACCGCTGGCAGGAGTTTGACCGCCCCCTGCATCACGGCGGGCCGGAAAGCTCGTTGAAACTTGAGGTCAACACCAATTGGAAGCTCGCCGTGGAGAACTATTGCGAGAGCTACCATCTGCCCTGGGTGCATCCGGGTTTGAATAGTTATTCCCGGCTGGAAGATCACTACAACATTGAATCACCCGGAAAATACTCGGGCCAAGGCACGCTGGTTTATCGCCAGTTGCGCGGCGCCGAAGGTGAGGTTTTCCCCGATTTCGACGCGCTCAGCGACAAATGGACGACCGGCGGTGAATATGTTGCCGTTTATCCCAACGTCCTCTTGGGCGTGCAGCGTGATCATACCTTTGCCATCGTGCTGGAACCTCGGAGCTGCGAGCAAACGGTCGAGCATATTGAGCTTTATTACGCAAAATCCAGCGCCGAGACGCCGGAACTCGATCCGTTGCGCCACCAGAACGCGCAACTGTGGAAGACCGTCTTTGAAGAAGACATCTTTGTTGTTGAGGGCATGCAAAAGGGCCGTCATGGGCCAATGTTCGACGGCGGGCGGTTTTCGCCTGCGATGGACGGGCCGACGCATAACTTCCATCACTGGGTCGCCACCCAAATCGAGGCCGGGCGCGCGTCATGAACGCAGAATGGACGCAAATATCCCCGCAGGAGGCCGCAGCGCTCCATGCAGCGATCCTTGCGGCTCATGCCAATCACGATCTGGAACGACTGGTCGAGCTTTACGCAATTGCTGCTGACAGCAAAGAAAGAGAAGGCGATGTGGATGCCGCCTGTTTCTTTCTGACGCAGGCCTTTGTTTTTGCGTTGGAAACCGGAATTTCCCGCGCCCATGAACTGAACCGGCGCCTTGTGGCCTATGGCCGCGCATGGCCGCTGGAGCCTTAGGCGCGGGGTCAATCGCGGCGGGCACGGGCTGAGAGCGGCTTTCGCTATTGTTTTGCAGTTGAAATCTTGGTTCATTCGGCCCCGATAAGGGGACCCACTTGATAAAAATCCTGCATACCGCCGACGTTCATCTAGATTCACCACTGCGATCACTTGCCCTGAGAAACACCGGCTTGCGTGACACCATCGCGGCGGCGTCGCGGTCTGCTTTCAGCCAGTTGATTGACCGCGCGATTTCCGAAGAGGTGGCGGCGTTGTTGATCGCCGGGGATCTCTTTGACGGAAAAGAACGCACCGCACGCACGGGCGCGTTCTTGCTGGCGGAACTGGATCGCCTCGGAGAGGCCGGGATCAAGGCGTTCTACATCAAGGGCAACCATGACGCGGAAAACCCGATCACCGGCACGCTCGACCTGCCCGGCCATGTGCATGTGTTCGATGCGCGGGGTGGCAAATATCAACTGACCGAAGATGTCTGGATACACGGGGTCAGCTTTGCGGATCGCCACGCGCCCGACAGCCTATTGCCGCGCTTC
Organism: Tritonibacter mobilis; assembly: GCF_001681715.1. Taxonomy (GTDB): domain Bacteria; phylum Pseudomonadota; class Alphaproteobacteria; order Rhodobacterales; family Rhodobacteraceae; genus Epibacterium; species Epibacterium mobile. The sequence goes on along the minus strand of NZ_LNWY01000018.1, from coordinate 4,396 downwards.
AAATCTCCGGTGTCGGGGGCGGTGAACATCGCCATGCTGCACAGCTCTCTTGGTGGGGCGGCGGGTCACGATGAATACGCCCCCTGCAGCGTCACGGAGCTGGCAGGCATGGGGTTTGACTACTGGGCGCTTGGTCACATCCACAAGCGGCAGGTTCATTCCAGCGCGCCATGGGTGGTGATGCCCGGCATTCCCCAAGGACGCGACATTGGCGAGGCAGGCCCAAAATCCGCCACCCTGCTGACAATCGATGGTGGGCACATCGAGATCAGCGAAGTGCCTACATCCGTTGTCGAATTTGTCCAGACCGAACTGGACGTCACAGATGCCGATAGCGATGAGGCCCTGCGGGTGCTGCTGAAGGATCATCTGACCGCGATGCGAAACGCGCTCTCGGCGCCTCAGGGTGTCCTGCGCCTGACGCTGACCGGTCGCCCTGCCCGCCATTGGCAATTTCTCAGGGACCGTGATGTTTGGATCGAACAGTTGGAAGAGCTTGCCCAGAGCCAAGGCAGCCTCTGGATCGACAAGCTGCTGTTCGCCTTCTCGCCGCCAAACACGGACGAGCGCACCAGCAGCGCCGCAGATGAGCTGGCCGCGACAATGGCGACCATCCGCACCGAGCCGGGGTTTGCAGACCATGCCCGCGCTGAGGTGGAAACCGTCCTGCAGGATCTGCCTGCTGCCCTGCGCGATAAGCTGATGGCGGATGAAGCCGCCCGCGACGCCCTGATCGACCGGCTGACCCAAGCGGGCGCCGATCTTGTGCTGGCGCAGATGAAGGGAGTGGAAAACTGATGCGGATCCAACGGCTTTCTCTGGACCGTTTTGGCCATTTCACCGACCGGCAGTATGATTTTGGATCTGGGCGCGACGGGCATGATTTTCACATCATCTACGGCCCCAACGAGGCGGGTAAAACCACCACGATGGAAGCGGTCCTGCGGCTGTTTTACGGTTTTCCGATGCGCGAGAGTTATGCCTTCCGGCACCCGCGCAAGAACCTGCAAATCTCTGCCACATTAGAGATTGAGGGGGCGTTGCGCAATTTCACCCGCCTGCCCTCCCGCAGCGGGGCCTTGGTGGATGAGACCGGGACCGCAGTGCCAGAAGCCGCCCTCTCTGCACATCTGGCGGGCCTGTCGGAGTTGGACTATCGCCGCCTCCTTTGCCTTGATGACGAGACGATCGAACGCGGCGGTGAGGAGATCGCAAACGCCGAAGGTGACATCGGGCGTCTGCTCTTTTCCGCCGCCGCGGGCGTCGCGGACCTCAGCAGTGTGTTGGATGGCATCCGCGAACGGGCTGATGCGCTCTGGAAAAAGCGCGCAAGCACCACCCGTATGGCCGAGTTGAAACGCGCCTTGGCGGAGGTCGACAAGGACATAAAAGCGCGCGACGTAACGGCCAGCGCGTGGAAGGCCCTGAAACGCGACCTCGCAAAAGCGCAGGACGCTGAACTGAGCGCGCGTGAGACCCGCAATGCGTTGAACACCGCCAAGGCCCGGACCGAGGCACAGCGGCGTGCCTTGCCACTGGTGGCAGAAATTGCCGAACTGGAACAGGCCATTGCGCCATGGTCGGCCTACCCCACACACCTTGATTTCAATCCTGAACGTCTGATCGAACTGCGCAGTGATCGCGGTGTCGCCTCACAGAATATCGCGCGGCTGAGCGACGAGATTGCCACCCTACAGGAAGAGCGCGCCCGCCTCTCGGTTGCGCCGGCAGGGCTTGAGCTTGCGGGTGCCTTGCAGGCGCTTGAGGATCTGGCCGCACGCGACCGCACCGCACGGCTTGACCTCGGCAGACGGCAGGACGAGCAGCAGGCGGCTGAGGTGGCGATGCGGCAGACGGCGCGGGATCTTGGCATCGTATCGCCAGACGCGGATTTGCAGGACCTTGTCCTATCCAGCGCCGATATTGCGCAGCTGGAAACTGTCAGAGAAACCCTGCGCGCCGCCAGTGCCGCCGCAGAAGCCGAGGCGCGCGAAGTCGCTGACCTGCAAGAACGGGTGAATGCCGCAAACCAAGCCCTGAAGGACACTCAGCCCGTGGCTGATCCGGCCCCGCTGGTCGGGGATATCTTGCTCCGTTTCGATGCAGAGAGCCTTGCCCCCGCCCATGCCACAGCACTGCAAGCCATTGAAACCGCGAAGATCAAGGCAGGTCGGTCCCTCTCGGCGCTGTCATTTGCGGGTGCTTCATTTGACAGCTTGCCCGCTTGCCCCTGCTCTCGCCCGCAGGCGGTACTCTGGTCCGAACGCCACCAAGAGGTGCTGCGTGAGCTGCGTGCGACACAGGAAAAACGCGACGCACACCAAGAGGACGCAGAAGCGCGCGCGGCTCAGGCCCGTGTGCTGACAGAGGATGCAAAGGTCGTTTCTGACAGCGAGGCGGAAGAGTTGCGCGCGCAGCGGGATACCCGGTGGGCAGAGCATCTTGCGGCCTTGACCCCAAGCACCGCCAACGGCTTTCACACCGCGATGCAACTGCACGATACCGCTGCCGACGCGCGATTGACCCAGTCCCGCGAATTGGCGCAATTGCGTGAGATCCGGCAGGCTGAGGCCGAGGCTCGTGCACGCGCAGCGCAAGCACAGGTGCGCATCACAAGCCTGCACGACGCGTGCAGCGATATTGAGCGGGACGTCCACGCGGCAGCGGCTCAGGTGGGGCTCACCGCTCCTCTGTCACCTGCCGAGTGGCTGGAGTGGGTGCAGCTCCACGAGGTTGCCAGCGAAGACGCGCGGAGCCTTCGCGAGACACAGGAGGCTCATCAATCGACATTGCGGCGGGCGGAGGCCCTGATGACGGAGCTTGCCGCCGTCCTGCCGTTTGCTCCGGCTGATCTGAACACGGCCCTGGCCACCGCACGCCGCCTGACTGAAGAAGAGCGCAAACAAGCTGAGGTTCGCACCAAGACCCAGGACGCCCAGCAACAGGCAAAACGGGATCTCGCCCAGCGCGAGGCGCGCCACACAAAAGCACAACGCGCAAAAGAGGATGCAGAGCAGGCGTGGCAGAGGCTGGTTCAGAACCTTCTTGGCGCAGGGTTTGCGCCCGAGCGCCTCATGGCCTCGTTAGAGCCACTGCGCGCGTTGCGCGAACATGAGAAAACCCGCGCTGGCGCGGCCCGTAGGGTCGTGACCATGCAGACGGACCAATCGCAATTCGCCGAGGAAGTGGCCGCATTGGCCCGCGCCCACGATCTACCCCCGCAGGCGACAGCAGCCGAAACATATGCCGCGCTCAAGGCTCTGGCAGAACATGCGCGGGCGACCCAAGAGAAACAGGAGAGCCTCGATCATGCGCTTGAGGCCGCCAAGGCGGACAAAGCCGATCACAAAAGCAGGCAGGACGCCATTGATCAGGAGGTCGCGGCCATCGCGTCGGTCTTCCCGACCCCTGAGGCACTGCAGGATATCGACGCTCTGCGCGAGGTCGCAACCCGCGCGCAGCAAGTCATCGAGAGCCGCGCCAAATTGGACGCCCTCACCCGCCAAGTGCGCTCTGAACTGGACACCGATGATATCGACACCGCAAGAGCGCAGCTTGCAGAGACCTCGGTTTCTGAACTGGACGCAACGCTGGACAGCAACGCCTCCGACCTCGCGCACGCCGAAGAGCAGCTGACCCGTGCGATCCAAGAGCGAGTCACCGCCGAACATGCTCTTGCCGAGATCAAGGGAGACGATGCGATTGCCACTTTGGTCGAACAGAAGGCAACGCTGGAACTGCAACTCGAAGAGACCGCAGTCAAGCACCTTGAGCTTTCCTTGGGTCACCATCTCGCCTCGGATGCGATCCGACGCTACCGCGACAGCCACCGCAGCGGGATGCTCACGGCAACCGAACAGTGTTTTGCCAGTCTGACACAAGGGGCCTATCCGTCCCTCAGCACCCAGATCGATAAGGATAGCGAGGTTTTGCTGGCCGTCGACAAATATGGCGTAAGCAAGAGAGCAGATGAGATGTCAAAGGGCACTCGGTTTCAGCTCTATCTGGCACTACGCGCCGCAGCGCATGAACAGCTCGTGGCCCAAGGCACGACGCTGCCGTTTTTCTGCGATGATATTTTCGAAACCTTTGACGAGGCACGCACCAGTGCTGCCTGCCGCGTTATGGAAACCATCGGTGGGCGTGGCCAAGCAATCTACCTGACCCATCACCGCCATGTGGTCGACATCGCCAAATCCGTCTGCACGACACCGCCCATCGTTCATGAACTCTAGGTTCCGGGCGTTGGAAACGGGGTCAGCCCGGTTCAGCGTTTTTGCGCAGCGCAGCGCTGTTGAACCCACAAGTACTTGTCCATCAACGACGCCCCCTCAGAGTCAAGCAACTGTAGGTAAAGGAAAAAATATCGGACCCACACTTTTAGGGTCAGGATTCA
>NZ_LNWY01000017.1 GCF_001681715.1 Tritonibacter mobilis | reverse complement strand
TCAATGCATCCTGACCCTAGCAGTTCTTTCGTGACCGTCCGGTGAAGGCGCTCTGGCGCGGACGAGGCGTCCCCGGTTACGCTGTCTGCGCAGCGTAACTCCAAGGCATCAACTCGTCGAGACGATTGATCTTGTGATCGGCGATGCGTCCGAGCACCCAAGTCAGCTAGGCCTGCGGATCTACGTCGTTCAGCTTGGCGGTCTCGATCAGCGTGAAGGCGATGGCCATGGCTTTTCCGCCGCCTTCGGAACCGGCAAACATCCAGTTTTTCCTGCCGATGGCCAGTTCCCGTTCATTCTGCCCATGTCTGGCAGGTTTATCGGGTTCATTATCGATGGCATGCCTATTTTGGCGCGGACGTGAAGGTTTTCCGGACGCTCAACCGCGGTGATGGCCAACATGTCGGGCTCGAGCGCGATCTAGGTGTTGCAATCCTCGCGCCTGCGTGGATGCTGGATGCTTCAGTTTGTCAGGGTTTCGAGCTTGGCGCACCATTGGCGTCCGCGGATGCGCTTTTCGACCTTCATTCGGTTCTTGGGCACCTTGGTTCTCGGCGAGGCTTCAAGGGTGACGATTCACCCATGGCGGCCCCGAATGAAGCATCGCGAGATCCTGACACCAACCCAGTTGCCGCTGCCTTTGACACAGCCGGCGTTGCTGACGGAACCGGAATACCGGTCGATCGTGACAGCGCTGGCCCAGGTGCTCCTGACCGCGGCAAGAACCGGTCCGGGAGGGCAAAGCGATGGATGACATGGCCCTCACGTTTCCACCGGAGCTGCTGAAGCGTCAGGCTGTGATCTACGTGCGCCAGTCGACACAGAGCCAGGTCATGACGAATCTCGAAAGTCAGCGTCGGCAATACGATCTTGTCGAGATGGCCCGTGGCTATGGCTTTGCCGGGATTGATGTCATCGACGACGATCTTGATGTATCAGCCAGCGGCTGCCAGGCCCGGCCCGGCTTCGAACGGCTTGTCGCCATGCTGTGTTCTGGGTCGATCGGCGCGGTCTTCTGCCTGGAAGTGTCGCGCCTGGCCCGCAAAGGGCGCGACTGGCATCACATGCTGGAGCTTTGCGGCCTGGTAGATGCGCGTATCGTGGATCATGACTGCGTCTACGACCCGCGCCATCCCAATGACCGGCTGCTTCTGGGCATGAAGGGCAGCCTCAGCGAGTTCGAGCTCAGCGTTCTGCGCACGCGCATGGTTGACGCCGCAAGGGCGAAAGTGCGCCAAGGCGTAGCAAGCGGAATCGCTGTGCGCCGTTCGTGGCCTTGCAGGGACAACTGCTAACACCTAGTGGGACCTCGTCACTGGATCAAATCAGTTCGAAGGAGGGCGTGAAACCATCACAAATCCTGGCTGCCCTCTATGAAATCGAGTCCGGCCCGGTTCCCGGTGATCTAGATGACATTCCTTAGATCACTGACTGGTGCGTTATCTGACACGAGGGTCGCGGGTTGAAGTGGCATCTCACGCAAGGTAGAAGTCGCAGTTCCGAATGCCTTACCATGGAGACGCCGGGATGACTTCGCTTGGAAAAATCGTTCGGTCGCGGCCCTTTAAGATCTATGCGTCTTTAGTAATCCTGCTACTGGTTCTGGCAGGCACAAGGCTCGCCCATGATTACCTTGAACGACGCGTTGTCTTTGAGCCACGGTGGCTGACCGATACCGAATATCAGACGCTGATGGACAGGATGGAACAGTTCAAGGAAGCCTATGCAACAGGTGAAGCCGCCACTTTAGCGAATATGCTCCCACCCGGATATCTTGAACAAGGTGCCGCGCGGGTAGAGCGGCAGCCAGAATGGGTGCGAGGTCGCTATCGTACCAGCGCGGAACAGTTGTTCAAGGATATCCAGGTGAAGCGCGTTCACTTCTACCCAAACATAGCGCGTTCCGGAGCGGGCCGTGGAGAGCTCGTACTGGCGCAAATCGAGACGCACATCGATTTTAACTCAGGCAAAGGGGATCGCATCATGCGATATCCGGTCATCGCGATCTGGGACGATGCCGAATGGTGGGTGCTGCACCTGACCAGCAGACCCATGCGCGAGGTGCTTCTGGAAGCTTATCCCGACATTCAGGGGCTGAACGACCGCCCCCTCCACACGGTCAACTAAGCCATTGTTTTGCGCGGAGCAAAAAAGGTTGGCAACCTGCACAGATCCGCGTGTGTATCGACGTGGATTAACCAGACCTGCGGACGCCGAGCTGCGGGAAAGGCTGAAGGAGCTTTCCAGCGAACGGCGTCGCTTCGGCTATAGAAGGCTGCATCTTCTTCTTGGCCGCGAAGGCTGGAAGGTGAACCGGAAGAAGCTCTACCGGATCTACCGGGAAGAGGGCCTGAGCGTGCGCAAGCGTGGCGGTCGCAAGCGCGCGATCGGAACGAGGGTGCCGTTGGCGATCCCACAAAGGCCGAACCAAAGATAGTCGCTGGACTTCGTGTCTGACAGCCTCTCGAACGGGCGCCGTTTCCGGGTGCTGTGTGTCATCGACGACTTCAGCCGGGAATGCTTGGCGACGGTCGTGGACACTTCGCTGTCGGGACAGCGCGTTGCCCGTGAACTCGACAACATCGCCCGGGTGCGCGGCAATCCCTGCATGGTGGTCAGCGACAACGGAACGGAGCTGACATCGAATGCCATCCTGAAATGGCAGGAGGAGCGCAAGGTCGAGTGGCATTACATCGCGCCTAGGAAGCCAATGCAGAACGGCTTCGTCGAGAGCTTCAATGGCCGCCTGCGCGACGAGTGCCTCAACGAACACCTGTTCGCCAACCTGCGCCATGCCAGGGGGCTGATCTTAGCCTGACGCGAAGACTACAACCATCACCGCCCCAACACAAGCCTCGACGGACTCACCCCGTGGGAGTATCACCAACGGTCAGTAGAGGACCAAACCCTGAACAGAGCGAACTAAAAAACGCGGACTCTACGGGGAGCAGTTCAAGCGGCGCACCGCTTCCAGTGAATATACGAACGTCGAACTTCTAATTGCATAGGTTGCACTACCGCTGCGCACCTACGCAACCAGAAAGCCCTTTTTCTATGTGAAGCTAGGGGCGATTAAAATGCGACCTTCAAATTCGCGCGAACCCCGTGGTCGGCGTAGTCATCAGAAAGACGGCCTGAATAACTAAATTTGAAGGTGGCATTAGGGGATACTTCCATACCCAGACCCGCTTCTATGAGCAGTTCATTTTCCGCGATCGGCATGCCTTCTATGTTCATTGCATTCCCCTGCAACCATGCAGTTTGAGATGAGTTTATATCGCCGAATGCATGACGCCAACCCAACATACCAGTCGCTAGTAAGGACTCTGATCCGAAGGCGACCTTCGTTTGACCACGAAGACCTAGAGTTGCGTAGGATGTCTCGGCCGAGATCGCTGCGACGGTCAATGCACCATTGCCACCGGTTTCGCTGAACCCATCGCTGTCATAACTTACATGCGCCAGACCAAAGAATGGCTGTAGCTGGCCGCGTTCCAGTTGATATTCGTAGCTCGCCTCGGCAAAGATGGAGTAGCTGTGCGCGTCATAGCGGCCAAGGGCGGTACCCATGCCAACACTTCCCAAAGAACGAGAGGTGTCTACATCGTGCCAACTCGCCAGTATGCCGCCGCCGAACCGAAGATCTCCGCCAGTTGTACCGAAATAGAGCCCCAGCGTTGCGCTATCAGCATCAGATCGGGCTTCTACATCATTTCGAGTTGAGGTGTTTGAGTAGCCCGCCATCAAGCCCACCTGCACCCCGTTTGCCATTTCTCGGTCATAGCCCACGGCTAATCCGCCAAAATCTCGCCGCGTCCCGACTGCATTGCCATTTCCGTCGAAGTCCGACCACGAGCCAACCCCTTGCATCCAGACATTCCCTGCTGGGTGCGCGGTGTTGTTCATAAAGTGCATTGCATTGCGGCTCACACTTTCTGAACGATGTGTCTCTTGTTGCTGGCGCAAACGAGACATCAATAAGCTCCTGAGCACTTCGGTGTCGTGAACGATTGCTGAGGCGTTGGAACCATGGATTTCGCCCGCCAGTTGATTGTAGGCCTGACGTGCTGTCTCTTCCGACATGCCAAGGATCTGCTGTACCAGTGGGTCACTCAACTCAAGGCCTGCCAATGCTTGCCCCAAATTTTTCTGATTTTGACTTAGCGCGATATCTGAAAAGTTGATGTCATTGCGATCAAGTCCGAGCCAAACTTCGTCGTTTTCATAACTTAGACTTGCATCCAAAAAAGCTAGCTCTGTTTGGACATCATCAAACTCACCAAAAACGCCGCTGGTCGACTCTGCTATCTTGTAACGTGCCGTTGGATCGAACTCAGCTGCGCTTTCCTGATGCACAACCGTACCGCCGTTCAGGAGCAGAAAACCGTCAACCGAAAGGAGATCATTCCCGGTCGGATCAGCATTCACCAGGAAATACGACCCTACAGCAAAATCTGCATCCCCCTCCACGGCAATTGTCCCGCTCAAAGCAACCTCTCCGCCGCTGGTGACATTCAATCTGCCCACAGTGCCTGCGCCACCAAAGCGCGAATTGGCGAATACGTTGACGTCACCGCCAAGCGCGTTTGTAATTCTGAGGTGTCCACCATTCACATTGGTGGTGCCGGAAAAGTTGCTGTTGTCACCGGTTAGAGTGGTATCACCTGCCAGATGCGACAGAGTGCCATTATTCACGATTGCTGCATCAAACTGGTAATCGGCAGTGTTGTGATTGAAGACCAGCTCCCCAGTACCCGCCCCAAAAAGCACTTTGTCCAACGCGACGTGGCCCGCCGCTGCCGCGTCAGAACCACGAGCGGCACCAATGTTGACGATCCCAGTAGACGTGACCGCATTAGCAATTACCAGGTTCGCGGTGGCCGCACTGGTTGCCTCCAGCGTTGCGCCATCAGAAAACGTGGCTATCCCATTGCCGTTATAACCAACCATTAGGTAATCTCTAACGCCGATGCGGCTTTCTGAACCACGCGCATCCAGTGTACCGGTCACACCATCGTCCCAAGCCACTAGGATTTGTGCCCCTTGCAAGCGCCCGCCGTCGGAGATCGTCGCGCTACCCGAACCTGAATTGCCAATCGACACATAATTGGTGGTAGCTACTGAGCTGTCTGCGCCTTCGATCGTGAGTTCACCTGTTGCGCCAACGTCAGAGGCCAATATAAGCCTTCCGGTCGATGAGAGTGAGCCGCCATTCGATACACTGACAGATCCGTCTCCAGCACCACCGACATTCAGCGTTCCGCTTGAAAGTGTCCAGTTGGAACCGTTTCCACTAATTTCGAGCGCACCTGTTGCGCCAGAATATCGTCCAAACGTGACTGCTCCGCTGGTTACACTCGCTCCATTTGAAACGGTTGCTGCAGCCTCACCGTCTCCACCGATCGTCACTCCTGATAGCTGCGCAGACGTATCTTCTCCGTTGATGGTCAACCGGCTGCTTGAACCTTCAAACGTACTTAACGACAGAGAAGAATTGACGGTCAATGTTGCGCCATCTTCTACTTCCAGAAGACCTTCCCCATACAATCCCAAGTTCAGAAAATTCGTTGAAAACTGCGAACCAGTTCCCGTTAAACGCAACGTGCCCGACTGCTCTGACAGCCGATTTGCGGGAGCATTATTGATACTGTTGTTGCCAATGGTTGCAGACCCTACCGTCAGAACTCCACCGTTGCGCACCTCAAGATCACTTCCATCGAGCGACCCCACGAGCAGACCAGATATCGTGCTACTATCTCCATCGAGAACAGGAGCATTATCCCCAGAATTGGTCGCGATCACAGCACTTGATGAGCCGGATGGAGTTCCTGCGCTCCAATTTCCAGGATCATTCCAGTTTGATCCGCTGACCCCAGTCCAATGCACAGCTTGCGCGAAGGCAGCTTCAGCTAGAAGACTGGCTACGACCGTTGCAACGGCCAAGTTTACAGTGTTGATGTACGATTTTCGAATGTATGAACCAGCTAAATGTGACATTGACTAAAATCTCCCCCGTATAAAATGTCATGTTTCCTGATTTCAAAAGTCATGATTTGAAATTCCGAATCCTGACATGATATTTCAATAATTAAAAAGTGCGATTGATCGGTCGTGATTAGAGATTGCGCCTCAGCAATCAGCTTGCATAAAGAATGATGTAATGCAAGCGCGCTGATGAGTAGCGATGGCGTTGCTTTTATTTGACTTTCCACCAACCTCTCACCATAAAGCCGATCTCGGTTCGAATATTTTTCAAAGAGCTGAAAGAGTAGATGCAGCGCGGATTTTATTTTTGCTCAGGGGAGTAAGATTCAACCGCGCGGAAGTGTGTTTTATTTGATCGAAGTTCTATTTCAGTGCGTGAGAGCTGTATGGTGCGCAATCTGGAGTGAATTCGAGTGATCTACCAGTATTCAGCCCCACTTGAGTGGTCCAATTTGGTTGTTCGTGCATGACCAGCCTTTGGTCCATCTGGACGATGGTTTCTGGGGCCGGAGGGCGGTAGCTCGGAACACTATGTGGGCGGTTTGTGTTGTAGTGTTTCCTCCATTCTTCGATCAGGATTTGAACTTCTCGCAGGCTGTAGCGGATTTATCCATTTAATAACTCGGTCTTAGGGTCAGGCCCAATTGATTTCGGGCTGGTGGTGTGAATCACGATCCGAAAACTCGCGGTGAACATGTCGGATCTTTTCTTGTTGATCGACGTCAACGTCAAAGGGGTCCTCTATGGCATCACCGCCGTATTGCCGCAGATGATCTCGCAGAAATCGAGTCAGGTGATCAACGTCTCCTCGGTCGCGGGGCATCTGATCTTTCCGGCCTCCACCGTGTACTCCGCCACGAAACATGCGGTGCGCGTGATCTCGGAAGGCTTCCGTCAGGAAATGACGGCGCATATACAAAATCGAGCTGGCTGCGGAGTGGCAATGTGTGGGCCTTCTTGCATTCGCTACATGGTCCGCGAATGACAGCGATGCCGATCTCCAGTCAGGCTTTACCGGCGGCTTCAAACGCCTTCTTCGCCGCCGTGATCGCGTTCATGCAAGCAGGTACACCGGCATAGACGGAGACCTGCAAAACGATCTCGACAATTTCCTCGCGGCTTACACCGGTATTCATCGCCGCGCGCATGTGGAACTCAAGTTGCCCCTGCGCGGTGCCCATGGCCGCGAGCATGGCGATGGTCATCATTTCTCGTGTCTTGAGGTCGATCCCGTCGCGGCCCAAGACGTCCGCGAAGGCGTATCCGAGGACGAGTTCTGCCGTGTCTGGGTGGAAGGCGTCGAGATTGTCTTGCACCCGTTCCGGCGCTCCCGGCTCAAGACTGTCGAGAAGGGAAAGGGCACGGGTCAGGCGATCGGATGGGGCGCTCATGCGTCCACTCCTTTCATGCCCTCCGCAGTGTAACGGGCACCCGAGACCGGCCGCTCGGCGAGGCCAGCATCAATTTCGGCCAGATCGGTGTCCGAGAGCACAATCTCCGCCGCTCCTACGTTGTCGCGCAGATATTTCGACTGCTTCGTACCGGGGATAGGGACGATGTCCTTTCCCTGCGCGAGAAGCCAGGCGAGCGCCAATTGCGCAGGTGTGCAGTCCTTCCGCTCCGCCACCCCTGCGACGAGATCGGCGATCCGACGGTTCGCCTGCGCCGCATCGTCCTGGAAGCGGGGCAACGAGGCGCGGAAGTCCCCCTTCTCGAACTGACCATCCTGGAAGCGCCCCGTGAGGAAGCCCCGACCGAGCGGCGAATATGGCACGAACCCGATGCCCAGTTCGCGGCACGTGGGCAGGACCTGGGCTTCTGGTCCGCGGGACCAAAGGGAGTATTCTGTCTGCACCGCTGTCACCGGATGCACGGCATGCGCTCGTCGGAGTGTCTCGGCGCTAACCTCGCAGAGACCGATCCGCGCGATTTTGCCCTCGCCGACCAAGCGCGCGAGCCCGTCCATGGTCTCTTCGATGGGTCGCCCCTGCTCGACCCGGTGGACGTAGTAGAGGTCGATCCGCTCGACGCCGAGGCGTTGTAGCGAGCCCTCGCACGCCTGCCGCGCATAGTCCGGCCCGTTGTCCAAACTGCGCCGATACTCGCCTGGTGCGCGGACGATCCCGAACTTCGTCGCGACCTTCATGGGTGACGACGTTTCGCTTAAGAAACGACCGATCAGCTCCTCGTTGTGGTGCGGACCGTACATGTCCGCTGTGTCGAGAAAGTCGATCCCGAGTTCGGTCGCCTCGTGAAGGACGCGCAGGGATGTGTCGTCATCACGAGGCCCGTAGAACTCACTCATCCCCATACAACCAAGGCCGAGCGCCGAGACCGTGAGGTCAGTGCCGAGTGTCCGTCGTTCCATGTCTCTCTCCTGTCTTGTGCAATCAACAGGGGTGTGGCATTTCCGATGATGTCAGGAAATGGCCGTAAACGGTAATGGGAATTCCGATTATGGAAAGGCAGAGACTGGTTTGGGATGACGTCTCGGTGTTCCTCGCCGTCGCCCGGTCGGGCTCACTTAGCGGCGCGGCCGCGGCGCTTTCCATCGGGCTGGCGACCGTTTCCCGGCGGGTCCAGCGGCTGGAAGCGTGTCTTGGAGACCCGCTCTTTCTGCGGCACCACACCGGCTACCGGCTGACCGAAGAAGGCGCGGCTCTGGTCGAGCGCGCCGAAGAGATGGAAGCCGCAGCGCAGGCCTTCGGATCGGGCCTGCCGGAAGAACCGGAGGTGTCGGGAACCGTTCGCCTCGCCACGGCCGAAAACCTCGCGACCGCGCTAATATTGCCTGAGTTGCCGCGCCTGCGCCGCGCCCATCCGCGCCTGACGCTCGAGATTGCCACCGACATCGCCACCGTGAACCTGCACCGCCGTGACGCGGACATCGCGCTGCGAATGACCAGGCCCGACCGCGGGCATGTCTCGGTGCAGCGTATAGGAACGCTTGGATACGGCCTTTATAGCGCGCGGTCGTACATGGAAGGCCGCACCGGAGGTTCCGAAGTCGATCTCGAGCGCGACGAGCTCATCGCTTGGGCCGAGGGGTACGGCCACCTTCCTGCCGCCCGGTGGGTCGAGCGTGCCCTTCGTGGTCGGGCACCTGCGGTCGTGACCACCTCGCTTGCAGCCCAGGTGACGGGCTGTGCCTCGGGATTGGGCCTCGCCGTGTTACCGCATTTTCTGGCGCAGCCGCGCGACCTGGTTTGTGTCGACGCCGACTTGGGCATCGACCAGCCAATCTGGCTCGTGACGCAAACTGATCTGGCGTCCTCCCGTCGGGTGCAGGCCGTCGCGAGCTTCTTGCGCGAGATCGTGTCGGAACACCGGGGCGCTCTTAGCGAGGCTCGCACATCTCGGACCGATGCTTAATTATGAGGTCCGGCTGCCGTGGTCGGACGAAAATCGGGAAGCGGCTCTCTGATCGCGGTTATGTTCAAGGGCATGGTGAACCGCAGCGGGATTACGCGCCGCTGTCCATTGGCTGGCAGGATCCGCGTGCGCAGTGAACTTGGGCTGGACGGGCGTGGCCGCACCGAAGGCCTCCGCGTCAAGGGTGTCGAGATACTCTCTCACCGCCCTCGGAGCATCCTTCGGATCAATCGCGGAAGCGTCCCATTTATCCTGACGGCTGGAGCTCTGCTTCTGGACGTCGGCGCTGATCAGGCTGGCATCGACAGCAAAGCCTTGGCCGCCGACTAGGCCATGGGCAATGCACTGGGCCACCACATGTTCGAAGACGACGCGGAAGATGTCACTGTCACGGAACTTGCCATGTCGAAACGCAAGCAGCACGCGCCTGAGTTCAAGGCCAGCCCAAATCGGCCGCGATTTTCACAGAGGGCTTTGCACTTGCAGCGCAGAGGAGACCGTCGAGACCGGCCCAAAGCCGCCGTTGGGCACGAGTCGAATATTCTGCGGCTGCAGCCCGCATTGCTGACATTCGCCCAGGTGCATATCTACTAGGCGCACGCAGATGATCGAAGAACTCCGATCAAACATCGAAACTCTGTGTCATCAGACGCGCCTTTCCAGGAGTTTGTGAAACGGCAAACAACCTGAAGATTACCGGGTTCATAGAGCCCGCCACTGTCGATGCGATCTAAAGAAGCGAACATCGCAGGATCGCCGTTTACTTCATCCAGTTCCAACAGAAGGCCCGTCAGTTCGCAGCGATACTCCTGAGCCCCCATAAGTTCGGCGATGTAGTCTTGAAGTGCTGCTGCGGACGGAAACAGGAGGTCCTTCTTTTTAACTACACGCACCGCTGTCTGACCATTCGCTGAATTGGTGGTCGAGACGGCTGTACGGGTCATTCTAACGAAGTTTCTTTGCCCTTGTATCCACGTATAGGATCAAGGTCAAAACGGGCTGCATGCCGACTTGATGCGGCGCGGCGTCAATAAAGCTTTTTTTTCATCTTCCCTGTGCCGCCGGATGGAGCCAACCAGCCAGCCCAATGAGGACATCTGTGCGCCGCGGAGAAAATGCTCCGCTGCATGGCTTTGTGCAATAGAGCCGATTTCGCCGGTGCGCGCAGACAGATATCCCACCCGACCGCAATATGGAGAAATATCCATATGTTTGCCTCCGCCGGCTGTCGCTATCAAACGCTGACAAAACGTCAAACAGGTGAACGACCATGAAATTCACGACCATTCTAGCTGCCCTTGCGCTGACGCTATCCGCACCTGCCTTTGCGCAGGAAGCCAAAGGCACCGAAAAACAAAGCGCGCCTGCATCCGGTGCGGACACCCAGGAGCGTGGCACCGGTAACGGCAAGGGTACCCGGAACCCCACGCGCCAAATCTCCGCGCAGACAGATCTGATGTAACCAATGGTTTGCTGCGCAGGTCGGCGCTGACAGGTGCAATTATCTGCCTCGTTTGCACCTGACGGACGTCGCCTGCGCGCAAAGCAACGTTAGTAGCGAGTAACCTGTTCACCTGACTTCGGGTTCGCCCCAACCGAACAGAGGCTACCAAATTCAACAAAACCTTTGAAAACCTGAGCCTCGCCAAATGATAATCCATCTGAATGAACCTGATCGCCTCATCCTGAGGGGGACAACCAGCGTCATTTCGGCCGTTTTGTGCAGTATTCTTCTTGTTGTCGTTGGGCTCAGCCTGAGCGCAGCCGTGGCCGGTTACACCGCGGGCTGGGGCGTTGCTGCTGGAGCTGTTTGCATCGGTGGAGGTATTGTATGGCTGGTCTACCACAAAACAGAAGTTGTGTTTGATCGCGCCAGCAACCTACTGACCCTGCGAAAAACAATGCTGCATGGCACGCGCGAGGACACCATCACGCTGGAAAACGTGAAGCAGGCTGATGTTGATCTGAAGCGCAATGAACGTAGCAATAACCGGCTGCACACCAGCTATACCTACCGGCTGTGCGTGGTGACAGGCGCTGCTCAGAACAGGCATCGTGTTGCGCTGTCCCATGGTTACACGACGAGCAGGCGCCATCTTGTGACGGCGCAGAAAATCAACGACTGGCTGGGCGTCCCCGATGCGCCGATCGCCGTTGGGCCCAGCATGGCAGATGTTGCCGAAGTCATCAAAACCTTGGGTTTTGGCAAAAGCACCTGACCCGCGTATCCAGAAATTTCAAAGGTTTAAATCGTGTCTCAGTTCACGGAAACAACGCAAGTTGGCCTGTTTGCCCGGCTGAAAAACGCCATCAAAGGCATAGGACTTGGAATCAGCTTTATCGGTATCGCTGTGTATTTTCTGTTTTGGAACGAAGGCAATGCCGTGCGTACAGCTCGGGCGCTTGCCGAAGGGGCCAACCAGGTTGTGTCGGTAGACCACAGAGTAATTGATCCGCAAAACGAAGATCGCCTTCTGCATATAAGCGGCCCGCTTGCGCTTGAGGTGCCGCTGGCGGATGTGGCGCTGGGGATGGTCGCGTCTGCACAAACCGTGCGTCTTGAACGCAAGGTAGAGCAATTTGCCTGGATCGAAGACAAGCAAACCAAGACGGAGACAAAACTAGGTGGCGGGCAGGAAAAGACCACGCGATACACCTATCGTCAGGATTGGACGGATGCGCCAGCCAGTGGAGCAGAGTTTCGGGTTCCCGAAGGACATATGAACCCGCCGATGCCAATCGCATCGAAAGTGATCCGACAGCCAGAGGGCACAATTGGTGCTTTTACCGTAGATGATGAGATTTCAGATCTGGGCGGTTCAACACCGATGCTGTTGGACGCACAGCAAGCTGAGGATGTCGCGCGGTCTCTTTCGTTGGAGCAGCCGGCGAAACTGGTCGCGGGGCGGGTCGTTTTTGGTGCGGGTGTCACGGCTCCGCAGCTTGGTGATATCCGGGTGAGCTATCACGCGTCTGAAATCGAGAAGGCAAGCGTGGTCGGTGTACAGCGCGGCGACACGTTGCTGCCCTACACTGCACAAAATGGACGCAAGGTCTACTTGGTGGAAGAAGGGCTGAGGACCGCGGACGAGATGTTCCAGACAGCTGTTTCCAACAACACCTTCAAAACCTGGATGCTGCGCATCGGTCTCTTGGTCCTGCTGTTTTTGGGCTTCAAGGCGCTGTTCGGGGTGGTGGACGTGATTGCCAGCATTCTGCCTTTTCTGGGATGGATCACGGCCTCTGTTACCTCGTTGATCAGCGTCGCTCTTACGCTGGTTGTCGGTGGCACCACGATAGCGATTGCCTGGGTCTATTTCCGGCCTGTTCTGGCGCTCCTCATCATTGCTGTCGCTCTGGCCGGAGCTGCCGCCAGCGCCTATTGGCTGCGTAAATCAGCGCCCGAGACACCCGAGACACCCGAGACACCCTAAATTTCCAACCTATTCCGCGTGACAGGACACAATATGAAACAGATATACCTTTCGATTGGGCTGATGTTTGGCGCAGGCGCGCTTCAAGCCGGGCAATTCTGCGAACTTGACGGCACCGAAATGTTCACCTGCACGCTGAAGGGCGGCACGCAGGGTGTCGAGGTCTGCAACGCGGTCTGGGCAGATGGCACCAAGGCGGCTTACGGGTTCTTCAAATCCAACGGGGCGGTGGAAAAAGAGATCCTGCAGGACATGGCCACGATCAGCGCGTCGCCCTGGAATGGCATGGGGAATTTCATGAGCGAGTCCGTGACCTTTGATGGTGGCGGCGGCTACGCCTATGAGGTCTGGTGGGGCAGCGAACGCGCGGCAGATGCCACCGAAATGGGCGGGGTCAATGTTCTGAAAGACGGCGCGGTGATCGCTGATATTCCCTGTGACGCGGGCAGCGTGAACAGCGACCTGTCTTCGCTCATCGAGCTGATCGACGCGGCGCAATAAGGGCTGTTATGATGCTGCCAAGAACTCTGTCAGCGGTTGCCATTTTGATGGTGACCGGGTGGTCCGGCACAGCCAACGCACAATCTGTTTGCGGTGGCGAGGTGCTGTTTCAATGTGCAACGGACGACGCCAACTCTCGAGAGCAGATTACCGTCTGCGCCAAGGATCAGAGCTATATTCTGACACGTCACACGCTGGCGTCGGGCGAAATGTACTATGACACGCCGCTGATTGCCGATGCGAATACAACGTGGTTCAGCTGGTCCGAGGACGATCAGTTGCTGCTGGAAATCGGGTTCTGGAGCACCGACCTGGCGGAGCCCGTGACCCTGCATGCGTCGCTGCCGTGGGACGACATGGAGGAAACGCTTGCAGCGACCGGCGAGTACAGCATGTGGCTGCAATCACCGCATTGGCGCGCTCATGTCGATCAGACACTATGCACGCCGGAAACGATCTATGCCGACCCCGAGGCACTGTGGGGCGCCCAGGATACCCGCGGCCCGATTGCCGCGTTCTTTTCCCAGGATGAGATCATCCCGCGCATAAATACGGTTGGGGTGGCACGGGTGGCTGACACATCTGGCCACCCCGAGGGCCTGCCGGTCTATGCCGCGGCACGCCCCTCGGCCGCAACCCCGATCTGGTGGATGCTACAGCCCGGCGACACCGTTGATATCATTGATCGTGAAAATGATTTCGTCGCTGTTGCCATCCCAACACTGGGCCTGGCGGGGTGCTTCTTGCGACCCGAAGCCCTTGGCCAGCCCTATAACGGGCCCTGTGCCACAGGTTGGGTCGATGGCGCCTATCTTCAGCAAATACAATAACACCGCAGGCATGTGGCGCGCGGTTCCATTTGGCCTAAGCCAGGCACACGCCCCGCACTTGTTTAAGGAGATGACGATGAAAGCACTGGTTCTAACTGCAGCCCTGACCTGCACTGCGGGCACTGCAAGTGCCTTGTGTGAGGACGCGTGGTATTTGCGGAATATGGCCTTCGACAGAGCAGGTTATTGCTTTGGCTCTGCCCTGGGTAAGTCGGTTTTTAGTGCAGAGTGTTCGACGAAATCTCCCAGCCTGAATGACTGGGATCAGCGAATGGTCAGCGCACATAAACAACTGGAAGCCAGCTATAGCTGTAAGATTAATACCAAAGGTCGCCATTTGGCCTCTTCGTTGATCGGAAAGCTGGATGATGTCGACCTCTTGCCGACGCTGTCACAGTTTGAATCCTCCTGTGTTGGCTACACTGGCGCACCGGTTACCCTGACCAGTGGCATCGGCATGCGTGACAGCTATCCGACAGGCACCATACAAGGCGGCGCTACGGTACACTTTCGTTTTGAACCATGGGGTGGGTTTGAGTTCGTCGAGACGGAGACAGGGGCGGGGTGGATGCCTGAAGGATCGGTCAGCCCTGATGACTGCACTGCTTTTGCAGGGTGAGCGGCCTCATGCGTTCGAAGTTGCTTTGTCTTTTGGCCTTTGCGCCTGTCGTTGGTCATGCGGAGTGCCTGCCGCCTGAAACCCAGGCCCTATCATGCGCCTTGCCGAGTGGAGGGCGTCTGGAACTGTGCTGGACGCCGCAAGACGCCCGATTGGCTTTTGAAAAAGAGCCAGGCTTTGCCGCCGAAGTCAGAGTTCCTTTAGGGGATGTGACAGGTCTTACCGCGCGTGACTGGGCGTCCTCAACGCTGCGCGGCGTGGGTGCGGGCTATGAAGTTTACGTATCCGGACAGGCTGCAGGCATGAACCTGATCCGGGACGGCGGTGGAACCTCTTCATATACCTGTGCAACCGGCACAGTGAATGGATCGCTTGCGGAGCTGAACGAAGCGGCACTCTATGCCCCAGCCTCAAAGGAGAACTAAACGTGCGATCGTTTTTGACAAAATTCGGGGTCAGTCTGCTGTGCTCGGCGGGCATGGCGCAGGCCTTTTGCGACGACATTCTGGCGACACAGGTGCTCTGTCTTACTGAGGAGGCAGATGAAATCAAAGTCTGCAGCAGTCAGCACCCTGAAACAGGAGATCCGGTTTTGGAACTCCACGTGACGCCTCAGATCTCGGATGGTCCGATCTATCGGCTCGCCGCCGATGTACCTTTCGGCATGACGCCGGGTACGGGCGGGTTCCCGTGGGATGTGCATGAGTTTTCTTTTCTGCATGAGGGTGGGCGCGCTGTACTCAGTGTGAAAACACCCATGGATACTGACGACACCTCTGGTGCGGAGATTTGGCTGGATCTGTTTGGACGCGGAACCGCCCCAGATCGCAGCCTCTCTTGTATGCAACCGGCCCTGAGTGCGGAAATCGAAAACCTCTTGGCGTTGCGTCGTGTCTCAATGAATACCATGCGGACGGGGCCAAGCGCCGACAGCGCTCCGTTTTACCAGCCGAGCAAGCCCATCCCCGGAGCCACACCCCATGGCAGCTATGACTGTCGAGAGGTCGCCGGGGTGTTGAGCAATGAAGGCACCGAAAACGGACAGATCGCGCTCTATGCGGCACCATCGGAGGAGGCCGCGATCCTTGGCTATGCCTTTCCCTCCGATCTTGGCTCCGCTTTTGAATGCGTCTCTGAGGACGGCTACTCTGGCATAATCTGGATAGATCCCAACAAAGGCGACGGTGCCGGTGGCTATATGGCCCAGCTCGATTATG
The DNA here is from genome assembly GCF_001681715.1 of Tritonibacter mobilis. GTDB lineage: Bacteria > Pseudomonadota > Alphaproteobacteria > Rhodobacterales > Rhodobacteraceae > Epibacterium > Epibacterium mobile. The sequence continues at coordinate 73,293 of NZ_LNWY01000017.1, read as the reverse complement.
AGGCACGTCTGGCTGCCTGCTCCATGACGCCCGATGATTGGCCGCCGAACATGGCTTACTGGGGCAATTGCTCCAGCGCGTGGGTGAAACAAGGCAATATTGCCGGGTTCGGGGGCTAACGCAGATGAAGCGCTACTTAATCGCGGCGAGTTTCGCCGCCTGTGCAGCTCCGGCCTTTGCCGGCTGTGAGGGCGGCGGGACACAGGTATTCTATTGTGACACGGAGAACGCCTCTCGCGTCCAGGTGTGCCTGCAGAATGACACCGTTCAGTTCCGCGGCGGTCCTGACCTGTCTGACCCTGTCTATGACCTGTCCATGCCAGTGCAGTTCATGCCCTACCTTTCAACTGGTCTCGCGCAATCCGAAGAAGATTTCAGCTACATCCGTTTTTATGAAGGAAAACGGGTTTTCACTGTGGGCGTAGATCGGGATCTGGAATTCGCCTCCGTGTCTCTGGGACTGGCGCATGATTTCATGCCTGCGAACGAGGAGGCCTGTAACCCGGATTCTATTGTCGATAACTTCCACGTGCTTGACCAGTTTGCCCATACTAAGGGCCGGGTCGCTCCGGTTGTATCCGTTCCCGAGGTGTCACCGGACTGCGGGCCGATCCATGCACTGCGGCCTGCGGAGTGGATGGCGGACAAGGATGTCAGTCCGATCCACCTCGGGCCTGAGGAGGTCACAACCGAGGTCATCCCGGTGGATCAGAAAGTGCGCGTCTGTGGCGCTCCGGTTGAGGGCTGGCAGGGGGTACGGTTCCAGTCATATGGGTTTGAGTGCGATTTGAACGCACCGGATGCAATCGGCGCCGTGTGTAGCTCCGGCTATGTGCGCCTGTCTCAACTTGCAGAGATCTCCGGCCCGGCGTCAGAGCTTTCCCGCCCACAGGCGCTTGCCTGTCAGGCTGGTGGCTTTCGGTTTGTGATGGCGCGCGCCGATAACGGAGCCGTCACAATCGAAAACGAGCAGCTGCGTATGACCCTGTCACCGGGATCGGGGCCACAGACCACCACCGACACAGGGTCTGAGCAGGTCATGCGCTTGAACGACAAGCTAACCCTTTCGGTCTCTTACGAAACGCTTGAACTCAATGTGTCCCACAGCGAGCAGGGCCAGCAATCCGGCATCTGCGTACCTGTAGATCTGAGCGAAGTGTCAAAATGATCTGAGATTTGCCCCTGCTGCGGGTTAACCCATGGCAGGACTTTGTTTTTCAACTCAGTTTCCAGGAATACCTTGATGATTTTCAATCGGGCTCTTGCGACAACCGTCGCATTGATCTTGTCGCATAGCGCAGCGTCTGCCGCAGATCTGGCAACCATCGGCGGTGCCAATTTTTCCCAATCTTCCGCACAAATCCGCGCAACTTTTGAGGCGGAGGGCTATCGCTGTGAACGTTTGGACGTGATGGACACTGACGATGGAAAACTTGATGAAAAAGGCTGCGCACTTTGGAAGGACGAATTTTCCTTTTCTAGCTCGGATACGCGCGTGATGTGGACGATGCGCTATCAAAAAGACAACGAGATGCGGATCCTCGTCCTTGGTGAGCAGCAAGACCAGGATCGCGTGTTGATGCTTGGCCAGGCCACGTTTTTCGAAGATGCGGCCATCGAGATGTCCTCCTCGGAATTCCTGGAGGATAGGCTTGCTGTATTGTTCGAGGTCACACCGACATTCGGCACCTTCGATACCTCTGAGGATGCGTTAGATCTGTGCTTCCTGATGACGGAAGATGCCACTGCCCTGACCCCTGCGGGCTTGCCGAGTTCTGCATTGGAGGAAAACCAGAAGTTTCTTGGCTCTCCAATCAGTCCGGCAGCCATCCTCTGCGAACGTTGGATGAACCACAAACGCGATGCGGTTGTGGATTTTGCCCGATCAGATGCAGGTCCCGCTTATGCGCGTAAGATCGTGTATTACGCCGAGGGCGGTAAACCTCAACAATACATGGATATGTTGTGGAACGTTCAGGCAACTGTGGACTGGAACAGTGGAAGCGTTCCTACTTCGGACAAATAGCATTGTGTAGCAAACAAAAGGTCACTGGCCATGAAAGGTTCCTTTCGCCGTTGAACCTTTCATGGCAATCCTCTTGTGGGTCATGCTCTTTCAGAGCGCAGCCAAATTGAACAGCGCCCAAACCGTAGAAGGATATGCCCTGCGGGGAAACAGTGCAGTGGCGGCAGCGTGTTGTTCTCACGGCTAGAAAATTCCCCTTAACTCCTCAATAAAGATTGATATCTCGGATTTTGAATTTAACCTTGTGGTACTTCAAAAACTGTGAGATCGAACCATGCACGCCCCCTTCGACCTGATGGTAGATATCACCGAAGCGCCTTCTCTTGATGCAAAGTATGAAATTTTTTCGAGCTTCATCGAGGCGGAGTATGGGTATGTCGGTGTGAACTACGTCCTTTTCACAGATACGCGGTCGCTACAGGGCATTCACAGCAACCATGTTTCAAAACGGTCGGGCCTCCCCGATGAATGGCGTGAGATCTATCAGCGAAACAACTATGCTCGGGACGACCTTGGCATGCGGATGGGTGCCTTGGCCCATCAACCCATACTCCAATCGAGCTTTTACCGTCTATTGCACGAGGAGAAGCTGCCCCAAAATTTAGCCCGTGTGGTGGGCGGGGTGCGCGATTTCGTGTCCTCTGGAGTGGTAATCCCACTTGAGGCCAATGGTGTCAGAGCGGTCGTGGGACTGTATGATACCTCAGGAAAAATTGCCAACCATGACGCGCGTTTTGAAAGGGACAGGACGATCATTCAATCGCTCGCAAATCATCTTCACATGTGCAGTGATTGGTCGGACGATATAATAGTCCAGATGGGCTTGAGCGATATGAACCTACAGGTGCTGCGTTTGAAAGCGCAAGGCCTGCGGGTGAAGGAAATCCTATATGAAATCAAACGCGACAACCCCAAAACTGTTGATAATCACATGCAACGGGTTCGCAAGGCTTTGGGTACACGCAATGACATGGAGACTATTCAGCGTGCGGCAAAGCTTGGGTTACTACAAGAGGATAGCCTACACGCTCACCAGATCGGCCCCCAGCTTTATGACGCGCTAAGGCTACGATGAAATCAGATCGGGACCGCGTTTGTGTCGGAGATTTCTTGTAACCAGAACTGCGATGAGTTTCGCTGAGGCTCCAATGTCTCAATTGCACAGCCATGAATTCGCATAGGACCGGCGCTGTTGCACAAATCAGCTAACAGCCAGAGTTCCCCTTTCCTCGGACACACTTATCCTAGGGCCAAGGTGACAGGGATGCCGAGTGCGGTGAAGCGATTCATGACCGCTGCACGGATCTGAACTTCGGCGACCTGGCGGTCGAAGTCTCGTGACATTAACCTTTGGCCGAGCAGCTTCACGCAGTTTATTTTCGTCTCCACCCTGCTACGGCGGTGATACCCGCTCCAGTTTCGCCACAGCGCCCGACCCAAGTGCTTCGATGCTCGCAGGACCTCATTTCGCGCGCGAGCTCCGGCCGTGTCCGGCTTCCAAGGCCTCGCAGTCCGCCTCGGCGGAATGACTGCCGCCGCGCCCCGGGCCGCGATGGCATCATGGCAAGCGCGGGTGTCATAGGCACCGTCGGCGGTGACGGTGGCGATCTCCTCCCCCGCCGGAATTTGGGCAAGCAGGTCCGGCAGCATCGGCGCGTCGCCGACATTGCTGGAGGTGACCTCGACCGCCCGGATCTCCAATGTTTCCTCGTCGATCCCGAGGTGGATCTTGCGCCAAACCCTGCGTCGCGAGCCACCGTGCTTGCGCGTGTGCCACTCTCCTTCACCTTCCACCTTGATGCCGGTGCTGTCGACGAGCAGGTGACGCGCGCCGTTGGAGCCCCGATACGGGATGGTGACGTCCAAGGCCTTTTGGCGACGCGACAGGGTGCTGAAGTCAGGCACGGACCAGCCAAGGCCGGACAGTTCCAGCAGGCTCGCAACGAACCCTATCGTCTGGCGGAGTGGCAGCCCGACGAGGACCTTGAGGGTCAGGCAGGCCTGGATCGCGGCGTCGCTATAGGACTGCTGGCGACCGCGACGCCCGGACGGTACCGCCTCCCATTGCATCGAGGGATTGAACCAGACGGTCAGCGATCCGCGCTGCCTCAGCGCATGATTGTAGCTCTTCCAGTTGGTCGTCTTGTATGTCGTCTTCGGAGGTCTGCTCATGTTGAACAGCTAGCATGTTGGATTCACGAGATGAATCCTCATGGATTTGCGCAACAACGCGCGAGTGAAGCCTCCGCAGATTGATCATTCAGTGCCTCAAGCCTCGCTCCGTATCCGCCTGAGCGTACCCGAACTTTGTTGCTTGCATTGTCTTTGTATCCATTGCCTTTGAGGGAAATCATGGGGAAGCCTCCAAAGTCACCCGAAGCGAACGTCAGCTATGGCAAATCCAAGAAGATCATAATGCATATGCGGAGAAGGTCTGCTTCCCGCCGTTTCGTGTCGGCGCCTGGCGTAAAATTGCGTCTTGCAGGAATGCCGCTTGGGCTGCCCCCCGCCAGCTGCAGCCATCAGCCCAAGCCACTGCTTTGGTCTTGGCCGACCTAAGGCGCGCTCGCATCAACCACTCAATGCGACAGTGGGCTGCTTGCCATGGCCTCCGCCCTCGACAGCATCCTGGACACGTGGCGCAGATTGATCTCATGCGCCTCAGCAATCTGGTCGATCACCTCGCATATCGCGCCCAGGGCAGCACCACCCAGCCCTCGTCGTGCGCCCTCGCGCTCCGCGAAGAAGATGAGATCACTCTTGCCGGGGCCGGCGACGCGCAGGATGTCCAGGCGGCTCAGGAAGGGGGCCGGAAGCGTCGTCAGGCTGTTCGAAGTCAGGACCCAGCTGATCCACGACATGTCGAAGCCGACCTGGTAATAGGGGCACTTCCAAGCCACGGCTGACGAGCGTTCGAGCAGCGGCAGCAGCCCTTCGGCCAAGCCGTAGGCCTGCCCCTTGGTCGAGGTCGGTGTTCCGGCCTTCTCGATCTCGTCGACCACCACGATCGGGTTCGCGCAGAGGCTCTGCACGATGGTCTGCAGGGGCCGTCCAGGGAAGGCCGAGCCCCAGCCGCGTTGCGAGCCGTTGACGACAAAGGAGGCCTGCTCTGCGGTCCCCTCGATGCCACACCGCGGCACCCCGAGATGGCGCCCGAGTTCGCGCGACCAAACGCTCTTGCCGATCCCCGGAGGCCCATCGAGCAGCACAGGTGGCAGCCGGAAGCCGGGCTCCCCCACCCTCACCGAGTGGCGCATCGCTTTCCAGAGGAAGTCAGTGGCCGCCGCCATCCAGGGCATCTCGGCATGAATGGCTGCAGCGATCTCATCGGCGCGGTGTTCGCTGGCGATGCCGACCAGATCGGCCCCGCAGCGGAACACCTCCAGCGCGCGCCGGTCATCTGAGCTAAGATGGCTAAGCCCGGAAACCTTGGCGCGCGCGCCCATTACCCGGCGCGCACGGCGTAGCACCTTGGTGCGGTCCTTTTCCGAGAGCGGTATGGCGATGAGATCCTCGTTCCAGCGCAACTCATCTTCAAAGTCTCCCGGAACCTTTGGGGACACCCCATCCTGAAGGGCACGGAGCTTGCGCAGGTGCCACTCGAAGCGGCGCTTGAGGGCGAACTCGTTCTCGTCGGGATCGGAAAAGTGGGCATCGATGAACTTGATTTTCGTCATGGGGGTCCTTTCTGGCGCGTTGCGCCATGCCCTCGGGCAGAGGTTCTGCTTGAGGGGGATGTTGGAAAGAACCCGGCCGGGATTGATCCTGATGGATGCCGAAAGCACGGCTAGCCGTCAACGGCGCCCAACAGGGCGGAGCGCTACGACGGCGCATCAAAGGCCGCAAATCCGCTCACCTCACAAGCCATTGATTGAAAAAGAAACCGCCGACTACTACGCAGCCGATGGTCATTAATCCTGTGCCGGAATGGTCAAATAACCCCGGAAATGGACAAGTTTTAGTAGGTCCTACAAGCGTGTTGAACCCACAAGAACTTGTCCATCAACGACGCCCCCTTAGAGTCAAGCAACTGTAGGTAAAGGAAAAAATATCGGACCCACACTTGTAGGCCGCTAAACGACCATTTTACCCAGAGATAATGACCATCGAAAATTGACAAAAAAATGCCGCCCGAAGGCGGCATAGCTGGATTTTCAGCTGAAGATTGCAGCGTAGAGCTCAGCCCATGAAAAAATATGAGTCCTGAGGCAGGCCTGGCGGTGGAGATTCGATGAAAGATTGCATTTCATTTGGGTCAACAACCAAGGCGGCGAAACCGTGTTCACCGGTCACGCGAAACACTTGTTTCAAATGCCCCAAAAACATCAATTCCAGGATAATCTTCAATCGCGCCCGACTTTTCTCAGTGTCCCCAGTCTTCCGGAATGGGTGAACGTAGCCTTCGGGTGCCTCGTCTACTGTGGGGCAGTTGGCATCAAGAAAAGCCAAAATCGGCTTCACGCCACGTCCATCAACTGCTTTTCCAATCTTGCACTTGAGGGCGTAGGGGACCTGAGTGCGGCTTAGTTGACCAATTTCCAAGAGGATCTCAATGAGTAGACGGGATGCTCCCAGTACGTCCTGCAAGCGCGTGATAGGAATCGCGTGCTTCACAATGTCGATCAGATCTTGCGCAACGGTATAATCAACCACTAGTCGATTGCTCTTCTGGTCGACCTCATGTTGCGTCAATAATCCAGCAACTTTCAGGGTGTCCCGCAAGCGCCTTGAATCAAGACCTTCAGCCAATGCAATTGAAGCGACGCTGCAAAAGCGGGGGGCCGCAACCGGCCTTCCCAACAGCATTTGCCCCTTCCTGAGTGGCGTTGTCTCAATAAGTACCTCCCGAAGCACTTCACGAACAGGGCCAGGATCTTTGGAGTGGCGACCAGCGGACAGCCATGTGTAGAGCATTCCAAGGTCTCTCATCGGTCTTACACCATCATTGTGCATCGGTCTTAAGCACGACAAAAGGTAGTCCCGGACCTCATTTGCCCCGAGAGAGACAATCGGCCATCCGGCGCGCCCTGCAGCGTCCCACATATCACTCGTCATTTCGGACGCTTTCTTATCTGGGCCAAAAGCCGCGAGCGCGCCAATCATTTCAGTTGCACGCACCGCCTGATCGATATTCTGACCGTCCAACCACGCTGGACCGATCTGTCCCTCCAAGCGTCCCACAGTGTAAGTCTGCAACGGAGAGACGGTTCGAACGCCACATGGAGTGCGCAGTTGCTCTGCACCGATCAAAGTGCTCATAGCCTGCAGTTCATGCGTCTTACTCTCCGATTTCCCTGAGCGTAAATCGCGCAGGCTGACACCGTGAACTGGACAGGTGCGGACAGAATTGAAACGCCAGATGAGCCGGTGGCGTATAGCTGCTTGGGGGTGCCGCCACCCATCGCGATCTTCCATAAGACAAACAGGACAGATGCGAGTACACGCGCCGGTCGTGAACTCTTTCGCGAATTCGAGCCTGCGTAGCTGATAGCGACCGCCCCCGATGGCCCTGATGTTATTGTTCAATACGGGGGTTGGATCGTAACCCGCTTTCTCACAAAGGCGCCGAACTGAACCATCTTCACCCCGCGCTACGTCTGGCAGGGAAAGTCCGATGTCAGTCAGAAATGGTGCAACACGACCACCAGTGTGCAACGCTGCCTGCCGTGCTGCCCACGACAGGGGCGTCTCATCATCAACGAATGGCATCCGGGGAAACAGAGTACTCATAAGACTGCCCTCACCGCTTTTTCCGACGAGGATGCTCTTCCTCCTCGACCTCATCGGGTTTCAGGAGCCAGTAGTTTTCAGCGTAGAAGACGTTGTCGGCGGCCGTGCAGGCCTCGTTCATCGCGTAGGCCGCCGCGAAATGCCCGATATCCAGGTCGTCGTCGCCGCGCCCGATGGCGATTTCCATGGCCTGCAGCAGCAGCTCGAGGGCCCGTCCGAACCGATAGCGCGCCCCGTGGAAGACGCGTCCGATTAGATCCACTTCGGTCGGTGCCCCGAGCCCCACCCTCTCGCAGTACTGCGTGATGACATCACGAAAACTGTCGCCATCGACCTGCTCCACGAGATCGGGCAACACCATTGCGGTGAACCTGCGCTGCACCTGCGGATCTGTGCGAATGACCTTGGCGAGGTCTTCTGTGCCGGACAGGACCACGATGACGGCATCGTCACCCTGCATCAGGGATTTCAGCGCCCTGAGGATCAACTTGCGGTCCGCGCAGAAGAGATCCTGCGCCTCGTCGATCCAGAGCACCGAAATCCCGAGAAGCTGCAAGCGGTGACGCAGGTCCTGCACGAGCGACCAGGCCTCCTTGCGCGAATTCTCAACGGGGTAGCCACTCTCGGCCAGCAGGGCGAGCATCATACTCTTGAATGTCGCGGGGCTCGGAACCGAACATCCGAGATAGCGGGGGCGCCCGTATTCGCCCTCCTGCAGCACCGTGAGCTTGGACAGCGTGCGCTCCAACAGATGGGATTTGCCGCTTCCCGGCCCCCCGATCAGCATGACCCCACGGGTTTCCCCGGTCCGGGTGAAGCGCTTGGCGACAGGGGTCAGCGCCCCTTGTTCGTCCGTAGCAAGAAGGCGCGTCGTGTGCATTGCCGCCTCGGCATCACGTGCAGAACCGATGTGGAGGCTGCGGACCCGTTCCAGGGCGCCCTTTGCGGTATCAGCTTGTGCCATGATCAGTTCTCCTCGATGGTCATGTTGGATTTGGGCGAGGTGGGCGTAATGCCGCGCCCTTTGGCCGCCCGCTTCGCGGGTTTGGCGGGCGTCTCCGGCGTGCTGGGTTTCTCAGCCGCCACGGTCAGCTCGGAGGAGGCGGGGATCTCCATGCCGAGCCCGTCTTTCACCTGGCGCAGTTCCTTGCGCTCAACGAACTCGATGCCGGCCAGCAGCTTCTTCTCCTCCTTCGCGCAGCGTTTCTCGGACCAGTCTTCGAGGTTGAGGCCGGCCGCGGCCATCGCGGCCTCATTGCGCGCCTTGATCGCCGTGATGGCGTCGCGGACGGCGACATTGTCGAGGCGGTTCGACTTCGGGTTCGCGTCGCGGACATGACGGACAGCCGTCAGCCAGGTCTGGGCAGCGACGCCCTGCAGAGAAGTGTCAAGCGCAGGCACGTTGCACCAGGTCTTGCCCCATTTGACCGAGATGGCGCCGATGTCCTTGGGGTGCCAGCGCACGGATACCTTTTCCGGGTGCTCGCGGCGCAGATAGGTTTGCATCTCCTCGGACTGGTAGCGCACGCCCAGAATGGTGATACCGGTCTTGTCGAGGCGATACTCGCGCTCCTGGCCGAAGCACAGCCGCATCATCTCCGCGTCCGGCGGCGGCGTCACGCCATGCAGCTTCGCTAGGCGACGCCACGCTTTCACAGGGGTTTCTCCGCCCAGCCCGTGATGGGGCGTGTTGTGGTAGATGTCGATCACCCAACGCAGCAGCGCGAAGGTGAAGTCGTCCAGGGTGAGTGCTGCGCGCTTCTCGGGATCCGCATCGCCCTTTTCCATGATGCTGGCGAACGTGTGACCCGACAAACGCGGCGCGAAGTCGCTTCCGAAGGTTTTGAAGGCGCGCTCGATCGTTCCGCGGTTTTCCGGCACCCCATTCATCGCCATCTCCCACATCACGCCGAGATCCTCAGCCGCCATGCGGAAGCGCAACGACTTGAAGGCAGAGCCACCATCGAAGACGATCAACTCGGGCGTGCCATGCATGTCCCAAGGCGTTAGGGCCCCGACAGCGTCCGCCCACGCCCCCTTGTTGGTCGTGATCATCTGCAGGAGCTGCACCGCAGCCTCGGAGTTCGCCGATCGGCTCAGGACCATACCGACGATGCAGCGCGTGGCACAGCAGATCGCTGCGGTCAGCGTCCAGCGGTCCCGACGCCTGGCTTTCCCCTTGTAGCGCGGATCCTTCTCGTCCCCTTTGATATAGAGGTCGAGTTGCCGCTTCTCGTCATCGCTGAGCATGCCATAGATGTTGCTGCTCTCGAGCAGTGTCGAGACGTCCACCGTCCATTCATCGATCTCGATGCGCTCCAACGGGCGGGTCACATTGAGACCATTCAGAACGGGACGGAACCTTTTGCGGGCTGCAGCCTCACCATTGCGGGCAACTTCCACGCGAAACGGGTCCAGTGCCCGGATCGCCCGGCGCACCGTCTCGCGGCTCGGCACGCTGAGGTGGTCGTTCTCTTCGGTGTAGTGTTCGTTGCGCTCATGGATGGCCAAGGCGACATTTTCATAGATCTGCTGCATCGTCGGCTTGTCGGGCGACAGATACCCTTGGATTTCCCTGTGCATGATGGCAGCCGCTTCCGGCTTGATCCGCGTTCCCCGCCAGCCGCGCCGATCCATGTTGTCCAGATGCCCGATCAGATTCAGGTCGTTCCGTTCAGCGAGCCACCTGCGAAGCGTTCGCGGGCTAGGCGCTGCACCCATGTTCTCGGAGGGCAGAACGTTCATGGCTCCAGAAGGGATATACTTGGACGCCAACCGCGCGGCACGGCCCACCAGCATGTCCATGGAGGCCTCAATGGACGCGTCAGTGAATTTCAGCAGCTTCTCGCGATGCATGTCGATTGCCGCCTGGCAATAGGCATCCTTGCGAACGAACCGGCGCAGCGGCCGCCCGGAGAGTGCGGAAAGCGATACGCCATGTGCCAGCTGACGCTTACGCGCAGCGTCCGGGTTGAAGTAGTTCCGCTCGACGCGGATCCGGCCCAAGCTTCCCAGGCGGGAAAGATCTTGGTGCGAGAACTGCCGGGAAAAGCCCGTATCGTCATCCTGAGTCATGACGACCCCAACCTCGGTTTCCATGTGGAGGCGGAAAGCCCTGCCGTCCACGGTGACACGGTCGAAGCTGCCGAAGGCATAGCGGGAGTTTTCGGTGGTGAAGGAGAGATCCATTTCAAAGTCCTTTTCGGGTATTTGGCGCTGCACAAGGCAGCAGGAGAAAGTGCGGTCGCCGAAAGGCACCGCCTGGAAGAGGGATGGGTCGAGTGAGTGCGGGTTGCGGTGCGGACGGCGTCGTCTGCCGTCCTGGGCTCAGTCGCCGGGGGTTACGGCCAGATCAGAGGCGACCTGCAGACCCTTCTGACACCGGAAAGCCGAGCCTCCGTCGAGGATCATCCAAGCCGGAACAACAGGCGTACCCCACCAAGCAGCCCTGGTGTCGTGATCGACAGGACCGACAGGTGCGGAAGGGACCCGTTTGGAGCCCTTGCGGCGCGGCGCAACCAGATCGGTGCTCCGGGAACGGTCAACGGTCATGCGCAGCCCCCTTTCGCCTTGAACACCAAGCTGGAGTGCTTGATACGCTCATAGCTTACCATCTGGAGATGCCCGGACCGGATCAGCCGAACGAGTGCGCGGAAGCCCATCCCGTCAAGGCCGGTCTGCTCGACCAGGCTTTCGATCGTGACGACGCCGGTCATCCGGCCGACGACATCCTGGGCCACGGGATCGCCGAAGCAGTCCGGCCGCCGCACCGAATGGAAGAGCTTGGCATTGAAGAACTCGACCGGGCAGACATCCCGTTCGGTGAACAGACGGAAGTCGTCCAGAACCCCCTGAGCGATGGCCTGTTCCTTGACGCGGGCCAGCTGCGCCAGATAGGCGTCCTTCACACGCCCCATGGGACGCACGGCATAGCCGATGACGGTGCCGTCGCGCTCGGTGGCGACAAGGTCGATGTAGTGCTTGTGGATTTCGCCATCTTCATCGAACCACTCGAAAAGGACTTGTTCAACGAGGTCCTGCACTTCGCGGCGCGCTGCCAGCAACAGCGCCCCTTGCCCCTCAAGATGGCTCTCAACCCCGGTGCGAAAGCCGGAGCCGGAGCCCAGGACGATACCGCCGGTGAAGTGTTGGGTCGAACCGACCTGAGTGGCACGGTGGCCGCGGCTGGGTTCGGGCAGGCGGACGCCGCCGCCGGTGGAAAGGTCAGACATGATTTCTCCCACCCCGAGAAATTGACATTCTCGGGCTATGACGATTTTAGAGATGCGCGGAGAGCCGTCCTTGTCCTGGCGACAGCATTATGCTAACCGGCAGGTGCAACAGAGGGATCGGGCTTTCGCACGGTTTATTCGGGCGCCAAGCGCCTATATTTGATTTCGGGTGTTTGAGCCTCTTTGGACAATTTCTTCCGATGAGCGCCTGTATCCTGATGGGATCTGAGAAATCAGAACCGCGTCAGGAGATCAGCCGCATATTCGGGAATTGCCCATAAGAGACACGGGACCCACCTGTCCAGCCCGCCGGGAGTGCGGGGTTTCCGGGGCCGAATTTTCGCAAATTCCGGCCTCTAGATCAGAAAGGCGATCACCTTCATTTTTTAGAATACCGAGCTGAGCTTGCGAAAAGAGAATAGCAAGTTGCTCAACACCGCCCCAAATGGCGGTATTTTCCACTTTAAGATGATGATATTTTTTCATTTTCATCTCAATCACCCCTTTAGACAGCCGTAAGCCACGACTGCAAGGTCGCGCAAATCATCAAATCAAACCAATTTCACGAATCGCATTCAGCAAACCAAACAGCCTCTTGGGCTCGAATTGGTCAAGACACGCCGCTGCGGGCGAGTTGCGATAGCCGGCGGAAGAGCTTGTCGGACAGGATCGTCCGCCGTTCCCACTCCGGTGTTTTCAGATCCTTGGCAGCATCACCAAACCAGAGCTTTAGACTGCCCTTGTCGGATCGGTGCGAGAACACGGCATGCGGCCCGTTTGAGCTAACCTCGACAGAGACCGGGGCCGAGTTGAACCACTCATCGGCACCATTGAACCCCTCCTCGAGCCAGTGGCCGCAAAACGCACCAAAGGTAAGATTCAGTTCCAATCCAGCGACAGGCAGCCGGTTCAGGACATCGAGCAGCTTGCTCTCCCCTCCCGCGTCGCAGTTGGCTTCCCATTGGATATGACCGTCAAGAAACAGGTTCCCGCGCACAAGCCGAAGTTGCGAGAGCTCTCGCACGGCCTCGGGCGCATCCTTGGTCTCAAGCCCGTGGGCCAAAGCCAGAGTGAGATGAAAGATATCTTCCCCCGTCATGTCTGCCGCCGCCCGGCCACGGCCGCCAGGCGTGCGCAGTCCGGCCCGCGCCATGGCACGTGTCATGGCATCGACCTTGTTAGGGTTCAGGTCGAACCGCTGGGCAAGCGCCCGCACCATTTCCCCTTTCGTCGCCATGAAACCTGTCCTCGTGAAGTGTCGTTGGGAGCGTTATGCCATCTCGTAGATCATACGTCAAGTTTACGGTAAAAGTTTTTCCTTAAAGGGTGCAGGCCATCCAGTGCAGCCTGAATTTACACCCCGCGTGCCTCAAGCGGCGCACCGCAGCACTGACACACCAGGCGCTTTGCCTTCATCTCCTCAAGGCGGTGCAGCGGCGCGCTGTCCACAAAGCGTCGGACCCTCTCAGGGTCAACGCGGACATTCCGCACAGCATCTTGATAAGCTAGACAACAATGGACGGCCCCCACGGCGCAGATCAACACTCCAGCTATGCAGATTATCGGACCAATCATGCGTTTCCCTTTCTAGCGGTCGTCTATGTTGTGAGCACTTAGCACATTCCCTCATGAGACTGTTCGCCAGCGCTTCGATACGTTTCCGCAAAAGGATCACATCATTAAGTCGCAAAGCCAACAACCATCATGAAATGCGCATCATCGACAATCATTGCGACCCGAAATCGAGACCTTAAGCTGATATATGGAAGCAATGTATCGATAATGAATTGTTAACTAGGATTTACTCAGTGCATCGGAAATGATGCCTTACTGTCTACATGCAACATCGGCATCGTTCGCAAAATGTCTTGCCATTCAAGCGTAGCGCAACAGACCCCTGATCTGCTTTATGTCAGCTGCGAGATAGAATCCGATCCATATAGGTCATCATCTGCCCGACCTCCTGCTGCAGGTCGCTGATGAAGGCGTGGCTGACCATCGAAGGGGTGGCATAGCCGGGTGTCAGGATCGAAACCCCGGCTGATACCCTTGGCCGGAAACGGCGGATCACCAACTGGTCGGCCTCCGGAGTCTGCAAGATGTGGCTGTATGCGGTGATCATGTCGCAGATCATCCCGCAGGCTCCCGCGGCTACGAAGGTCAACCCCGGCAGAAACGTGCGCAGTTCGAACCGCTTGTTGAAGCGCACGCCCGCCTCGCGGAATACGGTCTCGGTGCGCAGGGCAGTGCCGTGATGGTCGAACAGCGCCGCCATCGGGCGGCCGTCCAGATCCGCTGGTGTGATCACTTCGGCGCTGCGCAAGGGATCATCCGCAGGCAGGGTGCAGACGCATTCCAGCTCATAGTCCACCTGGTTGATCGAGGCCCTCGGCGCAGGCGTTTCGGCAAAGCCCATGTCGAACTGCTGCGAGGCGATCAGATCCTCGATCACATCAGACGACCGCATGATGAGCGACACCTGCAGATCGTCCTTGCCAACAAGAAAACGGGTCAACAGGCGCGGCAGGAATACGCTGGAGGCTGCCGGATGGCAGGCAATCTTCAGTTTGCCGGACTGGAGCGCGCTGACCCGTTCGAGCGTGCGTTCGGTGCGCTCGACCCGGCTCAGGATATCCTCGCATTCCTCCAGAAAGAAATAGGCCTCCGGCGTCGGCGTCAGCTTGCCATGGGTGCGCACAAACAGCGCGAACCCCAGCTGGTCTTCCAGCGTCTGCACCATGGTGGAGACCGCCGGCTGGGTGCGCCCGACAGTACGCGCCGCCTGGCTGATGGAACCGGAGCGCATGACCTCGCGAAACGTCGTCAACTGGCGCAGAGAGAGGGGCATTCGGCATAAACTCAATTGATGGGCCTAAAGATATTATCAAATTGATTTTATGCGCGCTGTCCAGTGTGATGTCCCGAAACCGCACAGACGGCGCAGCAACCGGGGGACACATGGACACATTTGCCAAATATCTGCTGACCGCATTGATCTGCCTCGTGGCACTGGGGCAATTCGTGCAAGTCATCACCCGCTATGTGCTGCAGGTTCCGGTGATGGGGCTGGAAGAGACCATGCTCTATCCGACTCTGTGGCTATATATCCTCGGATCGGTGAACGCCTCGCGCGAGAACACCCATATCCGCGCCAATGTGCTGGAGATCTTCGTCACCTCACAGCGCGGTCACACTATTCTGGCCATCATCGGCGAGGTGATCAGCCTCATAGTCGGTCTGTGGCTGCTGTCCTGGGCCTGGGAGTACACCAGCTACGCCTGGCGCGTCTGGCGCGAGAGCCCGACCCTCTACATCCCGACCTTCTATTCAGACGTGGCCCTACTGGCCGGTCTTGCCCTGATGATGGTCTACACCGCCTGGCACCTCTGGGGCCATATCTGCAGCCTCAAGTCCGGAGACATCGCATGATCGAGATCGCGCTACTGGCCATTGCCCTTCTAGTGATCACGCTGACCCTGGGGGTACCGCTGCCCTATTGTTTCGGCGCGGCGCTGATGGTGATGTATCTGATCGGAGGCGTCACCATGAAGGGCATGATGCTCTGGGGGTTCCAGCAGATGGGCAATCCGGTGCTGCTCGCGATCCCGCTCTTCGTGCTGGCCGGAACGATCATGTCCGAAAGCGGCATTGCCGCCTCGCTGCTGCGTTTCGTCAATGCATTCATCGGCCATGTGCGCGGTGGCCTCGGTGTGGTGGCTGCGGTGTCCTGCGCCGTCATCGGGGCAATCTCCGGCTCCGGCCTTACCGGGATTGCGGCGATCGGCCCACTGCTGATCCCGGAGATGGAGAAGCGCGGCTACCCGCGGGCCTATGCCACCGCCCTGATCGCCAATTCCTCCATTCTCGGTCTGCTCATCCCGCCCTCGGTCACGATGATCGTCTACGGTTGGGTCACCGACACGTCGATCCTGGCCTGCTTTCTAGCCACGCTTGGTCCCGGCCTGCTGATCATGACCGCCTTCTCGATCATCAACCTGGTGATGTCGCGCAACTTCGATCTGGTGCTGGATGACAAGCCGAGCTTTACCGAACTCTCCGGCGAGGTCGCCCGGCGCGGGTTTCACGCCTTCCCGGCGCTGTTGATGCCGGTGATCATCCTTGGTGGCATCTACGGCGGCATCATGACCCCGACAGAGGCCGCCGCCGTGGCCGTGATCTATGCGGTGCCGGTGGGGTTCCTTATCTACAAGGGCCTGCGCTGGGACAATTTCTTCTCTGCCGGCAAGGAAGCCGCCACTGCCGTGGGCGCGATCATGATGATGATCCTGTTCTCGATGATCCTGAGCCAGATGTTTGTCTACGAAAGCATCCCGCAACAGCTGGTGCAGGGCATCTTTGCGATCACCGAAAACAAGGTGCTGCTTCTGATCCTCATCAACATCCTGCTGTTCCTGGTGGGCATGGTAGTGAATGACGTGACCGCCATCATCCTGATCGCACCGCTGCTGTTGCCGCTGATGCAGGCGATCGGCATCAGCCCGGTGCAGTTCGCCGCCATCATGGGCGTCAACACCGCCATGGGCGGGGTTACGCCGCCCTATGCCTCGATCCTCTATCTCGGGGCACGCATCGGTAAGGTGAAGGTCACAAAGGTGATCCCGCCGGCGATGAAGCTGATCCTGTTCGGTTATGTTCCAGTGGTCTTCCTGACCTCGCTCTGGCCCGATCTGTCGCTCTTTCTGCCGCGCCTGTTCGGCTACGACATCACCCCCTGATCCCTCAAATCGCACGCAACCCGACATTCAGAAATCAACACGGAGGACACCCTATGAAACATGCATTCCTGACCACTGCCGCGGCAGCGCTGATGGCGATCGGCACCCACACGAGCGCCGAAACCCTCAAGATGAGCCATGTGCGCCCGCAGGACACCACCATCGATACCGAATTGCGCGCCTTCTCCGCTGCCGTTTCAGACGCCACCGGCGGTGGTCTGAGCGTCAAGCTGTTCCCCGCCTCCGCCCTGGGGGACTATACCACCGTGCAGGAGCGCATCAGCGTCGGTGCCATCGACATGGCGACGCAGCCAGCTGCCACCGCCGCTGACCGCCGCATGCAGATCTCCTCCTTCCCCTATCTTGCGGGTAACTGGGAACAGGCACGCGCGGTCTATGGCCCCGGTGGGGCCGTGCGCGAGGTGATGGCGGAGCTTTACGCCGAGCAGGAGATCACCATGCTCGCCGCCTATCCGGTCTATTTCGGCGGCATTTCCCTCAACGTCGAAAACCCCGCCGCCGGCTCAGTCGATCCAAACGGCATCAAGGTGCGCGTGCCGGGCATCAAAAGCTTTCAGCTGACCGGCGAGGCGCTTGGCTACATCCCCGCGCCGATCCCCTTCTCCGAGGCCTTCACCGCGGTGCAGACCGGGGTTGTGGATGGGGTCATCGGCTCTGGCGCCGAAGGCTATTACGCCTCCTTCCGCGATGTGACCAAGACCTACATCCCCGCCAATACCCATTTCGAGGTCTGGTACATGATCATCTCAAACGAGAGCCTCGCCAGCCTGTCGGATGAAGATCAGTCCGCGTTGATCGAGCAGGCTCAGGCCTTTGAGGCGACCCGCTGGGATGTGGCCGAGGCCGACCAGCAGCGCAGCGAACAGCGGCTCGTGGACGAGCTGGGCGCCACCGTGATCAGCCTCAGCGACGCGGAGCTGGCGGCAATGGCGGCCAAGGTGCGTAGCGATGTCTGGCCGGCAGTGCTGGAGGATGTGGGCGCAGACTGGGGCCGCGCGATCCTCGACAAGGTGGCCGCGGCCGCCGAGTGATCCGCGCTGCCCGCGCCTGACCCGCAGGGGACAGGAGATGCAGAGCCACAGTTCGGGCGGGGAGAGAGCGTCCCCGCCCGGCCTCCCCCTTTGACCCCAAGACCTGGAAAACGAGCATGGACAGCGATTACGCGATCATCGGCGGCGGCATTGTCGGCCTTGCGGTGGCCTGGGGCCTGTTGCGGCGCGGGCTGACGGTCACAGTGCTGGACGGCGATGACGGTTCATTTCGGGCCAGTCGCGGCAATTTTGGTCTGGTCTGGGTTCAGTCGAAGGGGATGAAACAACCCCGCTACGCCCGCTGGTCACAGAGTTCGGCGAGGCTTTGGGCCGAGTTTGCCGCCGAGCTGGAACAGAACACCGGCAACGCGGTGCCGCTTGAGCAGAACGGCGGGTATGATCTGCATTTTTCCGAAGACACGCTGCAGGCGACTGTGGAGAAATACGAAATCCTGAAGGCGGAGCTGGATGGCGACTACCCCTATGATGTGCTTGGCCACAACGCCCTGCGCAAGGAAGAGCCGCATATCGGACCCAAGGTGGTCGGCGCGATCCTGCATCACCAGGACGGCCACGCCAATCCGCTGAAGCTGCTGCTGGCCCTCGCTCGCGACGTGCGGCGCCGAGGCGGGCGGGTCCTGACCGGCAAGACCGTGACCGAGGTGACCCAGCCGGATGGCTTTGAACTTGCCTGCGCCGATGGCACGCGGGTCCGCGCTGCCAAGGTCGTGCTGGCTGCGGGGCTTGGTGCCGCGCGCCTTGGGCGGCAGATGGGGTTCAAGGCACCGATCCGCCCGCAACGCGGGCAGGTGCTGATCACCGAGAAGCTGCCAAAGCTGATCAACCGCCCCTCCCTGATTGCCCGGCAGGTCGATGAGGGCGGCATCCAGATCGGCGCCACCAACGAGGAGGTCGGCCACGACGATGGCGTCACCCAGTCCGGCCTCTCCGGCCTTGCAGCCGAGGCGATCGCTGCATACCCGGCGCTGGCGCGGGCACAGTTGGTGCGCAGCTGGGGCGCGCTGCGGGTGCTGTCACCCGACGGGCTGCCGATCTACCAGCGCAGCGCCGAAATGCCCGGTGCCAGCCTTGTCACCTGCCACAGTGGCATCACCCTTGCTGCCGCCCATGCGATGCTTCTGCCGGACTGGCTGGAAGGCACCGCGGCGGCTCCCGACCTGGAGGTATTCAGTGAATCCCGTTTTGCCGTTTCTTGAGATCGAGGCCAGCAGCGCCCCTCGGGTGGAGGTCCGGTTCGACGGCGCCCCCTTGCTGTTGCCGCTGGGGGCAAACTTGGCCGCTGCACTGCTGGCCGCCGGAATTGAGCGCTTTCGTAACACGCCCGTGTCCGGCGCCCCGCGTGCGCCCTTTTGCATGATGGGCGCCTGTTTCGACTGCCTGGTGGAGATCGACGGCGTGCAGCGACAGGCGTGTATGATCGAGGTTGCCGAAGGACTTCAGATTACCCGACCCGGTAGCCCGGAGGTCCGTCATGTCGCATCGTGATCTTGTAATCGTCGGGGCCGGTCCCGCCGGCATGGCCGCCGCCACCGAGGCCGCCAACGCGGGCCTCAGCGTGACATTGCTGGATGAGCAGCCCCGCGCCGGGGGGCAGATCTACCGCGATGTGGATCATGTGCCGGATCACCGGGCCGCGCTGCTTGGGCCCGACTATACAGCCGGTCGCGACCTCACTGTCGCGCTTCGGAGCAGCCCGGTCGAACATGTAACCGGAGCAGTGGTCTGGTCGATCGAGCCGGGATTTTGCCTGTCCTACTCGCGGGACGGGCGCGGCGCGCAGCTGACTGCCGACCGGGTGCTTCTGGCCACCGGCGCGCTGGAACGACCCATGCCGCTGCCGGGCTGGACCCTGCCCGGAGTGATGACGGCCGGGGCGGGGCAGATCCTGTTGAAGCAATCCGGCGTGCTGGCCCGTTCCGCGGTGCTGGTAGGGGCGGGGCCACTGTTGTACCTGATCGCGGTTCAGATGCTGCGCGCCGGCCAGCCGCCCCTCGCGCTTGTCGAGACACAAACCGGCCGCAACCGCCGTGCCGCCCTGCGCCATCTGGGCGGCGCCCTGCGCGGTTGGCCCTACATGGCCAAGGGGCTGCGGATGCTGGCGGAGCTGAAACGCGGAGGCGTTCCGCGCTACATCGGCGCTCAGGACATCCGGATCGAAGGCGACACCCGCGCCGAGGTGCTGTGTTTCAGCCATCGTGGCCGGATCCGGCGTCTGGCGTGCGAGACCGTATTCCTGCATCACGGAGTGGTACCAAATACGCAGGCTGCGCGCGCACTTGGCGTCGCCCATCACTGGAGTACGCAGCAGCAGTGTTTCGTCCCGACGCTGGATTACTGGGGGCGCAGCGATGTGCCCGGAGTCTTTGTCGCAGGGGATGGCGCGGGCATCGGCGGGGCCAAGGCAGCCGCCCTGTCGGGCCGTCTTGCCGCGCTGGCCATCGCCTGCGACGCCGCACGCCTTACGCCGGATGAGCGGGACCAGCGAGCCAGACCGCTCAGATCCGCGCGCGCCCGCGAACAGGCCCCGCGCCCCTTTCTGGATACCGCCTATCCGCCCTGCGCGCAGGCATTGTCGCCAAGAGATGAGACGTTAGTCTGCCGGTGCGAAGAGGTGACCGCCGGCACGGTCCGCGCTCATGCCCGCGCTGGATGCCTCGGCCCCAATCAGACCAAGGCCTTTGGCCGCGTCGGCATGGGGCCATGCCAAGGGCGCTATTGCGGATTGACAGTCACCGCCCTTCTGGCCGAGGCCACTGGGCAGACGCCGGACCAGACTGGCTACTATCGCATTCGCCCGCCACTGAAGCCCGTGACCCTGGGTGAGTTGGCATCACTGAAGACCCCACCCGCCACCGGGGAAAACTGAGGACAGACCAATGATCGAACGTATCGAAACCGGCCAGCGCATGAGCAAGATCGTCAAGCACAATGGTGTTGCCTATCTATGCGGCCAGGTGGGCGATGGCACCACCATTGCGGAACAAACCCGCGAGTGCCTGTCGCGAGTTGAGGCGCTGCTGGAGACGGCGGGTTCCTCGCCCGAACAGATTTTGCAGGCCATCATCTGGGTCGCTGACATGGCCGATTTTGCCGAAATGAACGCGGTCTGGGATGCTTGGTTACCGGAGGGCCACGCCCCCGCCCGGGCCTGCGGCGAAGCAAAACTAGCCCGTCCTGAGTTGAAAGTGGAAATCATCATCACCGCTGCTTGTTGAGCCATCTGCGCCCGCCAGATGTCGCTGGCGGGCCGCCGCCATCGCCTATGACACCCCGTTGCCATACCGGTGCGCGACGCTAAAATACAGAGTAATCCTGTGATGAGTTGAACGCCCCCAAGCACCGTAGCCCACGCGAACTGTTGGGCTACATTTCATCACCGCGTTGAACAGAGTGTTTCGCGTGCCAGCCACATACAGACAAAAATTATTTTTTGTCTATAACTACTCAGATGCTCAGCTGTAATCAGTTTCCAAGCTTTGTGATATCCTAGATCGTGTTGATAAAAGGGATTCACATCGGACTTTGGGCGTGATTTAAGCTGGTAGCTGCTATAGAGACCAGCTTGGCACGAGACTTGATGTCGGAATGAGACAGACCAGAAAACAGTTTGGAGAACTGTTTTCCTGGCGAATGAATAGGCGCTCTTTGAGCGATTCATACTGTCAGCCCGCACGCCGAACGGGCACGAACCTACCAACCACTGCTTTGTTCTTGATTGAATTTTCTGGATCACTCGCACCGGCGCTTCGTGGCGGGACCTGTCCGCAGAGTTTAGGAAATGTTCCTGCGTCTATCGACAGTTTCGGCGTTGGACATTGTCGAGCCTCTGCGAGCAGGTCAAGGACGCTCTGACCGAAAGCGGGGTGGTGCCGCATGCCCTCCAGATGATCGATACACGGTTATTCGCGCGCACCATCAGGCAACGGGCGCTAAAAGGAAATTCCGCAGCTGGGTTTCGGCCGTTCGCGCGGTGGTTTTCACGACCAAGATCCACCTCCTGTGCAGTGCCGCTGGGCTGCCTATGAGGACCGAGATCACCGCTGGGCAAACCTCCGACTATCTTGGCTTTGATCTGGTCATGGCTGATAACCTGAAAAATGCTCGCCGCGTCGCGACCCGCTACGATAAGATTACAGAGAGCTTCCTCGGATTTGTCGACATCACGTCCATCCGCCTCTGGACACGCCATTTGTCGACATGACCTAGAACTGTAGCCATGGTCGTTATGGCGTTATGGCGTTATGGCGTTATGGCGTTATCTTCATGGGGTTTCTCTCCTGTGCAACAATAGCGAAACACACAGCGTCTTCATTGAAATTTCGTCCATCAGTTATGAGCTCGCACCTTCAAAAGCACCTGTAGAACCGGATGTATTTCTTCTCAACCGAGGTTTATCAATGTGCGGGAAGCGAACGAATTAATACTGCCCGCTATATGATATCTGGTCAATTTATTCGTCACAGAGTTCGCCTACAGAGCAGATAGATTGACCGGGGATGCGTTGCCTGCGCCATAATATATTGCTCGGGCGGCCTTAATGCCGAAAAAGGGCAAAGTTATAAGCGCTGATCAGCTACGAACGGCTCGTGTGATCGATGCAGCGTTGGTACAGACACTTAGCGGTCGGTGCAAGTGACGCGGGTGAATAGGCTCCATTTGGGCGATATCCTTGCGACGGAGATCTTGGCGGGCAAGAGCGCCGTAATGAGTGGCAACCAGATCCCGCCCTATTGCACCTCGTTTGGCGAGTACAGGCATGAGTTCTGGAAATAGATCAAAGATCTCGCGCTTGTCACTGTTACTCAGACTGCGCAAAGCTTCAGGGCCTGGCCAGAAGGTTTCTGTCGCGCATCCATCGACGAAAATCACCTGATGAGCCTCTGTCATCAAGTGGATGTAGCATACGGGTGATGTGTTTTCTTTTGTACGGACATGAAACGGATCCAGCTCGAGCAAGAGGCGCGCACGAGCAAGGGACTCACTTTTGGATTGTCCATCCTTGAGAACCAAGAAACGGTGCTGTGGCGAGACAAGCATCCTGCGTTGGTTCGCGATCAAGCCACCGGGGCGCAATAGGATAGGCCGCAAATGGGGATGACGTTCAAGATCTGCTGAGGATAGGTTGCGACGACTGACCCAAATCACCGGCTGAAGCCCGTTGTCAGCTGTCTGCAACAGATCTCCCTCGCGGATCTGCTCCACAGGCACTTCACCGCGAGCGGTAATGACGCGACTTCCGGGAGTATAGCAGGGGATACCAGCAGCAAACAGCTGATCGTGGGTTGTCATCTGCGTTGGGGTGACGCCTTGCAAAACAATTTGTTCCCCACCGGGGAATGTCAATAGTGCATTGCCAAAGCCATCATCGCTTGTGGTGATATCAATTGTGCGGACAGCCCCACCATCCCCGGAACCACCTATAAGGTCTGAGACATCCAGTTGGTCGTTATAAAAGCCATCGGTATCCGTGTCGGTAATGTCAAAATCTGTGATCTGGTCTACTCCTCCCGAGGAGGACAAAGAGATCAGGTCTTCACCAGCGCCGCCAGTGAACAGATCATTGCCGCTACCGCCGACTAAAGTATCATTACCTGCACCCGCATCGATCTGAACACCGGCAGCATCGTTTCTGGCGTCAACAACGTCATCCTGATCGGTGAGGATTAGCTCTTCGATCTCGGAGAATTGGATCGTGTCGGTTCCGTCGGTAATCATTCCCGACTCAGAACCAGTATAGGTTACGGTCACAGGCCCAGTCATATACGAGAGATCAACGATGTCGTGATCCGTACCAGCCTCGCCACCAACGATGGTGTCATTGCCGAAGTTGTCCTCGACGCGGAACGTGTCAGCATCCGCCTCACCATACATGAGATCAGCACCAGTTCCACCGATCAGAAGGTCGTTGTGATTGCCCCCATACATAGTGTCATTGCCGCTACCTCCGTCGAGCGTATCATTACCGTCGGTCGCCACAATACTGTCATTGCCGGTGCCGCCAACCAGGCTGTCATCGCCAACAGAGTTGCGCAGCGTATCGTCACCATCACCGCCAAAGAGTGTGTCATTCCCGGCACCGGTGGTCAGGCTGTCATTGCCTGCCCCGCCGTAAATCAGATCGTCGCCGTCGCCCCCAAGGATTGTGTCGTCATCATCACCGCCATCAATGGTGTCGTTGCCAATGCCGCCTTCCATGTAATCCATGCCGGCATCGCCATACATAATATCACTACCGGCCTCACCAAACATACTGTCATTGCCGAGACCGCCATCGAGGCGGTCGTTATCGACCCCGGCATAAAGCGTATCGTTGCCGTCACCGCCCTCAAGCGTGTCATTTCCTTCGGTCGCCACAATGCTGTCGTCACCAACCCCGCCGACCAGACTGTCGTCCCCGGCCGAGTTGTGGAGCGTGTCATTGCCGGCGCCGCCGAGCAGCGTATCGTTGCCAATGCCGGTTGAGAGGACATCGTCGCCTTCGCCACCGTCGATCAGGTCGTCGCCATCGCCCCCAGAAATCGTATCACCGCCAAGCCCACCAAAAAGCACATCAGAGCCAGCTCCACCGGTCAGGACGTCATCGCCCTCACCCCCATCGATACTGTCGTCGCCCTCTCCGCCATCGAGCAAGTCGTTGCCGCCCTGACCCATTATCACATCTGAACCCAGCCCACCAAGCAAGGTATCATTGCCATGTTCAATCGGGACGTAGACCCCATCCTCGATCAAGTCTCCTGATAGGGTAAACCCTGAGATTGTGCTGCGTGCTTCTAGGGTGAAGGTAATGAAATCGCGGTCTTCGAATTCTGCCGAAAACCAGGCGTCTTGGTCATCAGGGCTGTTTTGTTCTGTCCCGCCAGCTCGTATAGTGCCATGTTGGTTGGTGACATTGAGAGATGTATCGCTCGAAGTGCCAAAGGCGGTATATTCATTCGTATCCAATGATACGGCCTCAACATCGTATGAGTAATAGTTCTGGTCGAGATCGTTGAAAGTAGCGGTCGAATTGATATTGACTGGCTCGCCGGTCGTAGGGTTGAAGAACTCAAGCCGGAATTCCGCCGTATCGCCATAGCCGTTGCCGGTGATCGAGATTTCTGCTCCGCGGTCACCCGAGAGGTCAATGATCATATTCTGATCGCTGGCGTTCACCAGCACAAGGCGGCCCCACACCGCTGTCCCATCCTCGAGAAAAGCTACATCGCGATAGATCGCAGTATCCCCAGCCCGTGCGGAGTAACCATCGTAGTAGGACTGACTGACTAGGTTACTAATGTTCAGCACCAAAGGTGTTGCATCTGAGCCGGTCTGCCCGTCTTCATCGCCGAGAAGTGTATCGTTGCCTTCTCCACCTTCGACACTGTCGTGGCCGCGCCCCGCCATCACCGCATCATCACCTGCAGAGCCTGTCAGGTGGTCGTCAGCATCGCCGCCAAGAACCAGCTTGAATAACCCGTTTGCGTTGCCATTGGCATTGGCCGCCGCGTTGTCTCGTCCGGTGAGCTTCAAAAGGTTGCCCAGCAACCCTTCATCCCCCGTTTCTGAAGTTTGGAAGAATTGCTTATTGTCAATGTGCTCGGGTTCTTCTTCTTCTTCTTCTTCTTCGAGATCCCACTCATCTTCCCAAGGGTCGAAGTCATCAACGTCAAATGTTTCTGGAAGCTCGGCCCAAGCGGTCTCGGCTTCATCCTTACGCTGGAGCCAGGATACTTCGGCGTCAGTTGCCGTAAGAATGATACGGGTCATAGGTAAGAGCCTTCGCAAGTGTCTTGTCTGAACGCGTGCCTGCCCTCTACTTGCCGGAAGACACGCTGATCTTGATAAGACAGCCGTCGAAATTTTTCGTTAATCGGGTCCTGTGTTCCAATGTGTTTAAGTAGTATGCGCCTCGTCTGGTGAACTGCGTGATGTCAGCGGAAAGACTCGTCGGTACGTGTGATTTTTGCTCTCGACGATCTGGGTCAGAAGCTATGTGAGCAATGTTTGCGGACAAATGTCATTGAGCTTGGCTGTTTTGATCGGAGCAAAGGTGACAACCATGGATTTGTCGCCCTCGGAAACCGCGACATCTAGTTTGCCTGCTGGCGGCAAAGTTGTTTGAAGGCGCGTTTAATCGCTTTGTTACCAAGCTCCAAATCGCTGTTTCTGAAATAGGGCTGCGCCTTCGGCATCCATCCTAAGGCATAGTGGATGCGCGGGTCACCAGAGACGATGTCTTTGCAGGCGTTCTAAACCGGAACTGACCTGTCTCCGAGATTTCGGACCATTCAAAACGAAAGTTTGTTCTCGTAACACTCGAAGCAACGAGGAGACCAAGAATGCCGAAGTCACGTTTCATTGAAGAACAGATCGTTGGGATTTTTCAAGATTATGCTGCAGAGGCGAAGGTCTCGGAGCTCTGCCGCGAACACGATATGTCCGACGCCACCCTACACAAGCAGAAAGCCAAGTATGGCAGCATGAGGGTATCGGAACTGCGGCGGTTGAACGACCTTGTGGCAGAGAACGCAGATCAGAAGAGTCTGCTGGCGAAAACTCATCATGTCTCTCGCTCGCCGCGGGATGGAAATGTTGATGCGCGATCATCAGTCCACGAAAAGGCGAGTGTGCAGATTAGTGGGGGTATCCAGATCGAGCCTGACCTATCACGCACACTCGGATCGCCACGCGCGGCTTAGCAAGCGCTTGATCACGCTGTCAGGCAAACATCGAAGGTGTGGTTTCGCATGTTCTACACCAAGCTGGTGCGCGAGGGCTTCAAGGTGAACTCAAAGTTGTCGAACGGGTTTACCGCGGACAACGGCTTTAGTTGCGCTGCAACAAGCGCAAGAATATCCCCAAAGCAAGCCGCTAGTGTGGTTAGTGCCCGATTGCGGCCAACCAACGGTGATCGTAGGATTTCACCAGTGACGCACTCGCGAACGGGCGCGTATCCCGCACGGCAAATCTCTAAGATGATTGCACTCGCTAGTGTCGCGCCAATGAGGCGGATTTCTCATTGCCCGGCGAGCGTGCGGTGGAAATGCTGAACCTGGTTGCCCATGAATGCGGGTCTGCTGACATTCTGGTTTTGGATAATGGGTCCGAACTGCGAGGTCGCGCGCTTGAAACTTAGGCTGATGACAAGTGCGTGCAGTTGCATTTCATCGATCCAGGCAAACCGACACAGAATGCGTATATCGGGAGTTTCGTATAGACGGCCGCGCGGGCACAAGTGTTTTGATCGCAATCTTCTTCGGCGGGTGCGTTCATGTATTCAGCCTGTTTCGCAGACCTAACATGACTACTGGCCCCTGATGGTGTCAGCGGCTTCAGGTCTCATCAACGGGACGTGTTTTGATGCACTTAAAAGCTCTTTAGTCTTTTTCGATCCCCAGATCTGCGGATTTGCCATCACGCTGTCATTGCACTTCAGCCATCTCGCTTTACTGGGCTGATTTTGGATTTGACACTATGCGATTCGGAACACCTCCCCGGTGAGAGTATGGCCCAGATGACTCGAGCCAACTTGGCAGCAACGACAACAGTAATAACTAAAGGTTCGCGTCGCTCTACCAGTGCTTCGATCCATGAGCAATGGTATGGACGCTGCCGCCCTCGGTTGGCGTACTTTGGATAAGCAGATTGTAGGGTTCATGCCATGGAAATCAAAAGAATCGACTTTGATCTGGCCAAGTACATTCTGGAGGTCCACGCCGC
Source organism: Tritonibacter mobilis (assembly GCF_001681715.1). Taxonomy (GTDB): domain Bacteria; phylum Pseudomonadota; class Alphaproteobacteria; order Rhodobacterales; family Rhodobacteraceae; genus Epibacterium; species Epibacterium mobile. Next base: position 45,797 of record NZ_LNWY01000017.1, on the reverse strand, counting down.
CGATGAGGACGAACAGGTTGTGCTTTGCAAAACGCTGAGACAAGGTGCTGCTGCGCAGCTCTTCGCTGAGTTGGAGCCTTACGTCGTCGGGATGGAAGCGTGTTGTGGATCGCACCATTGGGCCCGAGTTCTCACCGATTTGGGGCATGAGGCTCGGTTGATCTCACCTCAGTTTGTGAAGCCCTATGTCAAGTCAAACAAGAATGATCGAAATGACGCCGAAGCGATCTGTGAAGCGTTTGGCAGGCTTTCGATGCGGTTAGTGCCGCCACAATCACCAGAGCAGTTGGAAATCCAAGCAGTCCACCGGACACGCCAGCGAGCGGTCGCAAATCGTACCCGACTTATGAACTAAGTCTGAGGTCTGCTCGGAGAGCACGGTGTCGTGGTGCCACGTGATTTCAACCGCATTCGGCTCACCCTTAGCGAAATTGAAGACGGGCAGTCGGGAGGCTCTTCGTTGAGATGTTGCGTGACATTCGTGAGGAACTGGCCGAATTGGAGATGTGTCTCACAGGCTACAATCGACGGATCAAAAGCTTCTTCCAGTCCAATGAAATGTGCCAGCGCATCGGCCAGATCGAAGAGATCAAACCGATCACCGCGACTACGCTGGTCGCGGCAGCTGGCGACAAGTCTTGCTTTAAAAATGGCCGTCAATTTGCAGCTTGGCTCGGCCCGGTATCAAAGCAGCACTCAAGCGGTGGCAAGGCCCGCCTGTTCGGCATTAGCGAACGAAGTGATAGGTATTTGCGGACGATGTTGGTCCACGGGGCGCGCGGTCCTGGGACGGTCTGCTGGAAAAAGTGACACGCAAAGCCAAAGGATCAACTGTATGCGAGAACGGCGTCACCCGAATGTCGTCGCAGTCGCCTTGGCTAACAAGAACGCGCGGATCTTTTGGTCGCTTCTTTCGACTGACCAAGAATACAACCCGCGACACACCGTCTGAGTCAAATCACGAAAGATGAAGCTAAGGAAGGCTGAAAGGAATATTGCAACATTTGCCATGACATGGAGAAGGGTCACGCCCCTTGCTTGTTGAACCTGGTGTGTGAAACGGCGCGGTCAGCACCAATGCCTTAAGGGCGACGAGGGAGCAGCAAGCGAAAATCCATCGAGGCTCGAGGCGATGATCTGTCAGGCCGCCCTAAGAAGCCGGATATACATCAGCGATCACGACCTTCGATACAGAGCCAAAACAGACCGCTGCAATTCGTTTCCAATGGAACCATCATGGCATAGAGATGCCATTGGTGGAAGCATCCACCGCATCAGTTCAGAGGTCGGTAGTGCATCAGAAAGCCGATCGTTTACCAGAGTGCATCCCAATCGAAATGTATCAAAACGTATCCTTGAGTTGCAGTACTTCGCTGGCTAGCTAGATAAGGTGAAAGAAAGCGGAGTTGTGTCAATGCGCTCAAAAGCGGGAAGACTGTGGACGGCGTTTCGACTAGCGCTGTTGCTGGCGATGTCAGCGATTTCCGCGCATTTGATTACTGAAGCAGAAGGGCCATTTGAAAACGCTACTGTATATCAGTATGAAACAAAGGAAGGCCACAACCATTTCGCCCTTGGCAAATGCCACAAGGCTTCGGCCTGCGAAGGCTCGGCTTCATTCCAAGTTTGGCAGCAGTCTTCCATCATCATGGAAGCAGGAGAACTCACGGTCGTCCCGAGCAGTCTCAGCCTGGCTTCCTTGGCGCCTGAAGCGCACCTTCCGCCTCCCAAAGTATAGCCCCAAGGCTTGACCAACCGATGACATTGCCTCCGTTTGAGGGATGCAGAGTGTAATTGCCCCGTTTTGCAACTGAACGCTGCTCCGGTTGATAACAACAATTAATACGCTGCACTTGGGGATACCTGCGGGGCCAGCGGACTAGTATCTCAACAGATCAAAGGACTGACGATGCCAACCATCGAACCTTGGCGCGCGGCCATAGCCGCCGGCGCTTCCATTATCCTATCCGCAACTACCGCGGCACACTCTGAAACCTATGACATCTCAGTGGACAAAATCCGCATCGACGCTGGCGATTTTCGAAAATCTGGGATCGGTTACAACAATAGTCAGACCCCTACAATCTTGCGCTTCAAAGAGGGTGAGGATGTTACGCTAAACGTGACAAACAATTTGGGCGAGGATACATCGATCCATTGGCACGGGTTGATCCTGCCATTTGATCAAGATGGGGTCCCGAAGATCAGCTTTGACGGCATCAAGCCCGGCGAAACCTTCACTTACAACTTTCCGATCAAACAGGCCGGAACCTACTGGTTTCACAGCCATTCAGGGTTCCAAGAGCCCGATGGAGCCTATGGTGCCATCGTGATCGAGCCCAGGGGCGGAGAGCGCATCCGCGCGAACCGCGATTATGTAGTGCAACTGACCGACACCCATCCGCAGCGCGGCAAGCGGATCATGCGCAACCTGAAGATGTCGGCGGATTACTACAACCGCTCGCAGCGCACATTGCAGGATCTGATCAAGGATTCAGGCAATATTGGCCTCAAAGCGGCTCTGGAAGATCGCAAGATGTGGGGCCGAATGCGGATGATGCCTACAGATGTAGAGGACGTCCAGGGCTTCACTCCCATGATCAACGGCGAGAGTACTGAGCAGAACTGGACTGGCTTGTTCAAGCCCGGCGAAAAGGTACGTTTGCGGCTGATCAACTCCTCGGCCATGGCATATTTCGATCTGCGGATTCCGGGTCTTAAAATGACCGTGGTTCAAGCAGACGGCAATGACGTCAAGCCGGTCACGGTGGACGAGTTACGGATCTCGGTGGCCGAGACATATGACGTGATTGTACAGCCCAAGGAAAACCGCGTCTACAGCATTGTGGCGGAGTCGATGGGCCGCACTGCCCTTGTGCGCGGCACCCTGGCCCCGCGCGAAGGCATGGCTGGTCCGGTACCGCCGCTGCGGGAAAAACCTCGCCTTACCATGGCCGACATGGGTGGCATGATGGGTGGCATGGGTATGAAGGGTCACGTCATGCAAAATGCCGTTATGCCGCTCGACGATATGAGTGGCATGGATCACTCAGCCATGACCGGCACGGACCAACCGATGGCGGGTATGGATCACAGTCAGATGGCCGGTGCCGCACCGGCACCTCAGGCCAAAGCCAAACCAATGGACCACTCCACCATGGCTGGTTCCGACAACTCGATGGCGGGCATGGATCATTCTGCGATGGAAAATACTAAGGGGCAGGACGACCCGTTCTATGCTCCGGGCAGCGGGCTGACCCCGAATGCGTCAAATGGCGGCAAGTTCCTCAGTTACGACGACCTGACAGCTCGCAAACCGCTCTACAAGGATCGCCCCGCCACCCGTGAGATCGAGCTGCGCCTAACTGGCAACATGGAACGGTATATCTGGTCGATCAACGGCAAGAAGCTGTCCGAGGCCGAGCCGATTGTGCTGAAATACGGTGAACGGGTGCGGTTCAAATTTGTCAACGAGACAATGATGTCCCACCCGATGCACTTGCATGGAATGTGGTCGATCCTGGATACAGGCAAGGGCAAGTACGACCCGATCAAACACACGGTCAGCGTCGCGCCGGGCACCACCGTCTATACCGAAACTGAGGTTGATGTGACCGGTCAGTGGGCCTTCCACTGTCACCTGTCTTACCACGCCGACGCAGGCATGTTCCGCAAGGTCGTGATCGAAGGCGGCCCCGCCTGATGCGTTTACCCAAGGAAAGAGACACAGAGATGAATAGAATGCGCAATGCCGCCCTCGCCGGGGCGATGGCGATGGCTTGGGCGCTTCCAGCGCAGGCGGAACAGCTGATCTACGGGTTTCAGGCCGAACTGCTAGAATACCGGCAGGGAGATGGCGAAGACAGCTTTGTATGGGATTTCGATGCCCTGATCGGCACCGACGAACTGAAACTCGTCTGGCGCAGTGAAGGCGAGCGTGTACAGGGGACGGAAGGATTCGAGGCGCTCGAAAACCAGCTGCGCCTGCAATTCCCGGTTTCAACCTTCTTCGATGCGGTGGTTGGCATTCAGGCAAGCACACCCGACGGCATGCCGGATCGCTATAACGCGGTTCTGGGTCTCAAGGGACTGGCACCGCAATGGTTCGAGATCGACGCTGACCTTTATCTGTCGGACCACTCCTTCTTTCGCTTCGAGGGCGAATACGAGGCGATGCTGACAAACCGGCTGATCCTGACTCCGAACCTTGAGTTGACCGTGCCACTGCAAGATGACTTGGCCTACGATCAGGCCGCTGGCGGTGCCACGATCGAAGCAGGGCTGCGGCTCAGCTACGACCTGATTGACCGAGCCGTCTCGCCTTATGTCGGGGTGAACTACGAACGATCCTACGGCGGCACTGCGGATCTTATCCGCGCCGCAGGCGATAAGAACGGCGTGCTCTCGGTCGTGTTCGGAACCAGACTGATGTTCTGACTTGAAATCGGGCTGGCTGCAGCCAGCCCGGTCACCAGCGGCGTGGTCAGCCAAAAATCGCTGCGCCGCCAATATCACCTACCCTCAGACTTAACAGGAGTTAATTATGAAAAACCTTCTCGCGGCCACCTTCGTAACCGTGATCGGCAGTAGTATCGCTATGGCTGGCCCTTCCGGCCATGGTGACGAAAGCAAGGGCCACGGCGGTGGCGGTCATTCAGACATGATGGAAACGGGCATGCCAGGAAAGGCAAGCCAGGTAAACCGCATGATCATGGTAACGATGAGCGAAACTGACGACGGCGAGATGATCTTTACCCCGTCGGATTTCGAAATCAAGAAAGGCGAAACAATCCGCTTTATGGTGACCAACAAAGGTGAACTGGAGCATGAGTTCATCCTAGATACCCTCGAGCGGAATGCCATGCACAAGGAAGCGATGGCACAGCAGATGGAAACCCACCGGAGTCCGAACGCAATTACGCTAGAGCCAGGTGAAAAGGGCGAAATCATCTGGACCTTCAGCAATCCCGGCACCTTCGAGGTCGCCTGCCTAATCCCCGGTCACTACGAATCCGGCATGTTCGGGAAAGTCGCTGTAAACTAACCTCCCGGCACCTCACCACTCAACGAAAAAGGTGCCCACTTGCGCGGCAATTCGATGGGGTTGCCGCGCATTTTTCTGGATTTCCCCTAATAATGACTGGTTCTTGGTTCCCGGAGATTCACACGCTGGCGCATACAGCCGCCGGGTGGTTGGGGACAGACTACGACAGCGGAGCCCCCACTTGGGTACATCCTCTGATGCATCTGATCCTGGTGCTTGCCCCCTCGCTGCTCATGATATCGTTGCTTGCGTTGATAGTCCGCACATTGCGGCCGCTGCTACAACACCATGATAAACGCGACCTTAGGCACCGGAGGAGGCCGCGCATCGGCGGGCTGGATCGGAACCTGCTCACTCAGCTCCTGCGCAGAACCGGCCGTCGTCAAGTGGGTCTACTGCTGCTCAGCCTTTCGCTGATGCCCCCACTTTATCTCTCGCTGGAAATGCCCAAACAGATCGTGAACAATGTACTGGAACCGTCGGCTGGACCGGTCGAGATTTTCGACTTCACTCTCAGTCAGACGCAAATGCTGGGCCTATTCAGCACCATCTATCTTGCCGCGATCTCGCTGAACGGTCTGGGCAAATACACGCTGAACAGGTGCAAGGGTCTGGTCGCAGAACATTTGCTCAGGCGGTTGAGGCTGCTGATCTATCGGCATTGGCGGTATCGGTTGCCGCACCATCGCCAGAGCGAAATCGTGCAAGTCCTGGGTGCTGAAGTAGAACCGATCGGCGGTTTCGCTGCCGATCTGATCGCTTTACCGGTGACCCAAGGCGGGACGCTGCTAACTATCCTGTTGTTCATGTTCCTTCAGGACCCGATCCTAGGGGCTGCGGCACTTACCGTTTTACCAGTACAACTGGCCTTACTACCCTATCTGCAACGGATCGTGAACCAGCTGAGCCGCGAACGCATCCGGGCCATGCGGGTACTGACTTGCGGCCTAGCCGAGCAATTATCGCCTGAGCAAAATGGTCTTGATGGTATCAGAAAAACGGCGTCTTCATTGCGAGAGCTGGAGCAAATCCGTTATCGTATTCACCGGGTCAAGTTTCTGGCAAAGGCGCTCAACAATTTTCTGACCGCACTTACCCCGTTCTTATTCTATTCGCTGGGTGGCTATTTCGTCATTGAAGAACGAATCACCCTAGGTGCCCTGATCGCAGTCCTGGCCGCACACAAGGACTTTTCGGCACCGCTGAAAGAGCTCTTCCGCTACTATCAGCAGCTCGAAGATTCCCGCATTCGCTATCGTGCGGTTCTGGAGTTTCTGATCGAGAGACCGGGTCCGCCGCGCCCAAAGGACAGCGCGACATGACCCAACTAAACCTATTGATGCCCACTATGATCTAAGACGTCATCCCGGGATACGAACCGCCCAAGATACAGCCGCTCGGCCAGAAAAACGACCAATATAGTGGCAAAAGCGACGATGACGGTGACGGAATCGGAACGCCACTTAAATAGCATGAAGGTGACCAAAACGACGGCGTCCAACGCCAGCGCCGTCAGGATGATCCAACCCCGGGCCGCAATCCGGTGTTGCATGTTCTTCCACACGCCCCAATGCACCACCATGTCCATCACTAGATAGAAGAACGCACCAAGCGAGGCAATTCGGCCAAGATCAAACAACACAGTCAGGATGGCAGCGATCACCACCGTGTAGATCAGCAAGTGTGACCGGATACCGCCGGACATGCCAAAATGGCTGTGCGGGATCATCTTCATCTCGGTTAGCATGGTCAGCATGCGTGACACTGCGAAGACGCTGGCGATCAGGCCCGACGCAGTGGCCACCATAGCAAGTGCCACAGTCATAAAGAACCCGGCCTGGCCCAACACGGGCTGCGCTGCCTCGGCCAACGCATAGTCGCGCGCCAGTCGGATTTGCTCCGGTGTCAGGGCCGATCCGACCGCCAGCGCAACCAGCAGATAGACGACGACACAGATCCCGATCGAAATCAGGATCGTCCGCCCGACATTGCGTTTGGGATCGGTGATCTCGCCGCCGCTGTTGGTGATCGTCGTGAACCCCTTGAACGCCAGGATCGACAGCGCCACCGAGGCGGCAAAACCTGTGATCCCGTTCTCCGACAGGCGGGCGACGGGTGCCCAGTTTCCCACTCCGCTGGCCCACAGGGCGGCGATACCAAACAATGCGATACCGCCGATCTTGACCGCCGACATCACCAGCGACCAAATGCCCACCGACCGGTTTCCAGAGACGTTGACCAAATAGGCCATCACGATCAGCGCGACGCCGATCGCGGGCACCAGCGGCCCGTCCTGAATGCCGAAGGGGCGCAGTGCATAGGTGGCAAAGGTGCGCGCCACCAAGCTTTCGTTGATTACCATCGACAGCGCCATCAGCACCGAGGCCGCCGCCGCCACCGCGCCGGGACCGTAGGCCTTGGTCAAGATCATTGCGATGCCACCAGACGATGGCCAAGCGTTTGACATAACAATGTAACTGTATGCACTAAACATCGTCACTACAGCGCCCAAAACAAACGATAGTGGGAAGAGAGGCCCTGCGAGCCCTGCGATCTGCCCAGTCAAGGCAAATATCCCTGCTCCAATCATCACTCCGGTGCCCATCGCGACCGCATTGGTCAGGCTAATACTCCCGCCATCTTTAGGTGGCGCTCCGTGTTCGTGTTGTTGCATCTTCATTTAAGTGTTTCCTATTTCCGAAGCAGTGTCAGGCTAGGATCGTCGGCGACGTGTGGCGGAAAGAAGCATCGTGATGAACCTTATGAATCGCCTCAAATGCCTGTTCGAGAGACAACAGTTCAGGCAGGGGACAAATTGGCCCAACTCCACTAAACTGCCTTGCAGCAAGCAAGGTTCGTGCCAGCACTGCGGCAGTCGCTTCGGACTGGTCACCACATGATAAAGTCATAGTACCCGTTTCATGCCCCGCACCCAGACCAAGAAGTCTCTTGAACAATTGAGTTACCCACCCAGGTCTCATCGACAGGAAGCACTGAACCGTGTCACAAGCAGGCCCTAACTCTTCGGCCAGGATCTGCTGTTCGGCAAACGGAAAACCGAGGGCTAAACTCAGTTGATCACCCTGCCGCCATTGGACCCGGATTTCGGTATCGGCCGGGGATAGAACCTGCCAAGCCCTCTCCACTTTCGCGGTATAAGGCCGCGCCAGGCTACGTATGAACCATGTCAACGCCGCCTTTCCCGCGTGTTTGCCCAGACCGAGATCTACAACAATTTCAAGCGCACGGGTATTCGGGTGGATCTGCAATACTTGGTAGGCCAGCAGATTAGTCAGCCCCGGCGCGACGCCGCAACCGTCGACCAGAAAGCCGGGACCCCTTACTGATCGAGCCATCTCCCGAATTGTCATCATGTAGTCGGAGCTGGCAGAATTTTCGATAAAACAGGCGCCCCGTTGTAACACAGTCCTGACGAGCTCGGCCGAGGTTTGCTCGGTCAGGTTGACCACGATATCACCGCGTGTGCAGGGAAAGTCTGACCGCGAGTCTGCAAGGTTTCGCGCCAAATGCGCTGTACCGTCTAGAAGGGGGCGTCGCGACACCGTCATAACCCGGTCAAGTTCTTGCGCGCGCAATAAGCGGAGTAGGTTCTGGCCGACAACACCCGTGCCGCCCAGAATCCAAACCGTATCTCTTTGCGTACTTTGCATCAGATTTTCGTGCCGCGCAGGCGCAGCGCGTTCAAAACCACTGAGATAGACGATGCGCTCATCGCGAAAGCGGCGAACATCGGGCTGATCAGAATGCCAAGGACGGGATATAGAACGCCCGCCGCCACCGGCACGCCAGAAGCGTTGTAGATCAGCGCGAAGAACAGGTTCTGCCGGATGTTGCGCATCGTCGCCCGCGCCAACCGACGGGCCCGCACAATCCCGTCCAAATTGCCTTTGATAAGGGTAAAGCCCGCGCTTTCGATTGCGACATCCGCGCCAGTGCCCATGGCAATGCCGACATCGGCCTGCGCCAGAGCCGGGGCGTCGTTGACCCCGTCGCCAGCCATAGCGACCTTGCGTCCCTCGGCCTGAAGCTCGCGCACGATGCGCGCCTTGTCCTCGGGCAGCACATCGGCGCGGATCTCGTCAATCCCCAGCCGCGCGCCAATGGACTTGGCCGTGCGCTCGTTATCACCGGTTGCCATTATGATGCGAAAGCCCAGGTCGTGCAGTGCCTTGAGCGCGGCTGGCGTCGTTTCCTTCACCGGGTCGGCCACGCTGACCAACCCGGCAATCTCGTCCTCGAGAACGACGAACATGACCGTTTCACCTTCGTCACGCCGGGCATTGGCCTTGTCGGCCAGCTCCCGCCCCTCAAGCCCCATATCGGTGATCAGCGCGAGATTGCCTAACGCCACGGCGCGGCCATCGACCACGCCCCTCACACCCTTGCCGGTCACGGCCTCGAAATCGCTGGCTTTGGCCATGTCCACACCGCGCTCTTCAGCGCCGCGCACGATCGCTTCGGCCAGCGGGTGTTCTGATCCGCGTTCCAGCGAGGCGGCCAGACGCAATACCTCGGCCTCGTCACGGCCCGGTTCGGGGAGGACCGTGACCAGACGGGGCTTGCCTTCAGTCAGCGTGCCGGTCTTGTCCACGATCAGCGTGTCGACCTTTTCGAACCGCTCCAGCGCCTCGGCGTTCTTGATCAGCACGCCCGCCTGCGCGCCGCGCCCAGTGGCGGTCATGATCGACATCGGCGTGGCCAGACCCAGAGCGCAGGGACAGGCGATGATGAGGACTGCCACAGCCGAAATGAGAGCATAAGAAAGGGCAGGTGCTGGCCCCCATATCGCCCAGGCGATGAACGACAAGATGGCAATCACAATCACCACAGGCACGAACATCCCGGCCACCTGATCGGCGTATTTCTGGATCGGTGCGCGCGAGCGTTGGGCATTCGACACCATTTCGACGATCTGAGACAGCATAGTGTCGGCGCCGACCCGCGTCGCCTGCATCACCAGACTGCCGGTGCCGTTGATGGTGGCGCCGGTCAGCGGGTCCCCCGCCACCTTTTCAATCGGGACAGGTTCACCGGTGATCATGCTTTCATCGACTGAAGAGCGGCCCTCGGTCACCACCCCGTCCACCGGTACCTTGTCACCGGGGCGCACCCGCAGCCGGTCGCCCGGCCGTACCGCCTCCAGGGCGATCTCCTCTTCGCTTCCGTCGTCGCGGATCACCCGTGCGGTCTTGGCGGCCATGTCGAGAAGCGCCCGGATCGCCTTGCCAGTGCCCTCGCGGGCGCGCAGTTCCATCACCTGACCCAGCAGAACGAGGGTGACGATCACCGCCGCCGCCTCGAAATAGACGCCAACATTGCCCTCGACATCGCGGAACCCGTCGGGAAAGATCTGTGGCGCCAGCACCGCAATGACACTGAACAGCCAGGCGGCCAGCACCCCCATTGAGATCAGTGAGAACATGTTCAGATGCCGGGTGCGGAACGACGTCCAGCCCCGCATCATAAACGGCCAGCCGCACCACCAGACGACCGGTGTGCCCAATGCCAGTTCGATCCACAGCGTCATGCGCTCACCGAACCACTCGCGCACTTGCGGAAAGCCCAGATAAGGTCCCATGGTGAACACCAGCAATGGCAGCGTCAGCACCGCACCCACCCGGAACCGGCGGGTGAAATCCACCAGTTCCGGATTGGGGCCGTCATCGGCCAGAGCCGCGCCGTCCAGTTCCAGCCCCATGCCGCAAAGCGGGCAGGAACCCGGGTCGGTCTGGCGAACCTGCGGGTGCATCGGGCAGGTATAGATACTGCCGGTCCAGTCAGTGGGTACGCTGTCGTAGTTGCCCCCTGGTTCGTCCGTGCCGCCGCGACCGTGGCACTGGGCATGCGACGCGGTTGCCGCCTCGTGTTCCGAAACGAGGGGCATGCCACATTTCGGGCAGTTGCCCGACACGAATTGCCGCACCTCAGGATGCATCGGGCACGTAAAGATCTCTGTCCCTTCAGGTGTCTGATGGGTGTGGGTGGAATGTTCCATACTGCGTCCGTTTGTTGACTATGTGATTGGCAGAGCGGGTTGCCGGTATTAGGGCAGGACTACTATTTGGTGGCCTTCACCTTCGACCGCGATCTCGGATGTTACCTGAAGCGAGGCTTGATCAATCGCCCAGATCTTGGCTTCCTCACGGCTGCTGACGAGCAATATTTCACTGCCATCGGCCGCGGTCAGGTGATAGGGCGCTGGAGCAAGCTCTTGCAGACGGACAGCACCCGAGGTCAGGTCGACGGCCGCCACCTTATCGGCGCCCTTGACCGCGACGAACAGAGTCTCCTCACCATCGGACAGGTCAAGCCCGTGCAATTCGGCCCCGAACCCATAGGTCGCGGTTTCAGCGCCCGAGGCAATGTCCAGCCGCAGCACTGCACCCGCCTCGGCATCGACGACAAAGACGGTGGCGCCGTCGCGGGACAAGACGAAATGTTCGGGTCCTTCTCCCGCAAGCAGGTTGCGCGACAGGATACGCCGGTCGAGGTCTAGTTCGCTGAGCGTACCGTTCCCAGTATTGCTGACATAAGCGCGACTGCTGTCGGGGCTGAACGACACATAATTTGGTGTCGGGCCGGTTGTGATGAAACCGGCATATTCCAGCGTGGACAAGTCGATCAGCGATACGCCATCACCGCTTGGATGGGTTGCCATGGCCCAGCGACCATCGGGGGATACTGCTGTATGATGCACCGCACCCGGCACCTCTATCCGCCGCAAGACCTCCCCAGTCCCAGCGTCGAGTACTGACAAGAGGCTTAGCCCTTTGTTGGTCGGCATCGCGGCCTTGGCGGGTTTGGCGTGATGGGCGTTGTGATCGGCCTGGCTGACACCCTCGGGTTTGGCGGTCTGCGCGGCGCTTTCATGGTCGATCTCTGTGAAGCTACCCGCCACCAGATATGGGATGCCGGGCGCGCCGGCGAGCCCATGCACCGCCTCGACACCTGCGATCCGTCCGATCGGCTGGCCGGTCTCGCTTTCGACCATAAGGACAGAACCGGCACTGCCTTCAGGAATATAGACGACCCCGGCCTGCGCAGCCCATGATGTCAATACGCTAGTCAAACCAAACACCGGTAGTATGAGGAAACGGATCACGAAGAAACTCCTTTCCAGGTCGGTTTTTCAATACGGATCAACTGGCGTTGCACCACGCGGTGCAGAGCCAGCCCGACGAACGGGAACAACAATAGGGTATAGAAAATGAGCATCATCAGAGATTCCTTGACAATTTGGTTGATTGAGTGGGCGAGCAATCTGCATCCGATAACCCAGTGACACGCCAAGATCGCCATGTGGCCCAGATCACAGGCACGCCGGTCAGAAGGCCGAGCGCCAGAACAGGCAAGAACACGCCGTCCGAAGCGGGTTGGCTCAACGCGCTACCCAGATGAGCCAACCCGAAACTGGCAGGCACTATCCCGGCTAAGGTTGCCAGCACGAACCGCCAAGGGCGCAGAATCGACATCCCCGCCGCGTAGCTGATTAGGTCAAATGACACGAAGGGCACCAGGCGGCTGACGAAGACGGTCCAGGTCAAAAAATTCTGCGATCCGAACAGGCCCGCATCGGGCATAGGCCCGATCCATCGAGCCACGAATGCCCGCCCTAGCAACCGTGCTAAGGCGAAGGCGATCATGGCACCTACCAGTGCCCCGACCAGCACTAGCCCGGTGCCCAGAACATGGCCGTAAGCAGCACCAGCGGCGATCGCGATTGGGGCCGAAGGCAAAGGACTGATAACCACGGCCAGCATCATCAGTACGACAATGGCGATGGGTCCCAAAGGACCGGCCCGTTCCAGTATGGTTGCAACATTCTGTTGATTCAGCCCGCCCCATCCAACGATCAATCCAACCGTCAGTGCCCCCGCCAGAACGGCGAGTAGCGCGACCGTTATCGGACGCTTGGACAACGACCTCTGCACTTGTCTGCTCAGCAACTTTGCACCTGTAACTGAAGGTTGAACGGAAGACAGCGGAGTGCTGCTTCGCCAGATATAAGCAGTGACCTCGGGCAGTAGCAGCACAACCCGAGAGACATTTGTATCGGTGTGTAACTAGGCCTAGATGCTGCGACAGGCTGTTACAATTTTCAGATATCTCACCTCGAAAGAAAGCTACGAGCGAGGGCGCGGCTAGAAGGAGTTTTGTTCGAAATATATCTCGCAGACGAGTTAGTCAGTCGAAGTGCCGCGCGCGCGATCGACCTCTTCCTGCAACTTTGATTGTTCGACGAAACCGGGCACCAGACGATCTTCGACCACAAAAGAGGGGGTGCCGTTGAACCCTAGCTTCTGCGCGAGCATCATGGATTGCGCGATATGCGCGGCGACTTCGGGGGCCTCCATATCGCGCTGCAATTGCTCGGTATCCAGACCAACCTCGCGGGCGATCCGGAGCACGCTAGTCTCGTTCGCCTTGCCCGACATTCCCATCAACGCCCAGTGAAACGCCTCGTATTTGCCTTGCTGACGAGCAGCAAGCGCCGCGCGGGCGGCAAAATCAGACCCATCTCCGAGGATTGGCCACTCACGATAGATCAGCCGCACATTCGGATCTGCGTCGACCAGACCCTGAACCTCGGCCATAGCGCGGCGGCAATAGGGGCAGTTGTAGTCAAAGAACTCCACCACCGTCACATCGCCTTCGGGGTTGCCCAAAACCGGCGCGTTAGGATCGTTGAACAGGCTGTCCCGGTCTCCGGTCAGCGCTGCATGGGCCGAGGCCGCCTGTGCCTCCTCTTCAGCCTGTTGCAACTGTTCGACTGCTTGCAGGAGGATCTCGGGGCGCTCCAGGATCGCCTGATATACCTGCGCTTTGATCTCGTCGTCGCTGCGCTCGCTGGCCTGAGCGATTAAAGGCATCGTCGAGAGACTGGCCCAAAGGATGATATGCTTGGCTCGGGTCATTTGTTTCGTGCCTCTTCGTCGGCGCGGGTCTGCTCGGCTTGGGCGGCGTGTACGCGCGCGGGCCAAGTCGATTTGATATAGTCTAGGACCGAACGGATCTGATCGTCACTCAGGCGCTCGCCAAAGGCGGGCATGCCGCTTTCCATCTCCACCCCCATTGTGGCCAGCGTCACCTGTCCGCCAAACTTGGTGTAATCAAACAGCATGCTGTCGGGGTGGTGCCAGGTATGTCCGCTCTCGTCATGCGGGGGCGCCGGCAGACGGCCGTCCGCATCCGGTTCACGCCAGTTTGGCTGTCCCTCCAGCGACTTACCATGACAGGAGGCGCAGTTTTCCTGATAAAGAATCTGCCCCTGCGCAAGCATGGCTTCGCTCGCGTTGCTTGCAAAAATAGATGCGACTGCGGATACGGACCGCGATGGTATGCCTACAACATAAACCACAGCGGCCAAGCCGGTGATCGCAACGGCAAGGCTGGCAAGATAGATGGGTTTCATGCCGTCACCTCGATCCAAGTCATCATGCCCGAAGCCGCGTGGCTAAGCATGTGGCAATGAAAGGCCCAACGGCCCGGGTTGTCAGCGGCAAAGACGATCTCGTAGCTTTCCCCGCGCAGAGTCAGCAGCGTGTCCCGCAGCGGCCCGGGGGTTCCGTCTTGGGCGAGCACCCGGAAGTGCATCCCGTGCAGGTGCATCGCATGTGGAAAGACAGTGTCGTTGACCACGGTCATTCGTGCGACCTGACCAAGCGACAGGCGTGCCAGCGGAGTCTCGGTCATTCCGACAAGCCCGTTAAAAGCCCAGAACTGCCCGTTCTCCATTAGCTCCCCCGCTTTTCGGCTGTAACCGTTCCAGATGGCCTCGCGCATGCTGCCCATGGCACCGCCGCTCATCTCCAGCCTCAGAGTTGCAGCCTCGGCGAGATCGGTCATATCCGGCGCTCTGTTGAGAGGCAGCGGCGCGGGCACGAGGCGGCGATTGGCGCTGCTGCTGCCCGACACCGGAAAAATCGCCTGTACATAACCTTTGCTCTGGTCAATGCGCCCCAGCAACGCCTCGACGCCATCTTCGGCGATGACATCCACGAACAGATCAACCCGCTGACCGGGACCCAGCGTGAAGGTCTCTGGCACCGGCTCGGGGCTTGTTACCGGCATTCCATCGTAGGCCATCAGCCAACCGTCAAGCCCCTGAAGCCCAAGCGTGAACAGCCTAGCATTCGCCGCATTCACGATTCGCAGCCGCAGCCGCTCGTGCCGCCTGACCGGCAGTCGATAGGTGGCCTCGCCGTTGGTTGAGATGAAATTGCCTAGGCGCCCGCCGTGCGACAGATCATGTGAAGCGCCGAAATCCTGAGTGATCTGGCCGGTCTTGGGGTCGACCCGCCAGTCGTCCAACATCAGCGTCACATCACGATCCACATCAGGCGGCGTAGGCTCGTCGACGATCAGCGCTCCATAAAGCCCGCGCGCCACCTGCTCGGCCGAGCGATTGTGCGAGTGATACCAGAAAGTACCGGCATCCTCAGCTGCCAGATCATAGTCAAAGCTATTCCCTGGCGACACTGCCTCCTGCGTCAGCCCCGAAACCCCGTCCATCGCGTTTTCCGCACGCAGCCCGTGCCAGTGAACTGAGCTGGCCTGCGGCAGTTGGTTGACGAAACGGCGCGAGATCCGCGCGCCCTGCTTCACCCGAATCTCCGGGCCCGATGTCTGAGCGCCATAACCCCAGATTGAGGTTTCCGGGTAGCCCGACGGCAGCAGCTGCACCGGGTGCGCGCTCGCTACCAGCTCGGGCGTAGTGGCCAGGGCACGTTTCGCGGCTGCGGGAAGCGCGGTCATAGCGGTCACCCCACCCGATGCCCATAGAAAGGAACGTCTGCTCAACATAGTTTTGCCTTACTGTCTTGCGGTGTTCGACCCACTGAGGCCGACATCATTCGATCCCGTTCGCCCGTTGTAGTTCGCGGATATACTGGGTGACCAAACGCACCTCTCCCTCGGTGATGTCCTCAACCGGCGGCATACTTCCGAACTTCCAGTGATGCGCTCGCACGCCGTTTCTAGCAGCGATCAGGAAAGCTGCATCGGCGTGGTGGCCGGGCCGATATATTGAATGTACCAAAGGGGGGGCGACACCATTTTTACCAGCAGCACTCTGGCCATGGCACACGGCACACTTCACCTCGAAAGCCCGCTTTCCAATTTGGGCGTTCTCAGACAGCTGATCTGGCAAGGTAACATCGGTAATGACCGATGGCTCTTCCAACTCAGTTACACCCGGCGATCCTGACGGTAGCGGTTGTTGTCCAATTTCGAGGCGGCTCCACACGAAAAGGCAAATTCCAACTAAAACTACTGTTAAAGCTACCCCAGTAAACTTTCTCATTGTCTTCAACTGTCCGATGAAAGCCATTGGATTGCGTTCCACCTTGTAAGGCGGGCTTTCTTTCAGTGCGGGAAGATCAATTCAGCGGCAAGATTTGTTTTGTATCGATATGTATCCTTGACCTTCCCACGCAGGAAAGTGCGAGTTGGGTTTGGTGAAATCGAAACGAAGGGTTCATCAAAATGAAGCATAAGCCCACATCTCGGAACGATAGTGCTCCCTGGCTAGCCAAATGGGGGATGCTAATTTGCTCCCTAGTAATCATTGCGCCTATCGCCATCGCAATAATCTTTGATAATAGCCTAACAACAATATCAGGTAATCTTTGGATCATTGTGCCGCTTGCCGTTTGCCTTGGCCTACATTTCGTGTTGCATAGATTGAGTGGGAAATCCTGTCACACGTCTGATGCTACGGCCCACGAAAACACCGCACAAAGCCCGAAATCCTGAACTCGACTTCATGTTTCTATAGGCAGTATTAGGCTAGCACAGAGCCCCCCACTGGAGCGATTGGTCAACACAATGTCGCCGCCATGCCCACGCAAAATACTGCGCGCGATTGATAAACCCAGCCCGTGCCCGCCAGTATCTCGCGAACGAGAGGCCTCCAAACGCATAAATGGATCGAACACCCGCTCCAGTTCCGGCTCGGGAATGCCTGGGCCTCGGTCGCAGACACGTATAACGACAGTATCAGCAACTGATGCGTAGCTTACCTCTGCGCCTCCGCTGTACCTTTGAGCATTCTCAATAACATTTCGCAGGGCGCGCCGTATTGCATTGGGCCGAACTCGCACCCGCACACCATCCCCTTGGATCAAGGTAAAACTTTCCAGCATACTCTCACGTAGAGTTTCGAGAAACGACCCTATATTAACGTTTTGCCGCGGTTCGGCGTCCGCCAATCCTCGAGCAAAGGACAAAGTTTCCTCGACCATATGCTGCATTTCCACAATTGACGCTATGAGACTATCGCGGGTTTCATCATCTTCGACCATCTCAGTACGAACACGCATTGCTGTCAGCGGTGAACGCAGATCATGCCCCATTGCTGCAAGCATACGCGTGCGCTCTGCTACGAGCCTAACTATCCGGTCTTGCATTCGATTAAAGGTCTGGATTAGTTCCTTTACTTCGCGCGGCCCTGCTGAGGGAAGCACCGGTCCGCATTGTTCCGGTCCAAGCTTCTCGGCGGCATCCGCCAACAGACGCAAGGGTCCAGTGACCCGCGCAAGGAGGTACCAAAACAAAACTAGAAGTATGAAACCCGCGCTCAATCCGAAAGATAGAGTAGCAAATTGTGGCCATTGAAAAGGCGGGCGCTCAAACCTAGTAGAAACGTTAAGCCAATCACCGCCTGATAGAGCAATCGAAAGCTGCATCTCGACTGCAAGCAATTGACCCCGCATCATCTCTCTATGCAGTTCCGCCATATTTGGCTCAAGATAGGTGAACGGCAGCGCTGAACTGTCTATCTCGTGTAACTCAGCCCGAATGTCACGACTGAAATCATCGCCGAGCAGAGCACGGACCCTTGCTTCCGTGACCCCTCTCGCATCATGAGAAGCATGGTCGACTACAGGAACGGTGCCAATCTCGAATTGCACCAAAGGTGAATTGGCCGCGCTTACAATCTGACCACGTAGGCTTTCTGGTGCTTTTTCAATCAATCGTACAACATTAACTGCCCTACCCGTTGCCTCGTCGCCAATTGCAGCCCGCACAGCAAGATCTCTCTGGTCCTCCAACAAGACTAGTGTAACAACTTGCGCAATCACAAGTGACACAAGGACCAAGCTAACAATTTGGGCCCGAAGGCTTTGCGGTGCGAACCTCACTTTTCTAAAACTTCTACATCTGCTGATAAACAATAACCCCCATTTCGAAATGTCGTGATGAGGCTCGGGCGTAGCAGGTCTTTCTCGATTTTGCGCCTTAGGCGGCTGATCTGGTTGTCGATTGTCCGGTCAAGTGGCGCCCCTACCCTGCCAGATGTCAATTCCATAAGTTGCTCGCGACTCAACACCAGTCTAGCCCGCTCTAGCATCACGACAAGAAGCTTGAAATCAGCACTGGTCAGACTGGTTTCTCGACCATCGCTGTCCACGATAACACGCCGGTCCGTGTCCAGGGTCCATTGCGCAAACCGGATGCGTTTTCCCGCAAGCTTGCCTGCCGGAGACGCGGTACCGGAAGTTCGTCGCAGAATAGCTCTAATTCGTGCCAACAACTCGCGGGGATTGAACGGCTTAGCTAAATAGTCATCCGCTCCGGTTTCCAGACCGACAATCCGGTCAATGTCCTCACCGAGAGCAGTCAGCAACAGAACCGGAACATCGCCAACCTGAGACAGCCGTTTACACGCGGACAGACCGTCTTCGCCAGGCATCATCACATCCAATACGACAAGATCAATGTTATTGGTTACCAACACGGTATCCATCTCTCTTACATCTTTTGCCATCGAAGTCCGCAGACCATTTTTTTCAAGATATCGGGTAACTGCAGTTCGAATTTCTCTATGGTCGTCAACGACCAAGATATGTGGTGTGGTGTTTTGCATAACGCTAGTTAACGCATCCTACGTCGACAAACTTGGTCTGATTGTACTCTTTTGTATCAAAGGTCGTAGACTGTTGCATCTAGCATGAAAAGTACGCTGGTTTGGTGAAGTTCTTGTCGCGATTATTTACCGCCTTGAACTTGGAGCAATTGATGGCAGCACAGGTCCGCCGGATCGCCGGGCCATTCTCAAGGAATTGATCCTTCGAACTCGCGCCGAAAATCGGCGATCGCCTTGTGCTCCGGGACAAGCCGACCTGCCAGCCACATCACCTCGACATTGCGCCCAGCCTCCTGCTCCAGGGCACGGCTCGAAGGGACACGGTTCAGATAGCCATAGATGAAAAGCTTCAGCAGGACCGATGGGTGATAGCAGGGCCCTCCTGTCTACGCCGGCGCTGTCCGCAGGAAACCGATCTCCCCAAGCTCAACCTCGTCCACGAAGAGGTCAATCACGCTGACCGGATTATCCGCGTCTATCCTGTCTTCCAGCCGGGCTGGAGAAAGTGTCGCCTGACTTCGGTCCGTATCCTCGATATAACCCGGCATGCCTGCCTCCGGTCTTCGCCGAACAGCAAACTGGATTCGGAGTATTCACACACCCTCGGCTGCTGGGGTCACTTCGGACAGCGACGGCAACCGCTCAGATCGGTGATGGGCCCAGTGCGTTGTCGCTAGGCAGTTTAGTGTCCGTTAGGGAGTTCAAGGCAGGGCGTGCGGGCGGGTCATGTTTGCGATGCAGCATCGTGTTCCCCTTACCGCAGACGTTGCCATGACCGATGCAAAAAATCCCTGAAGACATATTGAACTGATGCGGTGGATGCCCCCACCAACGGCATCTGATATGCCATGATGGTTCCATTGGAACCGAAAGGAGGGCACACCGATGACGACAAATATCAGCCTTCTGGGGAATACTATGAACGGCGTCGGCAATCTGACTAAGCCTCCTGCGTAAGTCGTTTGAGTCGGTTAATTTTTGCACACCGACCGCTCAGAGGCACCATGGGTTTGGTTATACATGAGAGCTATCGCCCAAATCGGAGCGCACGCTTTTCTTGGGCTACCGAGCGAGCACTCGAAAGCGGACCTCGGTAGATCCTGCAACATGCTGACGTGCTCCACGCAGCGTCCGCGGATATTAGTTCGCTCAGTTCAGGGTTTGGTCCTCTACTGACCGTTGGTGATCCTCCCGCAGGATGAGCCCGTCGAGGCTAGAATGCAGGCGGTGGTGATTGCAATCCTCGCGCCAGGCCGCGATCTGGTCTCAGGTATGGCGCAAATTAGCAAACAGGTGCTCGTCACGTAGTCGGCCATTGATGGGAAAGACAGCCCCGCTCCTTAGAAGGGACCTTATACGGGTCCCACATTGAAAAAGGAGTTCCATGACCCCAACGACCGTTGGCCTTGATCTGACCAAGAACGTTTTTCACGTTCATGTCGTCGATGCGTCGCGGCTCAGCAGAATATGCAGGCGCCGATAAGCTCAATTTACGTCACGTGCCCTCCATGCCCGCTCGAAAAACCCTCTGTCCAACTCTTCATCACCTCATTAAAACGCTGTAAAAGCAACGCGTTGCTGGAACACTGTTAACCACTGGTTTACGTTCCAGCTATACCTCGTTGAAGGCAGTGAACTATTAGGTGCAAAATGCCGCAACTTTGTTTTATTCGCAGCTTACTTTCCAGATGGATGATTATCACTTCCATGTCGTTGGTTTCTGCTAATGTGTCTAGAGCTGAAAGTCTCAAAGTCACTTACGGGGACTTTCACCCTTACAGTTTCACGAATGAAGCAGGTGTTGCTGAGGGGTTCTCTATCGACGTGGTGCGGCATGTTTTGAAGGCCGCAGGCTACGAAGCAGAGTTTGTTTACTCGGTTAACCCGGCTCGAACCCTAGAACTGCTTGAGGCAGGCGAAGCAGACCTAACAACTTTTTTAGCGACAACACCAGAACGACTGAAGCGCGCACTTGCGACGCGTGAAATCGGAAATTTTGAGTTAGCGGCTTTTGTACTCAGCAGTAGCGACGCTTCTGACAATTTTGACTTAGCTGGCAGGAGAGTAGGGGTGGTCAAAGGAAGTGCGGGTATCACGGCAGCCAAGATGATCCCGTTCGCAGAAATTATCGAGTTTCAAGAGACCGACGAGTTGATCGTTCCTCTATTAGTAGGTGAGATCGATGCAGTAGTGTCAGCAAAAGCGGCCTTCACTGCTAGACTTCGCCGTGCAAAGGCCTCGGACCTCACTGTTTCACTGTCCCCTAGTTTGGTATCGATGCCCTACGGCCTTCTTGTATCGAACACACGCCCCGGTCTGGTCGCTGTGCTCGACGACGCGCTGCTCGAGGCCCTGCCCCCTGCTAAAGTCGCATCACTTCATGAGAAGTGGTTTGGTCGAGAAGCGTATTTGTATGAAAGAACAGGATTTTGGCTTGTACTGATTGCTACGACGATTTGTGGTACAGTCATTAGCTTCATGTCCTGGAGGATTTATCAATACCGGCGTGAAGCATCTCGCATCTTGAAGGCAAACAAAGCGAATGACCTTCTCATCCGTGCCTTAGATGAAATAAATGGCGCGATAGTCATCTATGACAAAGATATGCGCGCAATTCATCGAAACGCCGGATTTGCCAAGGCTTTCCCAAGTCTTGTCCAAGAGGTTGATGCCGGAGCAACGATGGGCGACTTGATTTTGCGTTCTTACGAAACCGCACTGGTTACAGCAGCTACTGAAGGTAGATCGACCAGCGAGTATGTAAGGGACTTGGTGGCTTCAGTCATACAAGGAGAAGACAACTGGCGAATGGTCAAAACAGGAAAAGGACTGGTATATGAAGCTCGAGACTTCTCATTAGGAGACGAGTATTATGCATCGATCCGTGTTGATGTAACTGCGCAGGCAGCACTACAGAATACCATACAGCATCAAGCAGAAGAACTTCAGCAGTCTAACGATCAATTAGAAACCTTTACTTCAATCGCAGCACATGACCTTAGAAGCCCTCTGTCAAGAATCTGCCCTCTTGTCGAGTTCGTTCAACAAGACCTATCTGAAGCTGATTTTACCGTGCCTGATGAGGTCGATGAATATCTCAACCTGATACGCGATGAGGCAGAATTGATGAAAGATCTAGTGGATGATCTGCTCCTGTATGCTTCGGTTGGAACACAAGCTGGGCGACGGCAAGTGATCGACTCCGGTGAAAGGTTAGACAGGGTGCTTGATGTACTCCGTCCGCCAGAAACATTTTTGATCACCAAGCCGACTACGATGCCCGCTATAGACGTCGACCCTATCGCATTTGAAGCGGTGATGCGAAATCTGATCGGGAATGCGATCAAGCATCATGACGCTGCAGAAGGAATTGTGGAAGTCACAGCTACGGATGACAGCGGATCTGTGTACATCCACGTTCGCGATGACGGGGCCGGCATTCCTGAGGAATTCCAAGAATCTATATTCGAACCATTTCAACGACTCTCGACAGATAATGCAGGGAGCGGTCTAGGTTTGGCTTTCATTAAGAAAACAGTTGAAAATTGGGGTGGCCAAGTAACTTTGCTCTCATCGAAGGGTGCTGGTAGCACATTTACAATAAGTGTGCCGAAAGAACGTGTGAAGGAAAGCCAGTTAGCTTCATAGAAGAAGCTCTGAAGATTAGGTCATTCACATTTGATCGCCATCTTCTCGCTTAGACGGGTGCTACGTACCCGATATTCATCTGAGGCAAAGCGCGCAAAATTACTGGCAAGCGCGTTGAACTCAGCTGCTTGCTCATTTGCTGAAGCACATTCGGCTAGCATTCGGGACATATTATTCTGAGAGTTCGTTTCGGACGTGTTTTCTTCGCTCTGTCGCTTTGACATGTGCTCACCTGCGGTCGGTAGAGAAGCTGACCTTGCTTAGTATCGCACCTTTGGTAGCGATAAATCGTTTAATGTTCGATCAATCAGATTGATACACGCAAGAGGTTGAATATAAACACCTCCTCCAATGGAACTTTTGCCTAACTTGCCAACAGCCGAGTGATCTCGCGGCTATAAGCGAGTGCTTTCAGGCTTGCCCACCACGCTACCATAACTGCTTTGCAAGCGTTTCGCGGCCCCTATTGGCTCGACTTTTCACGGTTCCGGGCCTACATTTTTCCTCCAACGCCACTTCACTAACAGAAGTACCAAGAACGCCAACACGCAAAATCGCATTGCGCTGGGACGATGGCAACGCTCTGAGTGCTTGAACAACTTCCTTCAGAAACAGCCTATCTTCTTGAGCACCGCCAACAGCGCGGTCAGAACAATTGGAGATGCTGTATGTCAATTCAGCACTTCGCGCCTGTTTGCGTACGGCCGAGACGAATAAGTGCCGGAGAATGGTAAAAAGCCATGCACGCAGGTTGGTATCGAAATCGAACTTATCCCTGTTCACGATGGCCTTTAAGATCGTTTCCTGAACCAAGTCATCGGCGATCTCGACATCGCGAGCGAGGCTGCACGCGAAGGCTTTCAGGTTCTTACGATATGCAAGCAGACCTAAATCGAAACGCTCGGATTCAGATAGCTCTACAACCTCCCCATTGCGAACGGTCGATGACGGTATTTCTTTGAGAGTCCCATCCAGCATAATGCCCCCCGGAAACCTGACATCCGGGTAGGAACCGGTTGTCCATTGGTGCGTTGTCTGTAGGAACAATCACGCGTGCGGAGCGCTCGTGTCTCTAAACTAGAACATAGTCGATGCAATGGATCCCAACGCTGGCAAACTCAGACTGCCGGAACAATGACCGACGGCGGGCGTTTCGCCGGACATGGCTTAAGTGACCGAAGGATAAAGGCAAGTTTCGAAAAGTGGCACCGCGTGGATACCGTACGTTTGAAGCGCACTGTTTAAGCCGAAATTACAGCCTAGGGGCCCACTAAATCTTGTCCGCAGAATGTGAAGGAAGGAGCCAATCGCAATGTCCAAGCAGGAAGATCAGAACGACGAAGTTGAACAGTCCAACGTTTACGGAATCGCTGCGATGTCACTACTCGAAGCGATTATTCTGACGTTACAGGCAAAAGGGCTTCTTCAAACAGACGAGATCGATGATGCTTTTGATGCGGCAATTTCCGCTCACAGACACAACCACGAAGATCACACGGCTTCAGAAAACGATGTAGCGGCAACCATTTTGAACCGAATCCGCGTCGAGGGAAACTCAGTAAGGCTAGACCTTTGATCACAAAAATGCTCCAATCGCTCGAGGCAGGCCCAGGCGTTGTTTTCCCGCGAACGGAGTACTGTCATGGCTTTTACCGTCGATGATAGGCTGATCCAAGTGACAGAAGTACTTATCAGAAAGGTCTCTGGATTTTTCGATATCACTGATGAAGTGAGTGCTTCGTTCTCCGAGATCTGCACTGATTTGGAGGAGTTAGAAGCAGGCACAGTTATCGTGCCGCAAGACGGTGTTTATGGTGACGTTTTCCTGTTGGAGCGCGGGTGGGTTACTCGATCCCGTCACTTGGAAACCGGTGCTCGTCAAATTGTAAACGTCGCTTTACCGGGCGACTTTGTGGCGATGAACGCGCTCTTGTTTTCAACATCGGATTTTGAGTTGCGATGCAAGACGGATGTAGCCGCCTTTCGCCTACCAGCCGATCGCTTAGGGAGCGCCCTAGCTCGGGATCCAATGTTTGCAGCCGCACTGTTCTGGGTGAACGCCCATGAGGAGAGCCTTTTGGCTGAGCGTATCGTGTCATTAGGCCGCCGCACCGCTCGTCAACGCACAGCCCATGTCCTTTGCGAACTTATGGCGCGGCTCGAAATCATTGGAATCACTGATCCTGAGCAATTCATCATCCCGATGTCTCAGGAAGAATTTGCCGACGTTTTGGGAATATCCGTTGTTCACATGAACAAGACCTTGCGGTCATTTGAACGCGAAGACGTGATCTCTTTTAGGAATGCTCTATTACTTGTAAAGGATCGCGGCAAGCTAGAACATGAGGCGGGTTTTGACGACGGATACATTCAGTTCTCCAGCCGCAAAGACCGAAACGCCTGGCGCCCTAGTTCTCTTCAAGCAGGTTAGCTGCGCTGCACCATGGATTGGCAAAAGCCATAATCCGCGACACAGGATGCTCTCGCAAGAAACGATCGTTCATCCCTGCGATGTGTGACCGCCAATCTGCCTGCCGTGAAATTCTAAAGGAACCGCTGAGCCCTTGTAGCGTTGCCAAGGGAACTTACAGAAAGGAGTTCCTTATGAAACGTTTCCTAAGCACAACAGCAATCGTCGTCGCTATGGGCTCAACCGCGCTCGCCGATGGGCACACCGGTGCCTTCCTGGATTACACAGTGACATCCGAAACCGATCTTTTTGCCTCTGAATTGATAGGGATGCGCATCTATACCGCTGAAGAGGAAGTGGATGCCGCGGCACCAACGACGGACGAGGACCGGGCGAAATGGGATGACATCGGCGAAATCAACGAAATCGTCGTCACTCGCGAAGGCGACGTAGCGGCCGTAATTGTTGGCGTCGGCGGCTTTCTTGGTGTTGGTGAACGTGATGTGGCGATCAATATGGGTGATTTGAGTTTCATGCGCGAAGATGGCGAAAGTGACCAACTCTTCCTCTTCGTACAGTCGACTCGCGAGATGCTGGAAAACGCACCAGTTTTCGAACGTGCCAAAATGGACGATCAAGCAATAGCAAACAATGCTATGGAGCGGACAATGCTGGCGGCCCCTCAGGTCGAGCGCGAAGGATATTCGGTTGCAGAGCGTGAGCAGTTGACCACCGAAACCCTGACTGGCGCACGTGTTTACGGTGCAAACGATGAAGATGTCGGAGAGGTATCGGAAATCCTAATCACTGATGGTGGTGAAATCGAGCGGGTCGTCATCGACGTTGGTGGGTTCCTCGGTATCGGCGAGCGCCCGGTGGCGGTGACGTTTGATGAGCTCACAATTTTGCGCAACGAAGGCGGCGACGATTTTCGCGTCTACGTTGACGCAACTAGGGAGGCGCTCGAGCAGCAACCCGAATACGAGAATTGAAGCACCAAAATAGATGTGAAGCAGGCCCATTTGGGGCCTGTTTTACTTTGGATCTGCCAAAGGAGAGACAATTTTACTCATGTGCCCTGACACAGTTGAGCTGGGGCTGTTTCTTCAACCGAAGATAGCTGGCGAAAGCGCTCGTGACAAACGCGCTGAAGCCCCGGATACTTACTAGGATGAGAGACCAAGACACACATCTAAAAGCGCTGCGTCAGAGCGCCAGCATACTATCCGTCATCGCCATCTTCGTGGTTATCTACTTCGCGCGCGATCTCATCCTCCCAGTCATGCTCGGCTTCCTTATCGCGATGACGCTGAGTCCGATTGCGCGGGCCTCGTTTCGGGTGGGCGTTCCATCTGGGCTAACAGCAGGGGCATTAACACTTGCAACGGGATGCGGGATTGTCTCGATCATTTATCTGGCAGGAGGGACTGTTGCCGCATGGGTAGAAGATGCGCCAAATATTGGGCGAGAACTGGAGATCAAACTGCGCGGCCTATCAGACGCGTTTGAAGCAGTCCAAGAGGCTTCGGAAGAAGTGGAACGTCTCGGTAAGGATACCGGAGGGGAAAATACTGGAGAAAAACAACAGGTGGTTGTCGAGCAACCAGGCCTATTGACCTCTGCGGTGACCGGTTTCGCAAGCTCCGCCACGACCATTGCGGTCGCCCTGATTCTGGCATTTTTTCTCCTAGCGTCAGGGGAACTCTTCTATACAAAGCTCGTGCAGTCCTTTTCATCGATGAAAGATAAAAAGCGTGCTCTGTCCGTTGTCTATGGGATCCAACGTCGAGTCTCACGCTACCTTTTAACGATCACTGTGATCAACGCAGTTCTTGGTCTGGCGATTGGAACGACGCTTTGGTTCCTCGGCCTCGAGAATGCGGTGATTTGGGGCATTGCTGCCTTCTTGCTGAACTACCTGCCATTCATTGGGGGGGTAATCGGCACGCTTCTAGTAGGCGCCCACGCCATCATCACGTTTAACAGTGTGGCTTACGCGCTCTTAGCGCCATTTTCATATCAAGCTCTCACCACGCTGGAAGGGCAATTTCTGACGCCTTATTTCGTCGGACGTCAACTCGAATTGAACACTGTCTCTGTATTCCTTGCCGTCGTCGTTTGGACATGGCTTTGGGGAGTGTCCGGTGCCCTGCTCGCTGTTCCGTTCCTGCTGGTATTCAAAGCTGTTGCGGACGAGTTTGAAACTCTGAAACCTGTCGGTAATTTTCTCAGTCGATAAGGTTTTGCGAAATCACGGTTTTCTTACTGAACGAAGTGTCCGAGGCGCGACGAGGTCGCTCCGCGCTTCAAACACTTCGTTCAACCGTGCGCGACAATCGCTACGAGTTCATCCACTCGTCAACTTCGCGCTTGGCTTCTTCCTTCGACTTACCGTACTTTGCTTGGATCTTTCCTTCCAGCGCTTCGCGGTTGCCGTCAATCTCGTCGAGTTCGTCGTCCGTCAATTCGCCCCATTTGGCTTGCGCGTTGCCTTTCATCTCTTTCCATTTACCTTGAATTTGATCCCAGTTCATCACCTTCTCCTTGTTTTCTTGATCTATCGAACCCTTGTGAACGCCGCAAACACACGACGGTTCCCATGGCAAGCAAAAAACTGACGATTAATTTCTACAATGCAGGGAACCGCGAGAGCTCCTCAGCGTTGTCAGGCAAAATGAAAGGAAAAACCATGCTTCAGTGGGCTTTGATATTTCTAGTAGTTGCCATCGTGGCGGCGGTACTCGGGTTCGGCGGCATTGCCGGTACCGCGTCATGGATCGCACAGGTTATTTTCGTCGTATTCGTGATCCTCGCGATCATCGCATTCATTCGACGAAACGTTTGAAGTCGGAGCAAAAACACGTGCATCGACCAGCTTCGAGATATCCAAGCGCCTGCAAGCAAAGCCATCCCATGACGGAGCGTCTGGCTGGTGCGTTGTTAGTTGTCGCTAAGAACTGACTCGGTAGCCAATAGTCTGTCACTGAGAATTGGCCCATGTGAACACGCTACTCCGGTGGTTTTGGTTGGGTGTTTGGATTGACCGACATAGGTTTTTTTTGAGTGTCGTCAGATGCTGGGCATTGCATGACAAAATGACAATCAGAGAAATTGCGCATCGGACGGCGCTGCCTCGAAACACCATAAAGAAGTAACTCAGCAAAGATGTTGTAGAGCCAAAGTCCAAGGCGCCCACGCGCCGCCCTAATCGCGTGATATCACTGACACTTGGTACAATCCCGATTGCTCAAGATGGCCCGACCCAAATCTAAGCGTCTTATCCGCCGATAAGGACCTGCTCGGCCTAATTGACGCGCATTTGGATCATTGCTCCGAATGATACACGTCCAGGCCTTCCACTCACTTCGGTCACTCAACGTGGAGTGTTAATTTGGTTGCCGCCAAGCAACATGACAAAGAAATCATATACTTCCGTTAACTTGGTTAAAGTAGTTAACATATCTTAAAAGTTCCAGCCATGTGAAGGTGGAACCTATGCCACAAGAACTCGCCATACTGATCATACGACCTCTCGATGAGTACTTCGAAGAGCTAGTCGATGAGTTCCCCTCTATGGTGGAGGAAGCTAAGCAGTTTCCCGGCTGTATCGATGCATTCCTAGCGATATCTCATAAACGCAAAGAAATCTTGGTTCAACACAGGTGGAAGAACCGCGATGCTCAAAATGAGTACTTGGCATGGCGTGGAGAAAGAGGCGACCTGATGCGTCTTAGTGAGCGCATAAAAGAAGAGCCGTTTTTCCGATCCTATTCTTTGGATATTTCACCTGGTCAAAAAAGGTAGGTATCTTTTGGTTAGCTATTGATACATGACATGTAGTGATGGGTCAAAGATCTAACAATAGCTTATGGCCCTCGTTTCACTGATCTTAAGAACGCTTGGCGGCACGTTGGCAACGTGTTGTTTTGTTTGAAACAACCTGTGTCTCACACGGCAACACATTAACTTTGTTTCTGCCGAAATTTATCAGAAGTCAGTCCATTTGTCGCCAGAGGCTCTCATTGGTGGCTCCGTCTCATCAAAGTCACCCCATGCAATATCCTGCGACACCGCTTCATTCAGTTTCACCGCCTGATCATAATTGGCCCCTCCGCTCACTTCAAAATTCGCGACCAAACTAGATAAGAAGGAGGCATCACGGTTGAGCATTTCCCCTGCAGCGTTTGCCTCCTCCACCATCGCAGCATTTTGCTGCGTGACACTATCTAGCTGTGTCACGCCGAGGTTGATTTCGTTAAGCCCTGTCGCCTGTTCTGACGCGCTACGGGCGATATCTGAAACCAGCTCCGAAATATGACTAACCTACCTAATAATACCCGCCAACGCCTCGCCCGCCTCGTCAACATAGGAGACGCCTTTCTCCACTTGCTGTGAACTGCTATTGATCAGCGCCTTGATCTCGCTGGCAGCATCTGTACAGCGCTGCGCAAGCCCACGCACTTCAGACGCCACAACTGCGAACCCGCGTCCTGCTTCTCCAGCCCGTGCCGCCTCAACACCTGCGTTCAGTGCAAGGAGATTGGTTTGGAATGCAATGTCGTCAATGACGCTGATAATTTGAGAAATCTTGATTGAAGAGGCTTGAATTTCTTCCATCGCAGCCACCGCCGTTTGAACGATTTCTCCACTTTTTTGAGCATCATGCGTTGCATTTTGAACGATTTCTTCGACAGATCGCGCGCCATCTGCAGCGTTCTTCATGGATGCGGTGATCTCTTCCACCGCCGCTGCGGTTTCTTCCAACGTTGCGGCTTGACTCTCGGTGCGGGCGGCAAGCTCGCTCGAAGACCCCTTGATCTCATCAGCCTTGGCACTGATCGAGGAAGTCGTTTCCACTACATTGCTGATGGTCTTTTCCAATTCTCCGACCGCTGCATTGAAGTGATTGCGCAACGCTTCGTATTCTGTACCCAAATCATCCTGAATGCGCACCGTCAGCTTGGCCTCGGAAAGGTTTGCAAGCCCAATCTGCAATGCTTCGACAACCTTCTGCTGCTTTTTCTGCGCAGCTTCGATTTTCTTTTGAGCCGCCCGTCGTTCGACAATCGACTCGCGGAAAATGATCAGCGCCTTAGCCATTTTTCCGATTTCATGCTTCAGTTCACCGCCGGTAATTTTGACGTCCGTATCTCCCTCAGACAGGGATATCGTCTGCGCCACTAAATTTGAGATCGGGTTAGTAATCCACTTGCCGACAACAAACGCCATGATCACCGACACGATAAAAACCAGTCCCGCGATCAACGGCGTCAGAAGCAACGCGCGGTCTACTTTAGCTTGACCAAGTGGACCAAGCTTATCTTGTTCGGTAACAATTGCCTCGACGATGCTTTCTAGGTCGGATTGAACCTTAGGCCCAATCGTATCCAGGCCATTCAAACGGATGTCTTCAATTGATGCATAAATTTTGGCCTGATCAGACAAGTTGACGCGCAGGCCCACAATTTGATCCTGCAGAGATGAAACCTGTTCTCCGTTGAGTATGCCTTCCCCGTTTTCAATCACTACAGCCGTTGCAGTGTCCAGAGCTCGCATTCGCTCGCTGATCTCGGCATATGCATTTCTACTGACGTCGACCACGACCACATCTAGGGCTTCAATCGCGATGGCAATTTTAGCTACCAACTGTGCATCATTTTTCGCAATAGCAGCCGACTTCAGGTCACGCAGCTCCGTCAACAGCGTAACAACTTTAGTGTCAAACGCCTGCTTTGCGATAGCCAATTGACCATCGGCGGTGCGTAGGTCCTCAAAAAGCTGATCATAGACTTGCGATAGTTCGACAACGTTGGAAATCTTGCTGGCGAGCATTGAATTTTCGCTCAATATCGTATCCTGTTTCAAATCACGCAGAATTTCACCAATGTTGTTGCGAACGTCGTCAGCATCACTCTCGCTGAGTGAAATTCTATATTTCAACGCCGCGATCCGTGCCTCGAACAGGTCTTCGACGATATTGTTGATGCGAATGGTCTGCTTCGCTGTCCCACGGTAGCCTTGATACGTTGTGCCCAGACTATTCACATTTAGATAAGCAAATACTGAACCGGCCACCAATGCTATGAGAAGCATGCCATATCCAAGATACACACGTGCAGAAATCGAAAACTTATCCATTACATAACCTTTACAGTGGCCCGCGAAGCGAATCGTATTCGCTTCGCCATAACCATGCATCGCAAAATCCTAATAAAATGAGACCGCTTCTAGTTAAAACTCAGAATGCATTGCTCACAGAACTTACCAGAAAGCAAAGAACCTTAGTCACCTGGCACTTCAGTGCCTGAGAGGATCAACCTGAGGTCTTATTCGGCAACGCTTAAAGTAGCTTACTTGAACAGGTGGGCTCGGGCCGTTTCGCGCCGCCGAAAAGATTCAATAATATGGAAACTAGAACGCAAAATGGTTACTGTGTAAAGCCAAGTCGAGAAGCATGATCGAGCTCAATATGAACTAGTGCTTGAAGGCATTTATATGACCGTCGCGCGTGCAGAATCCGAGATATGCGCAGACAAACATACGGCACCAGTTTGGCCACCAGAACCTCTTCAGAACAATCGCGGAACACTGAACGAGTTAAAATGATGTTGGCGTGCCTTGATGCCTCAATTTGACGTCGATGCGCCTGATCGACAGCCTTCGTTGAAAATGCACATACTTTGATAAAATGCTGAAGATCTTGCTCTTCTGTAAAACGTGCCTCGCGCATTCGTCTTCACTTGGTTCATTTCTATGTTACAAGATCAAAATATCCCTTCAACTGGTTCGAGCTCTGTTGGAGAGCGAGACACTGGCTCCAGTTTTCCAATACGTTTCCTCGTTGTCAGACTTGACCTGTCCTCTCGTCCAACCATAATTACCTTGGCTAGATCCTTCGTGTGCCTTCAATGGCTTTGGCTGTTTCCCCAAATTTTTATGCGTCTGGATTTCGATATGAGCTGTGACTTCTTGGACCAACTTGAATCCCTTGGCCATGATGAGGTTCGAGAGCGTGTCTTGAATGGATATTGGAGCGCATCTGAGCAGCGCATTGCTGAGCGCTGGCTTGCTGACTACTACAAATCCCAACTCGCCGAATTGAATACGCTTCGTCGCCATCAATCTGGTCATGATCAACGCTCATGGTTTCGCTTTTTTTCGTCCGATGTCCTTCGCAGACTTCGTGCGCTACTGTTGCATCGGCTAACCCGCCCTTAGGTCTTAATCTCACAGATCCCATTTTTATCCAATGATACAAGACTGACCGTCTGTAGCCGTGGTATCTCCTAGCCAAGCCCTCAGATCTGAGAAGCTTTGCGATATCGTTACCCCTTGTGAAAATACACTCAGGCCCTCGCTCGTATTAGTCACGCGCGGGTAGCGCCACAATTTCCACGCTGCCTGCCATTCTCACTAGTTCTCTTTCTCGTCTGGTTGCCTCCGTTCTAGGTAGCCACACCTTGCCTTGTAGGTCTCAGAGGTGTAGTATCCGACAGCCCTGTGTCTCTGACCTCCGATATCTGCTGTGCTGTATCGACCCAGCTGAATCAGCTCAGGTAAAGCCGCTGATCTGAATGCCGCGACAGGCGTGCGCATGGCAAGGGCCTGATGAGGGCGGCGATTGTTGTAGAAAGCGATCTAGACACCGATGACGCGCATCGCATACTGAGGTGCTTTCGAAGCGGTGGCAATAGAGCGGATATCACCACAGGAGCCGCGTTGAGAGCAAGATGAACTGCATCAAACTCTTGGGTCAATCCCTAATGGTCCAAGAGTATGATCGCTAGGTCACGGAAATCCAAGCCCACGTCGCTGCGCTCAACCGCTACACCGCTCTTGGCATACCCGATACAGAGCCGGTATGATGAGGCTGTTGGGGGTCAAGGTATCTTGCCATGATGCGCTCGCCGACA
This sequence comes from Tritonibacter mobilis, assembly GCF_001681715.1. GTDB lineage: Bacteria > Pseudomonadota > Alphaproteobacteria > Rhodobacterales > Rhodobacteraceae > Epibacterium > Epibacterium mobile. The sequence continues at coordinate 12,894 of NZ_LNWY01000017.1, read as the reverse complement.
GATTTCAGGCAGCCCATCTTCGCCTTCATGCGGCTGCGGGCGTGGTATCCTGTCCATCGTTTCCAGAAAGCCCTGCTGTAATATCGCGTTGCGCGCAGGGTTGCACTTCGGGCGCGTGCCGATGGGCTGTCATCCTTCCATAACCGGCTGTTCTTGCGGACTGGAATGATTGGCATGGCCTGCCGTTCGATGATGATCTTGTGGCAGCGTCGCATGTCATAGACACCGCCGGCAGTCACGGTACCGATCTGCTCGTCTTCTAGGATCTGCCCAAGAGGGTCTGCTAACACGGGGCTGTCGCCATCACGGCTGGCCGAAGCGTGGGTATGCGGTGTGATAATGACGCTGTTGGCGCCGATGACCAGCAGGCGTCGCAGGGACCGCTCGCCCATCTTTGTCGTGGCTCCGAGCCGCTGCTTATCGCCGGTCGAGTGCTGCCGGGGCACAAGGCCCAGCCAGGCTGCAAAATCACGCGCTCGACGGAAGGTGTCAGGCGGCGAGGCCAAAGATGCGATGGCTGTCGTAATCAGCGGCCCGATACCCGGCTCCGTCATCAGACGCCGCGCCCCTTCGTTCTCTTTGGCGCGTCGGGTGATCTCGGCATCAAGCTTGGTGATCTCTTCCTCCAACTGCGTCAGTGCCGCAACCAGAACCTTAAGGGTGGGGATCGCATCGGCAGGTAGAGTGCGTTCCGGATCTTCGACGAGTGCAATCAGCTTCGATGCATTCGCTACCCCCTGTGGCACGACCTGTCCGAGCTCGCTCAAATGCCTCGCAGCGCATTGATGGCCTGGAACCGCTGCCGGATCAGAAGCTCGCGCACGCGAAACACCATCGCCGCACCCTGCGTCTCTTCGCTCTTCACAGGCACGAACCGCATCGTCGGACGTAGCGCGGCCTCGCAGATCGCATCGGCATCGGCCGCATCGTTTTTCTGACGTTTCACGACGGGTTTGACGTAGGCGGGTGGGATCAGCCGAACGTCATGACCCAGCTTGCCGATCTCACGACCCCGGAAATGAGTGCCGCCGCAGTCTTCCATCGCCACGACGCAGGCCGGGAGTTGGCCGAAAAATCCAGCACCTGAGCCCGCCGCAACTTCTTGCGCACGACCATTACCGTCGGCCCCGTGCGCCTGGAACACACTCTTCGCCAGATCGAGCCCGACCGTGATAATCTCCGACATGACCGCTCTCCTATGTGGATCGTTGCAGACCCACCTTGGCACATTGATGCCGTCGGGGGGCGGTTACATCATCAAAGCCCTTAAAAGGTAATCCCCCCTTAGCGTAGGTTTCTGTCCCGTCCGGCAATAGACCCCAAATTAACCGGAACCACCCCGTGGGGCAGTTCCGGCTGCGGGTGGGAAGTCCCACCTTCGGGCATTGCAGGCGGCGCTTGCGGGCCGCGTTTATTAAGATCGGTTCAGGTCAGCGCAGCGCGGCGGTTTGCGGGTCCAGCCGTTTCAGGTCCGCCGCATTGCGCGACAGGCCTGCGGCCAGCGGGAACAGCGCCGCCTGCACCGAATGATAGATGTCAGGCTTGCCCATAAACTGGTTCGACACGGTCTTGTTATTAGCGTCCAGTTCCGGGAACCAGCCCCCGCGGGCGTGGTCGATCAGATGCGCATGGGCAAAACCCCACAGGCGGCGATACCAGGTCTCATCCTCGGGTCGGGCATCCAGTTTCAGCAGCGCCGCCATGGCGCCGATTGCCTCGGTCACCGGCCACCAGTAGCGATCCGCAATTGCCACCTTGCCGCCCGCCCCCAGCGTATAGGCAAAGCCGCCGCGCACCGCGTCCCAGGAATCTTCCAGCGCCTGTTCGATCAACCGGCGCGCATCCTGCGGTGCGTTGCCCTCGGGGCGGCCGCGCAGGTCCCAATATTGAAGCAGCAGCCGGCCCAGCTCAAACGAATGGCCCGGCGTACTGCCTGCGGGGCGGAACATCGGGTTGCCGCTATAGGCACGATCGATCTGCCAGTTGGCATCATAATGTTCCGGCAGCCGCCAGCCCTCAGCCGGGGCAATCCGGCCCACGAAGAAATCCAGGATCCGCCCGGCGCGTTGCACAAAGATCTCCCGCCCGGTGGCTTCATAGGCGGTCAGCAGCGCCTCGACCGCGTGCATATTGGCATTCATGCCGCGATAGGTGGAAAACGGCGTCCAGTCGCGGTCCCACTCATCGGCAAACAGCCCGTGGTCCTCTTCCCAGTATCTCTCCTCCAGCACCCGCCAGACCTCCTCCAGCAGCGCCATCGCCTGCGGATGCCCCGCCTGATGGGCGCTGGCGGCAGCCAACAGCACAAACACATGCCCATAGGCCAGCTTGCGGATATCCGCCGGGGTGTCGCCCTCCAGCCCCCACAGGTAACCGCCATATTCGGCGTCGCGGTGGTGGCTGGCCAGATAACGCAGCCCGTGGTCGACAATCTGCTCGGCGCCTGCGACGCCCAGCATCTGCGCCAGCGCGTAGGAATGCACCATCCGCGTCACCGTGTGCAGCTCGCGCATCTGACCGGGCAGCGGCTTGCCGTCGAAATCCAGCGTGTCAAAGCCCCCGGCCGGATCGACGCTGGCGGCAAAGAAGTCAAACTGCCGCCGCGCCTCATGCAGCAGCGCCGCGCGGTGGCCGGGGTCGGTGATCCACAGGGTGCCGCTGTCCGCGGTGCTGTCGTTCAGAATATCAGGCATCAATCTCTCCAAATCGCCATTTCGGCAAACAAACTTTCAAGCACCATCACCCGGCCAATGGCATCGCATAGCGCGCGCCGCGTCCGGGTCGCAAGGCCGTGGCCGCATGCAGGATGGCGTTGCAGTCGATCCCATGCAGCCGATAGGCGTCCTCTACCGTGCCGGCCTGGCCGAAATGTTCAACCCCCAGGGATTTCACCCGGTGGCCCTCAACCCCGCCCAGCCAGCTGAGGGCGGCGGGATGGCCATCGGTCACCGTCACCAGCCCCGCATCCCGCGGCATCTGCGCCAGCAGGCGCTCGGCATGGGACATGGCGGTGTCCTGACCACGCTGGCGCGCCCGTTCCGCCGCCTGCCAGCCCGCGTTCAGCCGGTCGGCACTGGTGACCGCCAGCACGCCGACGCCGCGCAGATCCTCGGCCAGCAGCCCCGCCGCGCGGATTGCCTCCGGCGCAACCACGCCGCTATAGGCTATCACCACCAAGGTCCCCGGCTCCGGCGCCCGCAGCCAATAGCCGCCATCAATCACCTGCCGCGCCAATGCCGCATCCATCTGCCGCTGCGGCTGCTCCAGCGGCACCGTCGACAGCCGCAGATACACCGCGCCACCGCGCTCATCATGCAGCCAGCTCTGTTCCTCGGCCACACCCGACCCGTCGCGCTGCATGTAATCGAACCCCCAATGCATGATCGCCGCCAGCTCATCGGCAAAGGCGGGCTCAAACGTCGCCAGCCCATCCTGCGCCATGCCAATCAGCGGGGTTGAAATCGACTGATGCGCGCCGCCTTCATGGCTCAGCGACACCCCCGACGGCGTTGCCGCCAGCATGAACCGCGCGTCCTGATAGCAGGCATAGTTCAGCGCATCCAAACCGCGGCAGATAAACGGATCATAGACCGTGCCCACCGGCAGCAGCCGCTGGCCAAACAGCGAATGCGCCAGCCCCAGCGCCCCGAGAAAGGTGAACAGGTTGTTCTCGGCAATGCCCAGCTCCACATGCCGCCCCTCGGGGCTGCGTTGCCATTTTTGCAGGCTGGCAATCGCCTGATCCTTGAACACATCCGCCACGCCGGTCTTGGCAAACAGCCCGGTCTTGTTGATCCAGCCCCCCAGATTGGTCGAGACCGACACATCGGGCGAGGTAGTCACAATCCGCTCCGCCAGCTCCGGCGCATCGGACGCCAGCGCCGCCAGCACCTGCCCAAATGTCTCCTGGGTGGAGATCACATCTTTCAGCCGCGGCTGCACCTGTTTATCCGCAGGCACCCGCGCGGCCTTGTGGCAGCGGCTGCCCCCCTGATTGAACGGCACCTTGTTCAGGAAATCCTGCACCGTATCCGGGTCGGAGATCCCCGCCAAAGGCTCCCATTCATCGCCCGCATCAATCTTCATCTCGCGGCGCAGACCGTCGATCTGGCCCGCGGTCAGCACCCCCGCATGGTTGTCCTTATGCCCGGCCAGCGGCAGCCCGTGGCCTTTGACCGTATAACAGATGAAGCACACCGGGCGGTCATGGTCGATGCCGTTCATGGTGTCCGCCAGCAGCGCCGCATCATGGCCTGCCAGATTGCCCATCAAGGCCGCCAGCGCCGCATCATCATGATCCGCCAGCAGCGCCAGCGCCTCGGCATCCGCCGCCAGATCCTGCTCCAGCTGCGCCCGCCAGGCCGCCCCGCCCTTGAAGGTCAGCGCCGAATACAACCCATTGTCACATTGGTCGATCCACCGGCGCAGCGCCGCACCACCAGGCCGCGCAAAGGCAGCCTGCATCAACCGGCCGTATTTCAGCTCGATCACCTGCCAGCCGCAGGCGGTGAAAATATCGCGAAACCGCGCGTTCAACCCGTCCGAGACCACCCCGTCCAGCGATTGCCGGTTGTAATCGATGATCCACCAGCAATTGCGCAGGTCGTGTTTCGCGCCCTCTAGCAGCGCCTCATAGATATTGCCTTCGTCCAGCTCGGCATCGCCGACCAGTGCGATCATCCGGCCCTTGGGCTGCTGCAACCAGCCATGGCCCGCCAGATAATCCTGCGTCAGGCTGGCAAAGGCGGTCATCGCCACCCCCATGCCCACCGACCCTGTTGAGAAATCCACGTCATCCGCATCCTTGGTGCGCGACGGATAAGGCTGCGCACCGCCCAGACGGCGGAAATCCTCCAGCTGCTGACGGCTCTGGTTGCCCAGCAGATACTGGATCGCATGGAACACCGGGCTGGCATGGGGTTTCACCGCCACCCGGTCCTCGGGGCGCAGCACGTCGAAATACAGCGCATTCAGGATCGCATTCATCGAGGCCGAGGAAGCCTGATGCCCCCCCACCTTGATCGCGCCCTTTTCGCGCAGATGGTTGGCATGGTGGATCATCCAGGCCGACAGCCACAGGGTCTTGCGCTCCAACTCAGTGCGGATTTGGTCAGTCTTGCTCATCACGAAAAACCTCGTCTGGCGGTCACGCTCAGGCGACCGGCATCATTCGGCCACGCCGTGCGTGCGGGCCGGGAAGAATGGGGGGCGGCGGCCGCAACCGGGCCGCCGGGATCACGGAAGCGGGGTCAGGCCGCCAGCGCCGTGGCGGCGCGCAGCGCGGTGCCATCGGCGGCAAATACATGGGCGTTCTGCGGCTGGATGTTCAGCCCCAGCAGATCACCGGAGCGCGCCGGGATATTGCCATGCACCCGCACCATCATCGGGCCGATGCCCTCAACCTGCAGATAGATATTGGTGTCGGATCCCAGATGTTCGACCACATCAGCCATGGCCTTCAGCATGCCCTGCCCCGGGGCCACCACGTCGATATGCTCGGGGCGGATGCCCAGTTCATGCGCGGCGGATGTATCGCCCAGATGCGGCAGCGCCAGATGGCTGCCGCCAAGGGTCACGCCCCCTGCCCCGGCCTCGACCGGCGCCACATTCATGGTGGGGGAGCCGATGAACTGCGCGACAAATCTATTGGCCGGGGTCTCATACAGCTCCAGCGGGCTGCCCACCTGCTGAATGTCGCCGCCCTCCAGCACCACGATCCGGTCCGCCAGCGTCAGCGCCTCAACCTGATCATGGGTCACATAGATCATCGTCGCGCCCAGTTTCTGATGCAGCCGGGCAATCTCCAGCCGCATCTCGACCCGCAGCGCGGCATCCAGATTGGACAGCGGTTCATCAAACAAAAAGGCGCGCGGATCGCGAACAATGGCGCGGCCCATGGCCACCCGCTGCCGCTGCCCGCCCGAAAGCGCCTTGGGCAGGCGGCTGGTCAGTTTCGACAGGCCCAGCGTCTCGGCGGCGGCGGCCACCTTGGACTTGCGCGCCTCCGCTGCATCGCCGCGGATCTCCATCGAGAACCCCATGTTGCGGGCCACATCCATATGCGGGTACAGCGCGTAGGATTGGAACACCATGGCAATGTCGCGGTCGCGCGGGCGCACATCGTTCATGCGCTCGCCGTCGATCAGGAAATCACCGCCGCTGATCGGCTCCAGCCCGGCAATCATCCGCAGCAGGGTGGATTTGCCACAGCCCGAAGGCCCCACCAGCACAATGAATTCACCGTCTTGGATATCCAGGTTGATGTCGCGCAACACGTTGACATCGCCATAGCTTTTCTTGACGTCGTTCAGTTGGATACGTGCCATTTGGGCCTCCCTAGCCTTTGACCGCGCCGGACGTCAGCCCTTGCACGAGGTAACGTTGAATGAAGATGAAGAACAGGCAGCTAGGCACCAGCGCCAGCACCCCCGCGGCCATCATCTGCCCCCAGTCGACCGAGAATTTCGACACAAAGGTCAGCAGCCCCACCGGGAAGGTCATCGCGTCATTCTTGGAGATCAGCATCAAGGCGAACAGCAGCTCCGACCAGGCGGCGGTGAAGACAAAGCCCAGCGTCGCCCCCAGCCCCGGCAGGGTCAGCGGAAACACCACCTTGTAAAGCGCCTGAAACCGCGAGCAGCCATCCATCATTGCCGCCTCTTCCAGATCCTTGGGGATGCCGTCAAAGAAGGACTGCATCAGGAAGGTGGCAAAGGGGATGTTGAAGGCGGTATAGACCACGATCAGGCTGGTCAGCGAGTTCAGCATGCCCATCTGCGAGATGATCTTGTAGATCGGCGCGATGATCATCAACAGCGGGAACATCTGGGTGATCAGCATCACCGCGATCAGCAGCTTCTTGCCCGCGAAATCAAACCGTGAGAACGCATAGCCCGCCGCTGCCGCCACCAAGGTGGTCACCGCCGCGGTGCCCAGCGAGACATAGAGCGAATTGCCGAAATAGGCCATGAAATCCGTTTGCAGGATGACCTTGGCAAAATTGTCAAAGGTGACCGAGCTGGGCAGCAGTTGCGTGCCTTCGGTATAGATCAGCGCATCCGGGGTAATGGCGATCTTGATCAGCCAGTACAGCGGAAACAGGGCAAAGGCTAGGTAGCCCGCCAGGGCGGCATATTTTGCAATTGCAACAGCCGGGCGACGTCGGAGAACGGCAGACATGGGTGTGTCCTTAGATCTTGATGAGTTTCTTGCGCAGCCACAGCACGATCCCGGAATAGACCAGCAGGATCAGCAGCAGCGCCACCGCGATGGTCGAAGCATAGCCAAAGTCCAGCTTGCGGAACGCGGTTGTGAAGATATAGGTCGACAGGATCTGGGTCGAATTGGCGGGTCCGCCGCCGGTCATGACGTAGATCAAATCGGCAAAATTGGCGATCCATATGGTGCGCAGCATCACCGTAATGGCAATCATCGGCGCCAGGAACGGCAGGGTGATCTTGCAAAAGCTCTGCCAGCCGCTGGCACCGTCGATCTCGGCCGCCTCATACAGCTCACCGGGGATGGATTGCAGCGCCGCCAGCAGGGTGATCGCAAAGAACGGCACCCCAAACCAGATATTCGCCAGGATCGGCCCCCAGATCGCCAGCTCCGGGTCGCCCAGAATGTTATCGGGCTCGCTCAGGATGCCAAGGCTCGCCAGCCAATGCGGCAGCGGACCAATCACCGGGTTGAACAGCCAGGCCCAGGTCAGCGCCGACAGGAAGGTGGGCACCGCCCAGGGCAGGAACACCAGCGCCTGAAACAGCCGCTTGCCCCAGAACCGCGTGTTCAGCAGCAAGGCCAGCCCCAGCCCCAGCAGAAACTGCAAGACCACCGACCAGAAGGTCCAGAAAAACGTGTTCTCCAGCGCGATCCAGAATTTCTTGTCGGTCCACAGGGCGAGGTAGTTTTCAAACCCCACCCAACCGCTGTTGAACGGGCGCAGCAGCTCAATCGACTGGAAAGAATAGGAAATTCCGATGATCAGCGGGATCAGGATCACCGTGCCGATCAGCACGATCGCAGGCGACAGATAGGCAAAAGGCTCCACCAGATACTGAAGATACAGCGAGCGCCGTGCCCGGGGTTTCCGGGGCACGACAGTTTTTGTAGCGCGGGCAATCACTGCGCCGCCTTCCAGTTTGCGTATTCCTGGGTCAGGAAGTCGGCCCATTCATCGGCGATGTCCTGCGCCGTGCGCTGGCCCAGCAGCGCCTCCTGGCTGGAATCCAGCGCAATGCTGTCCGCGAAATAGCCAAACTGCTCCAGATAGGCAGGCATCAATGTGGGCACATATTGCGACCCGTTCAGCGTATCAAACCAGCCCTTGAACTGCTCGGTCTGGAAATAGGGATCCTGATCCGCGCCCTTGTGGATCGGGATCACCCCCACCCGCTTGGTCCAGGTTGCGTTGGCCTCGGGCGAGGACAGATGTGCAATCAGATCAAAGGCTTCGTCTTTGTGCTCGCTGGCCGCGAACATCGACCAGCCAACGTAGCCAATGGTCGGGAAGGCCTTGCCCGAGGGGCCAACCGGCATCGGGACCACCGCAAAATCTTCGGCAGGCATCCGCTCTGCCACCGCAATCAGCGCATCCGGGTCCTGATCCAGGAAGGCACAGGTGCCGGAATAGAAGCCCGCCACGATCTCGTTGAAGCCCCAGCTGACGCTGTCCTTGGGGGCATTGCCGTCCTGATACATGTCGATCAGGAACTGCAATCCGGCAACCGAGCCCGGCTCATTCATCCGCGACTTGCCGTCTTCGGTGAAGAACTCATTGGTGCCGTTCATCGCGGCCGCCATCATCACCCAGGCGTTCAGCCCACCGGGACCGCCGCGCAGGCAATAGCCGGATTTGCCGTCCAGCTCAGACACCGCTGCCGAGGCGGCCTTGAATTCTTCCATGGTGGCCGGCGGGGTTTCGACACCGGCCTCGGCCAGCAGCTTCTTGTTGTAGAACATCGCCCGCAGATAGAAACCATAAGGCAGCATATGCATGGCCCCGGTCTGGGTGCCCATCTGCACGGTCTTTTCGGTTAGCGTGCTGCCATGTTCCCAACCCGCAACCTGCTCATCCAGCGCCGCCAGCTGGCCCGACCCGGCATAAAGCGCCGCCCAGCGTTCCGGCATCTCCACGATGTCCGGCACGTCACCGCCCGCAACCATGGTTGCCAGCTTTTCAAACGCACTACCCCAGGGCAGCGAGACGATCTCCACCGTCACGCCGTCATTGGCGGCTTCATATTCATCCACCAGCGCCTGCAGCGTCTCGGTGCGTTCGGGGCTGGTGATCACCTCGACCAGCTTGAGCGTGGTATCGGCATAGGCTGTTGAACCCATCAACATGCCCGCGGCAGCAATCCCTTTCAGAAGATGTTTCATCTTTCCCTTCCCTATTGCATTGGTTTTTGGTGTTGGTGTCACGGCTTCAGTGCTGACTTGCCGCTGCCAGCGCAGCAGCAAAGTCGCCCCATAGATCCTCGGCCTCCTCCAGGCCCAGGTTCAGCCGCACAAGATTTGGCGAAACGCCAAATTTCTGCATTGAATTCTGCTCCCCCGCCTGCGCCAGCCCAATCCGGGCCGGCATCACCAGGCTCTCGAAACCACCCCAGCTGACCCCCAGCTTGAAATGGCGCAGCGTGTCGCAGAACGTCGGAACATCCACGCTGTCATCAAATTCCACCGCCATCAGCCCGGATCGCCCGGTCAGGCCCGGCGTGTCATCGGGGCCGGGGCTGCGGATCTTGCGCACCTGCGGCAGCGCGCTCAGCCGGTCGACAAACCGATTGGCGGTAGCCTCATGCTGGCGCATCCGCGCCACCAGCGTGCGCATGCCGCGGCTCAGCAGAAACGCCTCAAACGGGGCCAGTTTGGCGCCCAGCAGCGGCACGGTCAGATCACGGATGCGGGTGATGTGGTCGTGGGAGGAAACAACCACGCCCGCAACCGTGTCCGAATGGCCCGAGATATATTTCGAGGCCGAATGCAAAACGATGTCCACGCCCAGTGTCAGCGGCTGCTGAAACACCCCGGCGGCCCAGGAGTTGTCGATCATCGTCAGGGTGCCGTGGCGTTTGGCATGCTCTGTCACCCGTGGCAGGTTCATCACCTCCATCATGTTGGAGCTGGGGCTCTCCAGATAGGCAATATCAACCCCCGCCAGTAGCTCCGGGTTGTTCTCGAATGCGCTGACGGGATGGTAATTCACCTCGACCCCAAAAGGGCGCAGCAACCGTTCCATCAGCCGAAAGGCATCCGGGTAGACATGTTCGACACAGGCAACCCGGCTGCCCGGTTTCACAAAGGCCAGCAGGGTCGATGAAATCGCCGCCATGCCAGAGGCAAAGCCAATCGCCGCCTCGCCCTGCTCCGCCTGCGCCATCATCTGCTCAAAGGCCGCAACGGTGGGATTTTGCACACGGGTATAGACCGGCGCGCTGGTCTGGCCCGCCATCCGATCGGCAAAGTCCTGGTAGCTGTCAAATGTAAACAGCGAGCTTTGCACGATCGGAGGCGTCACCGCCCCCCCTGCCCCGTGAGTGGCGGCAAGCAATGTGGCAAGGGCGGTATCTTCAGTCATTCTTGGTCTCCAGCACCTGGCGGATTTCGGCTTCGACCATGGTCAGGATCTCTTCCATCAGCCGGGTCGCTTCTGTCTCGTTGCCCTCTGCAATTGCCTGTGCCAGCAGCGGGTGCAGCGGAATGGTTTCATGGCCCAGATGGGGCTTGCCCAGCGGGGCTTCATAGACTTCCTTGAAGCCCTGCTGGATCTGTAAGATCAGTTGTTCGAACAGCGGGTTGCCGCAGGCGTCGTAGATGGCGCGGTGGAACCGGTCATCCGCCGGGCGCCAGTCTTCGCCTGCGTCATAGACCGCCATCAGCTCGCTGACGCGGGCGGTGATGATGGCGGCATGTTTGGGGGTGCGGTTCTGCGCGGCCAGCCGCACCGCCTCGACCTCCAGCGGGCGGCGAACCGCATGGGTCCGCAGCAGGCTCTCGGCTTCCAGTTTCATGGTCACCGGCAGATGGATGGCGTTTGCCGCCACTTCAGCTGCCAGCCTGGTGCCGGCCTTTTTGTTGCGCACCACAATGCCCATGCTCTGCCAGGACGTCAGCGCCTCACGCACCTTGGCCCGACTGATGCCGAGCCGCCGAGCGATGTTCACCTCTGGCGGCAACCTGTCCCCAATCCGCAGCCCCTCGCGGTCAATCATCCGCGACAGCGCATCCAGCACATCCCGGCTTGTGCTCCCGGGCGGCAGGGTCTCAAGCGTTTCGCCTGCGGCCTGCGTATGTGTTTGCTGGTTTGAGTTGGTCGGCTGGGTCACGGCGGGTCCTGCTCTGCGTTTGCTGAGACAAGGCTTACACATAATGTCCGACAAAATCAACAATAATGTCGGACATTACGATTTTCGCGCTTAGAATTTTGAAAGTAAAACAGGTTTTCTGTTGTTTACGAATTTATCTCGGTGGCGGCTCACATGTTGATTGTCACTGAGAATTGACCCGGTAGCCCCATAAATTGTCACTGAGAATTGACCCATGTGAACACACTGCCCCGACGGTTTTGGTTGGGGGTATTTGGAGTGATCGACATGGGATTTTTGAGTGTCATCAGACGCTGGGCATTGCGTGACAATATGCCAATCAGAGAGATTGCGCGGCGGACGGGTCTGTCTCGCAACACCATAAAGAAGTACCTGCGTGAGGGCGCTGTAGAGCCGAAGTTCAATACGCCCAAGCGCCCGAGCAAGCTGGACCCATATGCAGATAGGTTATCCGCTTGGCTTCTGATCCAGACACGAAAGTCACGCAAAGAACGACGCACAGTCAAGCAAATGCATGCTGATCTGGTGAAGCTGGGATATGACGGCTCCTATGAACGCGTTGCGGCTTTTGCGCGGGCCTGGCGTGACGAACGGCACCGCGCTGAGCAGACAACGGGGCGCGGCACCTATGTACCTTTGGTGTTCCAGCCCGGGGAAGCCTTCCAGTTCGACTGGAGCGAAGATTGGGCCAATATCGGCGGTGAACGGGTCAAACTTCAGGTTGCTCATATCAAGCTATCGCACAGCCGAGCGTTTCTGGTTCGGGCTTACCCGCTGCAAACCCATGAGATGCTGTTCGATGCTCATTGGCATGGCTTCCGGGTCTTCGGCGGCGTACCCGGTCGCGGGATTTACGATAGCAAGTCCTTGTTCGCCATTGGTTCAAGAACAATGGACGCGCGAAGACGGCGGTGGACCGCGTCGGCAAAGGCAAGCAGCGCGACATCAATGCACGCTTCAAGGCGATGGCCAGCCACTACGTGTTTGAACCTGAGTTTTGTAACCCTGCGGCGGGTTGGGAGAAAGGCCAGGTCGAGAAGAGTGTGCAGGATGCTCGCAACCGCATGTGGCAGGTCATGCCTGTTTTTGCCGATCTGGAAGAACTGAACCAGTGGCTTGAAGATCGCTGCATCGCTCTGTGGGCGGAGACACCGCACAAGTCCTTGCCGGGGTCCATTACTGATGTTTGGGAAGCTGAGAAGTCCGTTCTTATGGCACTGCCGCCGGCATTCGACGGCTTCATAGAACACAGCAAACGTGTATCGCCGACGTGCCTGATCACATTCGAACGCAATCGCTACAGCGTTCCTGCCAGCTTTGCGAACCATCGGATCAGCTTACACGTGTACCCCGAACGGCTGGTCATCGTTGCTGAGGGGCAAACGGTTTGCGAGCATGCGCGGATTATTGATCGATCCAAACGCAAGCCGGGCAAGGTCATCTATGACTGGCGCCACTATCTTGCTGTTATCCAACGCAAACCAGGTGCCCTTCGTAATGGCGCGCCGTTTACAGAGATGCCGGATGCCTTCCGCCAGCTGCAGGATCACATGCTGCGCAAAGAGGG
>NZ_LNWY01000016.1 GCF_001681715.1 Tritonibacter mobilis | reverse complement strand
GGATCATGGCACCGGGCCACGTGAGCTCGGTGCCAGCAGATGCGCGCATCCCAACACGCAATAGCGCCCTCATCGATACGCCCAAAATATTAGCATATCCAAATTTATGCGCAAATATTGGGCAATTACCCCCCGCCATCATTCCCCCGATTCGAATCGGACTTTCCCTGTGAGATCAAGGCGTTTCGCATTGAGGCCATAGCTGACCGGAATTCCGAACACTTCGACAGCGCGAAAGTATAGGTTCGCTCGAAAGATATACGATTATGGCTATATTTGCGAATTCTTAAACAGCGGCGACGACAGATACTCTGAAGGTCAAGCAACACCACAGGATCTCGTCATGTTTCGTACGAATACCATAAAAATCTCTCGCAAACTGCCCTTGTTCTTTGCGGGATTTTGCGCGGTAACCAGTTTCCTCCTGATCGCTGCGGCGCTGATTGCCTTCAACCGGTTCGCCGAACGATCCGTCAAAGACCAGATGGCATCGCTTTTGGCGGACCGGAGCTATTCTGTGCGCCAGATCATGTTCAATATTCGTAACGATCTGGTCTCACTGGCCCAGTCTCCCGCCACCTCAACTGCGCTGATCAGTTTTGAAGAAACATGGAACGCTCTTGGATCTGAGGCGGCAGCCAGTTTGCAAACCGCTTACATCACTGAAAACAGCTTCCCTACCGGTGAGAAGCATAAGCTACAGCGCGCCGAAGGGGGCGCGGCCTATCACGAGACGCACGCGGTCTATCATAACGGTTTGCGCACCTTGATTGAAAGCAAAGGCTATTACGACGCCTTCCTGATCAGTCCAGAGGGCAACATCATCTATTCCGTCTTTAAGGAGATGGATTACGCCACCAACCTCAGTGATGGCGCCTATGCGGACTCTGGATTGGGCAAGGCTTATCGCGCTGCAAGCTCTGCTGCTGAGGGTGAAGTGGTTTTTGCAGATATGGAGCCATACGCCCCAAGTTATGGCGCGGCGGCGGCGTTCCTCGCAACCCCTGTCATGGCAGCGGATGGCAGCCCGCTGGGGGTCGTCGCGGTACAGGTTCCGGTTGATATGTTCGGTGTCATTACAAACAATGATGACGGTCTTGGTGAGACCGCACAGGTCTATATCGTTGGCGCAGATTATAAAGCACGTACAACCTCCCGTTTTGACGACGGGTACAGCGTGCTCGACACGCTCCCAGAGGCAGATCATCTTGCAACGGCCCTGAAGGGAGAGATCCATTTCTCCAAGGGTGAAACGGGGTTGGACGGCCACCCAGTCATGGCGGCATCCCGTCCAGTCGGACTTGATCTTGCCAATTGGGCGCTGGTTGTCGAACAGGATGTCGCAGACGTCATGGCTCCACTGCGCCGCCAAGCATTGATACTGGCTCTCATCGGATTTGCGATCTGTGCGATGATGTCTTTTCTCGGCTGGCGGGTTGCTGCGTCGATTACCCGTCCGCTGCATAAAATTGCGAACGGTATGGCCCAAGTTGCCTCCGGAAATCTGGACACCAGCGTCGAAGAGGCCGAGCGTGGCGATGAAATCGGCGACATCGGCAAAGCGCTGCTCTCTTTTCAGGACGACCTGAAAATCGCCCGCAGCGCAGACGAAGAACGTGCTGAGCAACAGCGTGAACAGGCCATTGTCGTCGAAAACCTCAGCACCGGGCTGTTGCGTCTGTCGCAAGGAGACTTCTCCACAAAGATTGAGACGCCTTTCGCGGGTGAACACGAAAAACTGCGCGAGGATTTCAACAAAACCGTGACCACGCTCAATGAAACACTCGGGCATGTGGTGAGCGCGGTGAACCGCATCCGCAATGGTGCGGCGGAAATCAACCAATCATCAAATGACCTCTCCCACCGGACTGAAAGTCAGGCCGCGACACTGGAAGAAACAGCCGCCGCGCTAGAAGAGATGACGGTGAGCGTTAAGTCCGCTGCAGACAGTGCTCGCAGCGTCGAACAGATCACTGGCGAGGCGAAACAGGAGGCCGAAGTCAGCGGCGGGGTTGTACAGAATGCTGTGACCGCGATGACGGAAATTGAGCAATCCTCGAAGAAGATCGAACAGATCATTTCCGTGATTGACGATATCGCGTTCCAAACCAACCTGCTGGCGCTCAATGCTGGCGTTGAAGCTGCGCGCGCAGGCGAGGCCGGACGTGGTTTTGCCGTCGTCGCAAGCGAAGTCCGAGCGCTCGCCCAGCGCTCATCAGATGCGGCGATGGAGATCAAATCGCTGATCGGTGAGAGTTCCAAACAGGTCGAAGCTGGCGTCGATCTCGTCGGCAAAGCCGGTGACGCGCTGCAGATGATCGTGGAGCGTGTGAACAATATCTCGCAACTGGTGTCGGGTATCGCTGAAGGTGCCTCGGAGCAATCCAATGGCATCGGCGAGATCAACACCGGCGTGGTGCAACTGGATCAAGTCACACAACAAAACGCTGCGATGGTTGAGGAAGCGTCTGCCGCTTGTCAGATGCTAGACAATGACGCCGCTGAACTGGGTAGTGTAGTGGCGAAATTCAAATTGTCCGGGCAAATGGTATCCGCCAGCCCCAAACCGGCGGTGGATAGTTGGGATTTGGATGCCGAAACGGATGAGGAGACCCCTCTCGCCCCGACGGCCCATGGGACATTCGCGAGTGATGGCAGCGCCGCTTTCAACTACTACGAAGATTTCTGATTAAGACCAAACCAGCTGATCAGACTTTGTCCACATCTTGACCGCTCGCCCTGCGGCCTCAGGTGACGGACAAACCAACGGGTCGCATCTGATGTCAGATGCGGCCTGCGGCATTCAAGGCCTTTGACAGCAACGTCGCAAGTTGCGCGATTTCTTCATCTGACAATCCCTCAAGGAGCGATGCCTGTGTCTCGACATGGACTTCGACGACTCGATCTATCAAGTCAAACCCCTTCTCCGTCAGCCCAATCAAAAAACTGCGGCTGTCTTCGGGGTTGGTGGTGCGGCTAACCAGCCCATCCACCTCAAGCCGGTCAATCCGGTTTGTCATGGTGCCAGAGGCAACCATTGTCGCCTTCATCAGGTCACCAGCAGAAAGGCAATGTGGTGCTCCGGCGCGGCGCAACGTCGCCAATACATCAAACTTTGCCCCATTCAGGCCGAAGCGAGCGAAGGTTTTCTCCATCGGTTTCATATACGCGAGATGAAGCCGACCAACGCGACCAACAACGCCCATCGCGGTGACATCAAGGTCAGGCCGTTCTTTGCGCCATTGTTCTAAAATGAAGTCCACATGATCCATGCGACAGTAATGTGCCGCCGTGCAGGGAAGGTCAATGCAAGCACATATCTTGACGTCGAGACTTCTGGGTACTATCTCGATGTCAAGATACCTAGGAGGCAACGCCATGACAGACACAAGAGACCTCGCCCTCACTGCACTTGCGCCCGCGATATGGGGCAGCAGCTATATTGTGACCACAACCTTTCTACCCGGAGAGTCGCCCTATCTGGTTGCGCTGCTGCGCGCCTTGCCCGCTGGCTTGTTACTCCTTTTACTCGTGCGGCAGCTTCCACCCGTGGCGTTATTGCCAAAGATCTTTGTGCTTGGCGCGCTGAATTTCTCGGTGTTTTGGGCGTTTTTGTTCCTGTCGGCCTATCGCTTGCCGGGCGGAGTCGCAGCCACATTAGGAGCCGTACAGCCTTTGTTCGTAATGGCCCTCTCCGGTGCGCTGCTTGGCACACAGATCCATCGCAAAGGCATCGCGGCCGCCTTTCTGGGCATCATTGGGGTTGGATTACTGGTGCTTGGGCCAGAGGCCAGCCTAGACCCCACAGGTGTGCTGGCCGGACTTGGCGGTGCGCTGTCGATGGCTGCGGGCGTGGTGCTCACCCGGAGATGGCAACCGGGTGTACCTGCGCTGACGTTCACGGCGTGGCAACTCTCAGCCGGCGGGATCTTGTTGATACCGGTCGCCTTATTTGCACTGCCCGAATGGCCGACCCTTTCGACGGCAAACCTGATTGGCCTCGGCTATATGAGCCTGATTGGCGGCGCGTTCACCTATATTCTATGGTTTCGCGGCATAAGCCGCATCGCGCCTGCTCAGATTTCGCTTCTGGGTGTTTTCAGCCCGCTGACGGCCGTGATCCTCGGTGCGCTGTTTGCGGGCGAGCACTTTTCCACACTGCAGGCGCTTGGGGCAATCGTAGCATTATTCTCAGTCTGGCTCGGCCAGCAGGCCCCCAAACCAGCGGTTGCAATGACAGCACCCGTAGCCGCTGAATAAAAATGCAGCCTGCGCCAAACCTGATTGCTGGCCGGTCAATCCTCGGCCAGCGGTGTCACTGCGCCTTCCAAACTTTCGGGCAATTGCGAGGGGCATATTCCGCCCAAATGACACTGCAGCACCGTATCTCCGGCGCTGCCATCTTCTGCTGAGAAGAAAAAGCCACCACAGGGTTCCACCACCGCAACCACACGATCCTCGGTCTGGCGTGCAAAAAACAGGTAGCGCGCACCCGAAACCAGGCTGCCGCACCAGGGTCCCAGACAATGGGCTTCGAGGGTGATTTCTCCCTCCACTGGCTGATCAAACATGCGTTCGCCCAACAAAAGACCCGTGACTTGCGCCGGGATTTCCGTGGGTTTCTCTGTCGCACGTGGATTGGCATCCAAGTATTGCGGCAAAAGCGTTTCGTCAAAACTGACGCGGCCTTCGATCACCAGAAATGGATCCTCACTGTCGGAGACGATCCGATAGACATCGCCCGGCCCCATCGGCACGCAACTCAACGCCAAAGCCTGCGTGGCTGTCGCTATGGTCAATCCTGCCACAAGGGCAGCTTTACAGATGGGCTTGGAATTCTTCGACAACACGGGCGTAGACCTCCTTTTTAAAGGGGACGACTTTATCGACCAGTTGATCCACCGGCAGCCAGCACCACGCGGAAAACTCCGGGTCATCGGTTGCAATGTTGATCTGTTCATCACGCCCGGTAAATCGCAGCAAGAACCATTTCTGTTCCTGCCCGCGATATTTACCGCCCCAGAAGTGCGGCACCACCTCATGCGGCAGATCGTAGGGCAGCCAGCCGTTGCTTTCAGCGATCACCTCGACCAGATCAGGGGTGACGCCGGTTTCTTCTTCTAATTCTCGCAACGCCGCGAGACGTGCATCCTCGCCTTTATCGATACCGCCTTGGGGCATTTGCCAAGCGTCCTTATAGCGGTCCATCCGCTGGCCGACCCACACAGCCCCCTCTCCGTTAATCATCATGACGCCCACATTTGGACGATACGGCAGTGCGGCGATCTGCTCCGGGGTCATCTCTTTTGGGGATGTTTTGCTCATGCCTCAGCCTCCGGCAACGGTTGTTTCGCTCCCTGTTAGACCGTGTGCCGCCGGGGCACGCAAGGGGGTGACGCCGCGTATGGAGGTGACATCGGCAGCCCGTCGGGCGATCCTGCGCCCAACATGCGGTGCGTTTTCACGAGCCGCCAAATGAGTTTGCAGGGAGAGTGTCATGGCTGCGTACCCACATCTGTTGGCCCCGTTGGATCTGGGCTTTACCACGCTGAAGAACCGTGTCCTGATGGGTTCCATGCACACAGGCTTGGAAGAGACCCGCGATTGGAACCGCGTCGCGGAGTTCTACGCCGCTCGTGCCCGTGGCGGGGTTGCGCTGATGGTGACCGGCGGGATCGGTCCCAACCTCGAAGGCTCCGTGCTGCCCGGTGCGGCGATGATGACAACCGAGCAGGATGTCGCGAACCATTCCGTGGTGACAAAAGCCGTGCATGAGGCTGGCGGCAAGATCGCGATGCAGATCCTGCATGCGGGTCGCTACTCCTATGGCCCCAAATGCGTGGCCCCCAGTGCCGTGAAGTCGCCGATTTCGCCCTTCCCACCGAATGAATTGGATGAAGATGGGATCGAAAAGCAGATCTCTGACATCGTGAATGCCGCCCGGCTGGCGAAAGAAGCCGGGTATGATGGCGTCGAGATCATGGGCTCTGAGGGGTATTTCCTCAATCAGTTCCTCGTAACCCACACCAACAAACGCGAAGACCGCTGGGGTGGCAGTTATGAAAACCGCATGCGACTGCCGGTCGAGGTAGTACGTCGCGTGCGCGAAGCGGTCGGGCTGGAGTTCATCCTGATCTATCGCCTCTCGATGATCGACCTCGTGCCCAATGGCTCCACTTTTGACGAGGTTGTGCAGCTCGCCAAAGCCGTAGAGACTGCAGGTGCGACCATTATCAACACCGGGATCGGCTGGCATGAAGCGCGCATTCCCACCATCGCAACTTCGGTTCCCCGAGCCGCATTTGCATGGGTCACCCAAAAACTGATGGGTCATGTTTCAATCCCCGTCATCACCTCAAACCGGATCAACACGCCCGAGGTCGCCGAGGACGTGCTGGCACAAGGGTGCGCCGACATGGTGTCGATGGCGCGCCCGATGCTGGCGGATGCAGATTTTGTCGCAAAGGCCGAGGCAGGTCGCAGCGCCGAGATCGCGCCCTGTATCGCCTGTAATCAGGCCTGTCTGGACCACACCTTTGGCGGCAAGCTGACGTCTTGCTTGGTGAACCCCCGTGCCTGCCATGAGACCGAGCTGGCGCTGACGCCCACCGAGTCTCCAAAATCCATTGCGATCGTCGGTGCTGGCCCCGCTGGCCTTTCCACCGCAATCGCAGCCGCTGAGCGCGGACATCGCGTAACGCTCTTTGATGCTGCTGATGAAATCGGCGGCCAACTCAATATGGCCAAACAAGTCCCCGGCAAAGAAGAGTTCTGGGGCCTGGTCGATTGGTACCGCACTATGGTTGCCAAAGCGGGCGTCACCTTGGAGATGGGGCGTCGTGTGGGTGCCGAAGACCTCAAGGGGTTTGACGAGGTAGTGATCGCCACCGGCGTCATCCCGCGGGACCCCCACATTCCGGGGCAGGATCATGCGTCAGTCGTAAGCTACATTGATGTGCTGCGCCACAAAGTGCCAGTCGGCGACAAGGTCGCGGTGATTGGCGCGGGGGGCATCGGCTTTGATGTTTCCGAATATCTGCTGCATGAGGGCGAGAGCCCGTCAGAAAGCCTACCGTTGTGGATGCGCGAATGGGGCGTGACCGATCCTGCCGAGCATCGCTCTGGTCTTGCGCCGGAGGGTCCGCAGCCAGAAGCACCAGCCCGTAAAGTCACGCTGTTGCAACGCAAAGCGGAACGCCACGGTAAGCGGTTGGGCAAAACCACCGGATGGATTCATCGCGCCACGCTCAAGATGAAAGACGTCGATTTTGTCGGAGGCGTGAACTACGAGCGCATCGACGACGCAGGTCTGCATGTGAGTTTTGGCGAGGCCCGTGAAAATCCGACCGTGATCGAGGCCGACACCATCGTGCTTTGTGCGGGTCAGGTCAGCGAACGCTCACTGACGGACCAATTGTCCGAAATCGGTGTGACCGCCCATGTGATCGGGGGCGCTGATGTTGCGGCGGAACTCGACGCCAAACGCGCGATCAATCAAGGCACGCGTCTGGCTGCCACACTTTGACCTGACGCCGCGTGTCGAGCTGACCGATGCCGCCGGAAACTTTGGCATGGGCAACAGACGCTTCGGCGCTTTGCACGCGGCCTCAAATCGCGGCTTCCAACTCCGTCATCAGGGCGTGGATCAACTCTTGGGCAGGTAAGGTGCGCGCCTGATCAGCGCCAGCACCTGCCCATTGTGCCCCAAACGTGGTGACGCCCTGCGCCTTAGCCGCAGCGTTCAGTGCTTTGCCTAGGTCATAAGCACAGGGATAGGCGGGAATTTCGCCCGCTGGGATATCTCCTGCCCATTCCGTGAAAGCATTGCTGAGGCAGCGCGCGGGTCGACCGGAAATCGCAGCCGTCATAACCGTCTCTCCACCCAGCGCCAACCGCTCGCGATAGGCAGTGTCAGCGACGCTCTCCGGGCAGCCAATAAAAGCGGTACCGAGCTGTGCTGCCGCCGCACCCGCAGCCAATGCACTGGCAATATCGCCTCCGGTCATCAGACCTCCGGCAGCGATCACCGGCAGTGATGTGCGGCTCGCAAGATCGGCAACCAAATCCATCGCGGGCGTGCGCGCATCCGCTGCCTGCGGGTCAAATATGCCGCGATGTCCGCCTGCCTCCCACCCTTGTGCGATGATACCGTGACACCCCGATGCTTCGATCCGGCGCGCCTCATCCAGCGAGGTCGCGCTTGCGAGAAGCGTGAGCCCAGCAGCTCTCATCGCCTCCATCTGGTGGGGCTTGGGGAGGCCGAAATGAAAGCTCACAACCGAAGGGCGCAGATCCAAGATCACCTCAAGGAATGCATCGGTGTCCCGGAAACTTGTATAAATCTCAGAGAGTTCGGCAGGAGGGTTTGCATCCATCCGCTCAAACAGAGGCTGGCTGCGATCTATCCATTGTTGTTCTTTGGTTTCATCCCGCACCGGCGTTTGGTGACAAAAGAAATTCACATTGAACGCAGAGGTGGTCAGGCCCTGCACCTCTTGGATTTGCGCGCGCACCGCATCGGGTCGCGACGCTCCGACCCCAATAGAGCCGAGCGCGCCGCAATTTGACACCGCAGCCGCCAGTTGGGGGGGCGACACGCCGGCCATCGGTGCCTGTATGAGTGGCAACGTGATTCCGAGACAATCCAGAAAGGCCTGTGTATCGGTCATGAGAGATGGTCCTTCGGCGAGTGCTCTTGTGTGAGATACCTGCACTGTGACCCAATGTGTGGCAGAAGACCACTCCGACACGCGAAAGGATACGCAACAAAAAAGCCCCCGCGGATGACGCGAGGGGCGAGTCTTTCGAGGGAGTCTTGAAATGGCCTTGCGGCCGGGAGGAGGTGGATTGAGAGGCACACAAAAGGCGCCACGCAATCTACCAGGTTTCCATGCCCTTCTCTGCAAAGGCATGAACGAGGAAATCGATAAAGGCACGCACCTTCGGCTGAGTGAAGCGACCGGGCGGGTAAACCGCGTAGATACCGAGCGTCTCGACCGGCAACTGCGGCATGACATCCTCAACCAGCCCTTCGGCCTTCGCTTCGGCGTAAAGATAGCTCGGCAGATAGGCGATCCCGAGACCTGAGATCGCGGCATTCAACAGCGACTGACCATCATTGACCGAAAGCCAACCGGAGGAGCGCACTTGGCGTTTTTCACCGGATGGTGCGGTCAGTTTCCACACGTTGCCGCTGGATTGGTTGGAGTAATGCAGGAGCTTGTGTTCGTTCAGATCGTCAATCTTCTGCGGGCGGCCATATTTCTCAAGATATTCCGGAGAGGCCACCATGCGCTTTGTGGTTTCCGTCAACTTGCGTGCCCGCAGAGAGCTGTCTTCCAGCTCACCGATACGCAAGGCCATGTCAAAACCTTCGGAGATCAGCTCTACAAAGCGGTTGTTGAGGACCATGTTGACAGTGATGTCCGGGAAATCGCGCAGGAATTCCGACAACACGGGCGACAGGTGATTAACGCCGAAATCCGTCGCCACCGAAATTCGCAACAGGCCAGATGGCGCAGTCTGCATGGAGGTGACTAGCGCGTCCGCTTCACCCGCGTCGTTCAACACCCGGCGGGCGCGATCATAGTAGGCCAGGCCGATCTCTGTTGGCGAGACGCGGCGTGTCGTGCGGTTCAACAGGCGCGCACCAAGGCGAGCCTCCAGACTGGAAACATGTTTGGACACAGCGGATTTGGAGATGCCCATCTTCTTCGCAGCATCGGTGAAGCCACCCTGATCCACCACATTGGCGAAGGCTTCCATCTCGGTCAGTCGGTCCATTTCGGTTTCCTCGTCGCACGTTCTGTCTTCTGCCCTTCTTGCAGGGCAAATCAGGCAAGATCGGGGCGCGCTTGGGATAATTGCAGGGTTTTCGCCGGATCGTTCGAGTTCCGGAAACAGGCTCTGAGAACAGTTCGACCCAGAGCGAACCCTTCCGCTCATGGCGTGGGATATTGGATTTAAGACACTGTAAACACGAGAGGGCTGCCATGCTGACTTGCATTATTCGCTATCAAATTGACCCAACAAAACAGGCACAGTTTCGCCAGTATGCACAAACCTGGGGCCAGGCCATCCCGCGCAACGGCGCAGATCTCATTGGTTATTTTGCCCCGCATGAAGGGTCTTCGACTTGCGCCTATGGTATTTACAACATCCCGTCACTGGCAGAGTACGAAGCCTATCGCATACGCCTCGCGGCCGATCCGCTGGGGCAGCGAAACTACGACTTTGCGCAGCGAGAGAAGTTCATTTTGCGTGAAGACCGCACTTGGCTCAAACTGGCCTCGGCACCGCATGGCACCTCAGGAGACGCAACGTGATCGCAGTTATTTTTGAAGTCACCCCAGCTGACGGTATGACCGAAGCCTATCTCGACCATGCCGCGTCGCTTAAGCCTTTGTTCGAGGATATGGAGGGCTTCATATCAGTTGAAAGATTCCAGAGCCTGACCACTCCGGGCAAGTTGCTGTCCCTCTCATTCTGGGAGGATGAAGAGGCGCTGGCGCGTTGGCGCAATCTGGAAAAACACCGGGCAGCGCAGTCAAAAGGCCGGGGAGGCTATTTTGCGGACTACCGGTTGCGGGTCGCTGGTGTCATCCGAGATTACGGCATGACAGAACGTGATGAAGCCCCAGCGGATAGCCGTGCGCTACATGACCAGTAGCACCCTGTTCTGACGGCGCGCTCCCGCCCGTCAGGGATGCATGAAGATGCACCACCTTCCCGTTGGGCCCGGCAGCGTGCCTTAGCGGCACGCTGCGGTTTCGCCAGAAGCTGATGCGCCGCGTTTTCATAGCCCCCCATTGCGAAAGGGGCGACTACCCGGCGCGCGCCCCCCGCACCGCACACCGGTGCCACGCCCAACGCCGCCAAGGGGTTGCGGCGCAAGCCGGAGCACCTGCGGGGGCCGGAGCTCTCCGGCAAAGAAATCCCTATCTACAGTATGACGCAGGATCAGGAGAAATGCGCAAGCTTCGGGTCGCGGTGGTCTGTGCATTTCAGGCAAGCACGACACATCAGTCTGCTCTCGGAGAGATTCACCATGATCCCTGCTCTGCTCGTTTTTCTGTTTCCGCTGGCCTATAGCCCCGGCCCCGGCAATCTGTTCTTTGCAGCGGCTGGTGCGCGTTTCGGTGCGCGCGCCACAATCGCGGCATCTGCGGGGTATCATATCGCCACTTGGCTCGTCACGCTGGCGATCGGGTTCGGCGGGTTTGCAGCACTATCCCGCATGCCCGCTGTGTTCGATATCCTGAAAGTCCTGGGCGCGCTCTATGTCATGTGGATCGCGTGGCGTTTTCTGCAAGCGCCCCCCGATGACAGTCGTGCAAGTGCCACCTCTGCGCGGTTCACAGATGGGGTCGTGCTGCTGCTTTTTAACCCCAAGGCCTATGTAATCATTGCGCTGATGTTTACGCAGTTTCTGTCCGCTTCGGGGCAAAACGCATGGGAGCAGGTGTTGCTCATCACCACGATCTTTACACTGAACAACCTTTTGGCCTTTACGATATGGACCTTGGCGGGTGCGCGATTGGCACGGGTGTTCAACAGCCCTGAACAGTCTCGCATTCTGAACATGATCTTTGCCTTTGCGCTGTTTGCCGTGGCGGTCTGGATGCTGGTGACCTGACGGCTACCGCTCAGGGCATTACCAAGACTGCCTCGACGCGGCGGTTGGTTTCACGCCCTGTTTCGGTCGTATTCGGGGCCAATGGAGCCATGTAGCCCGCGCCCGCCACCTGAATACGCCCACCATCAATGCCATAGCGTGTGGTCAACCGTTCGCGAACACTAATGGCACGGCGCCGAGACAAGGCGATATTGCCCTCAAGCCCCCCCACAGTATCGGTGTGACCCACCAATAGAATGGTGGCGCTTTTGTTTTGATCGAGAAACTCGGCAAGTTGGCGCAGACTATCAAATGGGCCCTCGCCCATCTGCGTCGAGGCGGTGTCAAATTCCAGATCCAGCAGGGGAACGCGGCCCTGCAACAGCAGCAAATCCCGAATGGCCCCTGTGGTGAGGCTGCCACCTTTCTTGATCGCATCCACAAGCAACGCCTGTTCAGCCGCATCGGTAATATCAGAGCCTAATTCTGCACCGTCAGAGGTGTCGCGCCCGCCATTGGATGGCCCACCAGAAGGGCGCAACGATTGACTGGGGTCATGGCGCTCTAACATCTGCACATAGATTGATCCGCCGAACCGCGATACCAGCAAGGATACGGCGGTGCCGGTTTCAGGCTGTTCAGCCGCCAAGAATTCGTAATTGGAGAGGTTGACCGCCATATCCGGGGCCGGGATTACCTCAATGCCAAAGCGAAACCCAAAGCCACCGCAGGCCTGCGCTGTACAGGCGTAAACCTCTTGAAACCCGCGTTTTTCCAATGCTGTACGGATCGGGGCGAGGACTTCCAGCGGACTAAGGCCATCACCAATCCGCCAGCTGCGCCGATGAATGCGCCCTTCCACAGCGCGTGTCGGGACATCATCTCCAGAGACCGGACCAGTCGGCAACAATAGTGTGTCGAGCGGCGTTTCCTGTTCGCGCAGAAGCTCACTTCCTGCAGGCAGCGGGACAGAGATGGTCGCTGCATTGGCCTGTACGGCAATCCCCACACAGATCAATGCAGCGCATACCAGACGCCAAAGCCTCGCTGTGAGCCTCTGCTGAAACATTACCGAAACTGCCCGTGATATTCAGCGTTGGGCACCATGGCAGAGGCACTGGCAACACGGTTGGTCATGTTGAAAAAGGCCGCGACATTGGCGATGTCCCAGATGTCACGATCATCAAATCCGTGAGCGCGCAGCCCTTCTCGATCGGCCTCTTCGATTTCCGCGCTTGCGCGGGTCATTTTGGCCGCAAAATCCAGCATCGCGCGCTGGCGTGCCTCCAATGGGGCAACGCGGTAGTTCATCACCAGCATCTCGCCCAATTGGGGATCACCTGACAATTGCCGCACCGCTGCGCCATGTGCGACCAGACAGTAAAAACACTTGTTGATGGAAGAAACCACCACTGCAATCATCTCGCGCTCCAATTTGGAGAGCTTGCTCTCACCGAGCATCAGATCATTATACATCGCTGTAAATGCATTGAGTTTTTCAACATCAAAGGCGTAGGCCTTCAGAACATTGGGCACCATGCCGAGCTTTTCTTGGCAGATGTCGAAATACTTCTGTGTCTCCTGCGGAAGCGGGTCCATCATTGGCAGGTCGAGCGCGGTCGGCTCCTTAGGATTGGTCATAACGTACGCCCTCCTCCGGCGTGTGGTTGTCAGCGTTTGATACGGTAGTGATAGCCGCCCGCCTGGGTCATCCTGAGGCCGCCATAAAGCACATTCGCGCCCTTGTTGGCGCGGGTGCACAGCACCGCCAGCTCAGTTGCGCCCTGCTCTGCCGCCCAATAGGCTGCCTGCCGCATCATCCAAACGCCCACACCCTTGCGCCGCTGGTGAGGCAAAATCTCAAGCGCATGCAGCATGGCGGTGTCGCCATACATACCCACATAAGCCGTCCCCGCGGGTTTATCGTTCCATCG
Source organism: Tritonibacter mobilis (assembly GCF_001681715.1). Lineage (GTDB taxonomy): Bacteria > Pseudomonadota > Alphaproteobacteria > Rhodobacterales > Rhodobacteraceae > Epibacterium > Epibacterium mobile. Next base: position 237,523 of record NZ_LNWY01000016.1, on the reverse strand, counting down.
CCCAAGCAGTGAGGTTTTAGGCCCGCACGCACGGTGCATCACCGAAAGCCGCTCAGGTCCGATCCCACCGGTCGCCCAGATCTCACGTTGAATCGCCAGTGGCTCCCACAGGCAAAACGTCGTGACGCGGGGAATTGTGACATCCGTCAATAGCGATGGCGCACAGGTCCACAGCACCACCGGGTCCATCACCTCATAGCCTAGCCGGTCGAGTTGTTGATCCAACTCATCCTGACCGTCGCGGATCATAAACAGGCGCGACTGTCCCAGCGCCTGCATGGCGGCTTCGGCCTCGGCGATCTGTTCATCGCTTATAGATGCTTCTGCGGTGGCCGCTGAGACGCGGCTGCCACCTCCTGCACCGATACGAAGCGTGATCTCACCCAAGGTGTCTTTACGAAGGCAAGGCCATGTCGCCTCGACGACGTCGTAGTATTTGGGATCGGTCAGCGGCAGCGTCACAGGCCAAGATCCCGTGCAAGTTCAGTGATTGCCGCGTCCACCTGCGCGCCATCTGTGCCGCGCACCACCACATTCGCACCAAACGCGCCGTTGATCTGGAACGGGTAGCAACCGATCGACAGATCGCCATATTTCTCGGCCAGTGCCGATAAGGTTGCCGCGATCTCACCTTCGCCACGATCCACCCTCAGGGTCTGACTAAGCAGAGGTTTGCCCCCAACAAGTGTCGCCAATACGGTTTCAACCATAGCCTGAAACACTACGGGCACGCCCGCCATCACATGCACATTTCCCATCGTGAATCCCGGCGCACGTGACACCGGATTGTCGATCAGCTCTGCTCCGTCCGGGATGCGAGCCATGCGCAGACGGGCATCATTCAGTTCTGCCCCGGTCTTGGCATAATGCTCCGCTAGGATCGCGCGGGCGTCAGCACGTACATCAATGGCAGCACCAAATGCTTCGGCGATGCAATCGGCGGTGATGTCGTCATGGGTGGGGCCTATTCCGCCAGATGTGAAAACATGGTCGTAGGCATCAGAAAGTGCCCGCACAGCGGCAACAATTGCTGGCGCGTCATCGCTGACCACCCGCACCTCTTTGAGGTCAACGCCATGTTTCGACAGCTCACCTGCGAGGTAATACATATTGGCATCACGGGTGCGCCCCGACAGGATTTCATCCCCGATCACAAGCATGGCAGCGGTGGGATTGGGCATAGCACGTCTCCTGTGGGATTTCCGGTTCTTGGCAAGAGGATAGCCAGCCCCGCCGCCGGTGCAAGCGGATAGGGGCGGATCAGGCTTTGACAGGTGGCAGAATATGGCCCATCACCCGGTTCCATGAGATTTCCCACGCCCCTGATCCCCGCGACTCTGATCAAACGCTACAAACGCTTTCTCGCCGATTGTCGGCTGGAGGATGGGCGCGAGGTGACCGCCCATTGTGCCAACCCCGGCTCCATGATGGGATTGGCGAAACCCGGCATGCGGATCTGGCTCGAACCGAATGACGACCCGAAGAAGAAGCTGAAATACGGCTGGCGGCTGGTCGAACATGCAAATGGCCATTTCACAGGGGTCGATACATCAGTCCCGAACCGTGCCCTGAAAAGCGCCTTGGCGTCAGGTCAGATCAAAGAACTCGCCGCCTATTCCACCATTCGCGCAGAGGTGAAGTATGGCCAAAACAGCCGCATTGATTTTCTGCTGACAGGCGACGTATTACCCGATTGTTACGTCGAGGTGAAAAGCGTCACGCTCTCACGCCAGCAGGGCCTTGCGGAATTTCCCGACAGCGTCACCGCACGCGGCGCCAAGCACCTGCGAGAGCTTGGCGATATGGCCGAGGCCGGTCATCGGGCGGTGATGCTTTACTTGGTGCAGCGAACAGATTGTCAGCGTTTTGCGCTGGCCGCGGACATTGACCCGACATACGCCGCTGAATTTGATGCGGCCCGTGCGCGTGGCGTCGAACGGCTGGTTGTCGGCACTTCCATCACGCCCGAAGGGGTGGAGATAGGTCAGCCCTTCGCGGACTGACCTTTGACAATCAGGCTGCGTCGAGATCTTCATCCTGAGAGTTGCGAGGCTGTACCAAGGTCCGGGTTGGGAACGGAATATCCACTCCGGCCGCATCCAGCGCCTCTTTTACCTTGCGCTTCATGTCAGCCTGATACTGAAAGTAGTCGGCCGAACTGACCCAGACACGCACCAGAAAATCAACAGAGCTGTCGTTCAGATTGTTAACCTGAATAAAGGGTTCCGGAGTCGTCATTGACCGCTCATCGGCCATGATCGTGTCATGGATTGTGCGTTCAGCGAGGGCAAGGTTGGCACCATATCCCACACCGAAACTCCATTCTGCACGGCGCGTCGGGTATTCCGAGTAGTTGGAAATCGTATTGCCCCAGACCTCGGCATTGGGAATGATCACTTTCACATTCGAAAGGCTTGCAACCACCGTATTATTGAGCGTGATTTCCTTCACCGTGCCCATTTCTCCATCCACGTCGATGAAGTCACCGAGCTTAAACGGACGAAAGAGAATGATCATCACGCCTGCAGCGACATTCGAAAGCGCGCCCTGCATGGCCAGACCGATGGCCAGACCCGCCGCACCGATGGCCGCAACGATAGATGTTGTCTTCACCCCGAAGGTGTTGAGAACAAACAGAACCGCAAAACCCAAAATTGCGTAGCGCACCAGGTTACCTAGGAAGTGAAACAACGTAGCATCGAGCCGTGTGTGGTTGTCGCTGATCGCAACGACACGTCGCTTGGCCCAGCCTGCCACAAGAAAGCCGACGATCAGAATAAGGGCCGCCGCCACGACACTGCCGAGTACCTGTGCGAGGAACTCCAGTGTTACAAGGTCAGCGAGAGCCTTGCCGTCGTAAATTTCGGTTTGCATGATGCTGTCTAGGCGCTCCATCTCGATCTGTTCCCTGTTTTTTGGCGTATTTCTTACGACAAAACGCCCGATCCCAAGGAAGGTTCCGCAAAGAAAGGCGCGCCCCTCTGGCCCTTTTGAGTTGAACCCCTTAAATAGCAGTCCAAACACACGCGATGGAGCACGCCCCGATGAGATCCAAAAACGGCCGCACCACCAAGGACGGTATCCGAATCTACGAGCAGGCCGATTTTGTCGGTATGCACGCAGCCGGTGCTCTGGCGGCTAAAATTCTGGACGATATCGCTGCGCATGTTTTTGTCGGCCAAACGACCGGCGAGATTGACCGGATCATCACCCAAATGGTGGAAGAGGCTGGCGCGACCTCGGCGACCATTGGCTACAAAGGGTATCAGCACGCCAGCTGTATCTCGATCAACCATGTGGTCTGCCACGGTATCCCCGGTGACAAGAAACTAAAGGACGGCGATATCCTCAATATCGACGTCACCGTGATCGTTGATGGCTGGTTCGGCGACACCAGCCGCATGTATGTCGCAGGCAAGCTGCCACGTAAGGCAGAACGCCTCATTCAAATCACCCATGATGCCTTGATGAAGGGCATTGAGGTGGTCAAACCCGGCAATACATTTGGCGACATCGGCCACGCGATCCAGTCATATGCCGAAAGCCAACGGGTGAGCGTGGTGCGCGATTTCTGTGGTCATGGTCTGGGTCAAGTGTTCCACGCCCCGCCAAACGTTCTGCACTATGGCCGCCCTGGCACCGGGCCTGTGCTTGAAGAAGGCATGTTTTTCACAATTGAGCCGATGCTTAATCTGGGCCGCGCGGAAACCAAGGTGCTGGCAGATGACTGGACTGCAGTCACCCGTGACAAGTCGCTGTCGGCACAATTTGAACACTCCGTCGGGGTAACTGCAGATGGCGTGGATATTTTCACCCTGTCCCCTGCAGGCCGTTTTCATCCGACCTACGACCAAGACTGACCTTCCCCGCATGGAGGGGCGCTGCCCCTCTGGCCCTGATGGGCCATTCACCCCGGGATATTCAGGGTTAGAAGAGGACAGAGCGTCAGCGTAGACCGAGGAGTCGCGGCAGGTCTTTCATGTGGTGAAAGATCTCGGCTCCTTCGGCTAAGAGCGCCGTTTCTTGAGTGTTGGCAGCATAGCCGAAACACTGCATACCGGCCCGCGCAGCGCCTCGGGCCCCTGTTGCACTATCCTCGATCACCACACAGTCGCGCGCCTGCACGTCAAAATGAGCGGCGGCTGCGAGGAAGATCTCCGGATCAGGTTTCGCGACCTTCAGCGTATGGGCCGAGAACATGGCGTTCGGATGAAACCGATCCCATAAGCCATGGGGTCCCAAGGTAATCTGCATCTTTTCTTCACTCCCGTTGGAAACAATGCAGCAAGGAATGTTTTCCACGTCCAGTCGTCGGATCACCGTCATTACACCGGGAATGAGTGGCACACCCTTACGCAGGAGAGCATATGCCTCGTCGTAAACCTCTGTGATCCAGTCCTACGGCAGCACGGCCCCCATCTGCGATGCCATTCTGGCAAGTTCGGTCATCGCAAGGCCTGTGAAAGTGAGTTGGCTTTGCTCTGGCATAAGACGCAAGCCGTGGCGAGCAAGGTTTTGAACAAGCACAGCGTTGAAGATCGGCTCACTATCGATCAGCACTCCGTCACAATCAAAGATCACCAGCTTCGGTCTTGGGTAGGTTTTGGGCATGAACAACTGCTCCGGTCAGGCGGTAAGGCTGAATGAATTCTCTGCCGCCCCTTACGACAGGTCAGTCTGTGTCATCACTTTGGGACCAGAGCAGTGTCACGTGTGTATCGCCATATTTGCGCACATCCTCCAATATGAAACCCGGAATGGCCTCCATTGGAGCATTCTCCTCCCAGACCACAAGCGCGTTTGGGGCGATCCACGCACCATCAAGCAACGCCTGAAGCGCCTTTTGCCCCAAGGATTTCCCGTAAGGCGGATCCAGGAAAATCAGATCATATGCCAGATCAGGATTATTGCCGAGTTTGAGAGCGGAACGGCGCAGCAACTGGCCACTCGTCCCGGCGCGACAAATATCGATGTTTTTGCGGATCAATCCCTGCGCGACTCGACCGTCATCCACAAAGGTGACCCTCTCTGCGCCGCGTGACAGGGCCTCGAGCCCAAGCGCGCCCGTACCTGCAAACACATCAAGGACGCGCTTGCCCTGAAACTCTATCTTGTGATTGAGGACGTTAAAGAGGCTTTCGCGCACACGATCCGTGGTAGGACGCAGATGCGCACCTGCATCGCCCTTACCCACGGACGCAAGGGCACGTCCGCGGAAATCTCCTGCGATAATCCTCACGCCTTCAAAAGCGGCTTCAGATCCGCGTCAGGATTGGCCACAACCGTTTTATCAGCCGTTTTTCCTGCCTCAATCAGGCGTTTGGCCACCATATAGGCGCGCGGGTCGTTCATTGCATCCACGGCAACGAGCTGATCGCCCGTGTAGTACCAGAAGGAGACGATCCCCTCTGCACCCTGCCGGGTTACCACATTATCATAACCCGAATTGAGACCTGCGATTTGTAGCTTCACATCATACTGATCAGACCAGAACCAAGGTGTCGCCACATAGGTTTTTTGTGCGCCCAGCATGTTTTCAGCCACCACTTCGGCCTGATCGATGGCGTTGGGGACACTTTCCAAACGGATACGCTGGCCGTTGAATGGGAAGGATGCGCAATCTCCCGCGGCCCAGATCGACGCGTTGGAGGTGCGGCCATGCGCGTCCGTACGGATGCCGTTCTCAATCTCAAGCCCTGCGGCGTCGGCCAATTCCGATGCTGGCGCGATCCCGACACCAACAACCACGAAATCCACCTCGATCATACTGCCATCGCTCAGCACAGCGCGCGTGACCTTCCCATCCTCCCCCTCGAGGTGGTTGAGACCAACGCCTTCGCGGATATCGACACCGTGCGAGCGGTGGAGAGTCCGGAAATAGTCTGAGGTTTCAGGGGCGGCGACCCGTTGCAAAATGCGGTCTGCCATCTCGACCAAAGTGACTGAGACGCCCCGCTTGGCGCAAACCGCTGCCGCTTCGAGGCCGATATAGCCGCCACCAACAATAAGCGTGCGCGCGCCCTCAGATACCGAAGGGGCCATCGCATTCACATCTCCAAGATCACGCACCACATGTACGCCATCAAGGTCACCCCCAATTGAGGCCGGCAGACGACGCGGGTGCGAACCGGTGGTCAGGGCCAACTGATCATAAGAGATCGCCTCATCCCCGATGTGGATGGTCTTGGCATCCGCATCAATCGAATCCACCTTGGTGCCCAGTCGCAAGGTGATATTATTTTCCGCATAAAAGCTCTGAGGTCGCAGGAACAGGCGCTCCAGTTCCATCTCTCCCAAGAGATAGGCCTTGGACAAAGGAGGACGCTGGTAGGGGAGCACGTCTTCAGCACCGATCAGGGTGATATCACCGTCAAATCCGCTCTTGCGCAATTTGGCCACGAGCGACGCCCCTGCCTGACCTGCGCCAATCACCGCGATATGAGTCATGTGCGCTCTTGTCTCCTGATGCAGTTCATATACCGTTTGCGCAGAACCCTACATGCAGGGCCCACCGCGATGCAATTGCCCAAACCCGTGGTGGGGCCTGAGAAAACCACAAAGGATCGACCAGATGATTTCTGTTGGAGACAAGTTGCCCGCTGCCACCCTGACCCGGATCGGCGAAAATGGCCCAGAACAGGTCGAAATTTCGGACCTCGCTCAAGGACGAAAACTGGCGATCTTTGCAGTCCCGGGGGCGTTCACACCCACGTGTCACTCTGCACATGTGCCAAGTTTCATTCGCACCAAGGATCAATTCGCAGCCAAGGGCGTCGATGAAATCATCTGCGTTTCTGGCAATGACCCCTTCGTTATGAAAGCCTGGGGTGAGGCGACCGGGGCGGCAGAGGCCGGTATTTCAATGCTCGCCGATGCAGAATGCGCCTTTACCCACGCGATCGGAATGCGGTTCGATGCCCCTCCAGCTGGCTTGATTGGCCGCTCCAAGCGCTATGCGATGATCGTAGAGGATGGTGAGGTAAAAATCCTGCACCTCGAGGAAAGTCCGGGCACTTGCGAAGTGTCTGCTGGCGAAGCGTTGCTTGATGCGTTGTAATTGCTTCAGATCCCGGACACGCCAGCTTAGCTAAGGCCTTGAACGAAGACGAATGACTGACGCGCACCACTCTGCGAACCACCCCGCCCTCATCATGGCGGAGGTCATGGACGAAATCGATGCCGCTCGCGCCTTTGTGGCGCGGGATGATTCCTTTGATAGTGCGCAGGCGTTGCGCGTGGCGCTCAGGCGGCTGCGCAGCGGGTTGACATTGTTTCGACCAATGCTGCCGCCAGATCACAACAAGGCACTGTTGGACGAGGCACGCTGGCTGGCCGTTGAGGTCACGCGACTGCGGGATTTCTATCTGCTTTGGCAGGACACTCTTACGCCCGCCCGGGTAGCCTTGCCTGAAAATGATGCGCTGCGGGCGCTTGAGGAACGCGTGCTTGCCCGCATCAAGAGCGAACGTACCCAGTTGCGGGCGCTGCTCGACGGTGAACGGGTCCGTGACCTGATGGCGCGCGGACGTGAGATGAGCGATCCGGATTTCTGGCGGCCGGCTGCACAGAGCCGTGAAAAGCTGGAAAGCCTGTGCATTGAGACGCTGGAACTCAGGCTCAATCAGGCGCTTAAACATGGCGAGACACTGAAGCGGCTGGATAGCCAAGCGCGCGACAGCTTCCGCAAAAGCCTGCGCAAACTGCGCGCAACAGCCGAATTCACCCAGTCGATGTTTGCGTCTAAAAAGACCAAAGCTTTTCTCAAGCAATTGAAAAAGCTTCTGGATTCTATGGTCGCAGCACGGGACGCAAGTGCGGTGCGGGATCGGCTCGAAGACCTGATGCATGATATGGAAGAAGGCTCTGCCGAGCGTCATATCGCGCAAGAACTGATCAAAGCCAAGGAAGCCGCAGTAGGGCTCGATCACAAGCGTTTGCAAAAGTTGTGGCGCGCCACGGTCGGCTTGCCACTGCATTAACAGCTAACTCCCCAGCACCGCGCGCATGCCGTTGTTGCGGCCAGAACGGCTGCGCTCCCGCCCCTTTTCAGGAACAGCCAAAGGCTGCTCCAAAAGCGTTGGGCCGGGCGGGGGCCGCGCCTTTGGCGCGGCCCCCGCCCCCTCGCGATGCGCCATGCGCAGCGCAAAACCTCATTCCAATTCCGCTTAGATCAATCCGTCCATTTTTCGGGCGAGCTTCGCATCCAGCGCGCTTAGACCCTCGACATCATGGGTCGTAAGCAGGACCGTCACCTTATTGTAGATATTGCTCCACTCAGGATGATGGTTCCATTTCTCTGCCCAGATTGCCGCTTTTGTCATAAAAGCGAAGGCTTCGACAAAATCCCCAAACTTGAAAGTCTTGCGGATTGCATCTCGGCCCTCGACCAGTTCCCACCCGGTGTCGAACAAAGGTTTCAACAAAGGCCCGCGGGTTTCCTCGGAGAGTTTTTCGGTCATTCCTGTTCCTCCACTTCAGTCTTTTTGAACGGGCCGTAACTGGTGAGGATTTCGATCTCCTCATCCACTGCTGCACGTTCCGCATCCAGATATTGTTCGATAGCGGCGCGAAAGCCGGGATCAGCCACCCAATGCAAACTATACGTTTCTGTTGGCAAATAGCCGCGCGCCAATTTGTGCTCACCCTGCGCCCCGGCCTCCACGCGCTCAAGCCCCATCTCGATAGCAAGGTCGATTGCCTGATAGTAGCACAGTTCGAAATGCAGGCAGGGGTGATGCTCTGTGCAGCCCCAGTAGCGGCCATACAGTGTCTTTGCGCCGATAAAGTTCAATGCACCCGCAACCGGTACGCCATCACGTTCTGCCAGAACCAACGCTATATCATCCGCCATGGTGTCATGCGCGATGTCGAAAAATGCTCGCGTCAGATAGGGTGAGCCCCATTTGCGGCTGCCGGTGTCCTGATAGAACGTCCAGAACGCATCCCAATGTTCCGGGCGCAAATCCGCACCAGTGTAAGTTTCGATTGTACCACCAAACTCTTGAGCCTTCTTTCGTTCCTTGCGGATATTCTTTCGCTTGCGCGATGAGAGCGCTGACAAAAAATCTTCAAATCCTTCATAGCCATCGTTCAGCCAATGAAACTGCTGGGTGTAACGCGGCATCAACCCGATCTGTTTCCCGATCTCTGCCTCAGCTTTGGTACAGAAGGTGACATGTAGAGAAGAGATCTGGTTGTCAGACGCCAGTTGCACCGCGCCCTGAATTAATCCCGAGACACCGATTTCCTCATAGCCGGGGCGCACAAGAAACCGCCGCCCGGTTGCAGGTGTAAAGGGCACCGCGATCTGCAATTTCGGGTAATAGCGCCCTCCCGCCTGCTCGTAGGCATGGGCCCAGCTATGGTCGAAGATATATTCGCCCTGACTGTGCCCTTTGACATAAAGCGGTGCGCAGGCAATCAACTGCCCGTCCAGATGGCAGGTCAAATATTGAGGCTGCCAGCCAGTGCCGCGCCCCACAGACCCGCTTGCCTCAAGAGCATGCAGGAAGCGATGCGTCGTAAAAGGATCAAGCGGTCGCGCGCCGTCTGATGCCTCGGGGCAGGCGCAGGCGTCCCAATCAGATGCCGCGATTTGCGACAAGCTGCTGAACACTTGGATTTCGATTTGCGCCTGATCCATGCCACCCCTCGTCGCCTAAGTTCTATTTGGGCGCAGGTTTCATCTGATCAAGCACCGAAGGCAGAAAGATAATTTTCAAAGGTCACGTTATCAACCAGAGCTGCAACCTCAGCTTCTTGCTCAGGCGAGCGCGAGGTCCAGCTGCGAACCGGCACCCCATGGTGCCAAACAGACTGAACGCGGCCTCGCGTCACGCCACTGGCCTCGTGATCGATGAAGCTGGCGCCTACACGTTCAAAATCTGGGAGGTCGCGCAACTCGTCATCGTGAAAGACCATCGCCCGCCAGTCCGCAGACACTTGCAGATCGATTTCAATCCCGTACTCCACCTTGATGGCTGCGCGAACGGCCGCGCGGCTGTTCTCGGGACATTTTTCGCGCAAACCATGCAGCGCGCGATGCGTGATCGGGCGCTGCAAGAAAGCCGCGGGCAGGCGCGGGCCTGACATGACGAAAATTAGCCTTCGATCTCAAAGACGCCGTCAATCTCGACCGCAACACCAAGCGGCAGTGACGGTGAACTCACGGCGGAGCGAGCATGGCGACCCGCGTCACCCAGAATTTTGACGAGAAGATCAGAAGCGCCATTCACCACCTGCGGCTGCTGGGTGAAGTCGGCGGTGGAGTTCACAAAGGCCCCCAGTTTGACCACACGTTTGAGCTTGCTGAGATCACCACCACAGGCGGCTTTAACCTGCGCCAACAGCGACAAGGCACAGCGTTTTGCAGCCGCCTGCCCCGCTTCCACATCAAGATCGTCGCCAAGACAGCCAGTGATCAGGCCGTTCTCATCAGCCGAAATTTGACCGGACACATAGACCATATTGCCAGACACCACGAAGGGCACGTAGTTCGCCGCCGGAGCCGGGGCATCAGGCAAGGTGAGGCCAAGGGACTGCAGTTTCGCATCAATGCTCATGGGAGGGCTCCTGTGTGAGTGTCCGTCTTTTGTTGTGGCGGACGCTACAGGGGAAGCCCCCGCCGGAAAAGAGGCAAATGCGACCCCTTTGGGTGCCTTTGATCACCCCTGGTCAACTTTCACGGAATGCCTTCACAAAGTAGTCAGCGAGCGGCTTCACCAGATAGGCGAGTGGCGAGCGATCAGCCGTACGAATGAAACTGTCCACCGGCATGCCCGGTATAAGGACCGTGCCCTGCGGCAGTCGTTCCATTTGGCCCTCGTTCAGCTCAATCTCCGCACGATAGTAGGATACGCCTGTCCCCTCATCGCGAAAGGCGTCCGCAGAAAATAACGTGACCGTCCCAAAAAGCTCAGGCGTCTGGCGCTGATCCAAAGCGGGTAGTCGGATTGAAACCGCCTGCCCCACATGAATCTGATCGATATCTGTCGGGGCAACCCGCGCAGCAATAACCAATGGTCGATCCTGTGGGACCAGATAAAGCACCGGATCGGCGGGCCGGATCACCGAGCGCGGTGTTCGGACACTCATGCCATAGACGACGCCAGAGACAGGTGCCGTGATGTCCAGACGCCCCAAGCGGTCAATCAGTGACCGGCGTTTTTCGATCAACTCCAGCTCTTTGTACCGCAAATCCCGCAGACGCGTGATCGCCTCTTCGCGGCGTTGCGTGCTGAGTTTGAGTGTCTCAATCTCCAGTTCGGTAATCCGTCCTCGGGCCTGCGCTTCTGTTGCGATCAACTCGCCAAGCGTGCCTTGCAGGTTGGCCTGATTGCGCCGCAGATTCAAAACCACAGAGGCCTGTGCCAGACCGCGGTCCAACAAGGATTGCTGATTGGTCAATTCTTCATCGATCAAAAGCAACTGTTCGCGCGTCGCTTCTTGTTGCGCCAGGACACCTTTGATCTGATCTTCGATCTGAACCGCGCGCTTTTCCAGCTGCTCCACTTCGCGGCGTACCGACTCGCCGCGGGCACGAAACAGGCGGTCCTGACCCTCCACCAACTCGGCGACCTCAGGGCGTTGGCTGGCGAGGTCCAGCAACTCGGTGTCAAAACTGATGGTATCGACCTCATCGCGCTCCGCTTCGAGCCTGCCGCGCCGGGCCATCATTTCAAAAAGCTGCCCCTCGGTGATCGTCAGCTGTGAACGCAAATCCACCGCATCCAGCCGCAACAGGGTTTGACCGGCGGTGACCAGATCACCTTCATCCACAAGGATTTCCTCAACCACACCGCCATCGATGTGTTGAACCACTTGTCGGTTGCGATCGACCTCAATCTGACCAGAGGCAACGACCGCACCTGCAATATTGGAAAGAACGGCCCATGACCCAAATCCACCGAGCAGAACGAGAATGCCGAGCACGCCGACGATAAGCGTGCCGCGTACGGACCACGTGTTGTTTTGCGGCTGGCTCATGGCGTGTTTCCCTTCACCGCCGGTGCGCCTCGCGCAGTACGTGGGCCGCCCGCCTGCTGGATGTCGCGGTGATTGGCCACCATTTTGCGAAGCACCTCATCCTTGGGTCCAAAGGCCGCCATTTTTCCCTGTTCGATAACTAAGATCTTATCGCATTCCTGAATGGCAGCCGGGCGGTGGGCCATAATCAGCACGGATTTTCCCTGCGATTTTAGGCGCTTGATCGCATTGTTTAGCGCCACGGAGCCGTCGTTATCGAGATTGGAATTCGGCTCGTCAAGGATCAGGATGACCGGGTCACCATAAAGAGCGCGGGCAAGCCCGATACGCTGCATCTGCCCCCCCGAGAGCCGCCCGCCCCCAGAACGCACAGGCGTGTCGTATCCCTCGGGTAGTTTAACGATCATATCATGCGCCGCAGCCGCTTTGGCAGCTTCCACGACCGCATCGGCATCCGGTGCGGAGGCCAAGCGCGCGATGTTCTGTGCGATGGTGCCGTCAAACAGCTCAACCCGTTGAGGCAGGTAACCGATATGATGCCCAAGCACTGCCGGGTCATATTGCGACAAAGACGCCCCATCAAGGCGCACAGTGCCTGCCGCAGCCCGCCACGCACCTGTCAGAACACGCGCAAGGGTCGACTTTCCTGAACCCGACGGGCCAATCACGCCAACGGCCTCGCCCGGCTCAACCCGAAATGTCACATTGCGCAGCAAAGGACGGTTTTCACCCGGTGCAGTGGCTGCGATGGCTTCGACATCCAGTATTGCACGTGGTTTCGGCAAGGAGGTGCGCTCTGGCTCTGGCGGGGTTTTGGTCAATAGCGTTTCAAGGTTCTGCCAGCCCTTGCGCGCGCGTTGAACCAACGGCCATTGGCCCAAACCGACTTCAATCGGTGAAAGCGCGCGCCCTAAGAGAATTGAACCTGCAATCATAGCGCCAGCACTTACTTCGCCCTCAAGCGTCAGGTAGGCCCCTAGGCCCAGCATGGCCGATTGCAGAAACAGACGCAAAGTCTTGGTGACCGTACTAAAGGTTCCGGTGACATCTGAGGCAACCATATTGTCTGCAAGCGCCTTGCCCCGTGCCTGCCGCCAGCGCTGAAACGCAGCTTCGCGCATTCCCATGGCTTGGATCATCTCGGCCTCGGTGCGGATTTCCTCGGATTGCAACATCGCCTGATGACTGCTCATCATGGCCTCCTTGCTGGGTGCAGTGCTCAGCAACTGGTTGAGAAGTGCAATCGCGATCAATACGCTTCCGCCACCAATCGCGAGCCACCCGAGCCAAGGGTGGAAGAGGGCAATCCCGGCAAGAAAGATCGGTGTCCACGGCAAGTCAAACGCAGCCATTACACCCGGAGACGCAATCAGTTTCTGGATGCTCTCCAAATCGTTCAGCCCGGTTTGCGCCTCTGGATCATTCGCAGCTGCAGAACGGCGGATCATGGCGTCAAAAACCCGTCGATCCAAGGCAGACTGAAAGCGCGCAGCGACCCGGCGCATGATACGCCCGCGCACCGCATCCAAAAGCCCCATCATCCCGTAGAGAAAAATCACCAGGAGCGAGAGCGCCAGCAATGTGGCCTCTGACCGACTGCCCAGCACCCGGTCATAGACCTGCATCATGTAGAGCGGCCCGGTGAGCATCAGTATGTTCACAAATGCGCTAAACAGCGCGACCGTCCAGTAGAGACTGCGGCTCTGGCGACGTACTGCCAAAAGCTCTTCTCGTCCCGCGTTTGTAAATTTATTGTTCATATCGTCCCAGTAGAACGCGCCTGTGCTCCCTTATAAAGTCTGGAAACTCTTTTCAAAGAGTGTCTGGAATCTGTTCTATATCTGTCACATTATCTGGCTTTGCTGTGATGCGGGCTGGGAAGTGTCACAGAGATTGTTAAGTGACCCTAGGAAGCGTGACCCCCGGCGCCAGTTAGAACTGAATTGGTAGACATGATTGCCCTGTTGAAAAAACCCGTGATCGCGATGACCCTCTCTGTGGCGGTCCTGACCTCGGCCTGTGCAACACAGGACCCTGCAGCAAAGGCTGCCGGAGAGATCTTCGATCCCTATGAGAAAACCAACCGATCCATTCATCAGTTCAACAAAGGGCTGGACCGCTATGCGTTCCGCCCCGCATCCAAAGGGTATGTAGCTGTCGTTCCGCCCGATATGGTCACTGCATTTGGCAATTTTGCCGAGAACCTCTCCAAACCAGGTGATGCCGTCAACTACTTGCTGCAAGGCAATATAAAGGGCGCAGGGCAGGCCTTGGGACGTTTTGCGATAAACACCGTGCTCGGGATCGGTGGCCTTGGTGATCCAGCGTCAGATTTCAAAATGCCAGAAGCACGCACTGACTTTGGCGAGACCTTGCATATTTGGGGTGCCGGTGAAGGGGCCTATGTAGAACTGCCTGCCTACGGCCCCTCCACCACGCGCGACGCGGTTGGCATCGTTGTGGACTTTTTCACCAACCCGCTTAGCCAGTTTGAGAACAATCCCGCCGAAGACCTGCAGATCCCAGCCGAGATCGTGGATCAGCTTGGCAATCGCGGTACATATTCCGACACGATCGATTCGATTCTCTACGAGAGCGCAGACAGCTACGCGCAGGGCCGACAGATCTATCTGCAAAACCGCCGGTTCGAGCTGGGGCAGGAAGATGTCAATTCCGAGATCGATCCGTTCGAACTAGACACCGGAGGGTTCTAAACCATGATTCGCCGTAAATTCCTCGCTTCGCTTGGTGCGATTGGCGCATCCGTCGCTGCTTTGCCTGCCTTCGCTCTGAACGAAAGCTCTGCATCGGCTCTGATCAACAATCTCGTTGCCGACATCAACAAAGTGATCGCCTCCGGCAAGTCGGAGCGCTCCATGTATGGCGATTTTGAGCGCATCTTCCAGCGCTACAGCGATACCTCCTATATCGCGGCCTACGCGATGGGAGTAGACGCACGGCGTGCCTCTAGCGCGCAAAAACGTGCCTTCTCCGATGCATTTCAGGGGTACATGGCTCGCAAGTACGGCAGCCGCTTTCGGGAGTTCATCGGTGGCCGCCTTGAGGTCACTGGCGTCAAGAAAGTCAAAAAGTGGTACGAGGTCTCCTGCGTAGCCTACCTGCGTGGGCAATCCCCGTTCGAGGTCACATTCCACGTCTCGGACCGCTCCGGCAAGGATCTGTTCTTCAACATGTTCATCGAAGGCGTGAACCTTCTGTTGACCGAACGCACCGAAATTGGCGCGATGATCGACCGCAACGGTGGCGACATCGACAAGATGATCGCGGACCTGAAAAAGCTCAGCTGATCATTACCAAGCATTGGAAACGCCCCGGAAGAAAGACATCTTCTCCGGGGCGTTTTTTATTGTGAGTTATGTATCTGGCTGAAAAACTTGCTCAATTTGGCGCTCAAACAACTGCGCAATGGCAAAGGCAAGCGGCAGGCTGGGGTCATAGCGCCCGCGCTCTAACGCATTCACGGTCTGGCGCGACACATTCAGCCGCTTGGCCAGCTCCGCTTGCGACCAACCCGCTATTTGGCGCAACTCTTGGATGTTGTTTTTCATCCGTACCGCAATCGCCCCATCATGACGCCGATCACCCAAAGCCCGGCCATCAGCGGCCAGACTACGAACATTGAGAGCTTTGGAAACCCGGCGCCCTCAAGAAAACCATAGGTAAACGTGATCAGCGCGGTGCCCGCAAATGCGAGAGCCAGAGCCTCAAACTGCACTTTGCGCTGCAGCTCATCCATGTCGCGGATACCTGTCACCACCACCCAACAAATAAAGAGCGCAGGCAGCATTGGAAGCACAGACAGCAGAACCTCGATCGCGCCGTCATCAATGACCTGCGCCAGACGCAGCTGGGCTGCCACCAAAACCCCTGCATAGGCGATCAAACCTAGACAAAGCAGAGAAACATATTTGAGCATATCTCACCTCATGTAAAACACCCTTTACATGAGGTGAGGCGCCAAGCAATGTCAAGCACCCTGTACATACCATCACCAAACAAAACGCCCGCCGATATGGCGAGCGTTGCGAAGCGGGCTTATGGGGGTCAGCCGTGGTCTTTGAGCAAACGCTGCTTTTGCCGTGACCAATCTCGCTTGGCTTGCGCCTCGCGTTTGTCGTGGTTCTTCTTACCTTTGGCGATGCCGATCTTAATTTTCGCCATGCCGCGATGGTTGAAATACAGAACCAGCGGCACAAGCGTCATGCCTTTGCGCTGCGTCGCATTCCACAGGTTGGCCATTTCCTTGCGCGACACCAATAGCTTACGGCGGCGGCGTTCGTCATGTTTAAAGACTTTAGCCTGTTCGTAGGGCGCAATGTAGGAGTTCACGAGCCAAAGCTCTCCCTCCTCTACCGCAGCATAGGACTCCGCGATATTGGAGCCCCCCGCACGCAGGGATTTGACCTCGGACCCTTCGAGCACGATGCCGCATTCGAGATCCTGCTCGATAGCATAGTCGAACCGCGCACGGCGATTTTCAGCTATGACTTTGTAGTTCGGGTCTGTCTTTTGTTGAGCCATGGGGCGCAGATGTAAGTCGCCCTGCATCCACGTGCAAGATCACCTGATGCACAAAGCAGACAACCTGTGCTGCAAACGCCAGAATTAATCGCCGTTCTCATGCGCTCTTCTGGCTTCTTAGCAGCGTGAAAATACCACTGGCGACCACAACGACAGACCCGAGGATTGTCATCAGATCCGGGCGTTCGCCAAACACCATGACGCCCAGCGCCATGGCAAACACCAGACGTGTGTAGCGAAACGGCGCAACGACGGAAATTTCCCCCGTCCGCATCGCGCCAGTGAGCGCCATATAGGCCAACACGCCCACAATCACCGCCGCAGCAAGCGCGCCGCTCTGCCCCGCAGAGGGCCAGACCGCGCCACCGGTCCAGATCAACAGGATTGCCCCTGCAATCACCAGCATCGCAAAGCCAAAAATGCCCAGTTGTGCGTTGCTCATGGTCTTGGGCGCTGCACGTGTCGCCAAATCACGCCCCGCAAACCCAAGCATACCCGCAACGGCCAAAAGCGACGTCGCTTCAAAGCCGCTCATTCCCGGACGCAAAATCATCAATACACCGACGAATCCAAGACAGATCGCAAGCCAGCGCCGCCACCCCACCGTCTCGCCAAAAAAGACAACCGCCCCGGCGGTGACCACAAGTGGCGTGGCCTGCAATATGGCCGAGGCTAAAGACAACGGTGCGAGCACGATCGCCAGCGTGAAAAACAGCCGTCCCGAAACCTCGGCCACACAGCGCCACAACAGCGGGCGCGTGCAAAACCCCGGATGCCAGAGGGTGGAACCTTGCGCACGCGCCACCACGGCAAAGATCGCCATGCCGCCCAGACCAAAGAAGATCAGCACCTGCCCCGTTGGCATCGCGCCCGCTACCGATTTGATGATCATATCCTCAACCGCAAAAGCAGCCATCGCCAGCGCCATCAAAAGGCTGCCACGCAGGGTGTCCCGATCCATAAAAAAATCCCGAAAATGAATGATCTTATCGCCAGTGGTAGCCGTGTGAGTGGGCAAAGAACAAGCCCGCGGCGTCAATCTGCCGCGCGGAACAGGCCCGCGTTTCGATAGTGATGCATGTTCAGGAAGGCCGCACCGGTTTCAAGGCTTCGGTATCCATGCGGCTGGTCAGCTGCAAACCTCAGCCCCTGCCCCGGCTCCAACGCAACCCAATCGCCGCCCCGCAGCACTTCCATTCTGCCCTCCAGCACAAAGACCTCTTCGGTCACGCCGCTGTCGTGAGGCTGCGATTCATGGCTTTGGCCGGGTTTCAGGCTGACATGAAACGTCTCCGCCCCAAGCTGTGGATCAAAGGGAAAGACGATCTTGACCGAGATACTGCCGGGAAACTGCACCGTGCGATAGACCTCGCCGCTCATCCCCGAGGGGCGCGTACTCTCTTCGATCAGGGCCGTCAGCGGTAAGTGAAACCCTTTGGCGATCTTCCAGAGCGTGGCGATCGTCGGGCTTGATTCGCCACGCTCGATCTGCCCCAGCATGGCCTTGCTGACGCCGGTGATCTCGGCGGCACGTGACAGGCTCAACCCCGCAGATGCGCGAATGTCCCGCAAGTTCAACGTGATGCTTTCGTCGCTCATGCCACTCCCTCTGGTTCGAGTGGCCAAGATTCCACCGCTCGAAAGCTACTCCAAAAAAGACTTGTGCGTTATAGCGCACGGATTGTAGTGTGCGCTATAACGCACAACACCTACCCCAGCCACCGCCCGAGGAAAACCCGCATGCTGAGCAGATTAAAACTCTCCCATCTTGCTGCGGGAGCAATCGTGGTGCTGGTGGGCTATACGAGTTCCGTCGCGATCATCTTTCAGGCCATCGAGGCAGTGGGCGCGACACAGGCACAGGCCAATAGCTGGCTGGTGGTTCTGGGGCTCGGAATGGGGCTGACCAGTCTGATCCTGTCGCTGTGGTTTCGGATGCCGATCCTCACCGCCTGGTCGACACCCGGTGCCGCCCTCTTGGCCACTGGCTTAAACGGCGTTCCGATCTCCGAAGCGGTGGGAGCGTTTCTGTTTTGCGGCGCGTTGCTGACACTCACTGGCCTCACCGGTTGGTTCGAGCGTTTGGCTCGGCTGATCCCGGACGCGCTGGCCAATGCCCTTCTGGCCGGGATCCTGTTCCAATTTGGGCTTTCGGCCTTTGCAGCGCTTGGCGAGGATGCAGCTCTGGTGGGCATCATGGGGGCCACCTTCCTCGCTGGCCGGGTCATGTTTCCCCGCTACACCATTCCCGCCGTGCTGGTGGCTGGCTGCTTGTGGGCCGGTTTTGCGGGGTCGTTTGGCGATCTGGAGGCCCTTGATCTCAGCATCAGCATGCCGGAATTTGTCGCACCCGCGTTCTCGCTCCCTGTTCTTATCGGCGTGGGGCTGCCCCTCTATATTGTCACTATGTGCTCGCAGAACATGCCCGGCGTGGTGACCTTGCGCGGTGCAGGCTACACGCCGCCGGTGTCCGCCAGTCTGACCGTGACCGGACTGGCATCGCTGCTCCTTGCCCCCTTTGGCGGCTTTGCTTTCAATCTCGCCGCCATCACCGCCGCGATCTGTGCTGGACCGGAGGCGGATGACGACCCCAAGAGCCGCTATCTCTCCAGCGTGGTTGCGGGTGTGCTATACTGCCTCGTGGGTCTCGGCGGCGCAACGGTCATCAGCCTGTTCCTGATTGCGCCCAAAGCGTTGATCGCCACGGTGGCCGGACTTGCGCTCTTGTCTACCATTGGCAACAGCCTCTCCGCTGCGCTGTCAGACAGCCGGGGGCGCGAGGCGGCTCTGATCACCTTCATGATGACCGTCTCGGGTGTCAGTTTCTTTGGAATTGGTGCTCCGTTCTGGGCCTTGCTGATGGGACTTGCGGTGAATCACCTGTTCAATCCATCGGAACCTCAAACCGTACGCGCCCGCCCCGCACCCTGATCATCTTTCGCAAATCCACGAAATCCCAGCCTCAAGAGCAATTTCGTGACCACAACCCGCCCCGACATGTTGCCTTTACTGCGCGAATAGTGTCCCTGTGGGCAAAAATATAGGGAACCAGCATTATGCCGATGTACCGATCAAGAACCTCCACCCACGGTCGCAATATGGCGGGCGCACGCGGCCTCTGGCGCGCCACCGGCATGACCGAGAGCGACTTTGGCAAGCCGATCATCGCGATCGTGAACTCCTTCACCCAGTTTGTGCCCGGCCACGTCCACCTCAAGGATCTCGGCCAGATGGTCGCCCGCGAGGTCGAAGCCGCAGGCGGTGTGGCTAAGGAATTCAACACCATCGCGGTCGATGACGGCATCGCCATGGGCCACGATGGGATGCTCTACTCGCTGCCCTCTCGCGAGGTGATTGCCGACTCCGTCGAATACATGGTCAACGCCCATTGCGCCGACGCCATGGTCTGCATCTCCAACTGCGATAAGATCACGCCGGGCATGATGATGGCGGCTATGCGCCTCAACATTCCGGTGATCTTCGTCTCCGGTGGCCCGATGGAAGCGGGCAAGATCGACATCGAATCCCTCGATGCGAAAAAGGTTGACCTCGTCGATGCGATGGTGGCCGCCGCCAGTGACAAGCTCACCGACGAAGAGGTGCTGCATATCGAGGAAAACGCCTGCCCCACCTGCGGCTCCTGCTCGGGCATGTTCACCGCGAACTCGATGAACTGCCTAGCTGAGGCTCTGGGTCTGGCGCTGCCGGGCAATGGCTCCACACTGGCAACTCACGCGGACCGGAAAAATCTGTTCCTTGAGGCTGGGCGCAAGATCGTCGAGATCACCAAGCGCCACTATGAGCAGGACGAAAAGGGCTTGCTGCCACGCGAAATCGCCACCTTTGAAGCCTTCGAGAACGCCATGAGCCTCGATATCGCCATGGGTGGTTCCACCAACACCGTACTGCACCTCCTCGCGATTGCACACGAGGGCAAGGTGGACTTCACAATGCAGGACATCGACCGCCTCAGCCGCAAGGTGCCGTGCCTGTGCAAGGTCGCGCCCAATATTGAGAACGTCCATATGGAGGACGTTCACCGCGCCGGTGGGATCTTCTCGATCCTTGGCGAATTGAGCCGCGCCGATCTGCTGCATAACGACGTCTCGACCGTGCACAGCCCGACCATGGGCAGTGCCATCGCCAAATGGGATATTGCCGTCGCCAACAACCCGGAGGCCGAAGAGCTGTTCAAGGCCGCTCCCGGTGGTGTGCGCACCACGCAAGCCTTCAGTCAGGCCAATCGGTTCAAGGACCTCGACACCGACCGTAAGGGCGGCGTCATCCGCGCTAAAGAACATGCCTTCAGTCAGGACGGTGGTCTTGCCGTGCTGTTCGGCAACATCGCGCTGGATGGCTGCATCGTGAAAACCGCCGGTGTGGATGCCTCAATCCTGAAATTCACCGGCACCGCCTATGTTTGCGAAAGCCAGGATCAGGCGGTCAATGACATCCTGACCGGCAAGGTCAGCGCGGGCGACGTGGTGGTGATCCGCTACGAGGGGCCGCGCGGTGGACCGGGCATGCAGGAGATGCTCTACCCGACGTCCTATTTGAAATCCAAAGGACTCGGCAAAGAATGCGCCTTGCTCACGGATGGGCGCTTCTCCGGCGGCACCTCCGGCCTCTCGATCGGGCATGTCTCGCCAGAAGCTGCCGAAGGCGGCACCATCGGTCTGGTCGAGCATGGCGACACCATTGAAATCGACATCCCCAACCGTTCGATCCATCTGGCGGTGGATGAGGCCACTTTGGCCGCGCGTCGTGCCGCGCAGGATGAAAAAGGCTGGAAGCCCGCAGCGAAGCGCAAGCGCAAGGTGTCCACGGCGCTCAAAGCCTATGCGATGCTTGCCACCTCGGCCGCCAAAGGTGCGGTACGCCAGGTGCCCGAAGACGAGTAAGCGCGCCCCTTTGATGCTACACAAAAGGCCCCTCGCGATCTCCGCGTAGGGGCCTTATTGATTTGGGCTGCCTCCCCTGCGCTGCCGGTGCGAGACCAGCACCCCGCTTGATCTGCGAAAGCGTCGAGTGGCCACAAAGCGCACGCCGGGCGTCAGCCCGGCGCTGGGCCCAACTGGACCAGATCATTTCAATGATCGCCGGACAGGCGGGAGCACACCCGCCTCTGAGACTTTAATCAATCGCCCAATTTGGCGTGCAGCTCTTCGAGGTCGATCTCACCGATGGGCATTTTGTTGGCTGGGTTCTCAAAATCATATTTGAAAACCTCAAAGTCACGCTTGTAGATCTCATAAACCAGATGCATCGACAGATCGTCGAAGTAATCCTCGACCGGATGCGCCCGTTTGGGACCGTGACCCTCACTCTCATTGAACCGCGGAATCGACGCCAGATCTACCTTATGCGGCGTCTCAATCGCATCGAGCACATCCTGCATGCCGTCGTTGAAGTTCTCTGTCCACACCACCTTGTCGTAGCGCCCGCCGTTCACAATGAAAGTCGACACGTGACCCGACGCCGCGGACCAGTGGATGTCCGGATCCATCGGTCGGCGCCAGCGGATGGTATCGCGTGCAAAAAGCAGGAAACGCCGAAAACTCTTGATTTGGTCAAACTCTTGCTTGCCGTCTTCGCCACCCACCTCGATCCCGTATTCATAGACCAGCTGGGGCACCAAATTACCGCGATAGCGCCGCCCATTGCGTTGGATGCCGCAAATCTTGTCGAAAAACGAACTGAGTATCCGCGTGTAGGGGTTTCGCACGCAGGTGAAGGCATAGGCGCTGTGAGATGTCACATTCGACTGGATCAGAGGCTTGCTTTCCTCTTGCGCCCACTTGTGCAACCCGGCAGTCGAGTCGTGGATATCGCCATCAAAAAAGCGCCCGTGGTCTGAATAGAACATGATCTGGCCGATGGTGGAGCACGCGCATTTTGGCACCACGCGGTACACCACGCTCTCGCTCTCGGTCATCCAAGTGCCCGGAAATCCCATCTCTTAAACGTCCCCTGCGTCTCTCTTGGGGCAAGAATGCCCGATCTGTTCGTAAATGCAGAACAATCTGGTTTATTCAGTCCTAGTTCCACTTTATCAAGGAAACAGTTCGATAAAACAGGCTATTGCATCCCAACTATGGCAAAAATCGCCTATATTCTGCTCTGCCACAAGGATCCGGAGGCCATCATTCAGCAGGCCAACCGGCTGACTGCGACTGGCGATTTCATGGCAATCCACTTTGATGCCCGCGCCAGAGCACGCGATTTCCGCACCATACGTGCTGCGCTTTGTGACAATCCCAATGTGACCTTCGCAAAGCGTCGGGTGAAATGTGGGTGGGGGGAGTGGTCACTGGTACGCGCCACGCTCAACGCATTGCAGGCGGCAGTGGACGAATTCCCGCGTGCGACACATTTTTACATGTTGTCCGGTGACTGTATGGCCATCAAGACCGCCGAATATGCGCGTGCGTTTCTTGACCAACATGACAAAGACTTCATCGAGAGCTTTGATTTCTTTGAAAGCGACTGGATCAAGACCGGTATGAAGGACGACCGGCTGATCTATCGCCATTACTTCAACGAACGCACGCAAAAACAACTGTTCTATGCATCCTATGAGCTGCAGAAGAAGCTGAACCTGACTCGCGATGTTCCCAATGACATTCAGGTTCAGATCGGCAGTCAATGGTGGTGCCTGCGTCGTCGCACCGTTGAGGCGGTTCTGTCCATGACGCGTAAGCGCCGGGATGTGATGCGGTTTTTCTCCACCACGTGGATCCCCGACGAGACTTTTTTTCAAACCCTTGTCCGTCACCTGATCCCAGAGAACGAAATAGAATGCCGGACGCTGACGTTTTTGATGTTCAGCGACTACGGCATGCCGGTGACCTTCTACAATGATCACTACGATCTACTCTTGGGGCAGGATTTCCTGTTCGCGCGTAAGATCAGCCCGGATGCAAAAGAACTCAAAACCCGCCTCGGGCGCCTTTATGCCGCGCGCGATGTAGAGTTCAAGATCTCCAATGAGGGGCGCAACCTTTATAAATTCCTGTCAGAACGCGGCCGCACGGGGCAGCGCTTTGCCTCGCGGTTCTGGGAAACAGAGAGCAGTTTGGGACGCGAGCGGGAATTGCTGATCCTCACTTGCAAGAAATGGCACGTCGCCAAACGCATGCTTGAGCAAATCCGAAAACTTACCAACACCCCAGCGATTGAGTACCTCTTTCACGAGGAGAGCACGCCGCTTCCTGATCTTGGTGGCATCCAACGCACGTTGGCCAAACGCACCCGGCATCGGCGCGCTTTGGTGCGCATGTTGTTTGACTACTTTGAAACAGATCGCATGATCATCTGTCTGGATCCATCCGCACTGGATCTGATGCATGACTTTTTCTCCGATCGCTCACACACGCGCCTGTTGCGGATCGATTGTGAGTTCGCCGATGACTATCTGATCGGACACGCGCATCGGGTCGGACTCGCGGGGGAACATGCGGCCAAAGCCACGCTGGAGCGGCTGCTGCCCGCGATCCGCAACGATATCAGCAATGAGGTCGACCAGATCCGTGATGCCGGGTTTGAGCGTCACTGGGCGGTGGCCGAGCGCGCCTTTGAAAAAGACAACGCAAGTGCGGTTGCGCAGTTTCTCGACGTGCCGATGGACACCGCTTTCGAGGTCGTGCGCACGCCACATCTATTTGCTGATTGAGCACTCACCACATAAGGCAGAGCGCCAAGGGGCTATTTGGATTTACGCCCAAACCAGCGCCGCACGCCGCGCGTGCGGTCGTCAATGGCGTCTCCGGCTGCATAGAACCCATCCTCAACATTCTCAAACATCGGGTCCAGACGGTTGCGTTTGAAACGGCGCAGGCGCACGAAAATGGCCCAGAAGATTGCTGCCAGCAACACAAGTATGGTGATGGAGATCCAGTTGATCGGCTTGTCATCCGGCCCTGCCGCAGCAGAGATGGATATCGCGTTCGGAAAGGACGAGAGCAACTCGCTGCGCCAGCCATAATGCATGATACGCACCCATTCCGGGTCATCCTTGGTAGAGATCGCATCATTGGCCTCTGTATAGAGGTTCGCAGTGTCGAACTTGAAATAAGGCGGCCAGTTCCAGCCGGTGTCTTCATTGCGGTACACGATCGCTTTGCCATTGGGGCGCACGGCCTGAATGAACTGAACATCCCGATTGGACAGACCACTGCTCTGAGTGTCCGGGGTCGACCAGAACATCCGCGTCCAATCACCAAGCTCTTTGCGCTCTTCATAGGTGTTAACGATGCGGACCACGTCATACTGCGGCAACGTGTAGTGCAGGAAGCCTCCGACAAAGAGCCAGAAGATCAGAATGAAAATCCACTTCACATAGGCCATTTCGCCCCCTTCACACGCTGAGCCACTCTATCCAATGTCGGGCATCCGGCCTCCCGAAACAATGATTTAGGGCGAATTATTCGCGGTGCCGTGGGTGAAACCCCAGTTGCGCACCGGCCCGCGCTGGATGCAAGTCATACGCGGGCCGGTCAAGGGTTTTATCGCAGGTCAGCCGACAACGTTAAATTCAGGGCCATAGGGGTATTTCGTGATGTTCTCATTGCCATCTTCGGTGATGATGAGAATGTCGTGCTCACGGTAGCCACCTGCACCGGGCTGATCAGCGGCAATTGTCAGCATCGGCTCCATCGAGATCACCATGCCGGGCTCCAGTACCGTGTCGATATCTTCACGCAGTTCCAGCCCAGCTTCGCGACCGTAGTAATGCGACAGAACACCAAAAGAATGCCCATAGCCGAAGGTGCGGTGTTGCAAGAGGTCGCGTTCCTCGAAGAAACCGTTGATCGAATTGGTGATCTCAGCGCAGCTCGCCCCTGGCTTCAGCAGCGACATGCCGTATTCATGGGCCGCAACATTGGCTTCCCAGATCTTCAGGCTGTCAGCGTCGACTTCCTGGACAAACATCGTCCGCTCCAACGCGGTGTAGTACCCAGAGATCATGGGGAAGGTGTTCAGCGACAGGATATCGCCGCGCAGCAACTGACGTGCTGTCACCGGATTATGTGCACCGTCAGTGTTCAAACCAGACTGGAACCACACCCATGTGTCGCGATACTCGGCGTCTGGAAACCGTTTGGCGATTTCCATCTCCATCGCGTCCCGGCCCGCCATGGCCACGTCAATCTCGCGCACGCCCGCTTTGACCGCATCGCGAATGGCAAACCCGCCCACATCGGCAACAGCCGCCCCGGCCCGGATGATTTCCAGCTCGGCCAAAGACTTATGCATCCGCTGCTGCATAGTGGCTTCATAGAGATCGACAGTCTGCTTCGGAGAAAGGAAGTGCTCCAGCTTACCACGTTGAAGCAGTGTGAGATGGTCACTTTCATATCCCACCACTTGCGCGGCACCCGTCACCGACAGGATCGCGCGCCAGAAGTTGTCTCGCTGCCAGTCAGTATAGGTGATGTTGTCGCAAAACGACCGCCGCCAGGGTTGGCCCGCGTCAATCCCGGCACTGATGGTTACCGCCTGATCCGCCGTCACAACCAGCCCATAGGGCCGCCCAAAGGAACAATAGGTAAAGCCCGAGTAGTAGGAAATATTATGCATGGACGTAAAAACCGCAGCCTCTACTCCCAGTTCAGACATGATACTGCGCAGATGCGCGATGCGCGCTTCATACTCCGCCACGGCAAATTGCAACGGCGCTTTCTCACCATTGTGAAAGCGATACATTTCAGGACGAGCAGTCATGCTGGACCCTCCTTTTGACAAGAAGATCCCGGCGTTCAGGATGTTGTTTGGAATGTGAAACCCGTGGTCACCCCACGCGCGACGCCATCGCTGGTTCCGCACTGATGATGGGATGAAATCACCGATGCGGCAAGGTTTTTTTGCCCTGCCCGAACGACGGTCCGGGCAGGGCATATGATTAGCCCGTAATCACCGCGACGAGATCGCTCTCAGGATCTGCGAGCGGTTCGATCACGTTGAAATGGTGTTTTTCAAAGGCAATGACGTGATCCGCTTCCCATGCCTCCACCAGCCAGATCGCCTGATCAAGGAAGGCAGGCCGTTCCGCCCCACCAACCCAGACCGTCACATTCGCCTCATAGCGGTCTTGCATCTCTACCGGGCTCTCAGCTGCGGCTTCCTCCGCATCCATCTTGAACTTCTCGTTCATTGAGGTGCGCAGCAAAGGTCGTAAATCCGACAATGGCGAAATGGGCACGACGGTTCGAATCCGGCTCCCGACCGCCTCAGGCAGGACTGACTTATCGAGCATCCGTGCAACCAGATGTCCGCCCGCCGAATGCCCTGCCAGTACAATCGGGCCATCGATTTCTTTGGCCGCTGCCTGAACCGCCTGCGCGATCTGTTGCGTGATCTCAGGAATGCGCACATCCGGGCAAAGATCATAAGACGGCATCGCCACCGCCCAGCCCTTTTCGAGCGCACCGACAGCAAGATGCGACCAACTGGATTTATCAAAGGCAAGCCAATAGCCGCCATGCACAAAAACGAACACCCCTACAGGCTCGCCTTCTGGCAGGAATAAATCGAATTTATGACGCGCCCCTGTACCGTAAGCGATGTCCAGTCGCGCCCGCTCTTGCAGGCTATTGCGGAAATCTTCGGCTGAGGCCGCCCAGCGCGGGGGGTAGTCTGCGGCTCCTTCGATATAGGCTCCGTTTGCATAGGCGTCGTCGAGTTCCATCACATTCCCTTAACGTGTTAATTTTCTAGACTTATCGCTGTCACTGGACAACATTAGGCGCAACTGCTTTTGATTTGCGAGACCTGAATCTGCGGAGGAACCCATGCTCGACGCAACAACTGATCTGAAATCCCTTCTAAAGGATCCAAGCCTTCTGGAAGAGCGTGCCTATATCAACGGCGCGTTCGTGGCTGGCGAGGGCACTTTCGCAGTGGCAAACCCGGCGCGTGGTGACGTGATCGCGCAGGTGGCGGACGTGAGCCGCATGCAGGCCCGCGAGGCGATTGCAGCCGCCAATACGGCTCAGAAAGAGTGGGCGAAATGGACCGGCAAAGAGCGTGCTGGCGTTCTGCGCAAATGGTTTGATCTGATGATGGAGAACCAAGAAGACCTCGCCGTAATCCTGACTGCGGAGATGGGAAAACCTCTGGCCGAGGCACGCGGTGAGATCGCTTATGGCGCATCCTTCATCGAGTTCTTTGCCGAAGAAGCCAAGCGCGTCTACGGCGAGACCATTCCCGGTCACCAACGTGACAAACGCATCACGGTCATCAAGCAGCCGATTGGCGTTGCGGCCTCTATCACACCATGGAATTTTCCCAATGCCATGATCACCCGCAAGGCTGGCCCAGCGCTCGCCGCAGGGTGTGCCTTTGTGGCGCGTCCGGCGTCGGAGACACCGCTCTCAGCAACAGCACTGGCTGTCTTGGCAGAGCGTGCCGGCATCCCCGCAGGTGTGTTCAATGTCATTCCCGCATCCGATGCATCGGGCATTGGCAAGGAATTCTGCGAAAACCCGATTGTGCGCAAGCTGACGTTCACTGGCTCCACCAATGTCGGCCGTATTCTGCTGCGACAAGCTGCAGATCAGGTGATGAAATGTTCGATGGAATTGGGTGGCAACGCACCCTTTATCGTCTTTGATGACGCCGACCTCGACGCGGCAGTCGAAGGCGCGATTATGTGCAAATTCCGCAACAATGGCCAAACCTGCGTCTGCGCCAACCGGATCTACGTGCAGGCGGGGATCTATGATGCCTTTGCCGCCAAGCTGAAAGAAAAAGTTGCCGCCATGAAGGTCGGTGACGGTCTTGAAGATGGCATCCAATTCGGCCCACTGATCTCTGACGCGGCGGTCAAAAAAGTCGAGGATCATATTGCGGATGCCAAGGACAAGGGCGCGGAGGTGATCCTTGGCGGCAATCCATCCGAACTCGGCGGAACTTTCTTTGAGCCAACCATCGTAACCGGAGCAACACCTGAAATGGCCTTCGCTCAGGACGAGACATTTGGCCCGCTTGCACCGCTCTTTAAGTTTGAGACCGAAGACGAGGTGATTGAGATGGCAAATGACACCATCTTTGGCCTCGCATCCTATTTCTACGCCAAGGATCTGAGCCGTGTGTACAAGGTCGCAGAGGCGCTGGAATATGGCATCGTCGGTATCAACACCGGGATCATCTCAACTGAGATGGCGCCCTTCGGTGGCGTTAAACAATCCGGCTTGGGACGTGAGGGCAGCCACCACGGCATTGAGGATTATCTCGAGATGAAATACCTCTGCATGTCCGTCTGAGGACAGGTATTCAAGTGGCGGGGGTGTCGATCCCCGCCGCCAAGGTCTGACAGAGACGGCGGATCGCCGCCCCCCATGCAGACACCTCGGCTGCGGTTAAATGCGGCCCCATCACCTCGCGGAACGCCAACAGCAGCGCCCTTTGCGCCATATACATATGCCCAGAGGTCAGGCCCAGATGCCTGTGGCGCAACAGCAAGCGTTCAATCAGCGCTAACAATTCCGCGTCTTGACCAAGACTGCGCACACCCGCTGCCAGCACGCTGGCAAACATCTCTTTCTGATGAGAGAAGTCAC
This sequence comes from Tritonibacter mobilis, assembly GCF_001681715.1. GTDB lineage: Bacteria > Pseudomonadota > Alphaproteobacteria > Rhodobacterales > Rhodobacteraceae > Epibacterium > Epibacterium mobile. Next base: position 208,436 of record NZ_LNWY01000016.1, on the reverse strand, counting down.
CGGTGAACATGGCCTTGGTGTCAGGCATTTCCAGAAACAGGTACTCGTAGAATTTATCCGTGAGCGCAGCCTTGTGCGCAAAAACCTGCCTGAAGCTTCCTTTGACCAGTTGAGCATCAATTTGATGCAGTATGGCTATCCCCATCGCACACCCCGGCAGAGTTGGTTTTTGCAGCGTATTGTCAGGAACAGTACCGAAACTTCGTAAATGCGGACTTATGCATGCGTCATTAAATTTACAGAAAACCGTCGCAAATACTTTGCACAGGATCGGCATGGCCAAGGCATTGCAACAATTCCAACAGGAGCTGCCGATGTCCCTGCGCCTTGTGTGCCTGACTTCTGCCCTCGCGCTGACCGCTGGTTTGGCGCAGGCTGAAAAATCCTTTAACCGGATCGCGTCCTTCCCCGTCATCAAGAACATGGCCGAAGGCGACGACCAAACCCGTGAAAGCTCGCCAGAGATCATCGACGTCACTGCAGATGGCATGACACTGGTTTATACCGACAGCCCGCTCGGGGTACTCGGCATGATCGACATTACCGACGCCGCCAGCCCGATCCCTAAGGGCAACATCGCTCTGCCGGGTGAGCCGACCTCTGTCGCGGTCATCGGCACCATCGCCTATGTGGGCGTCAACACCTCCGAGAGCTACACCCAGCCCTCCGGCCAGTTCATGGCCTTTGACACGACCACCGGCAAGGAACTTGCCTCCTGCGATCTCGGCGGTCAGCCGGACTCTGTTGCCAAGGCCAAAGACGGTTCCTTCCTGTCTATCGCGATCGAAAATGAACGCGACGAGGACCTGAACGACGGCGTCATCCCGCAGATGCCAGCGGGCAATCTGGTGATGGTCAACACCACCGAAGGTGGCCTTGATTGCTCCAGCATGAAGATGGTCGACCTGACCGGGCTTGCTGACATCGCCGGGTCCGACCCCGAGCCCGAGTATGTTTCGATCAACGGCCTTGGCGAAACCGTGGTGACCTTGCAGGAAAACAACCATCTGGTCGTTGTCTCCAAAGAGGGAGAGATCCTGAACCATTTCTCCGCCGGGTCTGTTGATCTCGACGGGATCGACGCCACGGATGAGCGCGGCGCGCTGATCTTCACCGAGAGCCAGCAGGGCCGCCTGCGCGAACCCGATGCGGTGACATGGATTGATGATGAGCATTTCGCCATCGCCAACGAAGGCGATTACAACGGCGGCTCGCGTGGCTGGAGCATCTTCAACAAAGATGGCACGCTCGTGTACGATTCCGGCGTCGATTTCGAACATGCCATCATTCAGATCGGCCACTATCCGGACAAACGTTCCGATGCCAAAGGCGTGGAACCTGAATCCGTGACCTTCGCCGAATTCGACGGCACGCCCTATGTCTTTGTCGGAGCCGAGCGCGCCTCGGTCGTGGGGGTCTATGACGTGACCGACCCGGCCAACCCGGTTCTGACCCAGCTGCTCCCGTCGGGCACCGGCCCCGAGGGCTATGTCACTATTCCAGAGCGCGGCCTGCTGGTCTCCGCTAATGAAAAAGACCTCATTGAGGATGGCGGCGCGCGGGCGCATGTGATGCTGTTCGAACGTCAGGATGGCGCGCCGGTCTATCCGCATCTGACCTCTGCGGGCGCTGATGAATTGATCGGCTGGGGTGCAATCTCGGGCATGGTCGCCGATGAAGACGGCATGATCTGGGCTGTCAACGACAGCTTCTATGGCTTCCAGCCCTCCATCTTTAAAATCGACCCGTCGCAGACCCCGGCGCGCATCACCGATGTGATCCGCATCCACCGCGCCAATGGCGATGCCGCTCAAAAGCTCGACCTCGAAGGCATCACATTGGACGGCAAGGGCGGCTTTTACGTGGCGTCCGAAGGCCGCACGGAGCGTGCCATTCCACATGCGATCTATCACGTCAGCGCTGATGGTCTGATCAAGACCAACAAAGGCGAAATCACCATCCCGGCAAAACTGCAAGCGGTGGAAAAACGCTTTGGGTTCGAAGGCATCACCAAGGTTGGCAACACGCTTTGGATGCCGGTGCAGCGTGAGTGGAAAGACGACCCCAAAAACCTTGTAAAACTGGTGTCCTACAACCTGGAAACCAAAGAGTGGGGAGCGGTTCATTATCCCAAGACTGAGCCAGCAACCGGTTGGGTCGGTCTGTCCGAGATCGTGGCACATGGCGACTATGTCTACATCGTCGAGCGTGACAACCAGCACGATGATCGCGCAGTCACCAAGAAGATCTACCGCGTTGCCCTGTCTGAAATGACCCCTGCTCCGCTCGGTGGCGAGTTGCCTGTCGTGACCAAGGAAGAGGTCCGCGACCTGCTGCCCGATCTGAAATCCACCGGCGGTTATGTCCTCGATAAGGTCGAGGGGCTGGCTATCATGGCAGATGGCACCGCATGGGTTGCCACCGACAACGACGGCGTCGATGACAGCTCTGGCGAGACCATGTTCTGGTCCTTCAAGGTCGAGTAACCCGCTCGCCCATTCAGCCGACATTCCGACCACGCAAAGAGGCCTCCAAACGGGGGCCTCTTTCACGTTATGCACGGGATGCTTTTCTTTGCCGGTCAGCTTAGCTATGTCTTTGGCACCTCATGAAAGTGAGGTGATATTCTCAGGGCAGGGTGAAATTCCCTACCGGTGGTCACAGCCCACGAGCGGCCTTTGCTTTTGCAAAGGTGTCAGCAGACCCGGCGCAATTCCGGGGCCGACGGTCATAGTCCGGATGGAAGAGAATGGAGAGCCCCGCACCGCCCCCAATCAGGAGGCGGCACCGGGTCTGTTCGTCTGCCTTGGGTCACATGCGTACCGAGGAAAGGACGACACGCAGATGGCTCAAACGCGCCCCACCCCGCTCAAGGCGGCTGGCCTCATGGTCATCGCCGGAGCCTGTTTCGCGCTGGTCAACACCGCACTGCAATCGGCCACCATGCTTCACGGGGCTTTTGCTCCGACGGTGACCTTCTGGCAGTATCTGATCGCGCTTTTGTTTTATATTCCATGGATCTGGCGCAACCGGTCGGCTGTGCTGTCGACCCGACAGATCCTCTCCCATGTGCTGCGTGTCGCGCTGGCCGTGGGCGGCGTACAGCTCTGGACGCTGGGGCTTGCCCATGTGCCGATCTGGCAGGCGATTGCGCTGATCCTGTTGTCGCCCTTCTTTGTCACCATCGGGGCGGGGCTGTTCCTGCGCGAAGAGGTCTCCCTGCATCGCTGGGGCGCAGTTGTCGTGGGCATTATCGGTGGCATGGTGATCCTTGCGCCGTGGTCGGACCGGTTTCAACTGGCGGCACTGCTCCCGGTGGCTGCTGCTGCCTTCTGGGCAGCAAGTTCCGTAGTGACCAAACAGCTCACGCGCCGCGACAACACCGAGACCGTCACCATTTACCTACTGCTATTGCTGAGCCCAGCCAATGCGTTGCTCACGGTCAGCACCGGCTTTGCCCTGCCACAAACCACGCTTTGGTTGGTGATCGGGGCCGGGCTTTTGACCGCATTGGCGCAGCACACGTTGGTGCGTGCCTATACGCTTGCGGATGCGGCGTTTTTGCAGCCCTTTGACCACCTGAAACTGGTGTTCAACGTCGGTCTTGGCGCACTGGTCTTTGGATTTATGCCCGATGGGAATATGTGGCTCGGCACCATGCTAATCCTTGTGGCCAGCATCTATCTGTTGAACCGGGAGGCCCGCGCCCGCCCAACATCACCCGCGCAAAATGCCTGAGACCAGTTCTGCAGAAATTTCTGCCGTGTGCGATTGAGCTTTCGTCACAGTAGCACTGCCAAATTTTGCGCTCAGCGAGCTCTCTGCCGATGACATGAGTGACGCAGCCCCCAACAGCTGCGTCACGACTGCCAGCGCCCCGGCAGCACCCGCACCCTGCCAGCGCTCGGTTGCCTGCACTGTTGCGACCAGGCTTTCCAGCAAGGTGGCAAATGCGCCCCCCTCCTGCGTGGTCAGCGCATTATCCAGCAGTTCACGCAACACGAGCTGCCCGGCGGCGGGCTTTACGCTCAAGAGCCGCTGATAGGATGCAAAGAAAGCCGCCAACTGATCTTCGGGCGGATGATCATCTTCCATGGCATCAAACAGCAATTGCAGCACCGCTGCCGCCGCCTGCTCGACCGCCAATGAATAGAGCGCGTTTTTGCTGCCAAAATGGTGCAACAGCGCCTGCTTGCTCAGGCCCAGCTCTTTGGCGATGCTTGAGATCGAAGCCCCGGCATAGCCATGCGCCGCAAACAGGCGGCACGCGCTTTCAATGAGTTGGGTGCGGGTATTGGATGGCGCATCACGTAATGTCATTGCGCCATTAGCGCAGGTGATCACTTGGCCGGCAACCTACCGATTGGTAGGGATGCGCAAATCCACAAATAAAATCGCCCCCAGCCGTAAGACCGGGGGCGCTGCAAACAGGATGCGGATGCATCCCGGGGAGGGATCAGTTCACGGTCGAGCCCGCGATTTCCTTGGGCTTCGATCCTGCGGCGGATGCGATTTCAATCCGGCGCGGTTTCAACGCTTCGGGAACTTCGCGCACCAGATCGATATGGAGCATACCGTCGGCGTGGCTTGCACCTTCGACCCGCACGTGATCTGCCAGCGTAAAGCGGCGCTCAAACGCGCGGGTGGCAATACCGCGATGCAGATAGGTGCGCTCGCCAGCCTCTTCGGTTTTGCGCGCCGACACGACCAAGGCGTGTTCCTTCACCTCGACGTTCAGCTCGTCTTCGGAAAACCCGGCGACGGCGATCGAGATGCGATAGGCATCTTCTGAGGTCTTCTCGATGTTGTAAGGGGGGTAGCTGGGCTGCTGGATATCAGAACTCATGACCCGATCCATCAGGTCTGCAATCTGGTCGAATCCAACCGTTGCGCGGTGAAGCGGAGCAAAATCAAACGTACGCATGGTTCATCCTCATTTTTGAGCGATAACTGCTATGAAGCCCTCCCAACACGGGACGGGCGGTTCTTTCTCAGAGCCCAATCATTGGCGCCCTGAACACCCTTCGATTTATGAAGGGTCATCGCAGTTTCAAGAGGTTCATGCTCAATTGGAGATGAATTTTGCGCCGAGATCATTGCGCCGCGGCTCGCCGACCTGCACCCGGCCAACACCTTGCGGCATACGGCTCCCGACATGGGCACCTGTCAGTTGTGCCTCCAGTAGCGCCAGCTCATCCGCCAGTGATGCGCCAAGCGAAACTGCAGATCCCTCCACCCGCGCCTTGGCGGAAACCACGGAAACAATCCGGGGACGCTCCCCCTCGAAGGAAAACACCGGTGCGCCGGACGCGCCGAAATCCACATCGCAGGACATCACCAGCACGCCATCCTGACGGGCGATTACCATGCAGACTTCCTGCAGCGACGGGGCCTCGGACCGATCCTGCGCGTAGGACACCACACCGACCCGTGCGCCCTTACGCGGGCGGGCGTCCGTTTCAAACGGTGTGACGGTGGTATTGCGAATGGGGCGTTGCAATTGCAGCAACGCAATGTCGTTGCGCACCCGTTTTGCCGACAACGTGCCATCATAAACATAAGATGGATGCAGCACCGCACGTTTTACCGCGCGATAGGCCGAGGCACGCCCATTGCGCCACCCCGCCAGAAACTCGATGGAGGTCGGGTCGATCTGCTCCATCGTGTCACGATCATAAAGGCAATGCGCGGCCGTCAAAACAATGTCGGGCGCAATCAACGCACCTGTGCAAAACCCCTCGCCCTTACGATCCAGACGCCCAACCGCCTCCCAATCGCGCCCGGCGTCGGTGGTCTCCAAGCTCTTGAGCCGGGTATTCTCCCCGCTCAGGGTCGTGCCCGCCATCGCGGCAGCAGACAAGGCGCAAAACACCCCGCTCAAAATCAAACGCTTCATCGGCAGCACAGACACTCTCCACATCCCTCATGCGGCAGTCTAGCCAATGCTTCGGGCAAAAATTGGGCGCGCGTGGGCGATTCCGCGCATCCCTTGGTGATGCCGTTTGCGCAGGTTCAACGCAAGATGGGAACATCGGATCGGCTGCATTTCGCTTCCAGCGCAGGCGGTTTGGGTCCCCCGGTTGCCCAGTCCAACAGCTCAACCGTATGCACGATAGGGATGTTGGTGCCAGACCCGATCTGCATCATGCACCCAATGTTGCCAGCCGCAATAATATCCGGATTCTTTGCCTCAAGCGTGCGTAGTTTTCGCGCTTTCAGTTGCGCCGAAATTTCCGGCTGCAACAGATTATAAGTCCCGGCAGAGCCGCAACACAAATGGCTGTCCGCTGGCTCCACCACTTTGAACCCGGCACGTTTCAGCAAGGTCTTCGGGTGGGTCTTGATCTGTTGTCCGTGCTGCAAGGAACAGGCGGCATGATAGGCGATGGTCAGCCCCTTGTCCGCGCCCTCAGGCAGATCAAGCTGAATCAGCAATTCAGAGACATCCATCGCAAGGCCAGAGACCGTTGCCGCATCCTCCGCCAAGGCATCGTTGCGGAACATGTGACCGTAGTCCTTGACGGTGGTGCCGCAGCCGGATGTGTTGATGACAATCGCGTCCAGACCTTTGCCATTTTTCTCGGCCATCCAGGCGCGGATATTCTTTGCCGCCGCCCCGTGGCTCTCATCCTCGCGTCCCATGTGGTGCGTAAGCGCACCGCAGCAGCCTGCGCCTTCGGCCACAACGACCTCGCAACCCAAACGCCGCAGCAGGCGAATGGTGGCGTCATTGATATCGGTGTTCAGCGCCTTTTGCGCACACCCCGTCATCAACGCGACGCGCTTTACCTGCGTAGCTTCCGGCGCAAAGCTTTGCGGGTCGTCATTTCGGCTCACCGGAGGGATCACTTTGGGTGCCATCTCCAGCATCGCCCGCAGCCTCGCATCCGGCATCAATCCCCGGAAGGGACGCGCAATCTTTGCTCCAAGAAGCGCTAGCCGGAAACGGGTTGGATAGGGCAACACACGCGCCAGGATCCAGCGCAGTGCGCGGTCGCCAAAGGGCCGTTTGTAGTGCTTGTCGATATAGGCGCGCGCATGATCCACCAGATGCATGTAATGCACAGCAGACGGGCAAGTGGTCATGCAGGCCAGACAAGACAGGCAGCGGTCGATATGTTTGACGGTTTTCTCATCCGGAACGCGCTCGTTTTCCAGCATGTCCTTGATCAGGTAGATCCGCCCGCGCGGGCTGTCGAGCTCATCGCCCAGCACCTGATAGGTCGGACAGGTGGCGGTGCAGAAACCGCAATGCACGCAAGTACGCAGGATCTCATTCGCGCGTTGCGTTCCGGGGTTCTGAAGTTGTTCATCGGTAAAACTGGTCTGCATCGTCCTACACCAACGCCTCTGCCACGATCCAAGCTCCCATCATCCCACCGGGCAAGCTCAGCAGTAGGAACACAATGTACCGGAGGATATTGAGCGCGGGCTCAGGAAAGCTCGGGATATATATGCGGGTCAGATGATAGAGCGCGGCAACCCCTGCCCCACCGGCTGCCGAGATATGCAATATCCCCCGGTAGCCATTGGACATCGCGTTCCCCGCCGGATCGCTGCCCGTGATCGGCGCCAGACCAAAGCTATAGGCAATGATCCCGGCCCCGACGATGAGGCTGGCGGCGAGGCCCAGTCGCGCCGCCGGGATCACCGACAGCACCACAAAGACAGGAACGCCCGCCACAAAGATAAAGATCACATCCATCGCTACCCCATCAATCCTGCATTCAAAATGTGTCGCGGATCAAATTGCCGACGCAATCCCGCGGAAATTGCCGCCAGCGAGGCAGGCTCCGGATGGTGGCGCGGCACCGATGTGCCCGCGCCGGATCGGATCAATGTTGCATGACCGGGCACCGTCATGCGCTGCCGCAAGTCCACGCCTTCGGGCATCAAGGCCCAGACCAGACCACCGCCCCAATCACAGAGACATCTCGTTGCCCCCAATGTCGGGATCAACTCAACCGCGTCCGTCGGTTTGACAGACACCCGCCAGATGTCGCCCTCCAGCCCCGCAAAATCATGCAGATCGCGAAGACCGCGCCACAGCTCACCTGAGCCAGACACCTCTGTCACCGCACCATAGCGCCCAAGTTGCTCTCGCAATGCCTTGGCGCGATAGGCCACAGAAGCCTCAAACCCCTCAAGCCGCACATAGGCCCGTTGCGCATCCGGGTCATATGCGGCCCCGGTCACATCAAACGGCGAGCCCAGAGCCGCCGATAAACAGGCAATCCCGGCGGCAAGATCAATCTCTTCAACCGCCAGAGTGGCCTCGGTCTCAGAACGTGGCAGCACCTTGAGAGCGACCTCCGTCAAAACCCCAAGCGTGCCATGTGATCCCGCCATCAGCTTGACCAGATCATAGCCGGTGACATTTTTCATCACCCGGCCACCATTGCGCAGCACCTCGCCGCGCCCATCGACAAACCGCACGCCAAGCAGAAAGTCCCGCGCCGCGCCCCCCTGAATGCGCCGCGGCCCGGAGGCATTGGTGGCAACAACGCCACCGATTGTCGGCTCTCCTTCAGTCCCCAGCGAGCTCCGGAAATCCACGGGCTCGAACGCCAGACGCTGGTTTTCCGTCGCCAGCAGCGCCTCGATCTCGGCCACCGGCGTGCCCGCCTGTACCACCAGCGTCAGCGCCCCTGGCTCATAAAGGGTCACGCCCGACAGACCACCTGTACTCAGCCGCTCACCGGGCACCTCAATACCCCGTGTACCGCCGCCCTCGATGCAAAGAGGCCCGTTTGCCCCGGCAATGATGTCGGCCAGTTCAGCCTCACTTTGCGGTGTCATCATTTCATCTTCTTCCAAATATCCTTGGGGGTCTGGGGGCAAAGCCCCCATGGCGTGTCACTCTGCGGCAAGACAAACGGTGCGGCGGTTCTCTGTGCTTGACAGCGGAAAAACCTTCGCCGGGTTGAGCAGCCACTTCGGATCAAACACATCCTTCACACGCAACTGCGCCTCGATGTCCGCAGCCTCATACTGGTGCAGCATCAGATCGCGTTTCTCGATTCCCACACCGTGCTCTCCAGTCAGGCAGCCTCCCACCTCGACACACAGCTTCAGAATTTCGGCCCCAAAGGCCTCGCACCGTTCCAAATCGCCGGGTTTGTTGGCGTCAAACAGGATGAGCGGATGCATATTGCCATCCCCCGCATGAAAGACGTTCGCAACTTTCAGGCCAAATTCTGCGCTCATTTCCTCGATACGGCGCAAGACCTGCGGCAGGGCAGACACCGGGATAGTTCCGTCCAGACACATGTAGTCGTTGATTTGCCCCATGGCCCCAAAGGCCGATTTTCGCCCCAGCCAGATCCGCGCGGCCTCATCAGCATCGTCCGCTTCGCGCAGTTCCACCGGGTTATGCTGTTGCGCGATCTCCACGATCAGCCCCAACTGATGCGCGATTTCCGCCTCCGCCCCCTCGACCTCGATGATGAGCAGCGCCTCGCACATCGGATACCCTGCTTTGGCAAAAGCTTCGCAGGCCTCGATACAGGGGCGGTCCATGAACTCGATCGCAACCGGCAAAACGCCGGCCTTAATGATGTCCGACACACAAGCGCCCGCCACCTCGTTGCTGTCAAAGGCGATGAGCACGGGGCGCGCGCCTTCGGGTTTGCGCAGGATACGCAAGGTTGCCTCAGTCACCACGCCCAACTGGCCCTCGCTGCCACAGATCACCCCCAGCAGATCCAGCCCACCTGCGTCCAGATGCGCGCCACCAATCTCGACCACGGTGCCATCCATCATCACCATCGTCACCCCAAGGAGGTTGTTGGTGGTCACACCGTACTTAAGACAATGCGCCCCGCCAGAATTCATGGCGATATTGCCCGCGATCGCACAAGCCAACTGCGAGGATGGATCAGGCGCATAGAAGAAATCCTCTTCTTCCACCGCGCCAGAGACCGAAAGGTTTGTGCGTCCGGTCTGCACCCGGATGATGCGATTGGCGTAATCGGTTTCGAGAACCTCGTTCATTCGTGCCACACCAAGGATCACACAATCGGCGGTTGGCAGTGCCCCACCGGCGAGAGACGTCCCTGCCCCGCGCGGCACCACCGGCACATTCATGTCGAGACAGATCCGCAGAACATCCGACACCTCTTGGGTCGAGCGTGGCAAAACAGCCAGCATCGGCGGGCATTTGTAGGCCGTCAGCGCATCACACTCATAGGCGCGCGTCTCCGCCTCATCCGAGATCAGCGCATCATCGGGCAGCACCTGCTGCAATCGTTTCAGCAACTCGGCCTTTCGGGCCAGGATGGCGGCATTGGGGGTGGGCATCTCCATGCGGGCTCTCCTCTTTGGTAAAATAATATTACCAATTCATCTCTACTGGCAAGGGCGAACTGACTGAGCTAGGGTCGGGCCATGATCTGGATCGAGCGACTGTCACTGTTTTCTGCGGGGGATTTCATAAGCCTGGCCTGTTATATACTGGGCTGGGCATGGATCGGCTGGCGCATTGAGAACCCCAGCAAATCACGGCCCTCAGTCTCGCTTCTGATGGCGGATTTCCGGCGCGAATGGATGAAAGAGATGGTGACCCGGTCTCCACGCATCTTTGATTCGCAGGTGATTTCCTCATTGCGGCAGGCCACCGCCTTTTTTGCATCGGCCACCATGCTGGCGCTTGGCGCCGGGCTGGCACTGATCGGCAACACAGAACAACTCGCTGGCGTGGCGCAGGATCTGGCACTGGGGCAAACCCCGGATTTTGTCTGGGAGATCAAGATCCTGTTGGTGTTGGCCGCGCTCACCAACGCGTTTCTTGCCTTTGTCTGGTCGCACCGGCTGTTTGGTTACTGCTCGGTTCTGATGGCTGCGGTCCCGAATGAGCCCAGCGACCCCCGCGCCTATCCGCGGGCGCAACAAGCCGCTGAAATCAACATCACGGCGGCACGCAGTTTCAATCGCGGCCTGCGGGCCACCTATTTCTCGCTTGCCGGGCTGGCGTGGCTGGTGGGCGCCGAGGCGCTCATCCTCGCCACCGTGATCACCCTTGCGGTGCTTTATCGTCGCGAGTTCATCTCACGGTCCCGCCGCATCCTGATGCAATCAGAACCCAAAATCACCGCCCCCACCAAAATGTGACCGCACTCCCCCCGGGAATTGGCTAGCCTGAGCGCATGTTGAAACATGTCCTCATATCGCTGCTGTTCCTCGTCGCACCACAGATGGCCCTTGCGGCTGATCCCGTTGTCGAAAACGCGACCGCAGTGAAACGTGGCGACAGCTGGAGCTTTTCCGTCACGCTATCCCACCCGGACACGGGCTGGGATCACTATGCCGACGGATGGCGAGTTCTGGATATGGAGGGCAACGAACTCGGTCTGCGCGTATTGGCGCATCCGCATGTGAATGAACAGCCCTTCACACGTTCGCTCAGTGGCGTTCAGGTGCCAGAGGGGATCGGGAAAGTGCAAATACAGGCGCGGTGCAGTGTCGACGGCTGGGCGCAGGATACCACAGTGATCGACCTGCCCTGACGCCCTTCAGACCCGGTGATAAGGGCTGCCGGACAGGATGGTCGCGGCCCGATAGATCTGCTCTGCCAGCATCAGGCGCACCATCATATGCGGCCAGACCATTTTCCCAAATGAAATCGAAAAATCCGCCTCGGCCCGCAGTGAGGGGTCAATCCCGTCTGCTCCGCCGATAATCAGCGCCAGATCCTGTCGCCCCATATCGCGCCACCCCGCAAGCCGATCCGCAAAATCCGGCGAAGAGATTACCTTACCACGTTCATCCAGCGTGCAGATCAAGGCTCCCTTGGGCAGCGCCTTGCGCAACAGATCCGCCTCCGCGCCCATACCAGCGTTTTTCTTGTCTTCGACCTCGATCACCTTGGCCGGGCCAAGACCGAGTGCCCGACCGCTGCGATCAAATCGCTGCAAATAGTCATCGATCAATGTCTTTTCCGGCCCGGCGCGCAACCGCCCGACCGCGCAGATATGCACGCGCATGAGGGATTCCTGATATCAAAAGAGAGCGCGCGGCGGTCGCATGTGTCATTGCTGAGAGCACGCTTGCCATGCCGGGAATGAACAAGACCACTTCGGGTCAGGCAGCGCCCGACCCGCAACGGGTCTCGATTACAACCGTCTTAGCTGGCGACTGCGCCTGCGGGCAGCCACATCTTTTCGATCTGGTAGAACTCGCGCACTTCGGGACGGAAGATATGCACGATCACATCACCGGTATCGATCAGAACCCAGTCACCTGCGTCCTTACCTTCGACCTTACAGGAGACGCCGAATTCATGCTTCAGCTTCTCAGTGAGTTTCTCGGACATCGCCGCGACCTGACGGGTCGAACGACCCGACGCCACGACCATATAGTCGCCGATGGAGGTCTTGCCGCGCAGGTCAATCCGCGTGACGTCCTCGGCCTTGTCTTCATCGAGAGAGGAAAGAATGCGCTCCAGCAGATCCTCGCTGGAGAATTGAGGTGCAGAAGCGGCCATCACGGCTGCTCCGGACGGGGCGGCAACTGCCGCCTGAGGTTGGGGTGCCAGGACATTGTCCTCCTTGCTGCGCGCCGACGGACCCCCGGCGCTGGGGTCCTGTTAAATGTAGCAACTGAGCGGCCCCTTTTCAATCAAGCTTCAAGCACCGCCGCGCGACTGTGTCACCGTGCCATCAGCGCCCTCAGGACCGCTGCGATCATCCGCCATCTGAACCGCCAGTTTTTCGTTTAATACGCGCAGTTCCCGCTGCGGGAACGGGATTGAGATCCCCTCAGCCTTGAATGCATCCCAAAGCGCCAGAAAGACGTTACCGCGAATGTTAGTAAGGCCCCCTGTCGGATCGGTGATCCAGAACCGCAGAATGTAATCGACGCTGCTGTCACCAAACCCGACGATATGGCACACGGGTTTCATGCCTTCGCGCTCCAGCACCCGGTCGACGGTCATAGTCGCCGCAATCGCCACCTTACGCACCAAGTGCGGGTCATCGTCATAGCTGGTGCCGAAGTTTATATCGAGCCGCACAAACCGGTTGGAATGCGACCAGTTCACCACCTGCGAGGTGATCAGGTCCTCGTTCGGGATCAGATATTCCTTGCCGTCCCGTGTCACCACAGACACATAACGCGCGCCCAGAGCATTGATCCAACCAAAGGTCTCGCCAAGGGAGATCACATCGCCCGGTTTGATAGATCGGTCCATCAAAATGATAATGCCCGACACAAGGTTGGAGACCACCTTTTGCAGGCCAAAACCGATCCCAACGCCGACGGCACCAGATAGAACAGCCAGCCCTGTGAGATCAAAGCCGACCGACCGAATGACGATCACAAAGGCAACCCCATAGAGCAGAACCTGAACGGCCTTGCCTGCCAGCACTTTCATAGATGGGGAGAGATCCTCGTTCCCCTTCAGGCCACGTTCCGCAAGCCCGGAGCCCATCCGCGCCAGCGTCAGCATTGCCGTTGCCAGCACCACGGCTTTTAGCACGACCAACAGCGACAGATGCAGAGAACCGAAATTCAATGCGATGGAATCGAGGATCTGAGCGGTATCGTCCACCAGATTGAACACCGCCAGTGTCGCGTAGATCCACAAAAGCCATGATGCGAGTTTTCGCAATGTCGGATTGGCGATGAACCGCGAGATCAGTGCGATCACCAGCCACGCTGCCGCGAGCTTTGCCACCGCTCCGATCAGGTAACTGCGGGACGGCCATGTGACCTCGCGCATGATCGCGTAAACGGCCCAAGAGAACACCGTAAAGTAGATCAGCGACAACCGCCTGAGCACTTGCACCAGCAAACGCAGACGCCATTTGGGCCAACCCTCACGCGATCTTGCCCATGCTTCCCAACGTCCATGCGTGACCTTGCGCATCACGATGGAGGCCAGCACCAACGCAATGACGATCAGCACCTGATACTGGCGCCAACCGGGGGTTAGCGCCATATCCCAATAGATTTGCGCCTGCGTGATCAGATATTGCAATGTGCCCTGCACCGCCTCGGGCAGAATGTCTTGCTCCATTCCGGTCCTCCTTCGCTCCAGCATGTCCCGCACGGTGGGCCTGAGGCAAGGGGAACTCCGGAACTTGAGTGCTCACAAGCCCGAGAACGAATCTTGATTGTCGGAAGGTGTGGATATATTCCACAAGGCATGACTCACGTATTGGCTCAGACTATTGCCCTTCAGGACCGCGCGCGACTGCGTGAGCGGTTCTTTGGTGCCGCCCGCACGGTTCTTGCGCGCCTATAAGCTGCGCCGCCAGACCAGTTACGCCAGCACATTTACCCACATACGGGAGAGGACCGATGTCCCCCAAAACACTCTACGACAAGATCTGGGACGCGCATGTCGCGCAAGAGGCCGAAGACGGCACCTGTCTGCTTTATATCGACCGCCATCTGGTTCACGAAGTGACCAGCCCGCAGGCGTTTGAAGGCCTGCGCATGTCCGGCCGCAAAGTGCATGCCCCGGACAAGACCATCGCGGTTCCAGATCACAACGTCCCCACCACAGCGGGACGCGAAAACCCAGATCAGATGCCGGAAGACAGCCGTATTCAGGTTGCCGCACTGGACACCAACGCCCGCGAGTTCGGCGTACATTACTACCCGGTCACTGACATCCGTCAGGGCATCGTGCACATCGTCGGCCCTGAAAACGGCTGGACCCTGCCCGGCATGACCGTGGTGTGCGGCGACAGCCACACCGCGACCCACGGCGCGTTCGGCTCGCTTGCCCATGGTATCGGCACCTCCGAGGTGGAACACGTTCTGGCAACGCAGACGCTGATCCAGAAGAAATCCAAAAACATGAAGGTGGAGATTACCGGCAAGCTCTCGCCCGGTGTCACTGCAAAAGACGTGGTTCTTACGATCATTGGCGAAACCGGCACCGGTGGCGGCACTGGCTACGTCATTGAGTATTGCGGTGAAGCGATCCGCAATCTGTCGATGGAAGGTCGGATGACCATCTGTAACATGGCCATCGAGGGCGGCGCACGCGCAGGCCTGATCGCACCGGATGAGACCACCTTTGAGTACGTCAAAGGCCGCCCGCACGCCCCGAAAGGCGCACAGTGGGAAGCAGCCGTGAACTGGTGGAAGACGCTCTACTCCGACGACGACGCCCATTGGGACAAGGTCGTCACGATCCGTGGCGAGGACATTGCCCCGACCGTCACATGGGGCACCAGCCCGGAGGACGCTCTGCCGATCACCGCAACCGTCCCCGCACCAGAGGACTTCACTGGTGGCAAGGTCGAAGCCGCGCGCCGTTCGCTGGATTACATGGGGCTGACGCCGGGCATGAAGCTCTCGGACATCGAGATCGACACCGTCTTCATCGGCTCCTGCACCAATGGTCGGATTGAGGACCTCCGCGCTGCCGCTGAGATCGTCAAAGGCAAGAAGATCAAGGACGGCATGCGCGCCATGGTGGTTCCGGGTTCCGGCCTCGTGCGGGCTCAGGCCGAAGAAGAGGGCCTTGCTGATATCTTCAAGGACGCAGGCTTTGAATGGCGACTGGCCGGCTGCTCCATGTGTCTGGCGATGAACCCCGACCAGCTGAGCGAAGGCGAGCGCTGCGCCTCCACCTCCAACCGTAACTTTGAAGGCCGTCAGGGCTTTAAGGGACGCACGCACCTGGTGTCGCCCGCCATGGCCGCTGCTGCTGCTGTCACCGGCAAACTGACCGACGTTCGCGAGCTCTGAAGGAAGACACCCATGGAAAAGTTCGAAACCTTCACCGGGATCGCGGCGCCAATGCCGCTGGTCAATATCGACACCGATATGATCATCCCAAAGCAGTTCCTGAAAACCATCAAACGCTCCGGCCTTGGCGTGCACGCCTTTGACGAGATGCGCTTTGATCGCGAAGGCAACGAAGTGCCTGACTTCGTGCTGAACAAGCCCGCCTATCGCGAGAGCTCCATTCTGGTGGCAGGCGACAATTTCGGCTGTGGCTCCTCGCGTGAGCATGCGCCTTGGGCGCTGGCGGATTTCGGCATCAAAGTGGTGGTCTCAACGTCCTTTGCCGATATCTTCTTCAACAACTGCTTCAAGAACGGCATGCTGCCGATTGTCCTGCCTCAGGAACAGGTCGACCTGCTGATGTCAGACGCGGAAAAGGGCGAAAATGCCCGCATGACCGTGGATCTCGAGGCGCAGGAGATCACAACCTCGGAGGGCGAAGTCATCAAGTTTGACGTTGACCCCTTCCGCAAGCACTGCCTGCTTAACGGTCTCGACGATATTGGCCTGACGCTTGAGAAAGCGGATGCGATCAAGTCCTACGAGGAGCGCGTGGCACAGGAACGCCCCTGGGTCTGATCCGAAGTGATCTGAAGAATACAAAAAGGCCGCCCTGTTCGGGGCGGCCTTTTTTGACAAGTCATACGCCGGCGAACGCTAGGTCAAAAAAAGCGCGGCACACCAGTCGATGTACCGCGCCAAATATTCGCCAATCAGAAACACTTAGCGGCTAAGGCCACCATGAAGTGTCGGCACGTCCAGACAGCTGAACCCGTAATGACGCAGCCAGCGCAGGTCGCTTTCAAAGAAGGCGCGCAGGTCGGGGATGCCGTATTTCAGCATCGCCAGCCGGTCGATCCCGATCCCAAAGGCAAAGCCCTGATACTTTTCGGGGTCGATCCCGCCCGCAG
Organism: Tritonibacter mobilis; assembly: GCF_001681715.1. Taxonomy (GTDB): domain Bacteria; phylum Pseudomonadota; class Alphaproteobacteria; order Rhodobacterales; family Rhodobacteraceae; genus Epibacterium; species Epibacterium mobile. The sequence goes on along the minus strand of NZ_LNWY01000016.1, from coordinate 191,784 downwards.
CGATCACCTTCGGGTGCACCATGCCGGAGCCGAGGATCTCCATCCAGTCGTCACCTTCACCGATTTTCAACTGGCCATTGTCCCAGCTACAGCGGATGTCGACCTCTGCGGATGGCTCGGTGAAGGGGAAGTGCGACGCGCGGAAACGCAGTTCCACCTCGTCCACCTCGAAGAAGCTCTTCACGAACTCCTCAAGCACCCATTTGAGGTTCGCCATGGAGATGTTCTCATCCAGCGCCAACCCTTCGACCTGATGGAACATCGGTGTGTGAGTCTGGTCGTAATCCGCACGATATACACCGCCGGGGCAGATGATGCGCAGCGGCGCGCCCAGCTTCTCCATGGAGCGGATCTGCACAGGGCTGGTATGCGTGCGCAGCACATGCGGCGGACGATTGTCGCCTTCGGCACGGTGCATGTAAAACGTATCCATCTCGGCGCGGGCCGGGTGATGGCCGGGGATATTCAGCGCGTCAAAGTTATACCAATCGGTATCGACGCGGGGGCCTTCCTGAACGGAGAATCCCATTTCGGCAAAGATCGCGGTCAGCTCTTCTGAGGCCTGCGAAATGGGGTGGATCGACCCTTGCCGACGCGGACGTGTTGGCAAGGTCGCATCAAGCCACTCGGAGCGCAGACGCTCATCCAGCGCGGCATCGCCCAAGGCTGCCTTCTTGGCGGCCAGTGCCGAGTTGATTTCATCCTTCAACGCATTAAGCGCGGGGCCGGCCACCTGACGTTCTTCGGGCGTCATTTTGCCCAGCTCGCGCATTTTCAGGGCCACTTCGCCCTTCTTGCCTACCGCAGCGAGGCGCACGGCCTCCAGCGCGTTTTCATCCGTGGCTTCGGCGATCTGGCCGAGGTATTTTGCTTTAAGATCGTCCATGACGGCCCCTCAAGTCTCGCTTTGTTGTCCTGCTACCACACGAGGCGTCGAAAGCAAGCACCCGAGGGTCATGAGCCGCCACATAGACGGATGTTGTCGCCCTCCATCCACGCCCGTGCTCTTGCGGCGCGGCTAATGCCAACACCTGTCACCAGGAATGCGCAAACCCCTTGCATGCGCAGGCGCAAAGGCCCACTTTGGTCTCATACTTACTTGGGCGCCTTTCATGCATGATCGCATCACACGCAAGTTGACTACGATCCTCGCAGCCGATGCTGAACAGTTCAGCACGGCCATGACGGCGGATGAGGTCGGCACCTATGCCGAGCTGCAGTCGGCCCGTGATGTGTTTTTCAAACTGATCGAGCGGCACGGTGGCCGGGTGGCAAATACCGCGGGTGATGGGCTGATCGCAGATTTCCCTTCCGTCGTCGAGGCGGTGCAATGCGCCATAGAGGTGCAGCAGGAGCTTGCTGCCAAGGACAGCGCCCTTTCCTTTCGCATCGGCGTCAATTTGGGTGATGTGATCTGCGATGGCGACGATCTGATTGGTGAAGGTGTGAACCTCGCTGCCCGTTTGCAAACCATGGCAGAGCCCGGCGGGGTTTTGATTTCGCAGCAGGTCTATGACCATGTGAAAAACAAGCTCACCATCGGGTTTGAATATCTGGGGGACCGCCGCCCTCGCAACCTGACCGAGGATATCGCGGTCTATCGCATCTCACTTGGTGCGCCACGTCCCAGCCGCACCAATCATGCGGGCCGCAGTGCGCAGGTGTGGGAAGACCCCGACCCTTTCTCTGGCGCGCCGAAACGGGATTATGCGCTCCCGGATACCCCCGAAGACACAGATGATCGCCCCCTTAAGGGTTTAGACCGGCTGTTTGGGCGGCGCCTTCCCCTAAGTGATGGCAGCAAGAAACTCGCCGTCGTTGCGGCGGGACTGTTTCTGTTAGATATTATATCGGGGCGCGGTATCTGGGCTCATTGGCCGATGCTGGCGCTTGCGATGGTGATCGGCCTTCGGGATGGCCACCGCATTGTGGGTCGATCCGAGTTCCTTGGCATCCCGGTGAAACTCTGCGTGATCGCAGGTTTCCTGTTTCTGGTGAACCTGTTCAGCTGGGAAGGCGCGCTCTGGTCGCTCTGGCCGATTGGCGGAATCGCCGTATTTTCCCTTTTCAAACGACGCCGCTCGCAGGCTGAATAGACCTGCGCTCAACCAACCTGCCACTCAGTTCCATTGCACCGGTCGACTGCAGGATCATTCGTGAATCGTGGCATAAAAAAACCCGCCGGATCGCTCCGACGGGTCCAATTTGTTCGGCTACACCTGAATTCAGGCGGCCAGCGCATCCTGTGCCTGACGCACGATTGCACCGAAAGCTTCGGGCTCGTGTACGGCGAGGTCTGCGAGAACCTTACGGTCCACTTCGATACCGGCCAGGTTCAGGCCGTTGATGAAGCGGGAGTAGGTCAGCGCTTCGTCATGGCTACGGACAGCAGCGTTGATACGCTGAATCCACAGCGCGCGGAAATTGCGCTTGCGGTTCTTACGGTCACGAGTTGCATATTGGTTGGCCTTATCAACGGCCTGACGGGCAACTTTGAAGGTGCTCTTGCGACGGCCGTAGTAACCTTTGGCTGCCTTGATGACCTTCTTGTGACGGGCGTGAGTGACGGTACCACCTTTAACGCGGGACATATCTCAGATCTCCTCTTAGCGGTCGTAGGGCATGAAGCCCTTGACGATCTTTGCGTCCGGTGCGGACAGGGTGGTGGTTCCGCGTGCATCACGGATGAATTTCTTGTGACGTTTGATCATGCCGTGGCGTTTGCCGGCCTGACCAGCCATGACCTTGCCGGTCGCGGTCACTTTAAAGCGCTTCTTAGCGCTCGATTTTGTCTTCATCTTGGGCATTTCCGTCTCCTTATTCGTAGGTTCGCTACACACGCGACTCGGCATGCCACATTGGCCGGTCGCGCGAACAGGGGTGCCCTTTACGTCAGCTAGTTATAAAGGGCAAGAGATTTTGATCAGAGAAAGCGTCCCAGAACCCGGAAAAATACATCCGGCACCTCAGCGAGGCTATACCCTCCGGGGTTGGTGAGCACCGCCCATGCAATGCAGCCCCCCCCGAGCACAAGCAGTGCCGCAGCCATTACCAGGCTGCGGCGGTGGGCATAGGCCGAAAAGAACGCCGGCACACCAAGCCAAGCCAATACCAGCCCAGCCACCAGCAACAGGTCCGTATCCATATTTGCCTTACCCCTTAAATACACAGGGGAAAGCGTATTATTCTGGATCGGTGTTGTAAATCAGGCGTTCATCACAAGGTGCAATTCGCAAAATATTGGTGGTTCCGGGCACATTAAATGGCACACCCGCAGTCACCACAACCTGATCTGTTTCAGAAGCAAAACCGCCCGAACGCGCAGCACGCGCCGCCGAGACCACGGCCCCCTTGAAACGGTCCACCTTGAGGGTGATCACGCAATTGCAGCCCCAGCTGAGACACAGACGGCGCGCGGTTTTCTCCAGCGGTGTCAGGGCCAGAATCGGCACATAGGGGCGTTCGCGCGCGGTCAGCAGCGCAGTGGTGCCCGATTGAGTAAAACAACAGATCGCCTTAATCTCTGTTTTCTCAGCAATTTCGCGTGCAGCGGCCACAATCCCGTCTGCAATCGTGTCCCCCTTAGAGGACCGGGACGCCGCGATGATGTCGCGATATGTCGGGTCCTGCTCCACTTCGGTCGCGACCTTATCCATGGTCTGGACCGCCTCGATCGGGTACTGGCCGGCCGCAGATTCTGCGCTGAGCATGATGGCGTCTGTGCCTTCATAGATTGCAGTGGCCACGTCTGAAACTTCGGCGCGGGTCGGCATTGGGCTCTCGATCATGCTTTCCAGCATCTGAGTCGCCACAATGACGGGCTTCGCCGCTGCCCGGCTCTTGCGCACCAGACGTTTCTGAATTGGCGGCACATGCGATACTGGCAATTCCACCCCAAGGTCACCACGTGCCACCATGATCCCGTCAGAGGCATCTAGGATTTCGGCAAAATTGTCGACCGCAGCGGGTTTCTCGATTTTAGACAGGATCGCGGCACGCCCATCAGCCAGCGCGCGTGCTTCAAAGACATCCTTGGCGCGCTGCACAAAAGAGAGCGCCAGCCAGTCGACACCCAGTTCACACACAAATTCCAGATCGGCACGGTCTTTTTCCGAAAGCGCCGCCAGAGGCAGGATCACGTCAGGAACATTCACCCCCTTGCGATTGGAGATGGTGCCACCGGTGGTCACCACGCAATTGGCGAAATCTTCACCACAATCTTCGACCTTCAGGCGGATTTTGCCGTCATTGACCAGTAGCGACGCCCCCGGCTCCAACGCTTGAAAAATCTCGGGGTGTGGCAGGCACACACGATCAAGATTTCCCTCAGCCGGATCAAGATCGAGGCGAAACTTCGCACCCTCTTCCAATTCTTCGGACCCATTGGTAAAGACACCAACCCGCAGTTTCGGCCCTTGCAAGTCAGCAAGGATGGCGATGGTGGAATCCAGATCAGCTTCAACCTGACGGATGATCTTGTGCTTTGATGCGATTTCTTCGTGGCTGCCGTGCGACATGTTGAGGCGAAATACATCCGCCCCCGCTTCATGCAGCGCGCGAATGGTCTCGTAGGTCTCGGACGCAGGACCGAGCGTGGCCACGATTTTGACATTGCGCGTGCGTTTCATGGGATCTCCATCCTTCGACAGCCGCCTTTAAATACGGCAATTCTTAAATTTGAATTTGCGTGGACTTGCACGGCATCAGTTCGTGACCGCATCTTCCGTTAACGCAAACATTCTTGCTGGTCTTATGGCTCAATTCGCCCTGCGTCGCAACTCTTCTTGGATTTGGCTACCAGCTGATGACAACGCGATGACGCGCATATGACATACCCATTCTATTTGATCGCCAACGCAGCAAGCAACCGCGTTTCCGAGCGAAGTCTACGACTGCACCTGATGACCTCAGCAGAAATTGATCCCGCCCCGGCAGCGATCCTGCTACACTGAAACGCAGACATGCCGCGCACAGGCCCAATCGTGGGAACCTCCCACCGGGACCGACCGAGAGCCGCCGCGTCATGTCCGCGCCTTCTTGGCCCGGTCCCGGCTTAGATCCTGCCTGTCCACGCGGCACGCCCCAGCGCGCCACAGGAGGAGCCAAGCCATGTCAGACACCGCCCCCAAAACCATCGGCAACCCAGCCAGTTGGGTTCTGCAATCGATGCAATCCGCCAGTCATGGCACCGCCGATGCAATCGACGAGATCCGCGGCGCATCGCACAGTCGCCCACGTGTTCGAAGCCTCGACATGGCGGATCTTACGCATGCCCTTCGGGCAGGTTGGGACGATTTCAAAGCCGCGCGCTCTGACGCAATGTTTCTGGTGTTCATCTACCCGCTGATCGGCCTTGCGATGGTCGTCAGCGGGTTTCACCTTGAGGTGTTACCGCTTCTGGTTCCGATGGTGATGGGCTTTGCACTCGTTGGCCCCGCCGCCGCCATTGGCCTCTATGAGATGTCGCGCCGCCGCGAAGCAGGGCAACCCATGGGCTGGGCGTCAGCCTTCGCGGTGATACGATCCCCCGCTTTTGCGTCGGTCCTGATGCTCGCCTTCTATCTCGCGGCACTCTTCGTGATCTGGATCATGGTTGCCGAAGCAATTTATGGCGCCACGCTCGGACCAGAGAGCCCTGCTACGCTGAGTGCCTTCGTGCGCGATGTGTTCTACACTTCATCGGGTTGGACTATGATTATTGTTGGCACGCTGGTTGGGGCCGCCTTTGCATATGCGGCGCTCGCCATCAGCATCGTATCCTTCCCACTCCTGCTCGACCGCCATGTCGGACTTCCGATTGCCGTGGCGACCTCGCTTGAGGTGATGCGCAAAAATCGTGTGGTTTGCCTTGCGTGGGGTGCCTTAGTGGGCCTGATGTTGGTGATCGGCTCAGTGCCTCTGTTTGCGGGCCTGATCTTCGTGGTGCCGCTGCTTGGACACGCAACATGGCATCTGTATCGCCGCGCGGTGATGTGAGCGCCGCGCAATGACATGCGGCGCTCGGATTGGGTCGGGGCTGAATGACTGGGCTTAGCTGTCGCCAGCCACCTCAAGCACGATCTTCCCGATGTGGGTGGAGCCCTCCATCCGGGCGTGCGCAATGGCCGCCTCCGCCAGCGGGAAGGTTGAATCCATCACCGGGCGTAGCTTGCCCGCAGCAATCAATGGCCACACTGCCTCAAGCAGATCACGCGCAATGCGGGCCTTGGCCAAATCGCTTTGCGGGCGTAGCGTCGAACCGGTTACCGTCAATCGCCGCGCCATGATCTGGGCAAAGTTGAGCTCTGCCTTCGGCCCTTGCAGAAAGGCGATGTGAACCAGTCGTCCGTCCTCGGCCAGCGCTTTGATATTGCGGGGGATGTAATCGCCGCCCACCATATCGAGGATGAGGTTCGCGCCTCCATCGGCTTTCATGATCTCGACAAAATCTTCGTCGCGATAGTTGATCGCCACATCGGCGCCCAACCCAACGCAAGCTGCACATTTATCATCCGACCCCGCGGTGGCGTAGACCCGCGCGCCAAGGGCCGAGGCCAGCTGAATTGCCGTGGTTCCAATGCCCGATGATCCGCCATGCACCAAAAAGCGCTCACCAGCAGCAAGTCCCCCACGCGTCACCACGTTGGACCAGACAGTAAAACAGGTCTCTGGCAGACAGGCCGCTTCTTTCAGGCTCACGCCTTCTGGGAGCGGCAGACAATGTGCAGCCGGAGTGGCCACATATTCTGCATATCCCCCGCCAGGCAGGAGCGCGCACACTTGATCTCCAATGGACCGGCCCGCGACGCCTGCACCGATGGCGACGATCTCGCCAGATGCCTCAAGCCCCGGCAAATCGCTTGCGCCTTTGGGCGGCGCATAAGCCCCGGCACGTTGCAGCGCATCGGGGCGATTGACACCGGCATAGGCAACACGGATCACCACCTGCCCATGCGCGGCTTCGGGGACTGGCCGCTCCACCATTTTCAGAACGTTTGGAGCGCCAAACTCTGAGATCTCGACGGCACGCATGGTTTGCGGAAGTTCTAAAGTCATCGGTGCGGTCCTCTCCCCTGCATCTCCGTTCGAGAGGTATCACCCGCGACGCCTCTGGCCAAGCCATGCCACATTGGCAACGCCCCGCGAATGGACGGGCGCAGGATATCTCAACCGTCGACGCGGGGCTATCGCCAGCGACCGGGCAGATCATCCCGCTGGCTTGGGGCTCGAACATGGCTCAACAACCAATTTGGTCCTGCCAGCAGCGGCTTCAGCAATGGGTTCTTATTTACGCTGGCCTTAAGGCTCTCAAACTGCATGACATTGTCGATGCGACGATCCAGAAAATCCCAAGTCGCTTGGTGCTCGGGACTGTCATCGCCAAGCCAGAATAGCACAGTAGAGGAATAGACCCCCGAAAGCGTTGCTCGTTTGGTGTACCAGTTTGCATCCTCTGACGTGTCACCAAGCGCATTCCAGATCGCATCCGCCGTTCCCCAGATCAGTTTGGTGCCCTCAGCGGCGTTTTGCGGCAGCGCAAAGAGTGTCGCGCCGCGACGCACTGCTTCTTTGTCGCCAACCGCTTCCAGACGATACCGCACCGCAGCCGCAACCCGGTCACGAAACCGCAAACTCGACAGATCCGCATCCTTCAGCCGTTCCAGCATCAGCGCATCACCGCGTTTGTGATAGGCGACCGCCAGATCCAGCGCACGACGCGGAAATAGCGCCTCGGCAAGGGTGGGATCGACCTCCGAATCAGCAACAGCCGCATCCCAGGTCGCCCTGGTCCAGCCGTCGAATGCCACATGCATCAGCGCCGCATCCAGCAGCTTTGCCTGCAAATCCGCGCCCTGACCGGTGGAATTTCCTTGGTTTTCTGCCATGATGCCCGTGCTCCTTTGTGTCGGCGGCTCCAGTACTAGACAATTTAGGACTGTCTTGCTATACGGCCACTTCCTGCAAATCCTTGCAACTCAACTTAGAAAGGTGGTGAAAACCACATGCAGGTTAGTGTTCGCGACAACAACGTCGATCAGGCGCTCCGCGCCCTGAAGAAGAAGCTGCAGCGCGAAGGCGTCTTCCGCGAAATGAAGCTCAAGCAACATTTCGAGAAGCCCTCCGAGAAAAAAGCGCGCGAGAAAGCTGAAGCTATCCGCCGTGCCCGCAAGCTGGCACGCAAAAAAGCACAGCGCGAAGGTCTCCTCTAAGACCCCTCGCTCGTCTCCAGTCGCTTCTGGATACTGTTTAAGAATAAAACCCCCGCAGCCCATGGCCGTGGGGGTTTCATTTTGTGCGACACGTGTGCATTTCCGCTCAACGCACCTGAAAATAGTTATAGATGGTTTCCGCCAACGCGTCCGACACGCCATCAACCGCTTTCAGATCCGACAGGTTCGCCCGGCTTACGGCCTTGGCACTGCCAAAATGCGTCAGCAATGCCTTCTTGCGCCGTGCGCCTACACCGGGGATTTCATCCAACGGATTTGCGACCAGAGACTTTGCCCGCTTGGCTCGATGAGTTCCGATTGCAAAGCGGTGTGCCTCGTCCCGCATGCGCTGAATGAAGTAGAGCACCGGATCATTTCGTTGCAACGCAAACGCATTCTCGCCGGGACGGTAAAACTCTTCCTTGCCGTGATCCCGGTCCACGCCTTTGGCCACGCCGATCATCGGGATGTCCTGCACACCGTGTTCTTCCATGATTTCCGCAACAGCAGAAACCTGCCCCGCGCCCCCATCGATCAGCAATAGATCCGGCCACATGCCCTTTTGACGGTCAGGATCTTCTTTCAGCAGACGCGAGAAACGACGGTTCAACACCGCCTTCATCATGCCAAAGTCATCCCCCGCGATGGTCTCGCCATCCTTGATGTTGAACTTGCGGTAGGCGTTCTTCATGAACCCCTCCGGTCCCATGACAATCATTCCGCCTACGGCATTGGTGCCCTGAATGTGAGAGTTGTCGTAGACCTCGATCCGGTTCGGCGGTCCTTCCAGACCAAAGGCATCCGCAATGCCGCGCAACAGCTTCGCCTGTGTCGCGCTTTCAGCCATCCGGCGCGCAAGGCTTTCGCGGGCGTTGCGCACGGCAGAGGCCACAAGCTCGGTCTTCTCCCCTCTTTGGGGGATCAGGATTTCAACCTTCCGCCCGGCCTTATCACCCAAAGCAGCGGCCATCAGATCCGCGTTTTCAATATCATCGGACAAGATCAACTGACGCGGCACATCCTTGTTGTCATAGAACTGGCCGATAAAGGCCTCCATGACCTCTGCCGCAGACATGTCATCCGCCACACGCGGATAAAAATCCTGATTGCCCCAGTTCTGATTGGCGCGAATAAAGAACACCTGCACGCAAGCCAGCCCGTTTTCCAAATGCAGGCCAATGATATCCGCCTCCGCAACCCCACGCGGATTGATACCCTGAGCCGACTGCACCTGAGTAAGCGCCTTGATCCGATCCCTGAGGGCCGCCGCGCGTTCGTATTCCATCGCCTCAGAGGCGGCCATCATCTGCGCGCCCAGTTCCTCTTGAATCTTGGTGGAGCGCCCCGCGAGGAACCGCTCTGCATCGCGCACGCTGTCGGAATAGTCGTCGTGTGAGATCAGCCCCACACAGGGCCCCGAACAGCGTTTGATCTGGTACTGGAGACAGGGCCGCGTGCGGTTCTCAAACATCGTGTCCGAGCAGTTACGCAGCAAAAACGCCTTTTGCAGCTGGTTCAACGTTCTATTCACCGCGCTGGCACTTGCGAAAGGCCCAAAATAGCTGCCCTTCTCCTTGCGGGCCCCGCGGTGTTTTTTCAGCTGCGGGTAGGCATGGTTCTTCCCGACAAGAATGTTGGGAAAACTCTTATCATCACGCAGCAGCACATTGTACTTGGGCTTCAGCTGTTTGATCAGGTTTTGTTCAAGCAGCAACGCCTCAGTCTCCGTCCGTGTGGTCAGAAACATCATGCGGGTGGTTTGCGAGATCATTTTTTCGATACGCGGCGTGTGGCCCGGGCGCGTGTAATTCGACACCCGCGCCCGCAGGTTGCGTGCCTTACCCACATAGAGAACACGGCTCTCATGATCGAGCATGCGATAAACGCCGGGCGAGGAGTCGAGCGTCTTCAGATAGTCCTGAATTACACCGTAGCCGGTGCGCGGCGTCTCGGATTGGCCGGGCGATTCTGCGCTGGGATCACTCATGTTCTCTGACATATGATTCTGAGGGGTTTGCTGCAATCTTCAGACGGGGATTTCAAGCTGTGATGAATCCACCATTCTTGTGGATAACTGTACGGGTAACTTTGGGCTTGTTGGAATTTTACCTTTATATATCGCGACTTCGCAGATTTGCCTAAAAATTAGGCGATGCCGCAAATGGCTGATTTTTCTTACATTTTCTCCGCACCCACTCCAAATCATTGAAAACAATGAGGTTTTTGTAACGCTCATGTGAAGGGTCTGTGACGGGTGCATAAGTCGTGGCTCACGTTGCACTTTTGTACTTTGACGACGCCTATTTTGACCGTCGCCAACGCTACTCTGGAAGAAGGGTATCAGGCGTTTGCCATGCCATATGTTGACCGCCATCCACGCAAATCAGCTGCCCGGTGATAGCGGGAGAGGCGACCAGATAGCGCAGAGCCGCAGTGATGTCATTTTCCCCTGCTCCACGCTGCAACGGCGTCGATGCACGTTGAGCTGAAAAGTCAGATGCGCTCTGGCGTGGCCCTTGAAGCGTCGGTCCTGGACCAATCGCGTTGACCCGGATTTTAGGAGCTAGGGCCTGCGCCGCCGTCTGCGTCAGTGTCCAAAGCGCGGATTTTGCTAAGGTATAACTCATGAAATCCGGGGTGAGCTTTTGGACCCGTTGATCAACCATGTTCACCGCGACAGCCGCAGCGAGCGGCTCGCCGGAATTGTCCCTCAGATCTGGCAGAGACTGTGCAGCCAGCGCCTGTAGCAACACGACCGGCGCGCGAAGATTGCTCTGCAGGTGTCGATCCCAACTTTGTCGGGTCACGGTCCCCAATGCGTCCGGCTCAAAGATGGAAGCGTTGTTCACCAGACATGTGATATGCCCGCCAAGAGCCTCTGCCGCACGCGGCAGCAATGTCTCGGTCTCCTCATCTTGCAGCAAATCTGCCCGAAGCGCCACGGCATTGCGTCCAAGGCGACGGATCTGGGCCACCACCTCCTCGGCGTCCCGTTCGGAGGATGCATAGTGGACGGCCACATCATAGCCGTCCTGAGCCAATGCCAATGCCATCGCTCGACCCAGGCGCTTGCCCGCGCCGGTCACCAATGCCCGCATCTCTGTCCCCTTTATCTTTGTGTCTTGCACAAAGACTTAGAGCAGTGACCACACGTAGACCACATAAAGAGCCGTCAATGCGATGCCCCAAATGCGCGTAATGTCCTGACGGAAGAACACGAAGGGAATAATCAGCAGCGATGCCGCCAGCATCACCCACAGATCGAAATGCAGGAACGCCGGATCAACTGTGATAGGCCCGATAAAGGTGGTGATGCCAATGATCGCCAGAAGGTTGAACATGTTCGACCCGATCACATTGCCCAGCGCCACATCCGCTTGTCGACGCATGGCCGCAACCAATGTCGTTGCGAGCTCAGGCAGCGAGGTGCCGAGTGCCACAAGTGTGAGACCAATCACGGTCTCCGAGAGGCCATACATACGTGCAATGATGGTCGCGTTCTCCACCAGAAGTTCGGCCCCCAGAGGCAGACCGATGAGACCCAGCACCAAATAGATCCCGATACGCCAATACGGCATATTCGGATCTGCTTCGTCGATGTCTTCCAGCTCGTCCTCTTCCCCCGCTGCGCGGTGCGCCTTGGCCTCGCGAAAGGCCGTAAACAGCACGCCAAACAGCGCAAGCAGCAGGATCAGACCGGACACCCACGTAAAGGTTCCGACAAAGGCGAGTGCAATGAACAATACGGAAGCCGCAACCATGAAGATGTAGTTCTTCCGGCTGTCACATTCACTGGTGTGCAGCGCGCGCAGCAAAGCAGGCAGGCCCAGAACCAACAGAATATTTGCAGTATTGGACCCGACAACATTGCCCAGCGCGATGCCATCGGCATTTTCATGCACCGCTTGTATTGCGATCAACAGCTCGGGCGCGGAGGTGCCAAAGGCCACGATGGTCAGGCTTACGATCAGCGCAGGAATACCCACCCGCAGACTGAGGTTCACAGCGCCGCGCACCAGCGCGTCACCGGCCAGTAACAGGATCACCAGGCCAAGGGCAGAAAACAGCCAGGGCATCATGTTTTTGGACCTCCTCGTCCACAGTCACAGGCGCCTCTGCCAATTTTGAAACGTCCACAGGACGGGCAGCGGGCCGAATTGAGTTTCTTTTGTCCCGGAAAACGCAAACGTCCAAACATGGCGAGGACAGCCATGGCCACCAGAAACAGAGAGACGATCTTTAGGATCACGTCACAGGCCAAAACGCGCAAACTGCGCGCGCTCCTCCACCGCAGCCAGCGCGTCTTCAGCCATCGACAGGCCAAAACGGCTTAAAAACGGCTTCTTCACGCCATAGCGGCGCAGGCGGACTTTCTTTCCAAATCTCTCTTGCAGCACCGGCTTCAGATGCCCGATCCCATCTATGAGCCCCAGTCCAATAGCCCGGCGTGCCAGCCAAACCTCACCGGTAAAGAGTTTCTCATCACTCGTGAGCTTGGTGCCGCGCCGCTCAGTTACATGCTCAATAAAATTGGCATGTATATCGTTCAAAAGCACCTTCAGGCGTGCAACATCGCCTTCGTTTTCCGGGCGGAACGGATCGAGCATGCTCTTGCTTTCACCGGCCGTATGTACACGGCGCTCAAGCCCCTGCCGCGCCAAAAAGATATGCGCACCAAAACCGGAGGAGATAACCCCGATAGAGCCAACGACCGAGCTAGCATCGGCAAAAATCTCGTCTGCCGCTGCCGCAAGCCAATATCCGCCAGAAGCCGCAACATCCTCGACAAACGCAAAAACAGGAACGTCGTGTTCTTCGGCAAGGCGGCGAATACGGGCACCGATCAGGGCGCTTTGCACCGGGCTTCCACCAGGAGAATTAATCTCTATCGCGACAGCTTGTGGCTTGCCTTTTTTGAAGGCGCGCTCCAGCACAGGAGCAAGCGTTGTGTCGTTCAGACTTCCGCGACCTGCCATGCCAATGGCTCCTGACAGGCGCACTACCGCCACAAGAGGCGGGCGTTTTTTGAAGGGCAATCGAACACTCATGGCGCCGATGTAGAATGCCCACCCCCCGGAAACAAGGTATCGGCATAGAGGAATTGTTGCGATGTTACGTTTGCAGCCCTCCGGAGGGTAAAAATGCAACGTAATCCTCGTTCAATTCAAGTCACAACATCTGCGTCCTGATGCAACCGCGCCGCCCCCTCAATGAGGGGGCGGCGCTCGACCCAACGGGCAGGGCGGCATTTACAATGCAGTTCTGCCGGGCGGGAGATCACCCGGCAATCCTTACGAGCGCAGCCGCCAGCCAGTCCGGAATATCCAGCCGATAACCGCTAGGCACAGACCCGTGAACACCGCAATCGCCAACAAGCTAAACCCGACCGGCACATCCGAAACACCAAAGAAAGACCAGCGGAACCCTGAAATCAAATAGACGACAGGATTAAACAGGGTGATTGTCTGCCAGATTGGCGGCAACATCGAAATCGAGTAAAACGACCCCCCGAGAAAAATCAGCGGCGTGATGATCAGAAGCGGCACCAGCTGCAACTGCTCAAAGTTCTTCGCCCAGATCCCGATGATAAACCCCAAGAGCGCGAAGCTGATACAGGTCAGCACCAAAAACAGCAGCATCGCGAGTGGATGCGCAATGGTGATGTCAACGAACAGATGCGCTGTCGCAAGAATGACCACCCCGATAAACAACGCTTTGGTCGCGGCTGCGCCCACATACCCCAGCACGATTTCCAAAAAATTCACCGGAGCCGACAGCAACTCGTAAACTGTGCCGATAAACTTTGGAAAATAGATCCCGAAAGACGCGTTAGAGATACCCTGCGTGATCACACTGAGCATGATGAGCCCCGGCACGATAAACGCCCCATAAGACACGCCCTCTACCTGATCTATGCGGCTGCCAATGGCGGCCCCAAACACCACAAAGTAGAGCGAGGTCGATAAGACCGGTGACAGAAAACTCTGTGCAAGGGTGCGAAAAAAGCGCGCCATTTCAAATTTGTATATGGCAGATACGGCCGTCCAGTTCATGCATCTTCTCCCGAAACAAGGCCGACAAAAATGTCCTCAAGGCTTGATTGCCGCGTCGACACATCCGAAAGCACCAGTCCCGCAGCCGCCACATCGTTCAGCAGCGTGGTGATCCCGGTGCGCTCGGCCTTCACGTCATAGGTATAGATCAGGGAGTGCCCGTCCTCGCCCAGACGCAACTCATGCTGATCCAAAGCCTCGGGTACAGTCGCAACCGGATCGATAAGGAACACCTGCAATTCCTTTTTGCCCATACGCGCCATCAGATCGGATTTTTCTTCCACCAGCAGGATCTCTCCCCCAGCAATAACGCCAACGCGGTCGGCCATTGCCTCCGCTTCTTCAATGTAATGAGTGGTGAGGATGATGGTGACACCGCTTTCCCGCAGCTCACGCACCACGTCCCACATATCTTTGCGCAATTCCACGTCGACACCCGCAGTAGGCTCATCGAGGAACAGCACACGCGGCTCATGGCTCAGCGCTTTGGCGATAAGCACACGGCGCTTCATACCACCAGACAGTTCCTTGATTTGACTAGAGCGCTTGTCCCAGAGCGAGAGTTTCTTGAGGATGTCGTCAATTAGCGCGTCATTTCTCGGTTTACCAAACAGTCCGCGCGAGAACCGGACCGAATTCATCACCGTTTCAAACGGTTCCAAATTAATCTCCTGCGGCACCAAACCAATCATCGCCCGCGCCGCGCGATACTCCCGTTCGATACAGTGCCCCCCCACGGTGACAGAGCCGGAGGTCGCGGTGGTAATCCCGCAGATTGTTGAAATAAGGGTCGTTTTCCCAGCGCCATTGGGACCAAGAAGTGCGAGAATCTCGCCTTCAGCAATCTCAAGGTTAACGCCTTTCAACGCCTCAAACCCGCCTGCATAAGATTTACGCAGGTCAGTTATGGACAGGATGGTGCTCATGCGGCCTCCACTTCGGATCGTGCTCGAATACGGGCAATCAAAGCGCGAACCATTTTGTTCACGCTTTGTATTACTGGTAACGCTCACGTGAGCAAACCACCACCCCCATCGCCGCGCATTCCACTGTGCATTGACGCAGCCTTGAACTCAATGCGGCGCGACCTTCTGCATAAACGAACGCGCACAAAGAGATCGCGGATCTAGGCGCTTTCGTCCGGGGTTCCGCCCAACAATTTTCTGAACCAACCCTTTGGCTTAGCATCGCCAGCGTCGGCATCCGGTGCCTCGGCTTCACCCTCTGGTGGTTCTGGCGCAAGTGCATCTTGGAGGTTCGTAAAGAACTGATCTGCCATCTTCTTGGCAAAACCGTCGATAATCCGACTGCCAAGCTGCGCCAGTTTCCCACCAACTTTGGCCTCAACATCATAAGAAAGCAGAGTGCCGGTATCACTCGGTGTCAGCGTCACCTCTGCGCCGCCTTTGGCAAAACCAGCGGCGCCCCCTTTCCCCTCGCCAGTAATGGTCAGCGTCTCACCCGGCACCATATCAGAAAGCGTCACCTTGCCTGTAAAGGTCGCTTTTACCGGGCCGACCTTCTGGGTCACTTTCGCCTCAAATCCCTCTTCCGGTGAGCCGGTGACTTCTTGCGCGCCGGGAACGCAGGCCTTCAACACTTCAGGATTGAGCAGGGCCGCGTAAACACTCGCCGGATCTGCCGCAATTTCTTTTTGATCACTCATCTGCATGGCGTAACTCCCTTTGCTCTGCACCTGCGGGCCAAACGGCACATCTGTCTCCACCTAGCCGGAAATTTGTCGCGCTGCCAAGAACCTCTTGCCGCGATCCACATCGACAGCGAAGGGCCGCAACGTGGCGTCATGGCCTGCCACATAGATTGACAGCGCACGCCATGACCTGCGCGAATGCGATTTACACCCATCAGCACAACAACGAGGGACAGACATGCTCCGTGGGATTCGCATCATCGAAATCGAAGCACTGGGCCCCGCACCGTTTGCAGCAATGATGCTTGCTGATTTGGGGGCTGAAGTCATTTGCATTCATCGCAAGGGAACCGCCGCACCTCCCGGCATGCCAGAGCGCTCAATTCTGGATCGTGGTAAGAAATCCATCGCGCTTGATCTCAAAAATGCACAAGATCTTCAGATCGCACAGGAATTGATTGCCACCGCAGACGGCCTGATCGAGGGGTTTCGCCCCGGTGTCATGGAGCGCTTGGGGCTCGGCCCCACGCAAATGCATCAGAAAAACCCCAAGCTGATCTATGGCCGGATGACGGGCTGGGGGCAACAAAGCGCTCGCGCGACACAGGCTGGGCATGATCTGAACTATATTGCCCTGTCCGGGGCACTCTGGTCAGCCTCAGCCCCAAACGATACGCCCCTGACGCCACCGACCCTCGTAGGAGATATCGGTGGCGGCGCGCTCTACCTCGTCGCAGGGCTGCTGGCGGGTCTCCTGCGCGCCGCAGAAACCGGCGTGGGCACCGTGGTCGACGCGGCAATCTATGATGGGTCTGCGCATATGATGAACCTGCTTATGGCGCTGCGCCAAGCCGGTGGATTTGGAGAAACACGCGGGGAAAACCTGCTGGACGGCCCGCATTGGAGCCGAACCTATCTCTGCAAAGGTGGAGGATATATCGCGGTCCAGTGTTTTGAGCCTAAATTCTACGCCATCTTCCTTGCGAAACTGGGCCTTGGCGACGATCCTGATTTCCTTCACCAATTCGACAAGACACTCTGGCCTGAGCTCACAGTCCGCCTGTCAGGCCGCTTTGCAGAACACCCGCGCGAATACTGGGCAGACATGTTCAACGACTGTGACGCCTGCGTAACGGCCGTGCTCTCCCCGGCAGAAGCTGCGCAAGATGCAATGAACAGCCGCAAAACATGGCTTACACAGGATGGCCACCTTCAGGCTGCTCCCGCGCCGCGCTTTGATGATAAAATCCGCCCGATCGGGACATCGCCATACCGCGATCAGCATCGCGCGCATATTCTCGCAGACCTCGCTGATCGCCTCACATCATCTTCTAAACCAAAATATCCCGGGGGAGTTTGAGGGGGCAAAGCCCCCTCATCATAGCAGAGCTGAAACGGCATTTGACCGGGCCAAGCCAGATTACCCCGTGCCCCCCGCGCGGACTGTGTCAATCATAAGTTGAACATTGTCAGGGTTGGCATCCGGCGTGATCCCGTGGCCCAAGTTGAAAATATGTGGCCCTTTTGAAAACGCCTGCACGATCCGGCGTGTATCCGCGACAAGCTCTTCGCCGCCAGTCACCATATGGCGCGACGCAAGATTGCCTTGCACACAACCATCCACCTGCACCTGCGCCGCTGCCCATTCCGGATCAACAGAATTGTCGAGTGCCACGCAATCCACGCCGGTCGCCTTATGGAAGCCAACGTATTTCTCTCCGGCCTCACGTGGAAAACCGATGACCGGAATACCGGGATGGCGTGCCTTCAGTGCCGCCGTGATTTCACGTGCAGGCTCCAACGCGTATTTTTCAAACGCAACCCCCTTGAGCGATCCAGCCCAGCTGTCAAAGATCTTCACCACCTCTGCGCCCGCCTCAATCTGCGCCGAAAGGTAGTGAATAGTGGCTTCGGTGATACGCGCCAAGAGAGCCTCAAAAAGAGCGGTATTTTCCTGCATCAATGCGTGTGCAGGACCCTGATCCGGTGTCCCGCGTCCCGCGATCATGTAGGTCGCCACAGTCCACGGCGCCCCCGCAAACCCAATCAGCGTAGTCTCAGAAGGAAGCCCCCGCGACAGTATGCGCACCGTCTCGTAAATCGGGTTCAAGGTCTCATGCACGTCGCTGGCGGGGCCAATCTTGGCAAAATCCGCCTCCGTCGTGATGGTGGACAGGCGCGGCCCTTCACCGGTGACGAACCACAACTCCGCCCCCAACGCCTGCGGCACCAGAAGAATATCCGCAAACAGGATCGCCGCATCAAAACCGTAGCGACGGATGGGCTGCAACGTCACCTCAGCGGCCAGTTCCGGGTTGTAGCACAGGCTCAGGAAATCGCCGGCCTGCGCCCGTGTGGCGCGATATTCGGGCAGGTAGCGACCCGCCTGCCGCATCATCCAAATCGGTGGCACAGCCTGTGTTTCGCCTGCCAATGCGCGAAGGATCGTCTTTTTCTGGCCCATGCTCTGCCCCTTTAATTGCGGTCACTCTGAGGTCTAGCCTCAGCGGCAAATTGTCAAGGCTTGCCGGCCCGCACAGACTGGCGCTTGCCACGGCATAATGTCGCGACTAATCCTGTGCACCATGACCTTGACCCTGCCCTCTCCCGCTTCGCCCCTGAAGATCGGCACCCGCGGCTCTCCGCTGGCGCTCGCTCAGGCTTATGAGACCCGCGACCGGCTGGCCCGCGCCTTTGAGCTGGAGCCCACGGCCTTTGATATCGTGGTGATCAAGACCACCGGCGACAACCGCGCCATGATCGACGCGGATCGTCCGCTGAAAGAGATCGGCAACAAGGGGCTGTTCACCAAGGAGATCGAAGAGGCTCTGACCTCCGGCGGCATCGACCTCGCGGTGCATTCGATGAAGGACATGCCTACCGAGCAGCCCGAAGGGCTGATGCTGGATTGCTACCTGCCGCGCGAAGATGTCCGCGACGCGTTTGTCTCCCCCCAGATCCGTGCGATTGCCGATCTGCCGGAGGGCGCGGTCGTGGGCACCTCCTCCCTGCGCAGGCGCGCGCAACTGCTGCACCGGCGCCCGGATTTGCAGGTGGTGGAGTTCCGGGGTAACGTCCAGACCCGCCTGCAAAAGCTCCACGATGGCGTGGCCAGCGCAACCTTCCTCGCCATGGCCGGGTTGCGCCGCCTCAACATGGCCGAGGAGGTTCCCGCCACGCCCATCGCGCCCGAGGACATGCTGCCTGCGGTGGCCCAAGGCGCGATCGGCATCGAACGTCGCAGCCACGACACAACCGCGGCCGCCATGCTGGAAGCCATCCACCACGCCGAGACCAGCCTGCGCCTCGCGGCCGAGCGCGCGTTTCTGGCCGCGCTGGATGGATCCTGCGAAACGCCGATTGCCGCGCTGGCCGACCTCTCCGGCGGCACCTTGCAGCTGCGCGGCCAAATTCTACGCCCCGACGGATCAGAGGCGCTGGCGGACCAGCAAAGCTGCGCGATAGAAGACGGTGCCGAACTCGGTCGCCGCATGGGCGAGGCTCTGCGCGCGCGGGCGGGAGAAGGGTTCTTCAGCCACTGACCGACGGGCCCGCGCTCCCGCGTTTGCAACCGTCATAACCGGTCGCAGCCTGCGTGACGCCACGCCCCGATTGACGCAAGGCCCGCTCCGCTGCCAGCCTGAGGAGTGAACCAGGGTGCGGGGAGGGCACGTCATGACACCGGGAAAGGCCTATCTCAGCAGCGACGACATTCGCCCGCTTGCTGCGCGATCAGACCTGATGGGCGCGTGGCTGGTGCTGCATTGCTGGGGCGTGATTGCGGCGGCGGTGGCGCTGTTTGCACTCTGGCCCAACCTCCTGACGGCGCTTATTGCAGTGATGCTCATCGGCTCGCGCCAATTGGGACTGGCCATCCTGATGCATGAGGCCGCGCATAATGCGCTGTTCAAAACGCGCAGGCTGAATGATCACATTGGGCAATGGTTCTGCGCGCGTCCGATCCTGGCCGACCTGCTGGCCTATCGCCACTATCATCTGACCCATCACCGCTACACCCAGACCGATAATGACCCGGATCTGGCGCTGTCGCTGGCCTTCCCGACCACACGCGCCTCCCTCAAGCGCAAGTTCACCCGCGACCTCACGGGCCAAACCGGCCTCAAGCAACTCTTTGGCCAGATCCGCATGTCCCTTGTGCTGGCCGCCTCGGGCGATTTTGCGCAGACGTTCAAGAGCCCGCGTCTGCTGCCCGCCCTGCCAATGTTCCTGCTGCCGATGCTGGTCATGAGCCTGCTGGGCAGCTGGTGGTGGGGGCTGGCCTTCTGGCTCCTGCCCTATCTGACATGGTTCCAATTCGTCGTGCGCCTGCGCAATATCGCCGAACACAGCGCGGTAGAACGATCTGAGAACCCGTTCCAAAACGTGCGAACCACCTATGCCGGCCCACTAGCCCGTGCTCTGGTCGCGCCCTACTGGGTGAACTATCACCTCGAACACCACATGGTCATGCATGTTCCGTGCTGGCAGCTGCCAAAGATGCACGCTCTCTTGCTGGCAAAAAAGATACGGCACGCGCATGCGGGTGGCAAAAAGCTACAGGCAGGCCCTGATCGAAGCGGGCTGGCACCGCCCTAGCACCTGACCGGACCGTCGCTGCTGCCGCACCGGGTAAGGGGGCGCTCCCGCCCCTTTGCGGGTGAGACAAGCCTCCCCCAAAAGCGTTGGGCCCGGCAGGGGCAGCGCCGAAGGCGCTGCCCCTGCCCCCCGGCGATCCGCGCAAGCGGAGCGCAAAACCTACTGCCCCGCGCTTGAATCAGCCCTCCGCCTCTGCCGGGGGCACCTCCACCGGCAGGTATTTCCTATATCCAAGCCATTGGAGCCAGTTCTCCGCGCTCCCCGCAAAGGCGTTCAAGTCCACATTTCCCTTGATGCCGGGAACAGAGCCTGTGCCCGTGTATTGCCAGAACACCCAATGCGCGCCGGGATAGACCTGCTCTGGATGCCCGGCGACCGACCGCAGCCAGAAATCCCCCCCCTGAAGCTGCCCAATCCCGGTGTCGCGATAGAAATCCACCGTGGTATAAACCACCGGCCTGCGACCATAGTGCTGCTCAATCTTCTGGATGAAGCGTTCCGCCTCATGCCGCGCCTCGGCTCCGGAAGGGCGGCGTTTGCAGCTCGGCGAGGCATGGTTCCATTCGATGTCCAGCACCGGTGGCAGACTACCTGCCTCCTTGGGGACATTGCGGATGAACCAGCGCGCCTGCTCTTCCGGGCTGCGACAGAAATAATAGAAATGATAGGCCCCGCGTCGCAGACCTGCACGCCGTGCCGCGCGCCAGTTGGACTTGAACTCGGGGTCCAGATGGTCGCCCCCTTCCGTGGCCTTGATCCACGCAAAGGACACCCCCGCCGCACCCACCTGACGCCAGTCTATATCGCCCTGATAGCGCGCCACATCGATGCCATGGATCGGATAGCCCCATGGCGTGCCCCCCTCCCAGTCGTGGGGGTCATTGTCGCCGTATTTCGGATAGGTCGCGAGCGCCGCATAGGCACGTGCAAAAGCGGGATCTATCACCCGCTCGACCTCCCCCTCCAGAGGCGGCGGCGGCACCGGCTCCCGCGTTGCACTGCCGCAGGCGGCCAGCGCCGCGAGCATCCCCAAACCAATCAGTTGATGAAATTTCATATCTACCTGCCAAAGAAAACTGCCTGCCTCCATAGAGCCGGAGACAGGCAGATCCTTCAATGCAGAATGCCGAATAGGGTCCGCTTTCCCGCACGCTGAGCGGGTTTACACCGATGTGACCGTCAGACCCATTTTGCGAGCGGCGGCAGGCTCATCAACACCGCATTGGCGTCATGCCCGGTCTCCAAACCGAACTTGGTACCGCGATCATAAACGAGGTTGTATTCCGCATAGAGCCCGCGGTGAATGAGCTGCGCCTCTTTGTCCGCCTCAGAGCAAGTCTGCACTCGGCGTTTTTCCACCAGAGGCACAAAGGCCGGCAGGAAGGCGCGGCCAATGTCCTGAATCAGCGCAAAATCCGCCGCCCAGTCGCCGGTGTTGTGATCGTCCAGAAAAATACCGCCAACTCCGCGCGCCCGCCCGCGATGCGGAATGAAGAAATACTCATCCGCCCAGGCCTTCAGCCGGGGGTAGAGGTCGCCGCCATGCGGGTCGAGATGCGCTTGCTGCACGCCGTGGAAATGCCCCGTGTCCTCGTCATACTCGATACAGGGGTTGAGGTCAGACCCGCCCCCGAACCACCAGCCATGCGGTGTCCAGAACATACGCGTATTCATATGTACCGCCGGCACATGCGGGTTGCGCATATGTGCCACCAGCGAAATGCCCGAGGCCCAGAACCGCGGATCTTCTTTCATGCCCGGCAGCCCCTTGCGGGCCGCCATCGCGTTTTGCGCGCGTTCGCCAAGTGTCCCGTAGACCTCGGAAATATTGACGCCGACCTTTTCAAATACGCGCCCGCCACGCATCACGCTCATCAAGCCACCGCCCGCGTCAGAGCCATCTTCCGCCGTGCGCTTGGTCTCGCTCACGTCAAACCGTTCCGCCTCCATATCGGCAAAGGGACCGTCTGCATGGCTGCCCTCCAGCCCCTCAAAAGCTGCAACGATCTGATCGCGCAACTCCCGGAACCATGCTGCCGCGCGCGCTTTTTCTGCGCGCATCTCTGTCGCATTCTCTGCCATCCGGGCCTCCTGAGTCAGATCGTAATTCGAGCGTGTCGCCTCAATGCACCGGCGCGGTGACGGGATCAAGCAGCGTACGCCCACCATCCAGCGTCAACACCTGCCCGGTCATAAATCCCGAGGCCTCGGAGGCCAGAAACTGCGCCGTCTCGGTCAGTTCGGTGGGCGGCGCGATCCGGTTGAGGGGCGTGTGCTCCTCGATGTCCTGCCGCAGGGAGCGGTTGTCCTTGAGCGTGGCCTGCATCGATGCACTCATCACAGAGCCGAAAGCGATGGAATTCACCCGGATCTTATGCGGCGCCAGCGACACCGCCAGCGAGCGTGTCATCTGGTCCAGCGCAGCCGAGGTCACGGAGTAGCCCATCAGATCCGGGTGGGTGCGCCGGGCGGCAATTGACGACAGGTTGATGATGGCACCATTTGCGCCCTCGTCGTCGCGCTCCTCGCCCTGGCGGATCATCCGCTTGGCCACATGCTGCGACAGGCGCAATGTCGACATCAGGTTCTGGTGCAACAGAAATTCGACACTCTCATCATCCGGGTTGAGTGGATCACTGGGCACAACCTTGCGCGCCCCATTGACCAGAATGTCGATCTGATCGAAGGCATCAATGGTGGCCGATAAAAGGTTGGCAATGGTCAGGCGCTCTCGTAGATCCCCGGCGAAATGGCGGATATTGCCATCTTCGACGTCGCTGCCCAGTTCCTGCAGGAGTGCGGCCTCATCATGGTCCACGAACATAACATTCGCGCCTTCGCGCGCGAACTGTCGACCAATCGCCAGACCAATGCCATTTGCGGCACCAGTTACGATGGCCGTCTTGCCAGAGATGGAAAAACTCATGGGATAAAGATCCTTGCTTGCGTCAGGCGATGCGCCTGTTCCTTGGGCCAGGTTTCAGAACAAAAAGCACCCAAGTTGGTGCGCGTGTTGTCGCGACGATAGCCCGAAGGATTTGAGATTTGAACAGGTTTTGCGGCCTTGCCGTAAGGGCAGATCCTAGCGGCTGCGGCGTGGACGAGCGGCATGCAGGATCTTGAAACGATTGTCTCCTGCAACCTCAGTGAGCGACGCAAAGGCCTCGTTCAGTGGCGTCTCATACGGAAGATGCCGATTGGCCACTAACCAAAGCTGGCCTGCCGGTTTCAGCAACCGCGCCGCATTGGCGATAAACGCCTGTCCCAACGCAGGCTCGGCGGCGCGACCGGTGTGAAACGGCGGGTTCATGACGACCGCATCCAAACTGCCTTTCACTCCCCACTGGCGTGCATCCGCCCAGTGAAACTGCGCGCGTGCATCGTCCACATTGCGACGTGCGCAGGTCAGTGCGATATGATCGGCTTCCACCAGACGCAGCGTCTCCACGGTGTCGCGACCAAGAATCTGCGCAGAAAGATAGCCCCAACCGGCTCCTAGATCCGCAACCTCTTTACCGAGCTTTGCCGGAAGCGCCTGAGCCAATAGCGCCGATGCAGGATCAATCCCATCTGCAGAAAATACACCCGGCGCGGTGACAAAGCCGCCAGAAACTTCCTGCGCCCCCAAGATCCAATCAGACAGACCCAAACCACCCTCGATGCAAAAAGCCTTGCCATGTGCCTTTGACGTGGCTGCAGAGGGCGTGGTTCGCTTTTTCAACTCTTTCAGGAGGGAATCGATGCCGTCGGTTTTGGCACCATCAATCAGTACCGGACCTTGGGTTGCAGCAACCGCCTGCGCCACAAGCTGCCTCGCAAGCGGTTTGGCACGCGGGATGAACACAACCGCCGCAGCATAGGTCGCCCCTGCCTCAGCCTCAGCTACACAGGTCAAACCACGCGCGGTCCAATAGTCATTTTCCGGCTTCAGCGGCTGGATCACCTCTAGCTGCCCCTGAGGCAGAGCCGAGAGGTCATGGCCCTCACGCGGAAGAAAAACAGCGATTCGCCCCGTTTCAGGAACGGCGAAATCGCCTGAATGAACCGCGAGGCTCAGGCGTTGAGACATCTTGAGAGACCTTTCCAGAACCAACCCGCTATGATCGGGTCAGTCGTCTTTTTCCATGGTGCATTGCAGAGGATGCTGATGGCGACGCGCGTAATCCATCACCTGCGCCACTTTGGTTTCAGCAACTTCATGGCTGAAAACACCAACAACGGCGAGACCTTTTTTATGCACTGTCAGCATGATTTCAAAGGCTTGCGCATGGTTGAGCCCAAAGAACCGCTCCAGGACGATGACCACAAACTCCATCGGTGTGTAGTCATCGTTTAACAGCAGCACCTTGTAGCGCGGCGGCCGTTGCGTACGCGGGCGGGTTTTGGTCAGAACACCAAGGTCGCTCTCGTCATCCGGATTGTCCGACATCATTACGGGGTGCTTTAGCATGGGATCAAAATTTTCCAGTCGTGCATCTGCGTTCGTCAACGGCTTATATAGGGGAAGACCCCATAAGGAAAAGAGATTGAGGCCGGGATAATGCCTAGAACGCTCACGACCATCGGTTTTGACGCAGATGACACGCTCTGGCACAACGAGCGTTTCTTTCGGGTGACGCAGGATCGCTTTGCTGAACTGCTGATGGACCACACTCCAGAAGATATGGGACCAGAGGCCCTGGAGCGCAAACTGCTGGATGCTGAAAAGCGCAATCTTGGGGCCTATGGCTACGGCGTCAAGGGCTTCACCCTCTCGATGATCGAAACCGCTATCGACGTCACCGAAGGCCGGGTTCCATCTTCTGTTATCAAAGAGTTACTGGAAGCGGGACAAATGATGCTCTCCTTTCCGATCGAGCTGTTGCCACACGCAAGAACAGCAGTCGAGGCCGTGGCAGACGACTATCGCGTTGTCCTGATTACCAAGGGCGATCTATTGGATCAGGAACGCAAACTGGCGCAATCCGGCCTTGGCGAGTTATTCGACGCGGTCGAGGTGGTCTCTGAAAAGACGCCTCAGGTGTATATCGATATCTTCAATCGCCATGGCGACGGAGTCGCGCGCGCCTTGATGGCCGGAAATTCCATGCGTTCCGATGTCGTCCCCGTGGTGGAGGCAGGTGGGCATGGCGTCTATGTTCCCCATGGACTCGTGTGGGAAGTCGAGCACGCCGACGCCCCCGAACACAGCCCGCGCTACCACGAGATTTCCGATCTGAGCGCCCTGCCCGCTCTCATCGAGCGACTCGGCTAAAACCCGCCGGAAAACCGGGTTATGTTAACCAATCATTCACTACTGTGACCTCAACGCTTCATTTCACCTGTGAAATAAGGCGTGATACCGGTTGCAGCACTGCCAAGCAGACAGAAAATTGCTGACATTTTTGCCGCCGCTATCGCTTTATTTAGCGAGGAAAAGGCATGCGACTACTAGATGTCGACAACCCTTAGGTTTCGCCCGTCCAGCACAACAAGATGTTCCTTCACAACTGGTTTATTCGTCAGACCGGCTATGATACGCTTGCATAAGCAGACAAAACGTCAGCCGGAAAACCGGCGACACGAGGCAAACATGGCAGTGATTTCTCAGGTCGACGGCGGTCGTCTCTTCTCCCGTTGGGGGAAGTGTGGCCGTGGGCAACGTCGCAATTCAGGGCAAGCAATTCTCCAAGGCGCGGTAGGGCTGTGCAAACGCACCATACAGGGTCTGGCGCTCGCAGTCGGGCTGGTTGCGGTCGCTCCAGAACAGGCGGCAGCGGCACCTTATGCTGCAATGGTGATGGATGCGCGCACGGGGGAGGTCTTGCACTCCCGTAACGCCGACACACGATTGCACCCGGCCTCCCTCACTAAAATGATGACGCTCTACATCGCCTTTGAGGCGGTGCGGAACGGAGAAATAAGCCTCGATACAGAAATCACGGTTTCCCGTAACGCCGAAGCAGAGCCGCCCTCAGAACTGGGCTTGCGGCGTGGCCAGAAAATCGCCCTGCGCTATTTGATCCGTGCAGCTGCGGTGAAATCTGCCAATGACGCCGCAACTGCCATCGGCGAGGCAATCTCCGGCTCCGAAGCCGCCTTTGCCCGGCGCATGAACCGCACGGCCAAAGCGCTGGGTATGACCCGGACCACATTTAAAAACGCGCACGGTCTGACCGCCAATGGGCATATGTCTACGGCGCGCGACATGACCATCCTCGGGCGTCATATGCTTTATGATTACCCTGAGTATTATAACCTGTTCTCGCGCAAATCGACCAACGCAGGAACCAAAGTGGTGTACAACACCAACCGACGGTTTCTCGCAGCCTATCGCGGCGCGGACGGCATTAAGACCGGCTACACCCGTGCGGCTGGCTTTAACCTTGTGTCTTCAGCCAAACGCGGAGATGAGCGCATCATCGCGACCGTGTTCGGCGGCCAATCTACGGCGGCACGCAACGCCAAGGTTGCCGAACTTCTGGACCTTGGGTTCCGACGCGCGCCCGCCTACGCCAAATTGCAAAAACCCCCGATGCCACCTTATGTGGGCAACAGCGGCGTGCGCCTGGCAGAGGATGACACTCATGGGCTTGCTGGCAAGACCATTCGCGTAAGCGGTGTGATCTCCGAAACCATGCGCCCGCGTGCCCGCCCCGCACCCGAGGTCGATCCGGCCTTGCTGGTGGCCGAAGCAGAGGTTGCGCCCGAAACCGCAGAAGAAGAGGTGCAGATCGCCGCGTTGGACACAGACGCGCTTCAATCCGGCATCAACAGCGCGCTTCTGGAGGTCACCGAAGTTTCTGAAGTGTCGGCAATTCAGCCCCTCGCACGTCCTGCTCAACGTCAAGCAGATGTAGAGGGCGAAGAAGCTCTGAAAGCCGAAATTCGAACCGCCGTTGCCCGCGCGGTCGAGGCCCCAACCCAGCGTCGCTACACGGGACCGCGCCCACAGGTGCGCCCGACGGGGCTGGAAACACAGGTTGCTTCGGTCGAGGAACCTGTAGTTGTGACACGCCTGTCGACCTCAGGCGGGCGCTACTGGGGTATCAATGTCGGTCGCTACACGAACCGTTTTCAGGCCGAGAAAGTCCTGTTGCGCACCGCTTTGGCTGAAATGGAAACACTCGATGGCTCACTCCGCAAAGTGGTACAGAGCCCGCGCGGCTTTGATGCAAACTTCCTCGGTATGACCAAGGAAAGCGCGGAACTTGCCTGCCGCCGCCTCAACTCTCGCAATGTAACCTGTGAAACACTGGGGCCGGCGTCCTAACCCCCAAGCGACAGAGCCAAGGCCTGCCGACAGCATCTAAAAAATAATAGCCGCTGCACCATCACCCGGGGCAGCGGCTATTTCATTCTTCTAACCCCAAATATCCCGGGGGTGAATTGCCCGGCACGGGCAAGAGGGGGCAGTGCCCCCACCAGCCTTCAGGGCTTGGGGTGGTCGTCCCATTCATCGCTCAAGATCCGACGCGCATCCCCCTCTGGGTCGTCGTATTGTTCTGAACGCACGGTATAGATGAACCCGATCAACCCCGCCCCGCCAAGGATCAGGGAGATAGGAATAAGATAAGACAAAACGGTCATGTCGCTCCCCAGCGCGCCTAACGCAGGCGCAGTGCGTTGAGTGATACGGTAATCGACGACGTAGACATCGCCAGCGCCGCAATCAAGGGCGTGGCCAGACCGGCAATCGCCAGAGGCACAGCTATCACATTGTACAGTGTTGCAATCTGGAAGTTCTCGCGAATACGCTTAGTGGCACGCTTGGCCACACCGCATGCCTCCGAAATCGGAGACAGATCTTTACCCAGCAAAACAATATCAGACGCCACCCGCGCAGCATCGAGCGCCGAAGCGGGCGAGATCGAGACATGCGCACCCGCCAACGCCGCCGTGTCGTTGAGACCATCCCCGACCATCAGCACCTTATGGCCTGCCTCGGTCAGTTGTGACACGCGCGCAGCCTTTTCATCTGGTAGCGCTTCGGCCACCCAACTCTGAATACCCAATCGTTCTGCCAGATCGCGGACTGCCGCCACCGTATCGCCGGAGATAAGCATCACGTCCATACCTGCATCTTGAAGCGCTGAAACCGCTTCCTGCGCACCGGGGCGCAAGGCATCCGTAAAACGGATTGCAACTGGCAGGCCATCGCCCAGATCCAGCCAAGTGGCTGTCTGCTCCAACGACCCACGCGCCCCGACCCAAGCGGCACGCCCCAGCCGCACGACCTGCCCGGAAAGGCACGCCTGCGTGCCGTAGCCGGGCACTTCTTGCAGATCTTCCAACACCACAGCCTCAACCCCTGCCGCCTTTGCCGCACGGGTCAGCGCGATGGCCAGCGGGTGGCTCGACCCTTCGGCCAAGGCCAAAGCGACGGACAGCTGTTGGGGGGTCAACTCATCAAGGTTCACAACCTCCGGCGCTCCCGCTGTCAATGTTCCGGTCTTGTCAAACACCACCGTGTCCACCTCGGCGAGCCGCTCCAGCGCAGTGGCATGTTTGACCAGCAGACCCGCCCGAAACAATCGACCCGAGGCAGCCGTGGTCACCGCAGGGACCGCAAGGCCCAATGCACAGGGGCATGTGATAATCAGCACCGCAGCCGCAATATTCAGGGCCGTGCGCAGATCAAAGGTGTATAGATACCACCCAGCGAAGGCGAGCGCCGACAGGATATGTACCCCGGGCGCATAGAGTTTCGCCGCGCTATCCGCGAGCGAGGTGTAACGAGACCGCCCCGACTCTGCGATTGCCACCAAATCCGCCATACGATGTAGTGAGGTCTCAGCGCCAACTGCTGTGGCGCGGATGGTCAGCGGTCCGGTCAAATTGACCTCACCTGCGGAAACCTCGGTGCCCGGTTCTGCGAGGACCGGCAATGTCTCCCCGGTCAGCAATGAACGATCCAGCTCTGAACGCCCCTCAATGATCTCGCCATCTACCGGCATACGTCCGCCGGGGCGCACGCGGATCAGATCACCAATCGCCAGATCAGCAACGGAGACCTCGACCTCCTGTCCCTGCTCATCCAGACGCCAGGCACGCGGAACCTCGAGCGCTGCAAGCTCCTCCGCGGCGGATCGGGCCGCAGCACGAGTCCGGTGGTCAAGATACCGCCCCGCCAGCAAGAAGAACGTCAACGTCAGCGCCGCATCGAAATAGGCATGCTCCCCCGAAAGCGATGTCTCCCATAGCGAAGTCACCAACGCGAGCAACAACGCCAACACGATGGGCACATCCATATTGAGACGACGTGCCCGCAGCGCATGCCATGCGTTTCGGAAAAACGGTTGCCCGGAATAGATGATGGCTGGAAAGGTGATCGCAGCGGAAATCCAGTGGAACATGTCACGGGTCGCGTCAGACGCGCCGGACCAGACTGAGATCGACAGCAGCATCACATTCATGGACGCAAAGCCTGCCACCGCAAGCCGCAGCAACAATTCACGCCCTGCGCGATCTGTTTCAGTCGCAGCCAAAGCCGCAAGATCCAACTCATGCGCCTCGTAACCAAGCCCCTCGCAAACCGGAACCAGATCCGCCGCCCGCATGTCCGGGTCAGCCTCAATGAGGGCCCGTTTCAGGGTCAGATTGACGCGCGCAGTTCGCACGCCCGGCACTTGCGACAACCCGCGCTCGACCTTGGAAATACAGGCCTGACAGTGGATTGTCGGCAAGGATATCGCAAGGCGCGCCTCGGTGGGTGCATCCTCCGCCGCCTCTGTCGGGGCAGCCACACAACCGGGGCACACAGCCGTTTGATGACGCATCGGAGCAGTCATGGTTCTACCTCTGAGGGACGCTGATCACAGATACTGCGTGCAAACGCGCGTATCTCGCACGGTGGAGTCAGGCGTCAGTGCTACTTTTTGACGTGCAGAATCACGCGCTGAGTGAACTCAGTGCCATCCTTGGCACGCGCGATCATTCGAATGTTCCAGTTTCCCGGTGCCAGTTCCGCAGGTGCGACATATGCGGAGCCATCGAATACAAACTGCGGGTTCTGATCGTCCTTCACATGCGTGGCCCGACCAAGTGTCGCGGTCAGCGAGGCGACTTCTACCGGCTGACCGTCACGATCGGTGATCTCCAGCTTCACCTCTTCCCCAACCGCGGAGGCATATACCGACCACCCCAGCGCCTCCTGCGCGGCGCGGCGTGTATCAAACTGTTGGCTCGCGACATAAGAGTTCTTCACTTCAAGGCCGGGAAACGTGCTCACAGCGCTATAGGCCATGTAGACATTCACCGTGATGATGATCCCGAAAAACCCCACACACAGCGCCAGCATATGCTTGCCTGTGAACTCGCGAGGTTTTCGTGTGGTCTCTCCCGTCATGGATCAATTCCCCCGTCCGTTGAAGGTGGTGTCGCGGTAAGCACGCTCGCCCGATGTGAGATCTTCGACCCAAATCCGCAGCCCGGTGTTCTCGGCTTCCGCGGGAGCACTCCCACGCGGCGCGGCGATATAGACCCGTTGCAGGCTTGCGCTGTCAGCAGGGACTTGAACCGTAACACTTTCTTCCCCCTCGAGCGAGACAGAGAGCGCCGGATCACCGACAATCGACAGCTCAAACAGTCGCGGCTCACCGTGTTTGTTTGACAGTCGCACATCATAGGTGTTGCGAATGGTTCCGTCCGAGAGCGTGACATAGGTCGGGTTCCGCACCGGCGCTACAGTCATATTGATGTCTGCACGGATGAAGAGTGCGAACACAAGCGCCAGCCCCACACCACCCCAAAGCGTCGTGTACATAATCGTGCGCGGGCGCAGGATGTGCTTCCAGACCGGGCGCGGTGGTTTGCCCGCACGCTCATTGGTTTCATCCGACAGCGCCATATAATCAATGAGCCCGCGTGGCTTGCCCACTTTGGCCATGATGTCATCGCAGGCATCAATACAAAGCGCACAGGTGATGCACTCCATCTGTTGGCCCTTGCGAATATCGATCCCCATGGGACAGACGTTCACACAGGCCATGCAGTCGATACAATCGCCCTTTTGATCCGCATCGGCCGATTTCCGGTGCTTGCCACGCGGCTCGCCGCGCCAATCGCGATACCCGACGGTCAGCGTATCCTCATCCATCATCGCCGCCTGAATACGCGGCCACGGGCAAGCATAGATACAGATCTGTTCGCGGGCAAAGCCGCCGAAGAAGAAGGTCGTGAAGGTCAGGATCGCCATTGTGGTGTACGCCACCGGGTGTGCCTGACCTGTCACCAGATCATGCAGCAGGGTTGGTGCATCGGCAAAGTAGAACACCCATGCCCCACCGGTTGCCAGGCCAATCAAAAGCCAGGCCACCCATTTGGTCATCCGCAGGCGCGCTTTTTTGAAATCCCATTTTTTCTGACGGTGCAGGCGCAGGCGCGCGTTGCGGTCCCCCTCGATCCAGCGCTCAACCAGAATGAAAAGATCAGTCCAGACAGTCTGCGGGCAAGCATAGCCGCACCAGACCCGCCCCAACGCCGAGGTGAACAGAAACAGGCCAAGGCCCGCCATGATCAACAGGCCCGCGACGAAATAGAATTCATGCGGCCAGATCTCAATCCAGAAGAAATAAAACCGTCGCCCGGCAAGATCGAGCAACACCGCCTGATCCGGCAGTTCTGGCCCACGGTCCCAACGGATCCAAGGCAGCAGGTAGTAGATGCCCAAGGTAACCGCCATGATCACCCATTTGAGAGTGCGGAACTTTCCCGAGACTCGGCGGGGAAAGATGGGCTCCCTTGCGGCGTAAAGGCTGGGGGCTTGGCTCGAATCGCTCAACTTCTGGCTCCGATCCTGTGACAGGTCTGATGGTGTTCTCCCAGAGACCGGGGATCGAGACTTTGACGTGGATCAAAATTCGCATCCCATATGTGCATTTTGCACAAATGTCGCAGCCCTGCGGGAGCGCCGCACACAAACTGTGCGGTCAGATCAAGGGGGTAGATCCGCGCTCTCGGCGCAGCCAGTTGACGAAATGCCGCGCACCGGGGCGCAGCACACCGGGACGATGGACAATATGGTATCCACGCCCTTGTTCTTCACAAAAAAGCTCGGTCAGACGCCCTGCGGCAACATCCGGCGCGACGAATTCGCGCACCGAGACCGCAACCCCCTGCCCCGCCCGCAAGGCCTCCATCAAGAGGTTGCCGGGCAAAACGACTCGCCCTGCTTTAAGGCTGTCTTCCACCCCGCGGGAGCGGAGCCAGACAGAGGCTTCATTGGTGCCGATTTCCTCCAGCCACGGCAAGTCAAGCAGGTCCTCCGGCTGTTTCACCGCTCGCTGGTCCAAAAGGCCAGGGGCTGCCACCACCACCATAGGCGACGCCAGCAGCATCTCGGCCTCAAGACCGGGCCAAGCGCCGCTTCCGTACCGCAGCGCAACGTCGATGCCACCAGGCGTCAGCTGTACCACTTCCCCGGTGGGATCAATCACCAGATCCACCTCAGGATAGGCCTGCCGAAACCCGGCCAGACGCGGCATCAGCCAGTGGGTGGCAAACATCGGCGTACAGGTTACATGGAGCGGCTGCCCTGCGCCGCGCGTCGTCAAATCCTGTACCGCCATGCGAATTGCACCAAACCCCAGCGTCAAGGCCTGCGCAAGCTGCTCGCCTTCCGGCGTCAGTTGCAATGCGCGACCTGACCGGTCCAAGAGCGGCACTCCCATATGGGCCTCAAGCTGGCGCAATTGCTGACTGATTGCTGCGTGACTGACGTTCAGCTGCGCGCCCGCTTGTTGCAGGTTCCCGGTTTCAGAAAAAACCGAAAAAGCCCGAAGGGCCGCCATTGAGGGCATATCACGCCAGTTCATATGTAAGCTAACCTTACATGTTAGATTTCTTCCTGACTCGCATAAAACACGAATTCAGGCAAGCATGAGCACAGATCCAGCGTGTGGATCACATGCCGAGGAGAGTGAACATGTTAGTTGATATTTATGCCCGCACCCTGTTGAACGCGACCCGCCACAGCGATCTTCCCCAGCGGCCATTGCCAGTGGCCTACCGCAGCCCCAAGGTCCGCCCCGGTATATGGCGTCGCATCGTGACCGCCCTGATCAAGGCGCGGAAAGAGACACGCGATGGCCAATCTCCGTGTCAACCGCGCATCGCGACCTGCAAATAGCCTTGTTCGTGATCAGAAGGAAAAGACGCCGGCTCCCCAGGAAACGCGCGAACAAGCAGGGAACCGGCGTCGTAAAGACCCGCTAGTCAACCCAGCGGGGCACGGCGAAATCCGAGGCCTGACACGATAGCCTTCCCAACCATGGCCCTGAATTTCGTCTCGATACCATTTTGTCATCTGCATGCTCGCGCAGCCTTGATGCAGATCAACTCGACCAAAGTTCACACCAAAAAACGCCGCTGTTTTGCGCAGGTCCGGCGCGCTTGCACATCCAATTGACTGTCCCCAACTAAAAAGGCCGCCCCGTTTGGAGCGGCCTGCTTTTTCGGTGCCAGATCGCGATTTACTCGCCACCACCCAACTGGTGCACATAAGCACTCACTGCGCGGATTTCGGCCTCACTCAGGCGGGTATCCCAGTTCGGCATGACCCCGTAGCGAGAGTTCCAAACGGTTTCATAGACGGTCTCGTAATCGCCACCATAGAGCCAGATGGCATCTTTGAGGTTCGGAGCGCCCTGATAGATATCTCCCGAGGCGTCTTCGCCATGACAGGAGGCACAGTTCGCCTCAAACACAGCGGCACCAGCCGCCACTTGGCTTGCATCTTGTGGCGTATCCGACAGGGACATCACATAGTTGACCACCTGACTGACCTGCTCTTTTTCCAGCAGCCCATCACGCCCAAAGGCAGGCATCGCAGAGAAGCGCGCATCGTCGCTTTCCTCATTGCGGATACCGTAGGACACGGTGGTATGGATGTCTTCCATTGTACCACCCCAAAGCCAGTCATCGTCCAAGAGGTTCGGATACCCTTTGGCACCCGCCGCACCGGAGCCGTGACACTGCGCACACCAGGTCTTGAACACCGCAGCACCCGCAGACACCGCATAATCCTCAAGTTCCGGGTGACCCGGAATGGCCGCAAGTTCCAGAGCCTCCAACTGTGCGTTGATCGGCGCATTTGCCGTTTCGACCGCAGCGATTTCAGCTTCAACCTTGGCACGCGAGGACCAGCCCAACATGCCAGAGGTTGCCTCACTCACCAGCGGCCAGGCCGGATAGGCGATGCTATAGCCGATCCCCCAGACGATGGTGGCGTAGAACACCCAAAGCCACCAGCGCGGCATCGGGTTGTCGAACTCCATGATCCCATCCCACTCATGGCCGGTGGTGTTTGGATCACCTTCTTGGATCTTTACGGTGTTTTTGTTGCCCGTCTCACTCATTTCTGGGCCTCCGGTTGAGCGGCGCTCTCTGACGCCGGCTTATCCGCGTTGCGGAAGGGGATATTGGCTGTGTCCTCATAAGTTTTGGTGGAGCCGGGGCGAAACGCCCAGAACACAACACCAATGAAAAAGAGGAACAGAAAGAGAAGCATCCAGCTGTCAGCGAACTGTCGCAGCAAGGAATAGGTTTCCATGGCTCAATCCTCCCTTACCGGCTTGCGTCAGGTGTGAAGGTCGAGAAATCGACCAACGTGCCCAACATCTGCAGATAAGCGATCAATGCGTCCGCTTCAGAGACACCCGGTTGACCGTCGAAGTTCCGCACGTTGACGTTCTCGCCGTACCGCTCCAGCAGCCCGTCATAGTCACTGTCGGGATCAGCCTGAGCGCGGAAATCGCGGCGCGCTTCTTCGATCATCTCGTCCGAGTAGGGCACGCCGACAATGGCATTGGTGGCCATCAGATCGCCGATATACTTGCCGTCGATGCGGGTGCGCTCGAGGAAGTCATACTTCGGCATCACCGATTCCGGCACCACTGCTTGCGGATCGCGCAGGTGGTCTACGTGCCACTCGTCAGAGTAACGCCCCCCCACACGGGCCAGGTCCGGCCCTGTGCGTTTGGAGCCCCACTGGAACGGGTGGTCGTACATCGACTCCGCCGCCAGTGAGTAGTGGCCGTAGCGTTCGACCTCATCGCGCATGGGACGGATCATCTGGCTATGGCAGACGTAGCAGCCTTCGCGGATGTAGATGTCGCGCCCTGCCAGCTCGAGCGGGGTGTAGGGACGCATGCCCTCCACCTCCTCGATGGTGTTCTCTAGGTAGAACAGCGGGGTGATCTGCACCAAGCCACCGATGGTGACGACGAGAAAGGAACAGATCAGCAGAAGCGTTGCGTTCGTCTCGAGGATTTTATGCTTGTCGAGAATTGCCATCTCTCCGGCCCTCCTTATTCAGCCGGGACCGCGACGGACAGGCTGGCCTCTTTGGCCGGCGCCCGACGAACGGTCATCCAGAGGTTGTAGCACATGACCAGCGACCCGGAGAGGAACAGAACCCCGCCCAAACCACGCATCACATACATCGGAAGCTTCGCAGCCACGGTGTCGGCAAAGGACCACACGAGGAAGCCGTTTGCGTCCACTTCACGCCACATCAGACCTTCCATGATACCAGTCACCCACATGGACGCCGCGTAGAGCACGATGCCGATGGTGGCGAGCCAGAAGTGCCAGCTGACGAGGCTCAGCGAATAGAGCCGTTCGCGCTTCCACAGAACCGGCGTCAGGTAATAGAGCGCACCGAAGGTGATCATACCGTTCCAGCCGAGCGCACCGGAATGCACGTGACCAATGGTCCAGTCCGTGTAGTGCGACAGCGAGTTCACAGCGCGGATCGACATCATCGGGCCCTCAAACGTGGACATGCCGTAGAAACCAACCGAGATCACCAGCATCCGCAGTACAGGGTCGGTGCGCAGCTTGTCCCAAGCGCCTGAAAGCGTCATCAGACCGTTGATCATACCACCCCAGGACGGCATCCACAGCACGACCGAGAACACCATGCCGAGGGTCGAAGCCCAGTCGGGCAGCGCGGTGTAATGCAGGTGGTGCGGACCTGCCCAGATGTAGATGAAGATCAGCGCCCAGAAGTGGATGATCGACAGTTTGTAGCTGTAGACCGGACGATCTGCTTGTTTTGGGATGAAATAGTACATCATGCCGAGGAAACCTGCGGTCAGGAAGAAGCCCACAGCGTTGTGGCCATACCACCATTGCACCATGGCATCCTGCACCCCCGGCCAGACGATCACCGACTTGGAGCCCCAGATCGACACCGGAATGGTCAGATTGTTGACCACATGCAGCATGGCAACGGTCACGATGAAGGCGAGGAAGAACCAGTTTGCCACATAGATGTGGCGCTCTTTGCGGCGAATGATGGTGCCCAGGAAAACGGCCAGATAGGCGACCCAGACGACGGTCAGCCACAGATCAACATACCATTCGGGTTCAGCATATTCTTTGGACTGCGTGCCGCCCAGAAGATAACCGGTCGCGGCCAGAACGATAAAGAGTTGATAGCCCCAGAACACGAACCACGCGAGGTTACCGCCCCACAACCGCGCCGCAGACGTCCGCTGCACGATGTAGAAAGAGGTTGCGATCAGCGCGTTGCCCCCAAACGCAAAAATCACTGCAGAAGTGTGCAGCGGACGCAACCGGCCAAAGTTCGCAAATCCTTCGGACCAGTCGAAGTTCAGAACCGGAAACGCCAGCTGGAACGCGATGAACGTTCCCACGAGGAACCCCGCAACACCCCAGAACGCGGTTGCAATGACGCCCGCGCGCACGACGCCATCGAGGTATTCCCCGGTGACGGGAGCCGCGACCGGCTCGTCGGTACTGCGTAGCGTTGACAAAAACAGGCCACCTGCGACGAGCATCAAGATCACCGCATGTACCTGATAGGCCAGATCCCTGGCATAGCCGGCGGCGATCATGAAGAAGACCGTCAATACGCCAAGCACTATCAGCTTGAGATAATTAGACATTTCATGCCCCTTTGAATGATTCACCCGAATCGTACCCCTCGCAGATACACCTCGGGCGTCGTTTTCCCCGTCCCTGATGCCAGAGCGAGGTTTTGCAAACATTGATCTGCATCAAGATGCTGGCGTTTGGGATGTGTCATGTCACCTCACGGGATACGGGTAACCTGAGAACCAAGGCCCCGTTACCTTCAACCGGAATCACGGGATTTGGGAAAAGGTAAGCTCATGACGTACAAGACAATTCTGACAGTGCGATCCACTCCAGACGGATCGACAACTGCATTGGACCAAGCCGAGACCATGGTGCGCCGCGCTGATGGGCATCTGGATGTTCTGTGCCTTGGAGTAGATCGCACTCGCGTGGGGTACTACGACGGCGGTGCGAATGCGATTGCCATCAACACAATGCTAGATCGCGCCCGTGAAGAAGTGCAGGCAACCGAAGAAAGCACCAAGCAATATCTCTCTGGTAGCGATGTGCCGCGCAGTCTCTCCACCGCAATTGCCCCATTTGGTGATATCTCTCGGGTCACCTCGCATCATGCGCGTTTCAGTGATCTGGTGGTGATGGATCTGCCCTATGGCGAAGGTCAGGGGCCGGAAGTCGAGCCAATCGTCGAGGCTGCCCTCTTTGACACGCGCACCCCTGTTCTCGTGATGCCAGAGGGGACAACACTTGCCGCATCACCCAAAACTGTCCTCGTCGCATGGGATGAAAGCATCGAAGCCCTCACGGCCGTGCGAAAAGCCCTGCCCCTCCTTCAGTCTGCAGATCTGGTTCGGATCACTGTAATTGATCCGCCAAAACACGGGATCGAACGCTCAGATCCCGGTGGCATGTTGTGTCAGATGCTGGCACGCCACGGCGTCGCCTGCGAGATTGACGTCCTCAGCAAAACGCTGCCGCGCATCTCTGATGTGCTGTGTCGTCACGCAACAGATACGGATGCAGAGCTTATTGTGATGGGCGCTTATGGGCATTCGCGCTTCCGTGAGTCGATCCTTGGCGGCGCAACGCGCAACATGCTCGAACATGCAAAAGTCCCGGTGCTGATGGCGCATTGACGGCATCACGCGAAGTCGCGCGTTTTTGGGCAATTGGCCGGTCTAAATCGGGACCGGCCTCATCTTGTCAGGAAATTGGAGTGGTGCTTCACATCATGGCTCCGGGAAGCGACGTGAGCTTACTATTCGAATTTATAAATTCAACCAGTGATGGTGGTTGAGAAACCCGGTTTGAGAAAATTTCGCCTCAGGCCGACCAAATTCAAATTCTAGCCCATTCCCGTTCACAAACGCCGAATCAACGCGACACTGGAAATTCTCTAACCAAGCACACCGCCGTCGCTATCATCTCCGGCCTCTTCGATCAGGCGCCGCATATCGGGCACCGTAACGTGCCGCTTTCCTTCCAGTTCGATCACACCCGACTTCCTAAGTGCAGAGATTTGACGGCTCACGGTTTCCAGGGTCAAGCCCAGGTAATCCGCCATCGCCTCACGCGTCAGCTTCAGATCAAAGCTGACAGCACCACTGGCGGCATCCACACTGAGCGACGCATCGCGCCGTGCGATAATCGACAAGAGACTGGCGATCTTCTCACGCGCGGTTTTACGCCCGAGCACCAACATCCACTCACGCGCTGCATCAAGCTCATCCAGTGTCATTTCCAGCAATCGATGCGCGATATGAGGTGTTCGCGTCATCAAATCTTCAAAAGGTTTTTTTCGAAAACAACACATTACAACGTCTGTCGTCGCAACGACATCATACGCAGATCCATCGCGCCCGGGCCGGCCTACAAAATCGCTCGGCAGCAACAGCCCAACCATCTGAGTGCGCCCATCCTCCATCGTCTGGGTTAACGTCGCGATCCCAGACACCACCGAACCGACAAAGTTCATCTGATCTCCAGACCAGATCACGGTCTGCCCAGCCTCATAGCTGCGATAGAATTTAATTGCGTCGAGTGCCTCGAGCTCGTCCGAATCACAACGGGCGCACACGGCGCGGTGGCGAATTGGGCAATCCGCACACTCGATCGACTGGAATTGGGCAAGGGACATACGCGCCTCTGGTTGATCTGAGTCAAAGCCGACAATGCCGACCATCCCTATCGTAATCCTATGACACAGGAATCTCAATTGGCACGGCTCGGACTATTCGACGCAAAGGTGCCCAGATATACGAGCTATCCCACTGCGCCTCATTTCAAAAATGATGTAAGCGCAAAAGGATTCGCTGATTGGATCAAGGCCATTAAACCCGGTGCGGAGATCTCCTTATACGTGCATGTGCCGTTCTGTCGCAGGCTATGTTGGTTTTGCGCTTGTCGCACTCAAGGCACGCAATCGGATTCTCCGGTGCGTGCTTATCTGGACGTTTTAAAGCAGGAAATCGCACTTCTGGCGCGTCACCTGCCGGAGGGCGTGCGACTGGCCCGGCTGCATTGGGGCGGAGGAACACCGACGCTACTGTCTGCAGAAATGATGGCGGAACTGGCAGAGGCGATATTCGCCATCACCCCGATGGCGAAGGGCGGCGAGTTCTCAGTGGAGATCGACCCCAATGAGATTGACGAACCTCGCCTAGATGCGCTCTCCGCAGCAGGGATGAACCGCGCGTCGATCGGTGTGCAAGATTTCGACCCTGAAATTCAGGAAACAATCGGTCGCATCCAGCCGTTTGATCTCACCCGTGACGCGGTTGACATGATCCGCGCACGTGGGATTGCCAGCCTTAATGCTGATATCCTGTTTGGCTTACCACATCAGACAAGGATGCGCATGACCGAGAGCGTGCAGAAGCTCCTGTCGCTGTCGCCTGACCGGGTTGCGCTCTATGGGTATGCACATGTGCCGTGGATGGCACGACGGCAGAATATGATCCCCACCGACAGCCTGCCCTCGCCAAAGGCACGATTGCAACTGTTTGAAACGGCTCAGCGTTTGTTCATGTGGGACGGATATCGCGAAATTGGCATCGACCACTTTGCCACGCCCCATGATGGACTTGCTGTGGCGGAACGAACTGGCAAGCTGCGCCGGAACTTCCAAGGCTATACCGACGATCGTGCAGAGGTGCTGATCGGATTGGGAGCCTCGTCGATTTCGCGCTTCCCACAAGGCTACGCACAAAACGCACCTTCCACATCTGCCTATACCAAGGCGATCCGTGATGGGCAGTTCTCGACCGCACGCGGACATGTTTTTGCAGGTGAAGACCTGTTGCGTGGGCGCATGATCGAGGGATTGATGTGCGACTTTGCGATTTCCTCAGAGGAAATACTGACGACGTTTGACATTGCGCCTGCCGCGCTGGACAGGATGTATCGTGACGTGTCGGCTGCGTTTCCCGACATGCTTGATCTACATGCAGGTGGGATCCGCATTCGCCCGGAGGGTAAACCTCTGACCCGCATGATTGCACGCCACTTTGACGCTTATGATCTCAGCAAAGCCGGGCACAGTTCCGCCATCTAGGCGGCCACATAATATCCGGTGACATCGTTTTGGGAAGGCGAAGGAAGCGAGGGCGCTGCCCTCGCGCTCCCGGGATATTTTCAGTTAGAAGAAATACGACAGGTGCTTTGGGTTAAACGCCTGTCACGGCTGAAAGCAGATGCCTTGTGTATTCCTCCTTGGGATTGGCAAAGACCTCTTCTGCAGCGCCCTGCTCCACCACATCGCCAGCTTTCATCACCAAAATCTCATGCGACATGGCGCGCACCACGTTGAGATCATGGCTGATAAAGAGATAGGCCAACCCGTAGCGGGCCTGCAGGTCGCGCAGCAAATCAACGATCTGAACCTGAACCGTCATATCAAGCGCCGATGTTGGCTCGTCCAGCACCACCAGTTTCGGGCGCAGTACCATGGCGCGGGCAATCGCAATACGCTGGCGTTGTCCGCCGGAAAATTCATGCGGGTAGCGATCCATGGCGGCGGAATCGAGGCCGACCTCCTCCATCACCTCCGCCACCAGTTCGCGTGGTTTGCGGTGCTGGTCGACCTCGTGGATGGCCAGGCCTTCGGCAATGATCTGCTGACAAGTCATCCGCGGTGACAGCGAGCCAAAGGGGTCCTGAAATACGATCTGCATATCCTTGCGCAGGCGGCGCAACTCACGCGTCGACCACTTGCGCAGGTCCTGATCTTGAAAACGCACTTCGCCCTCGGAGGCGATCAGACGCATGATCGCCAGCGCCATCGTGGTTTTGCCAGAACCGGATTCCCCCACGATGCCGAGGGTTTCACCGGCGCGCACCGAAAGCGACATCGGGTTCACGGCCTTCACATGGCCAACCGTACGTTTGAGCAGACCGCGCTGGATCGGGAACCAGACCTTGAGGTCGTTTGCCGCGACAAGCCCCTCCGCATTCTCAGGAACCGGCCCCGGCCTGCCGGAGGGCTCAGCCGCCAGCAGTTTCTGCGTGTAGGGGTGTTTGGGATCAGCAAACAGTTCTGCGGTGGGGCCCTCTTCGACGATCTCGCCGGATTTCATCACGCAGACCCGATCAGCGATGCGGCGCACAATCGACAGATCATGGGTGATGAACAAAAGCCCCATGCCTTCACTTGTTTTCAGATCCGCCAGAAGGTCGAGGATCTGCGCCTGAATGGTCACATCAAGCGCCGTGGTGGGTTCGTCCGCAATCAGCACGTCTGGTTTATTGGCAAGCGCCATCGCGATCATCACCCGCTGACGTTGCCCGCCCGAGAGTTGATGTGGGTAGGCACCAAGCCGGGTTTCGGCGTCGCGGATACCGACCTTGTTCAACAGGTCCAGAATGCGCCCGCGTGCATCTTCGCCCATTACGCCCTGATGCAGGGCAAGCGCCTCACCCAGCTGTTTTTCAATGCTGTGCAACGGGTTGAGCGAGGTCATCGGCTCTTGGAAGATGAAGGAGATATCATTGCCGCGCACCCGTCGCAGGGTGCGTTCATCTGCGCCGATCATTTCCTGCCCATCATAGGTGACGGAGCCGGAAACCTGTGCGCTGTCGCCCAGCAATTGAACCGTGGACAATGCGGAGACCGATTTGCCGGACCCCGACTCGCCCACCAGAGCAACCGTTTCGCCACGCGACACCGTGAAGGACACGCCCTTCACCGCCTCGGTGAGCTGACCGTCTTGGCGAAAGGCAACGCGAAGGTCCTTGACCTGAAGAATGGGAGATTGCGTCATTGCGGCTGCCCGCTCTGGCGAGAGGTCGCACGTTTTTCAATCCTCATGTCTGCATGGCTCATGAAAAGGTCTTTCTCGGGTCGAACGCGTCCCGCACGCCTTCAAAGATGAAGACCAGAAGCGAGAGCATGATTGCAAAGGTAAAGAAGGCGGTGAAGGCAAGCCAAGGCGCTTGCAGGTTCTGTTTGGCTTGTAGGGTCATCTCACCCAGCGATGGCGCTGAAGAGGGCAGGCCAAAGCCGAGGAAATCAAGGCTCGCCAAGGTGCCGATGGTGCCAGTCACGATGAACGGCAGCATGGTGAGTGTCGCAACCATCGCATTGGGCAGCATATGGCGGAACATGATGGTGACGTTCCCCACGCCAAGCGCCTTGGCCGCGCGTACATATTCGAGGTTGCGCGCCCGTAGAAACTCCGCGCGCACCACGCCCACAAGCGCCGTCCAGCTAAACAGGATCATCAAAAACACCAGGAGCCAGAAACTGCGCCCCAAGATGGCAAACATGATGATGATGACATACAGCGATGGCGTTGCGGACCAGATCTCGATCACGCGCTGGAAGATCAGATCCACCCAGCCGCCAAAGAACCCCTGCACAGCGCCCGCCACAATCCCGATCAGGCTTGCGGCGATCGTAACCACGAGGGTGAAGACGATCGAGAGCCGAAAACCATAGATGACCCGCGCCAACACGTCGCGTTTGGTGTCATCGGTGCCCAGCCAATTCTGCCCGTTAGGCGGTAGCGGTGCGGCTCCGGAGCGATCCACTGGCGTGTCAAAACGGTAAGGGATCGGCGGCCAGAGCGACCAGCCTTCGACAAAATCCTCTCCCGCGTAGGTGCCAGCATCAATCTCGGCAATGATGCCATCGGGATCATCAAAACAGTCGAGACTGCCGCCGGAAGCGATCAGGCATTTTACTTCTGGGTCGCGATAGACGGCTTCGGTCTGGAAATCGCCACCGAAGGTGGTTTCCGGATAGAAATTCCACACCGGGGTGAAATACTCACCGCGATAGTTCACGAGGATCGGTTTGTCGTTGGCCAGCACATCCGCAAACAGCGACAGGCCAAACAGAACCAAAAAGATCCTGAGCGACCAGAGGGCCCGGCGGTTGCGCTTGAAGTTGTTCCAGCGGCGTTGATTCAGCGGAGACAGTGCCATCGGATCACCCCTCCCGCTTTTCAAAATCGATGCGCGGATCGACCAGCACATACATGATGTCAGACAAGATCCCCACCACTAGGCCCATCAGCCCAAAGATGAAAAGCGTTCCAAAAACAATAGGGTAGTCGCGTGCCACTGCGGCCTCAAACCCGAGCCGCCCCAGTCCGTCCAGCGAGAAGATCGTCTCAATGATCAGGCTGCCGGTGAAGAAGATCGAGATAAACACACCCGGAAACCCTGCGATCACGATCAGCATCGCATTGCGGAACACATGCCCATAGAGCACCCGGTTCTCGGTGAGCCCCTTGGCGCGCGCGGTCATGACATACTGTTTCTTGATCTCATCCAGAAAGGAGTTCTTGGTCAGCAGTGTAAGCGTTGCAAAGGCGGATATGGTGGAGGCCACAACCGGCAAAGTGATATGCCAGAAATAGTCGCCAATCTTGCCCAAAAGGCTCATGCTTTCCCAGTTTTCCGATGTCAGTCCCCGCAGCGGGAAGATCTGCCAATACGACCCGCCCGCCAAGAGCACCAGCAGCAGGATCGCAAACAAAAAGCCCGGTATGGCGTAGGCTGCGATAATCACGCCGCTTGTCCAGCTGTCAAATTTGCTGCCATCACGCAGCGCCTTTTTCACCCCTAATGGAATGGAAATCATATAGGCGATCAGCGTCGACCACAGGCCGAGCGAGATTGACACCGGCATTTTCTCCATCACCAGATCAATCACCCCGACATTGCGGAAATAACTCTCACCAAAGTCGAGCCGGACGTAGTTCCACATCATATTGAGGAAACGTTCCAGCGGCGGCTTGTCAAAACCGAACTCGCGCTCCAGCTCCTCAATGAACTCAGGCGGCAGACCGCGCCCACCGGCATACTGGCTCTCAGCCTGACCCACGGTTTCAGCGCCGCCATCGTTTGCGGCACCGGCAAAGCCCCCAAAGACGTCGCCGCCGCCCTCAAGACGGGCGATCATCTGTTCAACCGGACCACCGGGAAC
This sequence comes from Tritonibacter mobilis, assembly GCF_001681715.1. Classification (GTDB taxonomy): domain Bacteria; phylum Pseudomonadota; class Alphaproteobacteria; order Rhodobacterales; family Rhodobacteraceae; genus Epibacterium; species Epibacterium mobile. Next base: position 147,045 of record NZ_LNWY01000016.1, on the reverse strand, counting down.
GAATTGCACCAGCGCGAAATTCACCACCATGATCCCGATCAAGGTCGGGATCACCAGCAAGAGGCGCCGCAGAATATAGTTTAGCATCGGGGATTTACCTCAGCGCGCCAACATCTCGCAGCGCTTTGGCCTTGTCCTCGTTATACCACCAGAAGTCCAGATACCCGAGGCTGTAGGGTGGGATTTCCGCCGGGTGTTCGTATTGGTCGTAATAAGCCGCCCAATGGTTCGGGTTGTACCACAGCGGGATCATGATGAACTCATGCCGCAATGCGCGATCAAGCGCGGTCATGATCGCCGTTTCTTCCTCTCGTGTTTCCGCGCGCAGCGATTTTGTGATGATCGCATCAATCAGCGGCGAGGCCAGACCAGCGGGGTTAAACAGCGAATAGGCCGACGCCTCAGACCCGAACCGCTGCTCCAGCCCCGTACCCGTCCCAAGGAAGGTCGTGTAGCTGTCCACGACCAGATCATAGTCCCGCTCTCGCTCGCGGCTGGTGTATTGCGCAGTGTCGACCACCTCAAAATTAACCGCAATGCCGAGATTTTCGAGATTATCAACGAAATTCTCCATCACGCCACGCGTGGTAGGTGACGACGACGAGGAGAACAGGAAATTCAGTTCAAACGGTGCGCCCTCGGGCGTCACCCGCTTGCCGTTGTCGCCAACAACATAGCCTGCGTCCTCTAGCATTGCGGCAGCTTTGCGCGCGTTGCGGCGATCAAACAGTCGGGCAGGATCAGATGTTGCCGGAATATAGACCTCTTCGCTCAGCATCTCTGGCGGAACCAGATCACCGAGACTTTCGAGGAATTCACGCTCCGCACCTTCGGGAGTGCCCGTCGCCATCAAGGGCGAGTTCTGGGTGAAGGACGCGCGACGTTCGAACAACCCATAGAGCAGGCTTTCATTGGACCACTCAAAATTGAACGCCAAGGCCAGCGCCTCACGGACACGGCGGTCTTGAAGCTTGGGTGATGCCAGATTGAACACAATACCGGAGGCCGCGGGCGGTGCGCCATTGGGCAGTTCTTCGAGCTTTACCGCGCCGCTATCAACCTTGGGGAAGTCATAGCCGCTGGCCCATTTCTTGCTGTCGCCCTCGGCACGGAATGTGTACTCGCCCGCCTTGAACGCCTCAAAAGCGGCGGTGTCATCGGCAAAGATCTCAACCCGAAGCGCATCAAAGTTATGCCGCCCCTGATTGACCGGCAGATCCTTGCCCCAATAATCGGGATTGCGTTTGAGTACGATGCGCCGTGAAAGATCAATTTCATCGATCACATAGGGACCAGAGCCCGGAGGCCCTTCAATCCAGTTCTCATTGAGCTTCTGACCGGTCTCTTCGAACCATTTCTTCGACCATGCAGGCACCCCGCCCACCTGTTCGACCAAGCTACGGCGGGATACACCGTCAGCAAAATAGAATTTAATGGTATAGTCATCGATGACTTCGACCTTGGGGATCAGCTTGCGAACAAAATCGGCGTAGGACTGCAACCCCTGATCGAGCAGCAGGTTATGGCTGAAGGCAATGTCATGGGCTGTCACCGGAGTGCCATCAGAGAACCGCGCCTCAGGCCGCATGCGGAAGATGACCCAGCTTTTGTCTTCGGGATATTCTACGCTTTCGCACAGCAAGCAGTAGGATTGGCCGTATTTATCCGCAGGCGCTGCATCCGCAAGCAGGCTTTCATATGGGTAGACAGAAAAGGCATGCGCCCGCCCCTTTCCGGAGTAGGGATTCATACTGTCCAGTGTGCCGATAAAGGGAACTGCCAGTTCCCCCCCTTTGGGCGCATCCGGGTTCACGTAATCGAAGTGCTCAAAATCCGCCGGATAATCGAGATCCCCGTAGAAGGAATATCCGTGGCTTTTGGTGATGGCCCCGTCTTCGGCACTGCTCGCCGCAAGAACAGATGTCATCAGCGCCGCTGCGGACAGTAGCGCAGCAGTGGTGAAGGGCTTGATCCACGATCGGGTGCGGGACTTCGCAGCCACTTTTGCCATTCCACGCGCGTGTCTGATCGTCATCTGCCTAACCCTTCTTATGTGGCGCCATTGTCCGTGTTTCACCGGATCTGACGTTTTATCTGCTTCTGACAAAGCTAAAGGCCAGAGCGCCTTGTTTTCAAGCCGAGAATGCCGCCTCGCAGTGATTTGAAAGCCAATCCTCGCCGATCAGCGCGAATGCACCGCAATTGTCTGCAGTACAGGTCGCCACAAGAAGAAAGGCCGCAGCGGGGGCTGCGGCCTTTTCTCGGGAATTCTGTGATCGGAGGATCAGTTTGCCAGGCTTTCCAGATAGGCAATCAGGTTCACCCGGTCCTCGACCTTTTTCAGGCCAGCAAAGGACATGGTGGTGCCCGACGCATATGCCGACGGCTTGGTGAGGAACTCGCTCAGATGCTCAGGGGTCCAGTTGCCTTCGAGGCCGGTGAGAGCGCCGGAATAACCAAAGCCCGCTACAGAAGCGATATCGCGACCGACGACGCCATCGAGGTGCGGACCTGTCGAATCTGTGCCGTCAACCTTGTGACAAGCAGAACACTTGCGGAAGACCTTGGCACCTTTGTCGACATCAGCCTCCGCCATCAGCGTCGCAAAGTCCACTTCAGGCTCGTCACTTGCGCCACCGGCATCAGCCACTTCGATGACGTAAGACGCCTCGCCGTGTGCTTCGACCAGATAAAGCTCCTCGGCAACCCATTTGCCCAAGAGGAACACAAGGAACGCGCCACAGAAACCTGCAGTCGCTTTGGTGAGTGTCATTGTGTCAAACATGATAGCGTGTCCATTTCAGCTGTCTTCCTCGGTGTCTAAGGCTTCCCCTATCAACTGGCAAGGTATAGACACCGCGACTAAACGACTAAATCCCCAAGTTTTTGCAAAGATGACGCAGCTATGACCCAAAAAATCGCGATACAGGGCGAACTCGGCTCTTACAGCCATGAGGCCTGCCGCAACAAGCGGCCCGATATGGAGGTGCTGCCTTGCCGTGGTTTTGAGGATGCAATCAACGCTGTGCGCTCGGGCGAGGCGGAGTTGGCGATGCTACCGGTGGAGAATACCACCTATGGGCGGGTGGCCGATATTCACCGCTTGCTGCCGCATTCTGGTCTCAAGATCATTGACGAGGCCTTCGTGCGCGTTCACATCAATCTGCTTGGTGTTCCGGGTGCAAAACTCGAAGACATCCGCGAAGCGCATTCGCATTTGGTCTTGCTGCCGCAATGCGCAAGCTTCCTGCGTGAACACAACATTCAGGGCCGGGTGAGCCCCGACAATGCGCGTGCGGCGCGCGAAGTGGCCGAACGCGGCGACGTAACCCACGCAGCACTGGCCTCTGAACTGGCCGGAGAAATTTACGGTCTGAACGTGCTGGCCCGCCACATCGAGGATCAAGGCAACAACACTACCCGCTTTTTGACGATGGCGCGTGAGGCAGACACCAGCCGCCGGGGCGAAAACGGCATGATCACCAGTTTTGTCTTTCAAGTGCGCAACATCCCCGCTGCGCTTTATAAGGCGATGGGCGGATTTGCGACCAATGGGGTCAACATGACCAAGCTGGAGAGCTACATGGTCAACGGCTCTTTCACAGCGACTCAGTTTTACGCCGACATCGACGGCCACCCCGAGGACGAAAACGTACGCCTCGCCATGGACGAACTGAACTATTTCACAACCGATGTGGAAATTCTGGGCGTCTACCCAGCAGACCGCAAACGCTGATACCCTGAGATTGGCCCCGCGATGAGGGCCAATCCAAAGGGGTGGTACGCGCCTCAGCCGATCAGCGCACCGTCCTCGCGCCAGACTGCAACGATAGAAGAGCGCGGCTTGCCCGCGCCATCCGGCCATGCACCGCCGGGATGTTGTACGCCGACAAAGGCCACTTTTTTGTCCAGCGACCAGCACAAGCCAGTGACCTCGGCACCGTTCGGCACCGTCATAAACCGGGCGATCTCGCCAGATTCTGGGTCGCCAACCAGCATCTGATTGTTCCCCTGTCCCTCAAATTCGCCCTCGTTGTCATCGTCACCATCGGTCTGAATCCAGAGCATACCGTCCGAGGAAAAGGCCATGCCATCGGGCGAGTTGAACATGTTGCCCTCGTTGATGTTGGCAGACCCGGCGTAGGCATTGTTGTAAACCTTCGGATTGCCCGCCATCACATAGAGATCCCAAGTAAAGGCCTCTGCGGCGTGATTCTCATCGGCCGGTGCCCAGCGCACGATCTGCCCGAAGTTGTTGGTCTCGCGGGGGTTGGGTCCGTTGACAGAGGTATCATCCCCACCCGCATTAGGCTTCACGCCACGGTTCTTGTTGTTGGTCAGCGCGCAATAGCCCTCCGCCTTGAGCGGGTTGCAGGCCACCCATTCCGGACGGTCCATGGTGGTTCCACCAACAGCAGAGGCCGCCATGCGCGTGAAACAGAGGATCTCTGCCTGCTCCATGCCCGTCGTCTCCGGCGTCAATGCCAGCCATTCACCGGTCTGGTCGTCGTTGAACTTTGCCACATAGAGCTGGCCATCATCCAACAGACCCTCGGTTGGCTCACCTTCGGCCCAAGTGTTGGTCGAGACGTATTTATATAGATATTCGCCGCGCTCATCATCGCCCAGGTAGACGACAATCCGACCATCAGAAGCCTGCACCATCTCGGCGTTTTCGTGTTTGAAACGGCCGAGTGCCGTGCGTTTCACCGGTGTCGACGATGCATCCGCCGGGTTGATTTCGGTCACAAACCCATGGCGGTGTGGCTCGTTGGGTTCTTTCGACAAATCATACCGCTCGTCGAACTTTTCATAGGCGTAGCGACCTTCTCCGCCGATGCCATAGCGAATGTAACCTTCGCCTTCGGGCATTGCACCGGTGGCACCGAAGTAACCGTTAAAGTTCTCTTCACAGGTCAGATAGGTGCCCCAAAGGGTCTTTCCTGCTCCACAGTTGTTCATGGTGCCCTTCACCCGGCGTCCCTCTGGGTCGGCATTGGTTTGAACCAGTGGATGACCGGCCAGCGGACCCGCCAGAACCATTTCCGTCTCATGGGTGATCCGGCGATTATAGGGGCTGTCTTTGACCACCTGATAGCCGTTGTCACCCCGCGCGATTTCCATGACAGTGACGCCCTGAAGGTTCTTCAACAGCATCACCTCCTCGGAAGATTGCGGCACACCCTCGGAGGCTGCAGGCAAGTTGATCTTCGGGTTCACATATTCCGAGTTCACAGCAATGATCTCGCGGCCGTCGACCTCAAAGAGCTCCATACCGTCCGTGTTCTCGCCAAAGACCTTGTCGGACATCTCTGCCGGCACACCGGTTTCGGGAGAATAGGCCCCTTCGACCTCGGACCAAAGCGCATCCCCCCAACGCACCAAAACCTGTGAGGTATAGCCCTCAGGGACATGAACCGCGTGATCGGTGGCAATATCGATGGGCTTGAATGCAAATCTTGTGTGCCCTTCCGCGCGTGACGCCGTGGTGGAGGACATCAAGCCAGTGCCAAAGACCGCCGCACCAGAGCCAAAGGCCAGCGCACCACCGAGAAAGCCCCGGCGAGAGACGGCACGCTCAACCACGGCATCAAACTGATTCTCATTCGGGCGGGGATCGCGATGTTCATCAAAGTCGTCCCATGAGAGATCGATAAGGCTCTTTTCAACCATTTTACTGTGCTCCTAGCTGTCATAAAGGCTGGGATGCGACCCGAAATGCGTGGGCCCAACCGCGACAGCGTTCTTCTCCGGGCGATGTATCATGCGTGTGACGCCACCCCGCTCCGGCAGTGATTGCCAGGGGTGGATGCGATATTTCGCCGAACCCGCCTATAGACGACGCGACAGCGCATCCAGAAAGCGCCCGCGCGCCTCGGGCACAGGCCGATTGCCCAAAGCTGGCGCCAGCTTTGATTCGAGGAAAAACCCCGTGGTTCTCAGCGCAGTCAGGATTTCTATGTCCTTGCCATCGCCCTCGCCTCGCATCACCGGTGGCAGGGGCAACAAGCGATCAGCCCATCCCCCCGCGCCCGCCTCAGAGACCGCGCGGCCCGTTTTGGGTGAAACATACATGAGCCCCTCAGTGGCACCGGTCACCGCGCAGCAAGACAGATCTAGACCGTACCCCAGATCCTCAAGCAGCGAGAGTTCCCAGCGCAGATACCCCAGCGGCCAGAGATCTTCGTTGTCGAGCAAATCCAGCAAAGCTTCGCTGCGGTGGTAAAGCTCCGGATATGCTTCGCGATCCGGCAGAGCAAAAGCCAGAAGCGCGCAGACCGCATTCAACCCTGACAAAGCCAGCCGCCCCGACAGCGCCAAAGCAGCACGGCTGCGCAGCGGTTCTGCCTTATAGGTGCCCAAGTGATCTTCGAGACGGGCGGACCACGTCAGATCCAATTGCGCCCCCGGCTGTAAATGTGGTGCCATCTTGCGACTGGCGCCACCGCGCACGAGGCCCGCGTGCCGACCATGTGCTTGAGTGAATACTTCGATCAGGGCCGAAGATTCGCCGTGGCGACGTACCGTCAGCAAAATGCCCTGATCACGCCAGTCCATTTCCTAATCCAGCCCCGGCTCATCCAGCAGATGTCTACCCTGCCGATCTTCTACCTCAATCACCCAGAGGTCGCTGTCAAACTGGCGTTGCTTGGCGATTGATGCCTCCACATCTTCGTCCGAACCCGCAACCAGCTCGACCCATTTGCGATCTCCTGTCATCAGATCGAAACTTCGGTGATACGCGCGGGCCTCACCGTCCAGTGTATTGAGCTTCACCAGCACCGCGCCGGCGGTGTCATCGCCATGTGCGGTGACAAAGGCGGGGATATCCTGAAAACGCAAGCGGGCCAGATAGGCGTCGACCCAAAACCGGGCAGTGAGACGGGACATAAGTGCTCCTTGCGACCTGCGCGACACCCTTAATGTGCCTCCGGCGGAGGTATTTGTAAAAAGATGAAGGAGCGGGCGTTTAGTTCCCGTCCTTAAAATCGAGTCCCATTTCCGAGTAGCGTTCGGATTCCTCTAGCCAGTTCGGGCGGACCTTGACCTGTAAGAACAGGTGGATTTTGCGATCCAGGAATTCCTCAAGTTCTGCGCGGGCCGCTTGTCCCACGGCTTTGATTGTCTCGCCGCGTTTACCCAGCACGATGCCCTTGTGGCCATCGCGAACCACATAGACCACCTGATCAATGCGCGCAGAGCCGTCCTTGCGTTCCTCCCATTTCTCAGTCTCAACTGTGAGCTGGTAAGGCAGTTCCTGGTGCAGGCGCAGGGTGAGTTTCTCGCGCGTCATCTCGGCGGCAATCATTCGGAGTGGAAGATCCGCGATCTGATCCTCGGGGTAGAGCCACGGGCTTTCGGGCACCTCGGCCGCGAGCCACTTGCGCAGATCGTCGGTGCCATAGCCTTTTTCTGCGGAAATCATAAAAGTCTCGGCGAAGGAGAAACGGTCGTTCAGATCCTTGGTCAGGCCGAGCAGCACATCGGATTGCACCTTGTCGATCTTGTTGATCGCCAGTGCGACACGGCGGCCCTGAGCAACTTCGCCAAGGTTTTCAATGATCCGTTCAACGCCTTCTGTGATGCCGCGATGCGCCTCGATGAGCAGAACGATCACATCAGCATCCGCAGCACCGCCCCATGCAGCCGCAACCATAGCGCGATCCAAGCGGCGGCGCGGCTGGAACAGGCCCGGGGTGTCGACGAACACAAGCTGGCTCTCGCCTTCCATCGCCACGCCACGAATGCGCGCGCGGGTGGTTTGCACCTTGTGGGTCACGATGGAGACTTTTGCCCCCACCATGCGATTGAGAAGCGTGGATTTCCCGGCGTTTGGCTCGCCGATGAGGGCGATAAAGCCTGCGCGTGTGGTCATGTCTCTTGCTCCAGTTTGGCCAAAAGGGCCTTGGCGGCGGCCTGCTCTGCGAGGCGTTTTGAACCTGCGGTGGCCTGTTCTTCGGTTCCATCTTCAAGACGGGCAGCGATGGTGAAGACGGGTTCGTGATCGGGGCCTGTACGGGCGATCAATACATATGCGGGTGGCGGTTGACGGCGCGCCTGCACAAATTCCTGCAGCGCTGTTTTGGGGTCACGGGCATCATCTTCAACCGTGCCAACGCGCTTACCCCACAGGCGCAGGATCACGTTCTGGGCAGCCTCAAAACCTGCGTCCTTGTAGACGGCGGCAATCACAGCCTCCATCGCATCGCCCAGAAGCGCCTGCTTGCGCCGCCCACCGGATAGCATTTCAGATCGGCCAAGTTTCAGCACCGCACCAAGATCAATCTGGCGCGCGACATCCGCGCAGGCTTCCTTGCGCACCAGCGCATTGAACCGCGGTGCCAATTGGCCCTCTGTGGCGTGTTTGTCATGCTCAAGGAGCGCCGTCGCCATCACCAGCCCCAGCACGCGGTCGCCGAGAAATTCCAGCCGCTGATTGTCCTGACGGTTTGGCGAGGAGACCGAAGGATGAGTCAGCGCACGGATCAACAGCTCCGGGCTGGAAAATTCATGCCCCAGCCTTGCCTGAAAGGCGAGGATATCCCGAGATAGCTTCACATGTGGTCCTTTGAGCATCATTGGGGCGTTTCGGCCCCGGTGGGTTCGTTCCTTATCCCAGCAAAGCGCCAGAGGAAAGCACTCTGCGTGTCGCATGCGCTAAGATAGCACTTCGCCTCGCCCACCACAGTAAAAAGGCCGCAGGCAGGGGCTGCCAACGGCCTTTTTCAACGTCACAAAGCGACACTAATTATGTGATGCCCTTAAAGAACCGATCACTGCGCCATGTCCAGAAGAACAGCATGGAGCGGCCAGCAGACGAGAACATGATGCGATCTGCGCGCCCGATCAGGTTTTCAAACGGTACATATCCCACGCCGCCCACGGCCTGTGGCACGCGGCTGTCGGTGGAGTTGTCGCGGTTATCCCCCATAAAGAAGAAGTGACCCTCGGGGACATGATAGACCTTGGTATGATCGCTCGACTGGTTGCCAATATTGATGACAGCGTGAGAGGTTCCACCAGGCAAAGTTTCGATCTGGCGGGATTTCTTGCAGATTCCGCCCTGCCCGACAGGGTCGTTTTCACAGCGCGGGAAGTTGCCCTGCGGCCCCTGACGTTCCATTTCTTCTTCGAACTCGCCATCATCCATCAGCCCCACCGCGGTGCCGTTGATGTAGAGTACGCCGTCCTTCATCTGCAGCTTATCGCCAGGCAGCCCCACAAGACGCTTGATGTAGTCCGTGCCATTCACCGGATGGCGGAACACCACCACATCGCCGCGCTCTGGCTCACTGCCGAGGATGCGCGTGTTGTCACCATCGATAAAGCCACAGATGTCTTTGGCATCGATATTGAGGCCAACAGCACCGATGCGGATGGTTGGACAGGACGCATAGGAATAGCCATAGGCCATCTTATTGACGAAGAGGAAATCGCCGATCAGCAACGTCTCTTTCATCGAGCCGGAAGGAATCCAGAAGGGTTGAAAAAACAGGGTGCGGAAGACACCGGCAATCAAAAGTGCGTAGACGATTGTCTTGATCGTCTCGACGATTGAGTTCCCGGTCGTGGTTTTCGACGCCATCAGGCTCTCCGGTCATTTGTGGACGGGTCAGGCGCGTACATGCGGGGCTGTCCGGCGCAAGTCAAGCGGTGGAGGCAAGACATATGGGATGTGGCGCAGAAGTGAGCAACTCTGCCGCACTTTCGATGCGCACCAAACAAATCATCTAGGTCTCTGGACCGGGCCGGGACACTGGCAGCGCCTCGATTAAGACCATCGCATGTGCCCAGGGGTGATCATCGGTGAGTGTCACATGGATCACAGCCTCATGCCCAGCCGGGGTCATCTGGTCGAGCCGCTCCTTCGCCCAACCCGTCACATGCATGACCGGCTGGCCGCTGCGCAGATTGGACACGGACATATCCTTCCACGCGATCCCCATGCGCAATCCTGTACCGAGCGCCTTGGAGCAGGCTTCTTTTGCAGCCCAGCGCTTGGCATAGGTGCCTGCTACGTCAAGGCGACGTTCAGACTTTGCCTGCTCCACCTCAGTGAAAACCCTGTTTCGAAACCGGTCACCAAAACGATCAAGCACGCCTTGAATGCGCTCTATGTTCGCCAGATCAGTGCCGATTCCTAAGATCACTTGGGCCTCTCATCAGGTTCTTGATACTCAGCCACGCTTCTGAGCACGCAATATGGATTTCGCACCTGTCGCCAAGAAGAACCGCACCAGCACGAATGAAATCAAGGTCTGGAACAGGATCGCGGCCAGAAGCACCAATGCGCCTCCGGGCTGGCTGAGCACAAATTTGATCTCTGGAACCGCGATGCTGAACGCCGCGGTCGACAAAAGCGTCAGACCAAGAACAACCAGCCCTGCACGCCGCGCAAACGCCCACATTTCAGAGGTCTCAGGCGCGCGATCCTCTGCCTTGGCAAAGGCCTGTCCCTCCGCCATCGCAGCCCCCATCGCAGGGATAATCGCCATGCCTGCATTGGAGATGTCGAACCGGAAAATCGCCTGAACCAGCAGAATCAGAACCATCAACGCGACCATGATGGCGAGATAAATAACGGCAAAGCGCCCAAGCTTCATGTGCTGTCTCCTAAGCGCGCCTCATCCATCAGGCGGCGCATTTCCTGCACTGCCGGGGTGAGACCGCGAAAGATGGCCTCGCCAATCAGAAAATGACCGATGTTTAGCTCCATCACCTCTGGAAAAGCCGCAACGGGCGCGACCGTTTCATAGGTAAGCCCATGCCCTGCATGTACTTCTAACCCCAGTGAATGCGCAAACGTCGCCATGTCCTGCAGCGCGTCCAGTTCCCTGTCCCGCGCAGCAAAGTTTCCTTCGGCGTGGTGGTCGCAATAGGCCCCTGTGTGAAGTTCGATGACTTCGGCACCGATGCGATGCGCGGCTTCGATCTGCTTTTGGTCTGCGGCGATAAAAATCGACACCCGACACCCCGCATCACGCAATGGCGCGATAAAATGGGCCAGACGATTTTCTTCACGCGCCACTTCAAGACCGCCCTCCGTGGTTCGCTCTTCACGCTTTTCTGGCACGATACAGACCGCATGCGGCTTGTGCCGAAGCGCTATCTTCTGCATCTCATCGGTTGCGGCCATCTCAAAATTCAGTGGCACCGACAGCGCCTCCATCAGCCCGTCAATGTCCGCATCTGTGATGTGGCGGCGGTCTTCGCGCAGGTGAGCGGTGATGCCGTCGGCACCTGCCTCTTCTGCCAGTTTCGCCGCACGGATCGGGTCTGGATAAGCTCCGCCACGGGCATTTCGCACTGTGGCCACATGGTCGATATTGACGCCAAGGCGCAGGGAGTTTTTGGACATGAGAACGTCTCTTTGTCAGGGATGTCTTTTGCGGCAGAGCCTAGCGGGCAAGGCCAAAGAGGCAAGGCACAAGAACCAGAGTGATACAATTCTCCCGCCGCCAAGCGCGTTTAGTCTGTGCGGCCAATCTTGGGCGAGCGGCTCGGCGGGGTGGTTCCGCTCGGTGCATGTGGGCTGTTGACGGGTTCAAGTTCTGCACGTTTCTTGATCGCTTCGAACTTCGCCTTGATCTTGCGGCGACGCCGCTGCTGGTAGGTGCGGATCAATGGAACAGAAAGCATATAGCCGACAGTTGCGACAATGAGGCCCGGGATGATGCCGCCAATCATATAGGGGTAGAAAACCTCGTCATAAAAGATCTTCAGCCCCGTCCAATCAACGGGTGTCCCAGTCGCATAGGCGTAGATGTTGTACCAAAGGTCCCACCCTGCCGCGAGGAACTTGTCCGCCAATGTCGCATCAACCTCCGCCACCGGCTGACTGCCCAGCAACCAGTGCCCGGTCTGCAAAGAAATCACACCGATTGGCACATACGTCAGCGGGTTTCCAAAAAATGTCGCTGAAAGCGCTGCAAGGATATTGCCGTTCATGACCCGCGCAATGGTTGCGGCAACAAGAAAATGCAGACCATAAAACGGGGTAAAGGTGGTGAAGAGCCCGGCCCAGATGCCACGCGCGATGCGCTCCGGGTTGTCCGGCAGACGGCGCACCCGATGTTTGACATACAAAAACGCCCTTCCCCAACCTCCACGAGGCCAGAGAAACTCCGCAACCGCCCTATGCGGCGGGCGTCTGTCTCGGCGCCTGAATACCAAAAGATCGTCCCTATTCTTCGTACTGAAGAGGCTAGATCGTACGGAGTTGCGTTCCAGGCGTTTCCCGGTGGCGCGCGACCGCGGCGACGTCGCTTTCAGCTTCCAACATAAGTATCAGCGAATGCAGCTGTTCCACATCACGCAATTCCACATTGATCATCAAGCGGTAAAAGTCAGGTTTCCGATCCTTGAATTCAAGGTTAGAAATATTGGCCTTTTTTTCACCAATTAACGTACAGATCCGCCCCAGAACGCCCGCGTCGTTGCCAATGGTCAACTCCAGCGTGACACCATAGACGGCCGGATGGGTGCCGGAATGCCAATGCACATCCACCCAGCGATCCATTTGATCTTCAAATTCGCCCAGACGGTCGCAATCAGCAGAGTGTACCACAACCCCCTGCCCGCGTGAGGTGATGCCGATGATCCGCTCACCCGGAAGCGGCTCACAACAGGAGGCGCGTTCGAATTTTTGTCCGGGCTCCAGACCGATCACCGCGCGGCGTGGCGAGACCTCATCGCCTTCTTTGTCGGTCAGTTCAGGATAAACTGCCTGCACCACATCATGCGCGGTAATCACTGCAGCACCCAGACGTGCGAGCAGTTCGGTGACATCACTGACCCGCAAGGCGCGCGCTGCGGTTTCCAATGCCTTGTCGGTGGCCTTCTTGTTCACATGCTCAAAGGCAGACCGAGCAAGCTCGTGACCGAGCTTCACAAATCTCTCGCGGTCTGCTTCGCGCAGGGCCCGGCGGATGGCTGTGCGCGCCTTCCCCGTGGTGGCGATTTCCAACCAGCTGACTTGCGGAGTTTGCCCTTCGGCGGTGATCACCTCCACCGACTGGCCATTTCTGAGACGGGTCCAGAGCGGCACGCGGATGCCATCAACCTTTGCGCCGACGCAGGCATGACCGATGCGGGTGTGGATCGCATACGCAAAATCAATCGGTGTCGCGCCCTTAGGCAGCTTGATCACGTCCCCTTTGGGAGTGAAGCAGAACACCTGATCCGAATACATCTCCAGCTTGACCGCTTCGAGAAATTCGTCGTGATCGTCCTCGCCATCAAACTGTTCCGTCAGCGAGGCAATCCACTTGGCCGGGTCAACGGCAAAGGGGTTTTCGGTACGCACGCCGTCGCGATAGGACCAATGCGCCGCCACGCCCGACTCGGCCACGTCATGCATCTGGCGGGTGCGAATCTGTACCTCGACCCGCTTGCCATCGCGCCCCGACACCGTGGTGTGGATCGAGCGATAGCCGTTGGATTTTGGCTGGCTGATATAATCCTTGAACCGCCCCGGCACCGCGCGCCAACGCTGGTGGATGGTGCCAAGGGTGCGATAGCAGTCTTCCTCTGAGCGGGTGATGACGCGGAACCCATAAATGTCGGAGAGGCGGGAAAAGCCTTGATCCTTCTCCTGCATCTTGCGCCAGATCGAATAGGGTTTCTTCGCGCGACCAAAGACTTCGGCCTCAATGCCCGCCTTTTCCAGCTCCAGCCGCATGTCGCCGGTGATCCGATGGATCACATCGCCGGTTTCCCGTTGCAGGGTGACAAAACGACGGATGATCGACTGGCGCCCTTCAGGGTTCAGCACCTTAAACGCGAGGTCTTCCAGCTCCTCGCGCATCCATTGCATCCCCATGCGGCCTGCCAGCGGCGCATAGATGTCCATGGTCTCCCGCGCCTTTTGAGCCTGTTTTTCAGGACGCATGGCGCGGATGGTCCGCATATTATGAAGCCGGTCCGCGAGCTTGACCAAAATGACCCGAAGGTCCTTGGACATTGCCATAAACAGTTTGCGGAAGTTTTCCGCCTGCTTGGTTTCGCGCGACGAAAGCTGCAGGTTGGTCAGCTTGGTGACCCCGTCGACCAGCATCGCAACTTCCTCGCCAAAGCGGGAAGAGACCTCCTCAAAATTGGCCTTCGTGTCTTCGATGGTGTCATGAAGGAGCGCGGTGATAATCGTGGCATCGTCCAGCCGTTGCTCCGTCAGGATCGCGGCCACCGCTACGGGATGCGTAAAATAGGGTTCACCCGAATGACGGAACTGCCCTTCGTGCATTTCCTCGCCAAAAGCAAAGGCATCACGCAGGCGCTGTTCATTCGTCTTCGGGTTATAGTCGCGGACCAGGGAAATCAGGTCGTCAGCAGAAGTCATCGCCGGTCCGCAACCTCTCTCATGTCAAACAGCCCGGATCAGCCTTGACCCTGAGCCTCCATCAGGGCGCGCAGGAGCTTTTCTTCGCTCATGTCGTCTTCCTGAGGTTTGTCCGCTTCGCCACCCATGAGCAGAGCCATGGAATCTTCTTCCGGTTCGTCGACCTCGATCTGAGATTGGTTGCTCTCGATCAGGCGCTCACGCAGGGCGTCGGCACTTTGAGTTTCCTCGGCAATCTCGCGCAGGGAGACGACCGGGTTCTTGTCGTTGTCGCGGTCCACAGTGAGTTCAGCACCGGCGGAGATCTCACGCGCACGATGTGCGGCCAGCATCACCAGCTCAAATCGGTTGGGAACCTTGTCAACGCAGTCTTCGACCGTCACGCGGGCCATGGGCGACTCTCCAATACAGTTCTGGGTCCAGAAGACGTGCTTCTATGATGAATCACGGGGCTTGACAAGGCGGAGGCGTTCACAATTGCACGAATGCTGTAAAAGCCGTCGTTATAGTGGTCTCACCTGCTCAACATCATTCGCAGGGCACGACAATAGCATCTGACGCACAGACCTCCCCAAGTCCGGATGGACCCAATCACCAGCAATGTCCGCAAGTGGAACGAGCACAAACGCGCGATCCTGCAATCTAGGGTGTGGAAGAATCAGTTGATCCGGGGCGCTGACACGTTGCTCCGCCGATGGCAGGTCACGCCAATATCTAAACAATTGAATGTTTGGGATAATTTCTCGACCCACCGCAAGAAGATCCAGATCCAGTGTTCGCATTCCCCAGCGCTGCGTTCGGGTGCGATGGAACTTAGTTTCGATTTTGTGAAGGCGACGTAACGTTTCCGCTGCTGGAAAGTTACCTTCCAGCAGCACTGCCGCATTCACATAGTCAGGCCCTGCTCCCGCAGGGAAGCAAGGTGTCGCGAAGAAGCGTGAAACAGCCGAAAGATCAAGGCCCTCTGCGTGAAACTCTGCAAGGCAGGTTTGCAGAATTTCGAGCGGTGTAGTACCCTCATCTTCGAGGTTGCTCCCCAAAGCGACAAGATAGTTTGACCGGTTTTCGGCCATTATTGACCCCAATTCCATAAGACCTAACTCTTGCGGGGAGTGCCAAATAACCTAAATTAAGTCCACCCGCGGAGCCGGAGATTTATTTAACTCACTCACGGAACTTTGGCCCGCGACACCAGAAGGACACATTTAATGTTTTACAAAGACGAACGGCTCGCGCTGTTCATAGATGGCTCGAATTTGTATGCCTCGGCAAAGGCATTGGGATTTGACATCGATTACAAGCTTCTGCGCCAAGAATTCATGCGTCGCGGCAAACTTGTACGGGCTTTCTATTATACTGCGCTGCTGGAAAACGACGAATATTCTCCCATCCGGCCTTTGGTGGATTGGTTGCACTACAATGGTTTCTCCATGGTGACCAAACCCGCCAAAGAATACACTGACAGCATGGGCCGCCGTAAGGTGAAGGGCAACATGGATATCGAACTGACTGTCGATGCCATGGAGCTTGCGCCACGCGTTGATCATATCGTGCTGTTTTCAGGTGACGGAGATTTCCGCCCTCTGATCGCCAGCCTGCAACGTCAGGGCGTCCGCGTTTCGGTCGTCTCTACGATTCGCAGCCAGCCGCCGATGATCTCGGACGAATTGCGCCGTCAGGCCGACAATTTCATCGAACTCGAAGAGTTGCGCGATGTGATTGGCCGTCCTCCGCGCGACATCCCCAGCGAACCGCGCGCCGCAACAGTCGAAGACTAAAGCGCCCGCTGTCGTCGCTTACCGACCTTCAAGCTCTGATATACACCCGGCGCAATCACATCGTCGGGTGTTTTCTTTTGCGCACTGGCCTTGCCCAGCTCTGGACCTCGGGCGGTGCAAGCCTTACCTCTTGGCCAATGCCCTCCTTTCAGACCTGCGGAGACCCGCGCCAATGACCGCCAAACCTCCTCTCATGCTCTACCTTGCAGCCCCGCGCGGTTTTTGCGCCGGGGTGGATCGCGCGATTAAAATCGTGGAAATGGCGCTGGAGAAATGGGGCGCACCGGTCTATGTGCGCCATGAAATCGTGCACAATAAATTCGTGGTCGATGGTCTGCGCGACAAGGGGGCGGTTTTCGTCGAAGAACTCGAAGAATGCCCCGATGATCGCCCGGTCATTTTCTCTGCGCATGGTGTGCCGAAATCCGTCCCCGCCGCCGCGCAGGCGCGCGAGATGGTGTTTGTCGACGCCACCTGTCCGCTGGTCTCGAAGGTACATATCGAGGCCCAGCGCCACGCCGAGGCTGGCCTGCAGATGATCATGATCGGTCACAAGGGGCACCCGGAGACCATTGGCACCATGGGTCAGTTGCCTGAAGGAGAAGTCCTCTTGGTCGAGACCGTCGAGGATGTGGAACATGTTGACGTGCGCGATCCTGAGCGCCTCGCATTCGTGACCCAAACCACGCTCTCCGTCGACGACACCAAAGACATCGTAGCCGCGCTGCAAACGCGCTTCCCTGCGATTATCGGCCCGCACAAAGAAGACATCTGCTACGCGACCACCAACCGTCAGGAAGCCGTCAAAGAGGTTGCACCCAAATCTGATGCGCTTCTTGTGGTGGGAGCGCCAAATTCTTCGAACTCCCGTCGCTTGGTTGAGGTCGGTGCCAAAAACGGTTGCAGCTATGCGCAACTGGTTCAACGCGCTGAGAACATTGACTGGCGTGCGCTCGACGGCATTCGCTCCATCGCGATTACCGCCGGCGCGTCAGCACCAGAACTCTTGGTGAACGAAGTGATCGACGCCTTTCGCGAGCGCTATGATGTGACCGTGGAACTGGTCGAAACCGCAGTGGAACGCGTCGAATTTAAAGTACCCCGCGTCCTGCGCACGGCCTGACACCGACGAAACGTAACCCGTAGCGGCATGTCTCACCGAAACAGGCTCCCCTCAAGGTACTGAACTTCGCTTGCAACTTCACAAAGCGCAGCTACCTTGGGCGTTGCGCCGCTCGGGTGTCGTCTATTGAGTTATAAGGAACGGGTGCTTTGATCTCTCTGCAATTTCTCCTCACCGCATTTGTCGTCGTCCTCGCGCCGGGAACCGGTGTGATCTACACACTCGCGCTTGGCCTTGGGCGCGGTCGGCGTGCCGCAATCTGGGCGGCTTTCGGCTGCACTATTGGAATTCTGCCGCACCTGATTGCCGCAACGCTCGGTCTCGCAGCGGTCCTGCATTCCTCGGCACTGCTGTTCCAAGGCGTAAAAATCGCAGGCGTTCTATATCTGCTCTATCTCGCGTGGCAGATGCTGAAATCAGACGGCGCACTCTCTGTTTCGGCGGCAAAACCTGACCCGCAGCCGGGTATTACCATCGCCAAACGTGGTGCACTGATTAACATTTTGAACCCGAAACTCTCGATTTTCTTTCTTGCCCTGATGCCGCCGTTCCTATCCGGCAGCGCCGCCACGGCGACACAGGAAATGATGATCCTCGGCACGGTCTTCATGGGTATGACCTTTGCCGTCTTTGCGCTGTACGGCCTCTTTGCCGCCCAGGCCCGCAGTCTGATCCTTGGTTCAGAAGCGGTTGTAAAATGGCTCAACCGCAGCTTTGCGGCGATCTTTGCGGCACTCGCTCTACGCCTCGCGATGGAGCGCGCCTGATGCTGCGTGGCATCCCGACGGCCCCGCTCGCTCTGGGGCTTGCGGGACTCATACCTTTCGTGTGGGGGGCGCTAACGCTTTTGCTGCCTTCCCTGCAGGGCTGGGGAATCAACAATCTAGGTCCGCGTTTCGTTGGCCCCTATGTGCAGCTTTTTTACGGCTCGGTGATCCTCAGCTTCATGTCTGGCGTCCTCTGGGGCTATGCCACCCGCGCCTCTGGTCGACTACAATCAGCGGCCTGCTACGCCCTCTCGGTGATCCCGGCCCTCTGGGCGTTCTTCATGACAGGAGGCGGGCCTGTCAGCGCCGGCATGAACCTTATCTGGGGGTTCTTAGGCCTGTTACTGCTCGATATGATGTTTAGCCTGTGGCGTCTCACGCCATCGTGGTGGGTCAAGCTACGCCTGCTACTCACCAGTATTGTTGTCTTGTGCCTCAGCGTCGGGGTGTTCTTATGAGCGACAAAGAAACCATGGCCGTCTACGCCAAGGCCGCAGCGGATTACGCCAAGGGTTTTGCCCGCTCCAAAGATACCTTTCACGAACCCGATTACGAGGCCTTCACCGCAGGGCTCCCGTCTGGCGGCTCAGTGCTGGATCTGGGCTGCGGGCCGGGACATTGGGCCGCGCGGTTTCGCGATGACGGCTACACTGTCACTGCAATGGACGCATCGCCCGAAATGGCCTCATATGCACAAGACGCCTATGACCTTGAAGTAACCGTTGGCCGGTTCGAGAACGTCACGTCTGAGGCAAGCTATGATGGGATCTGGGCGTTCTTCAGCCTGCTGCATGCTCCGCGCTCAGAGTTCCCGGGCCACCTGTTGCGCCTGCACAACGCGCTCAAACCACGCGGCATGTTGGCACTGGGCATGAAGCTTGGCACAGCGGAAGGACGTGACGAGCTGGGCCGTTTCTATGCCTACTACAGCGAGGACGAACTGCGCACACTCCTATCCGAGGCTGGCTTCACCCCCCTTGGCGCAAGACGCGGCAATGGCAAAGGATTGGCTGGCGCAGAAGAGACCTTTATCGTACTGACCGCACATGCCTGATTTATTTGCCTATACCGACGGAGCCTGCTCCGGAAATCCCGGCCCCGGTGGCTGGGGTGCCCTCTTACGTGCCATGGACGGCGAGACCGTCGTGAAAGAACGCGAACTCAAAGGTGGCGAGCAAGAGACCACCAACAACCGGATGGAGCTTCTGGCTGCGATCCACGCGCTCGAAAGTCTTGCGCGGCCTTCAAAAATCACCGTCGTCACCGACTCGGCCTATGTGAAAAACGGGGTCACCGGTTGGATCTTCGGCTGGAAAAAGAACGGCTGGAAAACCGCTGCCAAAAAGCCTGTGAAAAACGTAGAGCTATGGCAGCGACTCGATGCAGCGCAGGCCCGCCACGATGTCACATGGGAATGGGTCAAAGGGCACGCAGGCCACCCAGAAAACGAACGTGCGGATGAGTTGGCACGCGCGGGCATGGCCCCTTTCAAATCTTCTGGCAAACCCGCTGGCAAGGCTTCTGCGGGTTAAACATGGCATCACTCCCGCGCAATGCCTGTTCGGTCGTACTTCATCGCGAAGAATGGCCGACCTTTGCGCATGCAGACGGTGAACAGCGTCTGACTGCGGGTAGGATCGTACTCGGCGCAGAGGTTCCAGCATGACCATTCTGACCCTTCTGGACTACGCCGCAGCCATCGTATTTGCAGCATCGGGTGCGATGGTCGCCAGCCGCGCGCAATTGGACATTGTAGGTTTTGCGTTCATCGCCTGTCTGACAGCGGTTGGCGGCGGCACTGTGCGGGATGTGCTGCTCGACCGGCATCCTGTGTTCTGGGTTGGCGATCCCATGCCGATCCTCCTTGCCTCCGGTGTGGCCATTTTGGTGTTTTTTACGGCTCATCTCGTCGAAAGCCGCCTGCGCTGGGTGATCTGGCTCGATACCTTTGCGCTTGCCATTGCGGTTCCTGCCGGGACAGGTGCCGCGCTGGAGCTGGGGCACGGCCCCGTGATTGTTGTGCTGATGGGCATGGCGACCGGCAGTCTTGGTGGTTTGATGCGAGACGTTGTCTGCAATGAGGTGCCATTGGTTTTGAAACAGGGGGAGCTGTACATATCCTGTGCAATGGCCGGGGCGATCACTGCCGTCGCATTGGTGTGGCTGAACCTTCCTGCGGCCACCGCATTGTTGGCCTGCGCTGGTGTCACTTGGGTTACGCGGGCGGGTTCGCTGGCATTTGGCTGGCACTTGCCCGTCTATAAACCCCGCCCACCCCGGCAATAACTCAATAACTGCGACCGCTAGCAATGCGCTGGTCTTCTGGATCTTCAGACACCAGCCTATTTCACGCCCGGCAGCGCGCCCATAGGGCGCGCTGCCGGGCTGGTCGCTTCGGGCAAAGCCCGAAGCGAAACACCTCAACACATAGCTATCTATTTTGAATTTTCTGCCACAGCAGGATCAGCACCACCGCTCCCAATATGGCTCCCACAAGCCCTGCGAACATCCCCATGACCGCCAGCAGAGTTCGCAACACCAGCCCGCCAATCAAAGCGCCAGCGATGCCAATCACAATGGTCGTGATCACGTCCGTCTCAATTCGCATGATGCGCGTTGCGATGAATCCGGCTGCAGCGCCGACAATGATCAGGAAAACAACTGGCATTCTGTCTCACTTTCCGGCTCACCTCAGAGCCATTCGTTTTCACATTCACTCAGGCCCCGATCACAACCGCGCCTGCACCACGGGATGACTTTAGCGGCGCCAATGAAACGGCACGATGATAAGCGCCCCAATTGATGACGCCACAGCATTCCAGCCCGGAGCGTTGAAGCCGATCCCAAACATCAGCCGCAAAAAGAAAAACAGGAATGCTCCGCCAACACAGATAATAATGGATTGCACCACACCATTTTGCGTAAAGCCACTGCGTTCGGACGCGTAACCGACAATACCCGCAATCACCACGGTGCCAAAAAGGGCCAGCATCATTGCGTATCCTCCGCTGCCGACAGCTGCATACCTTTAGGCATCTGGAACCCGCGCAAGAAAGTCTCCCGATCCTGCGCGCCTTTGCCTGCGCGTTGCAGGCGCAATAACTCTACCGCCCCCTTGCCGCAGGCCACCGTCAGATTTTCATCCAACACCGTTCCTGCCAGCCCCTTACCCTCAGCCAGTCGCGATGCAAGCACCTTGATCCGCTGCCCCTGCACTTCACACCAGGCCCCGGGAAAGGGAGACAAGCCCCGGATCTTGCGGTCCACATCCTCAGCGGGCTGCGACCAATCGATCTGCGCCTCGGCTTTGTCGATCTTGCTGGCATAGGTGACGCCTGTGTCGGGCTGAGGCTCGGGCGCGAGATCCGGCAGGGCTTCAAGTGCCTCGATAATGAGTGTCGCGCCCATCATCGAGAGGCGATCTTGTAGTTCAGATGTGATTTCCTCGGCTCCAATGGCCGTTTTCTTGCGCAAAAGCACCGGACCAGTGTCCAGCCCCGCTTCCATTTGCATGATGCAAACACCGGTTTCTGCATCCCCCGCCATAATCGCCCGGTGGATCGGAGCCGCCCCCCGCCAGCGCGGCAAAAGGCTTGCGTGAATGTTGAGGCAGCCCTTATTCGGCGCATCCAGAATTGCTTGTGGCAGGATCAACCCATAGGCCACCACCACAGCGATATCGGCCTCAAGCGCAGTGAACTCCGACTGCGCTTCTGCGGTTTTCAGCGACACCGGATGGCGCACCTCAAGCCCTAGTGCCTCGGCCCTTGCATGAACGGGTGTCGGACGGTCTTTCTTGCCGCGCCCGGCTGGACGGGGGGGCTGGCAATATACGGCAGCAATCTCGTGTCCCGCCTGCACCAAGGCATCCAGTACCGGGACAGAAAACTCCGGTGTTCCCATAAAGATAACCCGCATATTCCAGCCCCTTCTTGCCGCAACCGTCTGTGCACGAAGGCTTAGCGCAGGATGACAGTCAGGGCCAGAGCAGACGCGCTGACGCGCGACGGGTCAAGCCTGCCCCTCTGGGTCAGGCCAGTGCCTCCGGTGGAGGTATTTGGGAGAAGATGAAACCGCTCAGCGCGCGAATTTGCGCGCTTTCTTAATCAGCATGTCGCGCTTCACCTTGGAGAGATTGTCAAAGTACATCTTTCCGTTCAGGTGATCGATCTGATGCTGCACTGACGTGGCCTCAATACCGACAAAATCACGTCGGTCGATCACGCCATCCTCATTGAGGAACCGCACTGTGACCGCGCGGGGGCGTTTGATTTTTGCCGAAACACCTGGGAGGTTCGGGCTGGCTTCTTCGTGTTCACGCAGCTCGATTGAAGCGTGCAGAATTTCGGGGTTGGCGAGACGCACAGCGCGGCCACGCTCGGTCGAGCCATCTACTACTGCGAGGCGCAGCATGACCCCAATCTGAGGGGCCGCCAGGCCCACACCCGGCATTGCCTCCATCGTGTCGATCATATCATCCCAGATCGCACGGATCTCATCAGTGATCTCGCTGACCTCAGTCGCTGCAGTGCGCAGGCGTTTATCGGGCCATGGCAGACAGGTTCGGGTGGTCATGCATTGGCCTCCTTTTGGGAAAGATAGTGCTGTTGAGCCGTGTGGCGCATCTCTGGCGACAAGTGATCGAATGTTACGCGCCCGTCGAGATGGTCGTATTCATGTTGAATGCAACGGGCCGCGAACCCGTCAAAACACTGTTCGTTCACTGCGTTTTCGGCATCATACCAGCGCACTCGGATCTCTGTTGGGCGAGTGACTGGTGTGGTGACGCCAGGAATAGACAGGCAGCCCTCTTCGCCCTCGGCGGTCTCAGTCGCACGCCACAGGATGTCCGGGTTTACCATCACAATGGGATTTCGTGCCCCATCTTTCCAATCGACGTCCATCACGAATAACCGTTTTAGAACGCCCACCTGCGGCGCGGCCAAGCCCCGTCCCGGCGCATCATACATGGTTTCCAGCATATTCGCGATCAGGCCTGAGAGGTCTTCCCCCTCTGCTACCGGAGCGCAGATCGCCGTCAGGCGCGGATCGGGCCATTTGACGATGGGTAAGAGGCTCATACGTTGCCGCGTGCGCGTTCGCGCTTGAGCTTTTGCATCTTGCGCGTGATCATCTGACGCTTCAACGGCTTCAGATAGTCGATGAAAAGCTTGCCATCGAGGTGGTCGATCTCATGCTGGACACATGTGGCCCAGAGCCCGTCAAACGTCTCGGTCTGGAGGTTGCCATCACGGTCCAACCACTCGACATCCACCACTTTGGGCCGGGTCACCTCGGCATATTGTTCGGGAATGGAGAGGCAGCCTTCCTCATAGACGTTCGTCTCATCCGAGGCGGCAATGACGCGGGGGTTGAACATCACCAGCGGGCGCGCCTCGCCTTCGCCTTCCTTCACGCAATCCAGTACGATCAGGCGGTCCAGAATACCGATCTGTGGCGCAGCAAGGCCGATGCCGGGCGCGGCATACATGGTTTCAAGCATGTCATCGGCAAGCGCACGCAACTCATCAGAGAGGTCCGGCACATCGGCGGCGATCTTCTTCAGACGCGGGTCGGGGTGGATCAGAATGGAGCGTTTCATGGGCAAAGGCTTTAGGCCAATCCCCGCAAGGCCGCAATGTCTCATCATCGTTAGACACCGACACGCCGCAGGGCGTGTTTGTACCAGCACATTGGCAAGGCTTTGCAGCGCGCGCGCAATCCCCTAGCTTTTGCAACAAACACCACGGAGACAGATTAATGGATTTCGACAAGATCATCGACCGACGCGGCACCCATTGCGCCAAATGGGATATGATGGAACCGCTCTATGGCGTCACCCCTGAGGATGGCTTGGCCATGTGGGTCGCCGATACGGATTTTGCCGTACCAGAAGCGGTCTCAGCCAAGATGCGCGAGATGGCTGATCATGGTGTCTACGGCTATGTGAACTGCGAATCCCAATACAAGAACGCCATTCAATGGTGGATGGAAAACCGCCACGGCTGGAGCGTCGACGCGGATGCGATCTTTACCACAACCGGTCTGGTGAACGGCGTCGGCATGTGCCTTGATACCTTCACCCAGCCCGGCGATGGCATTGTGCTGTTTACTCCGGTCTATCATGCCTTTGCCAAGGTGATCCGCCTTGCCGGACGCGAGGTGGTGGAATGCCAGATGGTGCAGGAAGATGGCGCCTACAAGATGGATTTTGCAGCCTATGACGCGCAGATGACCGGTAAGGAGAAGATGGTCATCCTCTGCTCGCCGCATAACCCAGGCGGTCGCGTCTGGACACAGGACGAACTGCAGCAGGTCGCCGATTTCTGCGAGCGCCATGATCTGATGCTGATCTCTGATGAAATCCACCATGATCTGGTCTTTGGCGGGCGCAAGCATATCCCGATGGCCGTCGCTGTGCCAGAGGTCAGCACGCGTTTGATCATGCTGACAGCACCGTCGAAAACCTTTAACTTTGCAGGCCTTCACACCGGGCAAGTGATCATCCCCGATGAAACACTGCGTGAACAGTTCCGCCGCCGCATGATGGCAATCTACCTGCAAGGCAATACGGCCGGAGAGTTTGCCACGATCGCCGCCTATTCTCCCGATGGCGTCGCCTATATAGAGGAACTGGTTCCCTACCTAGAGGGCAACAAGAAACTGTTTGATGAAGCGGTAAACGCCATTCCGGGCCTGCAATCGATGGAATTGCAATCCACTTATCTGGCTTGGGTTGATTTCTCTGGCACTGGCATGGAGCGCGAAGAATTTACCCGTCGCGTCGAGCAGGGTGCGAAGATCGCCGCCAACCATGGCACGACCTTTGGCACTGGTGGCGAGAGTTTCCTACGCTTCAACCTCGGCACGCAGCGCGCGCGGGTCGAAGAAGCCTGCGAGCGGCTATCAAAGGCGTTCGCTGATTTGCAGTAACGCGGGTTTGTGAAGTCTCTGTCGCCGGGATCATCACTGGCGACAGAGGTTTGTCAAATCTCAGCCCATAGTGGCTTAGGGGGCGTCTCAGCCCTCGCCCAGTTGCTGCTCATGCCCCAAGAGGCCGACTGCCGCATCTGGCGCGCGATAGAAATCAAGCGGCGCAGTCTCCGCAGCAGCCGTGGCGCGTTTGAAATCGTAGCACATCTCACCCGCTTCTGCCTCGGAGGCAACGATGAGACACTGTGACAGATGACGCGCGCCATCATAGAGGTCCACGAGGCCACGTAGTTGCGGCACGGTTTCCTCTTCGACAGAAAATCCGCGATCCCACAGGCGCAATACCGGGTAGATTTCATCGCCCACATGCACCCGCAGGCGGTTCTTTTTCTTCATGCCCTCAATACGCGCCTTATCAAGGGCGTCCTGAACAGATTTGGGAACATATGTGGTCATGGTCTCAACCTCCGGCTTTAGCAGACCGAGTCTTAGGGTGACGTCAAATTGGCTAAAATCAAGTGAAGAAACGGTGAATTTCCTTCGAGAAGGGTAATTGTGGTGATGAGGCTTCGCCTGTCGCAGTGCCACTTACCTGTGCGCGCATGCAGGGACCCTGCGCAGTGGCACAGGTGGCCGCATCCCCTTCCCGACCCTATCCTTGTTTACAAGCGAACAAGGAAGGACCGATTATGGGACTGCTGGTAGACGGCGAATGGCAAGATGTCTGGTACGACACGAAATCAAACGGCGGCGCGTTCAAGCGTTCGGAATCGCAGTTCCGCAACTGGCTGACGGCGGATGGCAGCCCCGGCCCGGACGGACAACAGGGATTTAAGGCTGAAAGCGGGCGCTACCATCTCTACGTGTCGTATGCATGCCCATGGGCCCATCGCACGTTGATTTTCCGCAAACTCAAGGGTCTGGAAGACCACATCAGTGTTTCGGTCGTTCACCCGGATATGCTGGACAAAGGGTGGGAGTTTAAAACCGACGAGGATGGCGCAACTGGCGATACGCTCTTTGGCTTTGACTATATGCATCAGGTCTACACCAAGGCGGACCCAAAGTACTCAGGCCGGGTGACGGTCCCTGTTCTGTGGGACAAGCAAGAAAACACCATCGTCTCTAACGAGAGCGCGGACATCATCCGCATGCTAAACTCCGCCTTTGACGACATCACGGGAAACACCCTTGATTTCTGGCCCGAGGAGCTGCGCGAACCCATCGAGGCCGTGAACAAACGTGTCTACGACACGGTGAACAACGGCGTTTACAAGTCAGGTTTTGCGACCTCGCAAGAGGCATATGACGCCGCCGTTGTGCCGCTGTTTGAGAGCCTTGACTGGCTGGAAGATATCCTGAGCCAACACCGCTACCTGATGGGCGACAAACTCACAGAAGCCGACTGGCGCCTGTTCACCACATTGGTGCGCTTTGATCCGGTCTATCACCTGCATTTCAAATGCAATCAACGTCGCATTATCGATTACCCCAACCTCTGGGGCTACACACGTGAACTCTACCAAATGAGCGGCGTGGCAGAAACGGTGGTCATGCCACATATCGTGCGCCACTATCACTACAGTCACGACACTATAAACCCCAACCGGATCTTGCCGATCAATCCGGTACTTGACTGGCAGGCACCGCACGGGCGCGCGTAAGTCCCGCGCTCGTGAGGCGGGCTACGGGTTGCCGCGCTTGCTTTATGGCCATTGCAGAGGCATATCGTGCCTAGACGCTGATCTGATAAAAGGCCGCCCCGCGATGGCAGAACCCTCTCAGTTTGCCGCTGTGCAAGACCCGGCGCAGGCCACGGCCTCTGCCGGGGGAGCACGTGACCACGGTGGCAACCTCGCTGCGGCAATCGCCCGATTTGGAGGTCTGCGAGAAGACTGGATTGACCTCTCGACAGGGATCAATCCAGCGCCCTACCCGTTGCCGCCGCTCATGGCTGAGGACTGGACCGCATTGCCCGACCGCGATGCCCAACAGGCGCTCATCGATGCCGCGCGCAGCTTTTGGCGCGTGCCGGAGGGGGCAGACATCCTCGCCGCTCCCGGTGCCTCTGCCCTGATTGCACGCCTCCCCGCACTGCGCCCTGCGCGAACGGTTCAGATCACCACGCCCACTTACAATGAACACGCCGCAGCGTTTGATCATTGCGGCTGGCAAATTCTGGATCATGGCCCAGCCGAGGCGCAGGTTGTGGTCCACCCCAACAACCCCGATGGCCACCTGTGGCAGCCAGACGAAATCAACGCCCCCTTCTGCGTGATTGATGAGAGTTTCTGCGACATTTGCCCGGAACAGAGCCTGATCGCCCGCGCATCTGCCTCGGGCACCATTATTCTCAAGAGTTTTGGCAAATTCTGGGGGCTGGCTGGCCTGCGATTGGGTTTTGCCATTGGTGATCCGGATCTGATCGCAGGGTTGCGCGCAGCAATGGGGCCGTGGGCTGTCTCTGGGCCTGCACTGCGCATTGGCGCGCATGCTTTGAACAATCACGACTGGGCGACCACCACACGGCTTGAACTGGCTGACGCAGCCTCTCGACTGGATCAACTGATGCAGCAGGCCGGTGCGCAAACTGTCGGCGGCACCGATCTGTTCCGGCTCTACGACGTTGAGGACGCAAGTGCCTGGCAAGACCGCCTTGCCCGCGCTCATATCTGGAGCCGTATATTCCCCTATTCCAGCCGTTTCCTGCGCCTCGGCCTGCCGCCCGCAGATCGCTGGAGCCAACTGGAGACCGCACTTTTATGAGCACCGCTGCGCTATTGATCCCGGCAATGATCCTCGACGCCATTTTTGGAGAACCCAAATGGCTCTGGTCCCGCGTGCCGCATCCGGCGGTTCTGATGGGCAAGCTTGTACAGGCGCTCGATGATGGGCTGAATGACGGTGACGGACGACGTAGCAAGGGCGTTGTGGCCGTCCTCGTCCTTGTTGTCACTGGCCTGTGTCTGGGCTGGGCAGTGTCGTGGTTAGGAGATGTGGTCAGCGTATTGATCGCTGCCATCCTCATCGCTCAACGCTCTTTGGTTGATCATGTACGCGCGGTAGCCACCGGTTTGCGCCATGGCCTCCTTGAGGGGCGCGAAGCCGTTGCGCAAATTGTCAGTCGCGATACAGCCAATATGACCGGCCCGCAGGTTGCGCGCTCGGCAATTGAAAGCGGCGCAGAGAATTTCTCGGATGGTGTCATCGCGCCAGCATTCTGGTTTCTGGTCGCCGGCCTGCCGGGCCTGTTCATCTACAAACTCATCAACACCGCCGACAGTATGATCGGCTACCGCACCGAGGCTTACGAAGAATTCGGCTGGGCGGCGGCGCGGTTTGACGATGTGCTCAATATCATTCCCGCCCGTCTGAGTGCGCTGCTGCTGGCAGTGGTCACATGGCGCACGAGCGAGTGGGGCGAAATCAGTGCCGATGCGCGCAAGCACCGTTCCCCCAACGCGGGCTGGCCCGAAGCCGCTATGGCACGCGCACTGGGTGTCGCGCTGGCCGGTCCCCGATCCTATGACGGCGAGATGCGGGATTTTGCTTGGGTAAATGAGGCGGGGTCAAAAAGCGCCAATGCCCATGCAATCACACGGTGCTGCGACGTTCTTTGGAAATCTTGGGGTCTGACACTTGTTCTGGTGGTTGCATTGGGTCTGCTCTTCTAGATATCGTTAGCGCGAACCGATCCGACCAGAGGACAAAGAGCCATGCGTGTGCTGCCCAGCGCCAAAGCGGTCTTGCACCGCACCGCCTTGATTGCCCTACTGAGTGCCCCGACCCTTGCCGCAGCGCAATGCGGTGGGAGTTTTCAAAACTTCGTACGCGGTCTGAAAGACGAGGCCGTTTCGGCAGGCTATGCGATCAGTACCGTCAACGAATTCTTTAATGGCGTCTCGCAAGACCAGAGCGTGCTCCGAGCTGACCGCTCTCAGGGCGTGTTCCAGAAACCGTTTGTCGAATTTTCCCGCCGCCTGATCTCGCAGAGCCGTTTGAACCGTGGCCGTAGCAAGGGCGAGGAATTCGACAAAATCTTTGACCGGATCGAGACGACCTATGGCATCAACCGGGGTGTCCTGCTGGCGTTCTGGGCGTTTGAGACCGACTATGGCGCAGTGCAGGGCGATTTCAACACTCGAAATGCACTGGTGACGCTCGCGCATGATTGCCGCCGCCCGGACCTGTTCAGGCCGCAAATTTTCTCGGCGCTGGAGCTTTATCGCAAAGGGGACTTTGACCCGGCGCGCACCACGGGTGCTTGGGCCGGTGAAATAGGCATGGTGCAGATGCTGCCCAGCGATATCCTTGAGCACGGAGTGGACGCGGACGGCGATGGCCACGTGACGCTCAAGACATCGGCAGCGGATGCGCTGATGTCTGCGGCGCGCATGCTCTCGCACCTCGGCTGGCGCGCAAATGAGCCATGGTTGCAAGAGGTCACGATCCCGGCAGACATGGATGTCTCCGCCTCCGGCCCCGCTTATAAGAAATCCCTTGCCGACTGGGAGGCGATGGGTGTCGCACCCCGAACGACCAGCTTTGCGATGAAGGATGCAGAGGCCTCGCTGTTGCTCCCGCAGGGTCACAAGGGCCCTGCCTTTCTTGCCTACCCTAACTTCGACATTTATTTTGAGTGGAATCAGAGCTTTACCTATGTTCTGACCGCAGCCTATTTTGCGACCCGACTGGAAGGCGCGCCTGTTTACGATGCCGGAAGTTCTGAGCAGGGATTGTCTGGCGATCAAATGAAAGAGTTGCAGCGCCGTCTGCAAGCCCGCGGTCACGACGTAGGTGATGTTGATGGCATACTCGGCGCGAACACCCGACTGGCGGTGCAGAAAGAGCAAAAGCGTCTGGGGTTCCCCGCAGATGCCTGGCCCACGCCGGATCTGCTGAACGCGCTCTGACCCAAGTCTGAGACGAGGGGCGGTCTAAGCGACCAGCGCCTCTGCCTTTTTCAGATCTACTGACACCAGTTGACTCACACCTTTTTCCTGCATGGTCACGCCAAACAGCCGGTCCATACGCGCCATCGTCACCGCATGGTGGGTGATGATCAAAAAGCGCGTGTCGGTCTGGCGGCACATCTCGTCCAGCAGATCGCAGAAACGCGTGACATTGGCGTCATCAAGCGGCGCGTCGACCTCGTCGAGCACGCAGATGGGCGCAGGGTTTGACAGGAACACAGCAAAGATCAGCGCCATCGCCGTCAGGGTCTGTTCCCCTCCGGACAAAAGCGACAGGGTAGAGAGTTTTTTGCCTGGTGGCTGGCACATGATCTCAAGCCCCGCATCCAAGGGATCATCGCTTTCAACCATCAGCAGGTTTGCCTCGCCACCCCCAAACAGATGGGTAAACAGCATCGCAAAAGAGCTGTTCACTTGCTCAAAGGCGGTCAGCAGGCGCTCCCGCCCCTCGCGGTTGAGAGAGGCAATCCCTGAGCGCAGGGTCTTCACCGCCTCTTCCAGATCCAGCTTCTCTGCCACCAGCGTGTCATACTCACTTTGAACTTCGCGGGCGTCTTCCTCCGCACGCAGGTTCACCGCACCAAGCGCATCGCGCTGGCGTTTGTGACGGGCGACCTCGACCTCCAGCGCTTCGGCGTTGGGCATATCCTCAGGGGTAACGTTTAGTTGCTCCAACAGCTCGGCAGGCTCCAGCTGCATCACCTCATCGATGCGCTCAGCCGTGGCCTCGACGGTTTCGCGGGCAGCCTCTGTGCGGGCTTCGGACCGCGCCCGTGCTTCGCGCGCCTCGGAGGCCAGGCGCTCGCATTCGCGCTCATTGTGGACCGCCTCACGCAGCACAGCTTCGGCAGCAACCAGCGCATCCGTCGCCTCAGCCTTACGCGCCTCGGCGTCGGTGATCTGTTCATTAAGCTCTTCGCGGGTCTCGGCAATCTCGCCGGGCACCGCCATCGCGTCTTCCAGTTCTTCTTGGCTGGTCTCACGACGCTCTTCGAGCTCGGAAATCCGCTTACCGGCCGAGTCCAGACGCAACCGCCAGCCAGAGATTTCCTTGGTCACGGTCTGCGCGCGTTTGGTGCGCGCCTCGCCTTCGCGGCGCAACTCATCCAGCGCGGAGCGGTGCGTGAGCATGGTGATCCGCGCCGCCTCGACCCCGTGTTTGATCTCCTCAACCTTGGCGCGCGCCTCAGCGAGATCCCCAAGAGCCGCCTGCGCCGTTTCGGCGTCTTTCAGTTGCAAAGATGCAGTCAGCGCATCCTCATCATGGCGCGCGACAGCAATGCCAAAGTTTTCGAGCTTGCCTTCGGCGAGGTTCTTTTCCGCCTCAGCGCGGCTCAGGGCACGGGCACTATCCGCGACGCGCTGATCGGCGGTGCGGCGGGCCTGACGGGCGGCCTGATCCGCAAGGGTCACTTCTTCGAGCTTGCGCACCAAGGTCTCATGTGCGGCCTGCGCTCCTTCGGTGCGGGCCGTGGCATGCGCCAGATCCTGTTTCAGCGCCTCCAGCCGGTTCATCTGCTCCAGTCGCATCGCCGCCGCCGAGGGCGCGTCTTCTGCCCAAGAGCGGAACCCGTCCCAGCGCCACAGATCGCCCTCCAGCGTCACCAAACGCTGGCCGGGCTGCAACAAAGGCTGCAAACGCGCCGCCTCATCCGGGTCGACCACGCCGATCTGTGCAATCCGCCGCCAGAGCGCATCAGGACCATCGACATATTTGCCGAGCGGCTCCACCCCATCCGGCAGTGGCGCATCACGTTCATAGGACGGCAAGGTCAGCCAGCCCGTCGGCCCATCGCTATCTGCAAGCGGCGCGCGCAGATCATCCGCCAATGCAGCACCAAGAGCCTTCTCGTAGCCCGGTGTCACCCGCAGATCATCCATGACCTGACCGCCCTCGGCGGTGTCACGCTCAACCAGCTTTGCCAGCGCCGTGACCTCGGCCCTGAGCGCGCCCAGCTCCCCCTCCGCCTCAGAGCGTTTCGCACGCGCTTCGGTTTCATGTGCCTGCGTTTCAGTGCGCAGCTCATCCGCCTCGGCCAGCGCTTCTTCTGCCGTCTCGGCGGCTTCGCGGGCCTCTTCCTCCGCCTCCAAAGCCGCCTCATAGGCCGCCTCGGACGCAGCCAAAGCCTCTCGCGCAGTGTCCTGAGCGGCGCGGGACTTGGCACCCTCACCTTCGGCGCGTTCCAAGGCGCGGCGGCAATCCTCGACGAGGCGCTGCGCAGACTGATGGCGCGCGGCGAGCCGCGCAACATCCTCTGTCACCTGCGAAAGATGTTCCTCACCATTGTGGAGGATGGATGTGGACTCTTGCGCAACTTCTGCGGCCTCCGCCATGCGGTCATCGTGCCCCTCACCCGCCTTGGCCAGTTCCCGCTTTTCCCACTCCAGACGTTCAATCGTCTCGCCCGCATCCCGGTTCAGCCCGGCCTCACGTTCGATATCATTGCCAAGCTGCTGGATGCGGCTGTTCAGACGTTCAATATTCTGCCGGGCCTGCGCTTCTTGATCGGAGAGCGCATCGCGCTGTACCACCAAACGCTGCAGCACAGCCGCGGCGATCGCCTCTTCTTCGCGCAGCGGTGGCAATCCGTCCTCAGCCTCAGCCCGTTTTTCGCCCGCAACACGCGCCAGCGCCTCCGCTTTGGCAGCTTGTGTCACACGCGTGCGGAGTTCTTCTTCCGCCGCCAGACGCGCCTCATCCGCCTCACGCCAGCGACGATAGAGCAGCATACCCTCGGCCAGCCGCAGTTTTTCGCCAATCTCGCGGTAACGCTGCGCCTGTTTGGCCTGTCGTCCAAGCTGCCCCAACTGCGTCGCAAGCTGCTCGATCACATCATCGATGCGCAGCAGATTCTGTTCCGTATTCTTGAGCTTCAGTTCCGCCTCATGACGGCGCTGATACAGCCCGGAGATCCCGGCCGCCTCTTCAAGCACCCGACGGCGCGCTTTGGGTTTGGCGTTGATCAGCTCAGAAATCTGACCTTGCCGCACCAACGCGGGCGAATGCGCACCGGTTGAGGCATCGGCAAAGAGCATCTGCACGTCCTTGGCCCGCACATCCTTCGCGTTGGCCTTATACGCCGAGCCGACGTCACGGGTGATCCGGCGCACAATGTCGAGTTGGTCGGAGTCATTGAACCCAGAAGGCGCCAATCGTTCGGAGTTGTCGATCTGCAGACTGACTTCGGCAAAGTTGCGCGCAGACCGGGTGGCGGTGCCGGCAAAGATCACGTCTTCCATGCCACCGCCCCGCATCGCCTTGGCACGGGTTTCCCCCATCACCCAACGCAGCGCCTCCAAGAGGTTCGACTTGCCACAGCCATTCGGCCCCACAACACCTGTCAACCCATCGGCGATGAGCAGGTCAGTGGGGTCCACAAAGCTTTTGAAGCCGTTGAGCCTGAGTTTGGAAAAGCGCAAGTTCGCCCCTTCTGGTGATTCCGTTGCAGCAAATCACAGCAGCCTTGCGCCCCCCGAGTCAACGGTACATGCCGCAAAATCGGCAGTTTCCCACCTGCGCTCACACCATATCTTGTGGATAACCCCATTTCACATTGCGGTTTTCAGCACATGTCCCAGCCGCGCAATCCCCTCGGCGATTGCGGGTTCATTACTGTTTGAGAAACTCAGTCGAAGGGTGTTTTCGCCCGACCCATCCGCATGGAAGGCTTGTCCCGGCACAAAAGCGACTTTTTCCTGCTCCAAGGCACGCTCCAATAACTGCGCACCACTTATGCCTTCAGGCAACGTGACCCAGATGAACATGCCACCCTCGGGCTTGGTCCAAGTGACGCCTGCGGGCATATGTTCCTTGAGGGCAGCCAGCATCGCATCACGTCGCCTCATATAAACTGAACGCAATTCCGCAACATGAGTGTCGAACAACTGCTCCGCCACCTGATATGTCACGATCTGGTTGATCGTAGGAGAGTGCAGGTCAGAAGCCTGCTTCATCAGCACCAACTGCTGGATTATCGGCGACGCCGCAACCACCCATCCCACGCGCAAACCCGGCGACAGGGTTTTGGAAAATGTGCCGCAATAGATCGTCCGGCAGGCCTCGATATCGCCGCCCTTCCGGTCTTGCTCCAGCGCCAGCATCGGCGGCACCGGCTCCCCGTCAAACCGCAGGTCCTGATAGGCGGCATCCTCAATGACCGCCGTATCAAGCGTTTCGGCCAAATCCAGCATCTGCAGACGTTCTGCGTGGGTCATCGTCACACCCGTTGGATTGGCAAAATCCGGGCTGAGGTAGGCAAACTTAACCCGACCTCCTGCCGCTTCGGCGGCTTGCGCGTAACGCTCGGGCGGTTGGTTTTCACCAGACCGAAGCCGGTCGTAGCGTGGCTCATATGCGTTAAAGGCCGCAAGCGCGCCCAGATAAGTGGGCCAGCCCACCAGCGCCGTATCCTTGGGACTGAGGAACAGTTTACCCAGATAATCAATCGCCTGCTGCGATCCCGATGTGATCAGAATATTCTCAGGCCCGCACTGCACACCAATCTTCGCCATATGCGCGGCAATCCACTGACGCAGGGGCAGATAACCTTCAGAGACAGAGTATTGCAGGGATTGCGCCTGATGCTCTGGCGAGAGCGCCGCCTGAAACGCATCAGCAAACGCCTGCGCCGGAAACAACGCCGGATCAGGTATCCCACCGGCAAAAGAAAGCAACCCCGGCTGATCAAGCAATTTGAGCAGCTCGCGAATTTCCGAAGCCTTCATGCGGCCAATACGTGTTGCATATTGCGCTGCGAGGGTCATTTTGATCACTTCCTTTCGTCACCTTCGCGAAATCGACAGGAAAGCGCAAAACAAGTCAATATTTCTGACCTATTATTTCAGCTTTCGTGATCTTGCAGGCCCCTCATGTTGGTGGTCATATGATTTGACCAATCTTTGTTTTTCGAGGTCTTCGATGCCGTTCCAGAAAGTGCAGCCGGAAAAGCTCTCCACCGCAGTGGTACGCCAAATCGAAAAACTCATCCTGCGCGGCATTCTACGCCCCGGGGAACGCTTGCCCTCCGAACGCGAACTGGCCGAGCGACTGGGGGTCTCCCGCCCCTCCTTGCGCGATGCGCTGGCAGAATTGCAGGATCGTGGATTGCTCTCCAGCCGCGCGGGGTCCGGTGTGTTTGTGGCCGATGTCCTTGGGTCCGCCTTCTCGCCTGCGCTGATCCAGCTTTTCGCCAGCGACGATGAGGCGGTCTTTGACTACCTGTCGTTTCGCCGTGACCTCGAAGGTATGGCCGCTGAACGCGCGGCAAAATTTGGCTCTGACGCAGACCTCGGCGTCATTCAGGAGATTTTTGACCGCATGGAAGAAGCGGGAGATCCCAGTATTTCAGAGGCCGCTGCGGAGCTAGACGCGCAATTCCATTCCGCCATTCTGGAAGCCAGCCATAATGTCGTACTCTTGCATATGATGCGCTCCATGTTCGACATGCTGCGCAAAGGCGTGTTCTACAACCGCCGTATCATGTTCGGCCAGCACACCACTTATGAGGCGCTGCTGGAACAACACCGCGCCATCAACGCCGCATTGCAGGCCCGCGACGCCCATGCTGCGCGAACGGCTGTCGAAACCCACATGGACTATGTGAAACAGGCGCTCGACGAACAAATACGGGCAGATCGAAATGCCCGGATTGCAGCGCAGCGACTGGAACATGAACGCAATCGCTAGCCGGATGTGCTGTCGATAAACCCACGGGTTTCAGCCTTGAGTGCGGCGGTAAAGATCATCTCGGCGCTGTCCACCTCAACGAGGCGGCCCTGTTCAAAATACGCCACACGATCAGCAATTTGCGCGGTTTCCGCCAAGGTTGCAGACACAGCCACAACCGCATGATCTTTTTTCAGATCCACTGAGAGCGCACAAAGGGCCTCGCCTTCGCCCTGATCAATCGACCCGGTAGAGCGATCCAGCAACAGGACCTCGGGTTGCACCGAGATGCTGCGCGCGATGCACAGCAGGCGTTGCTGGTGGCGCGGCAGATCCACGCCGCGTCGTTTGTGCAGGACATCCTTCACATGATCCCAGAGCATACATCGCCGCAATGCCGTCTCTACGGCCTCAGCCACCTCATGGCGGCTGGTCGCGATCTGGTTCAGTTTGAGACCATAGGAGATATTATCCCAAACGGACAGCGGGAACGGGTTTGGTGTCTCAGGGATATAGGCCACCTTGCGCCGCAGCGCAGGCAGATCACACTGGGGTGAGAACACCTCTGTGTCGCCATATGTCAGGCTGCCAGTCGTCGCCAGCTGACGCTCGTGTTGCAACAGCCGGCACATGGCCCGCATCAAGACGGACTTACCCGCTCCTGTGCGTCCAATCAGCCCCAGAACCTCTCCCTTGCGAATATCTAGTGTGACATCGCAAAGCACATCCCGGCCGCCAACCTTAAGACCAAACTCTCGCACGCTGATCGCCGCAGGAAGCGTCACCTGATCTTTTGTCAGCTGAGATGTCTTGTGATGGAGCGGCAATGAATGAAACATCAGGACCCTGTTCTTATCGGGATGCCCTCGCTCTTCGCACGACAGGGTTAACGGATCATCCCACCGATTGCAGTTGTCATGAAAAATTCATGAAGCGACCGCAGCAGCATGAGAGGTGCAAAACAAGCCCTCCGTTTATTCCCAAATGCAAAAGCCCCAGCCGTTAGGCCGGGGCTTTCGCAATAGTCGTCGCATGCAAGATCTGCTTAGTGCAGCTTGG
Source organism: Tritonibacter mobilis (assembly GCF_001681715.1). Classification (GTDB taxonomy): domain Bacteria; phylum Pseudomonadota; class Alphaproteobacteria; order Rhodobacterales; family Rhodobacteraceae; genus Epibacterium; species Epibacterium mobile. The sequence continues at coordinate 110,409 of NZ_LNWY01000016.1, read as the reverse complement.
CGTCCACGTCCTGAATGGCCGCGTCGATCAGCTTGTTTGCATCGGCTGCGGACATTTGCTTGGAAATCACCTGATCGGCAACTTCGACAGCAATGGTGATGGCGCGGTCACGGACCTCTTTCACTGCAGAGGCTTCTGCAGAGGAAATCTGCTCTTCCGCAGCGGCCAGACGGCGCGCGATGGAAGCCGCGAGATCTGCCTTCGCCTGCTCAGCCGCAGCAGCGGCCTCGTCACGGGCGTTGGCGACGATGCGCTCGGCTTGGGCCTGGACGTCCTGCTGCTTGCGCTCGTAGGAGGCCAGAAGGGTCTGGGCCTCTTCGCGCAGCGCGCGGGCTTCTTCCAGTTCCGACTTGATGCTGTCCGCGCGATTGTCGAGCTGCTTGCCGATCAAAGACGGCACTTTGGCAGCGAGCAGGATGCCAATGAACAGCAGGAATGCGAGAACAACAACAAAGTCGGTGTTGCCGAGGTTCCAGCCACCGCCAGCAGCGAAGGCAGGAGATGCGGTTGCGAGGGTCAGAGCAATTGCAAAAGTTGCGCGCATGGTCTTAGCCCTCCGTCCGTTTGGCGACAGCAGCCGCCACAGCATCAGCGTCGTCCTTGCCACCCAGAGCCGCGACCAGTGCGGATGCGGTGTCGGTTGCAACGACTTTGACGCTTTCCAGCGCACCAGCGCGGATTTCAGCAATGGCTTTCTCGGATTCCGCTGCTTTCGCAGAGATTTCCTCATCCGCCTTTGCGATTGCCTCGTCGACCCCTGCCTGAATTTCGGCGCGGGTTTCGGCGGCAATGCGCTGCGCTTCCGCGCGAGCATCAGCCAGTGCCTTGTTATAAGCGTTTTCGGCCTCGACAGCTTTGGCTTTGAGATCTTCAGCCGCAGCGAGGTCGTTTGTGATAGTCCCCTGACGCTCGTTCAGAATGGCTGCGATACGGGGCAGCGCGACGCGCGACAGGATCAGGTAGATCACGACAAGCGTGACCAGAAGCCAGAAGATCTGGTTTCCGTAGGTCGAGAAGTCCAGCTGCGGCATGCCGGAAGACCCGTGCACCGCGTCGGCAGCTCCATGACCTGTATCGGCCGTATTAGATGCCATGTCGTCCTCCTATGGAACTTGCCGTTACACCGGGCGGGGCGCGGTTGGCACTCCGCCCGGCCGTAAGGAAAAAGTGTTCCGGAGTCTTAGACGGCGAACATCAAGAGCAGAGCGACCAGGAACGAGAAGATGCCCAGAGCTTCTGCAAATGCGATGCCGATGAAGAGGGTTGCGGTCTGGGAAGCAGCCGCGGAGGGGTTGCGCAGAGCGCCCGCCAGGAAGTTAGCAGCAACGTTGCCAACACCCAGAGCAGCAATACCAGTACCCATGCCAGCCAGGCCAGCGCCGATGTATGCGAGATCGCCTTCCATTTGATATCTCCTTACGATTGGAAGTTGAGGTAGTAGTTCAGACCAGCAGCCTGCCCTTAGTGGGACGGATGCAGCGCGTCTTTCAGATAGACGCAGGTCAGAATGGTGAACACGTAAGCCTGAATGAAGGCCACGAGAACTTCGAGTGCGTAGACCGCGGTGATGGCAAAGATCGGCAGGAACGCCCCGGCACCCAGCGCGCCAGCAAAACCTGCGAACACCTTCAGAACCGCGTGGCCCGCCATCACGTTGCCTGCAAGACGGATGCAGTGGCTGACGGGGCGCACGAAGTAAGAAATCAGTTCGATGATGGCCAGGATCGGACGCAGCGCCAGCGGAGCGGAGCTGACCCAGAACAGGCCGAGGAATTTCGCACCATGCAGCACAAAGCCGGTGATGGTCACGGTCACGAAGACCAGCATCGCGAGGATCGCGGTCACGGCGAAATGAGAGGTGGTGGTGAAGGACATCGGGATCAGACCAAGGAAGTTGGCCGTCACGATGAACATGAAGAGCGTCATGATGTATGGGAAGAACTTCACGGCATCTTTGCCGGTCACGTCTTCGACCATCTTGTAGATGAAGCCATAGGCCAGTTCCGCAACCGACTGAGCGCGGGAAGGAACGATGCCCCGGTTTGAGGAGCCAAACACCAAGAGGCCGATGATCGCAACCACGGCAAGGAACATCCAAAGCGTCACGTTGGTGGGCGTGTACCAAGCGATATGGTCACCACCAAACAGCGGCGTCACGGTGAACTGTTCCATCGGGTGAATGGCAAGACCCGCCGTTTCCGGTGCGAACACCAGGCCCGATACGAGCACCAAAGCCAAAGCTACGTAAAAGAACAGTTTGCCCATCGTTCCGCTTCTCCTGTCGCTTAGGCCGTCGCCCAGCATTCATGCATCTTTATCAGCGTCGGCGGATTTTTCCGCCTCAGCCATTTGTTTGTCCTGAATCTCGCGTGCGCTGCGGAGCATCACGTTCACCCCGGCGGCCAGACCCAGCAATATGAACAGCACCATGAAAATGGGGGTCGTTCCCAAGAGAACATCCAACCCGTATCCGATGCCGAGGCCGATCACGAGACCGGCCACCAATTCCGTCACCATCCGCCAGGCCTGATTGGCCATGGAATAGTGTTCATCCGCGCGAGGTTCTGGCTCTTCATGCGCCTTCTTGGCGGCTGCCAGTTTCTCCTCCAGCTGCGCCATGCGCTGCTTTTGGTCGTCGTCGATCAAGGTGACGCATCCTCTCGCGAAATCTGAGGGTTTGCTAAGCGGTCCTCCGCTCAGAGTCAATTGCGCATTACGCCGATCTGCTCTGGGCAAAATATCAATATTTTCAGATCACTAAGCCAAATCACGTGTTTGCGCGCGGCGTCCTTCGCCTGAGGATAAGCCTTTCGACATCGCCCGAGGCATATTCAACCAAATGGTTGATCTTGAAATCACACGGCAGGAACCCGGCGTCGGAACAGTCGTCCGTCGATCAGCAAAAGACCAAAAAGGATCGCAAGCAGCCCCGACAGATGGCTGACCTCAAGCGGCTCTCCCAGAACCAAGACCCCCAATGACAGCGCCGAGGCTGGCGCGATCAGCGTCGGAAGGGTGACATTGGTCGGACCAATCTTGGGAAGCACCCAGTACATGGCGATGAAGGCGGCAGAGGTCAGCGCAAACCCGATGATCAGCAACGCCCCCCATGCCTGTGTAGACAGTGCGCCCGGCACCCCATCGGACCAGAGGGCCAGTGGCAGGATAAAGGCAGTTGCCCCGGTCAAGGCCCAGGCCACCAGCACCACCGGCTCCATATCGCGAAACTGGCGCGCGACATTGACCGAAAAGGCATAACACAGCGGCGCGCCCAACGTGACGAGGATCGCCCAGATGGCAGAGCTCTCCCCGCCCTGCAGGATCGGCAGAGACAGCAGAACGATCCCCGCCAGCCCAGAAGCGACACCCAAACTCTTGCGCCAATTGGCGCGTTCGCCACCCGGCCAGAAATGGGTCACCACCACTGCAAGCGCCGGGGTACAGGCATTGACGATCCCCGCAACACCGCTGGCGATATGCTGCTGCCCGAGCGCATAACAGGAAAACGGGATCGCATAACTCAGGGCTCCAAACCCCGCCAGAGCCAGCGCGCGCGATGGCGATATGCGCCAATTGCGCCCGCGCGCCAGCAGGAAAACCCAGCACCCCAAAGCCCCAAGCCCGACACGCCCGACCGAGATCCATAAGGGTGCCAACTCGCGCAGCAGCACCGCGTTGAACATAAAGGACATCCCCCAGCCAATGCCGAGGATCACGATGATGGCCCAATACCGCAATGCCATGGTGCTCTCCCTCAATAGCGCCCGCGCCGTTTTGCGCATACGCTTCGGGATTGTCGACCCGCTTCCTGCGCTTTAGGAGATATCCCCATGAGCGATACTCTTGATACTGTCTTTGCAGCCCTCGCAGACCCGACCCGTCGGGCGATTCTGTCTATGCTGCTCGAAGACGATATGGCCGTCACCGATGTGGCAGAGCCGTTTGAGATGTCGCTGGCGGCGATTTCCAAACATCTCACCATCCTCACCCGCGCTGGTCTGATCCAGCAGGAAAAGCGCGGGCGGGTGAAATGGTGCAAGCTGCAACCGGATGCTCTGCGCGCCGCCTCGGTCTGGATGCAGGGCTTTGGTCAGTTTGAGCCGGTGAATCTGGATGCCTTTGAACGGTTTCTCGAAGAAGAGCTCCGCGACGGCGAGTGAGGCACACGCCCGGCGCGGAGCAAGTGATACTTGGCGTCTTTAACCGTGTTCATCCTTCAACAGCAGCCAGAGCGCCACGATCGTCAGCGCGATCCCCACAAAGATCAGTGCCGGAGGCCAACCTTTGCCCAGCGCGATCTCCCACAGGATCACCCACGACGGCACCAGATAGGTATAGGCCATGACCTTTGCCGACGGCAGCCGCAGCGTTGCAAATTGCAGCAGGACAAAGGTACAGGCCGAGGCACAGACCGACACATAAATAAGTCCGATCCAGACGATGGGCTTTAGCCCCGCCCAATCCGTGGCGATCAGATCGCGCCACGCCAGCGCGATCAGCGCCACCGCCCCGGCGACCAGCACCCCAAAGGTGAAGACCAGCGCAGGCTCGCCCCGGTTCAGCTTGCGCACCATCGGCGTATAGAGCGCGTGGGCCACACAGCCGACGAAATAGATCACCTCACCCTGGCCGATCTCAAAGCGAACCGCAGCCTCAAGATCTGCGCGAAAGATCACCCAAAGCGCCCCCGCCCCGCCGATCATCAAGGCCAGCGCCATGCGCGGCGTGGTGATCTGGCGCAGCAAGAGCCAGCCAAAGACGCCGCTCATGGCGGGCGTCAGCGTAAAGACCGCCGCCGCGCTCACCGGATCTGCGGTTTTCAACCCGTAGAACATCAGTACGAAATAAGTCGCGAACACCCCGCCCAATAGCGCATAGCGCCAAGGTGCGCTGAAATGTTGCGACTTCAGGCCCGGCCCGATGGCCGCCGCCGCGCCGATCAAGATCCCTGCCAGCACAAAGCGCACGGCATTCAAAGCCGCAGGCGTGACCTCATTCGCGATCAGCGCGCCGAGCGAAAACGACCCCGCCACCAGCGCCGAAAACGCCAGCATCGCAAGATGCCCCTTGTGGCTGTCGCGCAGACCGCCCCGCATGGGTGCCAGATCCAGATCGCTCATCACTGTGGCCAGGTTTTTGCGTGCTCTTTCAAAAAGCGCACGAAGCTCTGCACTTTATTGGTGCGATGCAGGTCCACATGGGTCACCAGCCAGATCTTGCCGGACCATTCGTCTCGAGGGTCCATCATCATCACCAGATCCGGGCAACTTGCCGCCTCCCACAAGGAGATAAACCCGATGCCCGCCCCAGCCCGGATGGCCTTATGTCCGGCCACCGCATCCGAACAGCGAAACACAATGTTCTCAGCCGGGATGGTCGCGCGCAGCCAGCGTTCGAACGGGGCGCGGGTGTTTTCATTGTCACTGGCAACGAACCGATGGTTCACCATATCGTCTTGCCCTTTGAGCATGCCGTGGCGCGCGACGTATTCTTCCGAGGCATAAAGCGCGAGGCGCTGCCCCACGAAGGGTTGAACCACGTTGTCCGGCTGTTCCGGTGCCGCCCCCGCGCGCAAGGCCACATGCGCCTCGCCATATTCCAGCCGGAACAACCGATCACCGGTCAGATAGCGGATCACCAGATCCGGGTGCATCTGCTGGAACTCCGTCAGCGCAGGCGCCAGCATAGGCGCCATGGAGGACAGGGATGTCACCACCAACTCGCCGGACACCTCGTCGCCCTGCCCCTTGAGCCGCCCCACCAACTGGCTGAACTGATCGTCTGTCGCCTGCGCGACACGCAACAGATCCAACCCGGCCTCAGTCGGCGTGTACCCCCGCGCATGGCGCTGGAACAATTTCACACCAAGACGCGCTTCGATCGCATCAATATGCCGGATGACCGTCGCATGATGCACGCCCAGCACTTCTGCCGCGCCGCTCACCGTGCCAAGCCGCGCAACCTGATACGCGGTGCGCACTTCGTCCCAATTCTCCACCTGATCCCCCGTCGCGAAGATGTCTGTAAGTATTTGCGCGGATGCGCACAGACTTTGTTCAATATCACAAATTGTGTTCGGGTGTGCAAATATCCATTCTGAGCCTCAGACAAATTTTCCTCCTCACAAGGACCAAGACGATGGCTCACACCGTACTCCATATCGACAGCTCCGCCCGCCAATCCGGCTCCACCTCCCGCGTGTTGACCGCGCAGGTAGTGGAACGGCTGAATGCCGAGACCGTTATTCGACGCGATCTGTCGACGCCACTGCCGCTGCTGGATGAGGCATGGATTGGTGCGAACTTCATCCCTGCCGATCAACGCAGCGATGAGCAAAAGGCAACGCTGGCCTTGTCGGACAGCTTGATTGACGAGCTCAAAGAGGCGGACACCGTGGTGATCGGTGTACCGATCTACAATTTCACCATCCCCACGACCCTCAAGGCCTGGATCGATCTGGTCGCCCGCGTTGGCGTGACCTTCCAATACACCGAGACTGGGCCCGAAGGTCTGCTGAAGGGCAAACGTGCTATTTTGGCGGTTGCATCAGGCGGCACCGAAGCCGGATCAGACATCGACTACGCCAGTCGCTACCTGCGGCATATGCTGGGTTTTATCGGAATTACCGACATTGAAATCGTCGCAGCGGATCAGCAAGCCATTGACGCCGAAGGGTCCGTACAAAAGGCCAAGGACGCCATCGCACAACTGGCCGCATAGGTGACAAGAACGTGGAGGAGGGGCGCTCCCGCCCGTCCGCCGATCAGCCACAGGCTGCTCGCGTCCCGTTGGGCCCGGCAGGCCGCGCCTGCGGCGCGGCCTGCCCCCCGGCGATCCGCAACGCGGAGCGCAACACCTCAAACCACAGGTTTGAAACAGTTCAGATCCACTCGGGCGTGATGCCGATTTTCTCACAAAACGTCATAAAATCCGCGCGCGGTATTGCAACGGTGCGGTCATTCACCAGCGGATGCATATATATGCGGTCCGCCGTTTGAGCCTCAGCGTCCATAAAGAACCTGACGCCCTTTGGCGCGCCATTGATCATCGCCAGCGGAGTGACCGCACCGGGGCGAATGCCGAGATGTTCCATCAAGCGCTCTTCGGACCCAAATGACAGCCCTCCCACCCCCAATTGCGCGCCAAGCGCCTTCAGGTCGATCTCACGATCCTGCTGCAGGGAGACAAGGTAATTTCGCTTTTTACGATCCCGCAGATAGAGGTTCTTGAGGCGGAGCGCCGTTTCACCGGGCACCAGCAAATCGTCCTCCACCGCTTTGGACTCTTCGACCGTGCGCAATGGCACGTGCTGGTGCAAAATATAAGACAGCCCCCATGCGTCCAGCTGGGCCAGCAACGCGTCAGAAGACAGGGGCAAGCTCTCCTGAGCAGCAGTCGGCGCGTCCATAATGACTCCTTCAGATCAGGCAGTTCGGGCAGTAACAGTTATACACCCGCCGTTCTGACAGATTGCCCGGTATCTGTGCAACGCTGTTGCGACCGAACTCTAGGCGACTGCGGCAACCCGTGGCTCAAAGCACCTGAGCCAAGCGGCATCAATGTCGGCCATCTCGCGGCCTGCTCCACTCGGGCCGCACCCGAGGGCCGCCGGATAGCCACAACGCTGTTCATGCAGCCGCGCCGGCTCTGCATCCCGTGGAGACACAGATGCAGGGCGCAGGCGGTCCAAACCTTCAAGCGTCACACGCTGGTAGGGAAGCGCACTGCGATACGGGCTGAGATTGCCGATGCCGCATGTTTCCTGAGCCGCAAAATACTCCAACCGCCGCGCCTTGGCAGCGGTGTTTTCGCCCATGCCGTGGGGACGACCGGCCTCGCCCAGCTGGTCCTCATGTCCCTGAGTTCGCCCCGCGCCAAGGTCGATCATATCACAACCGAAGTAGTAAATCTGCGACGGCATCAACGCAGCAAGCGCCCAATATCCCGCCACAAATGCCATGCCCTCGCCGGTGTATGGCGCGCCGCCATAAAGGGTCTGAACCGGTGAAAACTCTGCCTCGGTGACAACCTTCTGGTCGCCCTCCAGCAGCACCGGCCTCCTGTCCACGGAAAAGTCCCTTCTGTGGATCATATGGGTCCAATCTTCACGGATGCTCCACGCATCATGGATTGCAACCACATGATCAAACAGTCCGACCGGCCAGCCTGCGGCCTCGATCGCATAGGGAGCACTGCCAAGTATGAGGACTTTTGTCATAATTTCTTTACAACTCCTTGCCGAACCCGGCTTTGAGCAAATGCAACGGGGGAAGGTCAACGGGACCGCTCGAAAAAACTGAATATCAAATGCACCTATTGGTGACGATCCGCCAGAAATGGCGGGTACAGGTGGAAAACTGCCGATGCCGCCGGGAGTGCCCTCTTTTGCACTTGCGCCCTTCTTCTTGACTCTCAGGTGCCCCCAGAGTAAGGCAGAGCCAATTCCGGGAGTCGTCGTGTCTTCCGGTCCTCGGCATGGGTCGGGGATCGCCCTCCACCAGCGCGTTGCGCCCGTGGGGGCAAACCTTGTTGGTTTGCACCCACATTTCTTGCACGGCGGGGGCAAACCTTGTTGGTTTGTGCCTGTGGTTGCGATCTGGTGGCAGGTGATTGAGGTTCGTTCCACCGCTCCTTACATCAGGAGCACACATCGTAACCGGCAATGGAGGCCGAAGGCATGTTTGAAAATCTATCCGAACGCCTGTCTGGTGTCTTTGACCGGCTGACGAAACAGGGCGCCCTCTCTGAGGACGACGTAAAAACCGCTCTGCGCGAAGTGCGCGTGGCTCTGCTCGAAGCCGACGTTTCGCTGCCCGTCGCCCGTGATTTCGTCAAGAAGGTGCAGGAACAGGCCACGGGTCAGGCCGTTACCAAATCGGTGACACCGGGCCAGCAGGTTGTGAAGATCGTCCATGACGCGCTTGTCGATACGCTGCGCGGCGAAGACGACCCCGGCGCGCTGAAGATCGACAGCCCGCCCGCACCGATCCTGATGGTTGGTTTGCAAGGCTCCGGTAAGACCACCACCACCGGTAAACTCGCCAAGCGGCTCAAGGAAAAAGAGGGCAAGAAAGTCCTCCTTGCTTCGCTCGACGTCTATCGCCCGGCAGCGATGGATCAACTGGCGGTGCTCGGCACCCAGATCGGCGTCGACACCCTGCCGATCGTCAAAGGTCAGACGCCTGTAGATATCGCCAAACGCGCCAAACAGCAGGCGGCGCTGGGCGGCTATGACGTCTATATGCTCGACACCGCCGGTCGTTTGCAGATCGACGAAGTCCTGATGAAAGAGGTCGAAGACGTCCGCGACGTGGTCTCCCCGCGCGAGACCCTGCTGGTCGTCGATGGTCTGACGGGTCAGGTCGCCGTTGAGGTGGCCGAGGAGTTCGACAACAAGATCAGCATCTCCGGCGTGGTCCTCACCCGGATGGATGGTGACGGTCGCGGCGGCGCGGCGCTCTCGATGCGCGCAGTGACCGGCAAGCCGATCCGCTTTGTCGGCCTGGGCGAAAAGATGGACGCCATCGAGACCTTCGAGCCGGACCGGATCGCAGGCCGCATCCTTGGCATGGGCGATATCGTCGCCCTTGTTGAGAAGGCACAGGAAACCATCGAGGCCGAACAGGCCGAGCGCATGATGAAGCGCATGATGAAGGGTCAGTTCAACATGAACGACCTGCGCATGCAGCTGGAACAGATGCAGCAGATGGGCGGCATGCAGGGCATGATGCAGATGATGCCAGGCATGAACAAAATGGCCAAACAGGTCGAAGAGTCGGGCTTTGACGACAAGATGGTCACGCGCCAGATCGCCATGATCCAGTCGATGACCAAAAAGGAACGCGCCAATCCCGCGCTTCTGCAGGCCAGCCGTAAAAAGCGCATTGCCGCAGGTTCCGGCATGGAAGTAGCCGACCTTAACAAGCTGCTGAAGATGCACCGCCAGATGGCGGATGTCATGAAAAAGATGGGCAAAATGGGCAAGGGCAAGATGCTGAAACAAGCCATGAAAGGCATGTTTGGCAAAGGCGGCATGCCCGAGATGCCGGGTGGTATGCCCGGCGGTATGGACCCCTCGCAGATGGACCCAAAAGCACTGGAAGCGGCCGCCAAAGCGATGGGCGGCAAGGGCGGATTGCCCGGTGGCCTCGGCGGACTGGGTGGTCTTGGCGGCGGCATGGGGCTGCCCGGCGGCCTCTCTGGTTTTGGCAAAAAGAAGTAACCCCGACAGATGACCTCGGCACCCACCATAGAAACCGACCGCTTGGTCCTGCGCCCGCATGAAGCGGGTGATCTGGAGGCGTTCTGGTCGTTCTACCAGAGCGACCGGTCGCGTTATATGGACGTGCCCAGCAGCCAGTCGCAGCTCTGGGCCGGGTTGCTTGCTGAGGTCGGTTCTTGGGAGATCTTTGGCTGGGGTGGTCTGGCGATTGAAACCAAGGACGGTCAATTGGCCGGGCAGGTCTGCATCAGCCAACCGCCGCACTTTCCCGAATTGGAACTGGGCTGGATCGTTTTTGAAGGATTTGAAGGCTTTGGCTATGCCTTCGAGGCCGCCTCTGCAATGCGCGACTTCGCCTTTGAAATTCTCGAAGTACCGACGCTGGTAAGCTACATCGACCGTGACAACCGCCGCTCGGTTCTGCTCGCGGAACGTATGGGCGCGGTGCTGGACCCGGATGCTGCGACATACGACACGGTCGATCTGGTCTATCGCCATGCCCCCGACAGCACGGGCCCCGGACTGGAGGCCTACGCATGAGCACGCCCTCCATTCCGGTGATTGAAACCAAACGTCTGATCCTGCGCGGACCAGAGGCTGAAGACTATCCGAACTTCAAGGCGACGTTCACGTCTTATCGTGCGCGCTTCATGGGCGGGCCGCTCAACACTTATGAGGCATGGATGCTCTATGCTGCCGAGATCGGCCACTGGCAGGTGCGCGGTTTTGGCATGTGGATGATCCACGACAAGATCACCGATGAAACCTACGGCATGGCCGGGGGCTGGCAGCCTGCAGGCTGGCCGGAGCGCGAGATCGCATGGATCATCTGGCCAGAGAAGGCAGGCAAGGGCTATGCGCTTGAGGCGACCCACGCAGCGCGCAAGCATTTCTACAACATGGCAGGCTGGGACGGCGCGGTCAGCTACATCGACCCAAAGAACCTCGATTCCATCCGCCTTGCCGAACGCCTTGGTGCGAAAAAAGATCACGATGCCCAGACCATCGACGGCAACGACGCGGTCTATCGGCACCCGACACCAGCACAGCTGCGCGACAGCCAGCTGACACATGGCATTGAGATGGAAATCGGTCACTACGCCGACCCGTTGTTCAAACCGAAAGGATGGGCCATTGACTGAGACCACGACCGATCCTGCCGCGCGCGCAGCCGAGCTTTTGAAAGAGCACCGCGAAAGCATTGATCGTCTGGACGCGATCATTGTCTACACGCTGGGAGAGCGTTTTAAACGCACTCAGGCTGTTGGCCAGCTCAAGGCCACACACGACCTTCCCCCGTCCGATCCCTCGCGCGAAGCGAAGCAGATCGCACGACTCGAAGAATTGGCGAAAGAGGCCGATCTGGACCCAAAATTCGCCAAGGCGTTCTTGAACTTCATCATTGATGAGGTCATCCGCCACCACAAGAAGCACCAGGAATAAGCGGGGTTTGACCTGAAATCAGGACACCTCGTTCAACGCCATCAAAGGAGAATGAAACCATGGCAATGAAAATCCGTCTGGCCCGCGGCGGCTCCAAGAAACGCCCCTTCTACCGTATCGTTGCAGCGGATTCCCGCATGCCGCGCGACGGCCGCTTCATCGAGAAGCTGGGCACCTACAACCCGCTCCTGCCGAAAGACAGCGAAGAGCGCGTGAAAATGGACATCGAGAAAATCCAGGCATGGCTCGACAAAGGCGCACAGCCGACCGACCGTGTTGCACGTATGCTCGAAGCAGCAGGCGTTCGCGAGAAAGCCACGCGCAACAACCCCAACAAAGGCACCCCGGGCAAAAAAGCTCAGGAGCGCGCTGAAGAAAAAGCCGCCAAGGCAGCTGAAGCAGCCGAAGCCGCAGCAGACGCGGAATAATCACATGACGGGCCCGGTGCAGGATGCAAAGGGATGTTTCCCGCAGGCGTTCCGCGCCGAGCTCGATCTGTTGATGAAGTTGCGCCGGGACGTCCGGCGCTTCCGTACCGATCCGGTAGACGAGGCAGTGCTCACGCGCTGCCTCTCTGCTGTTTCGCTGGCCCCTTCTGTGGGGCTGAGCGAGCCATGGCGCATTATTCGCGTCGACTCTGATGCCGCACGTGCAGCGGCGCTAAAGAATTTCGAAGCCGCCAATGCCGAGGCGCTGGCGGATTACAGCGAGGACCGCGCTGCCACCTATGCGCGCCTCAAACTCTCCGGCATGCGCGAAGCCCCGGTTCAGATCGCGTTTTTCTGCGATGACGAGACCGAAAAAGGCCACGGCCTCGGCGCGCGCACCATGCCGGAAATGCGCCGCTATTCGGTGGTCACGGCCATCACGCTCTTTTGGCTGTCATTGCGCGCTGAGGGCCTTGGCCTTGGCTGGGTGTCGGTGCTCGACCCCGACCAGATGGCGCGCGATCTGAACGTGCCCCAAAGCTGGAGCCTCATCGGCTATTTCTGCATCGGCCACCCGGAGCGTCTGTCAGACACACCGGAATTGGAGCAGGAAGGTTGGGAGCAACGCTTTGCCGCGCTTCCGATTGAGACCCGCTAGGCGTAAGGAGCCGTTATGGGGCTGATCCGCATGTTGATCTTCACCCTTGTCGCCTTTGGCGCCGGGGTCCTTTATGAACGCAGCGGTGCCCGCGAGCGCTGCGCCACCGCTGGTGGAGACTGGGCAAGAACGCAAACGGGGACCGGCATGATTTGCCGGATGTGACATGAGCAATGTAAGTGAAGATCTGATTTGTGTCGGCGCGCTGGCGGGCTCTTTTGGAGTACGTGGCGAGGTCCGCCTAAAAAGCTTCTGTGCCAATCCCGAAGAGATCGAGGACTACTCCCCCCTGTTCGGAGAAGATGGCCAGACCCGCTACACGCTGGCGATCACCCGCGCGGTCAAGAACGGTTTCGCCGCGCGTATCGTGGATGTCGACACCAAAGAACAGGCGGATGCCCTCAAGGGTGTGCAGCTTTATGCACTGCGAGACGACCTTCCCTCGCTGCCTGATGACGAGTTTTATCACGCCGACCTGATCGGGCTGGAGGTGTTTGACACCGGCGGTACGCTCTTAGGGCGCGTTAAGGCGGTACAGAACTACGGCGCCGATGACCTGCTGGAACTCCACGGGCCGGGGCTTTCGACAACGGTGCTCTTGCCCTTTACCAAGGCGGCGGTGCCCACGGTCGACCTGACACAGGGCCGCATCATCGCAGACCCACCAGAAGGGATGTTTTAATCGCGACCCAATTGGTCACGTAGCGTTTGGAACATCATCAGTATTCGCTCGATCCGACGCTGCTCTGATTGTGTGCGCAGCTCTTTCTTGGCCGGGATCTGTAGCCAGTCATTAAAGAGCTGATGGCAAAAGAACACATGCAATACCGGGTCATCCTGACAGGGTTGACCATACCCGGAACCAAAAGCGACCCAGTCAGCGGCATTAAGCCCGGCCAAGCCGCGCTCACCTGCGCGCTCTACCCCAAATGAATAGCCCAGCCGGGTCATGAAACGCGCCACATCCAATGCCACCGGACCGTCGCCGCGTGGGAGCGGATCGATACTATAGAGCCCATCGCGCCCGAAGATAAAATTGCGACTGTGTGCATCACCATGGCGCAAACCATATTTGCACGCAGCCCCGTCCGCCGCGCGCATCAATTGGTGCATGAAGGCGCAAATCCCCAGAAACTTTTTCGGATAGGCCGCTTCATGTTCTCCGTTGCGGGTTCTCTGAGCAAAGCGGCGCACACGCCGTAACATGCCGTTTCCGTCAAACTGCACAACAGATGTTTCGCTGTGCAGATACCTTAGCCACGCACCACACTGACGAAGCACATCTGCCCGGGTGTCCAGTTCAATTTCAGACGCCTGCAACCGTGCATAGGCGGTCAATCCCGGCACATAGTCCAGCACGAGGATCTGGCGCTCAGAATCTGCCCAAACCAGCGGCGCCATGTGAAACGCCCGGCTTCCTTTCGTGGCACGTTCAAGCGCGCGGTAACATTCAAGCAACTGCGCAAAATGCTCCTCGGACCCGCGCGGCTCATGTTTCACCACAAGCGAGCTGCGGTCGGTATGATCGAGTAGAAGTACCTCGCGTTGCTCGCGCTCCGTCGAAACTGACTTGATCAGTCGCCACGTAGCTTGATCGGGGTTCAGTCCCAATGCCCTCACGACTGCATCTCGATCCAGCCCCGGCTCGGTTTTTCTGGTGCTATTGCTCATTGAGGCCCCGAGACTGTGCATTCATATGCATAACAACCGCCAAATCCCTATTGCAAACCAATCTGAAGGGCGGCATGCACTTTTGCCATGAGCAAACCAACAAAATCCCATGGGCGCATCTCAATCGGTGCCAGCCTGCGTCCCCGCGAGTTGATGAGCGATACGCCGGACCTTGCGGGCGTGTGGAAGGCCAAGATCCTGACCCTGTTTCCAGAGGCCTTTCCCGGTGTCTTGGGCGAGAGCCTGACCGGCAAAGCGCTTCAGCAGGGGCTTTGGCAGTTGGAAACCGTGGATCTGCGCCCCTTTGGGATCGGCAAGCACAAGAATGTCGACGACACACCTGCCGGTGGTGGCGCGGGCATGGTGCTGCGCGCCGATGTGCTGGGCGAGGCGATTGAACACGCCATGCAAGGCACACGCGGCAACTGGCCGCTCATTTACCTGTCGCCACGTGGTCGCCGGATGGACCAGCAGATGATGCAGAACTTCGCCCGTTGCGATGGGATGACGCTGCTCTGTGGCCGTTTTGAGGGCGTCGACGAACGTGTGCTTGAACACTACGGCATCCAAGAAGTCTCGCTTGGGGATTTTGTGATGACGGGCGGCGAGTTGGCCGCGCAGGCGCTCATTGACGCGACCGTCCGGCTGATCCCCGGTGTGCTGGGAAATCAGGCCTCAACCGAGGAAGAGAGCTTCTCCTCTGGCCTTCTTGAACATCCTCAGTACACCCGTCCGGCAGAGTGGAAAGGACGCGCGATCCCCGAGGTGCTGATGTCCGGCCACCACGGCAAAATCGCGCAATGGCGGCAGGACATGAGCGAAAAGATCACTCAAGAGCGCCGCCCGGATCTTTGGGCCGCGCATCAGGCCCGCAAGACTGACACGTGATCAGCACGTCAGTTTAAGCTGCCACCTCCGGAAACTGTCCAGTTGCTCTTGCATGCTGCGCAGGTTCGTTTTCTCCGTGTAGCCGTCCAAGAGCTCAAGGATACCATCCTGAAACACTGCGGTGCAGCCGGTTTTGGCGCTGGCGATGCGTTCCAGATCCGATGCGGTATAGGCAAACCCATCCGCAGCCGGGGCCATCAACGCCAATCCGCGCGTTGTATCCGCACTAAACGCATAGGCCTTGCTGCCATCGCGCACGGTCGTACGCTCGGCCCAAAGCGCCTCATTCTGTGCCCGCTTCTGTGCCGCCGCATCAGAGGCGGGTCCGGCATACTCGCACCCGGCAATCATTAGCGCCGAAAATCCCAATGCAAAACAGTGCTTTAAAACCATTTAAATGTCTCCTGCGATTTGTCGTCATAGTGGCCTGAGCGCGCCCTGGGGTCAATCCGGTGCAACCCCGCTCTGACCTTCGGCGACATCGGCGTGACACTATGGTTGGATCGCCACCCTGTCGCTTGGCATGCCCCCGTTGCCGGGTGGCTCATGTCGTGCTTTAGTCCTCGCGGTAAGTGAACGTAATAACTGGAGACCTCCGATGGCAGGTAAGTTCGAACTCTACACCGACAATGCGGGCGAGTACCGCTTTCGCCTCAAAGCTGGCAATGGCGAGAACATTCTGGCCAGCGAAGGCTACAAGCAAAAATCCAGCGCCGAGAATGGCATCGAGTCGGTCAAGAATAACGCCAGCGAAGATGCCCGCTATGAGCGCAAGGAAACCGCTGCGGGCAAGCATATGTTCAACCTCAAGGCCACAAACGGTCAGGTCATCGGCACCTCGCAAAGCTACGCCAGCGCATCCGGGCGCGATGGCGGCATCGAATCCGTCAAATCAAACGCGCCGGACGCGCGCGTCGAAGATCTGACCTGATCCCATCACACAGATCCCTTTGATGCGAACCCCGGCAAATGTCGGGGTTCAGCTTTTTGCCTTGGAGGCTGCACCCCGCCGTTGCACCCGCGTTGCCAACCGCAAGAGTTGCTGAAACTTCTCGCATTCCATGTGATTTTCCGCAGGGCACACCGCGACATGGTGCATCATTTCCGAAAGCGCCTCCAACCGCTGGGCTTGTCTGCGCATATCTTCAGCGCGCGCCTGCACATCCTCACGCAGGATCTCCGGACGGCCGCCGGGACCAAACATAGCGGCAATGTCATCCAGCGCAAAACCTCCCTGCTTGCCAAGCGCGATGAGCGACAGCTGTTCCAGCACGCCGGGGCCATATTGGCGCCGCAGCCCATTGCGCGACAGCGATTGAATCAGGCCTTTTTCCTCGTAGTAGCGCAGTGTTGACGGCTTCACGCCGCTCAGCTTTGCGACCTCACCAATATCGAGCAATTTCATTATTGACCTCAAGCTAACTTGAATTCGTAGCCTGCCCATCGAATTTGAATTTGGCAAGGAGAACTCGATGATTGCCTCCCCCTCTCCCCTCCCCGCGCTGGATCGCCGCGCGGTGGCCCTCTTGCTGGCCGCCACTTTGACAACCATGGCCAATGCCGCCATCAGCCCGGCGCTGCCGGGGTTGGAGGCACGCTTTGCCGAGCATCCGCACGCGGCATTATTGACCCGCTTCCTCGTGCCTGCCCCTTCCGTCGCCGTTGTGCTGATCGCAGGCTGGGCCGGATTGCTGGCTGACCGGCTTGGCAAGCGCGCACTCCTGTTGGCAGGCGTGCTGTTGTTTGCATTGGCAGGAAGCCTTGGCATGGTGCTGAACAGCCTTGAGGCGATCCTTGCAAGCCGCCTTGCGTTGGGGGTTGCCGTAGCGCTCATTATGACGGCTCAAACCGCGCTCATCGCGGATTACTTTGACGGGGCCGCGCGCAGTCGTCTCTTGGGGTTGCAGATCTCGGCGCGCAACCTCGGCGGGCTGGTCTCGATCACGCTGGCTGGTGTTCTGGCCTTGATGTCACCGATGCACGCCTTTGCAATTCACGGCGTCGCCTTGCTGATCTTGCCCATTCTTTGGACGGCAATTACCGAACCCAAGCGTCCGCATGTGGCACAGACCACATCAACAGAGGATCATGAGAGCACGCAAGGGCTGGGCGTGGGGCTCTGGGCAATGGCGGCTTTGCAGATGCTCACCACGATCTGCTTCTTCACAATGCCAACGCAGGTGCCGTTCTTTGTGGCAAGCCATGGGATTGAGAACACAGCCATCATCGGCGCGGTCATGGGGGCGCTGACACTGGCCGGGACTCTCGCCGCCACCCGCTATGGCGCATTAAAGCCACGCCTTGGGCATGCCCGACTGTTCATGCTGGGCTATGGTCTCATGGGCGCAGGCATGGCAACGCTGGCCCTTGCGCCGGGGCTTACGGTAATCTTTGTCGGCGCAACGCTCGTTGGGTTGGGCTTTGCGACTGTCTCGCCGAATTTCAACGAAATCGCCCTGCGCTCTGCGCCTGCCAGCCGCCGCGGGCAGGCCGCAGGTGTGATGACCACTTCGGTCTTCTTGGGGCAGATCATCTCGCCCTTTTTGACCCTGCCCTTGGTGCGCAGCACTGGCTATTCCGGCACCTTTGCAACACTGGCTACGGTCCTTGTTTTGGCGGCACTCACTGCCCTTATCTTCCACAGCATGCAAAAGCCACAAACACGCGAGGTCTGAGGGGACATCAGCACCTTTTGGCATCACGTAACAGGCTTGCAAACTGGCCTCATCTGGCCTAGATACCGCGCGTCCGGGGCTCATCATGAGTCGTCCGGGCTCGCTGTGCGTGTCTGCGCTGTCTTCTTCGGCAGCCCTGCAGCCCAACGCGAATACGACAAGTAACGACACCACATCTCTGGCGGGCGCAATCGCGGACCCGGTGAAGACCAAGAGCTCTGGGGGATCACAAGACCTTCGTGGATATAACCACGAGCAACATAGGAGACGATCATGGATCTGATCGCACAACTCGAAGCGGAGCAGGTTGCTGCGCTGGGGAAAGAGATCCCCGATTTCAAAGCCGGTGACACCATCCGCGTCGGCTACAAAGTGACCGAAGGCACCCGCACCCGTGTGCAGGCCTATGAGGGCGTCTGCATCAGCCGTAAGAACGGCTCCGGCATCGCTGGTTCCTTCACCGTTCGCAAGATTTCCTTCGGCGAAGGCGTGGAGCGTGTGTTCCCGCTGCACTCCACCAACATCGACTCTATCGAAGTTGTTCGTCGCGGTCGTGTACGTCGTGCGAAACTCTACTATCTGCGTTCGCGTCGCGGCAAATCCGCCCGTATCGCTGAAGACGCAAACTACAAAGCCAAAGCGTAAGGAGTGGTCTCATGAAAAAAGACATCCATCCCGACTACCACTTCATCGACGTCAAAATGACCGACGGCACCATCGTCAAAATGCGCTCCACCTGGGGCAGCGAAGGCGACCAGCTGGCACTGGACATCGACCCCTCCGCGCACCCCGCGTGGACCGGCGGCTCCTCCCGCCTGATGGACACCGGCGGCCGCGTGTCCAAGTTCAAGAAAAAATACGAAGGTCTGGGTTTCTAATCCAATCCTTCCACGGACTTATCCACATCGGATTTCCTGTCGAACGCCGCCCCTTTTCGGGCGGCGTTCTTCATTTGAACACAATAAACTCCTGAATGGCCATTCCGCCACGGCCTCACGGAAAATAGGCTCTAACTTGGGCCTTTTGGCCGCTTCCCATTGATTCGACTGGCGCTTATAGTCCACCCAAAGCACAAGGCGCGGCAGCAAAAGCAGCGCAGGTTTAAAGGGATCCGTAAGATGGCGCATATCATTGTCGTCGGAAACGAAAAGGGCGGCGCAGGGAAATCCACCGTCTCCATGCATGTGGCCACAACATTGGCACGTATGGGTTACAAGGTGGCAGGTCTGGATCTGGATTTGCGGCAACGCTCGCTTGGTCGCTACTTGGAAAACCGGCTCGGATTTATTGCAGCATCTAACCTCGACCTACCGATGGTGTCGCTGCACGAGCTTCCGGAGATCGACGCAGACACGTTGCAGCCCGGCGAGAACATCTATGATTTGCGTCTCTCTGCGGCAATCTCCGAACTGGAGCCGGAATACGACTTCATCCTGATCGACTGTCCCGGCTCGCATACCCGGCTGAGCCAAGTGGCGCATTCGCTGGCCGACACATTGATCACGCCGCTCAATGACAGTTTCGTGGATTTTGACCTGCTGGCGCATACGGATGAGAAGGGCGAGAAAATCAAAGGCCCCTCGGTTTACTCCGAAATGGTCTGGAACGCGCGCCAGTTGCGCGCGCAGGCGGGTTTGCCCCCCATCGACTGGATCGTGATCCGCAACCGGGTCGGCACTCAGCGCATGGTCAACAAGGAAAAGATGGAGCGCGCGATCAATATGCTCTCCAAGCGGATCGGCTTTCGCGTCGCACCAGGCTTTTCTGAGCGCGTGATCTTCCGCGAACTCTTCCCGCGCGGCCTGACCTTGCTGGATCTGAAGGATGTGGGCGTCAAACAACTCAACATCTCGAATATCGCCGCACGTCAGGAGCTGCGCGATATGATGAAGGCGCTGGACTTGCCCGAAGTCGAGATCGACATCTGATCTAACGGTCAGCGTAAGGGCGCCAAGGGGTTCCGCTCCCTGCCCTGACCCACCTTCGGTGTGCCAGATCGGGATCGGCGAAGGGCGCGCGCCGGGCCTTTGGCCCGGCGCGCGGGTCCACCCGGTTACGGGTGGAACCCTCTTCGACCGACAGCGTTTGTGAAATCCTGCAAAGATGTGCGGGGCTTGGTTGGCGCCTCACACCTCCGGTTGATACAGCGTAAAAAGCTCCACCGGCTCTACTACCCCACGCAACATGTAACGCCCGACTGAAATCAGACCCTCTCCGTCAGGTCCTGCCGCATTGCGCACGTCTTCCGAGAGGATGATCGAGCGCTCCACCGTGCGATGCATGTCCGCAATCCGCGCGGTCAGGTTCACGGCCGGGCCGATCACGGTGAAATCCAGCCGGTTGGGCGCACCGATATTGCCATAGAGAATCTCGCCCGCATGTAGGGCCATGGTATATTCGGCCAGCGGCAGGCCTTCTGCGGCGCGGGCGGCATTGACCGCTTTCATCCGAGGCCCCAGTTCCGCGACGGCGCGCAATGCGGCCTGCGCATCCTCCTGCAGCGTGCCAAGGTTGAACATCGCCATGACCGCATCGCCCATGAACTTCAGGATATTGCCGCCATGCGACTGGATCAGCTCCACCACATGGCCGAAATAGTCGTTCAGCAAATCGACCATCGCCTCGCCCGGCAGAGCCTCAGAGAGTGCCGTAAAGCCGCGCAGGTCGAACAGGCAGATCACCGCATCGATATGTTGAGACGATCCGCGCGCGATTTCGCCGGACAGCACGCGCGCGCCGGCATCCCGGCCCAGATAGACTTGCAACAGCGCGCGCCCCATTTCGCGGTTCCCCGCGCCTGCAAGCACAAGCGCCAGCGTGTCAAATACCCCCCGAATGATGTCCAGATAGGGCGCGGCATCTTCGGGCGCGCCGTCAAAACTCCAGGACACCACAAGGCCCTCGGCATCAGGGCGTTCAGGCTCATAGGCGGTATCGCTTGCAGGTCCCAACGGCTGCCAATGGGCAAAGTAACTCGTTGCGCCCATCGCCTTGAGGCGGGCGAATATCGGAAAACGCGACACATCCTGCGCGCTGAACACACTGTGCATCTCAGCCTCGCCCGAGGTGAGAAGCGCATGAAACGGGCTTTGCAGCCACTCATGATGCGATTCTTTGTGATCGACGCGGCCAAAGTATTCGGCGTTCATCCCATCCTTGCGGGTCCAGGTAAAACCAATGCCCCCAAACTCAGGGTGCAGCGCGCGCTGCGCCAGCTGCATCCGCAGCAGAGGCACCCCGTGGTTGACCAATCGTTCGCAAAAAGCGCGCAACAGTTCTTCACGTCCGCGGGACTTCAGCCCCTGACGGGTGAGCCAGTTCTTTAGATCTTCGGTGGCGGCGTGAATTGCCCCATCCTCCTCATGGCGGGTCATATCTCAAGATCGACCGGGCATTCCATGCTGGCCAACTGCCGTAACATACGGCGCAAGAGCGCCACATCGCCAGCCGAAAACCCCTTGGTCAGTTTCTGGTCATACGCCCGCGCCTGCTTGCGCAGATCGTCGTAGACGCCGCGCCCCGCCGCCGTCAACTCAAGGTGCTCTGCCCTGCGATCAGACTCATCCCGGCTGCGACTGACCCAGCGGCGTTCCGCCAATTTTGCGACAGCGCGGCTGATCTTAGTCTTGTGGATCTTAGCCCGCTGACTGATGTCCCGCGCGGTCATGCGATTGTACATGCCGAGATGGAACAACACCCGCCATTCGGTTCGCAGCATGCCGTAGCGCCCCTTGTAGAGCTTTTGAAACTCCAGCGAGGAATCCTCTGCCGCCCGATTCAGGAGAAACGGCAGGAAATCCTGCACTATAAAATCATCATTTTTGTCCATACGCGCGCTCCGCATCTCTTGTTAGTTACAAAATCAACTATTACCGAGAGGGAAATGCAAGAGGAGGTTGGCTAAAATGACCCGTCACGCTTTGCCTGACCAGATGATTCAAGCCCCGTCCAATCAGGGCA
This sequence comes from Tritonibacter mobilis, assembly GCF_001681715.1. Lineage (GTDB taxonomy): Bacteria > Pseudomonadota > Alphaproteobacteria > Rhodobacterales > Rhodobacteraceae > Epibacterium > Epibacterium mobile. The sequence goes on along the minus strand of NZ_LNWY01000016.1, from coordinate 88,464 downwards.
CCCATGAGGGTTACATGCCCGGATTTGGGAATGATTTTGAAACCGAAGCCCTGCCCGGCGCCCTGCCCCAAGGCATGAACAGCCCGCAGAAATGCGAATATGGGCTCTATGGCGAACAGCTTTCCGGCACCGCCTTTACCGCAGAACGCCCCGAACGTACCTGGTGCTATCGCATTCGCCCCAGCGTCAAACATTCACACCGCTACGAGAAAATCGACCTGCCTTACTGGAAGAGCGCGCCGCATATTCCAGAGGATGTGATTTCGCTCGGCCAATACCGCTGGGACCCGGTGCCGCATTCGGATCAGGGGCTGACCTGGCTCACGGGGATGCGCACCATGACGACGGCGGGGGATGTGAACACCCAGGTCGGCATGGCGACCCATATCTACCTTGTGACCGAGTCGATGAAGAATGAATATTTCTTCTCCGCCGACTCGGAGCTTCTGGTGGTCCCGCAAGAAGGCCGCCTGCGCTTTGCCACCGAACTCGGCATCATCGACATTGAGCCCAAGGAGATCGCCATCCTCCCGCGTGGTCTGGTGTACCGTGTCGAAGTGCTGGATGGCCCGGCGCGCGGCTTTGTCTGCGAAAACTACGGTCAGAAATTCGATCTGCCCGGCCGTGGTCCGATCGGTGCAAACTGCATGGCCAACCCGCGGGATTTCAAGGCCCCCGTGGCGGCCTACGAAGATCGCGAGGTGCCCTCGACACTGACCGTGAAATGGTGTGGCCAGTTCCATGAGACCAAGATCGGCCAGAGCCCGCTGGATGTGGTGGCCTGGCACGGCAACTACGCGCCCTATAAATACGATCTGCGCACCTATTGCCCGGTGGGCGCGATCTTGTTCGACCATCCTGACCCGTCGATCTTTACCGTGCTGACCGCGCCCTCGGGCCAGCCGGGAACCGCCAATATCGATTTTGTGCTGTTCCGCGAACGCTGGATGGTGGCCGAGAACACCTTCCGCCCGCCGTGGTATCATAAGAACATCATGTCGGAGCTGATGGGCAACATCTACGGCCAGTATGATGCCAAGCCCCAGGGCTTTGTCCCCGGTGGCGTGAGCCTTCACAACATGATGCTGCCGCATGGTCCCGACCGGGAGGCCTTTGAGGGCGCGTCGAATTCCAACCTCGGGCCGGAGAAGCTGGAGAACACTATGTCCTTCATGTTTGAAACCCGCTTTCCTCAGCATCTGACGGAGTTCGCCGCCAATGAGGCCCCGCTTCAGGATGAATACATCGACTGCTGGAGCGATCTGGAAAAGAAATTCGACGGAACACCCGGTAAGAAGTAAGGGGCGGGGGCGCTGCCCCCTCTGCGGCCCCCAATCGGGGCCGCATTCACCCCCCGAGATATTTATGAAAAGCTGAAGGAGGGCCGACAGGGCCCTCACCACCAAAAAGGAACGCGCATGCCTTTGAAAAAATCCTGGGTGACGTCGGCCAATTCCGCTGACCACCCTTTTCCGCTGAATAACCTTCCCTATGGTGTGTTTTCGACCACCGACAGCGATCCGCGCTGTGGCGTGGCGATTGGTGACATGATCCTCGACCTGCAGGCGGCAGAAGCGGCTGGACTGGTTGATATGGGCGAGGAAGCGCTGTTCGAGTTGTCCTTCTGGAACGAGTTTATGGAAGAAGGTCCTGCGGTCTGGGCCACGCTTCGCAATCGCCTGATCGCGCTTTTGCAAGAGGGCGCAGAAGAGCAAAAGAAAGTCGAAGCCTGCCTTGTGCCGATGGCGGATGCCGAGATGCACATGCCCTTTATGGTGTCGGAATACACCGATTTCTATGCCGGGCGTCACCACGCCACCAATGTCGGCACCATGTTCCGCGGCGCGGAGAACGCGCTGCCGCCAAACTGGCTGCACATCCCGATCGGATACAACGGTCGTGCGTCCTCTGTCGTGGTGTCCGGCACCGATGTGCGGCGCCCTTGGGGCCAGCTCAAGGGGCCAAATGATGACGCGCCCCGTTGGGCACCTTGCGCACGATTTGATATCGAGCTGGAAATGGGCGCTATTGTTGGCACGCCATCGGATGGGCCGATCACGGTGCAGGAAGCGGATGATCACATCTTTGGCTATGTGCTGCTGAACGACTGGTCCGCCCGCGATATCCAGGCTTGGGAATACCAGCCGCTCGGCCCTTTTCAGGCCAAAGCGACTGCCACCACCATCAGCCCGTGGATCGTCACCAAAGCCGCATTAGAGCCTTTCCGCTGCGACACACCTGCACGCGAAGTAGAGCTTCTGGATCACCTGAAGGACTACGGCCCGATGCTCTATGACATCGACCTTGCCGTGAGCCTGCGTCCTGAGGGTGGCGAAGAGGCCACCATCGCACGCACCAACTACAAGGAAATGTATTATTCCGCCGCGCAGCAATTGGCGCATCACACCACCTCGGGCTGTCCGATGAACGCGGGCGATCTGCTGGGATCCGGCACCATATCAGGTCCTAACAAGGACGAACGTGGCTCGCTCCTTGAGCTCAGCTGGGGCGGCAAGGAGCCACTCACGCTGCCCTCGGGCGACACCCGCAGCTTTATCGAAGACGGCGACATGCTCACGCTGAAGGGCGCAGCCAAAGGCGATGGCTACACCATCGGGTTTGGCGACTGCACTGGCACGGTCCTCCCCGCGCTTAGCGATCCTTTCGCACGCTGACGCCTTCATCTTTTCATAAATACCTCCGCCGGAGGCATCCCAACCTGACCTCCGGCGGAACAGACAAAAAGGATACGCAACCATGGCCAAGGCATTCGCATCCCAAGGCGACATGAGCGAAAAGAAGATCTCCTTCACCGAAGTGGGCGAGGGCCTTTATGCCTTCACCGCCGAGGGTGACCCGAATTCGGGCGTCATCATCGGGGATGACTCGGTGATGATTGTTGAGGCGCAGGCAACCCCGCGTCTGGCCAACAAGGTGATAGAATGTGTGCGCTCTGTCACCGACAAACCGATCAGCCATGTGGTGCTCACCCACTACCACGCGGTGCGTGTGCTCGGGGCCTCGGCCTTTGGTGCCCAGAACATCATCATGTCCGACACCGCGCGCGCCATGGTCGTGGAACGCGGCCAGGAGGACTGGGACAGCGAATTCCAGCGCTTCCCACGCCTGTTCGAGGGCCATGAGAGCATCCCCGGCCTCACATGGCCGACCACAACATTCTCGGACAGTATGACCGTCTACCTCGGCAATCGCCGCATCGACATCAAACATCTGGGCCGCGCCCATACCGCAGGGGATGCGGTGATCCATGTGCCGGATCAGAACGTCATGTTCACCGGCGACATCGTCGAATACCACTCCGCCTGCTACTGCGGCGACGGGCATTTTGGCGACTGGGGCAACACGCTCGACAATATCAAAGCCTATGATGTGGACGCCATCGCCCCCGGTCGTGGCGACGCGCTGGTCGGCAAGGACATGGTCAACGCCGCCATTGAAAACACCCGCGATTTTGTCGAGAGCACCTATCGCCCCGCAGCCAAGGTTGCCGCCCGTGGTGGTTCCCTCAAGGAAGCATGGGACGCGGTGCGCGAGGCCTGTGATCCCAAGTTCAAAGACTACGCGATCTACGAACACTGCCTGCCGTTCAACGTCGCCCGCGCCTATGACGAGGCCCGTGGCATCGACACCCCCCGCATCTGGACCGCCCAGCGCGATCTGGAGATGTGGGAGGCGCTGCAGTCCTGATTTTCGGCTCTAACACCTGATTTAGAGCCTATTTTGAACGCATCGGCGGCTTCGTCCGCCCCTGCACCGGTCCCCAAGTCGCGGGACCGGACCCGTGCCTGCTTGCCCGGAGGGAGGAAACCGGATGAACAAGATTTTCGAGGTGCCGCTATACCCCTATGCGCGTCATGCGGATCAGGACGCGCATCCGCCTGCGCGCCACAAGGTGGTTGTGGTGGGCGCAGGTCCCGTGGGCCTTGCCGCCGCCATCGACCTTGCACAATCCGGCGTTCCGGTCGTGGTACTGGACGACAATGACAAAGTGAGCTTTGGCTCTCGTGCGATCTGTTTTGCCAAGCGCACGCTGGAAATCGCGGACCGCCTTGGCGTTGGCCATGCGATGGCGAACAAGGGAGAGGAATGGAACGTCGGCAAGGTGTTTTTTGGCGATCGCAAGGTCTATGACTTCAACCTTCTGCCCGAAGATGGCCACCAGTTTCCGGCCTTTGTGAACCTGCAACAATACTACATCGAGGAATATCTCGTTGACCGCGTCCGCGCCCTGCAGGCTGAGGGCGCGCCGATTGAAATGCGCGGCAAGAACCGCGTCACGAATGTCTCGGACCACGGCGATTATGCCGCGCTGACGGTGGAGACCCCGGACGGGGCCTACACACTGGAAACCGAGTGGCTCATTGCCTGTGACGGAGCGGGGTCGCCCATTCGCGCGCAGATGGGGCTCGATTTTGTGGGTCGGGTGTTTGAGGACAACTTCCTCATTGCCGATGTGGTCATGGATGCGGATTTCCCGACCGAACGCTGGTTCTGGTTCGATCCGCCCTTCAACAAAGGTCAGTCGGCGCTGCTGCACAAACAGCCCGATGGCGTCTGGCGCATCGACTTGCAACTGGGCTGGGACATCGACAAAGAGGCCGAGAAAAAGCCCGAGAACGTGATCCCGCGCCTCAAGGCGATGCTGGGCGACGACGTTCAGTTCGAGCTGGAGTGGGTCTCCATCTACACGTTCCAGTGCCGCCGGATGGAAAAATTTCGCCACGGGCGGGTGATCTTTGCCGGGGATAGCGCGCATCAGGTTTCGCCCTTTGGCGCACGCGGGGCAAATTCCGGCCTGCAAGACACTGACAATCTGATCTGGAAACTGAAACTGGTGCTGGACGGAGACGCGGATCAGAGCCTTCTGGATACCTACGATACCGAGCGGCTGGCGGCGGCGGATGAGAATATCCTCAACTCCTCCCGCTCGACCGACTTCATTACGCCCAAATCAGAGATGTCGCGCATCTTCCGCGATGCGGTGCTGGATCTCTCTGAACATCACGGCTTTGCCCGCCCGCTGGTGAACTCGGGCCGCCTCTCGGTGCCCTCTGTCTATGACGGCTCCCGGCTCAATTCTGCCGATCAGCTGCCCGGTGGCCCTGCCCGCACCCGTCCCGGTGCACCCTGCCCCGATGTGCCGCTGGACGCGGGCTATCTGTTGGCGCAGCTCGGCGGCGGGTTCACCTTGCTGTCAATCAATGCAGAGGTGCCCGACGGGTTCGAGGAGGCCGGCGTGACCGTCTCGTCTTTGGCGCTCACCACTGAAACCCACACGGCATTAGCCGAGCGTTACCTAGGTGACGCCACTTGCGCCGTTTATCTGATCCGACCGGATCAGCATGTCGCCACCCGGATGGACCGCTTTGACGCGCCCCATTTCCGCGCCGCCCTGCGCCGCGCCATCGGTAAGGAGTGACCCATATGACCGATGCCCTGACCCTGACCCCGAACCTTGCGAAACCTGATGACAGTTACGCCCTGCTGCTGGCTGCGCATGAGGGGCTGACCAAGGCCCAAAGCGATGCGCTGAATGCCCGGTTGATCCTGCTTCTGGCCAACCACATTGGCGACTCACAGGTTTTGAAACAGGCTCTAACAGAGGCAAAACGAGGGCTGCGCGATGACTGAGGCGGTGCTTTATGATTACTGGCGCTCCTCGGCCAGCTACCGTCTGCGCATCGCGCTGAACCTTGCAGGGATCGCTTACGAGAGCCGCGTCGTTGATCTGGTGGCGGGCGATCAGCGGTCGCCGGATCATCTGGCGCTTAATCCTCAGGGGTTTGTGCCGGTGCTGGAAATCGACGGGCATCGGTTTACGCAGTCTCTGGCCTGTCTCACCTACCTGAACACAACCCGCGACCTTGGCTTGTTGCCCAGCGCCCCATCCGAGCGCGCCCATGTCGAGGCTCTGGCACAGTCTATCGCGGTTGATCTGCATCCGGTCTGCAACCTCTCTGTTGCCCGTTTCGGCGTTGCGCAAAGCGGCGGCAGTTTGCAGATGGGCGACTGGATGCGCCAGTTTATTGGTCCCGGGCTTGCGGCATTTGATGCGCTGCTCACTCGCTGGGATGAGGCCCCCTATTGCACCGGTGATCGCCCCGGGCTGGCTGACATCTGCCTGATGCCGCAACTTTATAATGCGCGGCGCTGGGAGGTCGACCTCAGCCCCTTCCCTCGCCTAGAACGGATCGAGGCCACCTGCGCGGATCATCCAGCCTTTGCCGCTGCGCATCCGGACCAGCATCAGCCGGGCTAACGACCCATCATCCGCCGCGCACGGTGGCGTTTTGGATAAAGGGGTGGCATGGTCCAGAAGAGCTGCATCAATGGATGACCATGTCCGACATCGCGATTCTACGCCACGCCACCCTTCCCGATACGCTGCGCATTGCCCGGTCTCGTGCCGCCCCCAATCTGGGGCCGCGCTTGCTGTTCTTTTCCGGTGGCAGCGCCCTGAATGAGATTTCGCGCAAACTCAAACAATACACCCATAACTCGGTGCATCTGATCACGCCCTTTGACAGTGGCGGCTCCTCGCAGGTGCTGCGCGAGGCCTTTGGTATGCCCGCGGTGGGCGATTTGCGCAGCCGCCTGATGGCGCTGGCGGATGAGACGGAACTGGGACAGCCCGATATTTACCGGCTGTTTTCACACCGCTTACCAAAAGACGGCAGCCAGAAGGATCTGATGCAAGAGGTCGCCAGCCTGTTTGAGGGATCTCACCCGCTGCTCAAGGCGCTGTCGAAACCGATGCGGCAGTTGATCGTCGGCAATCTGCGCCATTTTGAAAGAGCCGCACCCGAGGATCTGGACTATCGCAACGCCAGCATCGGCAACCTGATCCTCGCCGGGGGCTATCTGGATCACGACCGAGTGCTGGAGCCGGTGCTGTTTTTGATGTCCAAGATGGTGGATGTGCGCGGCACCGTGCGCCCGATTGCGGATGTAAACCTGCAGATCGGCGCGGAGCTTCAGGACGGGCGGCGCGTCTTCGGTCAGCGCCAGATGACAGGCAAGGAGAGCGCGCCGCTCGGCACCCGTATCGCGCGCCTCTTCCTCTCGGACGGCACGGCGGAATTGCCCGCCGATGCTGTGCAGCTGCCCGACCGGAACCAGAAGCTGATCGCCAGCTCAGAGCTGATCTGCTATCCCCCCGGTAGTCTCTATTCCAGCGTCATATGCAATCTTCTACCCCAAGGCGTGGGCCGGGCCATTGCCGCGCGCACCGTGCCAAAGGTCTATATTCCAAGCCTTGGCACTGACCCAGAATGTCACGCCATGAGCCTCAGCGATCAGGTCGCAGCCTTGCTGGAGCCGTTGCACAGAGACGCTTGTGATGTGCCCAATAGCGCGTTTTTGACCCATGTGATCTGCGACGCGAGTGTCGCTGCATCGGAGCGCGACCGCGTCACACAGGATCACGGCATCCCCTGTCTTGCGCTGCCCCTCGCCCGCAGGGACCATACCGACCGCTATAACCCCGATGCGATTTGTGAGTTGCTGATCTCACTGGCCTGAGTGGAGAGCTGATCATCCGGGGCTATCTAGGCACAAAACATGACGCCCGATGCGCAGAGACGCACCGGGCGACACAAACCTGAGCATCAGTTGCCAAAAATATCCTGCAACACGCCATTGAGTGTGCGTTCAATCTCGCGGCCAAGACCGCCGCCACCATTGCGGCGTTGCGGCTGGGGTTGCGGCTCTGGCACAGCGATTGGCTCTGGTGCTTTCATCGGAAGCGGTTGCGGCTCCAACCCTTTGTGGACACGCACCATGGTTTCGCGCCAGATCTCTGCGGGCAGACCACCACCGGTCACACCGGTCAGCGGCGTGTTGTCATCATAGCCCATCCAGACCCCGGCGACGTAATCGGCAGTGAAGCCAATGAACCATGCATCTTTCGCTGCCGATGTGGTGCCGGATTTACCAGCCGCCTGCCAGCCGGGAATCTGCGCGCGGCGTCCAGTGCCTTCTGAGATAACTTTTTCCATCATCCAGATCAGCTCTTGTGCGGCGACGGGGCGGATCACCCGTTCTCCCATCCCGCCAGAAGCACCCATCAAAGGCTCTGAATCGCCCACCAAGGTCAGCGCATCCACACCGTAAGGCGTCACCGATGAGCCACCGTTCAGAATGCCCGCATAGGCGCCCGTCATTTCCAACAGGGTGCTCTCGGACGCCCCCAGCGCCAGCGACGGCCCATCGGCCAGATCGCTGTCGATGCCGAACTCTCCAGCAACCAGACGCACCTTGTCGCGCCCCACGGCCTCAGAGACTTTGACCGCCGGAATGTTGAGAGAATCGCGCAACGCACGGGCCAGTGTGATCTCGCCATAGTGCTTGCGGGTGTAGTTTTGCGGGCACCACGGGCCAGATCCCGGAATATCGATGCAGTATTCTGCGTCCAAAACCCGGTCATATGGCGAATAGCCAAGCTCCAGCGCAGCCGCATAGACAAAGGGTTTAAACGCCGATCCGGTCTGACGTTTCGCCTGTGTCGCGCGGTTGAACACCCCAGAGGCCCGCACTTTGCGCCCCCCCACCATGGCCCGCACCGCGCCATCGGCGCTCATTACAACCACGGCCGCCTGTGCCTTGGAGCCCTCACGCACCTTGTTTTCAAACACAAAGGTCACCGCATCTTCAGCCGCCTGCTGCAGGCGCTGATCAAGCGTGGTGCGGATCACCACATCCTCTGTGGTTTGATCGCCAAGGTAGCTTGGCACCGTGTCCATGATCCAATCCGCGAAATAACCACCGGCCCGCGCTGCTGCCGCCTCGCTGAGTTCTGCTGGGTTGGCCGCCGCCATCTGGCGCTCTTGTTCGCTCAGATAGCCCTGTTCTTCCATCAGGCGCAGCACCGTGGCGGCGCGATTGCGCGACCGCTCGATGTTATTGGTCGGTGCCAGCGTCGAAGGTGCGGTCAGCAGACCCGCCAGCATCGCGGCCTCAGGCGGGTTCACCTGATTTGCGGATTTGCCGAAATAGCGCTGAGACGCGGCCTCTACACCATGGGCCCCGCCGCCCATATAGGCGCGGTTCATATAGATCGAGAGGACCTCGTTCTTGGTGTATTTGGCCTCCATTGCCATCGCAAAGATGGCTTCCTTGGCCTTGCGCCACAGCGAAGACTGGCGGCAATCGCTCTCATAAGCGGCTTCGCTCTCCCAGACGGTGGGGTCATATTGCACACCCAGACACATCAGCTTGGCAGTCTGCTGGGTGATCGTTGACCCGCCGTGACCCGACAAGGGCCCGCGACCTTCGCTCAGGTTGATACGCACCGCACTGGCAATACCGCGTGGCGAGATCCCAAAGTGGCGGTAGAACCGTTTATCCTCGGTGGCGACAATCGCGTTTTTCAGATGGGGAGAGACCGTATCCGCCGTCACCACGCCGCCGAACTGATCGCCGCGCCACGCAAATGTTTTGCCCTCGCGGTCCAAAAGCGTCACCGAGCCTTGATGACGGCCATCCAGCAGCGCCTGATACTCGGGCAGCTTGGAATAATGATAGGCCACCGCGCCCGCCAAGAAGATGCCGCCAACAACCCCCATACGCCAGCTCACCGCCCAGACAACGCGCAACACGATCTGAAACGGCATCAAGAGCCAGCCAATGAGGCCGCGCTTGCGGGGCGCGGCACGCTTTGTCTTGCGGCGTCCAAACAGGCTCCAGCCGCGCTTGGCCTTGCGCGGTGTGCGCGTCTTTGTTGCCTTTTTTGCCGGTTTGCGTGTTGCCCCGCCCACGTTGCGTTTTTCCGCAACCAGCGGGCCACGCCCGCGACCAGAAGTTCCGCGCCCGGAATTGCGCCCCTGCGTCATACTGAAAATCCTGTTCTGACTGCTCGTCTCTTAGGTCTTGGCGGACTTACGCCCTGCCTGTTTTGCACAGAATAGCGGCTCTGGCTCAGGATGTAGAGAGGCGGTTTTCCGCCAAACCCCATCTAAATCGCGCCTAAATAACAAGCAAAGCTCCTTTTTTCAGCGAAATTATTCAGCCGAAGCCCATAAAGCAGGCGTCTTGACCCCAGTCCCGCGTTCCCACGACTCGAGAGGAGCGATCTTCTGCACCTGCAAACAGCGGGCGCAGGGCCCGGGAAAGGGTGACGAGATGAAATTGATCATTGCAGCCATCAAACCCTTCAAACTCGAAGAGGTCCGCGAGGCGCTGACCGCTCTTGGGGTGTCAGGTTTGATGGTAACCGAAATCAAGGGCTTTGGCGCGCAGGCGGGTCACACCGAGATCTACCGCGGGGCCGAATACGAGGTGAACTTCGTCCCCAAGGTGAAGCTCGAAATCGTGGTGCCCTCCGACCTCGCAGATCAGGTCGTCGAGACCATCACCCAGACCGCCCGCACCGGCAAGATCGGCGATGGCAAGATCTTCGTTCTGGATGTCGGCCAAGCCGTGCGTGTGCGCACCGGCGAAACCAATCAAGACGCGCTCTAACGCGCCTTTCGCAAAGGAAAGCCAAATAAAATGAAGAAACTGACAGTGACACTCGCCGCCACGGCGCTGGCGACCCTGCCGGGTCTGGCCTTCGCGCAGGACGCCGCAGCAGAGACACCAGACATCACCCCCTATATCTTCACCACGCTCCTGTTCCTGATCGGCGGATTTCTGGTCTTCTGGATGGCCGCAGGCTTTGCCATGCTCGAAGCAGGCCTCGTGCGCTCCAAAAACGTGACCATGCAGCTCACCAAGAACGTGGCGCTCTTCTCCATTGCCGCAATCATGTACTGGCTGATCGGCTTTAACCTGATGTATCCGGGCGAAGGCTGGATTGTTCCGGGCGTACTCGGCCCGCTCTTTGCGGTCACCTCGCTGGAGCCTGTGGGCCTTGGCGCGGATGCTGCAGCGCTTGATTATGCCTCCGCCGGGTCTGACTTCTTCTTTCAGCTGATGTTCTGCGCAACCACCGCATCTATTGTGTCTGGCACATTGGCCGAGCGGATCAAGCTCTGGCCCTTCCTGATCTTTGTCGCGATCCTCACCGGTGTGATCTATCCGATCGAGGCGTCTTGGCAGTGGGGCGGCGGCTTCCTCTCCGAGATGGGCTTTTCTGACTTTGCAGGCTCTACTCTGGTGCATGCCGCTGGTGGTTTTGCCGCCCTCGCCGGTGCCCTGATCCTCGGTCCGCGGATTGGCAAATACAAAGATGGCCGCACCGTTCCGATGCCCGGTTCCAACCTTGCTCTGGCCACGTTGGGGACATTCATCCTGTGGCTCGGCTGGTTCGGCTTTAACGGTGGCTCGCAACTGGCGATGGGCACCGTAGGCGATGTGACTGATGTGTCCCGTATCTTTGCCAACACCAATATGGCCGCTGCGGCGGGGGCCGTCACCGCGCTGCTGCTGACGCAACTGCTGTTCAAAAAGCCTGACCTGACCATGATCCTGAACGGCGCGCTGGCCGGTCTGGTCTCCATCACCGCAGGTCCGCTTGATCCGACGCTGTTTGGCGCGCTGTGGATTGGTGCCGTGGGTGGTGTGATCGTGGTCTTCGCCGTGCCGATGCTCGACAAGATGCAGATCGACGATGTGGTGGGTGCGATCCCGGTTCACCTTCTGGCCGGTTTCTGGGGCACCTTTGCGGTTCCCTTCTATACCGCCGACACGTCCTTTGTGACCCAGATCATCGGCTTTGCAGCCATCGGTGCCTTTACCTTCGTGGTCTCCGGCGTGGTCTGGATGATCCTGAAATCCACCATGGGCATCCGCGTGACCGAAGAAGACGAGATCAACGGCCTCGACATGGCGGAGCTTGGCATGGACGCCTACCCGGAGTTCAAAGCCAGCTGACCCTCAGCCCGATAAAGACCAAAAAACGCGGCTCTTCGGGGCCGCGTTTTTCATTGTCTTCAGCGTGTTAGCGCACCGGCTCGAACACCGCGTTGGGCAAGGTGCAGTCCTTGATAACATCCCGTCCGCAGGGCACCGGCTCCAGATCACGCGACAGACAGACCCGCGCTTCTTGTATGAACCCATCGCGACAGGTGATCGTAAGACTGTCGGCCGTAAGTGTTGGATTGGCCTTCAGGAACGCCTCTTCCACAACGGAGGCAGGCAGTTTCACCGCCTTGTCGAGACGGCGGAACACCTCAGGGCGGGTGATTTTTGCGTAGGCTTCACGCGATAGGTCGAAATAGCCCTGCGCCGACAGACCGCTGCAGGTTCCGTGTTTCTTCCACTGATGCCACGCCAGCCCCGATGTGCCCATGATATCGCTCATCTCGCTGGTCTGACGCCGGCGCGGCGGCGCCTCTTTGGTGCGGCAATAGCTGGGCCAGCCGCGATGAAACTGCGGCCACAGCCCGTGCAACGTCCAGCCGTAATCATACCGCTCATCGCATTGCTCTGATCTCTTGGCGTCGCCCTCAATCGCGCACCAATTGGGCGACCAACTCAACGCCAGCACGTAATAGTCAAACTCACCCGCTCGCTCACCTTCGGCCTGCGCCACACCACCCAAGAGCCCCGCAGCCGCTAATATTGTGAACAAAACTCCCCGCATTCGCCTCTTTCCTTATGGTTTCGAGGCGACTATATAGACCTGAAGTTCCCCGACAACGGAAACCCGCCCCGAAGCTCCGGGGAAGCCGATCTAAGGCGACGGGAGAGGTTTATCCGCAGGTTGTCCGGTCACACCGTCGGGGGCAGACGTGTTTCGAAGGAGTAAAGCACATGGCAAAACCGTTGATGGCCAAGGCGACCGCCGTGTGGCTGGTGGACAATACCACGATCAGCTTCAAGCAGATCGCCGATTTCGTTGGCATGCACGAGCTTGAAATTCAGGGCATCGCAGATGGCGATGTGGCTGCTGGCGTGAAGGGCTTTGACCCGATTGCCAACAACCAGCTGACGCAGGACGAGATCAACACAGCGGAAAACAACCCGCTGCATAAGCTGAAGCTGAAGTTCAACGCCGCAGCCGCAGGCGAAGAAAAGCGCCGTGGCCCGCGCTACACCCCGCTGTCCAAACGCCAGGACCGCCCGAACTCGATTCTCTGGCTGGTGAAATTCCACCCCGAGCTGGCCGATGCCCAAATCGCCAAGCTGGTGGGCACCACCAAGCCGACCATTCAGTCGATCCGCGAGCGCACCCACTGGAACATCGCCAACATGGAGCCGATTGACCCGGTGGCCCTTGGCCTGTGTAAACAGTCCGAACTGGATGCCGCCGTGCAAAAAGCCGCCAAGAAACGCGCTGCCGAAGGTGGCGTGATGAGCGACGACGAGCGCCGCAAACTGGTCTCCACCGAACAATCGCTGGAAATGGACGCAGAGCCCAAGATCCCTACCGCCATTGAGGGGCTTGAGACCTTTACGCTTGGCTCCTCCGATGACGAGGACAAAAAAGAAGACGAAATCGTCGACGCCGACAGCTTCTTCAACCTCCCCGCCAGCAGCGATGAGGACGAAGACGACGACAGCGACGATCCGCGCTACTGAGAGGGCACCCCGCTCGCCTCAGCACCGTCTGACGCCGAAGATGCACCGCAGAGCCTCTTGCCCTGCGGTGTTTTTTTTGCCTCTTGCCAATATCCGACAAAATAACTAAGGAAATAGCGCCCAGCCTTTTTTGCCCGGTCAGAATGTGAACAGCCCGACCGCATCCCTGATGCGACCGCTGCGGGCGGACAGGTAAAAGGCGCAGATTATGACACTTCAGGTTCCTCTCACTCCCGAACTGGCGCAGGCCCCGCTGGTGGCTTTTGGCTTTGATCCGTTTGAGACCCGGCTGGTGTCGATCATGCGCCACTTTGTTACGGCGGCCAACGCGCCGGGCAGTCAAGCGTGGCACCGCGCCTTTATCATTGCGGCTGAAAACTGGGGCGAGGCACATGGTCTGGCGGTTGCCCATACCTTGTGGCCCGTGGTGCGCGAGGTGCTTGAACTCAGAAGCGGCGATTTCAGCTCCAATGATCCGCTTGATCTGGATACCCGCGACTTGCTCAGCGCCGATGAAGCGCAGTTTATCGCCATGCTGCACCACATGCGCCGCGACAATACCGCCAAGGCGCGCGACGCGGTCGAGGCCCTGACCCACGGGCAAATGGACCCCGACCTCATCCGCGCCGGTCTGTCATTTGCAGATCGCTTTCCTTCGGGCGCGCGGCAACGGCTGCGCGGCGCACCTGCCCTGCGCGTTGTGGGGTAAACACGGCGCAAAACCGGTATTTCATCGCACAACCGGGGCCGCCTGCGTGAAAGCATGGCAAGCGGCCTTGCACGACCGGGGCGCGGGTAGTAGGCATTTTGCCAACGCAAGTCCCGGGAGGCGTTGAGTATGGACGATCCGAAAACCCTGGTTTCCACCGACTGGCTGGCCGCGCATCTAAAGGACCCCGATTTGCGGATTCTCGATGCGTCTTGGTATCTGCCGCAGATGGAACGCGATGCTAAGGCAGAGTATGACGCGGGGCACATCCCCGGCGCGCGCTTCTTTGATATCGACGATATCTCTGATCATCGCTCCGATCTGCCGCATATGGCCCCCCCGGTTGAAAAATTCATGTCCCGCCTGCGCGCCATGGGCGTCGGCGACGGGCATCAGGTGGTGGTCTATGATGGCGCGGGCCTGTTTTCCGCCGCCCGTGTCTGGTGGCTCTTCCGCCTGATGGGTCAGGTCAATGTGGCCGTACTGGATGGCGGTCTGCCAAAATGGACCGCAGAGGGCCGCCCGCTGGAGGATCTGCCGCCGGTGATCCGCGACCGCCACATGACGGTGCGGGTACAAAACCAGCTGGTGCGCGATGTGACACAAGTGTCCTCTGCCGCCAAACTCGGCGATCACGAAATTATCGACGCCCGCGCGGCGGACCGGTTCCGCGGCGAAGCCCCCGAACCCCGGCCCGGTATGCGCGCAGGCCATATTCCCGGCTCTAAGAATGTGCCCTTCACCACATTGCTCAATGACGACGGCACCATGAAAGACCCGGACACCTTGCGCTCCATCTTTGAAAGCGCTGGTGTTGACCTCACGAAGCCTGCCATTACCTCTTGCGGATCGGGCGTCACCGCCGCCGTGCTCAGCCTCGCCATGGAGCGCATGGGCAAGCACGATCACGCGCTCTATGACGGCTCATGGAGCGAATGGGGCGCCTTCCCCACTCTTCCCGTTGCAACCGGAGACAACTAAGACATGTTCGAGAACCTGAAACCCCAGCCTGCCGACAAGATTCTGGCGCTGATGCAGATGTACCGCGATGATCCGCGGGACCAGAAGGT
Source organism: Tritonibacter mobilis (assembly GCF_001681715.1). Taxonomy (GTDB): domain Bacteria; phylum Pseudomonadota; class Alphaproteobacteria; order Rhodobacterales; family Rhodobacteraceae; genus Epibacterium; species Epibacterium mobile. The sequence continues at coordinate 73,203 of NZ_LNWY01000016.1, read as the reverse complement.
CGATCTGGGTGTAGGTGTCTACAAGAACGCCGAGGGTGTGACCCCGGTGATGCGCGCCGTAAAGGCCGCAGAACAGCGCATCATCGACGAGCAAGCCACCAAGGCCTACACCGGCCTCGCAGGCGATCCCGCCTATGCCGACGCAATGATCGGTCTGATCCTCGATACAGCAGTCGAGCGCAGCAAAATCGCCGCCGTCGCCACCCCCGGCGGCACCGGCGCGGTGCGTCAGGCCTTTGAACTCATCAAGATGGCCAACCCCAATGCGCGCGTCTTTGTGTCCGATCCCACATGGCCGAACCACGTGTCGATCCTGAAATACGTCGGCATCGAGACCGTGGTTTACCGCTACTTTGACGCAGAGACTCGTGCCGTGAACTTCGACGGTATGATCGAGGATCTCAAAGGCGCAAAAGAAGGCGACGTGGTGCTGCTGCACGGCTGCTGCCACAACCCGACGGGTGCCAACCTGAACCTCACCCAGTGGAAAGCCGTGGTTGAATTGCTCAACGAGCGCGGCCTGATCCCGATGATCGACATCGCCTATCAGGGCTTTGGCGACGGTCTGGAAGAAGACGCCGCTGGCGTGCGCCTCGTGGCCTCCTCGGTGCCGGAATGCCTGATTGCGGCAAGCTGCTCCAAGAACTTCGGCATCTACCGCGAACGCACCGGCCTGTTGATGGCGATCAGCCAGCAGGGCGATGCAGAAGGTCTGAACCAAAAGACACTCGCCTATCTGAACCGTCAGAACTACTCCTTCCCGCCCGATCACGGCGCGCGCGTTGTGACCACGATCCTGAACGATCCTGAATTGCGCGCGGACTGGCAGAAGGAACTGGAAGAAACCCGTTTGGGCATGCTCGCCCTGCGTCAGCAGCTCGCGGACGAGTTGCAGCGCCTGACCGGATCTGACCGTTTCGGCTTTATCGCAGAGCACCGCGGCATGTTCTCTCTGCTTGGCACCACGCCGGAGCTGGTGGAGAAAATGCGTGTGGATGCAGGCATCTACATGGTCGGTGACAGCCGCCTCAATATCGCAGGCCTCAACGCACAGACCGTGCCGATCCTCGCCAAGGCAATCGTCGACGCTGGCGTCTGATCCGCCTCATCATGGCTGAATACGAAAACGCGCCCCAAGAGGGCGCGTTTTTTGTTCCCGCAGGATTGATGCGCTAAGCTAGTGTAAAGGCCGCGCGAAACGCATCCAGCGCCGCCAGTTCATCGCCCGCCGCAAAGGCCTCCATCGCCACCGGGCCGTCATAGCCCATGTTCTGCAAGGCGCGCGCAACCCCGGCGTAGTTGATCTCGCCCGTGCCCGGCTCGCACCGCCCCGGCACATCGGCGACCTGAATCTCTCCGATCCACGGCAGGCAGGCCTGACACAGCTCGATCAGGTTCCCCTCGCCAATCTGCGCATGATAGAGGTCGAGGTTCAGGCGCAACTGAGGCCGGTTCACCGCCGAGACCAAGGCCAGCGTCTCTTCGGCCCGTGCGAAAGGCACGCCCGCGTGGTCCACCGGCAGGTTCAGGTTCTCCAACGTGAACTGCACGTCCAGCTCTTCGGCCAGATCACAGATCCGGTGCAGCGTGTCGATGGCCTTGACCCATTTCAGCGGCGTCGCCACTTCGGCCAGCTTTGGCCGTCCGCCTTCACCCAGCCCGGTGCCATGCAGGTTCAGCCGCGCTACGCCCAGCCGCTTGCCCACCAGCGCCGTTTCCCGTGCCGAGGCCAGCAGCATATCTGCGCCCGCATCATCCGACAGCCGCCCCTCAAGGTAGCCATTCATGATCGAGAACACCGCGCCAGAGGCCTCCAGCTTCTTCAGATCATGGTCGGGCCAGTTCCACAGCCCAACCTGAAACCCCATCTCGTGCAGCTGCGCGCAGCGCCACTCGATCGGTTTGTCCTGCCAGAGCATCTCGGCGCAGGCGGCAAGGGTAAACGCCATGGATCAGCCTCCGATCAGATCGGAAGTAATCGCCACCGGACGCCCCTCGGCCAGCGAACGGTTCGCCGCCTCGGCCAGCGCCAGCGCATTGACGCCGTCCTGTATCGATGCGGGCACCGGCGCGCCCGCAACCACCGCATCGACAAAGGCAGACCACTCGATCGCATAGGCGCGCATGTAGCGTTCAAGGAAGAAATAGACGGGCTTGGCCGACTGCACCCCGGCGGTGGTCGATTTCACCACGGTGTTTTCAACCTCATTCTCGGCGGCCAGCGTACCCTCGGAGCCCAGAACCTCCACCCGCTGGTCATAGCCGTAGGGCGCGCGGCGCGAATTGCGGATGGTGGCGATGCGCCCGTCCGCATAGGTCAGCACCACAACGGCGGTGTCGACATCGCCCGCCGCGCCGATCTCCGGATCGACAAGGCACGACCCATGCGCCATCACGCTCACCGGCATCCCAAACAGGAACGAACACATGTCGAAATCATGGATCATCATGTCCCGGTACAGACCGCCAGAAACCTTGATATAGCTCACCGGCGGCGGCGCAGGGTCATAGGAGGTCACCGCCAGCATCTCGCCCTTGCCGACCTCGCCCGCGTCCAGCGCGGCCTTGACGGCGGCAAAGTTCGGGTCAAAGCGGCGGTTGAAGCCCATCATCATCGGCTTGTCGTGGCTGGCGGCAATCTGGCGAACCTGAAGCGCGCGCTCCAGCGACAGATCAATGGGCTTTTCGCAAAAGATCGCTTTGCCCGCCTTCACGCCCGCCTCGATCAGGTCGGAATGCGTGTTGGTCGAGGAGGCAATCAGGATCGCGTCAATGCTCGCATCGGCAAAGATCTCTTCCGGTGTGCGCACCGCGATGCCATGCTCCTGCGCAAGCGCCTCGGCGACCTCGGCCATAACGTCAGTAACTGCAACCAGCTCCGAGCGCGGATCCATCTTGATGGAGGCGGCATGGACCTTGCCGATGCGGCCCGCGCCAAACAATGCGACTTTCATAGGCGTATTCCTTTTGTGCTGGCGTCACAGGGTGACGCGGCGGCCCTCACGGGCCGAAGTGTCGATAGCGTGGATGACGCGCTCAAACTCCAGCGCGTCGGTGAAATTGGGAAAGCTCTCCTCGCCAGCCGCAATGGCACGCAGAAACCCCGCGACCTCGACGGTTTTCAGATCGCCAAAGCCCAGTTGATGCCCCGGTGCCGGGCAGAACGCCCCATAGGGTGCATGCTCCGGCCCCGTCAGAATGGTGCGGAACCCCTGCTGCGCGCGCGGGCCTTCGTTGACGTAGAGCTTCAGTTCATTCAGCCGCTCCTGACTGAAGGTAATCATACCCTTGGTGCCATGCACCTCCCAGTCGAGCTTGTTCTTACGTCCCCAGGCCGAACGCGAGGTGCAAAGCGTGCCCTGCGCCCCGTTGCGATAGCGGATGATGGCCGAGGCGGTGTCTTCGTTCTCCACCGCTGCGCGGCCGCTTCCATCGGGCAGGGGGCGGGTTTCATGGATGATCTGCGTATCGGCAATCAGGCTCTCGATCTCGCCCATCAGCACATGCGACATCGACACCAGATGACAGCCCAGATCGCCCAGCGTACCAAGCCCCGCATCCGCACGGGTGGCGCGCCATGTCCACGGCAGGTCCGGGTCGGCCTGATAATCCTCATCCACCCAGCCCCGGAAATGCACGGGCTTTCCGATCATCCCTTCGGCAATCAATGCGCGGGCATGGCTGACTGCGGGATTATGAATGTAGTTATACCCTACCTTTGTGCGCACCCCGGCGGCACGCGCCGCGGCTTCCATCTCCTGCGCATCCTCCAGCGTCAGCGCCAGTGGCTTTTCGCAATGCACATGTTTCCCGGCCGCAATCGCCGCCAGCGCCATCTCCTTATGCAACGCATTGGGTGTGGTGATGGAGACAATATCGACCTCCGGGTTGGCGATCAGGGCGCGCCAGTCATCGGTGGCGGCGGCAAACCCGAACTGAGCCCCCAGATCGCGCGCCTTCTGTACGGGCGTGTCGCACAATTGCGCCAGACGCACCGGCGCCAGATCCCCAAATACCGCCGCGGCAGAGCCATAGGCCAGCGCATGCGCCTTGCCCATGAAGCCGGTTCCGATCAAACCAAGACCCAGAGTCACAAAAACCTCCCATATGGAATTTTCATTCCATTTTCGGTGATGAGCGATTACAGTGAACCTGTCAAGAGAGAGGACGTTGAATGAGTGAGAACGAGGGTATCGCCACACCCCCGACCAACATCACCCAGACCATCGAGCGGCTGGACCAGATGCAGGATGAGCTGCCCAAGCGGCTGAAGCAATGTGCATCCTTCACCCGTCGTCACCTGCATCTTGTGGCGGTCTCTACGGTCTCTGATATGGCCAAGGCATCGGGCGTTGCGCCTTCGGTCTACATCCGGTTCTGTCAGGCCATTGGCTTTAGCGGCTATTCCGAAATGCAGGGGCTGTTTCGGGTGCAGTACACGTCCTTTCGCCCCGACTATGAACAGCGCCTTGCCCAGGTGCGCCCCGATGTGGCGCAGGGCAGTGGTCAGCTGTTGGGAGAATTTGCCGAGGCGGGCCATAAATCACTGCTATCCTTGGGAAATTCTGTTGCAAATGAGGGACTTAACAGTGTCGCAAGCGGCTTGGCGCAGGCGCGCATTCTGCATCTATTGGGTATGCGCCGCGCCTTTGCCGTGGTCAGCAATATGTCCTATCTCCTTGGCAAGATGGATGTACCCGCTCTCTTGCATACCGACGTTGGCCACCTTGACAGCCCTCCCCTGATGACGCCCGATGATGCGCTGTTTGCAGTGACCTTCGCGCCCTTCTCCGAGGACGTGATCCAGCAGGCCAGAGAGGCCGCCGAGCGTGGCGTTCCGGTCTACGGGCTGAGCGATTCCGAAAAATGCCCGCTGTTTGAATTCGCCCGCGAGGAGCTCATCGTACACGAACATGAGGTCGCAGGCTTTCGCGCACTCAACGCCTCCATCACGCTCACCACCGCCCTTTCAGTGCTGGTCGGCTCGCAACGACGCGAATCTTGACAGGCTCGCGTCAAAACGGAATAAATGTTCCATAGCACGATTCGACACCGTTTCGCGCTGACCGGTGGGAGGCCGGTCATAAGGAGCACCTCAGCCTTCAGCGAGCCGAGGCGCCTACAATCCGGGATACCGGGCTTTGTCTAAGGGAGGACAAATTGAAAAACTTCTTGAAAACCGCAGCTGTTGTCGCCGGGATGGCCGTCGCAGCCCCCGCCATGGCGCAGGACATCATCGTGGTCGCCCATGGTCAGGCCAACGATCCATTCTGGTCCGTGGTGAAAAACGGCGTGGAAAAGGCCGCCAAGGACACAGGCGCGAATGTCGATTTCCGCTCGCCCGAGACCTTTGACATGGTGCAGATGAGCCAGCTGATCGACGCCGCCGTCAATCAGGAACCCGACGGGCTGGTGGTCTCCATCCCCGACGCCGACGCGCTGTCGCCCTCGATCCGCCGCGCGGTCGAGGCTGGCATTCCAGTCATCTCGATGAACTCCGGCTCTGACGTCTCCAAGGATCTCGGCGCACTGCTGCACGTAGGCCAGGACGAATACACCGCAGGCAAGGCCGCCGGTGAAAAGCTCGCCTCCATGGGTGGCACGGTCGGCATCTGCGTCAACCAAGAAGTGGGCAACGTGGCGCTCGACCTGCGCTGTCAGGGCTTTTCTGACGGGTTCGGCGGCTCTGTCGAGGTGATCCCGACCCAGAACGACCCTGCCGAAGTCGAAGCCAAGGTCAAAGCGGCGCTGGAATCCAACCCTGACATCGACACCGTGATGGGCCTTGGTGCCTCCTTGGTGGGTGAGCCCTCCGTGCGCGCCGTCGCAGCCGTTGGCCGCACCGGCGAGGTGAATGTGGCGACCTTTGACCTGTCGGCAAGCTTCCTTGAGAGTGTATCAAAAGGCGAAGCGGCCTTTGCCATCGACCAGCAGCAATTCCTGCAAGGCTATCTGCCGGTCTCGTTCCTGGCGCTCAATGCCAACTACGGCCTGATCCCCGGCGGCAACGTTCCCTCCGGCCCCAACCTGATCACCCAGGACAAAGCTGCCCAGGTGGTCGAGCTGAGTGCTGAAGGCATCCGCTAAGTCACGCACTTAAAACGCTAAATCGCATTTGGGGCCGTGGTGCAAACGCCGCGCCACGGCCCTTCTTTGTCCCCAAGGGAGGATCACGCCATGGCCGACACGGCCCAAACCGTCACCGACGAACGCCTGAAACAAGAAGGCTTTGGCGCGCGGCTGATGAAGCGCCCGGAGCTTGGGGCCATCGCCGGTGTCATTCTTGTCACCACATTCTTTTTGATCACTGCCGACAGCACCATGTTCACGCTCTCGGGCATCATGAACTTCATGACCCCTGCGGCGCAGCTCGGCATCCTCGCCATCGGTGCGGCGATGCTGATGATCGGCGGTGAATTCGACCTCTCCATCGGCTCTATGGTGGCCTTTGCGGGTCTGATCTTTGGCGCCTGCGTCGTCACCCTTGGCCTGCCCCTGATCCTCGCGATCCCGCTGACATTGGCGGTGGCGGCTGGGCTTGGCGCGGTCAATGGCGTGATCGTTCTGAAAACCGGCCTGCCCTCCTTTATTGTGACACTGGCCTTCCTGTTCATCCTGCGCGGCGCGTCGCTGGTGGGGCTGAAACTGGCCTCTGGCGGCTCCACCCAGCTGCGCGGCGTGCGCGATGCGATCGAGGGCGACTGGCTTGCGCCTATGTTTTCTGGCGACGCATTCGGCCCGATCTTTGCCTGGCTTGCCCAGATCGGCCTGATCGACACCTTCAAGAACGGCACCCCAAAAGTGCCCGGCGTCCCGGTTGAAATCCTCTGGTTCATCGCGCTGGCGCTGGTGGCGACCTATGTGCTGCTGCGCACCCCGCAGGGCAATTGGATCTTTGCCTCGGGCGGCGATCGCAACGCGGCCTCCAATTCCGGTGTGCCGGTGCGCAAGGTGAAGATCTCGCTCTTTATGGTGACGGCGCTCTGCGGCGCGCTGGTTGCGATCATCACCGTGATGGATGCAGGCTCGACCGACGCCCGCCGCGGCTTCATGAAAGAGTTCGAGGCCATCATCGCCGCAGTGATCGGCGGCTGCCTGCTGACAGGCGGCTACGGCTCCGCCATCGGCGCATTCTTTGGCGCGATCATCTTTGGCATGGTCACCATCGGCCTCACTTATACAGACTTCGATCAGGACTGGTTCCAGATCTTCCTTGGCGGCATGCTGTTGATCGCGGTTCTGTTCAACAACTACATCCGCAAGCGCGTGACGGGGGAACGCTGAGATGACCCAGCAGATGACCGAAGACACGACCTTTCACCACGGCAGCCCGCAGGACGCGGCCAAGCCGATCATCGAAATGCAGAACATCGAGAAGCATTTCGGCAATATCATCGCGCTTGCCGGTGTCAGCTTTGATGTGAAACCGGGCGAATGCCACTGTCTGCTTGGCGACAATGGCGCGGGCAAATCGACCTTTATCAAGACCATGTCGGGCGTGCACAAACCCACCAAGGGCGCAATCACCATCGACGGGCAACCGATGAATTTCGACAGCCCGCGTGATGCGATGGAGGCCGGGATTGCCACGGTGTTTCAGGATCTTGCCATGATCCCGCTGATGAGTGTGACGCGCAATTTCTTCATGGGGCGCGAGCCGCTCAAGGGTTCCAAGCCCTTCCGCCGCATGGACATCGAGATGATGAACCAGACCACCGTGGAGGAGATGCGCAAGATGGGCATCAACCTGCGCGGCCCCGATCAGGCGGTCGGCACGCTCTCAGGTGGTGAACGCCAGACAGTTGCCATTGCGCGCGCGGTCTATTTCGGCGCGCGGGTGCTGATCCTGGATGAGCCCACCTCGGCGCTTGGCGTGCGGCAGACCTCGAATGTGCTCGCCACCATCGACCGGGTGCGCAAACAAGGCGTCGGCGTGGTGTTCATCAGTCACAACGTGCGCCACGCGCTGGCCGTGGGCGACCGGTTCACCGTGCTCAATCGCGGCAAGACGCTGGGCACCGCACAGCGCGGCCAGATCACACCGGAAGAGCTGCAGGATCTCATGGCGGGTGGTCAGGAAATGGCCCAGCTCGAAGGCTCGCTTGGGGGCACTGTGTAATGACCAAGGATCTGGACCTCATCACCATCGGGCGCGCGTCCGTTGACCTTTATGGCGCGCAGGTCGGTGGCCGTCTGGAGGACATGCGCAGTTTCGAGAAATACGTCGGTGGCTCCCCGACCAATATGGCGACGGGCACCGCGCGTCTGGGCTTGCGTTCGGCGCTGATGACCAAGGTCGGGGACGAGCATATGGGCCGTTTCCTGCGCGAGGAACTGGTGAAGGAGGGCGTCGACGTCACCGGCGTCCTCACCGACCCGGAACGACTGACGGCCCTTGTGCTGCTCGGCATTCGCGATGAGGACCAGTTCCCGCTGATTTTCTACCGCGAGAATTGCGCCGATATGGCGCTGAGCGCGCAGGACGTGGACGAAGGCTTCATTGCCCGCGCCCGCGCCGTGGTCGCCACCGGCACCCACCTGTCGAACCCGCGGACCGAGGCGGCGGTGCTGAAAGCGCTGGACTTCGCGCGCAAACACGGCGCGCAGACCGCGCTGGACATTGATTTCCGCCCCAACCTCTGGGGGCTCTCCGGTCACGGCGACGGCGAAAACCGCTTTATTGCCTCAGCAGCGGTGACGGAAAAACTGCAATCCACCCTGCATCTGTTTGACCTGATCGTCGGCACTGAAGAGGAATTCCACATCGCAGGCGGCACCACCGACACGGTCGCAGCGCTGCGCGCCGTGCGCGCGGTCTCGGGGGCGACGCTGGTGTGCAAGCGCGGTGCCGATGGCGCGGTGGCCTTCACCGGCGCGATCCCGGACAGGCTGGACGCGGGCCAAAGCGGCCCCGGCTTTCCCATCGAGGTCTTTAATGTGCTTGGCGCGGGCGATGGCTTCATGTCCGGTCTTTTAAAGGGCTGGCTCGACGGTGAAGACTGGCCCACCTCGCTCAAATACGCCAATGCCTGCGGGGCCTTTGCCGTCAGCCGTCATGGCTGCACCCCCGCCTACCCCAGCTGGGAAGAGTTGCAATTCTTCCTCCAGCGCGGCGTGGTGGAGAAAGCCCTGCGCAACGACACAGCACTGGAGCAGATCCACTGGTCCACCACCCGCAAGCGTGACTGGGACGATCTGCGGGTCTTTGCCTTTGATCACCGCATGCAGATGGAAGAGATGGACGGCGCCACGCCCGAGCGCATCGGCGCGTTCAAGGAGCTCTGCCTCAGGGCCGCTGTTACACAGGCCGCTGGCCGCCCCGGTCACGGCATCCTCTGCGACGGTCGCCTTGGCGCGCGCGCGCTCTATGCGGCAGCGGGTCAGGGTCTGTGGATCGGCCGCCCGGTGGAATGGCCCGGCTCGCGCCCCTTGCGGCTGGAACCGCAGGTGGGCGAGGATGCGGGCGGGCTGAAGGAATGGCCCGGCGAACATGTGGTCAAATGCCTGTGCTTCCCGCATCCCGACGATGATGACGCGATGTGGGCCGACCAGATCGCCACCATTACGCGCGTGTTCCAGTCCTGCCGCCGCAACGGGCTTGAATTCCTGCTGGAGGTGATCCCCTCCAAGGTCGGCCCCTTTGACGATAAAACCACGCCAGATGTCATCCAGCGCGTTTACGATGCGGGCATCTACCCTGATTGGTGGAAGCTTGAACCCTTCCGCTCCGAGGCCGCATGGGCCGCAAGCTGCGATGCGATCGAGCGCAACGACAAACGCACCCGTGGTATCGTGGTGCTCGGTCTGGACGCCCCGGAGGACCAGCTGCGCGAGAGCTTTGCCCTCGCCGTGCGCTTCCCGCTGGTCAAGGGGTTTGCCGTGGGGCGGACGATCTTTGGCGATGTGGCCCGCGACTGGTTTGCAGGCCGCATTGACGACGACAGCGCCGTGGCGCGCATGACAGAAAATTACGCCCGGCTTTGCGATATCTGGGCGCAGGCACGCGCACGCACGATGGAGGCGGCACAATGAGCACGATCCGGCTAACTGCAGCGCAGGCGATGGTGAAATATATCGCCGCACAACTGAACGAGGAGGGCGAACCCTTCCTAGCCGGGATCTGGGCGATCTTTGGCCATGGCAATGTGGCCGGTCTGGGCGAGGCGTTACATGGCGCGCGCGACGAATTTCGCACCTATCGCGGCCATAACGAGCAAACCATGGCCCATGCAGCGATTGCCTATGCCAAGCAGTCCGCGCGCAAACGAGCGATGGCGGTCACCTCCTCCATCGGCCCCGGTGCCACCAATATGGTGACGGCGGCGGCGCTGGCGCATGTGAACCGGCTGCCGCTGTTGCTGATCCCCGGCGATGTCTTTGCCAACCGGGGCCCCGACCCGGTGTTGCAGCAGATCGAGGATTTCGGCGATGGCACCACCAGCGCCAATGATTGCTTCAAACCGGTCACGCGCTATTTCGACCGCATCACGCGCCCTGAACAGCTGCTGACCGCCCTGCCGCGCGCCTTTCGCACCATGACCGATCCGGCAGACTGCGGTCCGGTCTGCCTGTCCTTCTGTCAGGACGTGCAGGCCGAGGCCTATGACTGGCCCGAGGCCTTCTTTGCGCCGCGCGTCTGGCAAACCCGCCGTCCCCGCCCCGATGAGGGCGAGCTGGCGCGGGTGGCCGACCTGCTGAAAGCCGCAAAATCTCCAGTGATCGTGGCCGGGGGGGGCGTGCATTACGCGGACGCCTGCGCCGCGCTGCAAAGTTTTGCCGAGGCGCATCAGATCCCGGTTGTCGAAAGCCAGGCGGGCAAATCCGCCCTTGCATGGGATCACCCGCTGAACCTCGGCCCCGTAGGCGTGACCGGTGCGGGCTCTGCCAATGAGATCTGCGCCGGGGCCGATCTGGTTCTCGGTGTTGGCACAAGATTTCAGGATTTCACCACCGGCTCGTGGAACCTGTTCCAGAACCCGGCTCGCACGCTCGTTTCCCTCAATGTTGCTGCCTATGACGCAATGAAACATGGCGCTGAGCCGCTCTGCTGCGATGCCCGCGTCGGGCTGGAGCTGCTGGACGCGGCGCTTGGCGATCTGCAATTCGCCGCCCCCTCCGCCACCCTCAAGGAGGCGTGGTTCAGCGCCGTTGACCCGCTCACCGCCGCCCCGCGCGAGGACATCCAACTGCCGACTGACCAGCAGGTGATCGGCGCGGTGCAACGGGCCTCTGGTCCCGACACGGTGGTGATGTGCGCGGCGGGCACCATGCCGGGTGAGCTGCATAAGCTGTGGAAAGCCCCGCGCCCCGGTGCCTATCACATGGAATACGGCTATTCCTGCATGGGGTATGAGATCGCCGGCGCCATGGGCATCAAGATGGCGCAGCCAGACCGCGATGTGATCTGCATGATCGGCGACGGCAGCTATATGATGGCCAACTCGGAACTGGCGACGGCGGCGATGCTGGGCATCGACATGACCGTGGTGATCACCGACAATCGCGGCTACGGCTGCATCAACCGGCTGCAAATGGGCACCGGCGGGGCAGAGTTTAACAACCTCCTCGACCATGCCCATCACGTGACGCCGTCCAACATCGACTTTGCCGCCCATGCCGCGTCCATGGGGGCGGCGGCCGTTCATGTCAGCAGCATCGCGGAACTGGAAGAGGCCCTGAGCCGCGCCAAATCCGCCAAAGGGCCGTTTGTGGTGGTGATCGACACCGACCCCTACCCCTCGACGCCCGATGGCGGCCATTGGTGGGACGTGGCGGTGCCCGAAGTGTCCGAGCGGGCCGAGGTGCGCGCCAAACGCGCCGAATATGAAAAACAGATCAAGGCCCGCGCGCTCAACTGACGCCCGTGGCCTGCCTTTCCGGGGTGCGTCCTCCCGCGCGCCGGAAAGGCCCCAATTTTGGATCAGGCGCGGACATGCGCCCTCAACGAAAGACACCGCCCATGAGCGTCAAGATCGGCATCTCCCCCATCGCATGGCAGAACGACGACCTGCCCGACCTCACCGCCGCCTACACGATGGAACAGGCCCTGAGCGAAGCGCGCGAGATCGGCTATACCGGGGTCGAACGTGGCCGCCGCATGCCCCAGGACACCGAAGGTCTGCGCAAGTATCTGAACGAATACGATATTTCGCTTTGTGGAGGCTGGTGCTCGGGCAACCTGTTGGTGAATGACGTCGAGACCGAAAAGGCCGCCATCGCAGAGCAGGTCGCACAATTCGCCGCTTTGGGCGCGCCCTGTCTGGTCTATGCGGAATGCTCCAACACCGTGCAGGGCGACCGCACGACCCCGGTGAACAACCGCCCCAAGCTTGCGCGGGACGAGGTGCGCGCCTATGCGGCCAAGCTCTCTGAACTGGCCAAGTGGATGACCGACAAGGGCCTGCCTCTCGCCTATCACCACCACATGGGCGCCTTCATCGAGGATCAGGAGGATATCGACTGGCTAATGGAGGCCAGCAGCCCCGAGGTGACGTTGCTTTATGACACCGGCCATCTGGTCTTTGGCGGCGGCGATCTGCTGGGCACGCTCGACAAATGGGGCGACCGCATCCACCACGTCCACTATAAGGATCTGCGCGCCAATATCGCCGCGCAAGCCCGCACTGAGAGCTGGTCCTTTCTGGATGCGGTGATCGCCGGGGCCTTTACCGTGCCGGGGGATGCCGAAGGGTCCATCGATTTTGCGGCCGTGACCGAACGTCTGGCCAAGATGGGCTATCAGGGCTGGATCGTGGTCGAGGCCGAGCAAGACCCCGCCAAGGTTGCGCCCTATGCGGCCTCAAAACTGGGCTATCAGACCATTCGCGACCTCTGCGCGCGCTATGGGCTAGAGGTTGCGGGTTAATCCCCGCACCCCAACAACAGGAGGCAAGACCCATGAGCGATCTGCTGCGAAAACCCTTTGGCACCCATGGCGAGGTGCACCGCATCACCCCCGAAAGTGCAGGCTGGCGCTACGTGGGCTTCGCCCTGCACCGTCTGCGCGCGGGCGAGAGGGTGGCGGACGTCACCGGCGACCGCGAGGTGATCCTCGTGATGGTGGAAGGCAAAGCCAACCTGACCGGCGCAGGCCAGGACTGGGGCGAGTTGGGCGCGCGCATGTCGGTGTTTGAGAAAACCCCGCCCCATTGTCTTTATATGCCCAATGGCAGCGACTGGCAGGCCGAGGCCACCACCGATTGCACCATCGCGGTCTGCTCCGCACCGGGCAAGGGCGGCCATGCGGCGCGCCGGATCGGCCCCGAGGGCATCACCCTCACAGAGCGCGGCAAGGGCACCAACACCCGCTACATCAACAATATCGCGATGGAAAACGAGGATTATTGCGACAGCCTGCTGGTCACCGAGGTCTTCACCCCTGCCGGCCATTGGTCGTCCTTCCCCAGCCACCGCCACGACGAGGATGACTTCCCCCGGATCACCTATCTGGAGGAGACCTATTATCACCGCCTGAACCCGGCCAGCGGCTTTGGCATCCAGCGCGTCTATACCGATGACGGGCAGCTGGATGAAACCATGGCGGTCGCGGATGGCGATGTGGTCTTGGTGCCGCGCGGCCACCACCCCTGCGGCGCGCCCTACGGGTTTGAGATGTATTACCTCAACGTCATGGCAGGCCCCTTGCGCAAATGGCGCTTTGTCGCCGCGCCAGAGGTCGAATGGATCATGGAGCGCGACGCCTGATCCGCAGTAAGGCATTGATACACAATCAAAAGGCGGCGCAGGGAATGCGCCGCCTTTTCTCTTGCCTGTATCTATCGCAACTCTATTGCGCTGCGTCCTGCCTCGGGGAGAAATGCGCGCGCAACCGCTCCACAGGGAGCGCGCTGCAGGTCTTGTTCGGGGGCTTTACGGTCGGGACATCCTCCCCCGCCACCATGGCGTTCAGGACGGATTCCTCCACCGCCTCCACCGCCGCCAGATAGAGCGGGTCGATGTATTCCCCGTTGAGTTCCACCCTCGTGGTCTCGGGGCCCGCAGATTGCGGCATCGGCTGCGGATTGGCGACCGAGAACGCAAGGAAGATATCGCCCGAATTATTCCCCCCCGGCGTGCCACCCCGGCCAATCCCGATCGCCGCGCGTTTGGCCAGATGCCGCAGCGCAAGGGGGCCAAGCGGCGCATCGGTTGCAAGGATCACGATGATCGAGCCGGTTTCCGCATCCAGCAGCCGGTTCTCGTCCCACGCCTGCCCCACCGGCTCGCCGCAGATGTTAAGCCAAGGACGCAGCCCGTGGTTGGCCTGCACAAGTGCTGCCACAGTGTAGGTCTTGTCGCCAATCTGAACCAGCCGCGAGGACGTGCCTGTACCGCCCTTATATTCGTAGCAAATCATCCCATTGCCACCCCCGACAGAGCCTTCGGCAACGGGGCCAAACCGCGCGGTTTCCAGTGCTTTGACAGCATCGGCAGCGCTGACATGCAGCGCGTTGATGTCGTTCAACACGCCATCATAAGTCTCGGCCACCACCGGCATGGCCCAGGCGTGCCCCTGCCTGAAATGGGTGGGGTAGCGGTCGATCATCCAGCGCGTCGCGCCATGGTGCACCATGCCCACACCATGGGTGTTGGTGATGCAGATCGGCCCGAGGAAATACCCCGCATCATTGATCCAATGGGTCCCGGTCATCTCGCCATTCCCATTGAGTGCATACTGCCCGGCCCAGACCGGTTGCGGGTCATCCGCATCCTGCCGGGGCACAATCGCCGTCACCCCGGTGCGCATCCGCCGCACAGGATCGGTCAGCGTCCTGAACCCGACAGCAACCCCCGGCACATCGGTGATCGCGTTAAAAACCCCCGGCGTGCCCGGCAACGGCAGCCCCAGATCACGGGCGCGTGGTTTATCAGAAGTCTTGTCTTGCATTAGTCTTTCCTACGGGCGCGCAGCCATAGGCCGACTGCCGCAATAATGATCGAAACCAGTATGATGAGGGTTGCGATGGCGTTGATCTCAGGCTTCACCCCACGCCGCACCATCGAGAAGATAAAGACCGGCAAGGTGGTGCTATCGGTGCCCGAGATGAAATAGGTGATGACCAGATCATCCATCGAGATGATGAAGGCGAGCATGGCGCCCCCCGCGATCCCCGGCATCAACTGTGGCAACAGCACCTTGCGAAAGGTCAGCCACTCATTTGCCCCCAGATCGGCCGAGGCCTCCTCAAGTGCCGGATCAAGCCCCGCCATCCGCGCCTGCACGATGATAAAGACATAAGAGGTCAGAAACGTGCAGTGGCCAATGATGATCGTGGTGAGCCCGAGCTTTGCGCCCGCGCTGACAAAAAAGATCAGCAACCCGATCCCAAGCACGATGTCCGGCATCGTCATCGGCATCATCATCAGCCCGCGATAAAACCCGCGCATCCGAAACCGGAACCGCGCCAGCGCAATCGCCGCACTGGTGCCAATCACCGTCGAGATCGTGGTGGTCGAGGTGGCGATGATCAGACTGTTGCGCAGTGCCTCCAGCAACTGATCGGTGGAATCGAGATAGGCGGAGGAGCTGTTCACAATATCGACCGGGCGATCTTTCAGACCGAGGATGATCCGGTACCAATCCAGCGTAAATCCGTCCCAGACCATCATGTTCACCGGGTTGGCGTTGAACGAATAGGTCACGATCAACGCCAGCGGCGCATAGATGAAGGCAAAGAACAACAGGCTGTAAAACGTCAGCAGCATAGCCGAGAGCGGCAAACGACGAAGGTATTTCATCACGACGCCCTCCCTTCGCGCACCAGTCGCGTCACATAGATCAGCATCACCCCCAGCACGACGGCCATAATCACCACCGACAATGCCGAGCCAAACGGCCAGTTGCGCGCCGACAGGAACTGCTGCTCGACCAGATTACCGATCATCAGCCCCTTCGCGCCGCCCAGCACATCGGGCACCACGAAATTGCCAACCGACGGGATGAACACGATGACCGATCCACCAATCACGCCGGGCATGGTCTGCGGCAGCATCACCTTGAAAAAGGTCTGCACCCGCCCAGCACCCAGATCACTGCTGGCCTCCAGCAGCGAACGGTCCAGATTTCCGATGCTCGCAAACAGCGGCATGAACATAAAAGGGATCATCACATAGGCCATGCCGATCACCACTGCAGTCCGGGTGAACAGGATCTCCAGCGGCTCGCTGATAAGACCCATCCCCAACAGGGTGCTGTTCAACACGCCCGAGGGCTTCAGGATCAGCAGCCACGCATAAAGGCGCACCACCAGACTGGTGAAAAACGGCAAGGTAATAAGAAACAGGAACACCACCTGCCAGCGGGGCGACAGCCGGGAAATCCAGAATGCCACCGGGTAGCACAGCACCAGCGTCAACAGCACCGTCAGGATCGCGAGGCTGAGCGAGCGCAGCAGGATCTTCAGATAGATCGGCTCGTAGATCTCCATCACCCCGTCCGCCCAGCCAAAGAGACGTCCGTAGTTCCAGTGATAGAACTCCCACTCGACGCCGCCATAAAGGCCCGGCATCAGCCATGAGTAGATGACGATAACCGCCAGCGGCAGCAAAAAGAAGATGCCCAGAAGCAGGGTTACAGGGGTCAGCAACCCAAATAGAAACAGACGTTCGCGGGTATGTGGCGTGGCCATCAGCAGTCCTCCACCACATGGGCGCGCTCTGGCCGATAGGTCAGCGTGACCTCATCCCCCGGTGCGCGGCGGCTGCCATCGGTGCGCGACACCACCAGCAATTCCTGCCCGCCCACCGCAGGCTGGACATAATAATGCAGGTCGGTGCCCAGATAGATCACCCGCGTGATTTTGCCTCGAAACCCGCAGGAGCTGTGCGCGTCTTGCACTTGCAGATCCGTGGGCCGAATGACCACCGTCGCCGCATCGCCCTTGGCCAGCTTGGTCTCTTCCGAGAGCCAGATCTTGGTTCCCTCACGGGTCAGCGCCAGAATGCGCCCGCCATGCACGCACTCGATGGTGGTTTCAAACAGGTTGGTATCACCGATGAACTCCGCCACGAATTTTGTGCGGGGCTTGCGAAAGATGTCGCGCGGCGCACCGCATTGTTCGATCTGCCCGCCACGCATCACCACGATCCGGTCGGACATGGTCAGCGCCTCTTCCTGATCGTGGGTAACAAAGACAAAGGCGATGCCCAGTTCCGATTGCAGCGCCTTCAGCTCAATCTGCATTTTCTGGCGCAGACGCCGATCCAGCGCCGACAGCGGCTCATCCAATAGCAACAGCTTGGGCCGAGCAACGATTGCCCGCGCCAAGGCCACCCGCTGGCGCTGCCCGCCCGACAGTTGCGACGGCATCCGGCTGCCCGTCCCCGACAACCCCACCATCTCCAGCGCTTCACCCGCGAGGATTTTCTGCTCCTGCTTGGACGCGCCCGCAACCTCAAGACTATAGGCCACGTTGCGCTCGACGGTCATATGCGAGAACAGCGCATAGCTTTGAAACACCGTGTTCACCGGACGCCGAAAGGCGGGCATTCTGCCGATGTCCTTGCCTTCCAGCATCAGCGCCCCGCTGTCGAGTTGCTCAAACCCGCTGATCGAGCGCAAGAGCGTGGTCTTGCCACATCCCGACGGCCCCAGCAGGGTCACAAATTCATTCTGCCCCACATCAAGATCCACACCGTCCAATGCGGCCACCGTGCCGCCTTCGGGGGTCTTGAACACACGGCGAGCGCCGCGCACCTCTAGTATCTGTGTCATATGTTTCTCCGCTGCCGGACGGCACGTTGTGCGCCGCCCGCCTGTGCAAAAGCTGATTATTGTGCGGTGCGGATGGTGTTCCACGCGCGGTCATAAAGGCGCAGCCCCCGGCCCAGATCCTCAAAGGTCTGTAACCGCTCGTAAGTCTCGTCAGGGAGCGTGATGTTGGTGTTGTTGCGGATATAATACGAGGCCAGATCACGCGCGGGAATATTGGGCGTGCCGTTGAACTGCTGTTCCACATTCATCGCCGCGATCTCCGGGCGCAGGTAGAACTCCATGAACGCCTTGGCATTTTCGGCATTCGGCGCGGATTTCAGCACGCACATGTTTTCCTGATAAAGCGTGCCGCCCTCTTTCGGGATCACGTATTTCACATTTTCCATGTTGCTGGTGAGCACATGCATACCGATAAAATACTGTGCTGCGGCAATGTCATCCGTGGCGATCAGCCCCGGCACGTCATAGGTAAAGGCCGACACATTCGGGCGCTGCTTTAGAACATAGTCCTGCGCCGCAGTGATCTCTGCCGGGTCGACACTGTTTACCGAGGTGCCGTTCATCACATGCCCGATCGCCAGCACTTCGCGCATGTCATCGAGCAGGGTGATGCGGCCACCAGTTTTTTCGGGGATCGCAAAGAAATCTTCCCAGCCGGTGATCTCGCCGGTGATCTCGGGCTTGTAGTAAATCCCCACGGTCCCAAAGGCATAAGGCAGGCAGAACACCCCCTCCGGGTCGCTCTTGGCGCGCAATGACAGCGGGTCGATATTGGCAAATCCCGCGCTCTGGTTGATGTCGGTCTGCAACAACAGGTCGAGCTTTGACATGATGTCCTGCATGTGGACCGATGGGAACACGATATCATAGCCGGTCGCGCCGGCCTGCAATTTGGCCAGCATTTCCTCGTTGGAGGAATAGGTGTCGAGGTTCACCTCAATACCGGTTTCTTCGGTAAATTTCTTGAGGATACCGGGGTTGATGTAATCCCCCCAGTTATAAAGGTTCAGCCCCCCCTCAGCCTGCACAGCACCGGCAAAAGAAACGGCCATGACACCGGCGCACCCGAATTTGGCTAGCATATTCATGATGATCTCCCTGTGGATCAGATTTGTTAGGTTCGATTTTTGATGCGAACTCTGTATTCCTGTCTGGATCATGGTAGGTGAAATGACATAAGTCTATCATTTTTTAAAAATGATGCATTGCACATCTAAGGAGGATGCCGTTGAGCGAGAAGACCCAAGCCGGAACCGAAAGCGAGATGTCTTTGAAAATTCAAAAGATATTGCCTGAGCTGACCAAATCTGAGGCAAAGATTGCCCGCTACCTGTTGCTCAACGAAGCACAGCTCGGATTGGAAACGGGCGCCTCTGTCGCGGCCAAAGCGGGCGTGAGCGAGATCACCGTCTCCCGCTTTCTCAAGCGACTCGGCTACAAGGGAATCTCCGGCCTCAAGGAAGCATTGCGCACCGAAATGACCAGCGCCTTGCTGGAACCCTCCCTGCGCAGCGAACGCCTGAAAGAAGGCTCTCTCAGCGGCTTTTTGACCTCAGAGGCGGAGTCGCTTCTGGCGCTTGCACAACAGATGGAGACGGAGAACTGGACCCGGATGATCGCCACACTCGATCAGGCGCGCCGGGTCTATGTCACGGGATTTCAGACCGTTAGCGGCGTGGCAGAAGATTTTGCAAAACGGCTCAATATCGTGCGCAGTTCCGTGCACTTCGTTTCAGCAAACTCCGGCGGTCTGGTGGAATGGGTGGACGCAGGCCGCGATGACTACAGTCAGGACGTGCTGATCGTCGTCGACATTGTGCCCTTCGCGCGCGAGGCGATCCAGATTTCCCGCCTCGCCCAGAAAACCGGCATGACGGTTGTGGTCATCACCGATGAGTTCAACAACTGGGCCTATGACTACACCGACTATGTCTTTCACGGGCGCACCAAGACCGGGCTGTTTCTGGAAACAACCGCGCCCTTGGTGACGTTGCAGAACTTCATTGTACATGCGGTGGCGCAAAAAGACCCCGGGCGCACCCAGCACCGTCGCGCCGAATGGCAAAGCTACCTTTCGGAACTCAAGCTCTATTTCTCCTGAGGGTCCCCGGCAGCGGCCCGAAGGATTGCCCGCGCAATATCAGGCTGGGCCGCAAGCGACGGGCCAACCAGCGCCTCGGCCTCCGCCATCAGGTCCTCCGGCGCGACGATCCTGTCGATCAATCCGAATTCATAGGCCTGTTGCGCTGTGATTTTCTGGCCCGCCACCAAGATCATCTTGGTACGGGCAGGGCCAATAAGCGCGCGCATCCGCGCCGCATCAGAGGGCTGCGGCAAATAGCCAAGCTGCATCACCGGATAAAACACCTTGGCCGTGGGCACCGCGATGCGGATATCGCAGGCCAGCGCCATGCCGTTTGCCCCTCCCGCCAATGTTCCATTGAGCGCAGCAACCTTCAGGCACGGCAATCCCGCCAAGGCAGCGGAGAGCTCTTCCCACAGGGGCGACGTCGCAAGCCCCGCCTTCGCCGCATCCAGATCCGCACCGGCGCTGAACACTTTGCCGGTGCCCGTCAGGATCAGCGCCCGCGCCGCACGGGCACCCTGCACAATCTCGATCAGCTGTTCCAGCATCTCGGGCGTCAGCGCATTGGCCTTGTCCGGACGGTTCAGCCGCAGGGTCAGCAGCCCCCGCGAATCCTGATGATGTTCGATCATATCAGCCCCACCCGTTTGCGGATATTTTCATCGCGCAAGGACACCTCAGTGCCGATAAATTCATCCGCATCCGCGCTGAGCATCCACAAAAGCGTGCGGGCGGGCCACTCGGCGGGGATGTGATCTTCCCATGCAAGCTGGCTCACCGGGTTGATGCCGCTGACCTTGATCTCACGCTGCATCTGCGTGGCCACCGTACCCGGTGACAGCCCCATCACGCGGATGCCGTTCTCGCCCTCTTCAAGATGCAGCGCCTGTGTCAGCATCGCGGCCCCCGCCTTTGAGGTGCAATAGGCGCTCCAGCCTTCCAGCGGGCGCTGCGAGGCCCCCGACCCGATGGTCAGAACCGCGCCACCGCCTGCGGCCTTCAGATGTGGCAGGCCCGCGCGCATCATATTGAAAACGCCAGTGATA
Organism: Tritonibacter mobilis; assembly: GCF_001681715.1. GTDB lineage: Bacteria > Pseudomonadota > Alphaproteobacteria > Rhodobacterales > Rhodobacteraceae > Epibacterium > Epibacterium mobile. The sequence goes on along the minus strand of NZ_LNWY01000016.1, from coordinate 52,358 downwards.
TTCACATTGATCAGCTGCGCCCAATCGGCAGGCTTGGCATGTTCCAGCCGCGCGATGGGTTCAATCATACCCGCGTTGCAAATCAGCACATCGAGACTGCCAAAATGCGTGCTGGCGCGCTGAAATGCAGCCTCGACTGCCGCGTAATCAGCCACATCACAGGCCAGTGCCAGCGCTTTTTCGCCGATCTCATCCGCAAGCGTCTCCAGCGCCTCTGTACTGCGCGCCAACAGCACGACATTGGCCCCCTGACTCGCGAATTCCCTTGCAGCGCTGGCCCCGATGCCACGGCTTGCACCGGAAATGACGATCGTTTTATTCGCGAATTTCATAACTTGTCTCCCAACCGACGTGTTCATATGTGTTAATCTGACTTGGGGGGAACGGTCCAGTCATTGGCTCCCTTGACCATGCCCGCACAAGCGGAGAGGTTCGCCCCAACTCTTCGCTAGGAAAGGTTCTTCTTATGTCTGTTTCTTTTTTTCGTGGCATGGGTGCTGTCGCCCCGATTTTGCTGATTGCTCAGGCCGCGCACGCTGATCTCAGCGCACAGGATGTCTGGTCCGACTGGAAGGACTATATGTCCAGCACCGGTTACGAGGTCACCGCTTCCGAAACCGAAAGCAGCGGCAAGCTCACCGTCTCCGACATCACCATGTCGATGGACATCGAAGGCGACGCCTTCTCCATGACCATGGGCACGCTGGAATTCATCGAAAACGGCGATGGCACCGTGAACATGGTGATGCCTGCCGAATACCCGATGGCCTTTGACTTCAATGCCGACGGCGACGCCATCTCCGGCAGCCTGATCTACACCCATGACGGCAGCCCGATGGTTGTCAGCGGTGACACCTCCGAGATGGAGTACAGCTACTCCGCCGCGACCGCAGGCCTCACCCTGAAGGATCTCGAAATCGAAGGCGAAGCGGTGCCGACGGATGTTGCGGCCCTCACCGTCAACATGACCGATCTGGCCAGCAACACCCTGATGAAAATCGGTGATGTCCGCTCCTACACCCAGAGCATGACTGTCGCCACCATGGCCTATGACTTCATGTTCAATGAGCCAGAAGGCAGCGACAACGCGGCCTTTAACGGCACCCTTCAGGGCCTCGACTTCTCCGGCGACATGACCGTGCCAAAGGTCGAAGATCCCTCTGATGTGGCGGCGATGCTCAAGGCGGGCATGGCCTATGTCGGCAAATTCACCTTCGAGTCCGGCAACACCAACATCAAGGGCGCCGACGGCTCCGACACCTTTGAGGTTCAGACCTCTTCCAAGGGCGGCGAATTCAACATCGGCCTGAGCCCAGAGGGGCTGACCTATGATGTGACGCAGGTTGACACCACCCTGAACATGATGGGCTCCGACATCCCGTTCCCGATCTCTCTCAGCATGAAAGAGATGGGCACCAACTTCGCGATGCCGCTGACCAAATCCGATGAAGAGCAGGACTTCGCTCTCGGCGTGTCGCTGCGTGAATTTGCGGTTCCGGACATGCTCTGGGGTCTGATCGACCCGAACGAAGAGCTGCCGCGCGATCCTGCAAACCTCGTTGTCGACCTCTCCGGCAAGGGCAAGCTGTTCTTTGACCTCGTGGACGAGGAACAAATGGCAGCCGTAGAAAAAGGCGACGAAGCACCGGGTGAGGTGAACTCCCTCAGCATCAACCAGATCCTGCTCTCCGTTGCGGGTGCGGAACTGACCGGTGACGGTGCTTTCACCTTCGACAACACCGATCTGGAGAGCTTTGACGGTATGCCCGCCCCCGAAGGCGAAGCAAACCTGAAACTGGTCGGCGCAAACGCCCTGATCGACAAGCTGATCGGCATGGGTCTTGTGTCCGAGGATGACGCCATGGGCGCGCGCATGATGATGGGCATGTTCACGGTTTCTGCGGGTGACGATACCGTGACCTCGAAGATCGAAGTGAACGACGAAGGTCACGTGCTCGCCAACGGCCAGCGCCTGAAGTAATATCCAATTCCGGGCCACGCCCGGTATGTGATGGGGCCGCTCCTTTTCCGGGGGCGGCCCGTTTTTATGGCGCACAGGCCTTGCGGTAGGGCGGCGGTCTGGCTAGCTCTGTAGCAATGCCACCCATTTGCGAAGGTGCCCATGACACACACTCCTGAAACGCTCTGCCACGCCCTGCTCGACGCCGCCCGAAAGGCCGGGGCCGATTCTGCCGATGCCATGGCTGCCGAGGGCAGCTCCCTCTCTATCGAGGTGCGCGACGGCACGTTGGAACATGCGGAACGCTCAGAAGGGGTCGACATCGGGCTTCGGGTCTTTGTCGGGCAACGACAGGCGCAGGTTTCCTCGTCTGACACCCGCGCCGAGACGCTGACCGCCATGGCAGAACGCGCCGTCGCCATGGCCAAAGAAGCACCCGAAGACCCTTATGCCGGGCTGGCAGATGCGGATCAGCTGGCGCAGAACTGGGATCTGGCCGCGCTTCAGATGGCCGACCCAAGCGCCGAGCCTGCCCCCGACCAGCTGCAACAGGACGCCCTCGCCGCCGAGGCGGCCTGCGCCGCCATTGAGGGCATCACGCAGGTCCAATCCGCCGCCGCAGGCTATGGGCGTCATGACATCCACATGGCCGCCAGCAACGGATTTTCCGGCGGCTACGCCCGCACCAGCCGTTCGATTTCCTGCGTGGGGATCGCGGGCACCGGCACCGGGATGGAACGCGATTATGATGGCGACACCCGCACCTATCAAAGCGATCTGCGCAGTGCCGATGAAATCGGTCACACCGCAGGCACCCGCGCGATCGAGCGCCTGAACGCCCGTCGCCCCAAGACCGGAGCCTATCCGGTTCTCTTTGACGAACGCATCTCCTCCTCGCTGATCGGCCATCTTCTGGGTGCCGCCAATGGCGCGGCGGTGGCGCGCGGCTCTTCGTGGCTCAAGGATCGCTTGGGCGCGCAGATCCTGCCCGAAACCCTCTCGGTCATCGAGGACCCCTTCCGCCCCCGTGTGTCCGGCTCGCGCCCCTTTGATGGCGAGGGCCTGCCCACCCAGAAGCGCGCGATTGTGGAAAACGGCGTGCTCACCGGCTGGACCATGGACCTTGCCTCCGCCCGCAAGCTGGGCCTGCACAGCACCGGCAACGCCGCGCGCGGCATCGGGTCGGTGCCCTCGCCGTCGAACTGGAATATTGCGCTGACTGAGGGTGACAAAACCCGCGCGGACCTGTTGCGCGACATGGGCACCGGGCTGCTGGTGACGTCGATGATCGGCTCCACCATCAACCCCAACACCGGGGATTATTCGCGTGGCGCGTCCGGCTTCTGGGTGGAAAACGGCGAAATCCAGTATCCTGTGAATGAGGTCACCATCGCTGGAAACCTCCTTGATATGCTGAAAACGCTGGTGCCCGCCAATGACGCACGCGGGCATCTGTCGCGGGTGGTGCCCTCGCTCCTTGTTGAGGGAATGACCCTTGCCGGAGAATGACCTGTCCCTCCTCATCACCGCCGCCCAAAAGGCAGGCGAGATCGCGGGGCAGTTCACTGGCACCGAGGCGCAGAAATGGGACAAACCCGACGGCGCAGGCCCGGTAACCGAGGCCGACCTTGCGGTGAACAGCTATCTGGAGGACCACCTGCGCGGTGCACGCCCCGACTATGGCTGGCTCTCTGAGGAAAGCGAAAATGACCCGTTGCGCCAATCCTGCGAGCGCGTCTTTGTGATCGACCCAATCGATGGCACCCGCAGCTTTGCGGATGGCTCACGCACATGGGCGCATTCGCTGGCCATCGTGGAGGCGGGAAAACCCGTCGCCGCAGTGGTCTACCTGCCGCAGCGCGACCTGCTCTTTGCCGCCGCCGCAGGCGAGGGCGCGACCTGCAATGCCGTCCCCATTGCGGCCAGCACCGCGCAAAACGTCGACACCGCCCATATCCTGAGCGCCAAGCCGACACTGGACGCCAAACACTGGCACGCGGGCACCCCGCCCGCCTTTCGGCGCAGCCACCGCCCCTCGCTGGCCTATCGCATGTCGCGGGTTGCGGATGGCACCTATGACGCCATGCTCACCCTGCGCCCCACGTGGGAATGGGACATCGCCGCAGGGGTGTTGATCGTGCAGGAATCCGGCGGCCTCGCCACTGACCGCAGCGGCGCTGCGCTCACGTTCAATCGCCCAGATGCCTTGCAAAACGGCGTTGTGGCGGGGGGGCGCAAGATGCACCGCGCGCTGCTGTCACGGCTGATCTACACGTCTAAGGGTCGCAAAACCTGATGTTTGGCCCCGGCGGTGGACATATCGCTGACGCCGCCCGACTGACCCGCCCCGAAGGTGAGTTGGTCTGGGCGCATGCGACCACCCAAGAGCGGCTCTTGGGCCTGTGTGACGTGGGCAACCGGCTCAAGATGATGCGCCCGGATCTGTCGATGATGCTCACATGGGAAGAGGACATGCGCCCCTCGCTGCTGCCCGATGGCTGCGACATCGCACTGGGGCCGCTGACGGTCGAGCAGCCCAATGACATTCGCAGCTTTCTTGAGAACTGGTCCCCCGATCTCTGCGTCTGGGCCGGGGGCCGGCTGCGTCGTCTGTTGATGCGGCAGATCCGCGAACGCAACATGCCCGCGCTTTTGTGCGATATCGACGCCGAAGAACTCCCCGGCCGTGCCTCGCGTTGGCTGCCGGATCAGCGCCACCGGCTGCTCAATGGTTTTGCCGAAATTCTCGTACCCGGCACAGAGGTGTCCGAGCGGCTGAAACGCGCAGGCGTGCCCCCTGAACGCATCCGCCCCTCCGGGCGTCTGTTTCAATCCAGCACCCCGCCCAGCTGCAACGACGATGAATTGACGCAGATGCAAAAGCAATTTGGCAGCCGCCCGATCTGGCTCGCCGCGCATGTCTCCCTCTCGGAGTTGCAAGCGGTGGTAAAAGCACATCGGACCGCCCTGCGCTCGCTGCACCGGCTGCTTTTGGTGCTCACGGTTGAAACCTTTGAGGATCTGGACGCCGCGCGCAGTCTTTTGAAAAAAGAGGGGCTGGCCTTTGCCGATTGGGACATGGGCGAAGACCCCGAAGACCACACGCAGGTGGCGATTGGCCTGACCGAGAACCTTGGCCTTTGGTATCGGCTCTGCCCGCTTTGTTTTCTGGGCAACAGCCTCATTCGGGGCGCGCAAGGCACCAATCCGCTGGATGCCGCAGCGCTTGGCTCTGCGATCCTGCATGGCCCCGGCGTGGTCGCCCATGCGCAGGCCTATCAGCGGCTTGCAGCCCTCGGCGCGGCAGAGCGCATCCACGGCGAAGAAGAGCTTTCGGATGCGGTCTATCGCCTCTCGTCACCGGACCGCGCGGCAGAGATGGCCCTTGCAGGCTGGCAGGTGGTAACAGAAGGTGCGGTCATGACAGACAATCTCCTCGACCGGATTCAGGATTTGCTGGATCAAAGCGAAATCAATCATGCGCCCGCCTGAGTTCTGGAACAAACCTCCCGCCGCCTTTGATCTGCGCGCCTGCCTGCTGTCGCCGCTCGGCGCGCTCTATGCCCGTGGCACGGCTGCACGGCTGAAAAAGGGCACCCCAGTCAAAGCATCGGTGCCGGTGATCTGTGTCGGCAACCTCAACGCAGGTGGCACCGGCAAAACCCCCACCGTGATCTGGCTGATGGAACAACTGGGCGCAGCCGGGCACCGGGTGCATGTGGTGTCACGCGGCTACGGTGGTCAGCTTCAGGGCCCGGTTCAGGTCGACCCGCGCAGCCACAGCGCCCAGGACGTCGGCGATGAGCCTCTGCTGATGGCCGCCTTTGGCGAGGTCTGGGTCGCCAAGGATCGTGGCAAGGGGGTTACGCAGGCCGCCGCAGCCGGGGCCAGCGTTATTTTGATGGACGACGGGTTTCAGAACCCTTCGGTGGCCAAGGATTTCTCTATCATCGTGGTGGACGCCAAACGTGGCTTTGGCAATGGCCGCTGCCTGCCCGCCGGGCCGTTGCGCGAACCCGTCGACACCGGCCTCAGCCGCGCCGATCTGGTGCTGTCGCTGGGCGATGAGGCCGCGCAGGACGCGTTTCAATCCACATGGGGGCCGCAGATCACGATCCCTCACTTGACCGGCCATGTGGCCCCGCTGCCCACCGGCATGCCATGGCAGGGCACCAAGGTTCTGGCCTTTGCCGGTATCGGTCATCCGGAGAAATTCTTTGCCACCCTGCGTGGTCTTGGCGCTGACATCCGCCGCGCCGAAGCGCTGGAAGATCACCAATCGCTCGCGCCTGCACTCCTCACCCGGCTGGAACAGGAATCCCGGCTCTTGGGGGCGCAGCTTGTGACCACCGAAAAGGATGCGGTGCGCCTGCCGCTCAGCTTTCGCCACAAGGTCATCACCCTGCCCGTGCGCTTGCAGGTGTCGCAACATGAGGCATTTCTCGCCCGCCTCAAAGACATCGCGCCGCCCCCTGCATAAGGAAGCGGCGCGTTTAAACGTCACTGACGCGGGGGCTTATTCTTCAAGCTCTGCGTCGATCAGGGCTTTTAGATCTTCATACGGCTGGTTTGAAACCTTGGTGCCATTCAGGATGAACGACGGGGTCGATTCCACCTCATCCTTGGTGGCGTTTTCCTGATACCAAGTCACCAGCGTCTGCGCTTTGGTGGCATCCTGCATGCAGGCTTCCAACTGCTCGTTGTCGATCCCGGCCACACGACCGATTTTCTTCAGCGCGTCCACCATCTCGGCGGGACCGCCTGCGCGGGTCCACTCGGACTGCTGCTTAAAGATCAGATCGGTGATGCCAAAGAATTTCTCTTCACCGCCACAGCGCGCCACCATCGACGCCCACAGACCAAAGCGGTCGAAATAGACCTCGCGGTAGATGAACTTCACTTTGCCGGTGTCGATATATTCTGCCTTCAGCTTCTTATAGGCACCTTCATGGAAGTTCGCGCAATGCGGGCAGGTATAAGACGCGTATTCGATCAAAGTGACCGGCGCATCCTCGGCCCCTTGCACCATCTCGATGATCGTGGAGGTATCGACCTCTGCGGCCTCGGCGCTTTCCTGTGCGCTTGCGCTTCCGATCAACTGAATGTCCAGCAGGCTGGTGTCACCCTGACGGCCTGTGAAGTTGTCGATCGCATATACGCCCGCTGCCACGGCAACAGCCGCGCAGATACCTGTCATGATGCGGGTCATTTATACCCCTTTCTCAATGATTTTTGTCGTGTCAGTACATTGCGCCCAAGCCGCTCGAGTGCTGCGCGCAATTCGTCATTCTCAACGCCGGTGGCTGTCTCCTTGGCGGATGCCACATCCTCCGGCGCGGGTTCCGCCGCCTTGCGCACCTTGGGCGCATAGCGAAAATCAACCTGGCCATCCGCAAAACCAATGGGTGCGGTCTGCGTGATATGCAGTTTGGAGATCGCGTTATATCCGTAAACTGCGTTCACTTTCTCACGCAGGGCTGCCTTCTGCATCTCCAGCATCGGGGCCATCGCACCGGTGGTCAGCACCGTCAGCGTCGCGCCAAAGCCGCCGCGCCCATAGCCGACCTTGACGGGCCGCGCCATCGCCGCCAGCTCCGGGCCGACGATCTCTTCCCAATGGGTGAGCAGCCGCGACACCGCAAAGCCACGGCTTTCGCCCGCCTTACGGATCTGGTCGTTCAGCAACGAGCCTGTGCGTTTAAAACCGCGTGTGGAAGAATGCCTATATGCCATGCCGGTGGTTTTGCGTGTGTGTTCGCCCTATTGTAAAGGGCCGGAAGCAAGAGACCAGCCAAACCATAGGGCAAAGGATAAAGAATGCGTGACCACGCCGTGTATCCCGAGATACTCAGCCAGGATCTGCTGGAATGGTATGACAGACACGCCCGCCAAATGCCATGGCGCGTTGGTCCAGAGGCGCGCGCCGCTGGCGTGCGGCCCGATCCCTACCGGATCTGGCTCAGCGAGGTGATGCTGCAACAAACCACCGTGGCCGCCGTCAAAGACTATTTTGAACGCTTCACCCGGCGCTGGCCCACGGTGAGCGACCTCGCCGCCGCTGCCGACGCCGATGTTATGGCTGAATGGGCCGGGCTTGGATATTACGCCCGCGCCCGCAATTTGCTGAAATGTGCCCGCGTGGTGGCCGATGACCTGAGCGGCGTGTTTCCAGACACCTATGAGGGGCTGATCGCGCTCCCCGGTATCGGGCCATATACAGCGGCGGCGATCTCGGCCATTGCCTTTGACCGTCCCGAGACCGTGCTGGATGGCAATGTCGAACGGGTGATGGCGCGGCTTCACGACGAACACGCCCCCCTTCCCGGTGTCAAACCTGTGCTCAAGGACCACGCCGCCCATCTGACCCCCGCCCTGCGCCCCGGTGATTATGCGCAGGCGGTGATGGACCTCGGTGCCACCATCTGCACCCCCAAATCCCCCGCCTGCGGCATCTGTCCGTGGCGCACGCCCTGCCGCGCCCGCCTCAATGGCACCGCCGCCGAGCTGCCCAAGAAAACCCCAAAGAAGCCCAAACCGACCCGGCATGGCTTTGTCTATATCGCCCGCAACCACGAGGGCGACTGGCTGATGGAGCGGCGCCCCGATAAGGGGCTGTTGGGCGGTATGCTCGGCTGGCCCGGCTCAGACTGGAACGAGGCCCCCACCGAGGCACCGCCCTTTGAGGCCAACTGGCAGGATCTTGGCGCAGAGGTGCGTCATACCTTCACCCATTTCCACCTGATCTTGCAGGTGCGCATGGCGGAGCTGCCCGCGGGTTTCAACCTCTCTGACGGGCAGGAAATCATCAAACGCCATGACTTTCGCCCCTCGGACCTGCCAACGGTCATGCGCAAAGCCTTTGATCTACTGCACCGTTAAATCAACGACTTCCCTCTTGGGCTACAGTCACAACAGCATTAAGCTCCTCAGTCAGACGCGCCTGCTCTGTGGAGAAACATATGACCCAGTTCATTCCGGCCGCCCAGTTGCGCGATTGGCGTCGCGCGCTGCCATTCTGGCTCTCGCTGGCACTGCTGCCGATGGTCTGGATCGGGGCCGTCTATGGCAGCTGGTGGGTGCTGATCCCGCCACTCGCCACGTGGTACCTCTTTGCAGCGCTCGACGGGGTTCTGGGGCTGGAGCTTGCGAACGCCGACCCGCAATCGTCCGAGGCTGACCTCAAATGGTACATTCGCCTCACCACCGCTTGGGTGCCCTTGCAGGTGCTCTGCCTCTTTGGCCTCATCGCCTATGTGAGCGACGCGGACCACCTCAGAAGCATTGAAAAAGTGGGCGTGTTCTTTGGCATGGGGGTGGTGTCGGGCACCATCGGCATCAACTACAGCCATGAGCTGATGCATCAGACCAACCGGTTTGAGCGCTGGATGGCAGATATCCTCCTGGCCATGGTGCTTTACTCGCATTTTCGCTCGGAACATCTGCTGGTGCATCACCGCTATGTTGCCACCCCCCGTGACCCGGTGACAGCGCGCTATAACGAGGGGTTTCACCGCTTTTACCCAAGGGTGCTTTGGCAATGCTGGCATTCGGCCTTTCGCGCCGAGGCGGATCGCCTGATGCGCAAGGGTCTGCCTTGGTATCACCGCAGCAACCCGTTTCTGCGCTACTGGGCGCTGCAGGCGGTGATGCTGCTCTTGGCGTTCCTGATTGGCGGTGTGTCCGGCGTATTGCTGTTTTTGGTGCAGGCCGGCGTTGCGATCTGGCAGTTGGAACTGGTCAATTACATCGAACACTATGGGCTTACGCGCAAACATCTGGGCGACGGCAAATATGAACACGTCAAGCCGCATCACTCATGGAACGCCGCGCATAAGGCCTCAAACTGGCTGCTGATCAATCTGCAGCGCCATTCGGATCATCACTATAAACCCGACCGGCGGTTTCCGCTGTTGCAGAACTATTCCGAGACGGACGCCCCGCAACTGCCCTACGGCTATCCGGTGATGTCCATTGCGGCGATGATCCCGCCCCTGTGGCGGCGCATGATGAACCCAAAGGTCCGGCGCTGGCGCAAGCAGTACTACCCGGAGATCACCGACTGGAAACCTTATAACCGGCACCAAAACCCGATGCCGCGATAGCATCGGATGCCGCGCTAAGGTCTGTCCAGCCCTTAGCGCCGGTTGGCCAGACGCTCATACTCCTGATCCTGCGTCGCCTCGCGCAACGCGATATTGCTGCGCGTCCTGAACCCATCCATGCTGGCCTTCAGTGCCGCCGAATCCTGCGCCAATGCATCGGTGGTGCTGGACACCGTGCCTGCCTGCCCGGCGCTATTTTGAATATATTGGTCCAGCCGCTCCATCCGCTCGCTGATGTTTTCAAGCTGGCCGGATTGTTCAAAAATCACGCCATCGACCTCTTGCATGATCCGCGCGACACTGTCCGCGCTCGCGCAGATACTATTGAGCCGCTCGCCGGTCTGATGCACCAGCTCGCACCCTTCCCGCACCTGATCGGAACTGCCGGCAATCAGCTTCTTAATGTCATCCGCCGCATCCGTGGCCCGGCTGGCAAGCGCGCGCACCTCTGATGCGACCACCGCAAAGCCCCTGCCCGCTTCGCCCGCGCGCGCAGCCTCGACGCCCGCATTGAGCGCAAGCAATGTGGTTTGAAAGCTGATCTCGTCGATCACATCGACGATCTTGTTGATCTGGCTGGAGGATTGCTCGATCCGTTCGACCGCAAGGATCGCATCCCGAACCACCGCGCCGCCTTCTTCCGCCACCACGCGGTTGGCCTCGATCTGTTTGGCCGCATCCGCGACCTTCTCGCTGGTCAGCCGGGTGCTGCTGGTCACACTATTCACAGAGGTCACGGTCTCATTAAAGGTGCTGGCCTGCTCGCCAGAGCGATGCGCCATATCACGGGTCATCTGCGCGGTTTCTGCCATCTTGGCATCCACCGAATGTGCCCGCCGGGTTGCGTCGGACAAGATCCCCGACCAATGATCCAAGAGGTGGTTATAGGACAGGCGCACATTGTCGAACCGCTCCGGCAGCCCGTTCTCTTCGACGCCCGGCATCTGAGTGGTCAAATCGCCTGTCTCAAGCCGCTGAATGCCCTGCGTCATGATCGTGAGCGCCTTTTCACGCTCCTGCATCTGCGCATTGATAAAACCCGCAATCACCCGTTCGCAATCAAACAGGATCAGCCGCTGCAACACGCGGGCCTGACTGTTGCGCGCCTTTGCACCGCGCCAGCCGTTTTTCTGCGACTGCACCACATCCAGAATGCGGTCCCCCACGGTGGCATAGCCCCCGAGAAACAGGTGAAACGGCAGATCGACCTCAAAATGCACCCGCCCGACCTTATCGGCGGAGGCCATATAGCTTTCGTCAAACCGACCGGAAAACAGCTTTATCCAATGGGCGCGTTGCGCCGCCTTGGCATGGGCAACAATGTGTTCGGTGGGAAAATACCCTTTGGTTTCCGCGCGCGCGAGGCACAGCTCATAGAACTCATCAAGCACTTGATCGATATGGCGCTCCACGAGGGACGCCATGTCGACAATGGTAGAGCGAGCTTCCTCGCCCAGTCCGAACCAGACGAAGAGTTCGTCCCGATGGGTCTGCGACATTACAATAGCCTTTTAAAGATGCTGTCGCGACCATAGCCTCAGACCCTTAAGGAATAGCTTATCAAAGCGCGCGCAAGGCCCAGACCGTCATCGGTTCCTGCAGGCCGCGAATGCTTTGCTCATCCGCGCGGGTAAAGCCCTGGACCAGCGCCTCAGCGCCGCCCTCCTGATGCACTTGCCTGCACAGCGCGTCGCTCATCACGATCCGTGCCTGCATCACACGGGTCATTGCCTCCAGTCTGGAGGCGATGTTCACCGCCGTGCCGATCACCGCATATTCCAGCCGGTTTGCACCGATATCGCCTTGAACTGCCTCACCAAAATGAATGCCAATCCCGGCGTGGATCTCCGGCTCGCCCGCTTGGCGACGTTCCGCATTCCACTGATCCAGCACCACACACATCGCCCGCGCGCAGGCCAGCGCGTCCGAGGCATCCCGCTCTCCGACAACAGGCGTGCCAAAGGTCGCCATCAAGCCATCGCCCAGATATTTGTCCAACGTGCCGCCGTGGCGAAACACCTCCTGCTCCATACGCCCGTGAAACCCACGCAACAGTTCAATCACCTCGACCGCGTCTTTCTGCTCTGCCAGTCGGGTAAAGCCGATAATATCGATAAACAGCACCGCAATGCGCGAGGTCCGCACCTGGCTCAATGCGTCGTCATTTTGCGACAGCTGCTCCACGACATTGGGCGAGAAATACCGCGACAGATTGGCCCGTTCCCGCGCCAGATCGGCGTTTTGATCCAGCATCAGATAAAACCGCCGGGTAGACTGGGCAAGGATCGCCGCCACCATCAAGAACACCATCGCTTCTTGGATGCGGAACTTAAACCCGACGTCATTGGGATCATAAAGCTCAAGCAACTCCGGCCACTCCGCCAGCGCCACCGAAAGACGCTGCGCGATCTCTTCATTTGGGGTGCCAAACAGCCACATCAGCCCTGATCCGCCGAGCCAGATCACACTGGCCCAAATCCCCATCCCCAGCACCGTGCGCCAGCTATAGGCCAATGTGCCCGCTGCCAGAATGATAAAGAAATACATAAAGTTATCATACTGATAGAGGATCGGAACCGGCATTTCGTTGGGGCTGAAGGGATTGGGAAACACCATGCCGAATGTCATCAGCACAAGGTCGAACATGATCAACCCGACCTCCGCATTCGACCGCCCCACCCGCGCAAATCGGCGGATAAAAAACCCGTTGATGCACAGCACCCCGAGAAGCGCGACATAATAAAGCTGCGAGGGATGCGGATAGACCGAAAACAGAAAGACCGCGACGATGGGCATAATGATCCAGCGCGCCAGAACCGCCATCTCCACGCCGCGCCTTTTGTGTTCCTCCAGCGCCTCGCGGATGTGTTTTGTCTCCAGCGCGTCATCTTGCAATATCGGATCACTGGATGCGCGCGCAGAAGCAACGGGTGCGGTGGTGGTGGCTTCAGCCATCCGGCCCTCCCTTGGGGGTTTTTATTGTATGAAACGGCTTGCCCCTAAATAGGGATATGGCGGGCAGGTTACACGCGCCAATTGTCGCAAAACATGCAAAAAACCCCGCCAAATCGGCGGGGCAAGGTGCAGCGCGCTGAACCCTGAGGCAGCGCACTGTCGGCGTTCGAATAAATTCGGAATTTGGCTAAAGTGCCGATCAGGCCTGCATTTCAGCCCGGATCTGCTGGCGCAGCACATCGATCGGAACGGTTTTCCCGTCCTTCTTAAAGCACCAGTAGGTCCAGCCATTGCAGGACGGCGCGTTCTCAAGATGCGCGCCCACCTGATGGATCGAGCCCTTGATATTGTCGCCGATCAAGGTGCCATCCGCGCGCACCTTCGCCTTGTGGCGACGGTTCATCGAATAAAGCTCCTCGCCCGGACGCAGCATACCGCGCTCGACCAGCTGGCCAAACGGAACCCGCGGCTCTGCCCGTTTGGAGGCCGAGACCTGCAGCGCCTCACGGTCGAATTTGCGTACGTTCTTGATGCGCTCTTCGGCAACCTTGCGGTAGCTCTCTTCGCGCTCAATACCGATGAACTCACGCCCGAGCATCTTGGCCACCGCGCCAGTGGTGCCGGTGCCAAAGAACGGGTCCAGAACCACATCACCGGGGTTGGTGGAACCCACCAGAATACGGTGCAACAGTGCTTCGGGCTTCTGGGTCGGATGCGCCTTGTCGCCATTTGCATCCTTCAGACGCTCATGGCCGGTACAGATCGGCATCACCCAGTCCGAGCGCATCTGGATGCCCTCGTTCAGCGCCTTCAGCGCCTCATAGTTGAAGGTATATTTGGCACCCTCGGATTTCGACGCCCAGATCATCGTCTCATGGGCGTTGGTGTAGCGTTTGCCACGGAAGTTCGGCATCGGGTTCGACTTGCGCCACACCACATCGTTCAGGATCCAAAAACCCTCGTCCTGCAAGGCAGAGCCCACGCGGAAGATGTTGTGGTAGGACCCGATCACCCAAAGCGCACCATTGGGCTTCAGGATGCGGCGGGCCTCTTTCAGCCACGCACGCGTGAACTGGTCGTAAACGCCGAAACTGGAAAACTGGTCCCATTCGTCGTCGACCGCATCAACGCGGGAGTTATCAGGGCGGTGCAACTGCCCTTTGAGCTGGAGATTATAGGGCGGATCCGCGAAGATCATGTCGATCGAATTGGAGGGCAGGCTTGCCATCCTCTCGATACAGTCGCCATCAAGAATCGTGTTTAAAGGGAGCGCCGTAGCGGCGCCCTTCGCGATGGTTTTGTTCATTTGCTCTGCCTCGATAACCACGGCGCTTTTGCGCTCATTCTGGTTGTCCACAGGATGATTCATCCCGGATTCGAGGTCAATTTGTTTTTTGAATCAGCGGACTACGGTTCACTCTTGATACAAGATATTGTGGACCGGCTTAAACGACCTTCTATGGTGAGGGGTAACCCCTATTTTTATGAGCGCCTCGCGGTGTTGTTTCGACGGATAGCCCGCATTTCGCTCCCAACCATATCCCGGAAACTGTTGCGCTAAATCCACCATGATGCGATCGCGTGCTTCTTTGGCCAGAATTGACGCCGCAGCAATTGACAAGGATCGACCGTCCCCTTTGACCACCGCTTCGGCCGGAATGCGCAAATTGCGCGGGATCAGATTTCCGTCGATCAACAGGTAATCCGGCTGTGGATCGAGGGCGGCCACCGCGCGTTCCATCGCCAGATGCGACGCACGCAAGATATTGTGGTGATCGATCTCTTCCACCGAGGCATGCGCCACCGCGTAACTCGCCCGCGCCATGATTTCTGGTTCAAGTGCTGCACGCCTGCGGGGCGTCAGCTTCTTGGAATCGTTGAGCCCCTCTGGCAGCGCCGCAAGGTCCAGCACCACAGCCGCCGCCGTCACTGGCCCCGCCAATGGGCCACGCCCGACCTCATCGACACCTGCAATCCGCGTATAGCCGCGCGACAAGGCGACCTGCTCTAATGATAAATCCGGAGTATCCATGCCCTTCACTGCCCCCGTTTCACCGTGCCGCGCAAGGGTTTCGGCACAAAAAAGGGGCGCAGGATGCGCCCCAGTTGACTGCTCTCGAACCTCACCACTGGCGCTTATCGGCGCACCAGACGGTATCCGTGTTTGCGCAGGCAGCCCGGACGGTAGCCACGGCGGCTCTGGTTGCGGTTGTCGAACTCCGCATAGCAGCGGTTCGGCAGCTCGCGCACATAGTCGTAGTTGCGACGCAGGCAGCGCATGCCGAGGAGGTTGCGGTCCTTACCGCGCACCCGGATGCTGGTCAGACATTGCGCTGGCAGGTCATAGCGACGCACGCGCGGCGGCAACGGCTTTGGACGTGGTGTCGGGTCAACATGGGGCGGGCGGCGGCGGTCTTTCTTGCTGTCATTGATCGCAGCGCCAATGATGCCGAGAATCGCAGCCCCTGCGATGAACTTGGCAATATCATCACTGTCGGCGCGGGCTGGCGCGGCAGAGAATCCAGTGATCGCCATGGCCGTGGCAATCACGGCGGCAATGAATTTACGGTGGAGATTACGGGAAGAAGACGCGAGGCGGGTCATATCGTTTTTCCTATGTGGATGCATGTGGCGGTTGGCAATCAACCGGATGCTCCAAGCCTCGCCCCGAGCGCTTCAGACAGGCAATAACGCCCGCTTGTTATCAAATATCAGCGCCGCAACACCCTGTTGTCATTGAATATCAGCGACCCCGGCTGCATGATGATGACATGACACACATTCGCAAAATCCCCGCCCTTCTGCTGCTCCTCGCAGCCCTCGCGCAGCCCGCGCATGCGGCTGGGTGCTATGCCGATTACAAGGCAAAACAGGACCAGCCGCTCAAGCTCCATTACGGTGTGATGGAACTCTCTGGGGCCTGCTCCAAATCCGCCGCCCGCGATGAGGTGGCCGCCCGTCTGCAACGCGCAGGCTGGACGCTTCTGAACGTCCTGTCCGTTTTTGGCCCCGAGGGGCTCGACAAAAGGAAAGCGGATGCCGGATCCAACTTTCTCCGTTTCTGAGGTCCGCAACGCCGGGTCCCGGGTGATCGCCCTCGGGATCTGCGCCATCGTGGCGCTTTTGGTGGTCGCGGGTACGGTGCTGCTTCTGACCCTGCCCGATGGAAACGCGTTCAACGCCCGGATCGAACGGCTCTTTGTGGAAAACGACCTCACCACCCAGGCCGAGGTCAAACTGCTGGAGATCCTCGCCCAGAGCGGCACCGCCTTTGCCGACACGCTGGCAAGCTACCGCATGGTGATCTTTGTGCTTCTGGTCTTTGCCACCGCGATGATGATTGCGGCTCTGGTGGTGCTGGCGATGCTGGTGATGCTGAACCGGCGCATGGCGCAGATCGAACGCGCCGGGATTCAGGTGACCGAGCTGCTGATCAGCCGCGAGGAAAACACCGTCTATCTCAACAATATGGGCTTCAAACTCACCAAGGCCGCGATGGAAACGCTGTCGGTGCTGGCCGAGGCGCGGCTCGATGATGATGTGCTCTCGGGCGCTGAAATCGAGGCGGTGATTTCCGGCAAATCCAGCAGTGACTGCGAAGAGGCCGCCGGGGCCACGCGGATCAAACGCCTGCGCGACACGCTGGGCAATCAGATGATCAGCGAGCTGTTGGTCAAGAACATCGCCAAACGCGGCTATGTGCTGGCGATCAACAAGGATGTGATCCGTATGGTGTGACACCCGCCCCGGTCCACCTCCGTCACCCCGGATACGCCAAAAGGCCGGGGGGGCTCCCGCCCGTCGTCTGTGAATTGAAAATTCCCATCCGCCCGTTGGGCCCGGCAGGCCGCGCCGACGCGCAGCGCACGGCGCAATCCCTCAAATGTGATCCCCGCTGCGGGCGAAGGGGCTGGAAATCTGCCGCAAACCTTCCCATATTAGGAAGGCTAGCTTTGGACAGATACACCCCATGAACATTCAGGTCTCACCGCGCAGCGGTTACGGTATCCTTGTGGAGCAACTGGACGGCCCGGTTGCTGCCTATCACGGCGACACGCTGCTCGCGCAGAGCAGCCGCGCCAAGGTGATGTATGAAACCCGCCTCTCCCCCGTGGTCTATTTCCCCAAGGAAGACCTGCTGGTGGATATGGACAAGGCCTGCAGCAAGACCACCTTCTGCCCCTTTAAGGGCACCGCCCATTACCGCGACCTGATCCTGCCCGGCAAGAAGGAGCTGTGCAGCGCGGTCTGGAGCTATGACGAAACCCTGCCCGAGGCGCGCCAGATCAAGGGCCATATCGGCTTCATCCCCGAGGCGCTCGACCGGCTGGATCTGGGTCCAAACCGCCTGCAAGCGCCCGATGATGGCAATATCTCCGGCCCATTGGTGGACTGGCTCCTGCGCGAGGCGGCCTTCCTGCCGTCGCCCGAGGATTTCACCCAGGCCTTCGTCGCCAAACTGCACGAACAAGGCCTGCCCGTCAGCCGCCTGACCATCCTCGCTTGGGCCCTGCATCCCCGGATCGCGGGCCACCATTACCTGTGGGAAAAAGGCGTACCGGGGGTGGAGACGTTTTCGCCCTCCTACGAGATCCACGAAAAGCCGGAGTTCAAAAACTCTCCGCTGCGCCATGTGTCCAAGGGGCTTGGCGGGCTGCGCTACCGATTGACCGGGGCGACCCCGCCCGAGGACTTCCCGATCCTGCGCGATCTGCGCGACCGCGGCATGACCGACTATGTCGCCATGCCGCTGCCGTTCTCGGACGGGCGGATCAACGTGCTGACCGTCGCCTCGGACGCCCCCGATGGCTTCAGCACTGCCGATCTGGGGTTGATCTTTGAATGCTCTGCGGTGATTGCGCGCTATTACGAGGTCTTTATGCAGCGTGAAAACGCGCAGGCCGTACTGGAAACCTACGTGGGCAAACGCTCCGGTGCGCGGGTGCTTGGAGGCAACATCCGCCGGGGTGAGGGCGATGAGATCGACGCTGCGATCATGTTCTGCGATCTGCGCGGCTCCACCCTGCTCGAAGAAACCCTGCCGCGCGACAAATACATCAACCTGCTGAACAGGTTTTTTGAGACCACTTCAGGCCTCGTGCATGAAAACGGCGGCGAGGTGCTGAAATTCATCGGGGACGCGGTGCTGGCGGTCTTCCCGGCAGGCCAGAACCCGGCCGAAGCCCGCGCGCAGGCGCTCGCTGCCGCACGGGCCATTGTCGCGGCGCTGGCAGAAATCACCCCTTGCCCGTCGCTGCCCAATCTGGACTGCGCCATCGGGATTGCCTCGGGGTCGGTGCTCTATGGCAATATCGGCTCGCAGGAGCGGCTGGATTTCACCGTGATCGGTCAGGCCGCCAATATCGCCGCACGTCTGGGCGATTACGGCAAGACCATTGGCCACCGCATCGTGGTGTCGCGCGACATCCTGACGGAGACGGCCGAAGCGAAACCGCTGGGACATGTGAAGCTGCACAATGTCTCTCAGCCAGTCGAGAGCTTTGCCATCGCGGCATCATCCTGAGCCGCACTCCCCATCGCCCTGAACGACATACGCCCGCCCCGAGGTAAAACCGGGACGGGCGCGCGGCTGCCGCTTGCGCGACAGCCAAATCAGGACTGGCCCGACCTTAGATGTCGAACTTCACACCCTGCGCCAGCGGCAATTCCGCCGAATAATTCACGGTGTTGGTCTGGCGGCGCATGTAGGATTTCCACGCGTCAGAGCCGCTCTCGCGCCCACCGCCAGTTTCCTTCTCACCGCCAAAGGCACCACCGATTTCCGCACCCGAAGGCCCGATGTTGACGTTGGCAATGCCGCAATCGGACCCGGCAGCCGTGAGGAAGCTCTCCGCCTCGCGCATATTGAGCGTGAACACACAGGAGCTCAGCCCCTGCGGCACATCGTTTTGCATCTCCACCGCGTCCTCAAAATCGTCATAGCCCATGACATACAGGATCGGCGCAAAGGTCTCTTCTTTGACCGACGCGCTCTGACCGGGCATCTCAACGATGGCGGGCGCCATATAGACACCACCTGCGGGCACGCCCTCGGTGACGCGCGCGCCACCATGCACGGTGCCGCCCTCGCTCTCGGCCGCCTTCAGCGCCGAGGTCATCGCGTCCCCTGCGGCCTCGTCCACCAGAGGGCCAACCAGCGTGCCCTCGGCCTGCGGGTCACCAATCGGCAGACCGGCGTAGGCGGCCTTCAGGCGTTTCACCAGATCCTCGCGGATGGAGTTATGCACGATCAGGCGGCGCAGCGAAGTGCAGCGCTGACCGGCGGTGCCCACGGCAGAGAACACAATCGCCCGCACCGCCATTTCCAGATCCGCCGATGGCGCCACGATCATCGCGTTGTTGCCGCCAAGTTCGAGAATGCACTTGCCGAACCGCTCCGCCACCACAGGTGCCACCGCGCGGCCCATGCGGGTCGAGCCCGTGGCGGAAATCACCGGCACGGATGGGCTGGCGACCAGCACCTTGCCCAGTTCCGCATCGCCGATCAGGGTCTGCAGCAGGCCCTCGGGCGCATCCTCGCCAAAGCGTTTCACCGCGCGTTCAAAGATCTTGGTGCAGGCCAGCGCCGTCAGCGGTGTTTTCTCCGACGGTTTCCAGATCACCGGATCGCCACAGACAATCGCCAGCGCCGCATTCCACGACCAGACCGCAACCGGGAAGTTGAACGCCGAGATCACGCCCACCGGCCCCGAGGGATGCCATGTCTCGCGCATGCTGTGACCGGGACGTTCCGAGGCAATCGTCAGACCATAAAGCTGGCGCGACAGACCCACGGCAAAATCACAGATGTCGATCATCTCCTGCACCTCACCGAGGCCCTCAGAAGTGATCTTGCCCGCTTCCCAGCTGACCAGCGCGCCAAGGTCATCCTTGGCCGCGCGCAGCTCTTCACCGAGCAGTCGGATCAGTTCACCACGACGCGGGGCTGGCACCACGCGCCATGCCTTAAACGCGGACTGCGCGCGTTCCAGAATGGCGGGCATCTCGCCTGCGGGGGTGTCGTGGACCTCGGCCAGCGTGCTGCCATCAATGGGCGAGCGCACCGCGCGGCTGCCACCGCTCAACTCTGCTGCCGTCAGGTCGAGGTTCTTCAGGATATCGTCTGCTGTTCGTGCCATGTCTTTCATCACTCAGCTGCCAATTTTGTTGTATCTGTCATGTGATCAATGTCGCCCGCCCGGTAGAGCTGGCCGAATTCGGTCTCAAGGAACGCCTGAAGGTTCACCTGCTCCTGACGCACAAAGCCGCTGGTGGGCAGCTCGCCGCGCCGCACCAGATCCACCACACCCAGAACGCCTGCGGTGGTGGTCACCTGGATCGCGCTCCATGTCTTGCCGCCGATCTGACGGGAATAGCTCTTGTTGATCAGGCTCTTTTCACGCAGCTCGCCATTGATGCGGCCCCGCGCGGTGCAATAGACCAGCACCACGTCCTGATCGGTGCGCGGCAATGCGCTCTCGAAAATCTCTTTCATCAGGTCGCGGCGGCGCTCCAGCCCCAGATCATGCAGCAGCATTTTCAGGATGTCGCAGTGGCCGGGATAGCGGATCGACCGATAAGAGACCGCCCGCGCCTTCCCGTCGAGCGTCTCCGGCAAGGTGCCAAGCCCGCCCGAGGTGTTGAAGCACTCATACTCCACCCCATCCAGGCTCAGACGCTCGTAATCTTCGAGCGGCGCGGTCTTGGTGCGCGCGCCATTCACAATGGCATCGCAGGGGTTGCAATACTCATTGATCAGCCCGTCGGTGGACCATGTGAGGTTATATTTCAACGCGTTGGTCGGAAACTTCGGCAGCGCGCCCACCCGCATGTGCAGGCTGTCCAGCTCGTCGAATTCTGCCGCCAGTGACGCGCCCGCGATGCCCACAAAGCCGGGCGCAAGGCCGCTTTGGGGCATGAACACCGTCTTGCTGCCTTCGGCCAGTTTGCGCACCGCATCGGTTGCGGCCACATCCTCGGTGAGGTCGAAATAATGCGCGCCCGCCGTTTTGGCGGCCTCAGCTATCATTGGCGTCAAAAAGAACGGCGCGGCAGAAATCACCGCGTCAAAGCCCTGAAGCCCCTTAGCCAGATCCACCGGATCTTTGGCGTCGATCTGCCGGGTCGGCACGCCCAGATCCGCAACCGCGCTCAGCGCGTTCAGATCATGATCCGCAAGCGTGACCTGATAATTGGCGGATGTTTTCAGAAACGTGGCAATCGCCTGACCGATCTTGCCCGCGCCCACGACACAGATGTTCCATTGCATGTGACCTGCACCTCCTCTTTGAGACCAGCGTGCAGGTTCAATTGTCCGTTTTGTAGGGTCAGGATTGTCGGAATGACGTAAAATCGCGCCAAAATGACGGATCAATCGTCATATCGTTCAAACGCGATCAATACGGCGGCCAAAGACCACCAGCGTATTGGTACGCTGCACGCCCGGAATGCGGCCCACCTCATCGACCAGAATGTCCAGATCCTCGATCCGTGGCGCCTCGGCCGAGACCATCAGATCGTATTCGCCATTGATCGACAGGCACTGGCGAATTTCCGGGTAGGCCTCCAGCCGCTTGATAATGCGGCCGGTTTCCTTTTGCTGCACTTCCAACAGCACCACCACCATGACCCGGTTGCCCTCGTCGGGATCGCGCAGCACCACGGTATAGCCCGCGATGATGCCGCGCTCCTCCAGCCGGGTGATCCGCTCATGCACTGTGGTGCGCGCCACCCCCAGCTTTGCCGCCAGTTTGGTGGTGGATTCACGCGCGTTGTGCTGCAAGGCCGCGATGATCCGGCGGTCGAGATCGTCCACGGATCAGCTCCGCACAAAAATCGGGCGCTGCGGCTGCGAGACATCCGCATCAAACGCATAGCCCCCAACCGTGAACCCCTTCAGATCATCGGCCTCAGTGATGCCATTCTCCAGCACCCAGCGCGCCATTGCGCCACGCGCCCGTTTGGCGGCAATGCCGATCACTTTACGGCTGCCGCCGCGCTCCTCCTCAAAGCGCGGGCTGATCAGCGTCAGATCGCCCAGCGCTTTGGGAGGCACCGCCTTGGCATATTCCTCTGAAGCGAGATTGAGAACGCTGTCCGCGCCCAGTTCGCGGGTATCCTCCACGATGGCGGCAGCAATCTTATCGCCCCAGAACCCATAGAGCGTCCCGGCCGAGTGTCCCGGTGTTTTGCGCCCCATTTCAAGGCGATAGGCCTCGATAGCATCCGTGGGACGCAACAGCCCGTATAGCCCCGAAAGAATGCGCAGCCGCCGCTGTGCGGCGTCCTTGGTCACATCGTCAAATGTGGCTGGCTCCAGTTCCTTGTAAACGTCACCGTCAAACATCAGCCCCGCCGCGCAGGTCCCGTCGCCATTCCACGCCTGAAACCGTTCTTTATTGAGCTTGGCAAGCGTCGCACTGATCCCCATCAATTTGGCGATCTCATCCTCGGACCACTCACGGGCCACTGCGGCCAGTTCTGCCGCCTCATCAAGGAAACGCGGCACCGTTTGCGCATGACCACGCGCACGCTCTTCGTTCAGTTTCTTTGCGGGGGACACGATAATGATCAACGGCTGCACTCCTTCGGGATCGCTTTTGCACAGAGTTGTAACGCAATTCGCACGGGTGCCAAGCACTGCTGCGGCAGGCCCCTGTCAATTCTGGGCGACGCCCTATCCCGCGCCGCGCAAGACATCCAGAAACGCCGAGGCGAAGCGTTGCGCGCGGCGCTCCCCCAGCAGCCGCTCCAGCCCCGTCTCATCGTCACTGCGCATCTGCGCCACCTTGGCCAGTTGCGAGGCCGAACAGGTCAGCGGCTTCTGGGTGCCGCATTCGCCGCGTTGCAGCCGCGCCTGCACCTCCAGAAGTGTATCGTAAATTGACCCCTGCGCCCGCCCAGCGAGCTTGCGCCGCGCCGGGTGCAGCGCTTCGGCCTCGCCGGTAATCACCCCGAGGAATTCATCGCCGTAGCGGTCCAGTTTCTTTGCCCCAACGCCGGAAATGCGCGCCATCTCATCTAGGCTTTGCGGGCGTTTTTCCGCCATCTCGATCAATGTGCGGTCGGGAAAGATCACATAGGCCGGGACTTTTTGCGCCTCGGCGAGGGCACGCCGCTTGGCCTTCAGCGCCGACAAGAGGGGCGCATCCTCATCCGAGACCAGCGCCTTGACCGCTGGGCGGCGGGTGGCGGATTTGATGGTGTCCTTGCGCAGGGTGATGCTGTCCTCGCCGCGCAGGATCGGCAGCGCCGGTTCGGTCATGCGCAGGGCCCCGTGGCGCTCCGGGTCCGGCCGCACCAGATCGCGCCCCATCATCTGCCGGAAAATCGCCTGCCACTCGGGCTTTGAATGCTCGCGTCCGCAGGCAAAGACCGACAGATCGTCATGCCCCTTCTGGCGCACGCGGTCATTGGCGTTGCCGATCAGAATATCAATGAGATGCCCCGCGCCATAAGTCTCCTCGGTGCGCAGAATGGCCGAGAGCGCCTTTCGCACGGCGGTGGTGCCGTCAAACGTCTCGACCGGCACATCACAGAGATCGCAATTGCCGCAGGGCTGCGCCTCTTCGCCGAAATACCCCAGCAAGGTCTGGCGGCGACAGGTCATCGCCTCCGCCAGTCCCAGCAATGCGTTGAGCCGTGCATGATCCGCGCCGCGCCGCTCCGCAGGTGCAAGGCCTTCGTCAATCTGGTTGCGGCGCAGGCGGATGTCTTCGGGACCAAACAGCGTCATCGTCTCGGCCGGTGCCCCATCCCGCCCGGCGCGGCCAATTTCCTGATAATAGGCCTCGATGCTTTTGGGCAGATCCGCATGGGCCACCCAGCGAATGTCGGGCTTGTCGATCCCCATGCCAAAGGCCACCGTGGCCACCACGATCAGCCCGTCCTCGCGCGCAAAGCGGGTTTCCACGATGCGGCGGTCCTCGGCCTCCATACCGCCGTGATAGTGACACGCCACATGGCCCGAGGCCTCCAGCGCGCGGGCGATGTCCTCGGTCTTGGCGCGGGTGCCGCAATAGACAATGCCCGACTGGCCACGCCGCGCGTCGGCAAACTCCAAAATCTGTTTGCGCGGGCTGTCCTTGGCGGCAAAGGCGAGGTGAATGTTAGGCCGGTCAAAACCGCGCAAAAAGGCGCGCGGGGCCTCACCATCAAAGAGCTTCTGGATGATCTCTTGCTGGGTTTCCTGATCCGCCGTCGCGGTAAAGGCCGCCAGCGGCACGCCCAGCGCGCGACGCAGCTCGCCGATGCGCAGGTAGTCCGGGCGGAAATCATGGCCCCATTGGCTGACGCAATGCGCCTCGTCCACCGCGATCAACGACACGCCAATGCGGCGCAGCATCCCCATGGCGCTGCCTGCGGCCAGCCGCTCGGGCGCCATGTACAACAGCTTCAGCTGGCCCGCCTCGATCGCGTTCCAGACCGCCTCGGTCTCTTCCTCGGTATTACCAGAGGTGAGCGCCCCGGCACAGACCCCGGCCTCCTGCAAGGCGCGGACCTGATCGCGCATCAACGCAATGAGCGGCGAAATCACCACTGTGATGCCCTGCCGCCTGAGCGCAGGCAGTTGGAAACACAGGGATTTGCCGCCCCCCGTGGGCATGATCGCCAGCACGTTTTCGCCTGCGCTCACGGCGTCGACGATCTCTTCCTGTCCGGGGCGAAAGCCGTCGAATCCAAAGATATCGCGCAACAGGGGGATTGCGTCGTGCATAGGGGGCCTGTGGGTTGGTCTGCTCAGGTTATGAGCGGCACAATCCCACAGCTGGAATCGGGGGGCAAGACCCGCCGCGGGCTGCAGCGGTCAATTGGCGCAGGCACTAGTAGAAGATCGCCGCGTTGTTCACCAAAATGATGCGCAGCGCATAGACACCGATCAGCACCACCAGCGGGGCCAGATCCAACCCCTGCATATTAGGCAGAATGCGGCGCACCGGCGCGTAGATCGGCTCAAGAATACGGTTCAAGCCATACCAGATCTGCGCCACGAACTGTTGGTTCAGGTTCAGCACCTGGAAATTGATCAGCCAGCTCATGATCACATGGGCAATGATGAAGAACCAGACAATGTCCAGAACCAGCATCAGAATTTGAAACAGCGACTGCATCTTTGAACTTTCCTCTTTCGAACCGCACAACAGGTAGGCGTGACGCGCAGATTTCGCAACCCTTCCGCAAGGTCTTAGGTTGACGTGTGGTGAACAGGTGGCATGTAGGGGTGATGTAAACCGGAGCGTTCAGATGTACCCGATAGTCCGCCTGTTAAAAGATGCCGTGATAGCCAGCCGCCAGCCGCGCCTTGCACCGCTCGACACCCATGTGTCGCGCCATCACTGCTGGCCGTGGGATATCGACATCTGGATGGAGCTGAACAATGGCCGCACGCTGACGCTTTATGATTTGGGGCGCACAATGCTGACCCTGCGCACCGGGCTTGCCGGAGTGTTGAAACGTGAAGGCTGGGCCGTGGCTGTGGCGGGCACCTCGATCCGCTATCGCCGCCGCATCAAAGCCTTTGAACGGTTTGAGATGAAAAGCCGCGCCATCGGCTGGGACGCGCGCTTTATCTACGTGGAACAGGGTATGTGGAAGGCGAACGGCGACTGCGCCAACCACGCACTCTTGCGCACGGTGGTGACCGACAATAACGGCATCGTGCCACCCGAACGTGTCATCAAGGCATGGAAACAGGACATCAATAGCCCCACCCTGCCCGATTGGGTGCAGGCGTGGTGCGATGCGGAAGACAAACGCCCCTGGCCGCCGATGGCGGATGAAGATGCCGGGAGAGACGACGTGAGGCTTGCAAGCGCCTCCTGACCCCTGCCATAGCTAGACCAAACAGTGCATTGAGGCATTTGAGGGCAGTTATGGCAGACCTTTCGGCAGCACAGGGCATTTCCCTGCGAAAACGCATCTGGGGCTGGTGGTTTTTCGACTGGGCCAGCCAGCCGTATCACACGCTGCTGGTGACATTCGTCTTTGGCCCGTTCTTTGCGGCAACCGCGACCGAATATTTCCTTGCCTCGGGCCTGAGCGGCGAGGCCGCCCGCGCACAGGCGCAATCGAGCTGGTCGCTCTGCCTTACGATCACCGGGCTGATTATCGGTCTCTCGGCGCCCTTCCTTGGGGCGCTGGCCGATATTGCCGGGCGCAAACTGCCGTGGATCATCGGATTTTCCGTGGCCTATGTGGCGGGCTCGGCGGGGCTGTGGTTCATGGACCCGGCGGGCAGCAACCTGTGGTGGATGCTCATTAGTTTCGGCGTGGGCTTTATCGGCGCGGAGTTTGCGCTGATCTTTGTCAATGCGCAGCTGCCCTCGCTCGGAAGCAAAGAAGAGGTCGGACAGGTGTCAGGCTCGGGGTTCGCCTTTGGCTACCTCGGCGGGGTGATTGCGCTGTTTATCATGCTGTTGTTGTTCGTCGAACAGGACAGCGGCAAGACGCTGATCGGCCTTGACCCCATTCTCGGCCTCGACGCCAGCGCCCGCGAGGGCACCCGCGCGGTGGGGCCCTTTGTGGCGATCTGGTTTGCGCTCTTTATGATCCCCTATTTTGCATGGGTACGCGACCCACGCGGTCCCCGACGCGGCAGCGCAAGCCTTGGTCGGGCGGTGTCGATGGTGGTCGCCTCCGTCAAGGGGCTGAAACATCGCAAGAGCCTCACCAGCTATCTGGTGTCCTCGATGCTGTATCGCGATGCGCTGAATGGGCTTTATGGGTTTGGCGGCGTCTATGCTGGGTTGGTGCTCGATTGGTCGATCACCCAGATCGGCATCTTCGGCATTATCGCCGCGATCTCTGCCGCGCTGTTCAGCTGGGCGGGTGGGCTTGCCGACAAACGCTTTGGCCCCAAACCGGTGATTATCACGGCCATTCTGGTGCTGAGCCTCGTCTGCCTGATCGTCGTCAATATGTCGCGCACGCAGATCTTTGGCGTCGCTTTGGCAGAAGGATCGAGCCTGCCGGATCAGGTCTTTTTTGCGTGCGGCGTGCTGATCGGTGGTTTCGGCGGAATCTTGCAGGCCACCAGCCGCACCCTGATGGTGCGTCACACAACCCCGGAAACCGCCACCGAAGCCTTTGGTCTTTATGGGCTTTCCGGCCGAGCCACAGCGTTTTTAGCGCCTGCGTTGATCGGCCTTATGACAACACTTACGGGCAGTGCGCGCCTTGGCATTACACCGGTGATTGCGCTCTTTGCCCTTGGTCTGTTGTTATTGTCTCGGGTCGATGGTGAAGGAGATCAGGTTTGAGGTTTTTCATACAGATAGCATTGGCGGCTTTTGTGCTGGGTGCATGTGCCCCGGAACAAAAAAGCCAGCCCACATCGGTTTCCACATTCGCCAATAAGGCGGTGAACTCCACCGCGCTTGCCAAGCAATTGTTCGGTGCGAAACGCTCCGCCTCTGCCCAGCGCCCGGCGCCTTATGGATCGTATTCCAAAGGCTGCGTCGCCGGTGCTGCGCAATTGCCCGAGACCGGCCCCACGTGGCAGGCCATGCGCCTCAGCCGCAATCGCAATTGGGGGCATCCTGAGGTCATTGATTTCATTCAGGATCTAAGCCGTTTTGCCGCGCGTCAGCCGGGCTGGAAGGGGCTCTATGTCGGTGACATCAGCCAGCCGCGCGGTGGGCCGATGCTGTCCGGGCACCGCAGCCACCAGATCGGTCTGGATGCCGATATCTGGATGCTGCCGCCGGATCGGCTCGATCTGAGCCGCGAGGCCCGCGAAAACATCTCGTCTATTTCCTTGCGGCGCGCCAGCGGGGCCTATGTGAACTCCAATTGGAGCGCCCAGCACCACGCCATTCTGAAAGCCGCTGCATCGGACCCGCGTGTCGCGCGGATCTTTGTCTTCCCCGGCGCCAAGGTCAAATTGTGCGACACGGAGAAAGGGGACCGCAGCTATCTGCGCAAAATTCGGCCATGGTGGGGGCATCACTATCACTTCCATGTGCGGCTCAATTGCCCCAAAGGCACCCGTGGGTGCGTCGAGCAGGATCCGCCTCCCCGCGGCGATGGCTGTGATGACGCCCGCGAGTGGGTGGCCAACATCCTTAACCCTCCGCCGCCAAAACCGGTTGACCCGAACGCGCCAAAGCCTAGACCGCGCAGGGACTACACCCTATCGGATCTTCCACAACAATGCGCCGCCGTTCTCTCGTCCGACTAGCCTCGCTTTCTGCTGCCCTGATCGTCGCGCTCTGCGCGGCGGCATGGGCGGCATCCACCGTCTGGAAAGTGACCCACGCCGAAAGCAATAGCGCGACCTATGTCTCCAGCTATCGCTGGCAGGAGGACGCCGCATGGTTTGGCGGGCTTTCGGGGATTGATCTGAGTGACGATGGCCAGCGCTTTACCGCGATTACCGACCGCGCGCATATGGTCAAAGGCGAGATCACCCGCATTGACGGAGCGATAACGGGCGTTCGGATGACCGAAGATGTCCGGCTGCGCGATGCGGATGGGGCGCCGATTGCCGATAAGGTCGAGGACAGCGAGGGCCTCGCGCTGACCGGTGGCGACAGGTATTTCGTGTCGTTCGAAAGCCCGCATCGGGTGCTGGAGTATCGCGGCGCGCAGGTGCGCCAGCTTGAAACACCGCGCGATTTCAAACATTTCTATATCAACTCCTCTCTCGAGGCACTGGCCTATCGCGACGATGACGGGCTGATTGTCATCTCTGAAAGTGCGCCCAGAGACCCGGATACCTCGCGCGTCTGGCGCTGGTCCGCCCCCTCCGGCTGGCAGGCCCTTGGCGCCTATCCCGAAGGCGATGGGTTTTTGCCGGTTGGCGCTGATTTCGGCCCGGATGGCGCGCTATATGTGCTGGAGCGCAAATTCATCACCATCGGGTTCCGCAGCCGCCTGCGCCGTTTCGATCTGTCGGATCAGGGTCTGAGCGGTGGAGAGGTGTTGCTGAATACGCCCCTCGCCATGCACGACAATCTCGAAGGCGTCAGTGTCTGGCGCACCGCATCCGGCACGCTGCGGGCGACCATGATTTCGGATGACAATTTCTTTTGGGTGCAGCGCACGGAACTGGTCGAATACGACCTGCCGGACCGCCCCTGATGCGGATCGCCCCATAAAAACAGGGGGAATCGCTTGCATTCGCCTTAGGATCTGCATAAACGAAGCGATCTTTCGCGCTCCGGACCGGGGCGCACAAGTCTCCGCGACCTTGTCTAAAAAACGGTAATATACATGACCCGCACCTATCTTCCTGGCGTTATCGCCATGGCTGCCGTCGTGGTGGCCTCCAACATCCTCGTGCAATTCCTGTTCGGCAACTGGCTGACCTGGGGCGCGTTTACCTATCCCATCGCCTTCCTCGTCACCGACGTGACCAACCGCGTCTATGGCGCAGGCCCCGCGCGCAAGGTCGTGCTGGCCGGTTTTGTTGTCGGCGTGATCTGTTCGCTCATTGGCACGCAGATCATGGGCGAGTTTGGCCCGCTGGTGACCCTGCGGATCGCCATTGCCTCCGGTCTGGCGTTCCTGCTGGCGCAGCTTTCGGACGTGGCGATCTTTGCCAGCCTGCGCGGTGGCAAATGGTGGCGTGCGCCGCTGGCCTCCACGCTGATCGGTTCGTCGCTCGACACCGCGATCTTCTTCACCATCGCCTTTTCCGGCGCGCTGACCTTCATCGAGCCAGCAAATGACGTCTCTTGGGCCGGTGAGATGCTGCCGCTTTTGGGCGCAGGCCCGGTTGCACCACTTTGGGTATCTCTGGCCGTGGCCGACTGGTTGGTAAAGCTGTCGCTGGCGCTGATCGCGCTGATCCCCTTCCGCCTGATTGTTGCGCGTTTGACGCAATCTCACCTCACCGAGGCGTGATTTCGCGCGGATTTCATTTGGTGATCTGCCTTTTCCGTGCCAACCTGACGGCAACAGAAACAGTGAGAAAAGGAGGTGATCCAGTGTCAAGAAAGGGATTGGAGCAAGGAGCAGCAACCACCGGAGCGGTCCGCCACTGAGGCAGCCCTCTCTGGCAGCAGCCAACCGGCTGGGTCTGCACAGGCTGATACAGCGCTGACAGCACCCTAACCTGCCTTTGCTCTCATAGACTTTCGGAAGGGCCGCGCCATCTGGAGCGGCCCTTTTCCGTGTCTGGTCCGTGCGTGGTCAGTGTATTGTGAGTGCCCCCGCGCTCTGGAGCGATGCGGTGCTGACAGAGTGGGGTCACAGTCCCGCGTCAGATGCACTTTCCCTGATAGCGCTAATCCGGGGGGGGTGCAAAACCGGTTCCCACTTTTGCACGACATGCTCTTCTGGATGACGCATGTCTGATTGCGCAAAACCGGTTCCCACTTTTGCGCGACATGCTCTATGGTCCGCCCATGCTACGCATAAACGACGATATTACCCTGCAAGATTGGGAACTGACCGAAAGCTTCATGCGCGCTTCTGGCCCCGGTGGGCAGAACGTCAACAAGGTTTCATCGGCTGTCGAGCTGCGCTTTGAGGCAGAACGCTCGCCGCATCTGCCCGGCCCGGTCAAAACCCGCCTGCGCCGCATTGCCGGGCGGCGCTGGACCAACGACGGCGCGCTGATCCTGCAATGTGACGAGACCCGCTCACAGGCGCGCAACCGCGAGATCATCCGCGAACGCCTCGCCGAGCTGATCCGCCGCGCCTTGATAAAGCCCAAGCGCCGCATCGCCACCAAACCCACCCGAGGCAGTGTTGAACGCCGCCTCAAGGCCAAGAAAACCCGCGCCGAGGTGAAATCCATGCGTGGGCGGGTGGACGGCGACTGAATTTTGCAATTGCGTCTGGGCGTTTAGCGGGCCAACCTGCGGACAGTTGCCCCAAACGCCAAACGGCGCGCCAGCGCTGAACCTGCGCGCCCGGAACGGGCGCTCCGCTTGATAACCGTTCATCACGACAGGACGCCCCTCATGAAACCCGGTCCCCGTAATCTGATCACCGATGTCGCTGGCCTGAAGGTCGGCAATGCCCAGGATGCACGGCTGAGGTCCGGCACCACGGTGCTGACGGCGGATCAGCCCTTTACAGCGGCGGTGCATGTGATGGGGGGGGCGCCCGGCACGCGTGAAACCGATTTGCTCGCGCCCGACAAAACCGTGCAGGCGGTGGATGCGCTGGTTTTATCCGGCGGCTCTGCCTTTGGGCTGGATGCCTGCTCGGGCGTGGTAGACGGGCTGCGTGCCATGGGGCGCGGTTTCCGCCTGGGTCCAGCGATTGTGCCAATCTCGCCCGGGGCCATCATTTTTGACCTGCTGAATGGTGGCGATAAGGGCTGGACGCAAAACCCCTATCCGGCGTTGGGACGCGCGGCATTGGACAATGCGGGCGTGGAGTTTGCCCTCGGCAGCATTGGCGCAGGCACCGGTGCGCTGACGGGCATGCAGAAAGGCGGGCTTGGGTCTGCCTCGCTGGTGCTGGAGAGCGGCCACACGGTCGGCGCGCTGGTGGTGGTCAATCCGATCGGGTCGGTGACCACACCGGGCGAGCGCCATTTCTGGGCAGCGCCTTTTGAGATCGACGGTGAGTTTGGCGGGCTTGGCCCCGATCCCCGCGCGGGCCTCGGGCGCAGCCTGCGCAGTCGCAAAATGGAGGCGATGGCCGCACTTGCAGGCGAGGCGGTCTCGTCTGAGGGGTCCAACACCACCATTGCAATTGTCGCCACCGATGCGGTGCTGACAAAGGCTGAGGCTAAGCGTTTGGCGACCACAGCCCACGACGGGATGGCGCGCGCCATTCTGCCCTCGCACGGGCCACATGACGGGGATCTGGTCTTTGCCGCGGCCACCGGGGCGCAGCCGTTCAATGATCCCGCGGCGGATATGCTGGCGCTGTGTCATGCAGGCTCGCTGTGTCTTGCACGGGCGATTGCGCGCGCGGTTTACAAGGCGACCCCGGCAGAGGGCGACATTCTGCCGTGCTGGTCTGAGGTCTGACTAAAGACGGCACGACACATATCCGGCCTGCCCCATGGCATCCGGTGCGCTTGTGCTGATTTGCTCGCTCTGGGCATATGATCTTTCGAAGTCTGCCCGGATCGTCAGGCGAAAGGGTCTGGATAAAGATGGCGGCGCCGCCACAAAGGCGGAGGTGGCCGGGGATATCCCCCCGCGTGCTCAACGTTATCTCTGCACTGCTCCCCCTGAAAGGGAAGCCGGTTCCTGATGCCGAAGGTTTTAAGTCCGGCGGATGATCGCGATCCAGGCCAGAATAGCCTTGCGGGTTTAGGATTTCATAAGCCAAGCGTGCGCTTGGGGCGCAACGGGGATGCGAGGCTCTGCCTCGCGCTCCGGGATATTTGGCGTTAGAAGAGGGGGCCTGAAATCAGGATTGGTACATCGGGTAAAAATTGTACCCCAGTGTCATTCTGATTGCCCCAAATGCAGTCCTGCGCGAGAACATTCCGGGGAGTGCACATGATGCGTATATCACTGATAAATTCCAATGTTTTAGGTATCCTTGCCGCTGTCGGTGCGGCGGTGTCCTTTTCCATCATTGATGTCACGTTCAAGTTCCTCTCCCAAGGCTATCCGCTCTATCAGATGGTGTTCATCCGCTCTGTGGTGGCGTTGTCGCTGCTCTTTGTGATCATTATCCCCCTAGAGGGGGGCTATAAGATCCTGCGCACACAGAACATCCGCCTGCATCTGATGCGCAGCCTTGCGGTGCTTTTTGCCAATATCAGCTTTTTCTCGGGCCTTGCGGTTTTGCCACTGGCGGAGGCGATAGCGATCTCTTTTGCGACACCGCTGATCGTGACGTTGCTTTCGGTGCTGTTTTTGAAGGAGCGCGTCGGACCGTGGCGCTGGGGGGCGGTCATGGTGGGGTTCAGCGGCATTTTGGTGATTGTGAAGCCGGGGTTGGATGCCTTTCAGCCCTATGCTTTGCTGCCGTTTTTTGGCTCTTGCGGCTATGCGACGCTGCACATCCTGACGCGGCGGGCGGGCGGGTCGGACAAGGCCGCGACGCTGTCGTTTTATCCAACATTTGCGTTTTTGGTGATCAGCGCGCTGGCGGGAGTGGTGTTTGGCCATGGTGGCTGGGCCACGGGCACGCCGGTGCTGGATGTGGTACTAAAACCCTGGGCCTGGCCCGAAGGCATCGAGTGGGCGATTTTTGCCGTTGCCGGCGTGTCCGGTGCCATCGGGGGCTATCTGGTCGGTCAGGCCTACCGCATGTGCGAGGCCGGGCTGGTGGCGCCGTTTGAATATGTCGCCATGCCGCTGGCTGTGGTTTGGGGGGTACTGGTTTTTGCGGAATGGCCAGAACCTTCGGTTTGGCTTGGCTCGGCCTTGATTATCGGCGCGGGGCTTGTTTCTCTTTGGCGTGAGACCCGCACGCCCGGCCCACCGCCGCGCCCGCGTCCCCGTTCCTCCGGCTAGAAAGGCCCTGAACTTATGCCCGTTACCGCCGTCGTCTTTGATATTGGTCGTGTTCTGATTGAATGGGAGCCTGAGCGCTTCTTTGACACGTTGATTGGAGAGCCGCGTCGCCATGCGCTCTTTAAGGAGGTGGATCTGCACGGGGCGAACCTTGATGTGGATCGTGGCCATCCGTTTCGCGAGACGATCTATGGGCTGGCGGAAAAACACCCGGAGTGGGCGGAGGAAATCCGCCATTGGCATGACAGCTGGATCAAAATGGCCAGCCCCGAGATCCCCCATTCGGTGCGGCTGCTGCGCGCGCTAAAGGCCAAGGGGGTGCCGGTCTATGCGCTGACGAATTTCGGGGCAGAGACCTTTGTGATTGCGCAGACCCATTATCCGTTCCTGCGCGAGTTCGATCAGGCCTTTGTGTCGGCGCATCTGCGCTGCATCAAACCGGATGCGGAGATTTATGCGCATCTGGAACAGGGCACCGGACGCCGCCCCGAGGAGCTGTTGTTTACAGATGATCGCCCCGAAAACATCACCGCAGCGGCGGTGCGGGGCTGGAAAACCCATCTGTTTGACCACCCGGAAACATGGGCCGCGCGGCTGGTGGAGGAAGGGCTGCTGAGCGAAGAGGACGCCCGATGAGCCTGCCTCAGATCGGTTTTGACGAAGGCGAGGCGCTGCTCGATTGGGTAGCGCTCACGGATGCGCTGGCCGAGGGGCACAGCCGCCCCAAGGCCGAGGTGGGCGATACCTTCCTCTATCGCGGCAAGGATACGCTGCTGTCGCGTTCGGCCTGGATTGATGGGCTGGGGATCGCGGTGAAAACGGCGATGATCTTTCCGGACAATCCCGCCCGAGAGGTGCCGATGATCAACGGCGCAGTGAGCCTCTTTGACGATGCAACCGGTCAGCCTGAGGCGCTGGTGGATTTCCATCTGGTGACCAAGTGGAAGACCGCAGGCGACAGCCTCTTGGGGGCGCGCCGTCTGGCCAACCCAAACGCCAAGGAAATCCTGATCGTGGGGGCAGGCACCGTGGCGGCCAGCCTGATCGAGGCGTTCTCCGCGGTGTGGCCAGACGCTCAGATCCGGATCTGGAACCGCACCACCGCCAAGGCCGAGGCGCTGGCGCAGGAGTATGCAGGGGTTGCTGTTGCCACCGATTTGGCGCAGGCGGTCGGGGCTGCGGACATCATCCTGACCTGCACCATGTCGACCGAACCGGTAATCCGGGGGGAATGGCTGCGCCCGGGGCAGCACCTTAATATGATTGGCGCGTATCGTCCGGACATGCGCGAGGCCGATGACGCCGCACTCCACCGCGCGCAGATCTATTGCGACAGTTTCGACACCACGCTGGACCATATCGGCGAGTTTAAAATCCCGCTGGCCTCGGGGGCATTGCGCCGCGAGGAGGTCTTGGCGGATTTTTACAATATCGATAGATTTACGGGCTACAACCCTGAGGCGATAACCTTGTTTAAAAACGGTGGGGGCGCTCATCTGGACCTGATGACCAGCCGTCATATTCTGGATCTTTGGACCCGTAATACATGATTTGGTTCCTCTGCGCTGCCCTGCTTGTGATCGCCCTGCTGTTTCTGCCTGCATTGCAAGAAGCGTTGCGGCGGCCGCTGAATGAGGCGATGCGATCGGATGCGCCGGGCGATTTTGCCGAACTGTCGCAAGGGCAGACGCATTACCGCTGGATTGGGCCGTTGCGCGGACCGGTGGTGGTCTGCGTGCATGGGATCACCACCCCATCAGAGAGTTTCCTGCCGCTGGCCAAGCAATTGGCGGAGATGGGGTATCGGGTGCTGCTCTATGATCTCTATGGGCGGGGGTATTCCGATTACGTGCCCGGCGTTCAGGACCGGGAGTTTTTCCTGCAGCAGTTGAATGATCTGCTCGCCTTTGAAGGGATCGTGGAGGATTTTGTCCTCGTGGGGCATTCTGCGGGGGGCGCGATTGCGACCGCCTATGCCGCCGCCAATGTCTGGCGGATCCGCAGCTTGATCCTGATTACCCCTGTGGGCCTGCACGAGCCGCGTGGGCCAATGGCGCAGTTCAGAAAGCGTCCGCATGGGGTCAAGAATCTGATGCTGCGTTGGTCTTATCCAATCGTTGCCCGCCGCTATGTGAACCGGGTGCTGGCCGATCCGCGCACACCGGAAGAGGTGCAAAAGGCCCAACGCGCGCAGAGCCGCAGGCAGGGGCATGCACCCTCAAATCTGGCAGCGATGCAGGGTATCCTACGCGAGGATTTTGCGCCCGAGCAGAAGACATTCAACCAACAAGGCCTGCCGGTTCTGGCGATCTGGGGACGGGACGACATGATCGTCCCCTGCGACACCATCGGACGGCTGGCAGAGATCAACCGTTCTGCCAAACAGGATGTGATTGAGGGCGCAGGCCATGAGGTGGTCTATACCCACCCCAAGGAAGTTGCGCGCATTATCTACGAAAATCAGCGGCTTGGTCTTTAGGGTCAGGCCGCTGCCGCCTGCAGGGGGCGCTCGCGCACCGGCAGATGGACAATGGCGCTGAAGGCACCGACGCCGACGCCGATCCACCAGACCATCGTGTAGTCGCCATAGATGTCATACATCCGCCCGCCAAGCCACACGCCCAGAAACCCGCCGATCTGGTGGCTGAGAAACACGATACCATAAAGCGTCCCCATGTAACGCAAGCCGTAGATATGGGCGACCAGCCCCGAGGTGAGCGGCACGGTGGCCAGCCACAGCGAGCCCATCGCCACCGAGAACAGGATCACCGAAAGCGGCGTGATCGGCAGCAAGATAAAAGCTCCCGCCACGATGGTACGCGCAGTGTAGATGCCTGCGAGCAGGTATTTCTTGGAATAATGCTTGCCCGCCCAGCCCGCGAGCAATGTGCCCGCCACATTCGCCAGACCAATGAGCGAGATCGACACCGCCCCAAGCGCCGAGGTGGTGGTGATCCCGATACCATGCAGAACGCCCCCCGGCATGATCGGCCCGCACATCTCTGTGACAAAGGCCGGAAAATGCGCGGTGACAAAGGCCAGCTGATAGCCGCAGGAGAAAAACCCGAGGAAAATCAGCGTGTAAGACGGATCGCGAAAGGCTTTCTTGAGGATTGAGCCAAGGCTTTCCTCCAGCTCTGCCTTGCCCGCAGAGACCGGCGCGCGCATCAGGGGCAGCGACAGGATCAGCGCCAGAACGACGCCAGCAAAGACCAAAAACACCGTCTGCCACGACATCAGCCCCAGCATATATTCCGCCGTGGGCGCGCCAAAGATCTGCCCTGCCGACCCGGCTGCGGTGACAATCGCCAGCGACATGGAGCGGTTCTCGTCCGAGCTGGCACGCCCCACCACGGCCAGCACCACGCCAAAGCCCGTGCCCGCAACCCCAAAGCCCACCAGCCATTCATAGGCCTGCATTTCCGTTGGGGTCGTCGCGCCCGCGCTTAGCACAAGGCCCGCCGCATAGATCACCGCGCCGATAATGATCGCCTTACGGTCGCCAATCTTCTCGGCGATGGCACCAAAGATCGGCTGACCAATGCCCCACGCGAGGTTCTGGATGGCGATGGCGAGGGAAAATTCGCTCCGGAGCCAGCCAAAATCCTCGGCAATCGGGATCTGGAACACCCCAAACGAGGCGCGCACCGCAAAGCTCACCATGATAATCAGACAGCCCACCATCAGGACGGGGGTAAACAGAGGGGTGGGACGATCCATGGAGGTGCTCCGCTAAGGTGAAAGGCCAGTTTGACCATCGCAACCGATGCGTCAATTCAGGAGTTTTGAATGCACACATAAGCAAAATTGAACCATCAGGTTCAGAGGCAGGGCATGCCACGCTTTCCTTTGCAAAATCATCCGGCTATGGCTGGGGGCATGACACATATAACTGACCTCTATCAGGCCCGTGTAGACAGCGGGCACATCCAGCCGGACCCCGCGCAGCAGGCGGTGTTGCCGGAGTTTGACCGGATTGCCGATGGCTTGCGCGCGGAGCCGGTGAAACGTGGCCTGTTTCGCAAGGCAGTGCGACCGGAGGTCAAGGGGCTTTATCTGTGGGGCGGTGTCGGGCGCGGCAAGTCGATGCTGATGGATCTCTTTGTCGAGAGCCTTGATGACATCCCCAGCCGTCGGGTGCATTTTCACGCCTTCATGCAGGAAATCCACGCCAAGATGCACCGCGCCCGCGAGGCGGGCACCGAGGATGCACTGGCGCCGGTGGTGGCGGATGTGGTGGCCTCGGTGCGGCTCTTGGCGTTTGACGAGATGCAGATCACCGATATCACCGATGCAATGATCGTGGGCCGTCTGTTTGAGGCGCTGTTTGAGGCGGGTGTGGTGGTGGTCACCACATCGAACCGGGTGCCGGATGACCTTTATAAAAACGGGCTGAACCGGCAGCTGTTTTTGCCGTTTATCGACCTCATCAAAGACAAGATGCAGGTGCATGAGATGGTGAGCCCAAAGGACTACCGGCAGGACCGCCTGACCGGCTCTCGGGTCTATTTCACGCCCCTCAACGCTGAGGTGCGCGCCGAGATGGAAGAGATCTGGCGCGATCTCACGGGCGGTGCGGCAGAACCGCTGGTGCTGACGGTGAAAGGGCGCGAAGTCACCCTGCCCGCCTATCGCAACGGGGTGGCACGGGCGACGTTTTACGACCTCTGCGGCACCATGCTGGGGCCGGGCGATTATCTCGCGGTGGCCGATGCGGTCAAAGTGCTGGTGCTGGAAAACATCCCGGCGCTGGGGCGCAACAACTTCAACGAGGCCAAGCGCTTTGTGACATTGATCGACGCGCTTTATGAGGCGCGGGTGCGATTGATCTGCTCGGCGGCGGCAGAGCCGGAGTTCCTCTATATGGAGGGCGACGGGGCCTTTGAATTTGAGCGCACCGCCTCGCGCCTGCGGGAGATGCAGGACAAGGACTGGGGCCGCATTGAGGGGTAAGGCGTGCTCATATGAGTGCGCATCAAGACCTCAAATGAGCCTAATACCCCCTCAGGATCAGAGTTTTCTTGCATAGTATCCCGCCTCCCCTACAAAGGTGATGTTCGTATGAACAGGGGAGCGCGCTGATGAATGCCACCGACCTGAGCGACCGACAGCGCGATATTCTGCGTCTGCTGGAGCAAAGCGGCTTTGCCACCATCGAGGATCTGGCGGAGCGGTTCGAGGTCACCACCCAGACCATTCGCCGCGATGTCAACGACCTGCGCGACCGGGCGCTGTTGATGCGGGTGCATCGTGGGGTGCGTCCCAATGATGGCGCGCGGCCCTATGCGTCGCGGGCGGTGGAACAGCAAAACGAGAAAGCCGCATTGGCGCGCGAGGTGCTGCGGCTCATTCCGGCGGGGGCGTCGGTTTCCATTGGCCTTGGCAGCACCCCGGCAGAGGTTGCGCGGCTGTTGGCAGGGGCCGGGGCGCGGGACGTGATCACCAACAACCTCGTGGCGGCGAGCCATCTATGGGCCTGTGAAGAGATCAACCTGTCGATCTGTGGCGGCTCTGTGCGCGACCGCAGCGTATCGGGCAGCGCCGCGGCGGAGTTCTTTGCCGCCTACCGCGTGGATTTTGCGGTCTTTGGCGTCGCGGGCGTTGATGAGGACGGGGCACTCTTGGATTTTCGCACAGAAGAGGCCCGCGCGCGGGCCGCGATGCAAACCCATGCGCGGCACTCGGTGTTGGTGCTCGATCAGGTCAAATTCCTGCGCCGCGCGCCGGCACGGGGCGGCTGGCTGAGTGATCCCGACTATGTGGTGAGCAACGCGCCGCCGCCCGAAGGGCTGACGGCTGCATTGCGCGAGGGGGCCTTGGTGCTTGCGCCCTAGCCGTTCTTAGCCGTTTTCGCGCAGGATCGCGCCCGCCAGATAGAGCGATCCACAGATCAGCACCCGGCTGTTTGGATCGCGCGCAAGGATCGCCTTGAGCGCCTCTGTGACGTTCTCTGCCGTATAGGCCTGAAGGTCTACCGATTTTGCGGCGGCCTCTGTTTCCTCGGCTGAGAGGGTTGCCGCCTCGCCGGGGATCGACAC
This sequence comes from Tritonibacter mobilis, assembly GCF_001681715.1. Lineage (GTDB taxonomy): Bacteria > Pseudomonadota > Alphaproteobacteria > Rhodobacterales > Rhodobacteraceae > Epibacterium > Epibacterium mobile. Next base: position 12,925 of record NZ_LNWY01000016.1, on the reverse strand, counting down.
CGCCGTGAGGCTGGTTGCCTCTGCCGCCAGCGGGCGCAGGTAGCCTGTGACATCCTTGGTGTTGAGCATGCCGCAGATCAGATGCGTCGGGCGTTTGGGCAGGTTGGCCAGCACATCGGCGAGCGCAATACCTGCGGCGGCGTTGTGACCGCCATCGAGCCACAGTTCTGCCGCGCCTGCGATTTCCACCAGCGGGCCGGTTTTGAGGCGTTGCATGCGGGCGGGCCACTGTGCCCCCACAACAGCCGCCTCGCAGGCGGCCTCATCCGCGCCGAGGTGACGCAGTACCGCAAGGGCGGCGCCTGCGTTCTGGATCTGATGCGCGCCCATCAGGTTGGGCAGCGGCAGGTCCAGCAGGCCGCGTTCGTCCTGATAGACCAGACGGCCGCGTTCCTCGTGGACGTGCCAGTGCTGACCATAGGCGATCACCGGCGCGCCAAGGCGCATCGCGGTGTCCTCGATCACCTCCATCGCCTCGTCAGGTTGCGGGCCGACCACCACGGGCACGCCGCGTTTAATGATGCCGGCCTTCTCGCCTGCGATCTTGGCCAGCGTGTTGCCGAGGAATTGTTCATGGTCGATGGAAATCGGCGTAATCACCGAGACCTCGGGGGTGATGACATTGGTGGCGTCCAGACGCCCGCCAAGGCCAACCTCCAGCAGAGTGTAATCCGCAGAGGTGCGCGAAAACGCCAGCAGCCCCGCCACGGTGGTGATCTCGAAATAGGTGATGCTCTCACCGCCATTGGCGCTGTAGCACTCGTCCAGCACCTGCGTCAGGTGATCCTCAGTGATCAGATCGCCCGCCAGAAGGATACGTTCGTGAAAACGGGCCAGATGCGGCGAGGTATAGGCGTGCACCGATTTGCCCCAGCCCTCAAGCCCGGCGCGGATCATCGCCTGGGTGGAGCCTTTGCCATTGGTGCCCGCGATATGGATCACCGGGGGCAGTTTGTCCTGCGGGTTGTCCAGCGCCGCCAAGAGACGCCAGACCCGATCCAGCGTCAGGTCGATGATCTTGGGATGCAGCGCCATCATACGGGCGAGAATGGCGTCGGAGGTCTGTTCGGTCATCGGACGTGATCCAGTCTGATCACGGAGCCAGGCGGTGCCACATGCGATGAGGGCAGCGCCCGTCCCGTCGGGGTGGAAGCGAAGCGCCCGCCTCGATTGGGGCGGGCGCTGCCCGACCTTCGGTCAGGCAAAACTCATAATGAAGGGACTCAGGCTTTTTTGTCTTCGCCCGATGCGCCATCCTCGGGCGCTTTTTCGTCTTTTTCGGCCCCTTCGACCTGCGGCTCAGGCTCTGGTGCGGGCAGATCGCCATGCACCTGCGGCGGCAGTTTCATCATCATGCGGATGATGGTGATCAGCTCATCGCGCATCTCAGTGCGCGGGGTCACCCGGTCCAGCATGCCATGGTCCAGCAGGTATTCGGCGCGCTGGAAACCCTCGGGCAGTTTTTCGCGGATGGTCTGCTCGATCACGCGGGGACCGGCAAAACAAATGAGCGCGTTGGGTTCGGAGATATGCACATCGCCCAGCATCGCATAGGATGCGGTCACACCGCCGGTGGTCGGATGGGTCAGCACAACGATATAGGGCAGGCCCGCTTCTTTGAGCATCTCGACCGCGACGGTGGTGCGCGGCATCTGCATCAGGGACAGGATGCCCTCTTGCATGCGTGCGCCACCTGCGGCGGAGAACAGCACCAGCGGGCGGCCCAGTTTCACGGCCTCTTCGGCGGCGGCGATGATGGCGTTGCCGACATACATGCCCATGGAGCCTGCCATAAAGGAGAAATCCTGCGCCGCAGCCACAATCGGCGTGCGCCCGATTTCACCGGTAGCGACCAGCATCGCCTCTTTTTCGCCGGTGTTTTTCTGCGCCGCCTTGAGGCGATCAGGATAGCGTTTCTGGTCGCGGAATTTCAGCGGGTCAACCACCGGTTCGGGTACTTTGACCTCGGCAAATACACCCCCGTCAAACATCGCCTTGAAGCGGTCGCGCGGCGTGATGTGCATGTGGTGGCCGCAGTTGGTGCAGACGTTCTGATTGTCGCTCAACTCGCGGTGAAACAGCATGGTGCCGCATTCGTCACATTTCTTCCACAGATTCTCGGGCACTTCGCGGCGCGAAAAGATCGAGTTGATCGTGGGGCGGACGTAGTTGGTGATCCAGTTCATCAAATGGCCTCTGCCTGATTGGCGTTGCGTCCCCAGATAAGGGCAGTTTCCATTAATTGCAATCAGGCCCTGATCGCGACCCGTGCCGCAAGCCATGAGACCAGCATCACCATCACATCCACCCAGAGCCACGGGCGCAGGGCCGCGACATCATCCATGGCAAAAGGATGCAGATAAAGCGCGAGGCCATTGAGGCTCGAGGGGGAGGACACGATCAGAAGCGCCCAGACGTTATTGACGAAATGTACCGCAATTGCGGGGCCAAGGCTGCCGGAACGTGCGGTCAGATCCGCCATCAACATCCCGTAAAGCGTCGCGCCCGCGACAATGAGCCATGCGTTATCCCCGGCCTCCTGCGGCATGTAATGGCCCATGCCGAACAGGAGCGAGGGCAAAACCAGCCACACGAGGGGACTTTTGAATCGGGCGGCGAGACCTTGCTGAAGGTAGCCGCGAAACAGGATTTCCTCGGCGCTGACCTGAATCAGCACCAACACCAGCGACAGGGGCAAGAGTGCGACCCACTGCCCAAATGCGAGATTTGCAACCAGCGGCGCGCCCATATCATAAGGCGGCAGCACCAGCAGCACGACCAGCACGAGGAGCAAGATCCGCCCCACCTGCAGCCCTTGTGGCAGCAAAAGCGCCCGTGGCCCAACAAGCGTGTCAAGACTGCGGCCATGCAGCATCTGCAGCACCAGCCCGACGGCGATGGTGGCAAAGATGAAATTGCCCAGCAAGATCGCCATGCCCGCAGGATCGCTGCCGGAATAAAGATCAGCCCCGCCGGTCAATGCCAACACACCGGGCAGCAGGAACATATCCGAGATCAGCCCGAGCGCGAACCATGTCACCACCACCAGCACCACACCCAGCGCCAGCCGCCAAAGCTCCGCTTTGGGGCGGGCCTGATGCAGGAGGATCTCATGCGGCTGGTAGCTCATGTGGGGCGTTCCTTGTTCGCTTCGGTGGCGTTTTATGCGCCGCAGCGCGCTCTGGCCAGTGCGGGATCACGCCTCGGGGTTGGGTTTGCCTGCTCTGGCTTCTTGCAGGGCAACCGCCGCACTGGAGAGATGCCCGGAGACGGTTTGCAGCAGTTGCAGCGCCACGGTGACGTCGCTTTCGATCACAGTGCGGTATTCCTCAGCCCCGATGCGCAGGAACACGCAGTCCTCGACCGCCACCAGATCCAGTTGGCGCGGCTCGCGGGTGATGACCGCAAGATCGCCAATCAGCCGTCCGGGGTCGATCATGTCCAGATGGCTGCCGTCCTCGGGGAACTGCAGCGCCGCCTGGCCGGATAGGCACAGATAGACCGCATCGCCCTCTTCGCCCGCGCGAAACACGGCAGCCCCGGTGGGCACCCGCACCCATGAGGCCGAAAACGCCAAAAGGCGACGGTGCCGGGCATCAAGGCGGGCAAACAGATCCACCGCGCCGATCTGGGACAGCTTGCGGTCAAAATCATCCTCGCTCTGCTCTTCTTGATCCAGAAGTGCGGTCGCGACACCGCTCTGACCGTCGATGCGCCCGTCCTTGAGGCTCAGGTGGAGGTCATAGCGGGAGGGGTGTTCAAAGTGATCCTCCAGATGGATCATCGTGGTCTTGGGCAGGAGCGCCTGCAGCCGGTTGCGGGTTTTGAGGCGGTTGTCGGAATCATGGCTAGCCAGCACATGATCGAGGATCAGAATATCGGGCCGTTTGATCGCCGCGCGGGTAAAGGCCGCGCGTTCACGAAACACCGGCTCCAGCAGCGCCCCGCCAAGGCCAGTGGGCAGATCGTAGATCATCAGTGCCAGCCGGGCCTTCAGGTCGTGATCGGCCATCACATCGGCCACCACATCCTCGACCGCTTGTGCCTTGCCGCCCGCATGCAGCGAGATCCGGCCAAAGAGCGCGTTTTCCAGCACCGTGAGCTTGCGCGCATATTCTCCGGCCCGAAGCCTGCGATACACCCCGCCACAATCCGACAGCAACAGATCACCGCGCCGGTTGCGAATGCCGATCATGCGCAGCTTGTAGTCGCGCGGCAGCCCCGCGCCGATCTGTTCTTCGGTCAGCAGGAACGGCAGGGTACACAGAAGCGCGCGGTCTTTTTGATCCACGCCGCGCCCCTCGCGGTAGCGATCGGCGGCTTTGACAATCTCGGCGTAGAGATCCTCGTCGAGATTGAGGCGGCGAAACAGCGGGTGCGAGGTCTGGCCACGCCCAAAGGTGCGCTGCAACGTGTCGAGCAGCGCAAGGCTGATGTCACGGGTCTGCGACTCCAGCCCTTCGGCACGCAAGACCCGCTGGAAGGGGCCATCGGGATCGGTAAAGAGCGTCGTAGGCACCGGTTCGACCGGAAAGGCGAACATCATGTTTTCCGCCAGCGGCAGCGCCGGATTGTAGCTATCGGGCAGGAAACGATAGACCACATCGCGCAGGCCCTGTTCCTCTAGCCGGGCCTCAATGCGGGGTCTGAGCGCAGTAATCTGCGCCTCTAGCGCGCGGTGGTGATCCTGCAGGCGGGCATGCAACGTGCGGTGAAAAAGCTGCCCGTCGATGCCCATGGCCTCGACGAGCTGGAACCACCAGTCGCGCAGATCATGTTCCGAGCGCAGGCCCGCGAGGTCGGGATTGACCCAATCCGCGTCCACTGGATCGGCACTGTTGCCCGCCCGCAGCGCCTCGGCCCGTTGCAACAATTGCCGTTCCGCCGCAGTGGCGCGGGGCTGATTGCGCAGCGGCATCAGCACGTTGTCCCCAAGGGTGCCGTCAAAGAGATAGGGCGCGTTGAACGCATAGCCGATGCGGCTGGCAATCACGCCCTGATGCAGTTTGGACAGCGAATAACCCGCGACAATCACCTCGCCACGGGTGGGCAGCACCTCGCGGGTCAAAAGCTGCGCCAGCGCCTCGCGTTCGGCGGCAGAGCTGCTTTGGATCGCGACCTGCGCGCCTGCGGGAATGGTGAGCGTCAGCCCATCGAGCACCGGCTTGCCCTCAGCGTCGCGCACGGTGACATCGCGCAGTTCGATATCGCCGCGCAGATGTGGCACCTGATGCGGCACGCCTTCAAACAGGGTCTCGTCGATCATGCCGGGAGGTGCGAATTTCTCCACCATGATCTGCCAGCGCAGCGACATATCCTGCACCTGATTGTAATAGGTCAGCAGTTCTTTCCACGGGGCGGAGAGGTCTTTGTAGGCCGCGAGGGCCGCCACCAAGGCCCCTACGGTGATCTCACCTCGGATCGCCAGCACACCGCCCACGGAATAAAAGAAAAATGGAGTCAGATGGCCGATCAGGTTGTTGAGGAACTTCATGAAGAATTTTTTCATGTAGATCCGGCGACGAATTTCAAAGAGCCGCCCGAGACGGTCAGAGACCTGCGCAAGACGATAGCGCCAGCCCCCGTTGCTGCGCAGATCCTGCAGGCCCGCTGCGGTCTCGCCGATCTCTGCCGAAAGCGCGCGCACCTCGGCAATGCGGTCCTTGTTCAACAGGTTGATCTGCCGTTGCAGCATCGGGATGAGCCATGCCTGTAGCGGAATGAGCGCCACCGACGCGAGCCCGAACCAGACGCTCTGGATGAACAGGAAGGACACGATCGTCAGCATCTGCCCTGCCTGAAACACCGGCTGCGCCACCGCATCGCCCATCAGACCGCCCATCGGCTCTGACTCGGAGGTGATGAGCGAGACCATCTCGCCCTGACTGGTGGTGCGAAAATGGCTCGACGGAAAGCGCATCATCCGCGCGATCATCTGAAAGCGCAGGCGGCGCAGGAGACGTTCGGACAGGATACCTTTGAGCGTGTTGAGCCGCATTTTCATCATGCCGGACGCCAGCACCGCGCCGAGGAAGGCAAAGCACAGCACGAGGAGGTAATGCTCTGACGTGAGCCGCCAGCCCCAGAGGTCGATCCATTCGCTGGGCGAGCCGATGGCGTCGTTGACGATCCGTTTGGGCAGCTCCAGCGTGGCATAGAGGAACGGAAACGTCAGCAAGGTCAGCACCAGCAAGCCAAGCTGCTGCCGTTTTGAATGGCGCCAGATAAAGGAAAACAGGCTCGGCTCCACCGCCTTGTCCTTACTCGGGGTGCGGGCGCTGCATATCGGCGAACGGACCACACGGGGTTAAACTCAGGAGCAGACTGCCCATGCTGGCAGGCAGGCCACTTTTATAACGTCACACCCTGCCCAATCTGCCGCTGCACCCCGCGAAGGGGCGTCAGGTAAGCGTGAATTCGCCACAGTTCAAGGCAGGCGCATTCACTCTTTGTTAGGCCTTGTTCCGACAGATGGCTGCGTCTACACCTTTTGGATAGGAAAATTCGGCGCTCAATGAGGTGCCGAGAACACAGGCAACCTGTGGGCGAGAGCAGAGATTGACCCGAACACCGACCGATATCACACCTTCTCTTGGACGTTTGCGTCGCAGGGTGACGCGCGGGCCATCATTGCGCCAATTGGGTCTGATGATGCTCGCACCGCTGTTGTTGGCGGGATGCATGGAAGGCAACCGGCTCGCATTTGCACCGCCGGGTGAGGATCTGTCGCGCCCCAGTAGCAGCCGGGGCCGGGCGCTGACGGCTGTGTTTGGCGATGGTCAGTTGATTTTGGCCGCCCCCAGCGGATTTTGCTTTGACGCGCAGATGGAACAGCACACCGGCAGCGGGGGCTTTGCGCTTTTGGCGCGGTGTGAACGGATGAGCAGCTTTGGCCGGTTCCGCTCTGGCGATGGTGCGATGCTGACGGCCACGGTTGGCGCGGTCACAGCCGATACCCCTGCCCCATCGGCGGATGCGCTGCGCACGGCCTTTACCGCCGCGCGCAATCCCGCACGCGTGCTGGAAATTCGCGGCGACGACGACATGCCGCTGATCAAACTATATATGGATGGTCACTCTGCCGAGGGCGCCAGTGGCACCCATTGGCGCGGTGCCTTCCTTGTGCATGGTCATATGGTGTCGGTTGCGCTTTATGCCCCTGAGGGCAGTGGCTATCTTGGCGAACGTGGTGCGCGGCTGATCCGTGAGTTCATGCGCGCCACCCGCAACGCCACATTGCTGGCCGAAACCACCACCCCTCCGGCGGCTCCCGGCGCGGCCGCACCGCAGGAAACCGCCCGCCCGCGCACCCGTGGCGGCACTGCCTTGGCGCGTGCAACACCTGCCCGACAACAATAAGACCTATGGGCCAGAGAGGTTCGAGGCGGCGTGGCATTTGCGCCGAGAAACACCTTTGTCCCCGCCGTCTAATTCGTTAATATGAGGGACAAATCCGGGCAGAACGCCCCGGCAGAACAGGCGAAACCGCGCGACCCGAGGGCAGGATGGGCAAACTTCTGGAACGAGTGCTGAACACGGGAGCGATGCGGCGCTGGCGCGCTGCGGCCCGTGCTGCTGCGACAACACCGCTGGCCCGTCTGCGTCAGCAGCGCAATGACGCCCGCAAGCTGCGTATGCACCTCGACCAGCTGATCCATACGGCGGACAGTCGTCTGGCCTTGCCGATGATCGGATCCTCCTATTTTCCGCGCCCCCATGGCACCGACTGGTCATGGCGCCCGGAGCTATGGCGTGGCCCGCTGCCGGTTGCGGGTGTATCCTCGGTGCCGAGCAAAACCCGCCTTGGCAGTGAAATCCAGATGTTTCACGACTGTGCCATCTCTGAGCTGACCCTGCGCCAACTGCGCAACGCGCGCGAAGAGGATCTTGCGCCCTATGGCCTGCGGATGGATGTGTTCAAATTCGACGGTTCTTTTCTGTCATTGGTGATCGACCTGCCCACAGAGGCCGCCATTGGGTTGACCCGACAACATCTGGTGCGGCTCGACTGCATCGTTGAGAGCGAAAAGCCGATCGAGATCTTTGCCCGCCTCAACATCAAACATGGCCCCAACACCGAGCAATTGGTCCGTGAGCTGCCGCCGGGCGAGACGCGGTTTTCGGTGGAATATGATCTGGCCTATTCGCGGCTGAATGAAAAACGTATCGAAAAAGCATGGATCGATCTGATCTTTGAAGCGCCCGATATGAACCAAGTGGTGCTGCGTGATCTGACCTTTGCGCGATTCCGCCGCGCCAACCTCTGACGACACCTGTGACGACATCGCCCGCGATCACCTATGGGAGACCCTGCATGAGCGCCCTGACCCTCCAGAAAATCCGTTTTCGCTCCGGCACATGGGAAGGCCGGATTGAAAACGCACCGACCTCGGGCGCGCGCCCTCAGATCATCGTGCGCTATCTGGACCGCAAAGTAACCGGGGTCACGCTCAAGGAAGCAGAGGCGCCGGGCTGTTGGGCGCTGACAATACCTGTCCCCATCGAAGCGGTGAGCGAAGGGGTGCAGAGCTTTGTGATCATTGACGCAGACGCCAATGTGAAACTGGGTGATTTTACCCTGATCGCAGGTGAGCCGCTGGCAGATGATCTGCGGGCGGAAGTGGAACTGCTGCGGGCCGAGCTTGATATGCTCAAACGCGCCTTTCGCCGCCACTGTCTGGAGACCACCTGAGCGCATCCCGCAAAAGGCTTGCGTCTTTTTATGAGGGTTTGCGGGCCCTGACGGGCCCGCCGAGGGGCGCGCGCCGGGCCAAAGGCCCGGCGCGCGCGGGTCCGGCCGATCAGGCCGGAAACACCTCTGATGTCGGGAAAATGCGCCGTCAGGCCGAAGCCACGCTTAGTTCGCGCTCGATCTCAATCAGCCGCTGTTTGCGCCACAACCCGCCACCATATCCCGTCAACGTCCCATCGGCACCAAGCACCCGGTGACAGGGGATCATCACAGCGATCTGATTTGATCCATTGGCGCGCGCCACCGCACGGCTGGAGCCGGGACGGCCCAGACTGCGGGCCAATTCGCCGTAGCTGCGGGTCTCACCTGCCGGGATTTCGCGCAGCGCGTGCCAGACTTCGCTCTCAAATGCGGTGCCGTGATAGGCCAGTGGCGTCTCAAACCGCGCGGCCTTTCCCGCGAAATAGGCCTGAAGCTCCTCTGCGGCCTGATCGATCACCGCTGGCCTGCCAAAACCGATGCCGCCGGGCTGGCGTTTTTGCAGTTTTGCCACCTCGCGCGGCAGGGCCTTTCGGTCGGCAAACTCCAGAAGATGCAGTTTATGCTGGCACGCCACCGCCACCATGGCACCGAGCGGCGTATCGATCCAATCCGCCAAAAGCTGCGCATCTTTGCGAAATGCGCCGGGGGCGATCCCCACCAGCCGAGCGAAAGCCGCACGAAATGCGCTGGGGCTGTCAAACCCTGCCTCCAGTTGCGCCGAGATGACGGCCTCGCCAGCACGGAGCGTGGTAAAGCCCTCGCGCAGGCGGCGTTGCCGCGCCATTTCAAGGAAGGTCATGCCAAACTGACGTTTGAACGCGCGGCGTATGGTTGAAGGGTCCGCTCCCATGCGCGCGACGTCCTCTTCCCGCCAGCGGTAGGTGGGACGTGCCTCCAGGGCCTCCAACAGGCGGCGCACCATCGGGTCGTTGCCCGCTGCCGCACTCAGAGGGTGGCAGCGTTTGCAGGCGCGAAAGCCTGCCTCGATGCAGGCCCCGGGTGTGGGAAAGAACTGGCAGTTCTCAAACTTCGGCTTGCGCGCGGGGCAGGTCAGGCGACAAAAAATCCCTGTTGACGACACCCCCACATAGGCACGCCCATCATAGGAGGCATCACGCGCGACAAGCGCGGCGTAGAGGGTCTGGGAATCAGGCAGGTCAAACATCATCATGGCGCTACTTTAACGCCGCCCCGAGAGCCTGCCGCCGAAATTCGGGCGTTTATATAAAATTCCCGCACCCTCGCAAAAGATGCACTGTCCGCGCCTGCTCCAGCAAGGCCGGACCATGCACCTCACTCCTGATATCAACCGGCCCGCGTCACCTGCGTCTCCTCATAATCCCAGATTTGCGACTGAGCGGATTCAGCACCGTGGAACTGTTTGTTCTGAGCGATGCGCTGCGCCAGACGACGACCCCGCGCCGCACTTGCGATCATGCGCGCTGGCGAGAACCCGGCCGAGGGGTCGATGGCCGTCTCGGTGCGCAGTTCCGGGAACAACGCCAGGATTTCCAGCCGCCCGTCTGGCCCGACGGCCTTTAGCGCCTCGCTGCCCGTATAAAGCGTTTCTGTCCTGGCCCCGTTGGAGAACACCACCTGATGGCGGTCCATCAGGAAATGCCAGTAATCCACGCCGGGGGCGTCGTCGATCACGTCGATGCCTTCGAGTTCCGTCAGGTGTTTGACCGCCACCAGAATTTCCGAGGTGCCAAACATCCGTTCAACCGCCGGGGTTGCAATCAGCACGCGATGTTGTGGCGACAGGATCAGATCGCGCGTTGGCAGATCCGAGCCAAGAGCACCGCGACGGATACGGATGGGGCGCAGATTAGGGCTTTCTGCCAGCTGCGCCGCTGAGAGGCGACGGTTGCCAATCCATCTGAGCGGCTGAAACCCTGCATCAGAGGTGAGCACCAGATCACCAGTTTTTAGCTCCTCAATAGGGCGCTCGCCAGTGATCGTCATGATCATCGTACCCTTGGTAAAGCAGATAACGCCGGTGGTTTCCGCGTTGAGCTTATCTGCCGAAACCGCAGTTCCGCCATTTCGAATGGTCAGCGTATCGCCACCCATATGGGAGGAATTCAGCACACCATCGTCGGCCTGATCCGCGCGCATCCATTGCAAGGGGTTTCGGATCACTGTCGGGTCGATCAACCCATCGGCAACGGCCTGATCATAGGTGGTCTGATTGTAAATATGCGTCAGATCGACAAAATCATTGTTGGTGTTGTCACCATCATTGATCGAGCCACTGTTGCCAGTGCCAAAGTCATAAATCGTGTCATTGCCGGTACCTGCGGAGAACTGGTCGTCCCCGCTGCCGCCGATCATCAGGTCATTCCCGGCCCCACCAAACAGCGCATCATTGCCGTCGCCCCCGGAGAGGGTGTCATTGCCATCCCCACCAAAGAGCGCATCGTCATCGCCCTGCCCAAGCAAGCTGTCGTGGCCGGAATCCCCGTAAAGAGTGTCTTCTCCAACGCCCCCATCCAGCCTGTCGTCATCATCGCCGCCGCTGAGGCTGTCATTTCCGCTCTGCCCATAGAGCGTGTCATTACCGGCATCTCCCGACAGCGTGTCATTGCCGATCCCGCCAGACATATAATCCGCGTCATCGCCACCGCTGAGCACATCGTCACCGCTGCCCCCATCAAGGGTATCCTGCCCGGCACCGCCACTGAGTGTGTCATCTCCATCCTGACCAAGAATGGAATCCTTGCCAGATCCGCCATCAACCGTGTCACTGCCAGCGCCAGCCCAAACGGTATCATCGCCATCCCCGGCGCGGATGGAATCGTCATCGTTTCCAGCCGCATTATCGCTTGCGTCGACCATGTCGCCGTCCGGATCGCCGGTGTAGACGGCGTTGATCATATCGTTGCCGCCGGTGCCTTCGACGATATCGTTGTCCGAATAGACTGTCTCGATTTGCGAGAAGTTGATGGTAACCGTCTCGCCTGCGTCATTTTCATAGGTCGCGGTTCCGCTCTCGGAGGTGACGCCATTCCAGGTGGAGTCGGTCTCGTCATAGGTGATCGTGACACCCGACAGCCCGCGCAGGTCCAGAACGTCTCCGATCCGGCCATTCGGGTTATTGGTGGCGTCATTGACGTCTTCTTCTACATACTCGCCGCCAATGACAGTGATCGTTCCATTGGAGGAGAGCGAGCTGTCGATGGTGATGACATCATCGCCATGACCCGCATCAATGTAATCACCAGCGCCGGCTTCGATATTGTCATCGCCTTCCAGACCAATAATCCGATCTGCGCCTTCGCCACCAACAATCACGTCACTGCCAGCACCACCGTAAAGTGAATCGCCACCGTCACCGCCATGGATCGTGTCGTCACCATCGTCGCCATAGAGGTGATCCACACCGCCGCCGCCATCGATAAAATCATTCCCGGCGCCGCCTGACATGGCTTGACCATTGTCATTACCTTCTAGGGTGTCGTTGCCGTCACCCCCATAGACAGAGCCGTTCCCCGACCCCGTACGGATGAGATCGTCTCCGGCATCGCCATAGAGGAAATCATTGTTTCCTCCGCCATCGAGCGTGTCGTTGCCATCGCCACCATGAATGGTGTCGTATCCGCTGCCCCCCCATAAGGGAGTCGTTACCCGCGCCACCGCTGATGACATCGTTGCCAGAACCACCGTCGACGACGTCGTCGCCTTCGCCGGCATCGACAGTATCCACCCCGCTGCCTGACATGATGGTGTCGTGGCCGTCCCCTGCGACGATGGAATCGTCATCATCGCCCTCGGCATTGTCATCCGCATCGACCATGTCACCACCAGGGTCGCCCGTGTAGTTCACATCGATCAGATCATCGCCGCTGGTGCCCTCAACGATGTAGTCAGGGCCCGGAATGCCCATCGACATCAGCGCGGCCTGATTGTTCACCGAACTCGGGCTCACCCCTGCGAGCGTGAGGCTCTCGCCATTGGGGAATTGCAGGATCGCATCACCGGTGCCATCGCCATTGGTGTCGGCGACCGTCACATCAAACACATTGACAGGATTGCCATCAGCATCGGTGAGATCAGAGACATCAAGCTGGTCGACCGTCGTGCCGTCGCCGCTATCGGTCATGTCAAAGCCCTGCACCGCATCCGCGCCGGAACCATCTGCGAGCACAAGGGTGTCCGACCCCCGGCCCAGTCTAGGTCATGTTGACAAAT
>NZ_LNWY01000015.1 GCF_001681715.1 Tritonibacter mobilis | reverse complement strand
TCATAGACCAAAGCGCATAATTGAGGGTGGGTCAAATCTCGGTGAAAATACCGGGTCAGTTCTCAGTGACAATCAACAGTAGAGCGTTTTATGAGGGCCATATTCCCGCGGCGCATCCCGCCAGCGCAAGCCATTGCGATTGATGAAGATAATCCCACTCAACACCCGTCTGTCATCGACCCTTGGCTTACCGGACGACTTCGGGAGGCAAGGCGCAAGTTTGCCCATCTGCTCATCGGTCAGCCAGAAAAGATCACTCATGTCACCACTCCTTTTCGGAGCCGTGAATCATGCAGCGAGACCGAGATCAATGCATCCTGACCCTAGATATGCCCTGCGCTTTCTAGAATTTCCTCATAACTTTCGTGACTTAGCGTGCATTCCACAAGTTCATGAAATAGCGGCTTGGTTAGCTTGCACTGCTTCGCCATTTTTGAAATGAGAGGCGGCCCAAGAGTTTTGTACTTGGACCCAAAAGATGTCTTGGTGTTAACAATGGTTTTCTTTCCACTTCGGTCGTAAAAATGAAAGTAAGAGTGGTCAGTGTTGCTCTTTTTAAAACCTTTGCGAAGCAGTGCGCCTTCCACATCTTCTCGTTTCATAGACATTAGGATGAAATCTCCGAAATTCGTTCTCTAAGATCTTTTGCCAGAAGGATAGCTCTCGGCGAAAGCGCATCGTCCTTTTCCTGAGCGTACTCAACCCAGAGCATCTGAAGAGCTTCCTCGATTTCATCCTCCAGCGCGGATCGTGTCTCAGCACATACTAAAATTCCAAAATCTCCCTCAGCAGACATCACACCGCTCTCTTCGTCTAAATCAATTTCAAAACTAAGTGCTGGAGATATTGATAGGGACGTTTCATTGAGGTCGAAATTTTTAATTGTTATCGTTGAAAGATCTAGTTCGACGACATCGTCCACATCTGAAATCAGAATGGGATCGTTCTTCTCGTCATATTGAATGTTGCCATGGATCTGGATTTGTCCACGAGCATTCTCTAGCAAGGTTGGTTCGAAGTCCTCTTGGTAAAAGGCTTGAACAGTACGTCCGTTTAGCAGTTTAAGCGACAGAGATCTTTGAACAAAGTCCATCTTAACAAGTGTACCAATCAGATATCCAGGCGTCTCGCCCAATTCATGCACTTTTCCCGCGGAGTCGATGCGCGCAATTTTCTCCAAGACATCTTTTCCACCCAAAAGACGTTGTTGCTTGTAGTCCTCAATTGAGAGCAATAGCCCAGATCTCTTTGAAGGCTGCGCGGCTTTGTACCGCTTAAGGATGGCCGACCGATATACTTGGTCGGAAACGATTTGGGAAACTTGAGAGTGATCTCCAGCCTCAATCGCCTCACTGAGTTTTGCGAACTTATTTGCGACCGATTTTATCTCACTTTCTTCAAAAAAGTCATCGGATGCGTCGCCTATTTCCTGAGGAAGTGCGTATCCACCATTCTCAGGAACCTGACAAATTAGAGAAAACGTCCTCTCTATCTGCCTCGACACCCTCGCACGCTGCTTCATCACGTCGCCACGTTCCTGTTTGGCCAATAAATAGACGATCTGCTGGATGTTTTCCAAGGCGCGGACCATGACTTGTGCGGGCACAGTGTGCCCGGCGGTCTTAGGGCCTTCAAAGTGAAGGCGTATGTTTCTCTCGTCCATCGTCGAAAACCCTGAAAATAAGAAGATAGCATTCAGATCAAGCTTAGGATGCCACCCATTTACATAGAAGTCCTTACTACCAAGCAGTACGTTAAGCAAACAAATGTGTGTCGACCATCGACGCCTGACGTAAAGTTGTGCCTTGCACGAATTCCGCTTGGGCCGATAGCCCCAGCGGCTGCAATGGTCTTGGCAGACCTAAGGCGCGCGCCTGCATCCACTGCTCAATGCAACAGCGGGCTGCTTGCCATCGCTTCCGCCCTCGACAGCATCCTAGACACGTGGCGCAGGTTGAGTTCTCGCGTGTCGGAAACTTGCTCGATCACCTCGCAGATGGCACCCAAGGCAGCTTCACCGAGCCCCCGTCGTACACCCTGACGCTCCGTGAAGGAGATGAGATCCCCCTTGCCCGGCCCGACAAGGCGCAGGATGTCCAAGCGGCTCAGGAATGGGGCCGGAAGCGTCCTCAGGCTGTTCGAGGTCAGGACCCAGCTGATCCAAGACATGTCGAAGCCGACCTGGTAATAGGGACACTTCCATGCCACGGCAGACGAGCGTTCCAGCAGCGGCAACAACCCCTCGGCCAGGCCGTAGGCCTGCCCCTTGGTCGAAGTCGGAGTTCCGGCCTTCTCGATCTCGTCGATCACCACAATCGGGTTCGCGCAGAGGCCCTGCACGATGGTCTGCAGAGGACGGCCCGGGAAGGCCGAGCCCCAGCCGCGTTGCGAGCCGTTCACGACGAAGGAGGCCTGCTCCGCGGTTCCCTCGATGCCACAGCGCGGCACCCCGAGGTGGCGCCCGAGCTCGCGCGACCACACGCTCTTACCGATCCCCGGCGGGCCGTCGAGCAGCACGGGCGGTAGCCGAAATCCGGGCTCCCCCACCCGCGCCGAGCGGCGCATCGCCTTCCACAGGAAGTCAGTCGCGGCCGCCATCCAGGGCATCTCGGCATGAATGGCCGCGGCGATCTCATCGGCGCGATGTTCGCTAGCGATGCCGACCAGATCCGCGCCGCCGCGGAATGCCTCCAGCGTGCGTCGATCATCCGCGCTGAGATGGCTGAGCCCGGAAACCTTGGCGCGCGCGCCCATTACCCGGCGCGCACGGCGTAGCACCTTGGTGCGTTCCTTTTCCGAGAGCGGTATGGCGATGAGATCCTCGTTCCAGCGCAACTCGTCTTCAAAGTCTCCCGGAACCTTTGGGGACACCCCATCCTGAAGGGCACGGAGCTTGCGCAGGTGCCATTCGAAGCGGCGCTTGAGGGCGAACTCGTTCTCGTCGGGATCGGAGAAGTGGGCATCGATGAACTTGATTTTCGTCATGGAGGTCCTTTCTGGCGCAGCGCGCCATGCCCTCGGGCAGAGGCTCTGCTAGAGGGGGATGTTGGAAAGAACCCGGCCGGATTTGCCCTGAGGGATGCCGAAAGCGCGGCTGGCCGTCAACGGCGCCCGTCAGGTCGAAGCGCATCAAAGGCCGCAAAGCCACTTTCCTCGCAAGCCATTGATTTAAAAAGAAGCCACCGACTACTGCGTAGCCGATGGTCATTAATCCTGCGCGAGAATGGTCAAATTACCCCGGAAATGGATAAGTTTTAGTAGGTCCTACAAAGCGCCCCCACCGGCGCGGGGGCTTTTGCGTTTCGGTTTACTTCACCTCATGCGAAGATGAGAATAATCTAGGTTGCCTGACGCCGGGCGGCGGTGGAACACTTTGCTCAAAGCCCCTTTTACAGCAGCAAAGCAAAGGCAGCCCTTCATGCGTACAAAAGCCAAGGCCGTGGTGATCGGCGGCGGGGTCATTGGGTGTTCGATCCTCTACCACCTGACCAAACTCGGCTGGTCCGATGTGGTGCTGCTTGAGCGCGACGAGTTGACCTCCGGCTCCACATGGCATGCGGCGGCCAATATTCACGGCCTCCATGACAGCACCAATATCTCGCGTATCCAGCACTATACCATGACCCTCTATAAGGAGCTGGAGAAGGAAACCGGTCAGGGCTGCGGGGTGTTTCAGCCCGGCTCGCTTTATCTGGCGCAGACCGAAGCGCGCGAACACCAGCTGCGTCTGCAAGCGGCCAAGGCCAAGCTCTATGGGATGAACTTTTACGAGATCTCCATCGCTGAGGCGCAGGCGCTCAATCCGCTGGTGAATTTTGAGGGCATCCGCTGCGTAATGTATGAACCTGATGGCGGCAATGTGGACCCCTCGGGCGTGACGCAAGCCTATGCCACCGGGGCGCGCCAACGCGGCGCGGAAATCCATCGCTTCACGCCTGTCACCGCCACCGAACAACAGCCCGACGGCACGTGGATTGTGAAGACGCCGAAAGGCGACATTCATACCGAATGGGTGGTGAATACGGCTGGTCTCTGGGGGCGCGAGGTGGCGAAGCTTGCAGGCCTCGATCTGCCGTTGCAGCCCACCGAGCATCAGTATTTCGTTACGGAGACCATCGCGGAAGTGGCGGAGATGGACCGTCGCCTGCCCTCTGTGTCGGACCGCGACGGCGAGTATTATCTGCGCCAGGAAGGTCAGGGGTTACTGGTCGGCGCTTATGAAAAGGCGATGAAATTCTGGGCCGAAGACGGCACGCCGCTCGATTTTGCCCATGACCTGTTCCCCGATGATCTGGAGCGCATCGAGGAAAATATGTTGAACGCCATCGAGCGCGTGCCGGTGGTGGGCGAAGCGGGCATCAAGCGGGTCATCAACGGGCCGATGATCTGGTCACCGGATGCGAATGTGCTGTTTGGTCCGGTGCCGGAGCTGCAGGGCTATTTTTGCTGCAACGGCATCATCCCCGGTTTCTCGCAATCGGGCGGCATGGGGCTGATGGCGGCGCAGTGGATGATCGAGGGTGAAACCCAATACGATATGTTCGGCTGGGATGTGGCGCGCTTTGGTGACTGGGCCACCAAGGAGTTCACCAAGGCGCGGGTACAGGATCAATATGCGCACCGGTTTGCGATCCATTTCCCCAATGAGGAACGCAGTGCGGGCCGCCCTGCCCGCACCCGTCCGATTTACGAGATGCAGCGCGAGACGGGCGCGGTCTTTGGCCTCAATGCAGGCTGGGAGCATCCCCTGTGGTTCGCGGATCAGCCCGGCACAGAAGATACCAATGGCTTCACCCGGCAGAACTGGTGGGAACCGGTGGGCGCGGAATGCAAGATGCTGCGCGAACGGGCGGGCATCATTGATATCTCAAATTTCGCCAAATACCGCTGCAAAGGCCCCGGTGCCGAGGACTGGCTGAATGCGGTTTTTGCCAATCGCATGCCCAAGGCGGTGGGGCGGTCCTGCCTCACGCCCTTGATCTCAAAACGTGGCGGGATTGCCGGGGATTTCACGGTGACGCGCACCGAAGAGGATGAATTCTGGATCATCGGCTCCGGCATGGCGGAGCGCTATCACAAGCGGCTCTTTGGCGCGGTGCCTTTGCCAGAGGGCACATCGTTTGAGAGCCTCACCCAAGAGGTCTGCGGCTTTAACGTGGCCGGTCCCAAATCGCGCGAGATGCTCCAGCGCATGACCAACGAGTCGCTGGACACCGCGTCATTCCCCTTCATGCGCAGCAAACGCCTGATGCTGGCGGGGATCAATGTATTGGCGTTGCGTGTCTCTTTCACGGGCGACCTCGGCTGGGAGTTGCACTGCGCCACAGAAGATCAGGAAAAGCTTTATATCGCGTTGATCGACGAAGGCCGCCGCATCGGTGCAGGCCCCGTGGGCAGCCGCGCCCTGATGTCGCTGCGTGTCGAGAAGGGCTATGGCTCTTGGAGCCGGGAATACAGCCCCGAGTATTTCCCGCATGAGGTGGGATTTCAGCCTCTGTGCAAGATGGACAAGGAGTTCCTCAACAAATCTGCCGCCGAAGCCGCATTGGCCACGCCCGCGCGCGAGGAATTGGTTCTGTTGCAGCTCAATGATGAGGATGTGACGGCCTCCAATGCCGATGCAACGGGGGGCGAGCCTATTTTCAAGGATGGGCACGGCATTGGCCGGGTGACCTCGGGCACCTATGGCTACACGGTCGGCATGTCGCTGGCGCTTGGCTATGTGAAGGGAGCGCAACCCGGCGATGAGGTGGAGGTGATGGTGCTGGGCCGCCCCCACCGGGCGGTGATCCTTGCTGAGCCACCCTTTGATCCCAAAGGCGAACGGCTGCGCGCCTAGACCGCCTGCGCTGTCACGACCAAGTCGTCACATTAAAACACTGGGGCGGTGTTCTGGCAGGAACGCGGCCACCGGCCCCGCGTCACCGCCGTCGATCAGATTGGCGAGATGACGTGCGGTTGTGGGGCCGAGGGTAAACCCTTGGTGCCCATGGCCAAAATGAAACCAGAGGCGGTCATGTCGCGGGGCAGCACCGATCATGGGCAGCATATCGGGCAGAAAGGGCCGTGTGCCGCGCCAGATCGGCCCCGGCTCTGCCGCGCCGAGATCCATATAGGCCGGTATCCCCTTGGCCGCGCGATCAAGCTGGCGCACATCCGGCACCCGGCCCGAGGCCTCCAGCGCCACACCGCAGGTCATCCGCAAGCCACCCCGCATACTGCAGAGCACAACCCCGTGGCAGGCATCAAAGATCGGGCGGCGCAGCGTTGGGGCCTTTGGGTACATCCGGTGCGCGCCGTGTTTCATGATCATCCGCACCCGGTAGCCCAGTTGCGCCAGCAGTGGCGGCGTCCAAGGCCCGAGTGCGATGACCGCATGTTCGCCGCTCACCTGCTCCGTGTCGGTCTGCACCTCCCAAGCGTGGCCCGCACGGCGCAGCGTGCTGGCATCGCCAATGCGGATGGCGCCGCCCTGTCTCTGGAACAGTTCCGCGTACCGCGTGACGAGTTCGCCGGGGGCCGCACAGCTCCAGACTTCGCGCCAATGGATCGCGCCTGCGGGCGGGGTTTGATACAAAGGCTCCGCTTTACAGAGGTCCGCACCACTCAGGGTGGCGCTGTCGATGCCGTAGCTGTGTCGCAGCCGGTCAAGATCATTCGCCATAGCGTCAAATTCTGCCGCGTCCTGAAACACCGACAGATAGCCATCATGCGCCATCAGATCCTCAGCCCCCGCAAGCGTGATCCAGCGGTTGTGATCGGCGCAGGCGCTGCGGATCAGTTGCGCGTTGGGCTGCGACAGCACTTGATGGCGACGGGGGTGCGAATAGCGGTAGTATTGCCAGAGTGCGGGCAACTGGCTGAAAACCCCGCGCGGCGACCACACCACATCGTTGCTGCGCCCCAGAATGATATCCAGAATCTCTGGCAGTGCGCGAGGCATCGCATAGGGCTCGGCAGCTTCGGCCTGAATGAGGCCCGCGTTGCCATAGCTCGTCTCTTGTCCCGGTGGCTTGCGGTCAACAACCGTGACCGCATGCCCCCGCGCCTGCAACTCCAGCGCGGTTGCGATACCCACCATGCCGCCCCCCAGAACCAGAATTTCGGACATGAGAGAGGGCTCCTCTAGGCAAAGGTTTCGGCGCATGCCCACCAATCCTCGCGGGCATGCGTGTTGATTTCAAACCGCGGGCGCATGGCCCGAAAGGATCAGCCCTTGGCGGCGGTGATCAGGATCTCAACGGTGTATTCAGGGGTTGCCAGCTTGGATTCACCGCAGGCACGCGCAGGGGCGCGGCCTTCGGCAACCCATGCATCCCACACGGTGTTCATCTCGGCAAAATCAGCCATATCCGCGAGCCAGATGGTCGCTTGCAGGATGCGCTCTTTGGAGGAGCCAGCCTCGGCCAGCAGCGCGTCGATCTTATCAAGGCAGTCCTGCGTTTGCTGGGTCACGCTGGCCCCGGCGGTGCCGACCTGACCGGCAAGGTAGATGGTGTCGCCATGGGTGACGATCTGGCTCATGCGTTGGTTGGTGTGGGCGTAGGTGATATCGCTCATGGAAGATCTCTATAGTTTGAGGATTGAAAGGAAATGCATCAGCGCGCAGCGGAGGTAAATCCGCCAAGCACACGGGTGAGGTTATGGCCGAGACTGTCGGAAATGTAACCGCCTTCCTGCACAAAAAGCGTCGGAAGCCCTGCACGGGCAATCGCCTCACCGACACGCGAAAACCCGTCGCCAGTGACCTGAAAGCCCTGAAACGGATCATCCTCTGAGGCATCAAGTCCCAGCGCAATGACCAGTACATCCGTGCCAAAAGCATGCACCCACTCAAGGCAGGTTTGAAGCGCAGTTAAGAACGGCGCATCATCGGTGCCACGCGGCAACGGCAGGTTGAGGTTATAGCCCCGCCCCCGGCCCTCGCCGCGTTCAGAACTGTGGCCCCAGAAGAACGGGTAAAAATCCGCCGGATCAGCATGGATCGAGAGCGTCAGCACATCGTCGCGATCATAAAACAATCCCTGCGTGCCATTGCCATGATGCACGTCCACATCCAAAATTGCCGGTCTGAGACCCCGATCTCGCAAGAGCTGCGCGGCAATGCCGGAGTTATTTAGAAAACAAAAGCCCCCCGCCATATCGCCAAAGGCATGATGCCCCGGCGGGCGGCACAGCGCATAGGCCGCGCGCTCACCCCCCGCCACCAAATCAGCGGCGCTGATCGCGGTCTGCGCCGACCAATAGGCAGAGCCCCAAGTCTCGGCATTGATCGGACAGGAAGTATCGGCCTGATGATAGCCCGCCTGCCCCAGCGCGGAACGTGGATAGCTGTCACGGCGATCCCCCGGCTTGATATGAGAAATCACCTCGGGACCTGCGCCCTCAATCTCAGACCAGCGGGCATGGATCGTTTGCAGGAATGTCAGGTATTCCGGCGAATGCAGTGCTGCAATGGGGCCAAGGCCTGCGTCCTCGGGCGCTGTAAACGTACAGCCTGCCGCCTCCGCGCCGGAGCGTAGGATCTCGGTGCGTTCGGGCTGTTCGGGGTTCGGCCTCATCACGCCCAAAGCCATGAACTGGCTGGGATTATGGGCGCGCTGGCGGGGATCATAGATCGCTTTCATAGGGGGCTCCTTGCGGCCTCAGCCAAAGACAATATTGGGCAGCCACAGCGCCACCTCGGGCACAAAGGTGGTGATCAGCAGCGTCGGCAGCCACGCAAAGACGATCATGATGAAGGTGGGCTTCAGCATCTCGCTCACGGGCGTGTCGGTGACCTTTGCGCCGAGATACAACAGCGGCGCGGTGGGCGGCGTGATATTGGCCATGCCGAGATTGACGCCAAGGACGGCGGCAAAATGCACCGGGTCCATGCCGACGCTTTGCACGATGGGCAACAAGAGCGGTGCCGACAGCAACAGACCCGAAATATCATCCATCAGCATGCCGATAAGGATCATCACCAGGTTGACCATCAGCAGGATCACGATCGGGTTGTCCGAGATCGAAAAGATCAGATCCTTGGCCATGCCGGGGATGTCTTCGAACACCAGAAAGCGGCTGACGATCACCACCACAAAGACCATCAGCATCACCACGCCAATCGTGGTGCCCGCATAGCGCAGGGTCGGCCAGATGTTCTGGGGCGTGAGGCCGCGATAGATGAACAGGCCCACCGGAATGGCATAGATCACCGCCACGCCTGCAGCCTCGGTCGGGGTCATGATGCCGCCGTAGATGCCACCCAGGATGATGATCGGCATCAACAGCGCCGGAAAGGCCCGCCCGCTGCGCCGCACAAATTCCTGCGGGTAGCTTGCCGGGCGTTCCAACAGTTTCAGGTCCGCCTTGCGCATCAGCACATAGTTCACCATGCACAAAAGCGTAATCAGGATCAGCCCCGGCACCACGGTCGAGAGGAAACACTTGAGCACCGATTGCTGCGCCACCCAGGCATAAAGGATCTGCGACGAGGACGGCGGGATCAGCAGCCCCAAGGGACAGGCCGCCACGATCAGCGCCGCCGCCGGGCCGCGCGGGTAATTCGCGGCCTTCAGGTGCGGCATCATGATCGACCCGATGCAGGTGAGCGTCGCCGCCGCCGAGCCGGAGATCGAGCCAAAAATGCCGCTGGCGAACACCGCCGCCGCGCTGAGGCCCCCGTGGATACGCCCCACCAGAAGTTCCGCCACGGAAACCAGCGGCGCAGCGATCCGCCCCCGCTCCATGATGGCACCGGCGAGAATGAACAGCGGGATCGCAAGCAGCACGATGGAGTTCATCTTCCAATGGCCGGTGGGCAGGAACCCGGTCACGTCATGGCCGCCAAACACACCGATAAAAACCAGCACGCCCCCAAAGGCAAGAGGCACGCTCACACCAATCAGGAGAAGCACACACAGGATCAAAAGACTGCCGAGGATAATCATGGCTTCAGGCTCCTGCGGCAGGGTCGCTATCGGCGGGCACGGCAAAGCGCGCCGCCGGAAGTTTCAGGAAAATATAGAGCCGCAGCGCGCTGTAGAACCCCATCAGGCCAAAGCCGACAAAGATCGCCGCACGCGGCACAAAGAACGGAATTTGAAGGGCAATCGTGGTCTGATAGCGGGGATAATCGCCGATTTCCTCGATCATCATCACCGTGGACCAGTAAAACAGCACCAAGGTCACCAAAAGCTCGATCCCGGTGATCAGGATCGCCCGCGCACGCCGTTTGACGGGATCAAGGATGACAAAATCCAAGAGATCGGCGTTCACATGCGCCCCCTCCCAGGTACCAATGGCGGCAGCGATGAAATAGAGCCAGAAACAGATGATCAGCAGCCATTCCTCATAGGCGAACAGATCGGCGTTAAAGCCATATCGGAACACCACCACGAGGAAGAAGGTCAGCGCCATGGCGATACAGCCAAAGCACACATAGATCGTTTGCAGCCGCAACAGGATGCGGACCAGCTTGGCCAGCCCGGGCGGCAAATCCCGGCTCAGGTCTTTCATGATGCAGTCACCGTCTGGAGATCAAGGACAGGCCTCGGATGCCGGGGCCTGCGCACTGTCAGAGCATTGGGATCAGTTACTGGGGGCCATCAGGCGGTCGATCACATCCTGACCGACGATCTCGGCAATGCCGGGCCAGACGTCCTTGCGCACGGTCTCGGCAATGGCGCTGCGCTCGGCGTCAGAGACTTCGACCACCTCGTAGCCGGTTTCCTTGAGCTTATCGATGTAGCCCGCTTCATTGGCCTTGGCCTCGGCAAAATAGCTCTGCGCGGCCTTGTCGAACGCGGCCTGTACGGCGGCGCGCTGTTCGTCGTTCATCTCGTCCCATGTTTCCATGGAGGCGTAATAGGTGGTGTTCTCGACCACCGCGCCATAGGGAATGAAATACTTGCCCACATCCGAGGTGGCAAAGGCGCTATAGGCCAGTTGCGCGGTGCAGCAGATCGCCCCATCCACGACGCCGGACTGGATCGCCGGGAAGACCTCGCCCCAGTTCATTGTGGTCGCGTTAAAGCCCATGGCCTCCACAGTGTTCTTGATCACCTGACTGGACCAGACGCGGATGTTGACGCCCTTGTCGCCCACGGTGGTTGCGTTTTCGGGCAGGGTTTCGGCCACCACACCGATGAACCCTTCGGGCGCATTGGCCAGCAGTTTCAGCCCCAGCCCTTCAAGCCGCTCGGCAAAAATCTCGTTAAAGGCGCTGTCCTTGTTGAGGTAGATATTCTCCATCTCGTCAAAGCTCGACACCAGATAGGGCAAGGAGTTGATCTCCAGCACCGGGTCGCGGTGGGCATAGATCACGGAATGCACCAGATCGACGTTGCCGCGCGCGGCGTCCTCGAACAGTTCTTCGCCAGAACCAAGCTGCCCGGCCTCAAACAGCGTCACCGAGAGGCCCACATCAGCGCCTTCGATATCGGCTTCGATCTGTTTCAGGATATCATTGCCGAAATGTTCGACCGGGACGACGCCCGCGAGTTTGAGCCGCATATCGGCCGCCTCCGCCGCGCCCAGCGACAGGGTGAAAGCAGCCGCCGTGGCTGCGGTGGTCCATAGTGACTTACGCATGAGAAAAACTCCGTTCCCTGTTGTCGTTGCAGCGCATTGACCAAATGCCCCCTCTGTCGGCTCTTGCCGCTTCTGCCGAGGGTGGCTGCGCTACGTTGTGTTTCAGCGAAATCTGCGGAGGGATCTGAAATAGATCAAATAGATAATTGATTATCTCAACATAGATTTAAATAATGAAGGCGCGCAACACGGCGATTTGGCGCAATAGCCCGCCCCACAAAATTCGCCATAGGGATCTGTTTTTAAAAGAATGTCACAACCCCAACCGGCCCCGCACCACATCGACCCCGAACGCCTCACCCGTGAGATGAACTGGAACCTGTTGCGCACCTTTGTGGTGCTCGCTGAGAGCGGTTCTGTGACCGAGGCGGCAGAGCAATTGCGGCTAAAACAGCCCACGGTTTCGGTCGCCCTGAAAAAACTGGAAGACCAGCTGGGCCAGCGCCTGATCGACCGCTCGCCGGGACATTTCGCGCTCACCGAAGCGGGGGAGCTCCTTTATCGCGAGGCGGTGAACATCAACGGCTCAATCCTGCGGCTCGCCACCCTGATGCGCACCGTCGCCCCCGAAATCAGCGGCCATGTGCGCATTGCGGTGGCCAGCCATGTGCTCTGCCCGCTGTTTGATTCGGTCATTGGCGATTTCTACGCCGAGCACCCAAAGGCAAGCCTCGCCATCGATGTGATCACCAGTGGTGATGCCATCGCTGCGGTGGCGGCAAAGCGGGTGAGCTTTGCACTGGCTTTGGTGCGCGAACCGGACCCCAACCTGCGCTATATCCCCGTCTACCGCGAGACATTCGCGCTGTTTTGCGGCCCGCGCCATCCTCTGTTTGGTCGCAGCGACCTGACGCTGGACGATCTCAAAGGCCACGCAACGGTGGTGTTTGACAATGATCGCCTGCAAGACGCGTTGCAGGACGTGACCCTCCTGCGCGCCCGCGCCGCACTTGCAACGCAAGTAACAGGCGTGTCGGAAAATCTGGAAGAGGTGCGGCGCATGATCATGGCAGGCCTTGGTATCGGTCCCTTGCCCAAACATGTGGTGGCCCGCGACCTGCGCGACGGGCTGCTGTGGCAGGTGCCCCCGTTCGAGGATCTGCCAGAGGTCGATGTCTATCTGGTCTGGAACCCCGACACCGTGCGCAACCGCGCCGAGGAAAAGCTGCTGAACAATCTGATCGCACGGCTGGAAACTGTTCCCTACAAAGACCGCTCATATGCATGATCGCAGACGCATCTCGCGCAGGGCTTCATCTTTTTACAAATACCTAAATTCCACATCATCCCCTTCACTGAACGTCACTCGGGCACAGCACCCTTGCGCCATCCCCCACTCAGAGCTAGGGAAACGCCATGCGCATCATCCGTGATTATCAATTTGTTGACGACCAAGATCGCGGGGCCACCGTCGCGATCGGCAATTTCGATGGCGTCCACCGCGGCCATCGCTCGGTCATTGATCTGGCGCGGCAGGCCGCACCAGAAGCGCCCTTGGGTGTCATGACCTTTGAGCCGCACCCGCGCGAGTTCTTTGCCCCCAATGCCCCGCCCTTTCGCCTGATGTCGGCAGAGGCGCGCGCGCATCGGCTGGAAAAGATCGGCGTTGAAAAGCTCTATCAGCTGAATTTCAACCAAGCGCTCTCGTCGCTGACGCCTGAGGAGTTTGCCCGCAAGGTGATCTTTGAAGGCCTGGGGCTGGCGCATGTGGTGGTGGGTGCCGATTTCTGCTTTGGCAAGGGCCGCGCGGGCACCGTCGAGGATCTCCAGCGCTTCGGACAGGAGATGGGCTTTGGCGTCACCATCGCGCCTTTGATGGAATATTCCAAACACACGGTGTCCTCCACCGCGATCCGCACCGCCCTGAGCGAAGGCCGCCCCCGCGACGCCGCCGCCATGCTGGGCCATTGGCACCGCATCGAGGGCGAGGTGATCGGCGGCGAGCAGCGTGGCCGCGAGCTTGGCTTTCCCACCGCGAACCAGTCCATCGACGGGTTGCACCCGCCTGCCTTTGGCGTCTATGCGGTGCTGGTGGATGTGCTCGACGGCCCCCATAAGGGCAGCTACCACGGTGCCGCCTCCGTCGGGGTGCGGCCGATGTTTGACGGCGAACAGCCCAACATCGAGACCTATCTCTTTGATTTCAAGGGCAACCTTTATGGCGCGCATCTGTCCGTCGGGCTGGTGGACTACCTGCGCCCGGAGATGACTTTTGACGGGCTGGAGCCCTTCATCGCCCAGATGCAGGCCGATTGCGATCAGGCCCGCGCCATCCTCCAAACGCTCTGAGAGGGCCGACATGACCAATCAGATCGACCGGGACGGGCTTGCGCCCAAGTTCTGGGAAAAGAAACCGCTCAAGAAACTCTCGCCGCGCGAATGGGAAGCGCTGTGTGACGGCTGCGGCAAATGCTGCCTCAACAAGCTGGAAGACGAAGACACCGGTGAGGTGGCGCTGACGCGCGTGGCCTGCCGCCTGCTGGACGATCAGTCCTGCCAATGCGCCCATTACGAGACCCGGCACAGTTTCATCCCCGAATGCATCGTGCTGAAGCCCGAAAACCTCGACACCCACGCCTATTGGATGCCGCAGACCTGCGCCTATCGCCGTCTGTGGGAGGGCAACCCCCTGCCCGACTGGCACCCGCTGGTGACGGGCGATCCGGACAGCGTGCATCGCGCCGGGGTCTCTGTGCGCGGCATGACCGTGTCGGAATTCGACACGCCGCTGGAGGAATGGGAAGACTACATTATCGAGGAACCGGTCTAAGGGGCTGACCGGCCCAAACGCCGATCAGCAGAGGCTCATCCCTCGGGCCAGAAATTTCCGATCACCTCGGCCACCGCCTCGGGATGTGTCACCGGCACCATGTGGCCCGCGCCCTCGATGACCGCGACCTGCGCCTCCGGCATCCGCGCTGACAGCGCCTCAGTCACCGCAGACATGATCGGCTGGGTCGCGCCCCCCTGCATCACCAGCACCGGCATCGGCAGCGCTTCCAGCGCGCCGGGTGCCAGCAGCCCCACCGCGTCATCATAGACCTGACTGTCACAGTCCATCACCGCCGGAAAAGACCGCACCATCGCCGCGCGGGCGCGCTCCGGCAGGTCCGGCCATTTGGGATAGCCCGTCCCCCATGCACGGTTAAAAAGCCGGGTGGCATGTTCCACATCGCCCGCCTCATAAGGCGCGCGCACCGCCTGATGATCGGCCCGCATCTGGACCAGTGCCTCGGGGTATTGCACTTGGGCCGCGGCAAACAGGACCGGCTCGATCATCACAAGGCTGCGCACCAGCTCCGGGCGCATCTCGGCCATCGCCAGCGCCACCGTGGCACCAAAAGAATGCCCGACCAGATCCACAGGACCACCCGCGCGCGCAACCAAAGCCTCCAGAAGGAGCAAGCCGGCCTCGGCATTGCGCTGTTGCAGAAGCCCCTGCCCGTCCCAATCAGGGCTCTTGCCGTGCGAGAGCATGTCAAAGGCCTCGAACCTCACCTGAT
Source organism: Tritonibacter mobilis (assembly GCF_001681715.1). Taxonomy (GTDB): domain Bacteria; phylum Pseudomonadota; class Alphaproteobacteria; order Rhodobacterales; family Rhodobacteraceae; genus Epibacterium; species Epibacterium mobile. The sequence goes on along the minus strand of NZ_LNWY01000015.1, from coordinate 54,432 downwards.
CTTCGCCCAGCGCCGCCACCAGCCCCCGCCAGGCACCCGAGTGCGCCAGCGAGCAATGCACTGCCAGAACCGCGCGTGCGCCCGTGCCAAAGCTGCGATGGTATACCTCTTGCGGCAGGGAGGTCATATCCAGACTCACGCGCCCTGCCCCCCAAGATGCCAGTCGAGATCCTCCAGCCGGTCCTGCCCCCAGAATTTCGCCCCGTCTGCCGTCACGTAGAAAGGCGCGCCAAAGACACCTGCGTTCACCGCATCCTCGAGGTTTTGCGCATAGATCTCCGCGCCGGTCAGCAAACCGCTATCCGCCAGCGCGGGGTCGAAACCGGCGCTCTGCAACAGAGATTTCACCACATCATCCTGCGCGATATCGCGCTCCTCGGACCAGATCGCACGCAACGTGGCATGCACCAATGCCCCAAGATCACCGCCACCGGCCTTTTGCGCCGCAATGATCGCATAGGAGGAGGGCGCCGCATTGGTGGGCCAATGCGCTGGCTTCAGGTTGAGCGGCAGACCGGTGCGTTTGGACTGACGCTCAATTTCGATCAGCCGGTAGTCTTGCCGCGCCGGGTGACGGTCCTTGGGCGGTGTGCCCTCGGTGCGCGCAAACAGCGCCATAATGTCAAACGGCTTATAGGTTACCGCCGCGCTATGGCGGGCGGCAATTTCTTCCAGACGTTGCCCGGCAAGGTAGCTGAAAGGCGACAGTGTGGAAAAATAGTAGTCGATTGAGGGGGCGGAGGCGGTCATGGCGAGAATTCCTCGTGCTTAGAACTAGGCCCGAGACTATGTGCGTGTTAAGCGGGGTTCAATATCACGAATCTGTCACATTGCTGCCTGGGGATAATCAGCCAATGCCGACCTTGAACGAACCCAAGCTCATCGCTGGGAACGCCAATCTTCCGCTCGCCAAATCAATCTCGCGCCGCATGAGCATGCATCGCGGCGTCGACCAAGAGCTCGTCAGCGCCCGTGTCGAGCGCTTTAACGACGGCGAAATCTTTGTCGAAGTCTACGAGAACGTGCGCGGCGAGGATATGTTCATCATCCAGCCGACGTCGAACCCGGCCAACGACAATCTGATGGAGCTGCTGATCATCGCCGATGCGCTGCGCCGCTCCTCGGCACAGCGCATTACAGCGGTTATTCCATACTTCGGCTATGCCCGTCAGGATCGCCGCACCAAGGCCCGCACGCCGATCTCGGCAAAGCTGGTCGCCAACATGCTGACCGGTGCAGGCATTGAGCGGGTTCTGACCCTCGATCTGCACGCCGCGCAAATTCAGGGCTTTTTCGACATTCCGGTGGACAACCTCTATGCCAGCCCGATCTTCGCGCTGGACGTGAAGGCCCAGTTCAAGGACAGCATGGACGACCTGATGGTGGTCTCTCCCGACGTGGGCGGCGTGGCCCGCGCCCGCGAGTTGGCCAAACGCATCAATGCGCCGCTCTCCATCGTCGACAAACGCCGCGAAAAACCCGGTGAAATTGCCGAGATGACCGTGATCGGCGATGTCACCGGCAAGATCTGCCTAATCGTCGACGACATGTGCGACACGGCTGGTACGCTATGCAAGGCGGCTCAGGTGCTTTTGGATAACGGAGCCAAAGAGGTCCACGCCTACATCAGCCACGGCGTCATGTCCGGCCCTGCCGTGGAGCGCGTGACCAATTCGGTGATGAAATCGCTGGTCCTGACCGATTCCATTCAGCCTTCCGAGGCGGTTCTGAATGCACCCAACATCCGCATCCTGCCGACCGCACCGCTGTTTACCCAAGCGATCCTGAACATCTGGCATGGCACTTCTGTGTCCTCGCTGTTTGAGGACAAGACCCTGATCCCGATCTACGAGTCGCTCTACAACAGCCAGAGCTAAGATCCCTCAGATCTCATCAAAACACCCCGCGAGATGTTGTGGGGTGTTTTTTTGTGGACGGCCCTCAAATGTAACCCGCCATTCGTGCGGCTGTTCGTTGGGCGTTCTAAAAGCGGCTTTTGAGCCCATACCTACCATGATGCTTGATTGATGCGAACGCAGCGAAATGGCATATGTTGACCATCCAAACATCGTCAGCAACACCTTCGGGTATCGAGAAAAAAGAGCACTTACCGTGAATGGCCTCAGCGAACAGTTGCCAAGCAAAGTCGAGCATCTCGTTGATACCGACCTTGATCCACGGTCGGGGGAATGCTCCTACTTTTACAATTACTTGCAGTACACCTTCGAACACACGGGCACACAGGTTACAGCGCGAAGCTATATGGACGACGCCTCAGAAGTGAGCATTTTGCAGTGTCCCGATGATATCGACATTGAGAACGAACTAAGCGGCATTTTAGCCTATCTGCGGCTTAGGTATCCAACGGTCAAACGTCTTGTTCAAAGCGGCTATACCGAAATTTAGAACGGCAGGTTTGTCCCGCACAGCTGACGGTCAGCTTAGTGCGAGCCTGCTGCCAACGCCTGTCTCCGCATTGAGGCATCTCTCCGCCGCACATGCCGGGCCGGTCTGATATTCTCCCGGACAACCCGATTGACCTTCATGCGCAGGACACCTACCTGATCCGCTATCAAATCGCCTCATCTGGGTCCGAGAGTGTTTGCGCCTTTGGGCCGGCCTCATCAACTCCGTACTCACACTCCACAACATTGCTCAGAGAGCGCTTTGAAGCGCCCGCAGCACCTGATAGGCCCTTCTCATCCGCCCCTGCATAAAGTTGCCCTCATGAGAACCACCGACCTGCTGCGCCTTGCCGCTCTTGTATTCACTGCCGTTACCTGTGTGGTCATGGGCGACACCGCCGGAAAGCTGCTGACGGCGCGCGGAGTTGATCCGGTGGTGGTGGCATGGTCGCGCTTTGCGCTTGGGGCATTGGTGCTGCTGCCGCTCAGCGGAATGCGTCTGAGCGAGCTCTACATCGCCCGCGACTGGCGGGTCTGGCTGCGCGCCGGGTTGGTCACCGGTGGCATCTCCTGCATTCTCACCGCGCTCAAGACAGAGCCGATCGCCAATGTGTTTGGCGCATTTTTCGTCGGGCCCATCGTGTCTTATGTCATTGCGGTGCTGTTTTTGGGTGAACGTCCTTCGCTCCAACGCAGCTTGCTGCTGGGGTTGGGGTTCATCGGTGTGATGCTGGTCGTAAAACCCGGTTTCGGCGCGAGCTTTGGTCTGCTTTATGCGCTGGCCGCCGGGGGCTGCTACGGGACTTATCTGGCCGTGACGCGCACCGTTGCAGGCAGCTACCGCCCGCGCCTGTTGCTGATGTCGCAACTGCTGATCGGGTCGCTTTTGCTGACGCCTGTCGGGATCAGCGCGGATCTGCCTGCGCTAAGCTGGCCGATCATGGCGCTGCTCGCCATCAGCGCGCTTGGGTCGGCGGTCGGGAACTACATTCTGGTGGTTGCCAGCAAAACCGCCGAAGCCTCGCTCATTGCGCCACTGGTCTACAGTCAGCTAATTTCGGCAACCGTGCTGGGCGTTGTGGTCTTTGGCGATTGGCCGGATGTCATCTCGCTCTGCGGATTGGCGCTGATCGTATTGTCGGGCTTTGGCTCACTGGTGGTCCATCAACGCAGCCATGCTCCGGTGTTGGCGGCAAAATAGGGGCGGCAGAGGCATCGCCTCACCGCCCCGGCGATCAATGTGAACGCCCCGCAGACCAGTTTCCGCAGTCTCTTTCGGCAGAACCGCCCTACCCTTCGATTTCTGGTTCAGGATTGTCTAGTCCCTGCGTGGGCGCATAGGGGTCCTCACCAAATTTCAATGCAGCAAGCTCGGCCTCCATCTTTGCGATTTGCTCCTTGCGATCCTTCACTTGCTTTTTGAACCAGTCTGCTTTTTCCGGCAGAAGGTGATTGGGGTCAGCCTCAAAAACCGCAAGATACGCCTTGGCTGCGTCGATTTCTTTTTGCTTGAGAGCCGTAAGCTCCGCCAGATCAGCCGCATCGGATTGCAGCCCTAGCGCCTTGATCGTCGACTGTTTCAACTGATCCTTGAGCGCATCATTTTCTTTTACAAAGTCATTCAGGAAGGTGACGATCTGTGAGGCTTCGGTGCTCTCTTCAAATGAAACGGAAATATTCATCGGTTTGTAGGTGAATGGACCACCCTGCAAGCGTTTTGCTTCGCTGATGAAATCCGCAAATTCAGGAATATTCTCGAGCGTCGGCAACGCGCTAAAATTCAAAAGTTCCACGATATTCTGTGGCAGCGCCGCATCTGGCATCACGAACTTGGACCATGCCCCCCGCCCCATCACCGCCTGAACTGTTGCCGGGCCAAAACCACCGAAGGCTTTGCTCGATTGCACGCTCAAACCGGCGTTGTCGCCGTCACCTTTGACAACAGCGAGCTGATTGGCGTGAAAACTCGCCAATGCGATATTGTTCTCTGCCGTCTGGCCGAGGCTTGCGAGTTTGATGGTGAAACCGATGTCGCGTTTTTCTTTGCCCTTGGTCGCGAAATTCATCACGTCGAAATAGACCGGCACATAGCGAAACGCGCTACCATCGGCGGATAGCTCCAACCGAAGCTCCAAGATCGACCCCAAAGTGCCACCGTCAAACAAAGCAATCCCCGCTTTTGCCAAACGATATCCCGCCGTTTCATCAGATAGGCCATTCGTCTCTGTGTAGTCCGTCCATGGCTCCACATTTTCTTCATCCTGCGCGATCTTTTGGAGCAGATCAGCAGTGCTGATCACCCCTGCCTCAGTCCGGATCGGAGCAGATGCCGTGACAATTGTCAGGCACTTCAGCGCTGGATTCAAGAACACGGGTCGGACTATCTTTTCCTTGGCGGGCTCTTTATCTGTTGGCGCAGGCACTTTCATATCCTGCGCCACCCGAAACAGGTCAACTGCAAGGGTCCGCTCCGCTGTCTCCGGTTCCGGGTTCGCTTTCTTGTTCAGATAGCTCACACCGGATTCAAAAGCCGTCTCCACAAGCTTCACCGCAAGCGCCGTTGCGATGGGCGTAAGAGCGCTCTTGTCCACCGTTGCGGGGGGCGCACGATCTATGTCGATGAATTTAACTGGCAGTGCAAAGCCGGGGCTTGTGTCGACATCGCGCCCGATGGTCAAAATGCACCCATCAGAGGCGACGACAGCCATGTCCGTGGCACGCGCAATATCCGGCAAGCTGGTTGCGGCGACCACTGCGGTCGCGAGCGCTGAAATGACTTTCATAGAAAACTCTCCAACTCATATATTACATGTCGAATATGGAGAGCGTACATGCGGAGGGGGAAATTTCAATGAATTTCCCCCTCCACTCGCGACTGGCATTGTCCGCCGGTGACAGCGCAGGACCGTTAGGCCCGCCGCAGCCGCAGCGCATTGGTCAGCACCGACACCGACGACAGCGCCATCGCCCCGGCGGCAAACACTGGCGAGAGCAATATGCCGAATGCCGGATAGAGCGCGCCCGCCGCCAGCGGGATCAGCGCGGCGTTGTAGACAAAGGCCCAGCCGAGGTTCTGGCGGATGTTCACCAACGTCCTGTGCGAGATATTGATCGCCGTCACCACGCCGCCGAGATCGCCCGACATCAGCACCACATCGCCGGCCTCAATCGCCACATCGGTGCCGGTGCCAATCGCAATCCCCACATCCGCCTGCGCCAAGGCCGGTGCGTCGTTGATGCCATCGCCGACAAAGCCCAGCTTGCGCCCGCGTGAGGCAAGATCCTTGAGCGCGGCCACTTTGCCCTCAGGGGCAACACCTGCAACCACATGGGAGATGCCCAGATCGCGGGCAATGGCCTCTGCGGTGGCCGGAGCATCGCCAGAGATCATCGCCACATCCTTGCCCATCGCCCGCAGCGCTTTGATTGCTGCGGCACTGGTCGGTTTGATCGGGTCTGCCACCGCCAGCAGCGCCGCAAGCTGGCCGTCGATGGCGGTGTAGAGCACGCTTTCACCCCGGTTGGCGCGCTCGAGCGCCTCTGCCGCCAGCGCATCAACGCTGATGCCAGCCTCTGACATCAATCGCGCGCTGCCGATATGGATCACGCGCCCGGCAACCTTGGCGGTGACACCGCGCGCTGTGTGGCTCTGAAAATCACTGACCTCCGCGAGAGTCAGGCCCTCGTCCTGCGCGGCTGTCACCAGCGCGCGGGCGATGGGATGCTCGGAACGTGCCTCTACCGCCGCCACTGCACCCAATACCTCGGCGCGGTCAAACCCTGCGGTCGGGTGCAGCGCCACCAGTGACGGGCGGCCCTCTGTCAGGGTGCCGGTCTTGTCAAAGGCGATAATATCGACCTCGTTGAGGGATTGTAGCGCGTCGCCCTTACGAAACAACACACCAAGCTCTGCCGCGCGCCCCGTCCCGACCATGATCGAGGTCGGCGTCGCCAGACCCATGGCGCAGGGACAGGCGATGATCAGCACCGACACCCCGGCCACCAGGGCGTTGGTCAATGTGGGCTCCGGCCCTACCATCAGCCATACGGCCACCGTCAGCAGCGCCAGCCCCATCACCACCGGCACAAAGCGCAGGGTGACCTTATCCACGAGGCTCTGGATCGGCAGTTTGGCACCCTGCGCGTCCTCGACCATGCGGATGATCTGCGCCAGCGTGGTCTCGGCCCCGGTGCGGGTCACGCTGACGGTGAGACTGCCCTCGCCATTCACAGTCCCGCCGGTGACCGCAGCGCCTGCGGATTTCTCCACCGGGATCGGCTCGCCCGAGATCATGCTCTCATCCACATGGGCGCTGCCCTCCAGCACCTCGCCATCGGTGGGGATGCGTTCGCCGGGACGCACAAGGATGCGATCACCGGGGGCAAGATCATCCACATCCACATCCTCGGGCTGGCCATCCTTGGTCAGTCGGCGGGCATGGCGGGCCTGCAAGCCCACCAGCGCCTGAATGGCGGCCCCCGTGCGGCCCTTGGCGCGGGCCTCCAGCCAACGGCCAATCAGGATCAGGGTCACGATCATCGCTGCCGCCTCGAAATAAACCGCACGCACATCGGCAGGCAGCAGAGAAGGGACAAAAGTCGCCACCAGAGAGTAGATCCACGCGGCCCCTGCCCCGAGCGCCACAAGGCTGTTCATATCAGGCGCGCCCTTGCGCAAAGCGGGCAGCCCCAGCGTGAAAAAGGCCCGACCGGGAAGGAACAGCACCGCCGTGGTCAGCACGGCCTGGATCACCCATGAGGTCTGCATGCCGATGGTCTGCGCGATCCAGTGATGCACCGCCGGGACCATGTGGCCGCCCATTTCCAACAAAAACACCGGCAGGGTCAGCATGGCGGCGATCCAGACCTGACGACGCAGATCACGCGCCTCACGGTCCTTACGGGCGCTGCGGTCCTCGCTGTCGCGCGCCTCTGCCGGGCGGGCGCGATAGCCCGCTTCGGTGCTGGCTGCCGCCACTTGCGAGGGCGTCACCACCCCTTGCAGGATCTCCACCTGCGCGCTCTCGGCGGCGAGGTTCACATTGGCCGAGACCACACCGGGCAGCGCCTTGATCGCGCGCTCCACCCGGCCGACGCAGCCGCCGCAAGTCATACCCGCGATGGACAACTGCACCATCTGATGGCGCGCCGGTTTGCCAAGATCGCGCAGGGCGCTGTCGGCGTGCTCCAGCGCCTCGCGGTTGGCTGCGGTGATCTGCGCGGTCTCATTGGCGAGGTTCACCGAGACATCACTAAGCCCCGGCAGTGCCGCCAAGGTGCGGTCAACACGCCCCACGCATCCAGCGCAGGTCATACCCTCAATCGAGAGGCGGGCGGTGATCGGTTGGGTCATGGAACGACTCCGTTATTGCCTATTGTCTTCCATGTAGGGGTTCCTGTCACTGGAAGCTCAAGAGGCAATATGAGATTTTTTACACACCGGTTTTGGACGTCATTGGCTGGTCTGCGCCAATCGGGAACGCGCCCCACGCGACAGTGATCTTGCAATCATTTAATTGACCTCGGTCATTTATTTAAATATGACCATGGTCAATTACAAACTCAGCAGGCGCAATTGCCCCTTCTCTGATGGAGAGGTGCAGGATGGCCGACCAAGGACCGTTATGTTGAAAATCGCAAGACACGTCGTTTTATATGTTGGTATCGCCCTCACGTTAATGATCGCGCTCTATTCGCTTCGGTATCTATTCGGTGGTGCCGCATCCGTTTTGGCACTCGCTGAAACAGATGCGATGCTGGAGTATCTCTCCGGGCAGCAGAGTAGCTTCTGGCATGAATTCTCTGTGCGACAGCAGCCGCTTTATCAATCAAGCGAATTTGCCGTTGTCGGTCATATCACTGCGGCATCGGTGGCGCTGATAGCAGGGATCATCCAGTTCCTTCCTGTTGTTCGACAAAAAGCGCCCCTACTGCACCGGGCAAGCGGGTATTTTTATGCGTTTACCGCGACGCTTGGTCTGGGGCTCGGGGCCTATATTTCCTTTTCGCTTCCAATGATTGGCGGCACAAACACGATCATTTCCAACATCCTTGGGGGCATCTTGGGTATCTCCTTTGTGGGGATTGCCTTTTATCACATCTGGAAGAAGCAATACCTGCAACACGGGCAGTGGATGCTGAGAAGCTACGCGGTATTACTGGCAATTCTCACTGTTTATCTGCTGGTCGCGTTTTTTGCTCTGCTCGGCGTTGAAGCCGAACGCGGCTATGCGCTGGCGCATATGCTCTGCTTCCCGATAAATTTGGCTTTGGTGGAACTGTTCATCCGAAGAAGCGCCTCCGGCCAAATGGTGCTCGCCTACGAGTAGCACTGGGATATTCTCATCTGGGGGCGTTTGACCGAGCCCCCAACGCTGCCTTGATCCAAGTCGTGGCACATGCACGACGTGATACCGCCCCTAGTCCACCACCCAGTCGTCCTCAAACGGCATATCGCCAATGGCCATCCACGCGGCGCGGACGCGGGCGACCCGGCTGTCGGACCAGGTGCGGAAAACGATGTCAAAGCCCTCGGTGGTGACCTCTTCGGCCACCAATTCCGCGCGATAGGCGGCGGTGTGGTCCATATCCATCAGCGACGCTGTCACATGCACGGCAGGCGGTGCGGCAAAGGCATCGTCAAAGCGCAGATGCAGACGGCGTTCACGCTCCCCCTCGCCCGTCCACATGGTGCCGCCCGAGTCGAACTCTGAGAACACCTCCACATCACCCTGCGCGATGCCGGTGCGGGAACTCCACAGACGCACTGTAGGCATTTGGAACCTCAACCTTCAAACAATCAACAAATTGAAAGTATCGTCCAACCCTTACCAAAAAGAAACCGGCCTGCAGGGCGCAGGCCGGTTTCTTGTCTCTTAGGTTCTGACAGTGGTGTCAGAGGCTCATGTGGGTCCCGAGCGCTTCCATATCTGCAAGCAGCTTGGCCGCGTCTTCCACCAGACCGTGTGCGGACTCATCATCCTTGGCGGTCTTGTACATGGCGCGGGCTTCCTCGATGAGCTCGTCCAGATGGGCGCGGGTCATCTCATCCATGGGGATTGCCCGCTCTGCGAGAACCGACAGGCCCTCGGCAGTGATCTGGGCAAACCCGCCGGTGACGAGATACTCCGTGGTGCCTTCCGGTGCTTCCACCTTCAGGATGCCCGGACGCAGGGTGGTGAGTGTCGGCGCGTGCAAGGGCATCGCCGTCATGTCACCCTCGGAGCCGGGGATCTGGACCGCGCGGGCCTGAAGCGAAGCAAGGCTACGCTCCGGGCTCACGAGATCGAATTGCATCGTATCAGCCATCAGGGCCCTCCTTAGGCCGCGTCAGCAGCCATTTTCTCGGCTTTTGCGATCACTTCGTCGATGCCGCCAACCATGTAGAAGGCGCCTTCGGGCAGGTGATCGTATTCGCCGGCCACAACGGCTTTGAACGACGCGATGGTGTCCTCAAGGGAAACCTGCACACCATCGGAACCGGTGAAGACCTTTGCAACGTCGAACGGCTGCGACAGGAAACGCTGGATCTTACGCGCACGCGCAACGGTCAGCTTGTCCTCTTCGGAGAGTTCGTCCATGCCGAGGATCGCGATGATGTCCTGCAGCGACTTGTAGCGCTGGAGGATCTGCTGAACGTCGGAGGCCACTTTGTAGTGCTCTTCGCCAACGATCTGCGGGTCCATCAGGCGCGACGAGGAATCGAGCGGGTCCACAGCGGGGTAGATGCCAAGCTCGGAGATCGCACGGTTGAGAACGGTGGTCGCGTCCAAGTGGGCAAAGGTTGTTGCAGGTGCCGGGTCGGTAAGGTCGTCCGCGGGAACATACACAGCCTGGATCGAGGTGATCGAGCCGTTCTTGGTGGAGGTAATACGCTCCTGCATCGCACCCATGTCGGTCGCCAGCGTCGGCTGGTAGCCCACAGCGGAGGGGATACGACCCAGAAGTGCGGACACCTCGGAACCGGCCTGCGTGAAGCGGAAGATGTTGTCCACGAAGAACAGAACGTCGGTGCCGGACTGGTCACGGAACTGTTCGGCGAGGGTCAGACCGGTCAGAGCAACGCGGGCACGCGCACCCGGAGGCTCGTTCATCTGGCCGTAAACCAGAGCAACCTGCGACTCTTCGAGGTTGTCGGGCTTAATCACGTTGGATTCGATCATCTCGTGGTAAAGGTCGTTGCCTTCACGAGTCCGCTCACCAACACCCGCGAACACGGAGTAGCCCGAGTGCACTTTTGCGATGTTGTTGATCAGTTCCATGATGAGAACGGTTTTACCAACGCCGGCACCGCCGAACAGACCGATCTTACCACCCTTCGCATAAGGCGCGAGCAGGTCGATCACCTTGATGCCGGTTTCCAGCACTTCGGATTCGGTGGACTGTTCGTTGAACTCGGGCGCAGGCTGGTGGATCGCGCGGGTCTCTTTCGCGACGATCGGCTCACCTTCGTCCACGGGCTCACCCACAACGTTCAGGATGCGGCCCAGAGTTGCGTTACCGACCGGGATGGTGATCGGCGCACCGGTGTCGGTGACTTCCTGACCACGAACGAGACCTTCGGTCGCGTCCATCGCGATGGTACGGACAGAGTTCTCGCCGAGGTGCTGAGCAACCTCAAGAACGAGCTTCTTGCCGTTGTTGTCGGTGGTGAGGGAGTTCAGAATCGCCGGCAGCTCGCCGTCGAACTGAACGTCCACAACGGCGCCGATGATCTGAGTCACCTTGCCTTTTGCATTTGCCATGTTTCGTCTCCGGTTGTCTCTTAGAGCGCCTCGGCGCCCGAAATGATTTCAATAAGCTCGTTGGTGATGACGGCCTGACGCGAGCGGTTGTACTCGATGGTCAGTTTGTCGATCATTTCGCCCGCGTTCCGCGTAGCGTTGTCCATCGCGCTCATCCGGGCACCCTGTTCGGACGCCCCGTTCTCCAGCAGACCCGCAAAGATCTGGGTGGCGACACCGCGCGGCAGAAGATCCGCAAGGATCGCCTCTTCGCTGGGCTCGTAATCCACCACACCGGAGGTCGCCTCGGCGCCCTCGGCATCGAATTCCGCCGGGATGATCTGCTGAGCAGTCGGGATCTGGGTCACGACGTTCTGGAACTTCGAGTAGAAGATCGTTGCAACGTCGAACTCGCCCGCGTCAAAGCGTGCAAGGATGTCCTTGGCGATGCCCTGCGCGTCGACATAGCCCACGCGCTTGACTTCGGTCAGGTCCACGTGACCAACGAAGAGATCTTTGAACTCACGCTTCAGGACATCACGGCCCTTCTTGCCCACGGTGAGGATCTTCACGGTCTTGCCAGCCGCCTGAAGGCCGAGGACCTTCTGACGCGCCAGTTTCGCGATATTGGCGTTAAAGCCACCGCACAGGCCGCGCTCGGCGGTCATGACCACCAAGAGCTGAACCTGATCCGAACCCGTACCCGCAAGGAGCTTGGGCGCGGTATCGCTTTGACCGACAGAAGCTGCCAGCCCCGCCATCACGGCATTGAACCGCTCGGCATAGGGGCGTGCATCCTCAGCCGCTTCTTGGGCGCGGCGAAGTTTCGCCGCCGCGACCATCTGCATGGCTTTGGTGATCTTACGAGTGTTTTTCACACTCGAGATCCGGTTTTTTAGGTCCTTGAGAGAAGGCATGTGCTGTCTCTCTCCTTACGCGAAGTCTGCTGCGAATTCGTCCAGAACAGCCTTCATCTTCTCGACCGGTTCACCCTTCTTGAACTTGGGATCCTCGTCGGTGATCCACTGCAGGAAGTCGGCCTTCTTGGAGCGCAGGAAGGTCAGAAGCTCGGCTTCGAAACGACCCACTTCCTTGACGTCGACTTTGTCGAGGTAGCCGTTGGTGCCCGCGAAGATGATGCAGACGATTTCAGAGTTGGTGAGCGGCGAATACTGCGGCTGTTTCATCAGCTCAGTGAGACGCGCGCCACGGGCCAGCAGCTGCTGGGTTGCGGCGTCGAGGTCGGAACCGAACTGAGCAAAGGCTGCCATCTCGCGATACTGAGCGAGGGACAGTTTCACAGGGCCCGCAACGGAGGACATCGCATCGGTCTGTGCCGAGGAGCCCACACGCGAAACCGACAGACCGGTGTTCACGGCGGGGCGGATGCCCTGGTAGAACAGTTCGGTCTCAAGGAAGATCTGACCGTCGGTGATGGAGATCACGTTGGTCGGAATAAACGCGGACACGTCGCCACCTTGGGTTTCGATGATCGGCAGCGCGGTCAGCGAGCCTGCACCGAAGTCTTCGTTCAGCTTTGCCGAACGCTCCAGCAGACGGGAGTGGAGGTAGAAAACGTCACCCGGATAGGCTTCACGGCCCGGCGGGCGGCGCAGCAGCAGGGACATCTGACGGTAAGCAACAGCTTGCTTGGAGAGGTCATCATAGATGATGAGCGCGTGCTTGCCGCTGTCGCGGAAGTATTCGGCCATCGCGGTTGCTGCATAGGGTGCGAGGAACTGCATCGGCGCCGGGTCGGACGCGGTCGCGGCCACAACGATGGAGTATGCCATCGCGCCGGACTCTTCCAGTTTCTTCACCAGCTGCGCCACGGTGGAGCGCTTCTGACCGACAGCGACATAGACGCAGTAGAGCTTCTTGCTCTCGTCGTCGCCTGCAGCGTCGTTGTAGGATTTCTGGTTCAGGATGGTGTCCAGAGCAATCGCGGTTTTACCGGTCTGACGGTCACCAATGATCAGCTCACGCTGGCCACGGCCAACGGGGATCATCGCGTCCACGGACTTGAGGCCAGTGGCCATCGGCTCGTGCACGGATTTACGCGGGATGATGCCCGGCGCTTTCACGTCTGCAACTTTACGCTCTTTGGCTTCGATCGGACCTTTGCCGTCCAGCGGGTTGCCGAGGCCATCGACAACGCGACCCAGAAGCTCGGGACCAGCAGGCACGTCCACGATGGAGTTGGTGCGCTTGACGGTGTCGCCTTCTTTAATGTCGCGGTCGGAGCCGAAGATAACCACACCGACGTTGTCGGATTCGAGGTTCAGCGCCATGCCCATGATGCCGCCGGGGAACTCGACCATTTCGCCCGCCTGGACGTTGTCGAGGCCGTAGACACGGGCGATACCGTCACCGACGGAGAGAACGCGGCCGATCTCGGCCACTTCGGCTTCTTGACCAAAATTCTTGATCTGGTCTTTAAGGATCGCGGAAATTTCCGCTGCTTGGATACCCATTTATCCGACCTCTTTCATTGCATTCTGTAGGGAGTTGAGCTTGGAGCGGATCGAGCTGTCGATCATCTTCGAGCCCACTTTTACGACGAGACCGCCGATGATGCTTGCATCGACGGTGGCATTGATGGTGACCTTTTTGCCCACGCGCTCTGCGAGGGTTTTGGCCAGTTTATCGCTCTGGGTCTTGGTCAGTGCCTTAGCGGAAACAACGTCGGCTGTGACCTCGCCGCGGGCTTCGGCAATGCGAGCACGCAGGGCGTCGATCAGGGCTGGAACCACAAACAGGCGGCGTTTGGCCGCCATCAGCGCGAGGGAGTTGCGCAGAACTTCAACAAGCCCCATCTTGTCTGCCACGGCAGAGATGGCGGCTGCTTGTTCGTCACGCGACACCAGCGGTGAAGTGATGAGAGTGCGCAGGTCTTCGCTGTCAGCCAAAGCGGCTGCCAGATCATTGATGCTTGTCTCGAGGTTATCGAGAGCATTGCTCTCGGCAGCGATATCAAAGATCGCTGTGGCATAGCGGTCGGCAATGCCTGCGGAAATCGAAGCTGGTTCGGACACGTCCACCCTTCCGATATTATTTTGGCCCCGGTTTATATGCGTCCTGGCAGGTAGCATCCGGGGGCGTGAGGTCGCCCGATTTTTGGCCGGGCATCGAAATCAGCGTGGATGTAGCAGAGCCTTTGCGACCTAGCAACTCCCTCTGTCCGAAGCCGCGAAATCCGATTCCACGCCTTTTCAATGACTTAACAAAACTACGGTGGTTTGACGCAGCTCTAATGGTAAAAAAATTACGCCCCCCAGCTGCGGGGATGCGATTCCAGAGGCGCAAATTGCGTCATATTGCGTCATTTCGGTACACAAGCGTACACAATGTCGAATCTCGCCCATGAAGCGTCGACAACGATCACCCGGCAATCGTGCCCATCAAACAGCCATGCACTTGCATCTCAAACTTGCGCTTTATGCTGGCTCCGCAATCGGGTTGGACAGCCCTTCCAGCACCCGGATCGGATTGGTGCGGCGCGTGCGGATCATATGGCCCTTTTGCGGATGGGTCTGCTTGGAAACCTCCACCAGAAACACACCCGCCGCCATCATCGCCGGAAGCCTGCGCCCCACCCGCTCGATCATCGCGCCCGACTTCAGCCAGAAGCGGCGCGGGCTGGGCAGGCGATAGAGGGCGGCCGCGTGCTGCTCGATGGTGAACTGATGCCCGCGCAGCTGGTTTTCCAGCTGTGTCAGCGTATAGGGCCGACCATAGCCAAAGGGCGTCGCATCCGAGCGCACCCAAAGCCCGCCACGATTGGGCACAATAAAGATCGCCCTGCCCCGCGGCGCCATCACCCGCCAGCATTCATCCAGCAGGGCTGAGGGCTGTTCCGAGGTTTCAAGACCATGCAACAGAACCAGCCGGTCGACGCGCCCCGTCTCCACCGGCCAAGAGGTCTCCTCGCACAACACCGACACATTGGGCTGCCCTGCCGGCCATTGCATCACCCCCTGTGGCCCCGGCATCAAGGCCATGACCCGGCGCGCCTCACTCAGGTAGGGCCGCAACAACGGGGCCGCAAAGCCAAATCCCGCAATCGTCTCGCCGGTGGCGTCGGGCCACATCCGCAACAATTGCCCTCGGATCGAGGCCTGCGCCGCGCGCCCCAAGGTGCTGCGGTAGTAGAAATTCCTCAGATCCTGCACATCCAGATGCATTGCAGACGCCCATTGCTTCGGTCACTCTGGGGGCAGTCTAGCAATGTGAAAGCGAATGACCATGCCCGATCAGACCTCTTTCCCCACCACCGTGGCAAATGGCCTCGAAATCGTCACAGTACCGTGTCTTGCGGACAACTACGCCTATCTGGTCAACGGCCCCGACGGGGTCGCGGTGATCGACGCCCCCGAGGCCGCACCGATCATTGCCGCGCTTGAGGCGCGCGGCTGGAACCTCGGCGTCATCATGATCACCCATCACCACCATGACCATGTGGGCGCGATCAACGCGTTGCGCGACAAGTATGGCTGCCCCGTGATGGGCCCCAAGGCCGAGGCCGATAAAATCGCGGCGCAGGGCGCTCCCCTTGATATGGAGCTGGAACCCGGTTTTGAGGGCGGCACCGGCGCGGGACGCTGTCAGGTGATCGCGGTGCCCGGCCATACCCTCGGCCATATCGCCTTTTATTATCCCGAAGGCCCTGCCCTGTTTAGTGCCGACAGCCTGATGGTGATGGGATGCGGCCGCCTCTTTGAGGGCATGCCCGCCATGATGTGGCACACCATGACCACCCTCGCCGCCCTGCCCGACGACACTTTGGTCTTCTCGGGCCACGAATATACAGAAAGTAACGCCCGCTTTGCGCTCAGCATCGACCCCGATAATGCGGCGCTGCAAAAAAGAGCCCGTGAAATTTCTCAGGCGCGTAAAAGTGATCTTCCCACCGTTCCCGCACGGCTGGAGCTGGAAAAAGCCACCAATCCGTTTTTGCGCGCAGGGGATGCGGATCTAAAGAAATCTCTGGGATTGGAGGGGGTTGAAGATGCGGAGGTCTTTGCCCATATCAGGGCTGCGAAAGACAGATTCTGATGTCGTTTTCCGGCCTCCCCATCAATTTCGCACAAGATATGTGAGCACAATGTCGGGAATTGTGACCACAATCACGCAAAAAGCCCTTGAAGCTTACGTTCTATCAACCAAACTCTAACAGTATGAGGACATGGTTATGGGACAGGACCGGCCCGCCCGGTGGCGACCGATCCCCATGACCCAAGACAGAGGAGCACGCCCGTGCCTTCATTCTCGAGCACATTGGAACAAGCCATTCACGCGGCGCTGGCGCTGGCGAATGAACGGCGTCATGAATTCGCAACCCTGGAGCACCTGCTGCTGGCCCTGATCGAGGAACCAGACGCGGCCCGCGTCATGCAGGCCTGCAACGTGAACCTTGATGAGTTGCGATCAACCTTACTTGAATTCGTGGACGAGGATCTTGCGAACCTTGTCACCGACATCGACGGCTCTGAAGCGGTGCCAACCGCTGCATTCCAGCGCGTGATCCAGCGCGCTGCCATCCACGTACAGTCCTCTGGTCGCACTGAAGTTACCGGCGCCAATGTGCTGGTTGCGATCTTTGCCGAACGCGAAAGCGATGCCGCCTTCTTCCTGCAGGATCAGGATATGACGCGCTATGATGCGGTGAATTTCATCGCCCATGGCGTGGCCAAAGACCCTGCTTACGGCGAAAACCGTCCCGTGACCGGCGCGACGGACGCCGAGGATGAAATCGGGGGTGGCCCCACCGTCGGAGGCGCGGAAGGCGAACAGAAAGAATCGGCGCTGTCGAAATACTGTGTCGATCTCAACGCCAAATCCCGCGAAGGCGATATCGATCCCCTTATCGGTCGCGACAGCGAGGTAGAGCGCTGCATTCAGGTGCTGTGCCGCCGCCGCAAGAACAACCCGCTGCTGGTCGGCGATCCCGGTGTCGGTAAAACCGCCATCGCGGAGGGTCTGGCCCGCAAGGTTGTACAAAACGAAGTGCCTGAGGTACTGTCGGAAACCACCATCTACTCGCTCGATATGGGCGCGCTTTTGGCGGGCACCCGCTATCGCGGTGATTTTGAGGAACGCCTCAAAGCCGTGGTCACCGAACTCGAAGAACACCCCGACGCGGTGCTGTTCATTGACGAGATCCACACCGTGATCGGCGCGGGCGCCACCTCTGGCGGCGCGATGGATGCCTCCAACCTGCTGAAACCTGCCTTGCAGGGCGGCAAGCTGCGCACCATGGGCTCCACCACCTATAAGGAGTTCCGTCAGCATTTCGAGAAAGACCGCGCGCTGTCGCGTCGGTTCCAGAAAATCGACGTCAGCGAGCCTTCGGTCGAGGATTCCATCGAGATTCTCAAAGGGCTGAAACCCTATTTCGAGGAGCATCACTCGATCAAGTTCACCTCGGATGCCATCAAATCCGCGGTCGAACTCTCGGCGCGCTACATCAATGACCGCAAGCTCCCCGACAAGGCCATCGACGTAATCGATGAGGCCGGGGCCGCGCAGCATCTGGTCGTCGAGAGCAAGCGGCGCAAGACCATCGGCGTTAAGGAGATCGAGGCCGTGGTGGCCAAGATCGCCCGTATCCCGCCGAAAAACGTCTCCAAGGACGATGCCGAGGTGCTGAAGGACCTTGAAGCCTCGCTGAAACGCGTGGTCTTTGGTCAGGATGCCGCCATTGATGCGCTGTCCTCGGCGATCAAACTGGCCCGTGCGGGCCTGCGCGAGCCGGAAAAACCCATCGGCAATTACCTCTTTGCAGGCCCCACCGGCGTCGGCAAAACCGAGGTGGCCAAACAGCTCGCCGACACGCTTGGTGTAGAACTGCTGCGCTTTGACATGTCGGAATACATGGAGAAACACGCGGTCTCTCGCCTGATCGGTGCGCCTCCGGGCTATGTGGGTTTTGATCAGGGCGGCCTGCTGACCGACGGTGTCGACCAGCATCCGCACTGTGTGCTGCTGCTCGACGAGATCGAGAAGGCGCATCCGGATGTGTTCAACATCCTGTTGCAGGTGATGGACAACGGCCAGCTCACCGACCACAACGGTCGCACGGTCAACTTCCGCAACGTGGTGTTGATCATGACCTCAAACGCGGGCGCGTCGGAGCTGGCGAAATCCGCCATCGGCTTTGGCCGTGACCGTCGCGAGGGTGAAGACACCGCCGCCATCGAGCGCACCTTCAGCCCCGAGTTCCGCAACCGTCTGGATGCCACCATTTCCTTTGGCCCGCTGCCCAAGGAGGTCATCCTGCAGGTGGTCGAGAAGTTCGTCCTGCAGCTTGAGGCTCAATTGATGGACCGCAATGTCTCCATCGAACTGACCCGCAAGGCCGCCGAATGGCTCGCCGACAAAGGCTATGACGACAAGATGGGCGCCCGTCCCCTTGGCCGCGTGATCCAGGAACACATCAAGAAACCGCTGGCGGAGGAGTTGCTGTTCGGCAAGCTTTCCAAAGGGGGCGTGGTTCAGGTCGGCATCAAGGATGGCAAGCTTGATCTGCGCATCGAAGGCCCCGGCAAGCCGCGCCTTAGCGGCAACAAGCCGCCCCTGCTCACCGCTGAATAAGCAACGCGCCAAAGGTGCAAGCGCCTGATGTAAATTAAAAACGCCCGCCTCGGATAACTGAGGCGGGCGTTTTGGCGTGTCTGGGTCCAGAACCTTAAACCCTGTCGCATGAGTTTAACGTCGCATGAAATTAACGGCCTGCGGATAACGGTTCTGATGTTCGCGAGCCCAATCCTCACCCGTATCAAGGCACTCAGCCCGAAGATCAGGCGCTGGCCGTGGGGCTACGCAGGGCGCGGAAAATCATCATCAGGCCAAACATCAACACGACCTGACCCAGCAGGTCACCGATTGCAAAGGAAGCGAGCTCTGTCAGCTTACCGCTCGGCGCGAGTATACCTGAGAAAATCAAAGTCTGACTGATGGAATTGAACACCGACGCCAACAGCCCGGCCAACAGAAGCTTGCGCCAATTGACCCTGCGCCCGCCCCCCGCATAGGCCGATATGCCAGAGGCACGCAGCAGTTCAAAAGCAAAATAGGCCGAAAGCACACTCATCGCGAGCGACAGCCACATCTTATCGTGCATCAGGTCTAGGATATCCGCGCTGGTGAAAATCAGATTGGCAAGTATCGCGCCGACAACCAGCGGCAGCAGCGCCCGCCAACCTACCAGCCAAATGCTGAGAACCCGGACCCCATGCGGCAGATACGCCAAGCTGGCGAGGACAGAAACATCATCGAGAAAGAAACGCTGCGCAGGGGCAATCACCCAGATCGTGATGCCATGACATATGATATACGTCAGAGCGATCATCACAAAGCCACCCACGCCGGGTGAAAAACTATCAGCTGCTCTCATACGCAAGCTTTAGACGCGAAAGAGCGACAAGGCAATTCATCTCGCGCCAGACCTGCCGGAAACCGGTCTCAACGTGACGTTATGCAATAAATTGTCAGAAACTGGTGCGGGGTTTAGTCGTGCAGCAGGTCCTTACGCACCATGTAATGTTTGGCCCGCGCGCCCTCGGGCCGCTCCAGAAAGCCGAGTTCCAGCAGTGACCGCAACGCGCGGTGAAATGTGGCCTGTGCGATGCCGCTGGTCAGCGGGTGCTGACGGATCTGATCGGACAAGACCAACTGCCCCGGCGCATCCGTCAGACGATGAGCGGCTTGAAAGACGTCTTTTTCGGCTGGGCTTAGATCCTCCAGACCGATGTCGCGCTCCATTTGACGCAACATGTCACGCAGTTCGAATATGGCGCGTAATCTGTCCAAAAATGCCCCTCCTGAAACGATGCTCACAGACATGGCGGCGGTAAATCGAATTTGTACTGAAGAGTATAGCACAAAAAACTCTCATGGGTGATAATTTATTGGAAAAACGGGCAAACTATGATAAAAAGAACCCGGACGAATCCAATAAGCCGTGAGTGGTGGTGCCGTCCTGTTTTCAAAAGTCCTATTTTAGAACGCAGGCTCTGGCGGTTGAAACACCGCCGGAGCCTTATTTAATTGTAGTTTTACCAAATACGCGCCACGCGCTGTCAGCGTTCCGTAAGCTTCAATTCGATTCGGCGGTTTTGCGCCCGCGCTTCGGGGGTGTCGGCCGGATTAACCGGCTGAAATTCGCCAAATCCATTTGCGGCCAGCCGTCCGGGGGGAATGCCCAGCTCATCCATCATGTAGCGCACCACCGACAGCGCCCTGCCCTGACTGAGTTCCCAGTTATCGGCGTATTTGCCAGTGCCCGAAAACCGCTGATTGTCCGTGTGCCCATCGACGCGAATGATCCAGTTGATGTCATCGGGAATCGCGGCAGCCACGTTTTGCAAGATGCGCGCGACTTTGGCGATTTCGGTCTTTCCCGCCTCAGAGAGTTCGGCGCTTCCCAGTGCAAACAACACCTCCGAGGCAAAGACAAACCGGTCCCCCTCAATCCGCACCCCTTCCTGATCGCCCAGAAGGCTGCGCAACTGGCCAAAAAACTCCGAACGGTACTGTTCCAGATCCTTGGCTTCATTGGCGAGCCGCTCCCGCTCCGCCTCCAGCCGCTTGCGTTCCTGCTCTTCCAGTATCCGGCGGCGGCGCTCTTCGGCGGCTGCGCGTGCCAGCGCAGTGTTCAGATCCTGACCGAGGCTTTGCAACTGGATGCCCTGCGCAGCGTCGCGTTCCTTGAAATCACCCAAGAGGGCCTGCAAACCGCCAAGCTGTTCGCGCAACGCCGCCACCTGCTGATTCAAAAGCGCCGTCTCGCGGCGCGCCTCTTCCGAGACCTGCTTTTCCTCGGCCAAGGCACTGCGCGCCTGTGCCAGCAGATCCGCGCGCTGTTCCGCAAGGGTTTTCTGCTCGGTGAGGTTTTGCGCAAAATCATCCTTCTCCGCGAGGGCGGCCAGAAGGCGGCTTTGCAAAACCTCCTGATCCGTGGCCGCCGCCTGCGCCCGTTCCAGCGCCTCCAGCGCGACCAACAAGCGCTGCTCGACCGAAGCCCGTTCCTCTGCGGTGGAGCTTGCCGCCGCGCGTGCTGCAGCCAGATCTGCCTCGGCACGCGCAAGACGGGTCTCCAGACCGCTGCGGGTTTCCTGGGCCTGACCACGCAGGGTCGCAAGCTGATCCTGCAGGTCGCGCCGTGTGGTTTCCGCCTCCGCTTGCAGGCTGGCAAGGCGATCCTCCAGAAGGCGGCGTTCCTTGTCAAAAGCGCTCTGCACATCGCGCAACTGGGCCTGATATTGGCTCTCGGTTTCGACCGTGGCCGCCTGTTGCCGGGTCAGTTCAGCCTCAAGCTGCCCACGGGTGTCTGCGGCCTGTTGACGGGCGGTCTCCAACTCGCCGGTGAGTCGGGCGCGGGTCGCGGCACTCTCGGTCCGCACCCGGTCCAGCTCTGCCTCGAGGGCCAAAACGCGCGCCGATGCAGTGCTCTCGGTGACTTCCATCTGGGCCAGCACCCGCGTCAGGCGCTCTGCCAGCTCATCGCGGTCATTTGCCTGCGCCTTGGCCTCTTCAATGGCCGAGAGCGCGTCTTCCAGTTCGGAATTCAGCTTATTTCGGGCGCTTTCGGCAGCGGCCAGCAATGTCAGCGTATCTTCGGCTTTCTTGCGCTCTGCCTCCAGCGACAGCGTCATCGCCGTGAGTTCAGCATCGGCATTCTCCAGCCGCGCGCGCAAGGCTTCAGCCGCTGCAGCCTCAGTCAGACGATTGGCCTCTTCTTCAGAGAGCGTCTCTTCCAGTTCTGCCACGCGGGCGGATTGCGCCTCGCCCTCCTTGCGCAGATCCGCGACCAGCGCTTGCAGAGCTTCGGTGCGTGCCGCCGCCAGACGTGCGGCCTCCGCCTCTGCGTCGACCTCATCGCGCAATTGCGCCAATGCGAGGTTCAGCGCCTCTTGTTCCGACAAGAGTTCACCGCGTGCGGCATCCAGCGCGTCGCGCTCTGCCGTGAGATCGGCGATCTGCGCCTCGGCACTGTCGCGCCCGGCAATCAATGCGGTCACCTGTGCCTCAAAATCGGAAATCTGCGTGCGTGCCGCCGCAAGATCCGAGGTCGCCGCGTCCCGTTCCTGCGTCAGCGCGCTGATGCGGGCTTGTTGGGCCGTGATCTGATCCTGCGCTGCGTCCAGATCGGAACGGGCCGAATTCAGTGTCGCCCCAAGCGCCCCCAAACGGGCCTGCAACTGGCTGGCCTCGCGCTCTTTGACGCCAAGCGCCCGCGCCAACGCCCGCACCTCGGTCGAGAGCTCATCCAGTTCGGTTTCCTGACCGGAGATCGTCTCGCGCAGGACAAATTGCACCACCATAAAAATGGTCAGCACAAACATCAGAACCAGCAAAAGCCCGGTCATCGCATCCACAAAGCCGGGCCAGATGGACCCTTGGAAACGTTGACCGGTACGGCGCTTCAGGGCCATGGATCAGCTCTCTTTCCGCGCCGCCATTCGCGCTGCACGGTCCATGCCACGCGGGCCTGCAAAGGCTTTGACCAAGAGGTCGATATCCTTGCGCAACTCCGCAAGGCTCTCCTGCCGCCCGGCGGAGATTTCTTCCAGAATGCGCAGCATCTGCACATCAATCGAGCGCAGCCGCATGCGGCTTTCGGCATCAATGCCCACATCCCCATGCGCGCGCATCAGCTCGGCAATGGTCTCTTGGCCGACGGCCACGCGCTCCAATGCGCCGGAAATCGACGCCACATCATCCTGACGACGGTTCATCTCTTCGATGGTGTCGATCAGACGCGAGAGCTTGCCCTCAACCTCCGCGCGCCCCTCGGCGGTTTGAACAAACATCGCCTGCAGCGCGTCCATCTGCTCGGCCATCGTATCGAGCACACCAGCCACAAGGTTGCTGTCGCCAGTGCCGCCCTCCTCGCCCGAGGAAAAACTGACACGGGTGAAAGACGACAGCCATTCTTCGAGCTCGCGGTAAAACCGGTTCTGACCATGGCCCGCAAACAGCTCCAGCAAGCCCACGATCAATGAGCCCGCAAGACCAAGAAGCGAGGAGGCAAAGGCCACGCCCATGCCGCCCAACTGCGATTCAAGGCCGGTCATCAGCCGGTTGAAGATCGCAACCCCCTCTTCGCCATCCTGCGGTGCTAGGCTGCGGATGGTGTCGACCACCGCCGGAACCGTGGTCGCCAACCCGTAAAACGTGCCAAGAAGGCCAAGGAAAATCAAAAGGTTGACGATGTAGCGCGTGATCTCGCGCTCCTCGTCAATGCGTTCTGCCACGGAATCCAGAATGGAGCGTGTCGAGGCAGACCCAAGTTGCATCCGCGCGCCCCGAGAGCGCAACAGCGCCGCCAATGGCGCCAGCATCGAGGGCGCACGATCATCATCCGTGGTGATCCCGGCGGCAAAGCGTTCGATCCAGCGCACCGAATTGATCAGCTGCACCACCTGCCAGAAGGTCGCCAACACCCCGATCACAAACACAAAGGCGATAAACCCGTTGAGATAGGGGTTCGCCTCAAAGACCGGCATCACCCGAGGCAACGCCATAAAGGCCCCCGCGCCTGCCAGTCCCAATGCAATCAGCATCATGACAACCTGGCGCACCGGCTGTGAAAATTGTGGCCGGCCTTCGCGTTCGTGATGCGCCATTTCCTTGCGGCTCCCGATAGGCTTTGTCTTGGTTCTGCGCCTGCAGCCTAGACTGAAAGTCCCATGGTCGCCAAGGATTTATGACAAAATCTGCCGGACCCGCTCTGTCAGCCAGCTGAGGTCAGGATCGCTCAGGCCGATTTCATCCAGATGCCCTGCGGTATTGAACAGATATTCGCTGTTCGGCCCCCGTCCGCCTACCGCATGGGCGATGATCCGCGCCTGCTCTTCCAGCTCCAGATGGCAATATTGGACGTGATGCGGGTCGATTACATAGACCACCGCATTCACCACCTCACCGCTGGCCAGTTCCACATCGAGAAAGCGCTCCACATAGGCCGAGGAAATCAACTCACGTTCGCGCAGCGCAGCCAGCGTTGCCTCCTCGTGGCCGGGTTCGACCCGCAGGGCCAGCCCCTTGCAATGGGCATCTTCTTGCGCATCCAGCGCCAGCACCAGTCCGGGGATCTCTTCGCTGCCGCGGTGGTGGATCGAGCGCATGCAGAACGAGCGGGCAAAACCATGCAGCGTTGCCACTTCGCTTTGCGCGATCGGGAACTCCGGGTTCCACAGAAGAGAGCCGTATCCAAATACCCACATCGTCATGTTACTGGTCCTTTATTGCGAGCGCCTGTAAACAGCAAAACGGGCGGAAACAAAAGGGGCAGTGCGGCATGAAACGCGGTCTGAAGATCCTTCTGGGGCTCTGTGTGATCTGGGGGCTCTACTGGGCCGTGGCCGCCTGGGGTCTGCGCCAGAGCGTTCAGGGCTGGTTTCAAATGCAGGCGACGCGCGGCTGGCAGGTGGAGGTGGGCGAGATTGCCCCCGCTGGCACGCTGGGCGGTTTTCCATGGCGGCATGTGACCCGCATCGACAGACCTACACTGGCCGATCCCGGCACCGGAGCGGCCTGGCGCACCGATTGGCTGGAGTTGCAAAGCCCTGCGATTTGGCCCGGACATCAGAGCCTGCGCTTCTCTGACGGCGATCAGCGCCTGTCCTATTATGATCAAACAGCGGTGATTACGACCGAAGGGTTGCAGGCGGATCTGTTTCTTGCACCCGGCTTGGCGCTGGAGTTGGAGGAGTTGGGGCTGACCTCCGGCGCGTGGAGCATTGGCGACGGGCAAAACAGCGTCCTCAGCGCCGGCGATCTGAACCTGCGCGTGGTCCAAAGCGATCCGGCCGAAAACTATCAGATCACCGCAGAAGCACATGCCTTTCGCCCCGGCACGGACCTGCGCCGCCTGCTGCGCGCCGCACCTGAGTTGCCACAGACCTTTGAGACACTCACTCTGGTGGCGGATGTAACCTTCGATACCGTATGGGATCGCAACGCACTGGAGCAACGCCGCCCGCAACCCCGCATGATCGACATCGACCTGCTGGAGGCAAAGTGGGGGGATATGCGCATCAAAAGCGCAGGCACGCTTGAGGTGGATGCCACAGGCATTCCCACCGGAGAACTGGCCTTGCAGGTTGAGGCCTGGGCGGAGTTTCTGGAAATGGCAGAAGACACCGGGCTGATGTCCGCCACCGCACGCGAACAGGCCAGCCGGGTGATCGCGGTGCTGGCGCGGGCCAGTGGCAACCCGGAGGATCTGGATATCACGCTGGGCTTTCGCAGCGGCTATATCACCATCGGCCCGATCCCGCTTGGTCCCGCACCGCGCCTGATCCTGCGTTAGCGCCCCGCGCCGGTGGCCCTCCCGCCCCTTGCCGCTGCGCCCTTGCAGGGCACATCGCCCCGCGTTGGGCATAGCGCCGGGCCATTCGGCCCGGCGCCGCAGCCAGTCCCGGTACGGGACTGGCTGCCCGGCTCAACCCCGCCAAGGGGCGCGCGCAACTGTGAAATGATATGCGACTTAGGCCCACGCGCTGATCGTGCTGATATGGGTGTGCCTTGCGCGGTCGCGCCCCTGCGGGGGCGGGAGAGCCACCGGAACACGAATGCGGCGCTTAACGGCAGTAACGCCCGCTGCGATGGCGGGCCACATCAAGGTGAAAGTGATCGCGGTGATAGATATCCGCATCTGGCCCCAACACGGTGCGAAACGGCCCGCAGGCCGCTTTCCACAGGCGTTGCAGGGCTTTGCGCGTCGAGCGATCACGCCAGCCCTTCAACACGCTTACTGTGGTCCCGCTCTCAAGCGTAAAGCCGGAAATATCAATTGCCCGACCCCGCCCGTGTTCAGAGATTTTCGCCCCCGGACGGTTGTTGCGCGTCCGGCAGCTATACCCGGCTGCCACCCTGAGCTGAACCACTCGGTTAGAGCGACCAAACGCCGTCTCCACGTCGCGCGACACCCATTTATTCAGCGCCTTTGCCGTCTCGCAAGTCATCAGCGCAGGCCTGCTCAGCGTCACCCCCGACACCGACCGCACCCGCACCGCATCACGCGCGCCGCACCCACGGAGCTTGCCGGGAATATCCCCCGCCTCTTCACCCTGGATGTCGATATCGCCGCAAACAGAGCCGCGCCGCCGTTTGGCACGCCCAAAGAGCACCTGCTGCTCGAACTCCGGCGTGCGCATCATCGGGCGCAGGGTTTCCCCCGGTGCCACCGGAGCCAGATCCACCGGACGGGCGGCGGCTGCGATGATCTGTGCAGACACTGGTCGGATGTGTGGGCGCATCTGTGGCGCTGGCACCGTCCGTGTCGCCGCCACAGCAGAGACCTCAGTGACCTCCGTCAGCGCCAGCTCTGCCCCGCGTTCCAGCGGCGGGCGCGGGGTGGTTTCAGGCGCGGCAGCAACCAGCCCGCAGCCAGCATGGATCAGCACCATGGCAACGCCAGCCAGCCGTGCCCCCGCGCGCGCCCTCATTTTTTCGGCCCGCGACCAAAGTCCGGCGCGGCAGTGTCCTGACCAGCCTCGATAATGCCCCGCCGGATGGCGCGGGTGCGGGTGAAATAGTCGTGCAGATGCGCGCCATCCCCGGTGCGGATCGCCCGTTGCAGGGCAAAGAGCTCCTCGGTGAACCGGCCCAAGATTTCCAGCGTGGCGTCCTTGTTGGTCAGGAACACATCGCGCCACATGGTCGGGTCCGAGGCCGCAATCCGGGTGAAGTCGCGAAACCCCGCCGCAGAATATTTGATCACTTCGCTATCGGTCACGCGGCGCAGATCATCTGCCACCCCCACCATTGTATAGGCGATCAAATGCGGCGTGTGGCTGGTCACCGCCAGCACCAGATCATGGTGATCGGCGTCCATCTCATCCACATGCGCGCCCATCCCTTCCCAGAGGGCGCGCAGCTGCGCCACCGCCTCCGGGGCGCTGCCCTCCACTGGCACCAACAGGCACCAGCGGTTGTCAAACAGCTCTGCAAAGCCCGACTCGGGACCGGAATGCTCGGTCCCCGCAAGCGGGTGTGAGGGCACAAAATGCACGCCATCTGGAATATGCGGCGCCACATCCTCGATCACATGGCGCTTGACCGATCCCACATCGGAGACCGTCGCGCCGGGCATCAACGCCGGTGCAATCTCGGCCGCAACCGCGCCCATCGCCCCAACCGGCACGCAGAGCACCACGAGATCCGCGCCCTCAACCGCCGCACTTGCGGTGTCGCAGACCCGATCACACAGACCAATCCGGCGCGCGGTGTCGCGGGTCTCCGGGCTGCGGGCATAGCCGGTGACTTCCCCCGCAAGCCCCGCGCGTTTGATGGCCCAGAACATCGAGGATGCAATCAGCCCAAGACCGATCAATGCCACGCGGTTGTAGACGGGTTTGACTGACATCTCGCTCATTGTGCCGCCCCGGCCTTGAAGTCCTTGACCGCGCTTGCAACCGCACGGCATGCGGTCTCGTCTCCGACAGTGATCCGCAAGGCGGTGGGCAGGTTATACCCCGCCACCCGGCGCACGATCAGGCCGCGTTGTTTCAGGAAATCGTCACAGGCTTCCGCTTCCGCTTGGGAGGCAAAGCGCGCCAGAATGAAGTTGGTACAGGATGTGTCCGACGGCACGCCCAGCCCGGCCAGTTGATCCGCCAGCCAGCCGCGCCATTTGGCGTTCTCGACGCGGCAGGTTTCGACATACGCACGATCCCGCACCGCGGCCTCGGCCCCGGCAAGCGCCGTCACCGAGACATTGAACGGCCCGCGTACACGATTGAGTACGTCGATGATCGGCTTTGGCCCATAGCCCCAGCCCACACGCGCGCCCCCCAGTCCGTAGATCTTGGAGAACGTGCGGGTCATCACCACGTTTTCACGCGCCTCGATGAGGCTTGCACCGGCGTCAAAGCCCTCGACATACTCAGCGTAGGCCCCATCCAGCACGAGGATCGCATCCTCCGGGATACCATCGGCAAGGCGCGCCACCTCGGCCTCGGAAATCATGGTGCCAGTGGGGTTGTTGGGGTTGGCGATGAACACCAGCTTGGTCTGCGGCGTGCAGCCTGCCAGCAGCGCATCCACATCGGTGACGCGCTCGCGCTCCTTCACTTCGACCGGGGTGGCCCCGGCGGCAAGGGCGGAAATGCGATACATGGCAAACCCGTGCTCGGTATAAAGCACCTCATCCCCCGGCCCGGCATAGCACTGACACAGAAAAGCGATGATCTCATCGCTGCCCGCCCCGCAGATGATGCGTTCAGCATCCAGCCCGTGGGTTTCGGCAATGGCGGTGCGCAGGGCGATATGGTCGGAGCTCGGATACCGATGCATGCTGGTGACAGCCTGCGCCATCGCCTCCACCGCCCTGGGGCTTGCGCCCAGCGGGTTCTCATTGGAGGAGAGCTTGGTCACATTGCTCACCCCGTCCACATGGGCTGCGCCACCCTGATAGAGGGCGATGTCCATGATACCGGGTTGCGGTGTGATTTGGGTCATATCGTTGAGCTCCTTCGCGAACCTGTTCGTCATAGCGCCCTCGGCGCGATGGGAAAAGCCGCAACTGTCCTCAATGCTTCATCAACACACCTATGGGGCCGCCTGTCGCTGCCAGAGCACGCACACCTCGCTCGCCCGGGGAGGCTCCCGCCCGTCGTCCGTGCCCCTTTGGCCACGTCCACGCCACACATGACCCCCATTTTTGCGCCTGTCCCGGATCTGGCAGATCCACCGCAGCAGAGCACATCCTCCCGTTGGGCCGGGCCGCGCCGCGTGCCCAAAGGGCACGCGGCGCGGGTCGCCTCGGGCAAAGCCCGAGGCGAAACACCTCAATCACAACGTCCGTTCATAGATTATACTGAGGGATCAAGCCGCACGCGGCTGGAAGCGTGCGGTGCTCGGGTCGGCATCATAGGCGGCAGCGATTTCTTCGGCCTCTGCCACCAGCTTTGCAACGCTCTCGATCACATAGTCCACGGTCGCCTCCTCCATCAGATAAGAGAAGTTGAGCCGCACCCAACCGGGTTTTTGCAACTCCCGCCCGGCCAGAAGATCGCCAAGCAGAGCCTCGGATTGTGGCTGGTCGATCTCCAGCAGGCGGTGCGCATAAGGCCCCGCGCAAGCACAACCGCCGCGCGCCTGAATGCCGTAGACATCGCTCAACATGCGCGTAAACAACTGCTGATGCACCGGCGCGCCGGATGCCCCGTCCACGGTGAAGGAAAAGATCGGCAAGCGATGGGCGCTCTCATGCCCCAGAAGCGTCAGCCCCGGCACATTCGCCCA
Organism: Tritonibacter mobilis; assembly: GCF_001681715.1. Classification (GTDB taxonomy): domain Bacteria; phylum Pseudomonadota; class Alphaproteobacteria; order Rhodobacterales; family Rhodobacteraceae; genus Epibacterium; species Epibacterium mobile. Next base: position 25,049 of record NZ_LNWY01000015.1, on the reverse strand, counting down.
AGCCGCCCGTGCCTTGGCCGCATAGCGGGCTTCGCGCGCCTCAATGTGGTCCTGCCCCACGGCCTCCTTGACCAGGAACGCAAGCGCCGCGCGGATGTCACCCACCACATTCGGAGTGCCCGCCTCCTCGCGCGCGGCCAGACTGTCCGCATAGCGATGCGACCACGGCGACACGAAACTCACCGTGCCGCCCCCGGGCCACGAAGGGTTTCGCGCGCGTACCGCATCCCGGCGCAGCACCAGCACGCCCGACGCCCCCGGCCCGCCCGGAAACTTATGCGGCGAGACCACAACGGCGTCCTTTGGCTCCGCCCCATGCGCGCCCATGTCGATGGGCAGATAAGGCCCGCCACCGGCATAGTCCCAAACCGCAAGTGCGCCGTGCGTGCGCAACAGCCGGGTCACCGGATCGGGATCGGTGATAATCCCGGTCACATTTGAGGCCGCCGAGAAACTGCCGATTTTCAGATCTGCATCCGCATGCGCAACCAAGGCCGCCTCAAGCGCCACCAGATCGACCCCGCCCTCGGTGCCTTCGGGAATTTCCACCACCTCGGCGCGACTCTCGCGCCACGGCAGAATATTGGAGTGATGCTCATAGGGGCCGATGAACACCACCGGGCGCGTCGCCTCCTCGATCCCCAAAAGCTTCACCAACCGGTTCAAACCCGCGGTGGCACCGGAGCCTGCAAAGATCACCTCGCAGTCGTCCGCCGCACCCGTCAGCCGCGCAATCTCGGCCCGGGCTTCGCGGCGCAGGCGGGTGACATACTGACCGCAATAGGAGGCCTCGGTGTGGGAATTGGCATAAAACGGCAGCAGTTTTTCGGAAATGAACGCTTCGACCGGGCGCATCGCACGCCCCGAGGCCACGTAATCCGCATAGACCAGCGGCACATCGCCGTTGAGACCGGGGATCATCACCCCCTCGCCGATCAGCGCCTGAGCAAGCTCCCCCGCATCCGCTGTGTGTTTGATCGCCGTTTTGAACTGTTCAAGGATCATTGTCGCGCCCTCATTGCCATTTCAGCAATGATAGACCACCAGTGATTGGTCATTTTCACATACTTACACAGGTGACAGCCTAATATGCATATCATATGATCCGCATATGTCGAAAAACATCGATCAAATTGACCGCGACCTTTTACGTGCCCTGCAACGGGATGGCAGCCTGTCGCAACGCGATCTCGCCGAACGAGTCGGCCTGTCGCAAAACGCCTGCTGGCGGCGGCTCAGGGCCTTGCAGGACAAGGGCATCCTGCGCGGCACCCGCGCCGAAGTGGATCGCAGCCAGCTCGATCTCGGTCTGGTGGTCTTTGTGATGCTGCGCACCCGGCATCACTCGGCCGAGTGGCTGGCGCAGTTTCGCCGCCATGTGCTGACGATCCCGGAGGTGGTGGATTTTCACCGCATCGGTGGCGATTACGACTATCAGCTCAAGGTCGTGACCCGCGACATGGCGAGTTATGACAAGGTCTATCAACGCCTGATCGCGGGTGTCGAACTGGACAGCGTGACCTCCTATTTCGCCATGGAAGCCATTGCCGAAGGTCGCCCGCTGCCGGTTTGATGGGCAGACACCAAGTAATCACAACGCGGGATCACAACGCATGACCTCAGGTGGTGAGAACCAGCTTCTTGCCCACCGCCTTGGGCGTCTCGCGATAGTCGACAAATCCCATGGCACTGTAATAGCCCAAACCTTGTGCGTTATCAGCACCGATCAGGGCTTCGATCGCGGGCAAACGCGCATCCTCAGCCGCCGCGCGCGTCACCGCAAACAAGGCGCGCCCAATCCCCTGCCCGCTGGCATCGGGATGCAGATGCGTGCCGATCACGCCCCAGCCCACCGGCGCGCCATAGGGATTGCCCTCCGGCGCGATCTGCAAGGACTGAAACCCCAACAGCCGCCCCGCCGCATCAACCGCGACCGAACAGGCGATGCGATTGTCATTCTCAATGTAAGTCTCGCGCACAAATGCCGCGTCTCCTGCGGTCTTGCGCCGGCCCGCCTGACGCAGGGCCTCCAGCACGACGGCAATGTCTTCGGCGTCCGCTGACACGGCCGGACGAATGTCTATCATATGTATTCCAATGGTTTACGTGAAAAATGAGGGGCACAGGTCGCGGCAAACCCGCCCTGCTCCCTTTCGATATCAGTGCCCAAACGCCGCATTCGGCATCCATTTGGGACGTTTGCCCGCAGGCCCCGCCCGCATGTGCAAACAGGCGGTATTGGTGCGCTGGAACCACAGCGCCTTGAGCGGATACCATCCGGCCTCTGGCACCTCGACCTCAACCGCAAAGGTCTCCTCGCAGGGCTGGCGGCCATCAAACTCGCCCACCACCTGACCGCCGACCACCGCATGCAGGCCATCATTGGTCAGAAAATCGATCGTGTAGATGCCCGGCGCATCAAAGCGCACGTAACCGCGAATATCGGCCACCACCCGCTCAGCGCGTTTGGCGGTGAGCACATTCTGCCCCAGCTCGGTGTCGCGGTAATCCAGCCCCTTGAGCGGCGCCCCTTGTTCAACCTTGTATTTGAGCGCACTGCGCGCGGCAGCAAGGCTCTTCACATCAGAAGGATACGCATAGCGCACAGACAACCCCGGCTTCAGCCCTGATGGCTGCGGGTTGGCCGGGGTGAGCTTTACGGGTGCAGCCAGCGCCGCAACCGTCAAACCGACTGTCAGCGCAGCCCCGCAGGTCAACGCCCGACACAAGGCGGAAATCTTTGGCATGGTGGTCTCTCCAATTTATCCGGACCGCAGGTGCAACCACAAAGACCCGGTTTTATCTCCACCCTACCCGGCAATTCCTCTCAAACCCAAGCCCTTCCTCATATTGCACCTCTCCAAAAACGACGACATGAAAAAAGCCGCCCCAAAACGGAGCGGCTTTTCCAACTGGTAGCAGACGCGCCCCATTGGGCGCACCAGCATTAGTTTTTGGCGTAGAATTCGACCACGAGGTTCGGTTCCATCATCACCGGGTACGGCACATCGGCCAAACCAGGCGCGCGCACGAAAGTGGCGGTCAGCTTGGAGTGGTCAACTTCGATGTAATCCGGAACGTCACGCTCTGCGAGCTGAACGGCCTCCAGAACAGCTACGTTCTGCTTGGACTTTTCACGCACCTCGATCACGTCGCCTTCTTTGACGCGGTAGGAGGGGATGTTGACGCGCTTGCCGTTCACCAGCACATGGCCGTGGTTCACGAACTGACGGGCCGCAAAGACGGTCGGCACGAATTTGGCGCGGTAGACAACAGCGTCCAGACGACGCTCCAGCAGACCGATGAGGTTTTCACCGGTGTCGCCTTTCACACGCTCGGCTTCGCCGTAGATGCGACGGAATTGTTTCTCGGTCAGGTCACCGTAGTAGCCTTTCAGCTTCTGCTTGGCGCGCAGCTGAATACCGAAGTCGGACAGTTTGCCTTTACGGCGCTGACCGTGCTGGCCGGGGCCATATTCACGACGGTTCACCGGGGACTTCGGACGGCCCCAGATGTTTTCGCCCATGCGGCGGTCAATTTTGTACTTGGCAGACGTGCGTTTTGTCACGGCTGATCTCCTTTACATTTGGCTCCGCAACTCGCTCCGAAAACCGGTTCCCACTTTTCAGGTTGCGGACGCGCGCGACACACAACCGTCAGAACCAGATCAGGCTCGCCACGGCGATAAAGGGCGTTGTCCTCTTGGGTTTGGATCTGATGATCCTCGACCTTGACAGGCATCCCCTTGCGGGGGCCACCAACACCAATGAAGCCGCGCTTCTACAGGATCGCTTGGCCGTGTCAAGTGAGAAGCGGCAGCTTTGCCCGAAACCACCCAAAGGGGCGTTGCCCCTCTTGGCCTGCGGCCAATTCACCCCAGGATATTTGGCGTTAGAAGAGTTGGGGGCCGGGCTTCTTCTTCTAACCCGAAATATCCCGGAGCGCGAGGCAACGCCTCGCATCTCAACAAACCTGTGCGCCGCAGGCGCTCCGCCAGGTTACGCTCAGGCCGCGTTGTGCATCAAGATAGCGGCCTCAGACGCCGAGAGGTTGCGCCGCGCAAAAGCGCCATAGCTGGCGGGGTCATGCTCAATCCCCGGTAAACGGCGCAGCAGGCGCTTGCGGTCACTGTCATCCAGCGCAGAGAGGGCGGCATGAGCAGGGTGGAAGCTCTCGGTCTCTACCCCATTGGCCCAGATCACCTGATGATGTTCCAGCAGCAGGTGAACATAAGTCACTTCGCGCACGGAGCTGTCGACCTCGATGGTGCGACCATTGATCAGGTCGCGTGCGGCCACCAGCACCTCCGGCTCATTAAAGAGTGCCCGCGCCGCGCGGCCGCGCACCAGCATGCGATGCTCTGGTGACACCAAGAGTTCGCGTTCCGGGCGATCGATACCCAGCGCTCCGGCACGGATGCGTATCGGACGCAGCCCCGGCATGACAAACAACCGCGCTCCGCTCATCCGGCGGGCGCCGATCCATTGCACCACCTGTGCGCCGTTGTCGCGGGTTTGCACCCGATCGCCTTCACGCAGGGTTTCCACGGGTTTTGGCCCATCGGGCGTGGCAATACGTGTCCCCGGGGTAAAGCAAATCACGCCGGGGTCGCGTGGAGCCTGATCCGCACCGAGATATCCCAGCGCATGATGCACCACCCAGAGATCGGTGTTGCGCGGCGGGATTTCATCCACAAACATCAACAGCGCAGGCCGCCCACGGCCCGCTTCGATCACGGTGACGGTATAGCTTTGTACGCCGTTGGTCACGATGAAGCTGCTGTCCGTCACCGGGTCATCGATATCAATCGCATGAATATCACTGCGGTTCTGCACGGCGGCGCCCACGAGGCGGCGCACCGTGCGCGCCGCACGACGCCGAAGGTCCTGTTCCCCATCTGCCATATCCAGACGCAACAGCTCTGATGGCCCGTCCACGCGCACGGCGTCCCCATGCCATGACCACGCAGCGCCCACCTCAAGTGCGGCAACAGGTGCCGCCTCGAGACCATCAATTTCCGTTTGCGTCCAAGAGATGACAAACGTGCCGCAAAAGCCCGTCTTCATCCGCTCTAGCCTGCCTCAGTTGAGTTCATCTCAATTATTAATGAAGCGTTAACAAATCAGGCCCCTAGGTGGAAGACTTAATCCCCGGTGCCGGTTTGCTTTTGACCCGGAGACCGTGGCGTAAAAACCACGTCAAAATGTCCAGCGCAGTCGCAGGGAGCCGACGATCTGGCCTGTGTCCTGACCAGAGAACTCCTTGCCCAGATAGGTAATTCCATAAAAGAAATCGCGCCCGTCGCCTTGCCAGTGCAACCCTGCGCGCAGGCGGTCGCGACGTGAATTCAGCGCGTATCCGCGCCCTTCCGGCAGGTAGACCGACTGTGCCACATGCGCCACATCGCCCCCCAGCGTGAAACTCAGGCCACGGGTATCATACATCGTCCGGTAGCGCTGGCCCGTCACCGGATCGCGCACCAGGAGTTCGCCCTGCCCGGCTGTGCCCAGGGTCAGATCCGCGCCGATTCGCACCAATGTCTCATCCCCGGCGCGCGCCTCGACAAAGGGGCGCAGACGGCTGCGCGGGCCCAGCGTGATGGTTTTGCCCAGCTCGCCGACGAACGTGGGGCGTATCGTGTTGAGGATCTGCGCATCGCGCACCGCATCCGACGGGCGCGTGGTGTTGGCCAGATCATGCAGCGCGTCCTGAAACCCGTCGAGCCCGGTTTGCGGGCCGATAAAGACCAGATCGCCGCCAAGCGAGATCTCCAGTGACCCGCGCTGCATATGCGTGTGCAGCCCCAGCGACAGGGCCCCCGCCCAAGGCCGATCACCCGCAGCCGGATTGCGCAGATTGTCTGGGGCGATGATCTGGCCCAGAAAGCGCAGCTCCAGCAGCTCTCCGAAGGTCGCAGGGGCCTGCCCGTCCCAGCCGTAGCCGTAAATCCGCGACGAGGCGACAGACCCGGTGCGCCAGCGATCCTTGCCATCGCCGATCAGATCATTGTCGATCAGGTGGCCATAGCCGATCCGGTGACGTTTCAGCGCCTCTGACGGGGCCGCCTCCGCCACCTGCACAGTGCTGGCCAAAGGAAGCGCAATCGCGGCGCAAAGCGCCAGCGCGAAGGATCGGATCATCTGAATACCTGCTGGTGGGTTATTGGTGTCTCTAGGCCCTCTCTGGTTAACCAACACTTAATCGCGCCACTAGTGCAGCCGGGCCACAGCACCCCGCAAAGACCATCACGCGCGCCCCGGAAATGCCGCGTTTTTGTCGCGATATGAACCCCTTGGCCTGCTGTCAGGGCGGGACGCTAGCCCTCGTCGACCGGAGCCACCACCGGGCCGCCTGCCTTGAGCCAGCCGGAAAACCCGTCGCTGATGTGCGCGGCCTCAAACCCCATGTCCTGCAACATCGCCACCGACAGGGCCGACCGCCATCCCGAGGCGCAATGAAAGACAAAGCGTTTTTCTTCGGCAAAGATCTCTTTGAAATAGGGGCTGTCGGGATCGACCCAGAATTCCAGCATGCCGCGCGGACAATGAAAACTGCCGGGGATAAACCCCACGCGCTGGCGTTCCCGTACATCGCGCAGGTCGACAAACACCACTTCCGGCGTGCCATGCAGGGCAATCGCCTCTGCCGCAGTGATTTCCTCGATGCGGGCGCGGGCTGCGGCGACCATCTGCGCCGATGTTGTCTTGAGCTGTGCCATCCGGACCTCCTGCGGCGTGTGTTTCCAACACTCTAGGGGCAGCTTTGCGCCCACGCCAGCCCCGGCGGCGGGGTGCGTGATCACAGCAATTGACAGCCGCCCTGCCCTGCCCCAGTGTCGCCCGCAGGCCCGGTACATTGATGCGCCGACCCTGCCCCCGAACATGCGAGGAGATCAGCGTGACCACAGACACGTCCCTTTCCCAATCCGCCGGTCAGCCGCGTTCCGAACCGATTTCTCTGTGGGACCGCTCATCCGAGGAACCCACCTATGCCAATCCCCTGACACAGGACGCCCGCGTCGATGTGGCCATCGTGGGCGGCGGCTACACGGGGCTGTCGACCGCGCTACACGGCGCGCTCAAGGGGCTGTCGTGTCACGTGCTGGAGGCCGCCGAGATCGGCCATGGTGGCTCCGGGCGCAACGTGGGGCTGGTCAATGCCGGTCTGTGGCTGCCACCGCAACAGGTGGAGCAGATGCTGGGCAAGGTGCATGGCGGTGCATTGGTGCGCGAGCTGGGCGGTATGCCCGACTATGTCTTCTCGCTGATCGAGCAATATCAGATCCGCTGCGAGGCCACCCGCGCAGGCACCATCCACGCCGCACATGCCGCATCGGGGCTGCGCGATCTTGAGGCCCGCGCCGCAGGCTGGCAAGCGCTTGGTGCGCCGGTGCGCCTGCTGAGCGCGGGCGAGACCGCCGAAAAGACCGGCACCGCAAAATTTCACGGCGGGCTCTTGGATGCGCGCGCAGGCACCATCAATCCGATGGGCTATGCACGCGGATTGGCCCGTGCCGCACGGGCTGCCGGGGCAGACATTTCCACCGGGACCAAGGTACGTGCGCTGAAGAAAGACGGCGCAGACTGGAAGGTGGAGACAGACCGCGGTGTGATCACCGCCGGGCGCGTTGTCATCGCCACCAACGCCTATAGCAATGACCTGTGGCCGGGGCTGGCGCAGAGTTTCACGCCGATCCATTTCTTCCAGATGGCCACCCAGCCCCTTGGTGCCGAGGCCGGTTCAATCCTGCCCGAGGGTCAGGGCCTGTGGGACACCGGCAAGATCATGTTCTCGCTGCGCCGCGATCAGGCGGGGCGTCTGATTATCGGCTCCATGGGGTCGGTGGTGGGCGGCACCGAGGGCCTCACCCGCCGCTGGGCAGAGCGCAAGCTGCGCCGCCTGTTCCCCGACCTCGGCGCGCTGGAGTTCGCGGACGCATGGCACGGGCAGATCGCCTTCACCCCCGATCACCTGTTCCGCATTCACCGGCTGGACGAAGGGCTCTATTCCCCGGTGGGCTATAATGGACGCGGCATCACCACCGGCACGATGTTTGGCCGGGCGCTGGCGGATCTGTTCTCCGGCGCGTCAGAGGACAGCCTGCCGCTGCCGATCACCGACCTGAAACCCGACCGGGGGCGCGCGGTGAAAACCCAGCTGTACCGCAGCGCCTTTCTCGCCAAACAGGCAGCCGAAAGCCTGCTGTGACATGCGTCGGGTGCGCCTCAGAGCGCCCCGCCCTCCCAGACCTCATCAAGGGCCGCATTGATCCCGGCGGCCGCCTCTTGCAGCGCAGGCAGATGCAGCGCTGCAAACTCCTCGACCGGTTTATAGGTCCTGAGCCACAGAACCGAGAGCCCGCCCAGCACCTGCCCGCCCGCCTTGATCGGGACCGCAATGGCACGCAGGTCGGTATCCCAGTCATGATCGCTGATCTGCGCCGTCGACCGCTCCGCATATCCCAGCCGGCGCGCCCGCTCGATCCGCTTCATCAATGCCGCCAGATCCATACCGAACCGCACCGGTCCCCAATGCAAATCGGGCTTCAGCGCCTCATAGGTCTTGGCAATTTCTGCATCTGTCATCTCGGCCAGACAGGCCACCCCGGCCGCCGATCCAAACAGGCTCACCCGCTGATTGATCTGGCCCCGCTGAACGTGAAACGTGCTGGCCTGACGGGTATTGTCGATAATCCGCATCGCGCGCGCCTCGCGGATATGGATATCCGAAGGCCAGCCAATGGCCTTCGTGAGCGCCAGTGCGCGTGGGATCGCCGCATCGGCCATATGCAACATCCCCTTGGGCATCACCTCGCCGGAAATATCGGGAAACACCACCAAAGTTCGGTACAGCTGGTCCGCCAGCGAGCGGCGCACGATCTTACGCGCGATCAAAGTCTGCAACAGCCGCCGGATGGTGCTCTTGGGCAGCCCCGTGGCGCGGTGCAAATCCGCAAGCGACATCGCCCCCTCGCGCGCAAGGGTCTCCAGAATTTCGATGCCACGATCAAGAGAGCGGTTTTCTTTCAACATGTCCCGTCATGCCACTGAGCGGCATGTTTTGACAAAGGGTTTTTGCGCATCTTTCACTGGCCTATCCTCTTTGGTGAAACACCAGTGGGGCCTGCGCTATGAATATCCTCTTTATCATGTTCGACCAACTGCGGTTTGACTACCTAAGCTGCGCCGGTCATCCGCATCTGAAAACGCCCCATATCGACCGGCTGGCCGAGCGCGGCGTGCGGTTCACCAACGCCTATGTGCAATCGCCCATCTGCGGCGCCGCAAGGATGAGCTGCTACACCGGGCGCTATGTCTCCAGCCACGGGGCGCAATGGAACAACTCGCCGCTGCGAGTGGGCGAATGGACCATGGGGGATCACCTGCGCAAGGCAGGCATGGGCTGCTGGCTCATTGGCAAGACCCACATGAATGCCGACAGCGAAGGCATGGCCCGCCTCGGTCTCAGCCCCGACAGCGTGATTGGCGCACGACAAGCCGAATGCGGCTTTGACGTCTGGATCCGCGACGATGGCCTCTGGGCCGAGGGGCCGGACGGGTTTTATGACCAAAAACGCAGCCCCTATAATGAATACCTCAAATCAAAGGGCTACGCAGGACACAACCCTTGGCACGACTTTGCCAATGCGGGGCTTGAGGGCGACGAGATGGCCTCCGGCTGGTTCATGGCCAATGCGCAGAAGGCCGCGAATATTGCCGAGGAAGACAGCGAAACCCCGTGGCTCACCACCAAGACCATCGAGTTCATTGAGCAAGCCGAGGGGCCGTGGTGCGCGCATGTGAGCTACATCAAACCCCATTGGCCCTATATCGTGCCCGCGCCCTATCACGACATGTACGGGCCGGACCATGTGCTGCCCGCCGTCAAAGACCCCGCAGAGCGCGACGATCCCCACCCCGTTTACGGTGCCTTCATGGGCAATGCCATCGGTCAGGCCTTCTCGCGCGAAGAAGTCCGGCAGGCCGCCATCCCCACCTATATGGGCCTCATCAAGCAATGCGACGACCAGATGGGGCGGCTGTTTCAATACCTTGAGGACACCGGCCGGATGGATGACACGATGATCGTGATCACCTCTGACCACGGCGACTATCTGGGCGATCACTGGCTGGGCGAGAAGGATCTCTTTCACGAGCCCTCCGTCAAAGTGCCGATGATCATCTATGATCCCCGCCCCGAGGCCAACGCCACCCGAGGCACCACCTGCGACGCGCTGGTGGAAAACATCGACCTGCTCCCGACCTTTGTGGAGGCCGCCGGCGGCGAGGTCGCAGATCACATCCTGGAGGGTCGCGCGCTCACACCATGGTTGCATGGCCAGACGCCCGAGGCGTGGCGGGATTACGCAATCAGCGAATACGACTATTCCGGCACACCGATGAGTGTGAAGCTCGGCATCGCCCCCCGCGATGCGCGGCTCTTTATGGTGACAGACACGCGCTGGAAGTTCATGCACGCCGAGGGCGGCCTGCCGCCAATGCTGTTTGATCTGGAGAACGACCCGCAAGAGTTTAACGACCTTGGCCGCAGCGCCACACATCGCGAGGTGATCGACATGATGTATGCGCGCCTCGGCCAATGGGGTCGGCGCATGTCACAACGCATCACCCGCTCAGACGCGCAGATCATTGCAGGACGCGGCGCCTCCCGCGGCAAAGGCATTCTGCTCGGGGTCTATGAACCCGAAGACGTCCCCGCCGAGCTAACCGTGAAATACCGCGGCAAGCCACCGGGGTGAGGTGCGAAGCGCCGGGAACAGTGGGGACCGGAGCGCGCCATCAGTCGTGGTGGAGTAGTGGAATGCGGGACAAAGCACCATTTCGCTGCGGCTACGCCGACGACTGCTTTAGGTAGTCACTTAGTCAAGCGTTGGCTTGGTTGTTTAGTTTATATTCGATGGGGGCTATCTGTGCCTATGTGCAAAGTCTGCCTCCAGACACGACAGAACCTTTGACGGCGTATCGGGGAACTTATTTCCAAAAGCCATTACTATCTGCTTGCGCCAATCAAACGCAGGCCGCGTGTCACCCTTGTTCTGCGCTTTCAGCAAAAAAGCTCTCTCTAGGTTGCGAAAGTCGTCAGAGATGACTTCGAGTGCCTCCAATAGCATCTTAGACTTTCTGTCACCGAAATGCTCACTAACATCAATCCAACGTTGGGAGCGCCAGAACAAGTATCCCGGATTTTGGCCGCTTGCGGTCAATGAACTCCTACTTGAATGCGTGCAGATTTCCAAAGCCTTCGACAATTCTTCCGTGGAAAAGGCAAGTCCCTCTTCGTCTTTGGTCATTTCACAAAACCAAAAATTATCGATACTGCTTTTAGACTGCTCAAAGCGTTGCTCAAAGCGCGATTGCCTTCATAGGTTTTGTGCCTAACCGTAATCATTGCCATTCGTGTGCCGTGTTGAAATAAACAAGTTCGGGCTCAATGCGGCCATTCGTTTGGATTGCAGCATCGTTTACAGATGCCCCGCTTAAGACATTCGCCGCACACCTCCAAACTTCAGAGCGTGGGTACCCCTCCCCCTAAATCGCAACCGGCATCCGAAGGGCTGCGATCAAGGCCTGCATGTCTTCGGGCAGCGGGGCCTCAAAGCGCATCATCTCGCCGCTCACCGGGTGCTTAAAGCCCAGAACGGCGGCGTGCAGGGCTTGCCTTTGAAAATTGTTAATGGCCACAAGCCCCGCCGCGCTCAGCGCCTTGGGAGAGATCTTGCGCTTGCCGCCATAGGTGGGATCGCCCAGCAGACCATGGCCCGCATGCGCCATATGCACCCGGATCTGATGGGTGCGCCCGGTTTCCAGCCAGCACTCCACCAAGGAGGCTGTCGCAGGGGCACCAAAAGCCTCGATGATGCGGGCGCGGGTCACCGCGTGGCGGCCGCCTTCAAACAACACCGCTTGCCGTTGGCGGTCGGTCTTGTGGCGTGCAAGCTGGGTGGTGAGCTTGAGGATATTGCCCGGCTCAAAACTCGCACCGCGCACACCGCGCAGACGCGGGTCATTGGCGTCGGGCACCCCGTAGCAGACCGCCTGATAATAGCGCTCGACGCTGTGACGCTCAAACTGCGCCGCCAGCCCCTGATGCGCGGCGTCCGATTTCGCCACCACCAAGAGACCCGAGGTCTCCTTGTCGATCCGGTGCACGATGCCGGGGCGCTTTACCCCGCCCACACCGGAGAGATCCGCGCCGCAATGATGCAAAAGCGCATTGACCAGCGTCCCCGACGGGCTGCCGGGGGCCGGATGCACCACCATGCCTGCCGGTTTGTTGATGACGATAAGGTCGGCGTCCTCATAGATCACATCGAGCGCGATATCCTCGGGGCCGATGTGGCTCTCCTCGGCGTCCTCGACCGTGATGATGATCTGCGCGCCCTCAGGGGCGCGGGCCTTGGCGTCACTGGCCACTGCCCCGTCCACCTCAACGCCACCGCTTTCGATCAGACGGGCCAGACGGGTGCGCGACAGGTTCGCTTCCTCTGGCACATCGCGCGCAATCGCTTTATCAAGCCGCTTGGGCGGGTTGTCCGCGATCACAAATTCAATGCGGCGGCTGGCCATGACTCATCCTTCCGAACCTGAAAACATTACCGAACCGGCGCAGCTGCGTTTCCTGCGCCGCCTCGTGACCACGCTCACGGTGATCATGGTGGGCGGGGTTCTAGTGGTAATTGCGCTGCTTGTCATCCGTTTGTCTGATGACACCTCCGCTCCCCGGCTTCCGGCAGACATTACCCTGCCAGATGGCGCAACGGCGCGGGCCGTAACCTTTGGCACCGGCTGGCTGGCGGTGGTGACCACCGACGATCAAATCCTGATCCTCGACAGCGAAACCGGTGCGCTGCGCCAGAGCATTCAGATCGACTAGCCAAGTCGCAGCCCTATCCACAGGCTGCACGGCCACGCGTCGCTACGAATGGCCGTATCGGTCGCCAACAGGCGCAAAACCGTTTCATGACATGATGTTAAGGGGATGGTACCACCTCCTGGTCTCGAACCAGGGACCTCTTGATCCACAATCAAGCGCTCTAACCAACTGAGCTAAGGCGGCACTGGGGGCGATTTACAACACAGAAAATCAGAGTGCAAGAGCTCATGTCACAAGTTTTTTGCACTTTTTTGCGCAAGGGCAAATTCTTCTGTCCTCCCCCTGTCCGCATAGATCTGCGCCCGTTCAGATGTCCGGAAATAGCCCGTTTGAGGCCGCAGTGATTCCCTCTCACCCCCTGTTTTCCCAATCAAAGGGCGCGCCGTGCGTGGGCAAGAGGCGACATCTTGCTTTTTAAGGGCTTGCAGGCTAGCAGGAGTTCCTACCGCGATCCGCAACCCGAAGGAGCTGCACATGGGGATCAATACCGAACGCGACATTGAGGCGAACATGCAGATCGGCCCGACCGATGCCGGGATGGTGCGCATTTTCATCGAAGCCGATGGGCTTGAGATCCCGATGGACTTCGACCCCGAGGAAGCCGAAGAAATCGCTGATGAAATCCGTGCAGCGGCACAGGCCGCGCGTGCTGTCAGCTCCTGAATAGCGCGTCTTTTTTCGACAGGATCGCCGGGCTTTGCGCCCGGCTTTTTTGTGCCCAAAACACCGCTGTCGACATCATAACATCCAACAATCGCCCATTAAATTACCGCAAGTGCGTGCCTAACTGCGCGCGACGGTCTGCCAGAGCGGCAAAATCCATCGAATTTGACGGGTTCCGTTTACGGAAGTTAGGGCCGTGTTAACCTCTACCTCCAAATGATTAATGAACGTCAAGTTTCTACTTGGAGCGTGTGTGATGTACCATTTTACAACCCCGCCGTTGGGACCAGCTGTGACCCTACCGAGCGCCATCGCCTCTGCGAATGGTCCGCGGGCCGCCGCGTTTTCCATTTCGAATTCAGACAAGCTGACCGCCAACCAATTGCAAAATCAGGTCTCTCAGGCCCGGCGCGCCCGCGAGAAAATGATCGATCAGGTGACCAAACCGCCCGAGCCGGGCTGGAAATCCGCGATGAACCAGATCTCGGATACGGTCGATCACATGGAGAAAGTGCTGAACTTTCTGCGCACTCAGGTTTCCCGCTTGCCTGCGACCCCGGTGACGGACAAGGACGCCCTTGCGGTGTATCCTTCCGGCGTCGCAATGCAGCAGTCCGGCAGGATGCCGGACGGTCTCCCGTCGGCGGCAGAAGCCCCGGCGGACCTTAACGCAACACCTGCGGCCGCGCCCACGGATGCCACAGCAGAAACCAGCGCTGCCGCGCGTCCTCCACGGGTGATCTATGTGATGGATGACGGGGTCTTCATCATCGGCCTGCCCCCAGCCGATGCCCCACAGCCCAACGCCGCCGCGGATCGTACCGTCCCCCCGGCCCCCAGCGAGGCCCCACAACCTTCGCAATCAGGAGAGAGCATGACCTCCAACACCGTGATCAGCCTCCCCCTGACAGAAGACCAAAGACGGGCCAGTGCGGATCTGATTGCCCTCGCCCAGAAGGCCTACGCCTATCAGACCCAATCGCGCACATCGCAATCTGCAGAGTTGATCTCGGATGAGGGTGTCGGCCTGACCGGAGCCTTGTCTGAGGCACCGGGCAGCGCCGCCGCGCTGGATCGCCCGGACCGCGCCCCTGTGCCACGGGTGTTGACGGCGGACGCTGCCCCCACTCAGGGCGCGGAGCTGCGCACGCCGCCCAGCGATCCGCTGATCGCAGCCGCAGAACCTTATGAGCGCAATCCCCAGCGAGAGGCCGCCGAGGCGCAGGAACAACGGCAGATGCTCGCCCTGCAACTCGATGGGCACAATGACATCATCTACATCGTCCCCCCGGCCAAAGCCGCCATCGACCTCACGGCCTGATCTGTAGGCCGTGTTCGGGTCTCTTGGGCCATCCTCAGGTCATTCTCCCTCGCTTGGAGACAACAGCAGCCCATCCCGTCCGGGTCTTGGATCTCTGAGCCGCTGCAGGCGGCGGGCGGCATCCATGGCGAATTTCTGGATCATCTTTTTGCGCCGCGCCGGGGGCAGTTTCTGCTCTGGGGCCATACGCACCACTTCGCCATCATAGGCATCGGCGAGGATCAGCCCGGTGCCCTCGGGCAGCAGGTCGGTGGGAAAATCCACGTCAACCGCCCAGAAGTACCGGTCGCACCACTCCAGATAGCCCTGCCATTTGCAATCGCTCTGAAAATCGGCGCGGCTGGATTTGCACTCGATCACCCATAATTCGCCCTTTGGCCCCAGTGCCATCACATCCACCCGCAGCCCGCGCGCGGGGACGAATTCCTCAACCGAGGCAAATCCCATCGAGCGCAGATAGCGGCCGACCCCACGCGCCAGACGCTGTCCCGGCTGCAGCAGGGCCAGTGTCGCCTCATCGCCCTCAGGCGGGACCGCCTCCCGTGTGGGGGTGTCGAACTCATCTTGATCGAGGTGCTGATTTGCCATGCGCCAAAAGTGAACAATTCATGAACAAAAATCAAGCCCCACATCCCCACGCGCCCCCTTGTGCACGGGCGCGCGCCGCACTACCTATTGCGAAGGCGGGTTCTCCCCTTCTCGTGACAGGCAGCATTCCAGTGGCCTTAAGCAATTCCGAGGGAGCTGGCTCTGTCCGGATCCTGGTCCGTTTACCTGGCGCCCACCTGTACATACAGGTCCTCGGGAATCAACGCCGCACGGTTGACTGGTGGTTCCCGCCGCTTTTCCCACGCTAACGCCTGCAAACAAAAAGCCGCGCAAGACATTGCGCGGCCTGTGTTCAGCCAATCCCAGAGGAGCCAGCCCTCAGCGTTTGGTGGGGCGACCGGCCTGTGCAGCTTTGGCCGGGACCGGCACCGCTTGCAACTCTGGCCCAACCCAGGTGCCACCGCGCGGGGGGTCCTCACGTTCCGCCATGGCCATGATCTTAAAGCCGAACTGAACGCCGCCAAAGACCACCGCATTGGAAATCCACAGCGCCAGCACTGCGA
Source organism: Tritonibacter mobilis (assembly GCF_001681715.1). Lineage (GTDB taxonomy): Bacteria > Pseudomonadota > Alphaproteobacteria > Rhodobacterales > Rhodobacteraceae > Epibacterium > Epibacterium mobile. The sequence continues at coordinate 9,059 of NZ_LNWY01000015.1, read as the reverse complement.
CGACGCCCGCGTCAGATCCAAAGACCAGCGCACCAAGATTGGCGATGTTGAACCACAACAGGATGCCTACAAAAATCGCGGCCAGCACCAGCCCCCAAAGGGCGCTTCTGATATAGAGCTTAATCAGTTCAGGCATGACACTCTCCTTGCGGCTACCCTTTAAATCTAGGGCGCAGCGGCCCCCCGGTCCAGCGCACAGAAGATGATGCGACGATTTGGCCGCGTCGGGTTTGACTATTTCCCCAAACCGCACGACGCGACGCATAAAAAAACGGCGCCCCGCAAAGGGCGCCGTCTCTCATGTCTGTCAGTGCAGGGTCGCTCAGGTGTTTTTGCGCTCGCTCATTAGGCCGCGCAGGATCGCGTAGCACATGATCAGCAGCACCACCGTGAAGGGCAGACCGGTGGAGATCACCATCGACTGCAAGGATTGCAGACCGCCCGCACTCAGCAAGAGCACGATCGCAACCGCCCCTTCAAAGATGCACCAAAAGGCACGCTGCGGCACCGGCGCGTCGACCTTGCCCCCGGCGGTGATGGTATCGATCACCAGCGACCCGGAGTCCGAGGAGGTCACGAAGAACACGATAACCAGCACGATGCCCACCAGCGAAGTGATCCCCGCAAGCGGCATCACGTCCAGCATCTTAAAGAGCTTCAGCTCCAGCGTTGCCTCTTGGGCGACGGTGTAGCCGTCGGTGATCACCTGATAGATCGCGGTGCCGCCAAAGACGCTCATCCACAACACGCAGACCATCGACGGGATCAACAGCACGCAGATGATGAACTCGCGCACGGTGCGGCCCCGGCTCACGCGGGCGATGAACATGCCCACAAACGGCGACCAGGAAATCCACCACGCCCAGTAGAACGAAGTCCAGCCCTGCATGAAGTTGACGTCCTCACGCCCCACCGGGTTCGACAGCGCGGGCAGGAACTGCACATAGGCCACCAGCGAATCCCAAAACAGCGACAGCAGGAACACGGTCGGCCCCACCAGCAGCACAAAAATCAGCAGCAGGAACGCCAGACCCATGTTGATTTCCGACAGGATTTTCACCCCGCCATCAAGACCACGCATCACCGACACCAGCGCCACTGCGGTAATCGCCGAAATCAGGATCACCTCGGTGGTCGGACCAACCGCAATGCCGAACAGCTCATTGAGGCCCGCATTGGCCTGCGTTGCGCCAAAGCCGAGCGAGGTCGCCAGACCAAAGAGCGTCGCAAATACCGCCAGAATGTCGATCACATGACCGACCCAGCCCCAGACCGCATCGCCAAAGATCGGATAGAAGGCAGAGCGGATGGTCAGCGGCAAGCCCTTGTTATAGCTGAACAAAGCCAGCGCCAGCGCCACCACCGCATAGATCGCCCAAGGGTGCAGACCCCAGTGAAAGATCGTCGCGGCCATGCCCAGACGCACGGCTTCCGCTTCATTTCCAGCCGCGCCGCCCAAGGGGGCCCAGTCGGTGCGCGCGCCATTCTCAGCGGCGGTGCCGCCCATAGAAGAGGCAAAGTGGCTCAGCGGTTCCGAGACCCCGTAGAACATCAGACCGATGCCCATACCGGCCGCGAAAAGCATCGCAAACCAGCCGATATAGCTATAGTCGGGCTCTGCTTCAGTGCCGCCCAGCCTGACGTTGCCAAAGGGCGTCACGATCAGGAACAGACAGAAGATCACGAAGATATTCGCGGCACCGAGGAAGAACCAATCAAAGCCCTTGGTGACTGTGCTGAACAGCCAGGAGAACAGCGACCCCGCCTGTTCGGGCAGGGCAAGCGTGTAGAACACAAAGGCCACAATCGCGAGGCCAGAGATCGCAAACACCGGGTTGTGGATGTCAAACCCGAAAGGACCGACAGACCCCTCAAGGTTGTCTTGCCCGATTTCATATTCCGTATCAATGATATGTGCTGCGCCGTCCGGGCTTGGAATGCCGTCGGACGTTTCCGTCGTTTGGTCGGTCATAGGTACCGCCTTTCGTTTCGGAGTTTCAATTCTATGTCAGTCAATCACGCACCAAGAGCACCGATGCGGTGCTGTGCGCTGCAACATGGGCGCCGTGACCGGCCCAGATGTAATCCGAGATATTCGGCACATGGGTCGCCATCACCACCAGATCCGCCTGCAGATCCGCAATGGCAGCCTCCAGCGCCTTATTGAGATCGGTTGCCGGGTCGTGGCTCATGATGGCATGGGCGCTGGCCTTGATCGCATATTGCGCTGCTTGGCTCTGGGCAAAACTCTCCAGCTTTGCCTTGTATTCCGCAGGGCTGCGGGCAAGTGCACTGGGACTGGCCGAGGCCACCCCCACATAACACACCTCTGCGGCATGGGTTTTTGCCATTGTTGCAGCCACTTGCAGAGCTTTCTGCAATGCGGCTTCATGCGCCAGGTCCACTGGCACGACTACTTTGTGAAACATGTCCCCTCCTGTTTCTGGCAGCCCTTTTGGGGCGTTTTCGTTTCCGGGCAGGACCGCCTCAGCCCTGTGACGGGCAGAGGTGTCCAGTACTTGCAAGCTGGCAGCTTTTTGCTGCCAACGCAAATTGCTGATTAAAAAGCATGCAATCCGCGCCAATCGGACTATGAACTGGCGCTAAGCTCTCAGGTTTCAATGAAAAAAGGCGCAGGACCCATCGTCATGCGCCTCATTAGAACTGTTTTGCGTCGTTTCTTCGCCCTGTCTGACAGGCTGACTGTCAGAACGCCTCGGGCTTTGCTTCGCGTGCCATATGGTCCAGCACTGCGTTGACAAAGCTCGCCTCGCGCCCTTCCGGGAAGAAGGCGCGCGCAATATCGACGTATTCGTTGATCACCACTTTGACCGGCGTATCGCTCTCGACAAACTCCGCGCCCGCTGCACGAAACAGCGCCCGCAGGGTTGGGTCGATGCGGGCAATCGGCCATTTCGCCACCAGCGCGCGATCGGTCATCTGGTCGATCTTTGCCTGATAATTCACCGCATCGTTCACCAGCTTGCGAAACAGCTTGGTGTCGCCCTCGGCATATTCATCGCCCTCATAGGTCGCGCCGAAACGATGATCCTCAAACTCCACGATCACCTTATTGGTGCTCTGGTCGCTCTGCTCCATCTGAAACAGCGCCTGCACCGCATAAAGACGGGCAGCAGAGCGCGCCTGCGTCTTGTTTTTTCCCGGTTTCTGGCCCGGTTTCGGGGCGTCTTTGGAGGTCATGAGCGAGGGATCCGTTGTTAAAATCAGGCGAGCCGGTAAGAGTCGGAGGCAGGTTTGAATCCTACACCCTTGGTCTGGGCGCCCCACTTACGCGCGAGCGCGATCAGATGCAAGGCCGCAGCCGCCGCGCCGCCCCCCTTGTTTTGATCCTTGGGATCGGCACGCACCTCAGCCTGCTGGCGGTTCTCGACCGTCAGGATGCCATTGCCGATGCACAGCCCCTGAAGACCCAAGAGCTGCAAGGCGCGCGAGCTGTCATTACAAACCGTGTCGTAATGGGTGGTCTCGCCACGGATCACACAGCCCAGCGCCACATAGCCGTCAAAGTTCGACGCCCGGTCCGAAATGCCAATGGCTGTGGGCACTTCCAGCGCGCCGGGGACCTCGACCACCTCATAAGAGCCGCCCACGGCCTCGATCTCGGCCACCGCACCGGCAACCATATTGTCGGCGATGTCCTTGTAATAGGGCGACACCACGATCAGCAGCTTCACCGGTTTGTCGAATTCCGGGCGCGGCAGGATGTAGTGGCTTTCTTGTCCGGCCATGACGCAGGCCTCCTTTAGCTGTCACTGGACAGGATGGGACGGGTGCCGACGATCGACAGCCCATAGGCATCCAGCCCAACATATTTGGTTTCCGGCGAGTCGGTGAGCAGGATCAGCTCTTCAATGCCGAGTTTATTGAGAATTTGCGCGCCAAGACCGGTTTGCTTGATCGTGCGCACCCCGTCCTCATCCGAGGCATAGAGCGCATTGCGCGGCTGGCGGAACAGGCACACCACCCCGCGCCCCTCTTCGGCCACCAGCTGCATCGCCTTGGGCAACTCGCCCGCCGGTTTTGGCCCCAGCCCCAACAGGTCAGAGGCCTCATGCAGCGCATGGGTCCGTGTGAGCACAGGCTCGGGCGTGGAGATGTCGCCCTTGATCAGCACGACGTGTTCCACATCATGGGTCTGGTCAGTAAAGATCCGCATTTCCCACGCGCCGCCATATTCCGAGGTCACGGTCTTGCGCGCGGTCTCATCCACCAGATTGTCATTCTTGGCACGATAGGCGATCAGATCGGAAATCGTGCCGATCTTCATGTCGTGGGTTTTGGCAAACTCCACCAGATCCGGCAGCCGCGCCATGGTGCCATCGTCTTTCATGATCTCGCAGATCACGGCCGAAGGATCCAGCCCCGCAATGCGCGAAATATCAACCGAGGCTTCGGTATGGCCAGCGCGGACCAGCACGCCGCCCCGCTTGGCCCGCAAGGGGAACACATGGCCCGGCGTGGCAATCGCAGCCATGGTATTTTGCTCATTAATGGCGGTGGCCACGGTCAGCGCCCGATCCGCAGCCGAGATCCCGGTATCCACCCCCTCACGCGCCTCGATCGACACGGTGAATGCCGTCTCATGGCGCGAGGAATTATTCACCGCCATCATCGGCAACCCCAGCCGGTCGATCCGCTCGGCGGTCATCGGCAGACAAATAAGCCCGCGCCCGTGGGTGGCCATGAAGTTGATCGCATCCGCATCGGCAAACTCCGCCGCGATGATCAGATCACCCTCGTTTTCGCGGTCCTCATGATCCACCAGGATATACATCTTCCCCGCACGGGCGGCGGCGATGATCTCCTCGATGGGGCTGATGGCGTCGCGCAACTCAGACTCGACAGGGCCGGGCGTCTCATAGCTCATCTGCAACTGGCCTTTCACTGATGGGGCGCAGGGTCGGATGACCTGTCCGCGCCACGATTGTCCCCGTCGGGATAGCTCACACGCGGCGCAAATACCAGCCCTGCAAGCGGCACATGCGGGTGCGCAACCGGCACCACTCACAGGGGCTTTGCCCCTCTTGGCCTTTGGCCAATTCACCCCAGGATATTTGTCGTTAGAAGAATATGAGGGCCGGATCTTTCTTCTAACCCCAAATATCCCGGAGCGCGAGGCAGCGCCTCGCATCCCCGTTGCGCCCCAAGCGCACGCAGTGGTTATCAGCCTTAAGGGAAACAACAGTATATTGGCGGGGATCGCGATCATCCGCCGGATTTAAAACCTTCGGCATCACCAGGAGCCGGCTTCCCTTTCGGGGGAGCAGTGCAGAGATAACGTTGAGCACGCGGGGGGATACCCCCGGCCATTTCCGCCTTTGTGGCGGCGCCGTCCCTTTTACTTTGAACGCCTGCCAACAGGTCGCACATTATGAAATGACCCACCAAACGGAGCGCCAAGACGAGGTCGCCCCGGTCTTAGTTGTGTGCGCCGTTCTTAAAATACTCCGCCGCGCTCAGGTAGGCGGCGGCGCGGCCTGCTGTGGTCCATTCCCGTTCCAGCGGCGCATCCCCGATCACCACGACCGATGCCCCGGACAAGCCACGCTGACGCATCACACTCTGTACCTTGTCGCGCATCGCGCCCCAGCCTTCGGTAAAGACAGGAGCCGACCCTGCGATATCAATCTCCGGATTGGCCGCCTCCACCACCTCCGGAGCGAGCGGGCGATAGATCAGCGCCAGGCGCCCTGCGTGTTCGACGCGCGCCAGTGCGGCGCGCTCAAGGTCCGGCAGGTGCGGGTCGCGCAACAGACGCAGCGCATTGGCAGAAAACAACAGCCCCAGCACATCCTGACCGGAGGTCTGGCGCACCTTTGCATAGGTCTGATAGTCCATACCCAGCTCGGCGGCCCGTTTCAGGCGCATTTGCAGCACCAGCTTGGGGATGGTGTTGGGCATCAGTTTCTTTTGCGCCGAGCGCCACGCATGGGTGCGCCACAGCACGCCCGGCTCCATGCTGGGGCCACCGTTGTGCCCCAGCCCCGGCATCGACCCTGTGCCCTGTTCTGAGCCCCGCGACATCACAGGCTCTCCTGCAGGCGCGCCACATAACGGGCCAGCGTGTCGATCTCGAGGTTGATCAGATCCCCGACGCTGACATCCCCCCAAGTGGTGACCTCTTTGGTATGTGGGATGAAATTGATACCAAAATCACAGCCCTCCACCTCATTCACCGTCAGCGAGGTGCCATTGAGCGCAACCGAGCCTTTGGGCGCAATAAAGCGCGCCAGATCCTTGGGCGCGCGCAGCGTGACGCGGGTGCTGTCGCCCTCATCGCGCATCTCGACCACTTCGGCCACGCCATCCACATGACCCGACACGATATGGCCGCCCAGCTCGTCGCCGACCTTCAGCGCGCGTTCCAGATTGACCCGCTTGCCGACAAACCAGCCCTTGTGATTGCCACGTCCATCAATGTTGGTTTTTGAAATAGTCTCAGCCGAGATCTGCACGTCATACCAATCCGGCCCCAGCGCCACCACGGTCAGGCACACCCCATCCGAGGCGATTGACGCCCCCATGTCGATGCTGCCGGTGTCATAGGCCGTCTGGATGCGGGCGCGCAGGTCGCCGGTCTGTTCCAGCTCGGTGATGGTTCCCACATCGGTGATGATCCCGGTAAACATGGGCGAACTCCTTGATAGTGCCGCTTGAGAGTGCCGCGCCCCTGTCTTGCGGACGCCTTCCCACCAGAGCTAGCCCCTGCCCGCCTCCGGCTCAAGAGGCTCTCTGTGCCCCATAAGGCAATTGGTCATACTTTTGCTCTAGTTTAGGTTTAACAGACTTTACCAAGATTAGGTTTTCAGCAAAGACACCGTAAAACAAACCAGAACGCGTGAACACGGGCGAGATCAAACACCCTCTCGACAGGCCGCATCAGAATGGCCACGCCCGACCCATGTGACTATCGGATCGAGCACAGATGCCAAAGAGATCGACACACGGATCGACTGAAACCCGTAGCTTCTTGTTTTTGCAAGGCCCGCATGGGCCGTTCTTTGGGGCCTTGGCGCGCATGCTCCGGGCTGCCGGTTGCGAGGTGCGCCGGGTTGGCTTTAACACGGGCGACCGGATGTTTTGGCCGGATAAGTCAAACTACATCGCCTTTCGCGACACCTTAGAGGCATGGCCTGCGCGCTTTTCGGCCTTGCTTGAGGACCACGCCGTCACCGATATCGTGCTTTATGGCGACACCCGCCCCATTCACGCCCATGCGGTTGAAATTGCACGCACACGGGGCGTCACGGTTCACACCTTCGAAGAGGGCTACCTGCGCCCCTATTGGGTCACTTATGAACGTGATGGCACCAATGGCAACTCTCGGCTGATGCAGATGCCCGTTGCCGAGATGGAGCGAGCACTGGCGCAGAGTGATTTGGAAATGCCGATGCCACCTGCGCATTGGGGCGACACCCGCCAGCATGTGATTTACGGCGCGCTCTATCACTGGTTCGTCATGTTCTGGAACCAGGGCTACCGCAATTTCCGCCCCCACCGCGCGCTGCCGGTGACCAAGGAATTCCAGCTCTATCTCAACCGCCTGCTGATGATGCCGCTGCATGCGCTGCACCGCCGCCTTGCCACCGCCCGCATCAAGCGCGGTGGTTTTCCCTATCATCTGGCGCTGTTGCAGCTGGAGCATGACAGCGCCTTTCAGGCCCATTCGCCCTTTTCGACCATCACCGAATTCCTTGAGGTGGTGGTCGCTGGCTTTGCCGAGGGCGCGCCGCGCCACCATCATCTGGTGTTCAAGGCGCATCCGCTTGAGGATGGCCGCGCCCCGATCCGTCGCGCGCTCAAACGGCTTGCGGCCGAACATGGCGTCGAGGGGCGGGTCCACTATGTGCGCGGAGGCAAGCTCGCAGGCCTTCTGAACGAGGCCCGCACCGCCGTCACCGTCAACTCCACCGCCGGTCAACAGGTGCTCTGGCGCGGCTTGCCGCTCAAGGTCTTTGGCCGCGCGGTCTATGACAAGCCTGAATTTTCCTCGACTCAAAGCCTTGCAGAGTTCTTTGCCACCCCTGCCCGCCCCGATGGCCGCGCCTACAAGCAATATCGCCGCTATCTGTTGGAAACCTCGCAGTTTCCCGGCGGGTTTTATTCCCGCTCCGGGCGGCGGCAATTGCTGCGGCAGGTGGTGGATATGATGCTCTCTGCCGATGATCCCTATGATGCGCTCCTGCGCGGGACAGCAGCACCAAGGCAACACTTGCGGGTTGTGAGCTGACTCCAAATACAAGCGCGACTGGATTTTTACGTGACAGTTCGCTAATTTGGACGCAAAACTTGAGGCAAAATAAACATAGGTCGAGGAGACCGAGCAGTGAAACCCATGACTTTACGATGGGCGCGCCCCGTGGCCTTGCTGGCTGCGGTCGCCCTCGCAGCATCATGCGGGCTGCCCAAGGTGGGCCCGAATAAACGTCAGATCTTTGCAGGGTCCGTCCAGAAACAGGGCGACGCCTTTGTGGTATCCGTGAATGACCGCGTTGCGCGCGCCACCGCTGTGGTGCCCGCACTTGGCTTTTCCGACCAATTCACCAAAGCCTCGGTTCTGACATCCGACATCATCCGCCCCGGCGATATCCTCGGCCTGACCATCTGGGAAAACGTCGATGACGGGCTGCTGGCCAGCGCAGGGGCCAATGCCACCCTGCTGGAAGAAGTGCAGGTCGATGGTGCGGGCTATATCTTTGTGCCCTACGCGGGCCGCGTGCGCGCCTCCGGCAACACGCCCGAGCAGCTGCGTGAAGCCATCACCAAAAAGCTCGAAGATCAGACCCCCGATCCGCAAGTACAGGTGCGCCGTATGGCGGGCGATGGGGCCACTGTGAGCCTCACCGGTGCGGTCGGCGCGCAAGGCGTCTACCCGATTGAGCGCCCCACCCGGACGCTCGCCACGATGCTGGCACAGGCGGGTGGTGTTGCGATCGAACCTGAGATTGCGCAGGTTTCCGTCACGCGTCAGGGTAAGACCGGCACGATCTGGTTCGAGGATCTCTACGATCATCCCCAGCTCGATATTCCGCTGCGCA